>DATMOC010000018.1:0-250756 GCA_035568415.1 Bryobacteraceae bacterium | reverse complement strand
GCGGCGGGGCATTTCTACATCACTAACGAGGATGGCCATACGTTCGTGCTGGCCAAGGGCGGGGAATACAAGCTGCTCGGCGAAAACGATCTGGGAGAAACCGTGATGGCTACCGCGGCGATATCGGGCGATGTGCTGTATCTGCGCGGGCGCAAGCATCTGTTTGCGATCGGAGTGAAGTAAAAACATTTCACGCAAAGACGCAAAGACGCAAAGACGCAAAGACGCAAAAGATTAGGATTCGACTTTGCCGAACTTCGAGAGTGCGTCGCGGATTTTCGACGCGTCGCCTACGGCAACGATGTGGGCCTGCTCCGGCTGATAATATTTCCTCGCGACGGCTTGGATCTCGGCGGCCGTTAACGCGCCGGTGCGCGCCGGCGAGTGCTCCCAGTAATCCGCAGAAAATCCATAGCGATAGCGGGTATAGGAGTAGTTGATCACGTCGGAAGGCTGTTCCAATGTGAGAGCAAAACGTCCGATGGCGGCGCTCTTAGCTTCTTCCAATTCCTGTGACGGAACCGGCTCCTCGCAAAGGCGGCGGAGTTCGGCGAAGATCGAGGTGAGCGCCGCGGCCGTGGCCTCGGTTCGCATGGTCGCGCGAATCTGCCAATTTCCCGTGAAGCGCGCCGTTGCCATCGTGCTGCGCGCGGTCAACACCTGACCGCTCGCTTCCAGCTTCTCCACGCGGGAATTTCCACCGGCACCGAGCACCCGGTTTGCAATCGTGGTTGCGTCGTAGTCCGGACTTCCGCGCGGGAACAGGAGGTTGCCGATGGCAAGACGTGTCTGGGCGGCGCCGGGCCGGTCGATCACAAGAATCCGGCGCTGCGCCTGTCGCTGCGGCTCGGGAGGAAGCGAAAATCTCGGCGCTGGTGTTTTCCAGGTGCTCAGTAGTTTCTCGGCAGCCGACGACACGGCCGAGGTTCGCACTCGTCCGATTACCGTGAGCACTGTGTTCGCGGGAGCGTACCGCTCGCGATGCCAGGAGGCTGCCATTTCCGGCGTCAGCGCGGCCAACTCTTCTGCCGTTGCCGAACCGGCCCCAGCCGGATGCGATCCGTAGATCACTCGGTTCAGCGCATAGTCCGCGACTGTCTCAGGCCGCGCGGCATCCATTCGGAGATTTACGCCCCGCCGCTCCCGCCGGCCGTTAAACTCGTCCACCGCGAACGTTGGATTCTGGAGTAGGTCGGCCGTCAGGGCCAGCCAATCGTAAAATCGCGCGCTGAGGCCGGAGGCGTCGACAGTCGCAGTCTCGCGCCGTAGGTCAAGACCGGCATCAAGTGTCGCGCCGAGCCGGGCCGCTTCCTGGGCGATCTGTTGCCCGCTCCGGTGCTTGGATCCTTCCAGCAGCATGGAAGCCGTGATGTAGGCCAGTCCCGGATGCGGCTCATAAAGGGATCCGGCGCCGTCGATCTGAAAGCGAACCCACGCGAGCGGCAGCCGGTTTTCCTCCATGGCGATCAGCGTCAATCCATTGGAAAGCTGGATCGGGGTTGCCTGCGGAAGCTTTATATTCAGCGGCTCATGCGACACCGGCACGCGATTCTTGCGCTCCGCGGCAACCGCGCTGGCAGCCAGCGCAAGCATGCTTCGGCGCGTCATTTGGATGCTCCCGGATTTACCACCATCACTGCTTTGTTCGCGGTGAGATATTGTTTGGCGACCCGGCGAAGTTCATCGCTGGTGAGCCGCTTCTCGCCGTCCTCCCATCCGTTGATCGCTTCCGGGTCCGCGCCGAAGCTCATCATTTGGCCCAGCGCGATCGCCCGCGAAGTGCTGGTGACGAACTCCATCGCGCGCGTGCGGAGGCCGTTCATGCGAATCCGCTCCATCTCGTCCTCGGGAACTCCCTCGCGAATAACTCGATCGATCTCCTGAAGCGCCATCTTTTCGAGTTGGCCCAGATCCTTTCCCGGTACGGCGATCAACGCGATCCAGAAATAATTCGGTCCGCCCGAGGTTCCCAGGTTCCCTTCCACGGCGCTGGCGATTCCCGCCCCATGCCCTAGGCTTACGGGAAAGCGCGATGCCTCGGTGCCCACCAGCAGGTCCAGTAATGCCTTGAGCGCGAACCAATCTTTAGGATTCTGAGTAGACGCCACGGGCCAGCACAACAGAACCACGGGAACTTTCGCGCTCGGATCTGTGGAAGTTTCGCGGCGCCCGGCAATTTGCTGCGGTTCGCTGGCGTCGACGGGCGGTGGTAGAGCCGTTGTCGGGATATTTTCGAAGTAGTGCCGTATCCGTTCGCGCGCCGTGGCCGGATCGAAATCCCCCACCAGGATCAGCGACGCATTCGACGGCATGTAGTACTGCTTATAGAATTGCCTCGCGTCGTCGATGGTGATGGCGTCAATTTCTTCCGGAGGGCCGGCAAAGGACCGCTGGTTGACCACATTCGAAAACGTAAGCTCCATGATCCTTCGAAGCGCCCGCCCATAGGGACGGTTTACATTCTCCGCGTATTGTTCCTTGACGAAGCTGCGCACCGCGTCCATACCGGCCGGCGTGATTTCAAGCGATCGCATGCGGTCGGCTTCCATGAACAGAGCCGTTTCGAGCTGGCTGGCAGGAAGGGTGTCGGCAAAATGCGACGAATCCGGATAGATGCCGTAGGTGTGATTTCCGCCGAGCTGCGAGATGAGGCTTTCCTCTTCGCCGGCGGCCACGTTTGCCGATCCCTGCTGCATCAGATGCGCGACCATGATGGCTAGTCCGGATCGTCCCACCGGATCGCGGCGCGACCCCGCCTTATAGGACGCCAGGAAAGTGAAAACTGGAGCGCTGTGATCCACCGAGAGGACCACCGGCAGTCCGTTGGCGAGCGTGAACCGCTCGATGGGAAAGCGCAACGAGTCAGACTGCGGCCGCAGAATCCAGAACGTTATGGCGGACGATACAATCACCAGGGCGGCTGCGCCTATCCACCATGGCCGCTTCGAGCGCGGCGCACGTTTGGTTTGCGACGCCTCTTGGTTCAAGGCGCGCAACAGATCGTCGACTGACTGAAACCTTTGCGCGGGATCTTTTTCCAGACAACGAAGGATCGCCTTCTCGACGTAGCCGGGCAGCTCCCGCGCGATCCGGCTCGGTGCGGGCGGACGTTCTCGAATCTGCTTCAACGCCACCGACACGGGAGTCTCGCCGCTGAACGCCGTTGCACCCGTGAACACTTCATACAGAATCAGACCCAGCGCGTAGATGTCGGTGCGCTGATCGGTCGGCTTGCCTTCGGCTTGTTCGGGCGCCATGTAGGCGGGTGTTCCGATAATCGCTCCAGTGGTGGTTACACCCGCGGCGTAGGATTTTGAAATCCCAAAGTCCATCACTTTGACTTCGCCCGAAGGCTTGATCATGGTGTTTTCGGGTTTGAGATCGCGATGAACAATGGATTGATTGTGCGCCTCGCCGACGCCCGCGATCAGTTGGCGCGCGATGTCCAGGCCGCGCTCGAGCGGGAGCTTGCCTTCACGCTGGAGCAGCGCGCGCAGGCTCTCGCCTTCCACGTACTCCATGGAGACGTAAACCGAATCGCCGGCTCGGTGAAATTCATGAATGCGAGCAACGTTTCGATGACTGATTTTGCGCGAGAGCCGCACTTCATTCCGGAAGCGTTCGAGAATCTGGGCGTCGCCGGCAATCTCCGGCTTCAGGAATTTCAGCGCGACCACTTCGTTGGTTTCGCGATCGCGCGCCTGATAGACGATGCCCATGCCGCCGCGGCCCAGCTCACCCATCAGTTCGTAACGTTCCGGCAGTGCCAGAGGACCCGTGAACGGCTTCATCTCCACGGTCTCCGCCATGGGCTGGGGTTTGGGTTGTGATTTCGGCTGATCTTCCCCGGTAGACACTTGCGGAAAATTATATCAACTCCCAAATCATCTAATGTAGTAGCGAGGAGATTATGATTCCTTCCACACGTGTCGAAAGTCCGATGAAGGAGCTGGCGCGGCTGGGGCAGTCGGTCTGGCTCGATTACATCCGTCGCAACCTGATTACCAGCGGCGAATTGAAGCGCCTGGTCGATGACGGATTGGGTGGTGTGACATCGAATCCCGCGATATTCGAGAAAGCCATCACCGGCAGCGACGACTATGCCGACATCCTGACAGGGGACAACAAAGACGTCGACGCGACCACCCTCTACGAGCGCCTGGCGATTCGCGACATTCAGGACGCGGCCGATGTTCTGCGCCCGGTATACGATCGCACCAACGGTCGCGACGGTTACGTGAGTCTTGAAGTGTCGCCCTATAAGGCCAATGAGACCAAAGCCACCATCGAGGAGGCGCGGCGCTTGTGGAAGGCGGTGAATCGCCGCAACCTGATGGTGAAAATTCCCGGCACGGCCGCGGGGATTCCGGCGATCGAGCAGGCCATCGGCGAAGGCATCAACATCAACGTGACGCTGCTGTTTTCGCAGGATATGTACGAAGCGGTCGCGCTGGCGTACATTCGCGGATTGCAGAAAGCGGCGAATCCCGCGGGTATCGCCAGCGTGGCCAGCTTCTTCGTGAGCCGCATCGACTCGCTGGTGGATTCTAAGATTGACGAGAAACTCAAAACGGCGACTGCGGATCAGAAGTCCCGCTTGGAATCCCTGCACGGGCGCGTGGCTATCGCCAACGCGAAGCTCGCCTATGAACGCTACAAGAAAGTTTTTTCGGGCGCGGCCTGGGATGCTCTCGCCAAGCGCGGCGCGAACACCCAGCGCGTGCTGTGGGCCAGCACGTCGACCAAGAATCCGAAGTATCGCGACGTGATGTATATCGAGGAGCTGATCGGCGCCAACACTGTGAATACGGTTCCGCCGGCGACACTGGAAGCCTTCCGCGATCATGGCGAAGTGCGGCCGTCGCTCGAACAGGATCTGGATGGCGCCCGCCGAGTCATGGCGGATCTGGAAACCGCCGGCATTTCGATGAAAGATGTGACGGACACGCTGCTGGTGCAGGCTGTAAAGCTGTTCGTCGAGCCGTTCGATAAGCTGCTGAATACCATCGATTCGAAATGCAAGCTGCCGGTGGGTCCGGTGAATCCGATGACCTATTCGATCGGCGCGGCGCATCAAACCGCGGTGCAAACGGCGATCGACGAGTGGACCATTGCTGGGAAGGTCCGGCGCTTGTGGTCGCGAGACGCTTCGCTGTGGACCGGTAGCGACGAAGCCAAATGGCTCGGATGGCTGGGGATTACGGAAGATCAATTGGCGCATCGTGAACGGTTCGATCAGTTTGCGCAAGACGTGAAGGCGGCGGGGTTCAAGCATGTGCTGTTGCTCGGTATGGGCGGGTCGAGCCTGTGTCCGGAAGTGCTTCGGCTCTCGTTCGGAATCACGAGTGGATTTCCCGAGCTGCACGTGCTGGATTCCACGGACCCGGAGCAGATCCGGGCGATCGAGAGCAAAATCGACTTGAAGAAAACGCTGTTCATTGTTTCCAGCAAATCCGGATCGACGCTGGAGCCGAACATTTTCAAACAGTATTTCTTCGAACGCGCCGGCCGCGACGGGAGCCGGTTCATCGCGATCACCGATCCGGGCTCGAAGATGCAGCAGGTCGCGGAGCAGGACCATTTTCGAAAAATCTTTTTCGGCGATGCTTCGATTGGCGGACGCTACTCGGCGCTTTCCGATTTCGGCATGATTCCGGCGGCTGCAATGGGAATCGATGCGCCTCGGTTTCTGGATCAGGCCGACGCGATGGCGCTCGCGTGTTCGCATTGCGTCGGTGTAGAAAAAAATCCTGGCGTGCTGCTGGGGATCCTGCTGGGGACGCTGGCCAAGGCTGGGCGCGACAAGCTGACCATCGTGGCGTCGCCGGGGATTCTCGATCTGGGCGCGTGGCTCGAACAACTGGTTGCCGAATCGACCGGCAAGGACGGGAAGGGAATTATTCCTGTGGATCGTGAAGCGCTGGGCGCGCCGTCGGTCTACGGGAACGATCGCGTGTTCGCCTACGCGCGGCTGGAACAGGGCGCTGGCGTAGATGCGGAACAGGATCGCGCAATGGACGCGCTCGCGGCAGCCGGGCATCCCGTGATTCGTATCGCCGTTCGCGACGCCGGCGAGCTCGGCCAGGAGTTTTTCCGCTGGGAGATCGCGACCGCCGTAGCCGGATCGATCCTGGGGATCAACGCCTTCAATCAGCCCGACGTGGAGGCCAGTAAGATCGCCACGCGCAAGTTGACCGAAGAATACGAGAAGACCGGCTCGCTCCCCAAGGAATCGCCCGCGCTCGAAGATGGCGGGATCAAAGTATTCGGCAAGGTGACGGGAGCGACCCTGGTGGACGCGTTGCGGTCGCACCTCGGCACATTGAAGCCCGGTGACTACTTCGCATTGTTGGCCTACGTTCAGATGAACAGTGCCCATGAGAACGCACTACAGGGCATGCGCATGCGCGTTCGAAATACCAAGCATGTCGCAACCTGCCTGGGATTCGGTCCACGATTTCTGCACTCGACTGGACAAGCCTACAAAGGCGGTCCCAACTCCGGCGTATTCCTGCAAATCACTGCCGACGATGCGCAGGATCTTCCCGTTCCCGGCCAGAAGTATACTTTCGGCGTCGTGAAAGCCGCGCAGGCTCGCGGCGATCTGGAAGTTTTGAAAGAACGCGGCCGGCGCGCGCTGCGGATTCACCTCGGCTCGGACGTCGACGCGGGGCTCGCAAAACTGGCTTCAGCGCTGGAGCGCGCGTTACAATAACGGAAGCGCACAGGCGCAGCCATTGTGCGCGATTCAAGGTATGGGCCGGTAGCTCAGTTGGTAGAGCATCGCACTTTTAATGCGGTGGTCGCGGGTTCGAGTCCCGCCCGGCTCACCATGTTCCTAAAGCGTTCCCGCTCGGTGTAATTTGTACCGGCGGAACCCCGACGCACGAAACGAATCGTCGCGATCAAACCAGGTCAAATAGCAGGATCTCGCTGGAGTCCGCATTTCCGCTCAACGTCAAGTGCGCCTCGCCGCCTACGGCGCCCGCATCTCCAGTATGTAAGGCCACGCCGTTCACGACCACTTCTCCACGAACAACGTGTACCCAACCGGCGCGGTTCGAATCGAGAGTGTAAGGAATCTCGACATCCTTTGCGAGCTCCGCTACGAATACGTGAGCGTCTTGATTGATTCGAGCGGCGCCGTCGCCGCCTGCCGGGCCTGCCAATCGCTTCAGCCTGTTTTTCTTCTCCTCCGGATCGAAGCGTATCTGTTCGTAACTCGGTAGCGTCCCGGTCGCCGCGGGTTCGATCCAGATTTGGAAGAAATGCACCCGCTCGCTGCCGGACGGATTGAACTCGCTGTGCATGATGCCCGTCCCGGCGGACATGCGCTGAATTTCATTCGGCCCCAAAGCTTGTTGATGCCCCATGCTGTCCTTATGGGCTAGCGTGCCCTCCAGGACGTACGTGAGAATCTCCATGTCACGATGGCCGTGCGTCCCAAATCCCTTGCCGGGATCGACGCGATCTTCATTGATCACGCGCAGGCTCCGGAAGCCCATGCACTTCGAGTCATAAAAATCGGCAAACGAAAATGTGTGATAGGTATCGAGCCAGCCATGATTGGCGTGGCCTCTTTCGTCATTTCTGCGAACCTGTATCATTTGAAAAGTTCCTTCTGTTGGCGGGCTCCCGCGCCGGCTGCCGCCGCAAATAGACCTAATTTCTTGAGAAGAGCGTGAAGCTGGCGCTTTTCGCTCGGGTTCAAAACCGCCATGGCTGATTCGAGCTCCGCGGCATGGCGGCGGAAGGCCGTTTGCACCACCCGCCTTCCTTCCACCGTCAGCTCGAGAACTTTAGCTCGTCTGTCGATGGGAGCCGGACCACGTTTTATGAGACCCTTTCTCTCCAGGCGATCGACGGCGGCCGTCATCGACCCGCTGGCCAGCAGCACCTTGCCTTGGATCTCCGTGATGGTCAGCGGCCCCTTATGCAAAAGAGCTTCGAGGGCCGCGAAATCCGAGAGGCCCAGTCCGGCTTCCTCGATGCTATGCTCTGCGATTTGAATGACCGCTCGATGGCATCTAACCAGAACCAGCCACAAGTGCGGCGCATCCATGTGAATTTTGGCGCTGGGAACCCTAGCGCTCATGAATGAGCCAGACGTTGCTCCGCCACTGGCGAAGCCGTCGCGATCGCGCGATCGACTGAAAACGCGCCTGCCCCGCGGATCATCAGGAATGCGGTCACGGCCAGCGCCAGCAGGTGATATTCGTAGCCCTCGCCTTTCTGCGTCCCGGTCCAATTCATGAAGAACCCGAAGGCGCTATGCACCGTCGCAATCGCGACCACCATATTGACCGCGATCCCGAAGGCGGCGATTCGAGTGAGGAATCCTAGAATCAATCCCACGCCGCCGAAAAACTCGGCCGCGATGGCTAGGAAGGCGAACAGTGCCGGAATGTGCATCGTCCCCGTAAAGAAGCCCATGGTTCCAGAGAAGCCGTAGCCTCCGAACCACCCCAACATTTTCTGCGCGCCATGCGCGAAGAAGACAATTCCCAGCACCAGCCTTAAAACGGCTGTCGCGGTGTTGTCGTCCGTGGAAATCAGTTTGCGAATCATCTTACCTTCAGTCTCCTTTTGAGAAAACGGTTGCCCAGCCGGCCCTTGGACCAACTGCCTCTGGTTTATGAGATGCAATACCCTTACCTAAGGATTCTTTATATCGAGATATCTCGCTCCGGGAGCCCCAACCGCCGGGAATAAAACGCCCGATCGAATCGTCGTCATGGTGGGACGCACCTTGTGCTGACGCTCAAGTAAGGAATCGCGCCCACGCGGTTGAATCCCTGGATCAATATGCTCAATAGTTCCGCAAGCCTTTGGCTGGGCGTCACCTTCGTGCTGATCGGCGCGATCAATGTCTGGCTCATTCTACAGGCGTCCGCACGGGTGAAGGACGCGAAAGCCAGCACGCAGCTCGTCGCCGCGCATCGGATTGGTGGGTATCTCTTCATCGCCCTGTTCTGCGTCATGGGATATTTCATGATTGCCCGCTTGGGCGATGCCGCTGGGGCCGGTGCGTCCGCCAGCATGGTTCACATGACCTTGGCGATGGTGCTGAGTCCGCTGCTTTTCGTGAAGGTTCTGGTCGCCCGGTATTACAAGAGCTACTATTCCTTCCTCATGCCGATCGGACTCGTCATCTTCGTGCTGGCGTTCGTTCTGATCGGGATTACGGCGGGTCCAGCGCTCGCTCATCATGCCAGAATGCAAACCGTCTCTCTTGAAACGATCGACCTGCCGCCGGCGAATATCGATATCAACACGGCGGCTGCCACCATGGAGAAGCGCTGCTCCAAATGCCACAACCTGGATCGCGTGGAAGGGGCTCGAAAGGACGCGCGAGGTTGGTTGGCGACCGTGAGCCGTATGCGGGCGCTGCCGAATTCCGGAATCTCTGGCGAAGATGCCCGGATCATCGTTTCCTATCTGGCGTCGCAGATGGCGCCGAAAGGTCCGGTGGCCGCGGCGAACCTTGAAGTTGGTAGAGCTCTGGTCGACCAGCGTTGCGGACGTTGCCATAGCCTTGATCGGGTCTATAAGACTGCGGAAACACCCGAGGAGTGGCGCGCCACCGTCGCCCGCATGGTCGAGTTTGCCGACGGCAGCGGCAATGCCTTTCACCCCGGCGAAGACCAGCAAATCGTCGCTTACCTTGCCGCGACGCAAACGCCCGACGCCGTTCGTCAACGCAAAGCCGCATCGTCCGCCGACGCGGATACGTTGGCTCCAGTGGCCGTTGCCACGCCGGATCAGCCTGTGCCACCGAGCCGATATGACGCAACCATGATCGGTTTCATCTCGTTCGTGTGCTTGGGCGCACTGACTATGATGCTGCGGCGGCCTGCCAGAGTGCCTATCAACACGAATGCGAAGCCGGACCAACCGACTCCGGCGGGACCAGTCCGCATGCCCAGCCCGATTCCGGGCGGCCCGCTGATCCTACGACTGGCACACATCCAGCAGCAGACCCCGGACGCCAAAACCCTGCGTTTCATCGTCGACGATGGACGAAAACTCGACGCGCGTCCCGGGCAGTTTCTCACCTTCGCGTTTCTCTTCGATGGAAAGAAAGTCGTCCGGTCCTATTCCATCTGTTCCTCGCCCGCGCGGACCGGTTACCTCGAGATCACGCCTAAACGAGTCATCGACGGCTGCGTCTCGGTGTTCTTGAACGATCGCGCTTCGGTTGGAATGACGGTCGAGGCGAGTGGTCCCTTCGGACATTTCTGCCTGGACACGGGCAAACACCGCAACGTTGTCCTACTGGCGGCTGGCAGCGGGATTACTCCCATGGTGGCGATGCTCCGCTACCTCGACGACCTGTGCCTGGACATCAACGTAACCCTGCTGTACTTCGTTCGCACCGTCAGCGACATCATTTTCGAGAGCGAGTTAGAGCAATTGCGATCCCGGCTGAAGAATTTTCGGTACGATGTCACGCTGTCGCAACCTCACCCGGAGTGGCTTGGTCCACGCGGACATGTGAGCCGTGAATTTATCGTGACGATGGTCCAAGACCTCGCCTCGCCGGAATTCTTTCTGTGCGGTCCGCCTCCGTTCATGGACGCCAGCCGCACGATCCTCACCGGCCTGGGAGTAAAGCCGGAGCGGATAAAGCAGG
Source organism: Bryobacteraceae bacterium (assembly GCA_035568415.1). Classification (GTDB taxonomy): domain Bacteria; phylum Acidobacteriota; class Terriglobia; order Bryobacterales; family Bryobacteraceae; genus Palsa-187. The sequence continues at coordinate 240,123 of DATMOC010000018.1, read as the reverse complement.
AGAGTTTCGGCGGCACGGCTCCGAAGAGCGTTCAGCCTGTTTCAGCCGCGCCCGAAACGGACGTGACGATCGAGTTCGCCCGATCGGGCAAGACCTGCGCTGTCCGCAGCGGCCAAACTGTGTTGGAGGCTGCCGAAGAACACGGAGTCGCCATCCCGTCGTCCTGCAGGCAGGGGCAGTGCGGGACCTGCAAGACGAAACTCTTGCAAGGCACGGTGCGCATGGACGCGGAAGAAGGACTCGATCCCGATTCGAGGGCGCAAGGATTCGTACTGACGTGCGTGGGCCACGCGGACGGCTTCGTGAAGCTAGATGCCTGACGATCAGAACGGCCCAGGCCGTTTTCAAGGAAGGCCCGTAGGCATTTTCAAGGTGCACGTTCCTGGGCCAGCGGGCGCCTTCCGCGATCCATTTCCGGATAGTCTCCAGTTCCTCCGATGACAACTTGTTTGGACCGGGCGGCATAATTCCGCTTTTTGCGGCGAGATACAGCGTACTGTCTTCCGGCTTCTTCGGAACGATGGCGCGCATGGCTCGATCCTGGCGGTCCAGGCGGAGGTTCTTGGCAGCCCGCTCATCGCCGTGGCAGCGCACACAATGTTTCTCAAGGATCGGCTTCACCTGGCGGACGAAATCTACTTTGGCGAACGCCGGCACGGCGAGCAACAACAGCGTCAGACGCATTCGCTCTATTTTGCTTGAAACGGATCGATGCCGCCGGCGATCTCCTGGGGATGACACAGGTCGTATTGCGAGACTTCGACGGATCCGAGACCATCGTCCCGCGCGAACTTCCGCTGCCCGAGGTGATCCATACCAGCGAAACCGATCCGGAAAGCGACGTGCTGGTCACGCGGCACTACCTGAAAACCCAGGACGTAGATACCGAGGGAAGGCCGGTGTACGCCCAAAGTAATCTCTAAGAAGAAAAGGGGCCGGGTTTTGCCCCGGCCCCATCCAGACTACCGAAGTAGTTGTGTTTAGAAGTGGACGCGCAGTCCAAACTCCAGCCAGCGCGCCTGCGCACCGTTTCCAGTCTGGAACTGGCCCGTGACGACGCCGAATGTACTGGGCGTCGCGAGGCTGGTGCTCGGATCGGCCGGCGTGAAGTGATTGAATATGTTCACGAACTGAATGGTCAAAGTTGCACCAATCCGTTCCGTGGCCCTGAACTCCTTCGACAACGTGGCGTCCAGGTTCCAGAACGGAAAACCGCGGAGGAGGCCGAGCGCGGTGGTTTGATCGACACCCAGGATCGGAGTGCGGAATTCGTTGTATATCGCGATCGGATCCGAAAACAGGTTCACGCCCGTCGGGTTCTTTCCACCAGTGGTGGCGACACCGTTCGGGTTCGCCGCGCCGGTAACGATGGGAGTGTTGTAACTCGCGCTATTTCCGCCCGTGAACGGAGCAGCCAGGACTGCGCCTTCGTAATTCGCGCTCTGGCCGGAGTAGATGGCGCCGAACGCTCCGCCGTTGCTGGCCAGGTCGGTAACACGCAGCGCCTGTCCAGTCCGCGCCGTGAACAGCGGCGCGATCGCCCATCCGCCCAGGACTCGTCCGACGAAGCCTTTCTGGCTACGGAAGAACGGCTCCTGGTACAGCATGAGCAGGCTGTAGGTGAATTTCACATCGAACGGCTGTGGGCCGTAGGTGCCGAAGGTGTTGAAGTTGAACGGATCGGGTACCGTGATCGAGCTGGAAGCCTGCGTGACCGATCCGGTTCCGATGGCGCGGCCCCAGGTGAAGTTGGAGCGCGCGGTCAGGCCATGCCAGTCTTTCGCCGTGAACGACATGAAAGCGGCGTTGTAGTTGCCATGGCCGTAGGAATTGATGAAGTCGAATGCGCCGCTGAGTTGCTGTCCCGGGATTGCGGCCGTATTCGGTTGTGCCAGAAGACTGCGGCCAAGAGTCCAGCCGCTCTTCTGGGCCAGATCGTTCCAGACGTTGTATGCTTTCCCGTTCTGGAAGTTCGCGGTTTCGCCCTTTACTACCGCAGCCGTGCAGCTTGCCGAGCCGGCGCAATAGGGCGAGTTCGCCCCGCCCATCACGGCTTCAAAGAACGGCTGCTTGGCAACCGCTGCCTGGTTCGGCGTACACACCGTGACCAGTCCACCGCAAAGCTGCTGGTACACAGCAGCGAACGCCTGAGCGTAGCTCTGGCCACCGAGCGTCGTCATGTACGGCACCGCATCCAGGTTGATTTCCTGGAACTCATTGGAAATCTTGCGCCCGATATAACCCACTTCCATGATCATTTTCGAGTTGAAAGACCGCTGGATGGAGAAGTTGAACTCGTCGGAGTGATTCGGTCGCATCTTCGGATCCAGGATCGAGCCATCGGCTGCGCTCGTGTTGGTGATGCCGTTCTGCACACCGCCCGGAATGAACGGCTGGGGCAGCGTGTTCGTCACTGTCGGCAGCGGCGCCACGTTACCGTCGGTTCCGATACGGAAGCCGTTTGCCGGCGTACCCACACTGCACTGACCAGTGATGGTCGGGATCGGGCACGAAACGGCCTGCAGCAGGCCAGGGCCGAGCAGCGGAACCAGCAGCATGTCGACGCCATTCAAACGTCCGTAAATTCGGGCATAGCCGCCGCGGACTACGGTCTTGTTCTGGCCGAATACAGATCCTATGATGCCGCTCGAGCTGCTGGGACTCCACGCCAGCGAAACGCGCGGGCTCACGCCGCCGTAGAACGGATCGAACGGATACTTGCTGGTCTGGCCGGGGACGTTGCGGATGTTGGCGAAAGCGATCTGCGGCTCATATACCGAACCGGCCAGACCCGCGGCCTGACGCGCCTGCAAATAGCTCTTAATGTCGATCAACTGGTTGGTGCTCGCGTTGATCATTTCCACCTGCTTGCCGTTGACTTCATAGGGCGGCATTGCAACGCCCCAGGAGAGACCGTAGGTCAACGTCAGGCTCGGCCGCAGGTGCCACGTATCGGAAGCATACAGTTCATAAGTGGGCAGAATACTCTGATCGAAGCCCTGCTGGCCAGGCGGATTGAGCGTCAGGTTCTGCCCGCTCCGCGTATACATCAACTGCGTTTGGTTGATCAGACCAGTGATTTCGTTGAACATGATCGGATAGTTGCTCTGGTTGGAAGTCGCCGCGCCGGTAGGCAGCACATAGTTGGCGGTGTTGAGGTTGGTGCCGCCCACCTGGTACACGGTCGACGTGGTGATACCGACACCGTTGTCGTCGCGGCCGTGCAGGTCGTTGTTACGCAGGATGCTGCCGCCGTACTGGATCAGGTGGTTGCCATGCAGATGGCTCACATTGTCGCTGATGTTGTAGTCGTGGCCGTCCCAATACCGTTGGCGTATGTCCTGTGAGTCCACATTGTAAGGAATCAGTGAACCGTTCAGGCTTTCGCCGCCGATTTCCACCGCTCCGCCCAGACCGGCGAACTGCGGCGGACCGGCCTTCGAGAACCACTGCCAATAATTGCGCAGATAGCCGAAGTGGAAATCGTTGGTGATATTCGGAGTGATCGTGGTGGTCAAGCCCGCCGCCCAGAAGGAGGGTTTCACAGGGCGAACCTCGAGCGCCGTCGGCGAACCCGAACTCCCGGCAAGAACACCTCCGATGTCGACCTGCTGGGCAACGGTTGGGGTAAAGGTGTAATAACGGTAGCTCGACATGAACCGCCACCTGTCGCCGAAATCGTGATCGATGCGGCCGACGACGAATTTCGAGGTTTGCGGTAACGACACATTGCCCAAAAATCCTTGTGCGTTGATGCCGTCCACCAGACCGGTGGTCGCGCTGCCGGTGGTGTAGGCGGCATCGTTCGGTAAGGGCAACGTATTCCAGATTTTCTGGATCGTGGGATTGACGCCGAGGCCGCGCGGATCGCACGGTCCGCTCGCGCCGTTGAAGACGCACTGCGCGGGCTGAATGCCGTTCACCACCGTCGGGTTCAGATTGTACTGCGTCAGCACGCCGGCGGTGTTGGTCATCTGCAGGATGCCTTGGCGCATCAGCGCCGTGGGAACGCCCTTTTCAAACGCCTGCCCGTTGGGATACTTCATGGCTTCGTAGTTCACAAAGAAGTACGTCTTGCCGCCCCAGAACTTCGGAGTCAAAGGTCCGCCCAGCGCGCCGCCGAAGCGATTCCGGTGGGTCGCGGGAAGCGGATTGCCCACGCGATTGTTCGACCAGATGTTGGCCGCGCCAACGTTGTTGCCGAAGTAGAACTCGTACACCGCGCCGTGGAACGCATTGGTTCCACGCTTGGTCACCATCTGCACCTGGCTGCCCGCCGCGGCATTGAATTCCGCCGTCTGGCCGGTAGTGGCGACTTTAAATTCTTCGATCGATTCGATCGGGGTCGGCATCACGCCCGATGGCGTTCCGCCCGAGCTCGCGTTGCCGCTGAACGCGTTCGAAACCGTGTAGGTAGCGTTGCTGCCCGCCATGTCGTCGCTGTTGTTCACGCCGTCGAGCGAGAACGAGTTCTGGTCCGTCGCCGCGCCGGCCACGTTGCCCGACAGCGAAACGCCGACTTGCAACACGGAAAGCGCCGAAGCATCGCGGCCCAGGTTCGGAAGCAGGTTCAGCGATTCATTCGTGATCGTCGTTCCCACCGTCGCATTCAACGTTTGCAGGTCCGCGCCGGCGGTCGCCTGCACTTCCACCGTGGTGGTCGTGGAGCCCACTTGCAGCGCAACGTTAAGAGTTAGGGTGTCTCCGACATCGACTTTCTGTGCCGACATTTTGGAGGCTGTAAAACCGGTCTTTGTGACCAGGACGTCGTAGGTGCCAGGAGGCACGTTGACGATCGTGTACCGGCCGACTTCATTCGTGGTCGCCGAGCGCGTGCTGCTGGTGGTCGGATCGGTCACCTTGATATCGGCGTTCGCGATCACCGCGCCTTGTTGATCGGTCACCTGACCGGTCAAAGTTCCGGTGGCGGATTGTCCAAAGACCGGCGTCGCACTGAAGCTGAGCAGAACGCCCAAGCCGATAGCAACTACAAGTCGGAAAAGGAACGAAGAAATACCCACATGATTGAGCTTGTAGCTCGCACTCATGACCCTACCTCCCTAGATGTGTTTAGTCGTCGACCCAGAAAATGCCCTTACCCTATGCCTTCTGGCACACAAAAGACGTTTCGGTAATTCTATGTCCGGACCGAGGCCGATGTCAAGAAGTATTTCGTTGTTATGAGGTTGCGGTGATTTTTTATTGAAACTGGGAGCCCGTCAAGTACTGGATCTGAGAAATGGAAGTGTCTATGCTTCTGCCCATCCAAACGACGTTACACCGGTCGCATCAACCGTCATCTATAAGGAATGACGCAGGCGCGCAATCTCGGGTAAGCTGGTTGAAACCGGCCATGGACATCATTACAGCGACCGAAAAATATGAACGCTGGCTGGGCGAGCGGATTCCTACCATCCCCGCCGACGTCGACAAGAAACACGCACTCATGGCCGAGAATCCGTTCCCGTTCATGCGCGCCACTTACTACCGATGGGCGCAGGTGTGGCCGCAGATTTCCGCGAAAGAAGCGGATGCGCCGGAAGTGCTCGGCGTGGGCGATCTCCACGTCGAGAATTTCGGAACCTGGCGCGACATCGAAGGCCGGCTCATCTGGGGCATCAACGATTTCGATGAAGTCTGCTGGATCCCCTACACCTGCGACCTGGTGCGGCTGGCCACCAGCGCCCACCTGGCGATCTCAGTCGAAAATCTGGTGATCGCGCCTGGCAAGGCGTGCAAAGCGATCCTCGATGGCTATCGCGAATGTCTTCGCGTGGGCGGAAAACCTTTCGTGTTGGCCGAGCATCATCCCTCCCTTCGTGAAATGGCAGTCGCGCGACTCAAGCAGCCTGAGCTCTTCTGGAACAAGCTGCACGCACTGCCTGTGTGGAAAGGAAAGGTCCCCGCGAGCGCGTTCAAGGGGCTGCGCCGCGCCCTGCCCGATCATGATCTGAAACATCGCATCGTGCATCGCGTCAGCGGACTGGGAAGTCTGGGCCGGCGCCGGTTTGTGGTGTTGGCGGACTGGCATGGAGGCACCATCGCGCGTGAAGCCAAGGAACTTACGGAATCCGCGTGGTTCTGGGCGCATCCGCGCCGCCGGCGGACTGAGATTTACTACCAGGAGGCGCTGGATCGATCCCGGCGTTGTCCCGATCCGTTCGTCCACCTCCGAGGCCGCTGGATTGTGCGCCGCCTGGCGCCGGATTGCTCGCGTATCGAGCTGTCTTCCTTGCCCACCAAGCACGATGCCGTAAGACTCCTGCACGCCATGGGATGGGAAACGGCCAACGTCCACTTAGGATCGCGGGAAGCCGGCGTCATCGAAAGCGACTTGCGAAAACGTCCAGCAGGCTGGCTGCATGCAAGCGCCGCATTGATGGTTCAAGCCATCGAGGAAGATTGGAAAGCCTGGCGTAAGCGCCGTTAATCGGGACTCCGCTGCAGAACATTTCGCCCTCGACATCCACGCCTCTTGAGAACACCGAAGGCGAAAAGCCCTAGGGCGAAGCCCCTTCTAATACCCAATCGAACGAAGGGTAGTTCTTCGCGGCGCCAGGCGGACTGACCGCAAGATAGTGCTTCCCGGAGCATTCCGAGGGCCGAATCGTTCTCATTGGAACGTTCGTCGACAGGGGTACTGCCTTGACATCCACCACCCGATTTCGGTATTATGACGATTCATTAACGTTGCGTCGTAGTCCTGTGGCGTTTCTCCGGCAGCACGACCCGCAGGTCATCTTCGGGTCGCAGTCGAAATCTTTAAAGAGGATCCCTTAGGAGAAGAATGAAGCAGCATTACTTCGTGGTCGTTCTCGCGCATTCGTTGCACGGACGGCTACGCCGTATTCACATTCCCCATCAATCCATCTATCTTGTTCTAGCGCTTGCGCTTTTCGGTTCGGTCTCGCTGTTCGGAATGGTTTCCAGTTATCTCCGGATGACCTGGAAAGTCGCCAACTACAATTCACTACGCAGTGAAGTTGACACCCTCCGCTCCAAGTATCAGGAACTGCGTCGGGAAAACGACCAGAAGCAGGAGCAGCTTGCATCCCTGCAAATGATGGCGACCGAGGTCAGCATGGCGCTCGGATTGAGGCGCCATATGGAAGGGAACGACGAGATTGCCGACGAAACCACGCTGGTCCCGACCTATAAGGAATCGATCGAGGAGTACAACTTCCTCAAATCCGCCAGCTTCTCCCGCCTGAGCCATACCTATGCGCGAACCTGGCAGAAAAACGTGATCCCCAGCATGTGGCCCGTGAATGGTCATGTTTTGAGCCGCTTTGGCGATCGCGAGGACCCGTTCTCGGGCGAGGGCGCGATCCACACCGGAGTCGACATCTCCGCGTTCATCGGAACCGCGGTACATGCCGCAGCGGACGGCGTGATCTACCAGGCCGAATACGCCGGACATTACGGCAAGATCGTGGTCATCGACCACGGAAACGGCATGACCACGCGTTACGCCCATCTTTCGCGATTCGACGTGATCCCCGGTCAGGAGATTCGACGCGGGGAGGTCATCGGATTTTCCGGCGCGACCGGCCGGGTGACCGCACCGCATCTGCACTTTGAAGTGCGCGTCGGCGGCAGCCCCGTGAATCCCTATCCCTACCTGGCCCGTTCTTCCATGCTCCAGCAAGTCCAACCCGATCTTCCGTTCTGAACGGCACTATCGTTGACGTCCCCCCCGAGCGAAGAGTAGACTTAGGGCGGTTCGGAGGATCGCAACATGCGTTTGGGATTTTTAACTGCGCTGTTTTGCGCCGCGCAGCTCATTCCTGCGGCGTCGATTTCCTACACCAGCTCTTCGGCTTTCCTGGCCGCGGCCAGTGCGCCAGCATACGATTTTCGCAACCTCACCAACGGGCAGAACATCTCGTCCGGGTCCACGGTGGAGGGGCTGACCTACAGCGCCTTCGTGTTGACGCTGGGTGCGACTCAGCTCGACATCACTAATCTGTACAACAGCTTTAGTGGTTTGAGCCTGGGCGCGAACCACCTGACGCAAGGTTCTAACCAGACCTTCTTCTACGGTGGTGAAGGCGCGACCGTCTCGTTTGGGATCCCCATTACGGCGTTCGGCATCTTTTTCAACGTCAACCCGAATTCCGGGACTTTCGGGTTCTCGACTTCCGCAGGCAGTGCCAGCACTGGAAGCGCAAGTTACGACACCAGCACGTTCGTCTTTGCCGGCCTGACTTCCACCACCCCATTTTCGTCGATCACCTTCAGCAGCACGGGAGGAAGTGCGGTTTACAACGTACCCGAATTTCTGATCGGTTATACGTCGGGTCCGGAGCCAGCGACCTTCGGTATAACGCTGGCGGGCGCCTTGATGCTCGCTGCACTCGCTCGTGTGCGGCGAAACTAAATTCCCGGCCGCGCCGCGCGTGATACGATCGAAGTATGCACAGCCGCGATCACGCGGCGCGTTCGCGGCGCTGGTTTCTCTTCTCGCTCCCTGCCGCCGCGGCAATTGCTGCGGAAATTAACGGAAAAGGGCGGGTTTTTCCCTCCACTGTCACTCGCTATCCCGATGCCGCGACGGAATTCACGGTAGCCCGCCTCACCGATCCCGCGCACACCAGTCTTCTGCCCGCGTTCTACAATCGCGCCATCGCGCGCCGCGGCAATTTTATGCTGTGTGCCTGCGATGCGCCCGGACGATTTGAAGCCTTTCGACTCGATCTCAAGAACGGCCAATCCCGCCAGCTCACCGAGACCTCCGATCTGGATCCCGCCTCTCTCACTCTGATCGGCGACGGGACTTTCTGTTATCTCGACGGCAATCGCGTTTTCAGCGCCGGCGTCTCCAACCAGCGCGCCCGCGAGGTGTACCGCATCCCCGAGGGTTTCGAGCGCGGTCCCGGATTCAGCGTCGCCGAAGACGGTTTGTTCGCGGCGCTGATCGAAAAAAAGGGCGCCCAGTTCCGCCTCCAGCTGATCAACATGACGACCGGCGCCCCCACTACTCTGGTCGAGTCCGATGAAGAACTTCGCGATCCTATCCCGCGCCCGCGCCGCGCGTCGATTTTGTACCGCCGCGCCGCCGGCGTGTGGCTGGCAAACTATGACCGGCAGCAGAATTATCGACTCCGCCTGGCCGATGGCGACACCGGACCCGCGCAATGGAGTCCCGACGGGCGCTCCGTCTTCTACCTGAATTATCCCGCCGACCGCCACAAGCTGAATAATCTCCGCGAATTCATTCCCGACACGAATGAAGAGAAAATGATCGCGAACACCACTCAATTCGTACAGTTCGGAATGAACAGCGACGCGACCGTCTTCGTTGGAGCGAGCGGCAGCAAAGCCTCGCCGTATGTTTTGCTGCTGGTGCGTTCGGTCAAACGCGAAATGACCTTGGCCGAGCACCGCGCCAAGAACGCCGCAATGGTCGCGCCCATTTTTTCTCCCAACAGTCAGCGCATTTACTTCGCCAGCGACCAGCACGGCAAACCCGCCATCTACACGATGTCCGTCGAGAGGTTCGTCGAAGAAACCGACACCCCGAATTAACAGACGCTCTTGTAGTCGGCAAGCCTCTGACATTTGGTCCTGCAAATCAAAGAGAGTTCGGCAGCTGATAAATACTTTTCTCCATCGGCGTTCATCCGCGTTCATCGGCGGCCATCATGTTCTATCATGAAATTTAGGGAACCCCCACAAGAAATGAGCGCCTCAGCAGCCGGCATTGCACCGGCCGTCCGGCCCTTGCGATTCTGGCAGACCACGAACGGCAAAAAGGCCGTCATGGCAGTTAGCGGAATCATCCTGGCCGGATTCGTCCTCGCCCACCTTTTGGGAAATCTGCAAATCTTCCTGGGACCCGACGCCTTCAATTCCTACGCCCGCACGCTCCGCCATCTTCCCGAACTGGTGTGGCCCACACGCATCGTTTTGCTCCTCATGGTGACCCTGCATATCTGGAGCTCTCTGCAGCTCGCGGTCACGAAAAGCGAGGCGCGCCCCATTGGATATGCCAAGAACAAGCCCGCTGGATCGAGCTACGCGTCGCGCACCATGTACTGGAGCGGACCCATCGTCGCCGCGTTCGTGATCTACCACCTGATGCAGTTCACCTTTGGCGTCGGCGGCACGCCTTATCATCCTTTCGACGCCTACGGAAATGTCATCGAAGGATTCCGCGTCCCTATCGTCTCGATTTTTTACATCATCGCCATGGGTCTGCTGAGTCTGCACCTCCGCCACGGCTTGTGGAGCATGTTCCAGACCCTGGGCTTTTATCATCCGCGGCACACACCGCGCATTAAACGGCTGGCGTCGCTGATCGCTCTGTTCATCTTTTTCGGATTCATTTCCATCCCGATCGCCGTCGTGCTGCGCGTGATCCCGCAAGTCCTATAACGAATGCAACTCCTCTACGAACCTGAGCAGCACGCGCCCGCGCCCGCCGCGGGATCTCTCACGCTCGACGCGAGAATTCCCAGCGGTCCTATCGAAAAGGCCTGGGATAAAACGCGCTTCGAAATGAAGCTGGTGAATCCCGCCAACAAGCGCAAATACGAAATCATCGTGGTCGGCAGCGGACTTGCGGGAGCATCTTCCGCCGCGACGCTGGCCGAGCTCGGCTACAACGTCAAGTGTTTCTGTTTCCAGGATTCCCCGCGACGCGCGCATTCCATCGCCGCGCAAGGTGGTATCAACGCCGCCAAGAATTATCAGAACGATGGCGACAGCGTTTATCGCCTGTTCTATGACACCGTCAAAGGCGGCGATTTCCGCGCCCGCGAAGCCAACGTGTATCGACTGGCGCAGATCAGCGTCAACATCATCGATCAGTGCGTCGCGCAGGGAGTTCCTTTCGCCCGCGAATATGGCGGGACGCTGGCCAATCGCAGCTTCGGCGGCGCGCAGGTTTCGCGAACTTTCTACGCCCGCGGCCAGACGGGCCAGCAACTTCTCTTAGGCGCGTATCAGGCGCTAGAGCGTCAAGTCGACGCCGGCCGCGTCACCATGATTCCGCGTACTGAAATGCTCGATCTGGTCGTGATCGACGGCCGGGCTCGCGGGATCATCACGCGCGACTTGGTCACGGGCGCGATTGATTCCCACGTCGCCGACGCCGTGGTCCTCGCGACCGGTGGTTACGGCAACGTCTATTTTCTTTCCACCAACGCCAAGGGTTCCAACTGCACGGCCATCTGGCGAGCGTACAAGCGCGGTGCGGCTTTCGGTAATCCCTGCTTCACGCAGATTCATCCGACGTGCATCCCCGTCAGCGGCCACTATCAATCCAAACTCACATTGATGTCCGAATCGCTGCGCAACGACGGACGCATCTGGGTGCCGCTTGAAAAAGGCGACAAGCGTCCGCCTAACGAAATTCCCGAGTCCGATCGTGATTATTATCTGGAGCGGCGCTATCCCAGCTTCGGCAATCTCGTCCCTCGCGACGTCGCCTCGCGCAATGCGAAAGCGGTGTGCGACGAAGGCCGCGGCGTAGGCGAGCACGGCTTGGGCGTGTATCTCGATTTCGCCGACGCCATCCATCGACTCGGCCGCAAGACCATCGAAGAGCGTTACGGCAATCTCTTCGAAATGTATGAGCGCATCACCGACGAAAATCCGTACAAAATCCCGATGCGCATTTATCCCGCGATGCACTACACCATGGGCGGCCTGTGGGTCGACTATCACCTGATGTCGACCATCCCTGGCCTGTTCGTCGCGGGTGAAGCGAATTTTTCCGACCACGGAGCCAACCGCCTGGGCGCCAGCGCGCTCATGCAGGGCCTCTCCGACGGCTATTTCATCATTCCCTATACCATCGGTCATTATCTGGCCAGCAACAAATTCGATAAAGTCGAATCGACGCACGAGGAATTCCGCGCCGCGCAGGCACAAGTCGCCGATCGAACCCGCCAGCTTCTCGAAACCAAGGGCACGCGCACTGTGGATTCGTTCCATCGCGAGCTCGGAAAAATCATGTGGGACGATTGCGGCATGTCGCGCAACGCCGCCGGTCTGGAAACCGCCATCTCAAAAATCCGCGACTTGCGCGAGCAATACTGGCGTGAAGTAAAGGTGCCCGGCGCTCCAGCGGAAATCAATCAGTCGCTGGAAAAAGCCGGCCGCGTCGCCGATTTCTTCGAGCTCGCGGAACTGATGTGCCTGGATGCTCTGCATCGCGAGGAATCCTGCGGTGGACACTTTAGAGAAGAGCATCAAACCCCCGACGGCGAAGCGTTGCGTGACGACGAAAACTTCGCCTACGTTGCCGCGTGGCAATACGGCCCCGAGCCGCGCTTAATCAAAGAACCGCTCACCTTCGAATACGTCCACCCCAGTCAACGGAGCTACAAATGATTGTGGCGCACGCACTCGTGCGTGCCGCGTCGAGACTCGTCTCGACGCCCGGTGCCCTTAAATGAAACTCATCTTCCACATCTGGCGCCAACCCGCCCGCAACGCGCCGGGCCGCATGGTCCGCTACGAACACTCGGGACTCAACCCCGACATGTCCATGCTCGAAGCGCTCGACGTGTTGAACGAAGACCTTGCCCTCAAAGGCGACGATCCCATCACCTTCGAGCACGATTGCCGCGAAGGCATCTGCGGCTCCTGCGGATTCGTCATCAACGGCATCGCCCACGGCCCGCTCGCGAAAACCACCGTGTGCCAGCTCTCGCTGCGCCACTTCCGCGACGGAGAAGAACTGTATCTCGAACCCTGGCGAGCCAAAGCGTTCCCGGTTCTGCGCGACCTGATGGTCGACCGCAGCGCTTTCGACCGCATCATTTCCTCTGGCGGCTACATCAGCGTCCCTGCGGGTAGCGCCCCTGACGGCAACAACATTCTGGTCGACAAAGACGACGCCGACCGTTCCATGGACGCCGCCGCCTGCATCGGCTGCGGAGCCTGCGTCGCCGCGTGCCCCAACGCCAGCGCTTCGCTTTTCACCGGAGCAAAACTTTCGCACCTCGGCTTGTTGCCCCAAGGCCAACCCGAAAGAAATTCGCGAGCGTTAAGAATGGTCGCGCAAATGAATGAAGAGAATTTCGGCCAATGCACCAACATCGGAGAATGCGAAGCGGTGTGCCCCAAGGGGATTCGGCTGGAAGTGATCAGTAGGATGAATCACGATTTCCTGAAAGCCAGCCTGTCCTCCAGGTAGCGCACGCACTCATGCGTGCCGCGTCGAAACTCATCTCGACGCCTCCTTGTTCGGAGCATGTGGGGCCGGCATCCCGCCGGCGAGCCCGCTTTCGGCGGGCTTGTCTTCTAACCGCGCGCCCTCACCTCGCCGCCACAACACAAACTGAATCGAGAACCCGATCGAACACCGTTGCAACTTCCGGCGGCACGCCCATGTACTCGACCGATTCGCCTCCGACGTACAACCCGATCGAGCGCCACAACGTTCCATTCTTAAAAACACCGCGAGCGTCGAACCCAGTCAGCGCCGCGTCGCTAACCCAGGTTCGTTGCGAAAACGTCCTCGATTCCGCGTAACGTACTTCACCCGGCCACGCGTCCACTAGTCCGATGAACGTGATTTCCGCATGAAATATCCGGCCTCGAAATTCGAAATTAACGTGGCGCGCCGAAACATCCGTAGCACTGACCACGCCGCCATCTTTAGCGTCGGTCGGAAGCCGGACGGCGAGCCGGCGTCCTGTGGCGAGCGGTCGGGAAGCGTCGCACGGGGGGATATGCCAAAGAGTCTTGCCGTTGGGTTCAAGGCGCGCGTTCACGACATCAACACCGGGTCGCGTCAGTCTCGCTACCGGCTGAAACCCTTCCGCGTGAAACCATACCGCGCGAGGTCGCATCTTCGCGTTGATCGGTCGCAATTGCAAGACATAGCGGCCGTCCGAATCCGTGAGCTTCCAGCCCATTTCTAGGCCCTGCACATGCACTCCCTGAATCGGCACTCCATCAGGTCCTGTCACTCGACCACGGATATCCGTTGCCGAAGCCAGAGCAAAAGAGAAACACAATATCACCCAGATTTGTTTTCCGCTGAAAATCAACATCTTGCAGTTTTTCTCCGAATCCGATCTTTAAATCATCCTCTATCTTGCAACCGGAGAGGCGAGCGCTGCGGTCGGCGCCTCGCGACCTAGAACGACGCCATGGCTACTTCGTTCAACGGCCCAACGATCGCCGAGTGTCGCTCGCGTGAGTGTGGCCGGCTATGGGTACGCCGTAAAACTGTCCCCTACTGCCCCGTTTTTTGGGGCAGCCCGGAGCGCTCCACAGGATTCATCCGCCGCAACCACGCGAGCTCACTCAATCCCAGTGTCCTCACGATCGGGTCCGGCGCATCGTCGAACAGCAGTGTGAACCCGACGGCATCCCATCGCCGACGCTGCCATGCGAAGCCGAACCATAACACGAGTGCGGCGAAATAAAACATTGCCTCGCGCGAAACGTGCCCTGCCATCCATGCTTCCAGCGCCGCCATCGAATACGCATACGTCGTGAACGCCAACCAGTACACCGCCCACAACACCGTGACGTTCGCTTTCCCCGGCGGATACGAACACGTAAACGGAATTTTCCAGAAGTCCAGCAGCAATACCTGGATCAGCAATATGGAAATGACCACGCTGAACGCCAGATGCTGCAGCGCGATCCCGGGGGTCCACAGCACGAAGTAGAACGGCGCGACCGCCACGAACAATGGCACCACTCCAAACCACAGCATCGCCCGCCGGGCCCCGTCCAGTGCATTTCGCCGAGCCTCCGATTCGGTGACGCGAAAAATCCAATTCGCTGGAAGCTCCGACGGAATCGTGAAGACGTAGCGTAAGCCGCTCAACACGAAAAAGCACAATACCAGTGGCACCGAAAGCCACGCCTGCCGCATTCCGGACCCGACCAGTGCCTGCAACACGAACGCGCATCCAACGCCCGCATATGCAGCGAGAAAGATCCGATGCTTGGCGCTTCGCGCCACTGTTTTTCCGATGAATGCCAACGTCCCGCGTTCCACGGGATGCCGCGACACGCGGTCCGCGATTGCGCTCATCCACTCGTCCAGAAATGTTCGTGTCCCATCGCCGCCCTCGATCGATTCCAACGTCTTGCGCACATGCCTTCGATACGCGACCCCATACGCGATCGCGGCGATGACAGTCGACCCCGCGACCGCGATCACCGCGTACCGAGCCAGCTCCAGCAACACCGGATCGCGAGACCCGAGCAGCGCTTCATGCAATCCCAAAAACCAGGCCGGCGGAAACGCCATCAATTCGAAGGCGTGCTGTTTCTTCAATTCCGGAATTCGTCCGCCGATATCGGGGAACAGAAAGAACAGCGACAACAGCGCGAAAATCGTCACTGACTGCACATACGCCGACGCCTTGCGAAACCATTTCACGCTGAGCACGTTCAGCAGAACGCCCTCCAGAGCCACCATCGACGTGAACACAAACGCGCTCGCAGCCAGCATGGCGAGCAACTGAGTGGAGATGATCCGCAGAATATCGAGCAGAGCTGCAATCATCCCCGGCATCTCTCCCGATGTCGTGCTGCCTCGATAGCTCACCAGCGGAAACATCACCGACGACGGCCCGTCGACCACCACTGTGAATCCGATCAGAAAAACCACCAGTGCCCCCACCTTCGCCAGAAACAAGGTGCGCGATTTGATCGGCAGCGGAATCAGCGACGCGTAGTCGCGACGGTCCGGAAACAGTGCATCCCATTCGAGCACGGTCACTCCGCCCATCACCAGAATCGCGAACGACAAAAAGAATAATTGATCCGCCCACAGCACCGGTAGCCTCTCGACCGGTGGATACGCATCTAACTTCAAATAAGTTGTGTACCGCAAACACGGCAGCAGCAGTCCGGGCGTCGCCAGCAGCGCCAGAAGTTTCACCACGGTCGCGTACATGTCCGTACCCTGCGCGACGAATTCGTTGTCGAAGAATCGCCCGAAGAAGTGACGGACCAGAGCGATGTACATCAGGCCTTCATCACATCCACAATCGAGTTCGCGGTCATCTCGATGTCCTGTTCCAGCACCAGCTCGGAAAAAATATCCTCCAGCGACGCGAGATGCATCAAGTTTCGCAGTCCGTCCACCGTGTCGTTCGCCACCACCTGTCCCTTACGCAGAATCATCACGTGCGTGCACAATTTCTCGACCACTTCGAGCACGTGCGAGCTATACAGAATCATCTTCCCGTCGCGCGCCAGCGACTTAACCAGGTTTCGAAACACCATAGCGCTGGTCACGTCGAGGCCCGAAAGCGGTTCATCGAACACCAATACGTCGGGATTGTGAAGCAGCGCCGAGGAGATCAGCACCTTCTGCCGCATGCCTTTCGAATACGATGCGATGGGTGAATGCCGCGCGGCTCCCAATCCGAAAAGCTGCAACAGATCGTCGATCTTCTTGTCAAGGGTTTTCCTCGGCAACCCGCGCAATCGCCCGGCGAGCTGCAAATATTCGCGACCCGTTAAGTGCGGATAGAGATGCGGCTGCTCCGGCACGTAACCCAGGCGCCGTTTGTATTCGATCAATTGACTCTGGATGCTGCGGCCTTCAAACAGCACTTCGCCGTGCGTCGGCTCGATCAGCGCGGTGATGATGTTGACCGTGGTGCTCTTGCCCGATCCGTTCGGCCCCAGATAGCCGAGGATCTCGTACGGCTTCACGATGAAGCTGACGTCCTGAATCGCGGTCGTGGTCGTATAGCGCTTGGCGAGCCCGCGCGCTTCGAGCATGCGGGTTAGACGCCGACTTCAACCGAAATGTTCCCGACCGGCTCCACCGGAAAGCCGCGCTCGCGCCATCCGTCGTAACCGCCTTCAAGCGGACGGACGCGCGTGATCCCAAATCTGTGAAGTTCAAGCGCCGCACGGGCGCTGGTGGCTTCGTTCGGTCAAGTGCAGTACAGAATCACGTCGCGATCGCGCGGGATTTTCTGGTGATGCAGCCCCAGTTCCTTGCGATCGAACCACAACGCCCCCGGGATCTTCATGCCGTCCCATTCGATTTCGCCTGCGGATCGCAGATCGACAATGGCGATTTCAGTCAGCCGTTCCAGCACTTCCTCAGGCGTGATTCGCGCCACTTTCAGACTTTTGAGGAAACGCCGCCGTTGCCATTGTTTCCATCCGAGCCATAGCGCCACGACGCCGGCGATCACGACGATCAGCCCGCGGCCCAGCCGTGCCGCGACTTCTCCAGCGTGTTCCAGTTGCTCCCGAAACACGAAGCCGAGCCCCATGATCGAGGTGCCCCAGAGCAGACTCCCCGCGGCGTCGGCGGAGAGAAACTTCCAGACGGGCATCCGCGAGAGTCCCGCCATCGGCGTCGCGATGGTGCTCAACCCGGGGACAAACTTCGCGACTACCAACGCCCAAGCGCCCAGCTTCTTGAACCACGAGCGTGCCGAGCTGACGCACGAATCCGGCTCCAAGGAAATCCGGCACAGCAGTTTCAGGACCGAGTGGCCCTTGGTGCGGCCCAGCAGGTACCACGCGCTGTCGGCGGAGACGGCCGCGACCAGCACCACCGCGGTCGCGATCGGAAAGGAGTAGCCTGCGACGCCTGTGAGCGCGCCCATCGCCAACAGAATCGGTAGTGCGGGCACCGGGACGCCCAGTTGCTCCGCCATCACCCACGCGCCCAGCACCCAGTAACCGTGCTTCAGCAAGAACTCGAGCGTTTGGTGCATCAGGTTTTGCGGACCAGTTCCACGTCAATGGTGATGTGGACTTCCTCGCCGACCATGATCCCGCCGGTTTCGAGCGACATGTTCCAGGTCAATCCAAAATCTTTGCGACGGATGGTGGTGGTCGCTGTTGCTCCGCGGCGCGCGCCGCCCCAGGGATCTTTCGCCTCGGGCGTCACGCCGTCCACTAACAAGTTCACAGATTGCGTGACGCCGCGAATGGTCAGGTCTCCCGTCACCTCATACGTGTCCTTGCCGGCCGCGGCAACGCCCTTCGAGCGGAACGTGATGGCCGGATACTTGGCGACGTCCAGAAAATCCGCGCTCTTCAAATGCTCATCGCGCTGCGGCTCTCGCGTGTGGATGCTGGTCGCGTCGATGGTCACATCGATGGACGAAGCCGAGGGGTTGGCCGGATCGAAACTGACCTTTCCGGACACCTTCGGGAACTCGCCCTTCACGTAGGAGATCATCAAATGCCGGACTTTGAATTGGGCGCTGGAGTGCGACGGATCGATCTCGTATTGAACCGCGGAAGCAGTGGCTGGACTGGTGCTCATGTGTTCTCCTTGTGACGATATTCGTTGCAACCTGGACCCGGAGCGGGTTGTTCAACTGCCCTAATGGATGAGCCCTCTGGTCCAAAAGTTTCAACCCCCCTGGGGTTATATTAGCGAGAATCACGCCCAAACTGGGCGGCCGCGGTGGCCAGGATTTCTGATCGCCTTGTCATCGGAACGTTAGACCGGCTTAACGGCAGAGTCACATATCACTGGTAGGATTCCTTCATTGTTCTCGCTTAATCGCTGCGAAAGAGGATACTTACCATGTTGATCGCGAAACGATTTGTTGGATTCTTAGCCTTCTGGATCGCGCTTGCGCCGATTCACGCGCAAGGCCTGCTGGGGACCATTCTGGGGACCGTGACGGACGCCAGCGGATCCGCTGTCGAGGGCGCCGAGGTCACCGTCAAAAGCCTGGCGACCAACCTCCAGGTCAGCGCCAAGACCGCAGGTAACGGACTGTACCAGATTTCCAATCTCCCCATTGGGACCTACACGGTGACGATCGCCAAGACCGGCTTCCAGAGCGAGGTGCATCCGCAAATCGTGGTGCAGGCGGAGCGGTCGATTACTATCGACGGATCGCTGCAGCCTGGTGCGGTCACCACGCGCATCGAGGTAACCGGAACTCCGCTGATGAACGAGACCGATATTTCGAACGGCTACGTCCTGGATGAAAGCAATATCCGCAACGTGCCGCTGGGTACCGGCAGCTTCACGC
The DNA here is from genome assembly GCA_035568415.1 of Bryobacteraceae bacterium. Taxonomy (GTDB): domain Bacteria; phylum Acidobacteriota; class Terriglobia; order Bryobacterales; family Bryobacteraceae; genus Palsa-187. Next base: position 221,173 of record DATMOC010000018.1, on the reverse strand, counting down.
AGCTCGCGCTGCTGTCGCCCGGAATTTCCGCCGATTTTCTGGCGGGAACCAGTTCCAACACCGGCTTGGGCAATCAGCCGATCTGGGCCAACGGCCAGCGGGATTCGTCGAACAGTTTCACCATCAACGGCGTCAATTCCGATAATCTGTTCAGCGGCAAATCCGGAAGCCAGGTGGATTCCAGCCGCTTCACGTTGAACACGGGGCAGGGGAACTCGGTGGCCGGCGAAGTCCGCACCAACACCTCGGTCTACGACGCGATCGGTCAGGCGCTGCCTTCGCCGCCCCAGGAAGCGTTGCAGGAAATGCGCGTGAACACTGGAATGTTCGACGCCACGCAGAGCGCCCGCTCCGGGGCGCACATCGCGCTGATCACCAAGTCGGGGTCCAATGCATTTCACGGCGAAGTGTATGAGTATTTCCAGAACACTATCTTCAATGCCGCGCCGTTTTTCCGCAACGCCAATACGTCGATTCCCAACAGCCAGAAAGTTCCGCCGCTGCATTACAACCGGCCGGGAGGAACGTTGGGAGGTCCCATCATTAAGAATAAGTTGTTCTTCTTCGCATCCTGGCAATCGCTTCGCATCAGCGACAATCTTGCGGGAACGCAGACCGCCACGGTGCCGCAGCATCTGACTGATGACCGCAGCGCCACTGCGCTCGCGTCGGTCGCGACACAGGATGTGGGCGTCACGGTCACGCCCAGCCAGATCAATCCCACCGCTCTCCAACTCATGAACCTCAAGGTGAACGGCTCCTATTTCATTCCATCGCCCACCATCCTGGATCCGGTAGCCGCCAAGCAGCTCGGCTACAACGTCACTGTCACGGGAACGCCCAGCACGTCTCAGGCGGACATCGGCACGACGAGCGTCGACTATAATTTGTCCGAGCATGACCGGATCAGCGCCAAGGCGCTGTATCAGAATTCCCCGAATTTCAATCCCTACGGCGGCGGCGCTGCGATCAACGGGTTTGGCAAGTCGCTCGACGCAGGTTCGGAACTGGGTTCGGTCGACTACACCCGGGTGATCCGCCCGAATCTCACGTGGGAAAGCAAAGTCGGATTCGTACGCCAGCGCGCTTATGCGAAAACGCAGCAGGCCTTCACGCCTCAGGAAGCCGGCATAAACCTGTTCGGCATCAGCATATTCCCGCAAATCAATATGGGAACTGTCGACAACAATCTCAACCGGAGCCTGTCCTTCGGCCCCAGCGGAAATTTCGCAAACGTGGGTATTTTCCAGAACAAGTGGGATCTGAGCACCAACGCGAACTGGGTCACCGGCCGCCACACGATTTATTTCGGCGCGAGCTGGAATCACACGCAGTTGAACATCATCAACAACAATACGCAGGCCGCGTCGATTTCCTTCACCAACTTCGCGCAGTTCCTGCAGGGCAACGAACTGCCCTCCAGCACGTTCTATAACGGCTCGGCCAACCGCTACTACCGTGCCGATCAGATCGGAGCGTTCGTGCAGGACAATTACAAGCTCAAGAGCAATCTCACCATCAATCTTGGAGTCCGTTATGACTACGAGGGGCCGTTGAGCGAAAAATACGGCACGCTGGTTAACTTCGATTCCGATCTGTACAGCTACAACGCCGCCACGGATACCATCACCAACAGCGGCCTGGTTTTCGCCGGCAATTCGCCGTTCGCCACCAAAGGCGTCAGCAACTCGACTCTGAAGAACCGGCAATGGGGCGTCGGTCCACGCATCGGCGCGGTATGGAGCCCCAAGTCGATTTCACACTTGACCCTGCGCGGCGGCTATGGAATCTATTTCGATCGCGGCGAATACTTCACCTTCTTCTCGCCCGGCGCGGGACGGGGGTTCAGCGGACCGTTCGGCGTCACCATGCAGCTTCCCTTCACCGTGCCGATCAGTCCACCCGCGGGCGCGAACCTTACCAATCCGTTTGGCTCGACGGCTCCAGGGACGCCCGGCGATCCCAGCATTCTCGCCAAGCAGCTTCCCAATATGGCGGGACTGATCAACGGCAGCGCGCCGTATATTTTCGGTGGATACGACGCACACAACAGCATGCCTTACGTCCAGAACTGGAGCTTCGACGTTCAGTACCAGCCGTGGAACGATTGGGTGATGACGCTTGGATACGTGGGCAATCATGGAAGCAACCAGGTGCTCCCGATTCCGTTCAATCAGGCGGGAATCGCGACGGCCCAGAATCCGATTAACGGCCAGACCGCGAGCTATGGATTCAATATCCAGGCCAACGAACCGATTGCGACGCTCGAAGGCGGCAACACGGATCTGCGCGTTCCCTACATCGGATATTCCAGCAATTCGGTGCTGTACCGGACCATCGGCGTCTCCAACTACAACGCGCTTCAGGCCAGCTTGAAGAAACGCTTCAGCCGCAATTTCCAGGCGACCGTTTCCTACACCTGGTCGCACGCGCTGGACGAACAATCTAACCTGGGCGTGTTCTTCAACGGCAACAATCCCCTGGTGCCGAGCCAATCCTATGGCACCGCGACATTCGATCGCACTCACGTTCTCGATTCGACTTACTACTACGAGTTGCCCAGGACTCAAAAAGGCGGAGCGTGGTCGGCAATCGCGAACGGTTGGGCTCTCACCGGCGTGGTCAATCTCCAGAGCGGACAACCCTACAACCTGTATGATTTCTCGGGCGCGGTGGCCGGCCTGTACAACAGCACAACCATCAACATCGCCGATCCGATTTTGGGATTCACGCCGGGGACGCCAATCTCCCAGGTCAAGCTGCAGGGCACCACCGGCGTGAACCCGCTTCAGCCCACCATCGACACGTCGAAGATTTACATCCCGACCATCCAGCCCGGGACGTTCGGCGTGCCGGCTTGCACCGGCAGCCCTTGCGACACCTATGAGTCGTTGTTCTCAAACACCGGGCGCAATACCTTCCGCGGCCCGTTCCAGACGCGTTGGGATGGCGCAATTGCGAAGAGAACCAAGCTGACCGAGCGCGTCAACCTGGATCTGCGCTGGGAGGTGTTCAACGTTTTCAACCATCCCGATTTTGACGTTCCCTCGGTGAGCACCGGGCTGTATACAAACCTGGTCAGGTCCGGAAATGCGATCAAGGGCATCACCATTCGCGATCCGAAGACGACCACTCTGGGCCTGATCCAGCAGACGCTGGGTAGCCCGCGCATCATGCAGCTTTCGATGCATCTGACGTTCTAAAATTGCGGAGACGCGGCTCGAGTCCTGAGTCACAAGTTCGCAGCATAAATCACCGCCTTCGGATTCACGCAAAGACGCCAAGACGCAAAGGACGCCAAGAGTTTTCATTGCGTTGCTTTGCGCCTTGGCGTCTTTGCGTGAACATTGCCTCTTGCCGAATTTGCAATGAACTTTTGATTCACCAAACTAGCGAGTCTCCGCGATCCACACGCCGATCAGCACCAATCCGCCTCCGGCGCCGAGGGTCCACGTGATGGGTTCGCCCAGAAAGAAGTAGCCAAGAATCGTCGCCAATACGGGTTCGGCGTACGTGAATGTGGTGAGGCGCGAAGCCGGCATGTGGGCGAGCGCGTAGTAATAAATCAGGTACGTGCCTACCGACGAAAAGATGACCATGTAAGCCAAGCTGAGCCACGCGGTCGCGCTTACGCTGGCGACTTGGAACGTCGAGCGCTCGACGAATGAAAGCGGCAGCAGCGTGACGGCGCCGATCGAGTAAGACAGAAGATTCATGGGCACGCTGCCGTACTGGGTTGCAAACTTCTTTCCCGCCACCGTGTAGATCGAAAATGCGACGACTCCCAGGAACGCGAGCAGATCTCCGAGCGGCGTCGAAATTCCGGAATCGGTTTTGGAAAGTTCCAGCGCAAGCACGCCGGCCATGGCGATCAGCATTCCGGCGCTCTTCCCGACAGTGAAGCGCTCCTGGCCGGCAATCACCGCGAAAATCAAAACGAGGATGGGCGAGATCGCAATGAATACGGCCATGTGGGCAACGCTGGTCCGGCTGAGCCCGGTGATAAAGAAAAACTGATTGAAGGTGATTCCGCACAGGCTGACCACGATCAGCCGCGGGAAATCCTGGCGTGCGAACGGACGCCGTCCGCCTTTCCACAGATAGATGGGGATCAGGCACAGCGTCGCGAGCCCGATCCGTATACCGGGCAAAACCAGCGGCGGGATCTCGCGCAGGGCAATTTTCCCGAGAACAAAGCTCAGCGCCCATGAAACGATCATGAACGCGACCATCAAATACAATCGCACCCGTGACGGTGCCACGGAAATCAAGCGATGACTTCCTCGCGCACCGTCACGTGCTTGAGAAAATCATGATCGATTTCGAAACCGAATCCGGGCGTGGTGGGAACCGCGATGGTCCCTTTCGGCGACACTTCGACGGCGGGCGAGATAATATCGCGAGCCCAATAACGCTTGCTCGCCGAGACATCACCGGGAAGAATGAAATTCGGCAGGGTTGAAAGCGCGATGTTGTGCGCGCGGCCGATGCCGGATTCGAGCATGCCTCCGCACCACACCGGAATCCCGTGCTGCTGCGCGACATCGTGGACGCGTTTGGCCTCGCGAAATCCGCCCACGCGGCCCAGCTTGATATTGATGATGCCGCACGCTTTCATACGGCTCGCCTGCTCGGCCTGATGCGCGGAGCGGATGCACTCGTCCAGGCAAATCGGCGTTTGCAATTGCGCTTGCAGTGCCACGTGGTCGATGATTTCGTCGTGCGCGAGCGGCTGTTCGATCATCATCAGGTTGAACTCGTCGAGAGCCTTCAGGCGTGGCGCGTCGTCGAGAGTGAAAGCAGAGTTGGCGTCGGCCATCAGTCGGATCGTCGGAAAATTCTTTCGCACTTCGCGAATTACGTCGACATCCCAGCCCGGCTTGATCTTCATCTTGATGCGCTGATATCCGGCGTTCACTTCGGTTTCGATTTTCTTAATAAGCTGCGGGACGGATTCCTGAATGCCGATGGAAACGCCGCAGGCGATTTCAGTTCGAGTGGCCCCACCGATTTGCTTGGCCAGCGGCACGTTGTTACGGCGCGCTTCCAGATCCCAGATGGCGACTTCGACTCCGCCGCTCGCCATGTGATGTCCGCGGATGTGCGCCGTGCGATCGGCGACCTGCGACGCGCTCTCGAAGGTGTGCTTCAGCACGCGCGGAGCGACGTAATCGCGAGCGATCAGCCACGCCGAATCGGTCCACTCTTCGTTGTAGAACGGATTTTCGCCCGCAGTGACTTCGCCCCATCCCGAAACACCGTCAGAAACGACCTCAACCAGCACGATGTGACGTTCGTAAGTCCGGCCGAAGCTGGTTTCGAAGAAATGCAGCAGCGGCATGCGGATCTGACGAAGAATGATGCGCTCTATTTGGAATCCCATGGGTTTGACCAATGTGTGAAAAGATAGGTGCCGGATTCCTGCGTTCGCTCGAACCCGGTCACCGCAAGGCCTTTCGAGAAATGTTGAAGAAACTGATCGCTCACGCGCTTCTGGATTTCCCGCGCCCGCGTCGGATCGGTTTCCTTAATCGTGTAAATATCGGAGGGCACGGAAATGCGCGCGACAATTTCTGACTGCGGCAGCTTCTCTCCCGCCAGAATGGATTTGACGCGCGGGCTCGCCAGCCACCATTCGGCGATGCAGCGATCCGTCGGTAAACCCGCGTGCAGCTTGCTGGACGTAGTGCCGTACTGGTTCAGCACGAAGCGGCGCACAATGGCTCCGAGCCGCTCCATATTGAAATACGCGTTCTTGATTTCGAGCGGATCGAAAGTCCACTCCATCAGCTCGATCCCCCGTGATAACGCTTCGCGGCGCTGCTCCAGCTTAAGCATCCGGCCGACGCCCGCGTCGCGATAGTCTTTCAGCACGCCCAGCATGTGGCTGTGCAGATACGGTTTGTCCTTGGCTTTAATTCCCGGGATCGCCAGGCAGAAACCGACCATATTTCCGCCGTCGAATGCGCCGAACGCCTGCCCGCCGACCTTGGTCGCGGTGACGAACAGTCGTACCGGGAGCAACTCGACTTCCTCGAATCCCCAGATGAGCTGCTGCAGCCGGACGGCTTCGACAAACTCGTCGTGATTGTGCAGCGCGCGGATCTCAATCATGCTGTTTCGCGTCCTGCCACAAGGTTTCCATCTCTTCGATGGAGGCGTCGCGGGGCGTCTTGCCGTTCGCGGCGAGCCCGGCTTCGACGTGCGCGAAGCGCCGCCGGAATTTCGCGTTGGTCTTGCGCAGTGCTTGTTCCGGATCGACCTTCAGAAATCGCGCAATGTTAACCAGCGTGAACAGAAGATCTCCAATTTCGTTTTCAGCGCCGGCCTGGTCCGGTGCGCGATGCAATTCCTCGAGTTCCTCGTCCAGTTTGTTGTAGACCTGATCGATGCTGGGCCAATCGAATCCGGCGCCCGCGGCGCGTGAAGAAATATGTTGCGCTTCCACCAGCGCCGGCACGGATCGCGAAATGGATGCAAGCAGCCCGGACAAACGCGGTTTTTCTTCGGCCTTGATTTCATCCCAGCGTTTTTTCACGTCGTCGGCGGTCTTGGCGTCGCCGGAGCCGAACACGTGTGGATGGCGGCGGATCAATTTAGAATTGATCGCGTCCAGCGAATCGGCAATTGTGAAATGACCCGCCTCGGCCGCCATCTGCGCGAAGAAAACTGGCTGTAGAAGAAGATCGCCCAACTCTTCGGCCAGCTCGCTCCAATCGCGCTTATCGATGGCGTCCATCACTTCATAAGTCTCTTCCAGAAGATAGGGCTTGATGGTGTCGAAATTCTGTTCGCGATCCCAAGGGCAGCCGCCAGGCGCGCGAAGGCGCTGCATGATTTCGACCAGGCGGGCGAAAGCGGCTCCAGCGGACAAATTGGGCTCGGATGTGGGCACGGGAATTCTCAGATTAACACGAGGTTGTAAACTGAAAGCATGTCGCTATCCCCAGGGAAGCTGAAACATCTTAAAGCGTTATCCAATCAGAACGGCGTTATCGCCGCCGCCGCGATGGATCAACGCGAGAGTTTGAAAAAAGCGATCGCTTCCGCGCGCGGCGTCGACGTCAAAGCGATCACTTGGGACATGATGTCCGAGTTCAAAACCACCGTCGCGCGCGTCCTGACTCCGCATGCGTCCGCCATTCTGCTCGATCCGGAATATGGGTTGGAAGCCGCCAAGGCGCGTTCGAGCAATGCGGGCCTGCTGCTCGCGTATGAAGAGAGCGGTTACGACAACACCAAGCCCGGCCGTCTGCCGGATCTTCTGCCGCACGTTTCCACCAAACGCATCGTCGATTGGGGAGCGAACGCGGTGAAGATTCTTCTGTACTATTCGCCGTTTGACGAGAAAGACGTAAATGACATCAAACACGCCTTCATCGAACGGATCGGCGCGGAGTGCGAGTTCTACCAGGTCCCGTTCTTTCTAGAATTCGTTGGCTACGATCCGAAAGGCGGCAACGAAAAAGGACTCGAGTACGCCAAGATCAAGCCGCAAGTGGTCGGCGGCGCGATGGAGGAATTCTCAAAAGATCAATATCGCGTCGACATATTAAAAGTCGAAGTGCCGGTGAATCTCGAATTTGTCGAAGGCAGCGGCGTCTACAAAGGCGAGAAGGCGTACACGCGGGCTGAAGCGCTGGATCTTTTCCGCCGCGCGGCAGCGGTGGCGAAAAAACCGTTCATCTATCTGAGCGCGGGCGTCGGCAACGCGCAGTTCGTCGAGAGCCTGGCGATGGCCACTGAATCCGGTGTCGAGTTCGCGGGCGTTCTATGCGGTCGCGCGACTTGGAAAGACGGCATGCCGATCTACGCAAAGGGCGGCGCGAAGGCGCTGGAAGACTGGTTGCTCGATCAGGGCGTGAAAAATATTGAGGCCGTCAACGCCGCGCTCAAGGGCGCAACGCCGTGGGCGAAAAAGCTAGGCATCGCGGCCTGATTCGCGTTCATTCGCGTGCATTCGCGGCCAAATCGAATTTGACGCCTTCCCACCTTGCGACCACCGCTGTCGCCAGGCAATTTCCCAACACATTCACCGACGTTCGCGCCATATCGAGCAGCGCGTCGATTCCTAATAACAACGCGATTCCTTCCGCCGGAAGATTGAAACTTGCCGCCGTGCCGGCCAGGATCACCAGCGCCGAGCGCGGGATTCCGGCGACGCCTTTACTGGTCAGCATCAGCGTGAGCATCATGACCAGTTGCGTCGAAAGCGGCATCGGCACGTCGCCCGCCTGAGCGATGAAGATGGACGCGAGCGAAAGATACAGCGTCGTCCCCACCAGGTTGAAGCTATAGCCCAGCGGCAGAACGAACGAAACGATGTGCTTCGGCACGCCGAACTGTTCCATGTTTTCGAGCGAACGCGGCAGCGCGGCTTCGCTGGCCGCCGTCGAAAAGGCGATCAGAAACGGCTCGCGCGCGTATTCAATGAAGCGCCGGATGGGCACGCGCGCGATTACCGCGGAACCTCCGAGAGCCACGATCACGACGATTGCTTCGGCGACATACAGGGTCGCCACAAGTTTCCCGAGGTTCACCAGAACACCGAGCCCCTTGTTGCCCACCGTGGCCGCAATCGCGCCGAACACGCCGAAGGGCGCAAACAGCATCACGTAATTGGTGAACCGAAACATCACTTCAGCCAGTGAATCGCAGAACTCGACCACAGCTCGAGCCTTTGCGCCGATCGCCGCGCATGCCGCACCGAACACGAATGCGAACACGACGATTTGCAGCACGTCACCGCGCGCCATCGCATCGATGATGCTGGTGGGCACAATGTGCTCGATAATTTGCGAAAAATCCTGCTTGACTTGCGGCAATCCCGCGGCGGCGCCGCTTTTCAGCTGCACGCCGACACCGGGTTTCACCAGATTCACCGCGCCCAATCCTATGAACAGCGCGATGGTGGTGACGATCTCGAAATACAGGATCGCCTTGCCGCCAATGCGTCCCATGGTCTTGATGCTGCCGGTTCCCGCGATGCCGACTACCAGCGTTCCGAACAGCAGCGGCGCGATGATCGCCTTGATCATGCGCAGGAAGATGGTTCCCAGCAGGCTCATCTTTTGCGCTTGCTCCGGCCACAGTGCGCCGAAGGCGATGCCCGCAACGAGGCCGATCAGAATCCAGGTTGTGAGCGAAATCTTCGGCTTCATGGACTAGCGGCCGCCCCACTTCAACTTTTCGCGCAGCACGTCGAAGAACATCATGTCGGGCGGTCTTACCAGGCTGATCGAATTCTCAGATCGCCGGCAAACCACCTGATCGCCGCGCTTCAACAGCTCGCCCACTTGGCCGTCGATGGTCAGGTAGGTGGCCGAATCGTCGCTCAAATTGGTGACTTGAACCACGCTCGCGTCGTCCAGCACCACCGGGCGATTGGTCAAAGTGTGCGGGCAGATGGGAGTGATCACGATGGCGCCGACGCTGGGAAAAACGATGGGCCCGCCGGCGGAAAGCGAATACGCGGTGGAGCCGGTGGGCGTCGCGATGATCAATCCGTCGGCGCGGTAGATGCATACGAAATGCCCGTCGATGTGCGCTTCCAGATCGATCATGCGCGCGATTTCGAACTTGGTCAGCACCACGTCGTTGAGCGCATCGAAGGAAGCGAGCAATTCACCATTGCGACGATGCTCGCAGTGCAGCATGCGCCGGCGGCCGACGCGAAAATCGCCGTCGAGCGCGCGTTCGAGCTGCGGATAGAGTTCCTCAACGGTCATCGCAGTCAGAAATCCCAAGCCGCCCATGTTGACGGCGAACAACGGAATATCGCCTGCGCCGATCGCGCGCGCCGCGGAGAGCAGCGTTCCGTCCCCGCCCAGCACGATGACCAGCTGCGTTCCTTCATGCACCTGTGGCCGTGGAAGTCCGGCCGTGCGCTGCGCGTATTGCGCTGTTTCCACATCCAGCCGGACGCGCACGCCCCGCTCCTCCAGCCAGCGGATCAGCTCGGGCACGATGCGTGCGGCGAGTTCACTTCGCGGCTTGGAGACGATTCCGACGGCTTCAATGATGGGCATACAGTAGGAACTCCCGGTTGCCCTCCGCGCCGAGGATGGGGCTCTCGATGATCGCGGTCTGGTACTTCAATGACTCGATGGCGATGCGCACACGATCGCACGCCGCGCGATGCAATTCCGGATCGCGGACGATTCCACCTTTCCCGACATCGTCGCGGCCGACCTCGAATTGCGGTTTCACCAGAACGATCATTGCGCCCTCGGGTGCGAGCAGCGGCGCCATCGCGGGGACGATCAGCGTGGCCGAGATGAAACTGACATCGCAGACGGCGAGAGTGAACGGGTGCGGAAAATCCGCGGGATCGAGATGGCGCGCGTTGACGCCCTCCCGCACGAACACTCGCGGATCGTTGCGAATTTTCCAGTCGAGCTGGGCGTGGCCCACGTCCAGCGCATAAACCAGCTTCGCGCCGCGCTGCAAAAGGACGTCCGTGAAGCCTCCGGTGGACGCGCCCACGTCCAGGCAAAACTTTCCCGCGACATTGATTCCGAAATGATCCAGCGCCGCCGCCAGCTTGAAACCACCGCGACTGACGTAGGGCATCCTTTCGAGCAATTCGACGCGGCTGTCCGCGGCGACGCTATGGCCGGGTTTGTCGCTTTTCTGTCCGCCCACCAGTACTTGACCGGCAAGGATCAGCGCGCGGGCTTTCTCACGCGACTCGGCCAGGCCGCGCTCGACCAGGAGCTGATCGAGCCGGATTTTTTCGGCGCGTTTCATCGCGAGGTTGTTCATGCGTTGCGGCGTACGATGTAATCCGCGATCTCGCGCAGCCGTTCCGCGCGATCGTCGAAATCCTTCAGCGCCAGATGCGCTTGAATGCGTTCCTGCTCCGCCATTTCGCGCGAGCGTTCGATTCCGAAGACCGCCGGAAAAGTGATCTTCTGCTGCTGGGCATCTTTGCCGGCGGTTTTTCCCAATGCCTCGGAGGACTGTTCGACATCGAGCACGTCGTCAACGATCTGAAAAGCGAGTCCCATGTGCTCTCCGTAGCGGGTCAGCGCGTCGAGTTGGTCCAGGCCCGCGCCCGCGTAAATCGCTCCCATGCGAACGCTGGCGCGAAGCAGGGCTCCGGTTTTGGCGCGATGAATCGATTCCAGCAAATGCGCCGTGGGAAATTTACCTTCGCCTTCCAGGTCGTTCACCTGGCCGCCGATCATTCCGCCGACGGTTCCGGAAGCGGCGGCCAGTTCGCTCACCAACTGGACGCGGCGCTGCGCATCCACGCATTCGAGCTTCGCCAGAACTTCAAACGCGAGGGTCAGCAACGCATCGCCGGCCAGAATCGCCATCGCGTCGCCGAACACCTTATGACAGGTGGGGCGACCCCGGCGTAAATCGTCGTTGTCGAGCGCCGGAAGATCGTCGTGAATCAATGAATACGTGTGAATCAACTCCAGCGCGCCCGCCGCGAATTCGATTCCGGTGGGCGCATCGGAAACCGCGTCGGCCGCGGCGATCGCCAGAAGCGGCCGCATGCGCTTGCCGCCGGCGAACAGGCTGTAGCGCATGGCGCGATGAATGGTCGCGGGATTTTCGGTTTCGGGAGGCACGCAGCGGTCCAGCGCGGCGTCCACCCGCTTTTGCTGGGCGGCGATGTAGTCGGCAAAAGTCATTTGTCGGTTCGAAATGGTTGCGGCTGGATCTCGCCGGCGCGGCGCATCAGAACTTCGACACGCGTTTCGGCTTCCTCCAACTGCTTGCGGCAGGTGTCGCTAAGCTTGGTGCCGCGCTCGAATAGTTCCAGAGCGCGCTCCAGCGGCAGATCGCCGCTTTCCATTTCCCTGACGATCGCCTCCAGCTGTTGGAGACCTGCCTCGAAACTCAAGGGTGCTTCATCCGGCATCGCTATATTATGGCGCACTGCGGGCTGACGTTTTTGATTACGTAGATCGGGGCTACTCGTTACCTGAAGATGTACCGCAGCGCCGCGTAAGGGCCGTACAGCGTGTCGGAAAAGTAGTTGTCGCCCTTCGGCGACGTCTTGAAGTGGTACGCCCTGCCGCCCGCCAGCAGTTCGAGACGCCCTGCGCGAATCACCAGGTTCGCTTCCGTATCCCAGATATCCGAATGGCCGGGGATTCCGAAGCCGGAACCCTTTACCTCGAACAGGACGTGCTTTGCGGGATGATATTCGATCCCCATGCCGAGGGTCGGCAGCACAATGGATTTTCTGCCCTCGGTGGCGATCGCGTTGGTGTCAGCGGGCGCGTCGAAGACGGAATGCATGGTGAGGTACTGCACTTCCCACAGCGTCTTGACACGAAACTTCGCGCTGGCGGAAGGGTACGGATAGGTCAGGTAATTCCAGGAAATCTTAATGTTCTGGAGCGTGTAGTGCGTGGCGATAATGTCGCCGGCAGCGAAGGGGTTCCCAAAGAACGAAGAATCGGCCTTGAGAACCGTGTTCCCCTGGCTTTGTTTGCGGAAATAGGAAAACTGCAAGCTGTTTTCGTGACCAGTGGGGAGAGTCAAGATTCCGCCAATCGCGTAATTTTTATTTCCAGTGAAGTCGAGTGAGCCCGGCAGCGTGACGGTCGTGACGGTGGAGCCCGAGCCTTGACGGAGGCGCGGCTGCGCGGTGGTGTACCAATACAATGGCGCGATGGACAAAACGTCTCCTCCGGTGTCGCGTTCCGGAGGCGGAGCCTTGGACGGCTGGCCGGGCGGCACAGGGGGAAGCTCCACTGTGGGCTTAGGCGTAGGCGGCGTTCCCGGCGCGGCCGGTGGCTGCTGCTGGGGAGGCTGCGGCGGCGGGGTCGGCTGCTGCGGATCGTCTTGTCCGAAAACCACGAAAGTTAGGCAGCACAGTAGGCCGCTAGCGAGTCTCAACGTCACGAATCCCTCATTGTCTTGAAAAATTTTAGGCGAGCTTCCGGTTATTTTAGCAGTTACAAAGTGGTTAGGCGTATTGTGGACGGTTTAGGTTTCGCAATTCCCATGCATACGGTTACCGCGGCTTGCCCGGCTCGGGTGTGAGCTTTCCCAGCAATTCATAGATGGAGATTAAGCCGGTGTTGAGCATGCGTTCGCCGGTGCCGGCTTCGGTGGGGACCACCGTGCTGTCGGCGCCATATCCACCTCGAACCGCGGCCGCGATGGTCGGGAAATAGGCGAAATAGCCGTTGGTGTAGCCGATCAGGAAAGAATTAGGCAGCGGACTCCTGGCGCGAAGCTGCATCTGAAATTCGACGAACGGCTCGCCGGGCATGCCGACGAACGTCAGATCCTGATTGATCATCAGCGTAGTCACCGGAAGCTGCATGTGATCGGCCAGCAGGCGGCCCGCGCGGATTTCCTCCATGTGATAGCGTTCCTGCAGCACCGGGCGAAGCTTTTCCAGATTCCAGCGATTGCGCGCCTCCAGCACGACAGTCTTGGTTTGGACGCGCGGATTCGCGGGCGCCGTGGTGCGAATCGATTTCGCGACTCGAACGGCTTCAGCGCCGAGTTTCTGGCCGGTCTGTTTCATCAAACCCACCGCGTCCTCAATCAACGTGGTCTTGTCGTAATAAGGATTGATGTCGCCAGGCGCGCCTTGCAGGAAAAACGCCATGCCCCCAAGTTGTTGTTCGATGTAGCGGCGCATTTCGGACGGGTAGTCGGCTGAGTAATCCAGATTTTCCGGACCGAGCACCACCGGATGACACGCGTAATGCACCAGTATGGCGAGCGGCGTTCCATCGGCGCGATCGAAGCGAATCACGCCTACGGTCGGGTCGACTGGAAATGTGGTGGAGACTTTGGTTTCGTTGCGCCAGAACATTTCCACCGATCCGTCGGTCGCAAGATAGCGGCGATTGAATCCGAGATAGGTTTGTCCCCACGCACTGCCGATCCGGATCGGGACCATGGATTTCGCGGCGGCTTGAATCGCCACGACCACGCGTGGAATCGCATGCTTCACCGCTTCGGGCGACGCAGCGTAAGTGGGACCCGAATGCGTGTGCGAGGCATGAAAGATCACTTCGTCGACCGAGCCGCGCGCGCTCGTTCGGATCTCGTCCATCACGGGCGGATCGAACGGGTAACACAGATCAAGCGTGACGAACGCGACTGTGCGTGTGCCGTCCGACATGGCGAGCACGCGGGCCTCGATTGGATCGAGCGTGCCCTTGGAATAGCGCACGGAGTAGCCGGCCATGGGGATGCCGGTGGGCGGATCCAGATCGGCTTTGGCGACGCCGGCTCGAAATTCAGCAACCGCGGTAACAGCCGTGATCGCAAACAGGAGCGTTTTCATTGTCCCAACCCCGGCAATTCTTTCAATAATCCGCGCAACTCAAAAAGTTTGACCACCGCGCGATCGATCAGTCGTTCGCCGGTGCCCACCTCGACGGTGGTGTTGTAGTCGGCTCCGTAACCGCCTTCGACGGACGCGAGAATCGTCGGCATGTAGCCGGCCCACACGCCGCCTGCGGAGTACGAGTAGCCGAACAACATGGCAGCGCGGCACTCGGATTTTTCGCGGAACGTGATCTGATGGTCGACGAAGGGCTCGCCCGGAAAAGCCGCGAAGCATAATGAATTGCCGATGGATCCGCCGGTCCATCCGATGGGGATTTTTTCGCCAGGCTTCCAGCGGTTCTTCACTTCGAGAATTTCGGACGTCGTGCGGAAGTCGCCGATGACGGGTTTCGCGCGGGGAAGAAACGAGACCACGGATTTGCCGAGCGCCTGCCCCATCTCCTCCATGGCTTGGAAACCGCCGGGTTCTTTATCGCGATACGGATTGATGTCGCCCGCGCCGCCTTGCACGAATAGGGCGGTCGCGCCGGGAAATTGCGATTCCACGTAGCGTTTCATCGCGCCCGGATAGTCCGCCGAGAATTGCAAATTATCGGGACCGAGCACTGAGGGATGGCACGCGTAATTTACCAGCACCGCGCGCGTTTTCGAAGAAGCGTCTTTAATGACCAGGGCGTTGACGGTCGGGTCGATGGGATGCGATGGGAGCTTGTCAGCGTTGCGCCACCACATGGTCGCTTTGCCGTCGACTACTTTGCGGCGATTGAAGCCGAGATACACATGGCCGCTCGAAAAGTCGAGCGTCGCGGGGAACATTTCGGATTTCGCTTTACCGATCGCGTCCACCATTTTGTCTTCGGCTTCGGTGTACCAGGGTGTACGAGCTTCCCAAGTGAGCGGTCCGGAATGCGTGTGGGAGACGCTGATGATGGTGGTGCGGACGCCGAACTTCTGGCGCGCAAGATCGCCGACGCGCGTGGAAACGAACGATCGCAAGTCGGCAGTGACCAGCGCGAGGCTCGTCTCGCCGGATTCTAGCACCAGCACGGTGGCGTAAAGCGGATCGTGCGTGCCGGTGGCATTTCCTTTTCTATCCGAGTATCCGCCCATGGCGTGTCCGACGGGTGGAGTGATATCGACGCGAGAAATTCCGGCTCGGAAATCGGCAGATAAAAGTGGAAGCGCGAGCACAAACAGGGCGAGGCGCATTTCTACATTAGACACTACGGTTGTAGGCGTTGTGGGCGGCCGGGGCTTTCGGACTTATCGCCGTGCGTGTTCGGCCGCCAGTAAATCGAGGGCTAACTAACCTGAGGGTCGTCATGCTGGTTGGCACGACATGTGATGCTCACGTTTTCGATGCTCCTCTCTGAAGTCGAACGGGACGGCCAAAATAGCTATCCGCACACCGCCGATCGTTACTGGATCGATCCAAAAATCCTTCCGTCGAGCCCATGCTACGAGCTGGCCCCGCGAGCCGTTTCACCGGCTCCGAAAGTTCAGTACCACTGCAATACAACGCTCCCTGGCCAGGGATTCTCACGTTTGAAGTTTACGACGGCGAACCAAGAAAAGATTTCACGCAAAGTCGCAAAGTGTTCGAAAAGAACGCAAAAAAGACCCGAGTCACGCAGAGACGCAGAGAACGCAGAGGGCCGCAGAGTTAGTCTTCGACAACGATGGACGGACCGGCGACCGCGGCTTCGCGGCAGCGTTGTTCCACTTTTTGAGCGAGCTCGATGAAGGGGGCGGCGTGCGGATCGCCAGGGCCGCGGCTGGTGACGGGATTGCCGGTGTCGCCACCAATGCGGACTTCGGGATTCAGGGCCAGTTCGCCCAGGAAGGGGACATTCATTTTTTCAGCGGTGCGCTTGCCGCCGCCCTGGCCGAATACGTCGATGCGCTCACCCGATTTCGGAGCGATGAGATAGCTCATGTTCTCGATCAGGCCGAGCATGGGGATGCGGACCTGCGCGAACATGTTGACCGCTTTACGTGCGTCTTCCAATGAGACGTCTGAGGGAGTTGTGACAACGACGGCTCCGGTGATGGGCGTCGATTGCGCCAGGGATAGCGCCACGTCGCCGGTGCCGGGCGGAAGATCGATGATCAGATAGTCGAGCTCGCCCCAATCGACATTGCGCAGGAATTGTTGCATGGCCGAGTGGAGCATAGGACCGCGCCAGACCAGGGGACGGTCGCCGGGATTGATAAATCCCATGGACATCAATTTCACGCCGTAATTCTCGAGCGGCTGGATGCGCTCGCCGATGGCTTTGGGAGGCTCGCTGATGCCCATCATGAGCGGGACGTTGGGACCGTAGACGTCGGCATCGAGGAGTCCGACGCGGCGGCCGAGTTTGGCGAGCGCAAGGGCGAGGTTCACACTGACGGTGGTTTTTCCAACTCCTCCTTTGCCGGAACCGACGGCGACGATATTCTTCACGCCGGCGATCGGCGTTTTCGGGGGCTGCTGCTGAGGATTCATTCATCTCCAGAATACAAGTAAGCTAAAGGTATGAAATCGTCAATCGCAGTTTTGGCGTTTTTATCGCTGGGTTCGTTGAGTTTTGGCCAACGAGGCGGCGAGCAGCGCGGACAACAACAGCAGCAACAGCGGAGTCGTGATGTTGGGAACGGACATGTTCCGTCACACGGTCCTCCGCCAGCGCGTGTTCAGCCCCAGCAACAGCAGCAGCAGCGAAACCAGCCACCGCAAAGGCAAGATGCGCCGAGGAGCGATAATCGCGGGCAAGATAATCGTGGGCAGGATAATCGAAATTTCAGCGACAAAAAGGGACATCCCGAGGCTCCGCACGTCCATAAGAATGACCAGTGGGTGGGACACGATTCGGGTCGCGACGATCAGCGGTATCACGTCGACCGTGCCTGGGAGCATGGGCGATTCACCGGAGGATTCGGACGCGGTCATGTATGGCGAATCGAAGGAGGAGGCCGGGATCGCTTCTGGTTCGGCGGATTCTACTTCAGCGTCGCGCCGGTGGATTACGATTATTGCAACGATTGGGATTGGGGTCGCGATCAGATTTCAATTTTCGAAGATCCGGATCACGACGGATACTACCTGGCGTACAACGTACGCTTAGGGACTTACTGTCACGTTCTGTATATGGGAAATCAGTAAATCCTAGCCTTCGGCAAACTGAACCACCAACTATGGCGCGACCCGCGATAGACTGGAGCTATGCGAACTTTATTTTTTGTGGCGCTCGCGGGTTTCGCGCTCGCGCAGGAGCCGCAGTTTACGAAAGACAACCGGCTGATGAAGCCGGCGGATTATCGCGAGTGGGTGTACTTGAGTTCCGGAATCGGGATGACGTATGGTCCCGCTCGCGAATCCGCGCCGGGGGATAATCCGGCATTTGAAAATGTCTTCGTGAATCCGCGGGCGTACAAGGCGTTCAAGGAGACAGGCGCGTGGCCGCAGGGGACCATCTTTGTTTTGGAGATACGGAAGTCGGAGAGCAAGGGGTCGATCAATAACGGCGGTCATTATCAGAGCGATTTGCAGCGGTTCGAGGCGGAAGTGAAAGACTCGCGATTTGCGGATGGGTGGGCCTTTTTCGGATTCAGTGAAGCGACGGATTCGGCGCAGGCGATCCCCAAGAGTGCGGGGTGCCAGGCGTGTCATTCGAAGAACGGGGCGGTGGATAATACATTCGTCCAGTTTTATCCGACGTTGTTGCCGGTGGCGAAGGCGAAGGGGACGGTGAAGAAAGCAATTAGCCGCGAATGAACGCGAATGCACGCGAATTCAAAGATCGTGTTCGAAACACTGCCTCACACTTGAAATTGAGGGAGACGAAGAGAGGATCTGATGGACTGCCAAGATCGCCTCAGGCTCCACACGCTTGCGCGTACCAAGCATTGAGCCAACGAGGCCTGCTTTGCGTTCGATCCAACAAAGCCATTCGCCCTCACGATGGTCCGCATCGGGGCGATATCCGATCACAACATCGTGTTTGGTTCTAGCGGCCTCAAAGGAGAAAAACCATCCGAAGTCTTCCTGCCCTAGGCGTTCTTCGGCTGCGTACCCGCTGGCCTGAAGTTGCGAAATGAGCCAGCGGGCGACATCGTCCCCAAAGCATCCTGGGTTTATGAAGTAGTCCTTTTCCACAGAGTTATTGAAGACGTTGCTCTTGAAGGCGAACGCCGATCTGCATTCATTCGCGGCTAATTTAATTTTTGCGTTACGGAGTCCCATCGGGCGGACGCTTTCTCCTTTACCTTCGGGACATCGCGATCCAGCAGCAGGCGCTGACTGACTAGCGGCTTGGCGGCGGATTCCAGTTTGTCTAGATAGTCTTCGCGAGACTTGTAGCGTTCTTCAATGGAAGGGCGCGTGTCGCCGGAGGCTTCGCGGTCGGCTTTGGTTTTTGCAAACGGGATGAAGCTGCCGACCATGCTTTGGATCGCTTCGGGCGCTCCGATCTTCGGATCACGCAAGTTCCAGCCCGTGTAGGTCGCAAGAGGCACGGCGAGTTCGGGGAGACGGATGCCGGCGGTCTCATTGCCATCGCGGTCGACTTGCGGGATCAGAATCGGGAACGATGCACCGACTTTGGGAGGATCGAAGGCGACAATTCCCTTGGTGCGGAAGTCGGGGCCGAAGTCGAAACGCCAGGCGTAGTGCGTGTCTTTCGGAACCGAGACACCGGGGATCTTCGGGAACGCGAGCGCGCCGGTGGAGACCAGTTGATCCTTATCGATGCGCGGGATTTTCGATTCAGGCGGCGCGGTGCCGTCGGTGATCCAGGAGTTCATGGCGACCAGCAAGGCTCGCATGGCGAATCGATAGTCGGCGGGGTTGGGAATGTTCTGCGTCACCGATTTGACGGGTTGCGCGTTGGCTCCGTGTTGGGTGCCGGCCAAATAATAGATGCGCGTGTCGGGCGCCTGTGGCGCGTCTTTCTTGCCGTCTGGAGCGATGTGGATCAGCGACGCGTTGCGTCCCCAGTATTCGTAGGATCCGTTGCTGTAGAAAACTTTCGGGACGACGCCGTCCTTCTTGGCGCGCGCGAGAAGCGCGTCGGTGATGCCGGCGTCGGTTTCAGGCTCGTCGGTGAACGGGAAAACATCGGTGGGGTATTCGAAGTTCATCCAGGTATGGCCGTCGCGGCTGGGCTGGGCGAAGCGGTGGTTGAAGCTGCCCATGCCGGCTCCGGCGACGTGGGCCCAGACGCCGTCGAAAACTTTCTTGCCATGTTCGTCGGCGTTGAAGCCGTCGTAAAGATATTTGCGGAGGAAGCGGCCGCTTTGCGAGGTGCCGAAGGCGATCGCGCGCTTGGTTTCGCCCTGCTGCTTCATGTGCGAAATGAAGTCGCGGATGGCGGCGGGGCCGAGTCCAACCACGGCGGGATCTTTACCGGTGTAGACCACTTCGTAGATGCGGCCGGGTTCGAATCCAGCGTCGAAATCGATGCCAGTGGCGGCGGCGTTGAATTTCCACTGATAGCGCGGAATCGTCGTGCGCATGCCGGTGGGCTTATCGCGGACGGTGAGCGTCGCGGTAGATTGGTCGGCGACAGCGTACGGGATTTGCGCACGATCGCCGAGGCTGGCTGACGTAGACGGCCGATCGACGATAATTTCGGAGCGCACGGGACCGGTGATGCCTTGGATGACGGGCGTATAGAGTTTCATGTTGGTGCGATCGGGGACGTCGAATTCCCAGCCGACCCACACCAGTGTGTAACCCATCTCAAACAGCATGCGGTCTCCGAGATCATCTCTGCCGCTGGCAAGATCGAACATGCCGACCATGCCACGTCCGCCTCGATTCGAGACTTCAAACAGCACGGTGCCGTTCGATTTCGCGGCGTCCTTGGGCTTCATGAGGAAGACGTCGGCGGAGAATTCGACCAGACCTTTGGAATTGCGCGGGGCGCGGTCGAGGTCGACGATGATTTTGTTGGCGGGAAGTTTGGGATCGACGGCGAAGTAGATTTTTCCGGCGATCTGTTCGTAGTTGACTTGCGGCAGATCGGTACGTTGAGAAACTTCGACTCGCGTGACGGCGGCTTGAGCGAGGGCAGCAATCAAGAGAAAGATCGGGGTGCAGCGCATGGAGTTATTCTACGTCGATTTTGGATTGATTTTGAGTCGATCTTGAGTCGAGTTCGCGCTGGACGCGCGAATGCTTCGACTAAAAGTCGAAGAGCAAGCTGAAAGCTTGCCCCACGGCGCGTTAAGATGATCGCAATGAGGGTGATGGTTGCGGGATTGATCGTCAGTACGGGGCTGATGCAGGCGCAAGTCGACATCGCCGGTTACATTCCGAAGTTCCAGCAGAAATGGGCGGTGGGGTTGCCCGATTTCCGTGGATCGGGTGGGGCCGAGGCAGTCGTCAGCACTTTCAACGCTGCGATTCGCGCGGAGCTGGAAGATTCGGGAGTGCTGACAGTTATCGACAGGAGCCTTTATCCGCTGAATGTTCCGCAAACGCTGCAGGATTTCAAACGCCCGTCGCCATGGCTGACGGAGTGGTCCAATCCGCCTGCGAGCGCGACGCATCTGGTGTTCGGATATGCCGGCGTCCAGGATGGACGGCTCGCACTGTTCGGATGGCTGCTCAATCTGAGCCGGCCGGATCCAGCGACGGCCAACGTGTTCGGCAAGGTTTATTTCGGCGACCTGGACAAAGATGGCGCCAAAAAAGTCGCGCATGAATTTGCGGCGGATATTCTGCAATCGTTCGGTGTCAGGAGCTTGAACGGCACCAAGATTTATTTCGTTTCCGATCGAAGCGGGAAGAAAGAAATCTGGTCGATGGATTACGACGGGTCCAATCAGCGGCAACTCACTGCATTCGGCACGATCACGCAGTCGCCGGCCGTGTCGCAGGACGGGAAGTGGCTGGCGTACAGCACGCTTGAAGAGAAGCCGCTGCATCACCGGATCATGCTGCAATCTACGGAGACGGGGATTAAGACTCCGTTTGCGGGTCCGGAGGCTTCGATTACGGGATGGCCGGAATTCACGCCGGACGGTCAGCGATTGCTGTTCGCATCGAGCATAACAGGCAATACTCAGATCTACTCGGCAAATCTCAAGGGCGGCGATCGGCGGCAGATCACCAATTCGAAGGCGATCGATTTTTCGCCGAAAGTCAATCCGAAAACCGGCGTCGAGGTGCTGTTTATTTCAGACCGATCGGGGAAGCAGCAGCTCTGGCGAATGAACATCGACGGCGGCGATCCCGAAATGCTGACGAATGGAGCGGGCGAAGTGGCGAATCCTTCTTGGAGTCCGGACGGGCAGTTGATCGCATTCGCATGGACCCAAGGGTTTGAAATCGGCGGGTTCAATATTTTCGTGATGGACGTGGCTAAGCGGGAGCCGGCTCAGCTCACTAAAGACGGCGGCGTGAATGAGAATCCGTGGTGGGCGCCGGATGGGCTGCACGTCGTCTTCACGTCGAAGCGCAATGGGACGACGCAGATTTTCAGCATGCTTGCGGATGGGAAACATGTTCACGCGCTGACGACGCAGGGGAATAATTATCAGCCGGTCTGGGCGAACCTATTGCAGTAGTCGCGAACTTATTGCCATCAGGACCCGGTCGCTATCGCTTGCGGCTCGGTGCTGGGTTTTCTGAGCCGCGAGCGCCAGCGACCGGATTCAAGCGCACAGCCGGTCGATGACTGTGCGCAAGTGCGCGGCGCACTGGCGAAGTTCACTGATGGGCACATATTCCCCGGATTTGTGGGCGACCGTCATATCTCCGGGGCCGAATACTACGGTCTCTTTTCCGGCGAGATGGGCGGCTTCGGTCCCGAAGGAGACGGTGGTCGCAAGGCGGTGGGAGAGCGATTCGAGAAGAGTTGACAGCGCGCGCGTCGGCGAGGGATCGAACGGAGGATCCAGCCGCTTCACGTCTAACTCAGCGCGAAAACCCGGATCGCGGCTGGAAAGAGCCGCGAGCTCTTCACGAATCAATTGCGCCGGCCACCCCGGGTCCTGACCGGGGACCGGGCGCCATTCAACGGTGATTCTACATTCGCCCGCGATAATGTTTTTGGCCGAGCCGCCCCGAATTAAGCCGGCGTTGAGCGTCGTGTAAGGCGGATCGAAGTCGCGATTCTTCTTCGCCGCCAGTTTTTTTGCGACCTGCTCCAGACGCGTGATGACGCGGGCCGCATCGAAAATCGCCGACCGGCCCTGCGCGGGGAACGCGCTATGCGCTTCCTTTCCATGCACCACGATTTCGGCCAGCGCATATCCCTTTCCAGCGCGGACCGGGTGCAGGCCGGTCGGCTCGCCGACGATGGTGTGGCGGGAGCGCACAGCTTTTTTACGCGCCAGATATTTCGCGCCGACGCATCCGATTTCTTCATCTGCGGTGAGCACGATGGCCAGAGGCTTACCCAGTCGCTTGACGTCGACTTGCGAAACCGCCGCAAGCACGCAGGCCAGGAATCCTTTCACATCGCAACTACCGCGGCCATAGAGGTTGCCTTTCGCGACGCGCGGATTCACCGCGTCATTCCAATCTGGCTCGAATGGAACGGTGTCGGTATGGCAGACCAAAGCAAGCTCGGCTTCACGAGCGGGTTGCGTCATCGCGACCGCGTTGAGTTTTGCGGTTCCCGCAGCGTCCGTGTAAGGATAGCGGTCGATTTTCCAGTCTTTAAGAAACTGCAGCGCGTAGTTGATCACGGGAACATTGCTGAGCGATGAGACGGACGGGATCGCCACCAGTTCGCGCAGGATTTCGACTTCGGTTTTCACCACAGGCTCCTTTGAACGGCTGTGAATTGCTCGACAACTTCGTCCTGCAACGGGTGCCGGCCTTCTTCAATGATGCGGACGCCATCGACCCACACGTCGCGAATCGCGGTGCGCTCGAGCGCGAAGACCACGTGGTCGAGTAACGACGCGCGATCGGCGCCGGCCAGCGAGGGATCGTTCAGATCGACGCTAAAGAAATCCGCTTTACGGCCTGGTTCGAGCGCGCCTGCGTCGACGCCGAGGCTGGTGGCTCCGGTTGCCGTCGCGCTGCGGAAAAGACGTTGCGAGAGATCGCTGCCATCGGAGAGAATCACGCGCTCAAGTTTGTTCATGCGGAGATCGTATTCGAGCAGGCGCGCATCTTCCAGAATATCGATTTGCACATTGCTGTCGGAGCCGAAACAGATTCCCGCGCCGGCGTCGTAGAGCAGATCGGCAGGAACGGCTCCATCGCCCAGGTTACGTTCGGACGTGGGGCAAGCGCAGACGGTCGATCGGCCGAGATTCGCGGCTTCATTCGGTGTAATGTGAATCGCGTGGATCGCGGTAAATCGCGAATCGAGAATGTTTTCGCGATGGAGCAGCTCGACGGGGCGCACGCCGTACTCGCCGATGCAAGCCTCGATTTCGGCGGGCTGTTCGGCGACGTGCATGTGCAGCGGCAGCGCGTTGGTACGTGCATAAGCCGCGACTTCATGCAGGTAATCGAGCGGCACGGCTCGCACGCTGTGCGGAGCGACGCCGATCGAGGCTCGGCCGGTGAGTGAGGATCGAAGCGCTTCCGTATCGGCGATGAAATCTTCAGCGCGCGGAGTGATGAAGCGAGCCTGGCCGGGATCGGACGGTTTGTTCCATCCCGCGCGCACGTAAGCGGTACGAAGAAGCGCGATGCGCAATCCGATTTCGTCAGCGGCGCGAAGGATTTGTTTTGCAAGCAGGTTTCGATCGGCATACGGTGTTCCGCCGGAATCGTGATGGACGTAGTGAAACTCGCCGACGGTAGTGATTCCTGAGAGCGCCATTTCGAGAAACGCCATGCGAGCGATGTGGTACATCGCCTCGGGTGAGACTTTATTCGCCGCGTGGTACATGCTGACGCGCCAAGTCCAGAACGTGTCGCGGTCGGTCGTTCGATGTTCAGTTCGCCCACGGATCACGCGTTGGAATGCGTGCGAATGGACGTTCACCAATCCGGGAAGAATCGCTCGAAGGGGTAAACGAGTCGCGCGTTTCAGGTCATCCGGGTCCCGAGAGAGTCGCGTGATGGTGCCGTTTTCGGCGAACAACGCTGCGCCGGATTCGAAGGCGTCGCCAGTATAGATCAGATCGGGGAGCCAGCCGTGGTCCACAGGATTTAGAGTAGCAACGGATGCGATGGCCGTTCATAAACGTCAATGAACATGAATCGGCCCGGGTTGCGGCTCTGATAGAATCCGATCTCATGAGCAACGTCTACCCGCCGCCCGAGGAATTCGTCCGCAAAGCGCATGTCCAGGGAATGGACGCGTATCGCGAACTCTATCGGCATGCCGAGCAGAATCCGGAAGAGTTTTGGGCTGACGTCGCCTCGCGCGAAATTCATTGGTTCGAAAAATGGTCGAAGGTGCTGGAATGGAATTCTCCGTTCGCCAAATGGTTCGGGGGCGGGAAGACCAACATTTCGTATAACTGCCTGGATCGCCATCTCACGACGCATCGCAAAAACAAAGTCGCGATTTTGTGGGAAGGCGAGCCAGGTGATCAGCGATTTATCACTTATCAGGAACTGCATCGGCTGGTGGTTCGTTTCGCCAGTGTGCTGAAATCCCGCGGCTATAAAGCCGGCGACCGCGCGGTTCTGTATATGCCGATGATTCCGGAGCTGCCCATCGCGATGCTGGCGTGTACGCGGCTGGGGATCATTCACAGCGTGGTGTTCGGCGGATTTTCGGCGGAAGCGCTAAAGGCTCGCATTCAGGATCTGGGCGCGACGGTGGTAGTCACTGCGGACGGCGGTTTCCGGCGCGGCAAGGAAATAAAGCTGAAAGCGGCGGTCGACGAAGCTATGCCCGATTGCCCTACGGTGCAGGACGTGATCGTCTACCGCCGGACTGGTTCGGAAACGACCATGAACATCGGCCGGGATCATTGGTGGCACGAACTCGACGCAAACGCGACGGAAGATTGTCCCGCGATTCCGCTCGATAGTGAACATCCGTCGTTCGTGCTGTACACGTCCGGCACCACGGGAAAGCCCAAAGGGATTCTGCACACCACCGGCGGCTACATCACGCAGGTGACCGCGGGCATGAAATGGATTTTCGACCTGCGCGATGAGGATACGTATTGGTGCTCGGCCGATATCGGCTGGATCACCGGCCACAGCTACATCGTATATGGGCCGCTTTCGGCGGGGACCACCAGCGTGATGTATGAAGGCTCGCTCGATTATCCGCAGTTCGACCGCTGGTGGCGCATCGTCGAAAAATATCGCGTCAATGTGTTTTACACATCGCCGACTGCAATCCGCGCGCTGATCCGGCAGGGCGAGCAGTGGCCTAACGCGCACGACCTTTCCAGTTTGCGGCTGCTCGGTTCGGTGGGCGAGCCGATCAATCCCGCGGCGTGGGAGTGGTATCACCGCATCATCGGCAAAGGCCGGTGTCCGATAGTCGATACCTGGTGGCAGACCGAAAACGGTTCGATTTTGATTTCGCCAATGCCGGGCGCGGCGCCGCTGAAACCGGGGTCGGCGACGTTTCCAATGCCGGGGATCATTCCCGACATCGTCGATCTCAGCGGAAATCCTGTAGGTCCGGATAAAGAAGGCTACCTGATTATCCGGCGTCCATGGCCGAGTATGGCTCGGACCATTTGGGGCGATCCGGAGCGTTTCAAGGAACAGTATTGGAGCAAGGTTCCGGGAGCGTATTTCACAGGTGACGCCGCGCGGCGCGATGCGGACGGATATTTTTGGGTGCTGGGCCGCGTGGACGATGTGATGAACGTCAGCGGTCACCGGCTGAGCACCATGGAAGTGGAATCGGCGCTGGTCCGTCATCCCGCGGTGGCGGAGGCGGCCGTGGTCGGCAAGCCGCACGAGATCACCGGACAAGCCGTGTGCTGTTTCGTGACGCTGAAAAAAGGTGAGTGGGATCACGATGTATTGGGAAAGGAATTGCGCCAGTGGGTGGCGCACGAAATTGGTAGCTTCGCGCGGCCTGAAGAGATTCGTTTTTCGGATGCACTGCCGAAGACGCGCAGTGGAAAGATCATGCGAAGACTTCTGCGTGAGATCGTGACGACGCACACGGTCGCGGGGGACGTGACAACGCTGGAAGACATGAGCGTGGTCACCAGGCTCGCCGCGCAGCAGGATGAAGATTGATAGCCCCTTCTTCAATGCGATAAACGCACATGAACGCGGATAACACAAACTTTGGATCGGCGTTTATCGGCGTTCATCGGCGGCCATGACGCTTCTTGTAAACCTCACGGCGACGTTGCTTCTCACCGGCATCGGATGGTCGCTGCAACTAGTGCAACTGCCGCTGCTGCTCCGAGGCGACTACCCCGAACTGGTCCGTCAACTGGCGCTGCACCGAACACTCAACTCTCGATTGATCGCCCTTCCAATGCTGGTCGAGTTCATCACCGCGGTATGGCTGGTTGTCGAACAGCCCAGGACGGCTCAGGTCGCCGCGCTGGTGTTGTGGCTGCCCGTCGGATACGCGACGGTTTGGTACTCGCTGCTGCATCGGCAGCTCAGAAAAGGGTACAACCGGGCGATCATGGAGCGAATGAAGCTTTGGAATCTGGTTCGTACGTTGTGCTGGACCGCGCGCGCGGGCATCTTGCTGTGGACCATTGCAGGGCAAATGAGCATCTAATAGTTGGCATGGAACGCGTAGTCATCGTGGGCGGCGGATTTGGCGGGCTGCAAGCTGCCGCAGCCTTGCGGAATGCTCCCGTTGAAGTTACGCTGATCGATCGGCGGAATTTTCACTTGTTCCAGCCGTTGCTGTATCAGGTAGCGACCGGGTCGCTGTCACCTGGAGAAATCAGCGAACCGCTGCGCGCCATCTTACGCCGCCAGAAGAACGCCAAGGTTCTGCTGGGCGATGCCGTTTCCGTTGACGCCGAAACGCGCCGGCTGATTCTCGCCGACGGTGCAATCGACTACGACACGCTGATCGTCGCCACGGGCGCGCACAACTTCTACTTTGGGAACGAGACCTGGCCAGCGTTCGCCCCAGGGCTCAAGTCGATTGAGGACGCGACGGCGATGCGTCGCAACATTCTTTACGCGTTTGAAGCGGCCGAGCGCGAGTCCGATCACGAACGGCGGCGGGCATGGCTCACCTTCGTCATCATCGGCGCGGGACCCACCGGGGTCGAATTGGCCGGCGCGCTGGCCGAGATCGCAAGCGACACCTTGCGAAACGATTTTCGCGACATTCATCCGGAAGAGTCGCATATTTTGCTGTTGGAAGGATCGCCCCACGTGCTGCCGTCGTATCCGGAAGATCTTTCGATCGCGGCGGAGCGGTCGCTGATCAAGCTGGGAGTCCGGCCTCGCGTCAACGTCCGCGTGACCGGCATCGACGCAGAGAGCGTCACGGTGAACGGCACCGAGCGCATCGCTACGCGCACGGTCCTGTGGGCCGCGGGCGTGAAGCCGTCGGATTTCGGACAGGTGTTGAAAGACCGTGCGGGCGCCACGCTCGACGGCCAGGGACATGTCGTGGTTGGCCCCGACCTTACTATACCGGGTCATCCGGAGATTTTCGTCGTTGGCGACCTGGCTTGTTTCGAGCAGGAGGGGCAGCCGCTGCCGGGCGTCGCGCCGGTTGCCATGCAGCAGGGGCGCTATGCGGCGCACGTGATTCGCAACCGCCTTGAGCACAAAACGTCTGAGCCGTTCCGTTATTTCGACAAGGGCAGCCTCGCGGTGATCGGGCGCAAGAGCGCGGTGGTCCAGATCGGACGATTGCACGTCACGGGCGTCATCGCCTGGCTGATGTGGCTGTTCATCCACCTGATGTATCTGGTTGGGTTCGGGAACCGCCTGATTGTTTTCATTCGCTGGGGAATTCAGTATGTGACTTTCGATCGCGGTGCGCGATTGATTACGGGTGAGCCTGCCGACCGGGCTCCTGAGTCCTTTAAGGCGGAGAGTCGACACTGAGAAGGTGGGAACCGGTCGCTGGCGCTCGCGGCTCGGTGCCAACGTGACGGCGATTAAGGTATTTTGATTTTGCGAATCCAGATATTGCGGTAGCGGACGGGATTGCCGTGATTCTGCAGCAACAGAGAATCCTCGGCCGGCTGCGGGACGTACGTCGCCAGTTTTTGATGCATGGTCGGTCCCATCACTTCGCGCCGATATTGAACCAGCACGCCGTTGTGGAACACGGTGAGGAACGCGGGCTTGAGCAATTTTTCGCCTTCAAAATGTGGAGCTTCGAACACGATGTCGTAGGCTTGCCATTCACCCGGTTTGCGAGCAGCGTTGACCAGCGGCCATTGGCCGTAGATCGCGCCCGCCTGTCCGTCGGCGTAAGTCGGGTTTTCAAAAGAATCGAGCACCTGGACTTCGAAGCGTTTTTGCAGGAACACGCCGCTGTTGCCGCGGCCCTGGCTGGTTCCTTTGACCACGGCCGGACTGGCCCATTCAATGTGCAACTGGACGTCGCCGAACTGTTCCTTGGTGGCGATATCCCCTTTTCCCGGCACCACTTCCATGTAGCCTTTCTCGATGTTCCATGACGGCGGCTCGGTGGTCGACGACTTGGGATCAGAACGATTGGCTGACGTCCATTTCGAGAAATCCTTGCCGTCAAACAGCACGATCGCGTCGGAGGGAGCCCCGCCAATTTGTGCAGCGGGCGTCACAACCGAGGGCCGGGGACGGTCTGGATCGTGGACATGAAAGGGAAGTCCCGGCAGCATGGGCGTGTTTTTATAGCCCAAATCGTGATTTTCGGTGGGCGTTTGCGACATTGCGGCGATGGCAGTCATCAAAATAGCAAGGATGCGCATACTTGTTCGTGAGTATATCGCGCCAAGTGCTACGCTAGGGGCGCGCATGTTGGTTCGTCTCGTTTTGGCGGCTTTTCTGGCTGCCGTTGCGTCCGCGGAGCCGCCGTCCATCTTCCAGCAGGTTGACGAGATGGTGGCGTCGCTCTCGCAGATCACCGGATGGAGGATCGAAAGAAGGGTCCCGTCGGAGATGCTGACGAAGGAGAAATTCCGGAGCTTCGTCGATTCGAAGGTGAAGGAAACCTCCAGCCGCGATCAGCTTCGCGCCGAAGAAATCACGCTGAAGATGTTCGGATTCGTACCGCCGGATTTCAACCTAGCGAAAGAAACGGTCGAGCTGGTGAGCGAGCAGGCCGCGGCTTTCTACGACTACAACAAGAAGCGGCTGTTCATTCTCGATTCGACCAGCGAAGGCATGGAGCAACGCGTGGCGCTGGTGCATGAACTGGCGCATGCGCTGGCGGATCAGCATCATCCGTTGGGAAAATATCTGCACAAAGGCTCGCCCGACGATGACGCGTCGGCGGCGCGCCAGGCGGTGATGGAGGGGCAAGCGACGTGGCTGACCTGGGCCTATGTCGCCAAACGCAACGGCGGAAAAGCGGAAGTGCCGAAGGAGATGATCGACCAGTTGACGCGCGCGCTGGGATCGGACAGCGCGGAATTTCCGGTATTCACGAAATCGCCTCTGTATATGAAGGAATCGCTGGTGTTTCCTTACAACGAGGGGCTGAGGTTTCAGGAAGCTGTGTATCGCAAAATGGGCCGCGCCGGCTTCGATCAGGTATTTTCGCGCGCACCGGAAAGCACGCAACAGATTCTCCATCCGGATGTGTACCTTGCCGCCAGGAAACCGGCCGAGCCGGAGCCGCCTACCATCCAGACGGCGGTGGGGAAAAAGGACGCAAAACGATTTCGGCTACTGGCCGAGGGAAGCCTGGGCGAGTTCGATTTTTCGGTTCTGTTGCGGCAGTACGTCGAAGAAAAACAGGGAACCGAAGCAGCCAGTCACTGGCGCGGAGCGACCTACCGGATTTACGAGAACAAACGGGAAACGTATCCGGTATTGACGTTTAAGTCGGAGTGGGATTCGGCGGAATCGGGCCAGAAGGTCTGCGGACTGTACCAGCGCGTGATGAAGGGCCGCTGGAAAAAAATGGACCAGGTGAAGACGGAATCGGCGGGCGCGATCCGTCATGTGACTGGTGTGGGTGACAACGGCAAGTTCCGGTTGACGTGTGGAGGAACGGCTGTGGAATCGATTGAGGGATTGAAGTAGAGACGACGCTGCAAGCTCGGTTGCTCCACAGGAAATCCTGTTTGGTAGACTGTGGACATGCGTACTTTCGCCCGTCTGGCTATTCTCGCCGCGGTCGCGGTTGCGGCCGTTTTCGCGCAGGCCCCGATCCGGAAGGCTCCGGATTTCACCGTAGTCGAGCCGTCCGGCAAGCAGACCCCGATTTCGAGCTTCAAGGGAAAGGTCTGCGTGATCGAGTTCCTGTTCACCACCTGCCCGCACTGCCAGAAAGAATCGCAGATGCTGACCAAGCTGTACAACGAAATGGGCCCACGCGGACTACAGGTGGTTGGCGTCGCGGTGAATGACAACGCGGCGATTCTGGTGCCCCAATTTGTGCAGCAGTTCCAGGTGCCGTACCCGATGGGTATCGCGACGCAGGATGCCATGAAGACGTATATGGGCATTTCCGAGATGGAGCGCTGGGTGGTACCGCAGGTGGTGGTGATCGATAAGAAGGGCATGATCCGCGCGCAGACGCCGTATCAGGGCGATCCGAACCTGCAATCGGAAACGTACATGCACAACCTGCTGGACGGGCTTCTCAAGGAAGGCGCGACGACTTCGAAGACCGGCAAGACCACCGCGAGCAATCATCGATAAATGACGCGAGCCGTTTCAGCCGGGTTGATTTTAGTGATGGCCACCGCGGCGATGCCCCCGGTGCCGCGCAAGTCGCCTGAATTTACGATCACCGAGGGTCCCGGGAAAGAGACGCTGCTTTCGAGCTATCGCGGCAAAGTGGTGGTGCTCGCTTTCGTGCACACTACTTGCATTCACTGCCAGCAATTCTCGGCGGAGCTCGCCAAGCTGCATCACGAACTCGGGTCGAAAGGTTTTCAACCGATCGACGTGGCCTGGAATCCCAGCGCCCAGCAACTGGTTCCGGGATTCGTCAAGCAGAACGGCATTGATTTTCCAGTCGGCTATAGCGATTGGGACCCGATCATGAGCTATCTCGGCTTCTCGGTCATGGACCGGCCGGTGGTGCCGCTGATCGTTGTGATCGACAAGAAAGGCGTTATCCGCGCGCAGAGTCCGCCGGAAGGCGATCCAACTCTTCAGGATGAAAACAAGCTTCGGTCGCTGATTCAAAGCCTGCTGGCCGAAGGTCCCACGGCCGCGAAGGGCAAACGCTAGCCGTTCTCCCCTATGCGGGACCCGGCGACGGCGCTTCCCACCGACCTCGAATCGATTCCAGATAAACCTGCTGTTTTTCTGCTGTGGGCGTCCGAAGGGAAGCCGTATTTGGCGCGCACTGCCCTGCTCCGGCGGCGTCTCAAAAGGCTCATCTCGGAGCGCGATCGCGTTTCGCGGGTCCTGAATTTGCGCGGAGTAGTGGAGCGGATCGAGTACTGGATCACCGGATCGCAGCTTGAATCCACGCTGATCCATCTGGAGCTCGCCCAAAAATTCTTTCCCGAGGATTGGCCGCGGGTCACGCGTCTGCGTCCTCCGGTGCTCGTGCGGCTCACGCTGGATAACCTGTTTCCTCGCACGCTGGTGACGTCGAAGCTGGGACGCGGCTTGTTTTACGGGCCGTTTGCGAGCCGGGCAGCAGCGGAACGATTCGAAGGCGCGGTGCTCGATCTTTTCCAGATAAGAAGGTGTGAAGAGAATCTGACGCCTTCGCCGGAGCATCCCGGTTGCATTTATGGCGAGATGAATCGCTGCCTGCGCCCCTGCCAGCAAGCCGTGTCGATCGAGGAATACCGCGGCGAGGTCTCGCGTGTCGAGCAATTTTTCAATACGCGCGGGGAATCGCTGATCGACGCGGCGGAAACCGCTCGCGACCGGGCCAGCACGGAAATGAATTTCGAAGACGCGCAGAGACTGCACGAGCGTATCGAACGAATTCGAGGAGTGCAGGCGCTGGCAGGCGATTTGACAGCCCCCATCGATCACTTGCGCGGGGTCGCCGTGGTTCCGTCGGCGGAGCCGGAGGCGGTCGATTTGTGGTTCATGAATCACGGGCGGTGGCTGGAGCCGCGGCAACTGGCATTAGCCGAGGCCGCCGGCCAATCCATGGATCATCGGGTTCGGGAAATGGTTGCGGGGCTGGAGGATGCAGGCGGTCCGGATCCGGAGCATCTCGCGATTCTGCTGCGGTGGCATGGATCGAGCTGGCGCGATGGCGAATGGATCGGTTTCGATTTGCCGGAAAGAATCCCCTACCGGCGTCTGGTCAACGCCATCGGACGAGTGCATTCCGCAAAAAGAGTCCTGTAGGATTCGAGGAACGCGCTCCATAACTGTCGCGCCTCAACTGACGGCCGCCCAGACGACAGTAATGGAGCGCGTTCATTTCTCAAAAAAATCATAGGAACAAAATCGCTCTTCGCACGTTACTATAGTTAGACTATGGGAACGCGAACGGAGATCCCGCCGGGGACGCTGTACATGCTCATCCTGAGGACGCTGGCCCGGCTGGGGCCGATGCATGGCTACGGGATCGCGGAACATATCCAGGAAACTTCGGAAGATGTCCTGACAGTAGAAGAGGGATCGCTCTATCCGGCGTTGCAGCGGATGCTGCTTAAGGGCTGGGTGGACGCGGAGTGGGGATTATCGGATAACAACCGGCGGGCGCGGTTTTACAAGCTCACGGCGGAAGGGCGGAAGCAACTCCACGCGGAGATCGCGGAGTTCGAAAAAGTGACGCGGGCCATCACCAGGGTGATTCAACCGGCTTGATTTTATGCGTGAACTCTTACGCAGGCTGAATTTTCTGAGGAATCGGGATCGCTTCGAAAAGGATCTCGACGACGAAATGCGCTTCCATCTGGAGATGAAGGCGAAAAAGACCGGCGACCGTCAGGCCGCGCAAAAGCAGTTTGGAAATGTCGGAATTCTGAAGGAGGTCAGTCGCGAAATGTGGGGATGGACATCGATAGAACGGCTGTGGCAGGACTTGCGCTATGCACTGCGCCAACTTGCGCGAAACCCGGGATTTGCGTCGATTGCGGTGCTGTCGCTGGCACTCGGGATCGGAGCGAACACGGCGATTTTCGGGTTAATCGATCACGTGATGCTGCGGCTGCTTCCGGTCAGGAATCCCGAAGAGTTGCTGGTGATCCGGCGGACGATTTCCTATGCCCGCTTTGAAGAAGTTCGTAGGCGCAACAGCGTATTTTCCTCGGTGTTCGGCGTCCACGTCATGACCGATCTGGAGGTCCAAACACCAGGGGACGCGGCTGGGCGAGCGACTGGGGAGCTGGTTTCCGGGAATTATTTTCAAACGCTTGGCGTACAGGCCGCACTGGGCCGGACGATTCTTCCGGAAGACGATCTTACGCCGGAGTCGAGTCCGGTGGCGGTGATCAGCTACGGATATTGGAAGCGGGTGTTCGGAGGATCTTCCGAAGCACTGGGGAAGAAGATCCGTGTGAAAACGGGGCGCGCGAACGCGAATACCGGGGGGCTGGATGTATACGACGCTCCCGGAACAAGGTCAGTGGATGGCGCGCTGCTGACCATCGTCGGCGTAGCTCCGCCGGAGTTTTTCGGCGACGCGGTGGGAACGTCCATGGACCTCTGGGCTCCGATGATGATGCAGCCGGCGGTGATGCCGGGGCGTCCGTTCCTGAAGCAGAAAAATGCGCAATGGGTGAACATGATGGGCCGGCTGAAGCCGGGCGTGAGCCGGTCACAGGCTTCCGCGGGGCTGATCGTGTTGTGGCGGCAGATTCTGACAGATGCGGCGGGATCGCATATTACCGAGCAACGGCGTCGCGAGATCGCAGAGTTCACACTGCGGACCGAATCCGGCGAAAAAGGATTCGGGCAGATCCGGAGGCAATTTTCGCAGCCTCTGCTGGTGCTGATGACAGTGGTGGGGCTGGTGTTGCTGATCGCGTGCCTTAACGTCGCGAATCTTCTGCTGGCGCGCGCGACAGCGCGGAGGAAAGAGATCACGGTGCGGCTTTCGCTGGGAGCGGGACGGGTGAGATTGATCCGGCAATTGCTCACGGAAAGCCTGCTGCTGGCTGGGATCGGCGGAGTCCTCGGAATCGCGATTGCTGCGTTGGGTACGCGAGTTCTGCTCACGCTGCTTGCCGACGTGAACCTTCCGCTCTCGATCCCGTTTGAAACCGACTGGCGCACGCTCGGATTCATGGCGGCCATCTCTTTGGCGACGGGAATACTGTTCGGGCTTGCGCCGGCATTGCGCGCGACGCGCATCACGCTGGCGGAAACGTTGAAGGATACCGGACGCAGCG
This sequence comes from Bryobacteraceae bacterium, assembly GCA_035568415.1. Classification (GTDB taxonomy): domain Bacteria; phylum Acidobacteriota; class Terriglobia; order Bryobacterales; family Bryobacteraceae; genus Palsa-187. The sequence goes on along the minus strand of DATMOC010000018.1, from coordinate 186,607 downwards.
CGGCGGGCGGCCACGGCGGTACGACCAAGTCGCTGGTCGGCGCGCAGGTGGCGGTTTCGATGTTGCTGTTGATCGGGGCGGGGCTGTTCTTACGCACACTGTACAACCTGAAGAATTCGAATGTCGGCTATAATCCGGATCATTTGCTATTAATGAACGTGGATCCGGTGAGCGCGGGCTATCGCGGCGATGAGGTGGGGCGTGCGATGAAGAATCTGCTCGACCGGGTGCGGGCGTTGCCGGGAGTACGGTCCGCGACGTTCTCAGAAAACGGACTGTTTTCCGGATACGAATCCGGACAAGACATCGAGGTCGAGGGATTCACACCGGGCTCAGATAAGGATAAAATCGCTCGCTTCGATCAGATCGGGCCGGATTATTTCACCAAAATCGGAATCCCAGTGTTGCTGGGACGTGACATGAGCGAACGCGATGTGCCGGGTGCGCCGCGCGTCGCGGTCATCAATGACACGATGGCGAAGTTCTATTTTCATGGGTCCAATCCCATCGGCAAACATATTCGCTATGGCAAGGACATTTCCCTGGAGATTGTCGGTGTGGTGCGCGACGCACAGGATCATGATTTCCGGGACGAGCCCTTGCGGCGATTTTACGTCTCCTATTTCCAGCCAGTGGACGGGATTACCACTGCGAACTTCGAGATCCGGACGGACGGGAATCCCGGGAATCTGAGCGCGGCGCTGCGTCAGGAAGTGCAAGCCGTGAGCCGGAATCTTCCCATCCTCAGCATTAAGGACGTCCGCGAGTTGATGGACGCGAGCGTGGTGCAGGAGCGGCTAATCGCGAAATTATCGTCGTTCTTCGGATTGCTGGCAGTGGTTCTCGCCGCGATCGGATTGTATGGCGTGATGTCGTACGCGGTGGCTCGAAGAACCAATGAGATCGGGATTCGAATGGCCTTGGGCGCGGCGAAGTCGAATGTCATCGGAATGATTCTGGGCGAGGTCGCGATGGTGATCGCATTCGGTGGAGTCACGGGCATCGTCGTGGCGCTTGCCGCGACGCGGCTGCTGAAATCGTTCCTGTTCGGATTGACAGCGATGGACCCAGTATCTTTCGGCGGAGCGGCGGCGCTGCTTGGGATTGTCGGCGTATTGGCGGGTTATCTGCCAGCGCGGCGTGCGGCGAAGATCGATCCGATGGTCGCGCTGCGGTACGAATAGTGTAGAGCAAGTCTTCAGAGACTGCGGAAGAATTCAAATCAGAAAGACTTGTCGCGGATATTGGGGGGCGGACCCCCTGGTCCGCGCGCGATCCCCTGATCGCGCTGTGTGTCCAATAAAATCAGGCCGACGGACACGCGCAAAAGGCCGATCGGGGGATCGGCCGCGGACCAAGGGGTCCGCCCCCCAAGCTACGAAGATTTACTTGATTCGAGTTTTTCCGCTCCTCTTCAGCTTGGAGCGTCGGCTTGGCCTTCGTCGTGACACGTCAAGATCGACCGCTTCCATTGGTCGCGGCTCAGGGTCGGCGCTTGTCATGTGACCTACTCAATGAGCCACGACAATCGGTTAGCCTGAAATCGTGAGCGATCGGTGGCAGAGGATCACGAAAAACTGGCGGGCAAGTCTACGCCAGCAGGTGACCCGCGCCGGGCTCGGATATACGGCGACGCTGCTGATCGTCGCGCTGGCTGCGTTTCTGTCCGCCAACAATCTTCTGTTCCTGATTCTGGCGGCGATGTTTTCGACGGCGCTCATTTCCGGATTCATCAGCCGATTGGGGCTGGCTGGGCTGGAACTGGACCTGGTGCTGCCCGAACATATTTCGGCGCGACGGAAAGTCCGCGCGGGGATCCGGTTGAAGAATTTGAAAGCGTGGATTCCCTCTTTCAGCATCCACCTGGCGGGAGCGCCGGAAAGCGGGCTCGATTCCATCCTGTACTATCCGGTGGTGCCGGGAGGCGCAATGCTGGAGGAATCGGTCGAGCTGTACTTCGCGCGCAGAGGAGAACAGCGCGAGCGCGCGTTCCAATTTTCAACGCGTTTCCCGTTTGGATTTTCCGAGCGCCGCGAAATGGTGACGGCGCGGCATGACGTGGTGGTGTATCCCTGTCTTGACCCGCAACCGGGATTTGAGGGGCTGTTAGCATCGGTGAGCGGAGAAATCGAGGCATCGCAACGCGGGCGCGGGCACGATTTCTATCGCATCCGTCCTTACGAAGTTCTGGAGAGCGCGCGCCATGTTGACTGGAAGGCGACCGCGCACACTGGCGATTTGCAGGTCCGCGAATTCGCTCGGGAACAGGACCATCGGGTCCTCATCTACTTCGATCTGGATGCGCCGCCGGAATCCGCGGCGTGGTTCGAAAGAGCGGTGGACTGCTCCGCGTTCCTGGCGTTTCGTCTGGCCGAACACGGCGCCCAACTAAGGTTTCAGACCCAGGATTTCGATGTAACCTTGCCGGAGGACGGCGACATCTATACTATCCTTAAGTATCTTGCTTTGGTAAACCCTAGAAGGGGGCGGCCGCCTGCGGCTCCAGATGATCCTTCCAGTTTTCACATTGTGTTTACGGCCGATCCGGAGCGCATGGTCGCGCTCGGCTGGGGCATGGGCGAAAGCCGCGGAGCGCGGCTGCTGGGGACGGACGACTTCTAGAGCAGTGGCGTGCGCCGTGGCGATTTTCATCGGTCTGGCATCCAGCGCCTTCGGACAGGTTTCCGCTTCCATCTCAGGAAAAATCGAAGACGCGACGGGCTCCGGTGTCGGCGCGGCGAAGATTACGGTCAAGAACATTGAGACTGGCGGGACGCGTGTGGTCACCAGCGATGAATCGGGGAATTACAGGGCGCTGTCGCTCGGCGTCGGTGGACACGAATTGAAGGTCGAGAAGACCGGCTTCAAAAGCGCCGTTCGTACGGGAATCAATTTGGAGGTCGGGCAGGAAGCCGTGGCAAACGTGCGGCTGGAGGTGGGCGAATTCGTCCAGCAGGTCACCGTCGCCGAGGAGATCCCGGTGGTGAATACCACCACCTCACCGGTATCCGGATTCGTCGGCGAGCGCGAAGTTAAAGACCTGCCGCTTAACGGGCGCAGCTTCGACAATCTGATCACCTTAAATCCGGGCGCGGTGAATTATAGCGCCATGAAGAGCCAGAACACGTCCACCAGCAATGGAAATACGTTCACGGTGGCTGGGCGGCGCACTTCGGAAAATCTGGTGATGCTGAACGGCATCGAGTACACCGGATCGAGCCAGCTTGCGATCAGTCCCGGGGGCGTCAGCGGCGAACTGCTGGGGATCGACGCGGTGCGCGAGTTCAACGTGCTCACGGATACTTATGGCGCGGAGTACGGCAAGCGCGCCGGAGGACAGGTCAGCGTGGTGACGCAATCGGGGACCAACTCGCTGCATGGATCGCTGTTCGAATTTCTGCGGAATAGCGCGCTGGATGCGCCAGGATATTTCGATCAGGGGAACACGCCTCCGTTCCGCCGGAATCAATTCGGAGGCGCGCTGGGCGGACCTCTGAAGAAGAACAAGTGGTTCATGTTCGGAAACTATGAAGGATTCCGGCAATCGCTGGCCCTGAGCAGCGTCAGCGTCGTGCCGGATGCGCAGGCGCGGAACGGATTTCTGCCGAATTCCACGACCGGCGTTTACTCGAAACCGGCAAACCTGGATCCGCGAATGTTGCAATACATGTCGTTCTGGCCCGATCCGAATGGCGCTGAGCTGCTTTCGAATGGCATCGCCAGCGGCACCGCTCTGTCATTCAACAATCCGCTGCAATCGATTCATGAAGATTTCGGGACGCTGCGCTCGGACTACCTGATTCGCGACGGCGACACCTTGTCGGCGGCGTACACGATCGACGACGGCCATAGCCTGATCCCGCAGGGGGATCCGCTGTTCGGGTCACGAAACAGGTTGCGGAACCAGGTGGCATCGCTGCAGGAAACACACGTCTTTTCGCCTCGTGTGCTGAACGTACTCACATCGGGATTTTCGCGGGCCGCATTCAACTACGATTCCGTGCTGCTGTCCACGTTCCCGCCGAGCGCGTCATTTGTGACGGGCATGGGACCGGGAGGCATCGTGATCGGCGGCGGCGCGACCACGACGGGTGTCGCGGCGATCACATCGGCTGGACCGAACAACGCGGCGGGCGTGTGGAATCGACGCAACCTGATCACCGTGACCGATGGCGTGCAGATCAGTAGCGGGATTCACCAGATCAGCGCGGGCGTGTGGCTGCAGCGTATTCGAGACAACGAAGACAGCGCGTCGCGGCAGTTGGGACAAGCGAGCTTCGCCAGCTTGCAGACGTTTCTGGTGGGAACCGTGACCACATTTCAAGTGGTTCCCAGCGCGAACGAGCTGGGGTGGCGCAGTCTCTTTGGCGCGGGATATTTTCAGGATGCGATTAAGCTGCGGCCGAACCTGACGCTGCAAGCCGGTTTGCGCTATGAATTCACCACCGGCTGGAATGAAGTGTCGAATCGCGCATCGAATTACGTCACCGATTCGAACGGCGTGCTGGTGACGGCTCCGCGCGTAGGCGGTTCGGCGTTCACCGAAAACAATGCCAAGCGGCTGTTTGCTCCCAGAGCCGCGCTGGCCTGGGATGTTTTCGGCAACGGCAAGACCGCGATTCGGGCTGGCTATGGAATGTATTATTCGCTGATCGACGATTTGAGTTTCCTGCTGAACTCAGTGCCGCCGTACAACGGATCGGTGTCGTTGACGGGCTTGTTGCCGAATCTGCTGCCGATCACTCCCGGAGTTCCACCGGGGCCGGGAACGACGTTCGCTCCCCAGGGCGTGCAGTCGAACGCCAAAACGCCGACGGTGGGAGAGTGGAATTTCACCATCGAGCAGCAGCTGGATCGTAAGACTTCGCTGCGCGCCGCGTACGTGGGCTCGTTCGGTTATCACGGCTTCGTAAGTATCGACCCCAACAGCATTCCGGCGCAGATTTGCGCATCGGCAACCTGCGTTTCGGGCGGAACGCCGGGCACCACGAAAGGGTCGGTCACGCAGGGGCAACAATATATTCCGATCGCTTCGCGGCCGAATTCGAGTCTTCCAGCCGGTTTCTTTTGGTACACGGAAGGCAATACCAGCTATAACGCTTTACAGCTGGATGTGATGCGGCACCTGACGCGGGGGCTGCAGTTCCGCGCGAACTACACCTTCTCGAAAAATCTCGACATGAATTCCGGGTTGACGGGCGCGCAGGCGAACAACCAGGCGCAAATGGTTTTGGATCGAAACGATTTGCGTCGCGATTGGGGCCCGTCGGCGTTGAATGTGAAGCATCAGGCCAGCATATCGGCATCCTACGAGTTGCCGTTCTGGCGCGGCCGGCGCATTGGCGGCTGGCAAGTGAACTCCATCGTCACGCTGTTGAGCGGATTCCCGTTCACGCCGCAGATCGGATCGAACCGGTCAGGCGACGGCGACACGCGGAATCCGGACCGGCCGAATTTGAATCCTGCGTTTTCGGGACCGGTAGTACTCGGGCAGCAGGTGCAGTGGTTCAATCCGGCCGCGTTTGTTCTGCCGACGCCCGGCACGTATGGCAACCTGGGACGCGGCGTGTATGAAGGGCCGGGCTTCGCGGATGCGGCCCTGTCTGTTTTCAAGAACACGGCGCTGACCGAGCGCGCGACCTTACAGTTTCGAGCGGAGATTTTCAATCTGTTCGACCGGGTGAACTTCGGGACGCCCAACGCCATCGCGTTCGCAAACGGTGTGGCGAGTCCGTCGGCGGGGCTGATCACGACGCTCACGGACACGTCGCGGCAGGTACAGTTCGGGCTGAAGCTGATCTTCTAAGTCGGCGGACCGCACAAGGATAGGATTACGAACGATGCGCACTTTTCTCCTGCTGTTGTACTGTTCCTCCTCTTTTGCGCAAGACGCGCCCGGTGGTCGCGCTGGAGCACCTCCGGCCATCAACTCGGCATACATCCGCGAGAACTATTCGAAGTTCGAATACCGCGTTCCCATGCGCGACGGCGTGAAGCTGTTCACGTCGGTTTACATCCCCAAGGATGTCTTCAGCGACAGCAAGTCGTATCCGATCATGCTGAGCCGCACTCCTTATAATGTGCGTCCGTATGGTCCGGACCAGTATCGCGAAAACCTGGGTCCGTCAGAATTCTTCACGCGGGAGAAGTTCATTTTTGTGTACCAGGATATTCGCGGGCGATTCATGAGCGAAGGCGAGTACTCCCTGCTGCGCCCGCACAATCCGTTAAAGAAAGGCCCGCGCGATATCGATGAGAGCACCGACACCTACGACACCGTCGACTGGCTGGTCAAAAATGTGCCGGGGAACAATGGGAAGGCCGGGATGTGGGGGATCTCGCAGCCGGGATTTTATGTATCCGCGGGGATGATCGATGCGCATCCGGCTCTGGTCGCCGTGTCGCCTCAGGCTCCGGTCAGCGATTACTATATGGGCGACGATGTGTATCATAACGGGGCGTTCATGCTGGCGCACCGGTTCCGCTTCTATCAGGGATTCCGGTTGCGCGAGGGCGATCCTGCGCCTCCGCCGACGACAACGCCATTCGATCCAGGGACGCCGGACGGGTATCAGTTTTTCCTCGACATGGGTACCTTGGCGAACGCCGACGAAAAATATTTCAAACATAAACAGCCGCTGTGGCTATTCAATCTGGATCACACCGTCTACGACGACGCGTGGCAATCACGCGCAATCTGGCGGCATCTGAAAGGAATCAAACCGGCGGTGATGCTGGTGGGCGGCTGGTATGACACGGAAGACCCGCAGGGCCTGTTGCGGCAGTTCGATTTCATGGAAAAGAACACGCCCCCACAGACGCTGATGCTGGTGATGGGTCCGTGGAATCACGGCGGATTCGCGCGCGGCGACGGAGACAAGCTGGGTAACGTCAACTTCGGATCGAAGACGGGGCTCTATTACCGGCAGAACATCGAGTTTCCGTTTTTCATGTATTACTTGAAAGGAAAAGGCGACGGCAAGTTTCCGAAGGCCTGGCTGTTTCAGACCGGTGTGAACCAATGGCGCAAATTCAACGACTGGCCGCCGCGAGCGGCCGCGTCGCAATCGCTGTATCTGGATGGGCGCGGGAAGTTGTCATGGACGCAACCCTCCGGCGCCGGGTTCGACGAATACCTGTCCGATCCGAACAAGCCGGTCCCTTACATCGGATTCACCTTCATGGGCGTGCTGAACAGCTACATGACGGAGGATCAACGTTTCGCGGCGGCGCGGCCGGATGTGCTGGTGTATAAAACAGAACCGCTCGATCATGATTTGACGGCGTCTGGTCCGATTTCGATCGATCTGAAGGTTTCGACCACGGGCACCGATGCGGATTTCGTAGTGAAGGTGATCGACGTGTATCCGAACGATTTCCCGGATTACAATGCGCCTCCGACGCGTCCCGCGCAGCCCGGAGCCGCACCCGCGGCCACGCCGCCGCAACCGCAAGGTCCAGCAAACGCAGTCAAGATGGGCGGCTATCAGGAATTGATTCGCGGCGAGCCGTTCCGCGGAAAATTCCGGAAGAGCTTCGAAAAGCCCGTGGCGTTCGAGCCGGGCAAGCCCGACCGGATCACGTTCCGCCTCCCGGATGTCGCGCACACCTGGCGCGAAGGGCATCGGATCATGGTGCAGATCCAGAGCTCGTGGTTCCCGTTGGTGGACCGGAATCCGCAGAAGTTCATGGATATTCCCAAAGCCGCGTCGAGCGATTTTACGAAAGCGACGCAGCGCTTGTACTTCGGCGGAGGGGACGGGTCGAAGATCGAGATTCGCGTCGAGCAGTAATCTGACCAGATGTGACTACAATTGGTCAGGTATGCGGGAAGTCAATATTTCGGAGCTGAAAGCGCGGCTGAGCCACTATGTTCGCCTGGCTGAGAACGGCGAAGAAGTGGTGGTCAAGGACCGTGAGCGGCCGGTGGCGCGCATCATCGGAGCCGCCGTTCGGGCGAGCAGGCTGCGTGTGATTCCAGCGCGACTGACGCACGAAGAAGCGCGGAAGGCTCTTGCGGCAACTCCAAAACCGAAGCTGACCCGAAGAGTCGTCGAGGAGACCTTGCGCTGGATGAAGGAGGACCGCTCGGAACGGTGGAGTTCAAAGAAGCGGAAATGAACGCCTACATCGATGCCTCCGTGGTGGTTCGCCTGCTGCTAGGAGAACCGGAACCAATCCCGGACTGGGGTAAATGGGGCCGAGCAGTCTCGAGTGAGTTCGTTACAGTCGAAGTGATGCGGGCCGTCGAGCGTCTTCACGTCCTGCGCGAGATACCTCAGCCGAGTACGCCGATCTGGTTCGCTCCGCATTTACTCTTATCGCGCAATTAGATCTGATTTCAGTCGATACCGCGGTCTTGAGGCGCGCGGCGAGCTATTTTCCCACTGTAATTAGCGCGCCAGATGCTCTGCACCTTTCAACGGCGCTGCTTTCGGAAGAGGAAACTGGAGGACCGCTCAAGTTCTTCACTGATGACCGGCAGCTTGGCCTCGCCGCGCAAACGGCCGGCTTTGCTACTTCGCCGCTGTGAACGTCGTCCACGGGTGCGAGTCGAGATTCCGAAGAACGTCTTTTTCCCATGCGAAATCAGGATGCGCCTTCAGATGTTTTGCGGCTTTGAAGTGAATCCCGCAGGAGTGGCCCATGGAAGCTGAAAGCGTCATCTGGCCGGCCATGGTGGAATCTGCGATCTTGTTTTGAACCGCGCCGGCATTGCCGTAGGGCGGCTGCCAGGGTCGCGATCCGCGCGATGATAGCTCGATATGGCCGCATAGCGTCCGCTCGTCCGGCTCGACCTTTTTGTCGAATGAATCGTAGTGATCGGCGAGAAAATGCTGGCCGAGCGCGACGTCGATGCGCCCCTTGTTCTCCGTCATGAGTTGGTCCCAGCGGATGTGGCGGGCGTTGGCGCTGTTGCTGGTGTCCTTGGTATCGAAGTCGGTCTCGTCGCGAGCGAGCGCTGGGTCGATCGGATAGTTCGATCCGGCGAAGTAGCCGTCCTTGGTGCGCCATAGATTCACGTGCTTCAGGCCGAGTTCGAGGCTCGCGATTTCACCGGTGTTGCGATCGGCCACCAGCCAGTCGTTGGCATATCCGCCGTTGTTGCCGTCTTTCATGATGCGTGCGAAATCGTCAATCGACGCCGAATACTGCATGGCTTTGCGAGCTCGGACAAACTCGGGAACGCCCTTGGGATCGAAACCGTGGAACTGGCTGATGGTGGTTTCGGTGATCATGATACCGGCGGAATTGATCCCGAAATCGTCGCCGGAATGAATCAGGCCGGGCATGCCGTCCATGATGAAGTGGTAGCCGTGCTCGGGCGCGATGTCGAACATGATGTTCCAGCGGGAACCGGTCATGTAATCGGTCCAGTTATTGTGCGCGATTACGGGCTTCCCGTCTTTGGTATAACTGCCGGTGGCGACGAAGGCGCTGCAATGCTCGCCGGTGGGACGAGTGGAATTGGAGTCGGCCCACTTCACGTAATACGGATCGAGTTCGAGCCATGCGTTGGTTGCCACGAGGTCCCAGATATCCAGCGAGACTCCTTTGGCCGCCAACCCCGCGACGATGCCTTCCAGCTCGGCGCGATATTCCGTTTCGATATGCGGCCACAGCACGTTCTGCGCCGCATTGCGGATGAAGGACCAATCCTTGGAATTGTGCGTCAGATCGAGTTTGACGGCGCGATGCGCGTCGGCGATTTCAGTGGCTAGCAAGTACCCATGCTGGTAACCGATCTCGGCGGGCGAGCCTTCCAGGTGCACGAAAATCCATCCGTTTTGCGCGGGCTTGCGGAACGCCTTTTTCAGTTTGGCGACGTCGGGCGGAGCGGATACTTTTGCGGGCGCAGCATACGTAATCGCGGCGAAGAGGGCGGCAACAAGAATACGACTCATAGGAGCTATGATACCCTCTCGCAGTCGATCCCTGGCAGGCGCTGATAGACTGATGACTTATGCCACAGATCACGGTCCCCAAAGAGCCGTTCGACGCAGTGGTGGTCGGCTCCGGCGCTACTGGGGGCTGGGCGGCGAAGTGTCTCACCGAAGCCGGATGGCGCGTGGCGCTGCTGGAAGCCGGACCGAAGATCACGCCGAAGGATTTCACCGAGCACGTGACGCCGTGGCAGATGCAGTATCTGGGCCAGTCGCCGACGATTCTGCGCGATCGGCCGATTCAGGGCTTGTGCTATGCATGCTGCGAATCGAATCAGCACTGGTTTGTCAACGATTTCGAAAATCCGTATACGCAGGACAAGCCGTTTCATTGGATCCGCCAGCGCGTGTTGGGCGGACGCAGCAATAGTTGGGGTCGCCAGACGTACCGGATGAGCGATCTGGATTTCAAATGCGCAACGCACGACGGCTACGGCGACGACTGGCCCATTTCCTACGAAGAAATGGTCCCCTACTATGAGACCGTCGAGAAATATGTCGGGATCAGCGGCCAGGCCGAAAATCTTCCACAACTTCCAGACAGCGTTTTTCTGCCGCCCATGGAAATGACCTGCGGCGAAACCATTCTTCGCGATCGAGTGCGCGAGAAGATGAATCGCGTGGTGACCATCGGGCGCGTGGCGATCCTGACGCAGAAACACAACGGCCGCGCAGCGTGCCATTACTGCGGGCCGTGCGAGCAGGGATGCTCGACCTTCTCGTACTTTTCGAGCCCCTGGACCACCATCGCCGACGCACAACGTACCGGTAAGCTCACACTGATTTGCGACGCCGTGGTCGCGCAGGTACCGACGAAAGACGGCAAGGCGACGGGCGTGATGTACATCGACCGCGTGACGCGGGAGCCGAAAGAGGTCCGTGCGCGCGTGGTGGTGCTGTGCGCGTCCACGCTCGAATCCACGCGGCTGCTGCTCAATTCGAATATCTGCAATCAGAACGACGCGCTGGGCCGCTACATCATGGATCATCACTACCAAGGCGGCGCGTCGGGCACCATGCCGATGCTCGAGGCTAAACCCTGGGCAGGTCCACCGCGGCGTCCCAACGGAATCTACATTCCGCGTTTCCGCAATGTGAAGGAGTCGACCACTAACGGATTCATCCGCGGCTACGGATACCAGGGTGGAAGCTCGCCGGCATTTGACATGAGCGCCCCGGGCTTCGGCGCGGCATATAAGGAAGCCGTTCGCAAAGGACATTGGAACATCAACTTCAGCGCGTTCTGCGAGTGTTTGTCGCGCAAGGAGAATTACGTCGAAATCGATCGTGACCGTGTGGATGCGTGGGGCGTCCCCGTGCTTAAAATGCACGCCGAGTACGGCGACAACGAAAAGAAGTTATGGAACGATGGTCGCGAGCAGGCGGCGGAAATGTTGGAAGCCGCCGGCGCGAAAGATGTCAAGTTGACCGGCGAGCCATCCGTGTATGGATTCTGCATCCACGAAGTTGGCACGGCGCGGATGGGGACGGATTCCCGTACCAGCGTGGTGAATCGCTACTGCCAGACGCACGACGTGAAGAATATTTTCGTGACCGACGGCGCGTGTTGGGTGTCGAGCGGCTGCCAGAATCCGACGCTGACCATGATGGCGATCACCGTTCGCGCCTGCGATTACATCACGAAAGAATACTCCAAGCAAGTCGCCTAACTTTCCGCGACCACGGGGTTGCGCAGTTCGCCGATGCGCTCCACGCGGATGACCACTTCATCGCCAGGCTTTAGAAACCGCGGCGGTTTTCGCGCGAATCCCACGCCCGCCGGCGTTCCGGTCAAGACCACATCGCCGGGTTCAAGCGTCACCACCGTGGAAAGATGCTCAATGATTTCGGGGATTTTGAAGATCAATTCGCGGGTGTTGGACTGCTGCAGGCGTTCGCCGCCGATTTCGAGCGAAATATCGAGCGAGTGTGGATCGGGAATCTCGTCCGCCGTGACGATGCACGGGCCCATCGGCGCGAACGTGTCGAACGTTTTTCCCATCAGCCATTGCGTGGTGGCCATCTGAAAATCGCGCGCGCTCACGTCATTCACGATGGTATATCCGAAGACGTGCTGCATGGCGCGCGACGCGGGAATGTGACGGCCTCCGGGACCGATGACGAACGCGAACTCGGCTTCGTAATCGGGACGCTGAGAAGCCTTGGGGAGAACGATGGGCTGGCCCGGGCCGATCACGACATTGGAAAACTTACTGAAGATGGTGGGGACCTTAGGGATCTCCATTTTCGCTTCGGCGGCGTGGTCGCGATAGTTGAGGCCGACGCAGATGAGTTTGGGCGGCCGTGGAATCGGTGCGACAAGTTCCACCTGGTCGAGATCGTAGGACGGCCCGTTCGCTGACGGTTTCTTTCCGGAGGCGATCACCGAGAGAATGTCCACACCGAGGCCGGTCACTTTGTTTCCCGCGAGAACGCCTGCTTCAGGCACAGCGCCGCCGCGTTTGAACGTTACGAGTTTCATAACTTTCGAGAGTACACGACGTTGGCGCGTCCATGCCACAATAGCGTTTCATGCCTCGCATTCATCGCGCTCTGATGAGCGTCACCGACAAAACTGGAATTGTCGATTTTGCCCGCGCGCTTTCGTCACTCGGAGTTGAAATCCTTTCGACCGGCGGAACGTTTCGCGTCCTGAAAGAGGCAGGAATCGCACCGCTGCGGGAGGTGGCGGAGGTCACTGAATTTCCCGAAATGCTCGACGGCCGTGTGAAAACGATTCATCCACGTATCGCCGGAGGAATTCTCGCCATGCGCTCCAAGCCCGAGCATATGCATGCGCTCGAACAGCATGGCATCCCGCAGATCGATCTGGTGTGCGTGAATCTGTACGAGTTTGAAAGAGTCGCGGCGAACAAAAATGCGCCGCTGGAAGAACTGATCGAGAACATAGACATTGGCGGACCGACTATGATCCGCGCGGCGGCGAAGAATTGGCAGGATGTCGCGGTGGTGACTTCGACGGAGGACTATGCACCGATCGTCGAAGAACTGCGCGCCAGCGGCGCGCTCTCACGAGAGACGCACTGGCGGCTAGCGAAGAAAGCATTCGCCACCACGGCTGCGTACGATCGAGCTATTTCGGCGCGGCTCGCGGAGATCCCGCAGACGGGCGACGTGCTTCCGGCGACGCTGGATATTCGCGCCCCCCGGACTCTTTCCTTGCGCTACGGCGAAAATCCGCATCAATCGGCGGCGCTCTATGCGACCGGCAGCGCCGGAATCGCCGGGGCGGAACAGCTCCACGGCAAGGAGCTTTCCTACAACAACCTGGTCGATCTGGACGCGGCCTGGGCTTTGATCGACGAGTTCGAAGCCCCCACGTCCGCCATCATCAAGCACACCAATCCATGCGGATGCGCGGAGGGATCGACGCTTGCGGATAGCTATCGGCGCGCGTTTGAAGCCGACCCGGTCTCCGCGTTCGGCGGCGTCCTGGCATTCAATCGCCCGCTGGACGAGGAGACAGCGACGGAGATTGCCAAGACGTTTGTCGAAGCGATCGGGGCGCCAGGTTACTCTTCCGAAGCGCTCCATATTCTAGGTGCGAAGAGAAATCTACGACTCCTGCGCGTGGTTGCCGCGCGGTCTGAGCTGGTCGTCAAATCGATCAATGGAGGCTTTCTTGCGCAGACTCCCGATGCGCACCGGCTTACACGAGACGAAATTCGCGTGGTGACGAAACGCGCGCCATCCGACGATGAGCGGACGGCGCTCGAGTTCGCGTGGAAGGTTTCGAAGCACGTCAAATCGAATGCGATTGTGTACGCGCGCGCCAGTCAGACCATTAGCGTCGGTGCGGGCCAAATGAGCCGCGTCGACTCCGTCAAGGTCGGAGCGCTAAAGGCGATTTTGCCGCTGGCAGGAACCGTGCTCGCGTCGGACGCGTTCTTTCCGTTTCCCGATGGAGTGGAGGAAGCTGCGAAATACGGGATCACGGCGGTGATTCAGCCTGGCGGATCCGTCCGCGACGAAGAAGTGATCGCCGCGGCGGACCGGTTAGGGCTCGCGATGGTGTTCACTGGGGTTCGGCACTTCCGGCACTAAGTTATTTCACGCAAAGACGCAAAGTCGCAAAGCAAAACTGGGCGAGCTTCGCGTCTTTGCGTGAGAATGTTTTACTGCCGCTCGGGCCACCCCGGAACCGGTGCGAGCCAATCTTCTCCTTCATCGCCAATCGGCGCACCGGGCGGAGCGTCGGGAGCGGGTAAAACCCGCGCGATCTCCGCTGGCCGCTCCATGAACCTCTTGATATCCGCTGCCAGCAATTGATGCTGCGCCTGCTCGGCTTCGCTTGTCGATGCGTCCGCGCGCAGTCGGGCGGCGAGCTTCGATAACTTCAGCGTCGCAATCGCCCGCACCTGTCCGTTGGGCGATGCCGTTGCGAGCCACATCACTCGATCGACGAACACACGTTCTTCCGCACGCCGAATCTCCAGCTCATACGGTGTGGCGGCCGGAGCGTCGAGCGTCGCCTTCGTCAACTTGTCGATCACTTCTTCCAGGCCCGGTAGTGATGGATCGACGGCGTGCTGCGCGACCATGCGCGCGGCGCGATCCGGAATCAGCACGAATCCAATGGTCACATCCGACGCCACGGTCGCCGGACTCAGCGGATCGAACCCATCGCCGGTGGTGCGCGGGAACAATTCCCGATGACGGCCGAATCCCGGCGGACGCGGCGGGATCGCATCCAGCACTTGTTTGGGAACCGCCAATTCCGAGGGCCTCAGCGTATTCGCGAGAGCGTCCAGGGCTTTGCGTTGATTCGCGGCCGTCTCCCACTTCACAGGTGTGCGTCCATCGCCGCGAATGCCGTAGATGTAATCGATCCCGGCGACCATCGACGACGCCGATTCCACGGCGTAGCGGTGATACATGTAGACCGGCACCAGCGGCTCTTCGACGGTCGCCATGGGCGCGCCTTTGCGAATGGTGTGTTCGCCCAGGCGATTCAGTGCAGCGCGACGAACCTTCATCATCTGATTCAACTCGTCCGCCTGATTCACGCCGTTCGACCACTGGTCGACTTTGGGATGCGCTTCCAGATCCTGATTGGTGAAGTAGCGGAGATCTTGCGCCCAGGCGTCGTCCAGAATCCTGGTCAGCGCAGCGGCTTCATCGCCCGGCGGCAACACACGATAACCGTAGTTGATGGCGACCTTGTCCCACTCGCCGATACGCTGCGGATACGCGTGCGAAAGATCGATGGTGCCATCCGCGCGCAACTCTTCTTGAGGATGTGGATAATCCATCACGGAGATCCAGCCCTTGGTGCTGTCGTAATAGTTATGACCGAGCCCCAGCGTGTGGCCCACTTCGTGCGCCGAAAGCTGGCGGATACGCGAGATCGCGGTCTGATACAGGATGTCCGGCTTTTCCGTCCCGGTCGTGTACGGCGAAAGTAATCCTTCGAATATCAGATAGTCCTGCCGATCGCGCAGCGACCCAAGCGTCACGGTCGCCTTGAGGATTTCTCCAGTCCGCGGATCGGCGACGGTCCCGCCCGAGCTCCATCCGCGTGTCGAACGGTGCACCCAGTTGATCATGTTGTAGCGAATATCCATCGGGTCCGCGCCCGGCGGCAGCACGTCGACGAGGAACGCGTTCTTAAATCCCGCCGCTTCAAACGCCTGATTCCACCAGCTCGCGCCTTCGATCAGCGCTTTTCTGACATCCTCCGGCGCACCGGAGTCGACCCAGTAGCGAATCGGCTTCACCGGCTCGCTCATGGCCGCGCTGGGATCTTGCTTTTCGAGCCTGTGATGGCGGATGTAGCGCTTGACCATCGGCTCCCCGATGGGCACGCTGTAGTCGACGAAATTCAATCCACCGTAGCCCGCGCGCGGATCGTCATCACGCGGCTTGAAATTGCCGTCGGGCAGTTCGACCAGCGAGTAGTGCTCGCGCAACGTGACGGAATCGGCGCTGGGCGTGACACTGGCCACGGTTCCTGAGAACAGACCGCCGCCGAATCCTCCGCCGCCTCGCCCGCCGCGTCCGCCGCCGGCATCTCCGGTGCCGATCGCTGGCGGACCTTGCGCCGGTCCACCGCCGCCTCCTCGTCCACCGCCGGCGGCGTCGTTGGCGAAGGTCAGCGTCACTTCGATTTCTGTGTTTTTCGGAAACGCCTTGGTGCGAGCCATATACACTGCGCTGCGCGTGCGATCCACGCGGTACGTTCCAGGACGCAACCCACCGGCGGCGCCGTGTCCATCGCGCAAAATAAAATCGGTCGCGTCGACCAGCACGTGCCCGTTCGTCTCGGCCGCCACGGTGAATCCCCATAGCACCGATTTCGCGAATGAATCCTCCACTGATTTCCGTTCTGCTTCATTGGGACTCGAAGAGCGGAAGGATTCGTTATGCTGCGTCAACAGCACCTTCGGTCCGATGCGCTGGAAGGACACCAGCCGGCCTTGGCCACCCTGTCCGCGGTCGAGCCCAAGATCATTTGAGCCCAGCCCCGCCGCTAGTCCGGTGGTATACAGAAAATCTGTATCGAAGCGCGAAATTTCCAGCCACAGCGAGCCGGTGCGGTCGTCCCAATACATCGGAAAGTAGCCATCGATTTTCTGCATGCCGCTGGTGCGCTGCTCGATGGACGGCGGTGGCCCACCCGCTTGAGCGTTAGCGCCGCCGCGTCCACCGGGTTGAGCTTGAAGAGAGAGAGCCAGAGAAAGGCCGGCTGCGAGGGTCAGAAGTGCTCGTGACATAGGGTTATTCTAATCGACGTGGGGCCGCCAGTCTTGGCGGCGAGCCGGCTTTCAGGCCGGCTTATGTTTTTTCGGGCAAGCTCTAAGATTGACCGGATCGAAGACAAGCCGGTTTAAAAACCGTCTCGCCGACACGACTGTCGGCCCCACATCAAACGTCTAACCCGACAGCGCGCATCAACTCCAATGCATTGCTACGCGTGACCACGCCGGAACGCAGGCGGTAATCGAAACGAATTTCGCCGCCTTCCAGGTGATCCTCGAAGTGGACGTTGATGGCGCGGCCGTCTAGCGTCTCCGCGATCTGGGCCAGCGCCAGATCGTGCGTGGTGACCAGTCCGATTGCGCCGCGCTCGACCAGACCCCGCACCAGTGCCTCGGCTCCAATGCGTCGATCGTGGGAATTAGTGCCGCTGAGCAGTTCGTCCAGCAGGAACAGTGTTGGCCGGCCCGCGCGCGAAAGATTGACGATATCGCGCAGCCGCTCGATTTCGGCGTAAAAGCGCGAGCGGTTGTCCGCCAACGAATCGTTCGCGCGCATCGAAGCACCGATGTGCAATCTGGAGACGCGCATCTGGGCGGCGGTTACCGGCGCTCCGGCCCAGGCGAGCACCGTGCTCAGGCCGATCGCGCGCATCAGAGTGCTCTTGCCGCTCATATTCGAACCGCTGACGATCCATAGGCGCGTAGCGCCTCCGATGGCGACATCGTTCGCGACGGCCACATCCGGGGGGATCAGTGGATGACTAAGCTCGACGGCCTCCACGTGCGGCTCGCTTTGATCGAGCAACTCGGGAAAAATCGCCTTGGGCCGTTCGTAAGCGAAACACGCGAGCGAACATAACGCTTCGAATTCGCCGATCGCCGCGGTCCACTGACCGATGTGCGGCCCACAGGCAAGGCGCCATTTCTCGATCGCCATACAATACTGCGGAATCCACAACAGGGGCGCGGCGATCGGACGAAAGAACATATTCAGCCGCGCCACGTCGAGCTGGTCGATCATCCGGCTGAGCCGGCGGATCTGCTGCGACGCGGTGCGACCCTCGGTTTCGAGCGCACGCTTCAGGCTCACCAGGTACGGGGAGGTGAAAGGCTCGCTCTCCAAGCGCTCCAGCAGCAACATGAGCAGCCGCAATTCACGCGCCGGCGTTTGCACCGCTTGTTCGATTCGCTCGACGGATTTGTGCGTGGCCAGCCCATATCCCAACTCGACCAGAATCACGACCAGAAACGGCGTCAACGGCAGGACGTGCGCCAGAAAGAGCCCGAACGTAGCGAGAGCCGCCGTTGCGAGGACCGCCGCAATGGGACGGGCTCCGGCAAAAGGCTGCACCGGAGGCTGCTCGCCCCATCGCGCGATGTCTTTCGCGTCCACTGCGGCGCGAATATCGTCGCCCATCAGCGCCAGTTCTTCGCGCAAGTCCACGCGGCCGCGCAGCTCGGCGACGGACTGCTGTCGCGCGGAAACACTGGCGGGATCGCCCGGCGCGAGTAGCCACCACGCGAGCGTCGCTTCACCTGCCGCCGTTCGCGCAGTCGAAAGAAGCTCGAATAGCGAGCCGCGTCCGAACAGATCCAGGTCATCTGCATACACGTGTTTCGGGTCGCGGAACCGCTCGCCCAGATTCCCCTTGCCAATCCAATGATTGGTGAGCCGCGCTGTGGCGTGCTCAAAATAGGCGATTGCGCGCGCGGCGGCCGCGCGTTTCCGGTCGACTCGATCGTGCACGATCGCAAGCGCGATGAAAATCAGTAGCGGCGCGATCAGCCACCACGCAGAGACGTATCCGGCGCCGAATGAGAATCCGGCGATGGCGACAGCGGCAATCGCCGTGATGAGCCTCGCATTGCCCAGCTGACGGAAGCGGTGCTCTGAGCTGGCATGCTCGCTGCGCCAGAGTTCGAGGCGCTGTTGGTACTGCTCGGTGGGAGTCACGAATCTCGATTATGGCATCCTGCTTCATCCTGTATCTCCTGTATGCTGAGAATTGCTTCCTCGCCTTCGACCCAACCTGGATTACTTTCCTTCCCCGGTCGCGGATAAACCCGGACTGGTGATTCGCGATCCATTTCACTACTCGGATGCGACGCTGATCATCCCTCCGGCGCTGGTCGCGTGCCTGGAATTTCTGGACGGCGAACAAAGCGAGCTGGATCTGCGCGAGTACCTGGTGCGGATGACCGGCGAAATCCAAGTCGGCGAGCTGCAGAATCATCTGCTCGAGACGCTGAGTGCGGCCGGGTTCCTGGAAGACGACGCGTTCGCCGAGCGCAAACATCAAGCCGAAGAAAATTTCGCAGCCGCGCCGTTACGCGAAGCGGTGCACGCCGGCACCGGCTATCCGGAGACCGCCGCCGACCTGACCGCGACCTTACGCGACTACATGAACGGAGCAGCACCACCCGCGCCCGGTCGCGTCATCGCAATCGCCGCGCCGCACGTGAGCCCGTTCGGAGGCGTCGAGGCGTATCGTGCCGCCTATTCGACGCTTTCGCCGGCGGATGGCGAAAGAACGTTTGTGATTCTGGGCACTTCACATTATGGCGAACCTGATCGCGTCGGCCTGACACGCAAGCCCTTTCGCACGCCGTTTGGCGATACGCGAATCGATTTGGCGATCGTCAATCGGCTCGCGCAGGAAGCGGGCAACGCCGCGATGGAAGATTACTGTCACGCCGTGGAACATTCGATCGAGTTTCAGGTGGTGTTTCTTCAGCATCTGTTCGGGCCGGCGATTAAGGTGGTGCCTATTCTGTGCGGTTCCTACGCACGCAGTATTTATCAGGGCGGATTGCCGGAGGATTCCGAAGATGTGCGACGGACCTTCGGTGCATTGGGAGAACTTGCCGCGCGTGATGGCGACCGGTTGCTGTGGGTCCTCGGCATCGACATGGCTCACATGGGCCGGCGCTATGGAGATCAGATCGACGCCACAGCGGATCGAGACGAGATGGAATTGGTCGCCCGACGCGACCGCGCGCGCATCGATTCGATTGAAGCCGGAGACGCGCGCGGCTTCTGGGATCAGGTGCAGCAGAATCACGACGATCTGAAGTGGTGTGGATCGGCTCCGGTGTATACGTTCCTCAAAGCGGTGCCCAACGCGCGAGGCCGCCTGCTCCGCTACCAGCAGTGGAACATCGACGAACACAGCGTCGTCAGCTTCTCCGGAATGAGTTTCCACTCAATTTAGCTGCTCAATATCGCCCCGTGGGTGCCGATGAGACTCCCGGAGGCAGGCACGTTGATCTCGTTGCGAAAATCGGTTACTGAGCTGGACCGGCTTGAGAACCTGCTCAAGGCTACGGCAGAATCCTACAAACACGCGGTTCGTTGCGTGTCGCAGTACGCTATCGAGCTGAACCCCCACGAGTTGACAGAATTTCGTAAACACCTGGCCGGAGTTGAGGAACGTTTTGGCGCTGCGGCCAACAGCGAAGATCTGCGCTCTGTGCAGGCCTCCTTCCGCGGAGAGCTGCGCGATTATCGCGACCAGGTTCGAGGCCGGCTCACGCGCTTATTCCAGGATCTGGAAGCGAGCGCCGCCGCCATGGCCAGCTTTGCCTCCGGCGTCTCTTCGAGCAGCGACAATCACCAGGAAAGACTAAAACGCGAAATGGACCGGCTCGCGCTGACTGCGAAAAGTGAAGACGTTGAGAAGATCCGTCAAGGGATTACGAGAGCGCTCGGCGAGGTCGCCGCCGGACTGGAAGAGATCCGCCGCGGCAACCAGATGCTGGTGGCGCAGATGCAGGATGAGATCACTCTGCTACATCGCGAAATGCAGGCTGAGAGGCGCTCTCTTTACACGGATCCCGCTTCGGGGGCGTGGAATCGTCAGAAAGTCGATTTGCGTTTAGAAGAGCTGCTGCGCCAGGGCGATTCATTCTGCCTGCTTTTGATTGTGGTCAATAACTTCGCTGCGATCAGCCGGCGCTATTCGCGCACGGTGGTGGAGGGAACGCTCAAAGCGCTGATCCGCCGGTTAAGCAATTTGGCCGGGCCGGACGCACTCATCGGCCGGTGGAGCGAGCACGAATTTGTCGCGTTCCTCAGCGTCGAACTAGCCGGAGCGATCACGCTGTCGCGCAGCGTCGCCAAGGGATTGTCGGGGAACTATTCGATGCAGGAGAACGGACTAGCCCACGAGGTCGACCTACAGGTTGCCACGGTGGTGGTCGATCGCGGCGCGGGCTCTGACGCCGACGCTTTCCGCAAGAGAATCGCTCAACTCACGCTCGCTGTTAGAACTTGACCCGGACCAGGAATTGCATCTGGCGCGGGGCACCCAGCGTGTTGGTAATTTGCCCGAATTGCTGTGAGTTGACCGCGAGATTATTGCTGAATACGGCGAAGGCCGGATGATTGAAAACGTTGAGCGCTTCCATGCGCAGCTCAACCAGGAAGCGCTCATTGATGTGCGTCTCCTTGAACAGCGCGGCGTCCATCAGGAACACATTCGGTCCGGTGAACTGCCGGCGCTGCAGCTCGCCGATGGTTCCTGCCGTTGGATTCGTAAAAATCTGCCCTTGGAACGGCGCGCTTCCACCCGGCGCTACCGCGCGTCCATCCGGACCGATCACCGATGTTGGAACGATATAGGGGCCGTTGCCGGTCATCCGGAACTGAAGAATCCCGTTCAGGTCGGTCCTGGTGAGCAGCGTGTTCGCCATGTTCTCGCTCGAAAAACCCTCGCTCAGGAACGTCCCGAAGTTGGAGGGAACCGAGAATGGATTGCCCGAGGTCCAGGATAGGTTGCCGCTAGTGGTCCAGCCCTGGATCAGGCGATTCCATCCATGATTCAAATGTACGGCGTGGCCTTCTCCGAAGGGAAGATCGTAGGAATAGTTCGTCTTGAACTGATGCGTGAGATCGCTCGGCGTGCGCGAACGTTCCAGTGCGGTGTTGTTGATGTCCAGGAACGGCTCAAAGCGTAGCGAGTTGACAGTGCTCGCGTCGCTCAGCCATTTCGAGAAAACATAGTTGACCTGGTAGGCGATTCCGGAATGCAGACGCCGCCTGGCTTCCAGCTGTAGGGAATCGTAATGCGAATTGCTGAAGTTATCCAGATACACGGCAGCCAGCGCGTTGGGATTCGGAAAGAAATTCAGCGATCCATTGAGTCCGTTGACGGTGTACTGATAGGCCAGCTCACCCGCTTCTCCGTTCTGGATCAGCGTCTGGATCGTCGGATTCCGCAACTGCCCTCCGCCCGAGAGCTGCGCGAAGACCGTCAGCGGCTGGCTACCAGCGATCTTGGGGTTGTAGGACGGATTGTACGTACCGGTGGCTTTTTGCGCCAGCAATCCGTTGTTCTGGGCCTTCAGGAAATCAGACAGGAATCCGTTGGACGTGATGTTCTCCTGATTCAGATCGAATCCGCGGAGCAGCTTGGTGGCATGGTTTCCGATGAATCGTGCTTCGATGATGGTCCCTTTGAATTCCTGCTGGATGGCGAACGCGAACTGCTGATCGTAAGGAGTCTTCAGGTTGGGATTGATCAGCGTGAAAAATACACCCGCGTTCAGCGCGTATTGATCGGCGAACGACGTCGGCACCTGGAATTTCGGCGCCGGCAGGGAGGGAGCCTTGCTCACAGTCCCGCTCAGATCGAAGTTCTGAAGAAATGCCTGAATGCCCGGATTCGTATTGGTGAACCCGTCCGCGACCTCCACAATTTGGTCGTCGACATAATGCATCGAGTATCCCGCGCGGATGGACGTTTTTCCGTTTCCGAAAACGTCCCACGCGATTCCGGCGTTCGGGGCCCAGTTCTTGAGCGGCTTGTGATAGAACGGACGTCCCACGGAATTCCCGGCGAAATCGAGCGAGTTCTTTGGGTCGAGCAGCGCCGCGAACGCGTTTCCGCTGGTCAGTTCAGGCTGAAGCTCCAGCGAGTTCACTTCATTGACCGGCGTGTAGTAATCCCAGCGGAGGCCCATTGTCAGCGTGACATTCTTTCGGATCTTCCACTTATCCTCGGCATAGAACGCGTGGTTGTCGTAAGTGAAATTGCGGACCCATGGTGCGCGAGGAACGAATCCGGAATTACGGCTGGTGATGTTGTAAACCACGTTGTCGTCGTTAAGCAGTCCGGCAAGCGTCGCCAGCAGACTGTTGGCGCGATTCAGATCCGAGGCGCTGATTCCGGGCAAATCCGTTGAGCCCAGCAGGTTCTGCTGCTGATTCGCCGAATCGATTCCGACGTCATAAGTCGGCACCGTGCCGAAGTAGTCGTAGCTGCGGATGCGAACCGCCTGATAATGATACCCGAACTGAAAATCGTGCTTGCCGTGATTCCAAAACGCGTTGTCTTCAAGATTTCGCGTCCGCGTGTTGCGGCCTTGCGGCAGGAAGTTCGTGGCCGCGACCGGTGAGTTGAAAATCGTCCCGCCGATCAGTGAGGACGGCAGCGTGCCAGACATGTCGAATACCGCGGGCGCGTAATTCAGCCCGCCCCGCAATTCATTGGTGAGTGTCGCCCTGGGGCTATAACGCCAGGCAAGCGCGGCGAATTTCGTCGAATTGTCGTTGGTCACCGGCGACACGTTCGAATAGTTCACTGCCACATCTGGACGATCCACCAGGTCGTGATTCCACGCGAACGATCCCGAAATGACGTGCGAAGTCGAAAGATTGTAATCCAGCTTACCGGTCCAGTGGTCCCGATCGCGATTGTTGCGGACCAAATACGAATAGCCGCCGGTGTTCAGCAACTGCCCGGGATGGCTGTCTCCGACTCGATAATTATTGATTTTCTCGGGCGCGGGGACGTCCTTGAGCAGCGCCTGAATCGCCGGATCGGGAGTCAGGCCAGTGATCTGAAGAATATTTCCTGTGCGCACCTGACCATTGCTCGCGACGTAGGACTCGATCCCGGCCCGGGCGCTCGCCGTCAGAATGGTTGCGTCCTCCGTGGCTTGGCTCCGCAGCCGGTACGCCTCGTAGTTCATGTAGAAGAACAGTTTGTCGCGCTTGATAGGACCGCCCAACGATCCGCCCACCTGATTCAGATTCAGCCGCGGCAGTCCGATCCCATCTTTGTTATCGAAGAAATCGTTGGCGGCGAATTTGTTGTTGCGATTCTGCCACAGCGCGGACCCGTGGAATTCATTGGTTCCTGACGGTGTCGAAAAACTCACTTGCGATCCACCGCTCGAACCAGCGCCCGACAGCGCAGTTGTTACCGTGAATTCCTTCACCTGGTCCAGCAGCAGCAGATTGGGCGTGAAGTCGAGATCGTTATCGCGAAGGTAGTTGTCCTGAATGTTGACGCCATCCAGCGTCACGGTGCTGAACGATTCACGCTGTCCGTTGATATTCGTCGCGAACGCGTTCGATCCGACCCCGGCCTGCGTCGCGATGAACGCGAGCGGATTGCGGTCCCCTACCGGAAGCCTGCGGATCTGTTCCGAGGTCACCGTAGTAGCGATCGCGGTGCTGCTGGTCTGCACCGACTCGACGGTGGCCGTCACTTCCACGCTCATGGCGGTCGAGCTCAGCATCAGCTTGATCGGTGGCAGATCGGTGGAGCGCGCCGGATCGACCTTCACGTTTTCGAGGTTATAGCGCTGGAAACCGTCGGCTTCGATCACTAGATCGTAGAGTTCAGGCCGGACGCTTTCCACCGTGAACGCGCCTTCATTACTGGTCAGCGTGGCGAGCAACGCTCGCTTGCCGCCGTGCAGCAGGATGCTGACGGTCGCTTTCGGAATCGCGGCGCCCGAAGGATCGATCACTGAACCCGTAAGCCGTCCATTCGTCTGGGCGCGGGCGATGCAGGAAATCAGAAGGAAGCCGCTGAGGACCGCACGCATAAAACCTCCCCACACAAAGCTATGTTTCGAAGTCTAACACCTTCGCCTAAATCGCTTCGAGCTCTTCTTCGAGCAACTGCTTCTGGAACAGATCGGCATAATAGCCGCCGCGCTCCAGTAGCTCGGCGTGCGAACCCTCGGCGACCACCGTTCCTTTTTCCAACACGAAAATCCGGTCCGCGTTGCGGATGGTGGACACCCGGTGTGATATCAGGATGGTGGTGCGCCCGTGCATGACGTCCTGCAATTCGTTGAGGATGCGCTCTTCGGTCGCGGTGTCGACGCTGGCCAGCGCGTCGTCCAGAATCAGAATGCGCGGATCCCGCAGGATCGCCCGGGCGATGGCGGTTCGCTGCTTCTGGCCGCCGGAAAGCGTGATCCCGCGCTCGCCCACCATGGTCTTATAACCGTTGGGGAATCCCGCGATATCCGGGGCGAGACCCGCGATCTCAGCGGCGCGCCTGATTTGATCTTCGGTAGCGTCTTTGACCCCGAACGCGATGTTCTCCGCCAGCGTCGCGCTGAACAAAAAAGTCTCCTGCGGGACGTAGCCGATGGCGCTGCGAACATCCTCCGGAGAAAACTCCCGCAAGTCGATTCCGTCCAGGGCCACCATGCCCGCGCTCGGATCGATCAGCCGGGGAATCAGGTGCGCCAGCGTGCTCTTCCCGCTACCGGTGTGGCCCACGATCGCAACCGTCGTGCCCGCGGGAATTCGCAGATCGACATTCTCCAGTGCCATCCGGCTTCCGTAGCGCACACCGACGTTTCGAAACTCGATTGCCCCGCGAACCGGTGCCGGCAGCGCGCGCGGATTTGCGGGAGCCGCGATGGCTGGCCGCTCCTCAAGTAGCTCGCGCACACGGCTCAACGATGCCCTGCCTCGCTCCAGCAGATTCGCCACCCAGCCCATCGCGATCATGGGCCAGATCAGCATCCCCATGTAAGTCTGAAACATCACGAAACTGCCCAGTGATATTTTGTGCGACATCAACCGCAGTCCGCCCATCCACAACACCAGCAGAAACGTGATCCCGATCAGTGCCGATAGCAGCGGATTGAACAAGCCGGAAATGCGCGCCAGCCGCAGATTTTCGCGGATGTAATCGCCGTTGACGTTCTCGAACAGGGCCAGCTCAGAGCGTTCCTGCACATACGCCCGGACCACGCGGACGCCCGAAAGATTTTCCTGCACGCGGCTGCTGATATCGGAAAACATGCGCTGGATCGATTCGAAGCGCTCATGAATCTGGCGCCCGAATCCGAGTACGGCGAGACTCACGAACGGCGCTGGGATCAGCGCCACCAGCGTTAGCGGCCAATCCACCCACAGCATTACGGCGAGAGCCAGCACCAGCGTCAGCGACGTCTCGAACAGATACATGAGTCCCGGCCCCAGCATCATGCGGACCGCATTCATGTCGTTAGTGGCGCGCGCCATGATGTCGCCGGTTCGCGTGCGTCCGAAGAATCCGGAATCGAGCGTGACCAGCCGCGCGAACAACTGATTGCGCATGTCGTATTCGACGTCGCGCGAGACCCCGATCAGAATCACGCGCATCCAGTATTGGAAAACTCCCTTGCACAGCGAGACCAAAACGATGAGCCCGCAAAACGCCAGCATCAGGCGCAGCCCACGTCCCCCGGCAATCGAATCGACCGCGCCCCGCATCGCCAGCGGCAGCGCAGCGCCCAGCCCGTCCTTCACTATGAGCGACCCGAGTCCTAAGGCGAAGGCGCGGCGGTAGCGCCACAAGTAGGGCCACAGGAATCGCGCGTCGCGCTTCATAGGCCGACCCACTCCGCGACGGTTTTCATCCATTCGATCAGGAAGGTCTTGCGCCCTTCTCTCTCGTGCCACCAGTTCGATGGCGAAAAATCGGGATCGGGCGCGCTGACAACGTCGAACGTCAAGTCTGGCGCCTGATGCCGGTAGATTTTCCCTGCGCGACGCGTATGGAAGTTGCTGGTTACCAGCAGCACGTTCTTCGCTCCCATCTGGCGTAGACGCGAAATCGTCATGCTCGCCTCATCCATGGTCGAGTGCGAATGGTTTTCGAATGCCTCGAAATACGCTTGCGGATATCCGTGCTGGATGGCGAACGGGATCTCCAGATCGCTTTCATAGCGTCCGTAGATTCCCGCGGGTCCGCTGACCAGAACCTTGGGAGCGTATCCTTCGCGGACCAGAT
Organism: Bryobacteraceae bacterium; assembly: GCA_035568415.1. Taxonomy (GTDB): domain Bacteria; phylum Acidobacteriota; class Terriglobia; order Bryobacterales; family Bryobacteraceae; genus Palsa-187. The sequence goes on along the minus strand of DATMOC010000018.1, from coordinate 159,916 downwards.
CCGCGGCTCTGAGAATGCGATTGCCGCTCCAATCGCCGCCGAGAACCAGAATGATATCGGCCTTCTGTGGCGGCTCGCTCTGCACCAGGTATCCACCCAGCCCGGCAAAGATCGCCGAGTGAAGCACCACAGCAAATACGATCACTGCCGCCAACGCCAGCGCGATCCGTTTCAATTATTTGTCGTCCGAGCCGCGCTGATCGATGCGGCCGACGGATTTCAGCCGCTGGAACATGCGTTCCACTTCGTCCTCGTCTTCGGGACGCAGCAGCGGATAGCGCGCGGCCGGCAACTGTTTTGGCACGGATTGCGCGGGTGGAAGCCCTTCGCCCCAGAACTGGCGATACGGAATGCCGTCGAGCAGCGCCTCGCGCGAGTAGCGCCGCAAATGGCGAAGCAGGCCGGTGGACGAATCCAGATCGCCCGGATGCAGCAGGAGCATGCGGCTCTCATCGGCTAGCGTCAGAAAAACCGCGAGCGGCGCATTCCATCCAGTCCGATCGATGCGTCGAATCTCACCCCACGCAATCGCGGCACGACCGATCGCGAGATGCGTTTCATAAATCTCGATCGCCGGCCGCAGCGCCAGCACCAGTACCGCCGCTGCGGAGAGCGCGAACAGTCCCGTCGCGATCCACGCCGGAGGCCATCGCAGCGCGGTGTACCCGGAAAGCAGACTCCCCCCGAAGGCGATGATCGCCAACAAGAGATACCGGCGAGAGGGAGTATAACGGGCTACCGGACGGCTCACAGATTCAATTTACCATGCCCGTTCAAACGCGGAATCCCGTGAAGGATCACGTCACAGTCCAGCCATCAAGGTCGCCGGGAAGATGAAGGCCCATCGCAAACAAAACTCCGCGGCTTCACGCGCCGTCTGAAACGGCCGCTCGATCGAGTTGACGACCACAGAAGGATTCGATGGATCGGTTCGCTGCGCTCTGTAGATGAACTGATTCGTAGATTCTCGCTCAATTGTTGGCCACTCGCTGATTGATTGGCCGGTCTGTGTAGGTAGTGGCAGGTGCGGGAACCAATGAGTCTCCTGCAATATGTTTGTCAGGTGTTGAATCACATGCTCGATGGGAATCGGCGGATGTGGCCACAATCCGAGTTCAACGCGCTCGGGCATGTCCAAATGCTCTCCTCTTAACAGGCGTGTCAGGGTTGTTGCGTCCATATCCGCAGCAAAGCGAGGCCGCAGCGTCATCGGAATTTCGTCAGCCCCTTCGCTTTCTCCATCCAGTTATAAACGATGGGACAATAAGTCGCCCGATCCACGAATTGCCACATGCGGCTCGGTATCGACCCCGCGCCTTTCAACAAATGTGGGAATTTTTCGCAATTCCCTGGCCGAGCCTCGTACACCGTGCACTCGTTCCCGTCCAGGAACACGCAGCCGGATTCGGTTCGCTTCAGGATCATCTCGCCGTCTTCGCCAGTCATCGTGTATTGCTCGACGAATGCGGCCGGCTTGATGCGCAGGAATTTCGCCAGGTGTTCGATATCTCGTTCGGCGAGCTGGACTTCGGTGACACGGCAGCATTCAGCGCATTCGCGGCAATCGATCTGGTCGTGAACTTCCTCGGCCGCGCGCCGAAATTGCCGCTCCACCCATTCGTGCGTTTTGAGATATTTGCGGAAGCGCAGATTCTCGGCCCGGTTCTTCTCGCCCAGCCTGCGAATCTGCACCAGATCGGTGATCACATTCCTATTATCGTTGGCGCGCTCGGGCGATTTGTAATATCCTCAATTCGATATGCGCGCTCGCACGTTCCTTCTCGCTGCTGCCTTCTCTGCCGCCTTATTCGCGCAGGACAAAGCTGACTTAGCCATCGTCAACAAGATTCGGGACCAGGCCTTCAATCACTCCGAAATCATGGAGACGTTGTTCTATCTGACCGATGCCAACGGTCCGCGCGTCACCAATTCCACTGGATTCAAGGCCGCTGCCGATTGGGTGGTGAAGCGCCTGGAAGGCTACGGCCTGGTCAACGTCAAACAGGAACCCTGGGGAGCGTTTGGCCGGAGCTGGAACCAGCTTCATTACGAAGGCCATATGCTGGAGCCGCAATATTCCCCGATCATCGGATTTCAGGCCGCCTGGACCGACGCCACCAATGGGCCGGTGAAAGGCGACGCGATGCTCGCGCCGCTCACGACACAAGCCGATCTGGACAAATACAAGGGTCAGCTTCGCGGAAAAATGGTCCTGACCATGGCGCCGCAGGAAATCGAAGAGCCATACAATCCTCTCGCCCATCGTCTGACCGATGAAGAACTACGGCAACGCGTCGAAACGCCGGATCCTTCCCGATTCGCCTTCGGTCCCGGAGGTCCGCCCGCTGGTGGACGTGGCGGGCGCGGCAATGCAGCGCCTCAAGATCCCGCAGCGCAGCGCCGTTTCCGTGAACGCGTGATTCAATTCCTGATCGACGAAAAGCCCGCCGTCGTAATCCAGTTCAGCCCCATCGCGGCTTACGGCACGGTTTTCGGCAGCAGCTATGGATCATACAAAGCCGGCGAACCCGTCCCGCCCCCGACCGTCGTCATCGCCGAGGAACATTACAACCGCATCGCGCGTCTGGTGGAGCACAAGATTCCAGTCAAGCTCGAATTCGACATTCGCTCGAAAATCGGCACCCAGGAAGAGCAGTCGTTCAATGTGATCGCTGAAATTCCAGGTGCCCGCAAGCGTGACGAGATCGTGATGGTGGGCGGACACTTCGATAGCTGGCACGGCGGCACCGGTGCGACCGATAACGCTACCGGATCGTCCGTCGCCATCGAAGCCATGCGGATTCTCAAGTCGCTCAATGTGCAAATGGATCGCACGGTACGGCTCGCATTGTGGAGCGGCGAAGAAGAAGGCCTGCTAGGGTCCATCGCTTATGTGAAAAATCATTTCGCCGATCGCGCCGACATGAAACTCAAGCCCGAATACTCGAAGCTGGTGGCGTACTACAACGATGACAGCGGCAGCGGAAAATTCCGCGGAATCAATATCGGCGGAAACGACATGGTCCGTCCGATCTTCGAGGCCTGGCTAGCGCCGTTCCACGACCTGGGAGCGACCGTGGTCGCGGGCGCAAGCGCGCCGTCGGATCGCGCTCCGGGCGGCACGGATCATACTTCGTTCGCCTATGTCGGATTGGATGGATTCGGCTTCCTGCAGGACCCGTTGGAGTATGGAACGCGCACGCATCACTCCAACATGGATGTCTACGAGCGCGTGCAAAAGGGCGACGTGATGGAAGCCGCCGCGATCGAGGCTGCGTTCGCCTATCACACGGCCATGAGAACTGAACCGCTCCCGCGCTTGCCCGCCCCCAAACCCCAACCGTGGGCGCAAAGGTAGTTGATGACGATCATAGTTAACGCCGGCACGAGCCGCGACCGCAGGAAGCGGTTGAGACGACGGGCGCGAAGGTAACATTCCAGTGACGGGAAACGCCCAATAAAGGATAATTCATGAACTTCAAACGAATTTTCACGCTGCTTTGCCTGGTTTCCCTGGTGGCCCTGGCCCAGGAGAAAGTCGACCTCGCGACGCTGCATAAGATCAAGGAAGAAGCCTTCCAGCACTCCCAGGTCATGGAGACGATGTTCCAGTTGACCGACGTGCATGGTCCGCGCCTCACCAACTCGCCCGCCTATTTCGGAGCGGCGGATTGGGTGGTCAAGCAAATGACGGACTGGGGCATGAAGGCGCATACCGAAAAATGGCCGTTTGGCCGCGGTTGGGAAATGACGCACTTCTCCGGTCACATGATCGAGCCACAGTACGCTCCGCTGATCGGCTATCCGCAAGCATGGACCGCCGGGACCAATGGCATCGTCAGCGGCGAGCCGATGTTGATTGAGGCCATCGCCAATGATGCCGACATCGAGAAATACAAGGGCAAGCTCAAAGGCAAGATCATCATGCTCGGCGTCGGCCGCGATTTGCAGATGAGCACGAATGCGCTGGGTCATCGTTATACCGATCAGGAACTAGCCGACCTCGCGATGGCTCCCGATCCCAGCACCGGCGGACGCGGCTTTTTTACGCCTCCCCCGGGCGCGAATGGCCGCGGCGGACGCGGCGGACAGCCTCAGGCCGGCGGCCCAGGTGGACGCGGTTTCCAGCAAACCTTGCAGAAGTTCCTGGCCGAAGAACAGCCCGCATTGATTCTACGCGGAGGCGGCGGCCGAAGTGAAGGCGGAACCGTCTTCGGTGGCAGCGCCGGTTCGCGTGATGCCAAAGACGCGGTCGTTCCTGCGACGGTCGTTATCACGCCGGAGCAATACAATCGCATCTGCCGGCTGATCGATCACAAAATCCCGGTGAAGCTCGAATTCGACGTGCAGACCAAATTTCAGGATGAACGCACCGACTCAGTCGATGTGCTTGCCGAAATCGAAGGTGGGGCCAAGAAGGACCAATTGGTCATGCTCGGCGCACACCTCGATAGCTGGCACGGCGGCACTGGCGCCACTGATAACGCTGCCGGAAGCGCGGTGATGATCGAAGCCATGCGCATCCTGAAAGCGCTGAATCTCAAAATGGACCGCACAGTTCGCATGGGCTTGTGGGGCGGCGAAGAAGAAGGGCTCCTCGGGTCCAAGGCTTACGTGAAAGAACATTTCGGCGATCCGGAAACGATGAAGATCACCGGGGAGCATGCCAAGCTCTCCGGATATTTCAACGTCGACAACGGCACCGGCAAGATCCGCGGCGTGTATCTTCAGGGCAATGACATGATGCGCCCCATTTTCGAGCAGTGGTTCGCTCCACTGAAGGACCTGGCCAACGGTACCATCAGCATCCGCAACACGGGCGGCACGGATCATCTGTCTTACGACGCAGTGGGCCTGCCCGGTTTCCAGTTCATTCAGGACCCGATGGATTACGATTCGCGCACGCATCACTCCAACATGGACGTGTACGACCGGATTCAGAAGGGCGACATGATGCAAATGTCAGCGATCGTCGCGACGTTCGTTTACAACACGGCAATGCGCGAAGAAATGTTGCCTCGCAAACCGCTTCCTCCGCCACAACCCAGGCGCGAAGGCGGCCGGGGCGCTGCTGGCACTCAGCAGCAGAACTAGGGGGCTGAGGGGCGGCGAAAAACTCAGCATCCACCGCTTCCTGCGGTCGCGGCTCATTGCGTCGCTACGATGACAAGTGCAGACATTGAGCCGCGACCGTAGGAAGCGGACGATGTTGACGTGTCACGATAGCTACAGCCTTCGCGGCAAGCTGGAGATTCGTTCCACAACTACGCTGAAAGTACCGCGAGCGCTCCAGATTCAATCAGCCCGTCGCCATGCACGCCCCCGATGCGCACGTCGACGATCCGGTTCGCCTCTCGCGAGGCGGCCAGTTTGATCTTCAGATAGTTCTCGCTGAGCGCCCCTTGATCCAGCGTCACTGCGGAAAGCGTCTTCCCGATCATCGACCGCCTATATTCCAAATTCTTCACCGCAGCCAACTCGCGCAACACGTGCGTGCGCTGCTTCCGGACGACGGCAGGAACCTGTTCGACCGACTCGGCCGCCGGAGTCCCCGGCCGCTCCGAATACGTGAACACGTGAAGATAAGTGAACGGCAGGCTTTCGATAAACGTTCGTGATTCCTCGAACTCTTCGGAGGTCTCCCCGGGGAATCCGGTCATCACGTCGGCGCCCACGGCGCATTCGGGCATCAACGCCCGCGCCTTCAGGATGCGATCGGCATAGTGCCGCGGACGATATTTACGATGCATCCGCCGCAGCACGCGGTCCGATCCGGATTGCAGCGGCGCGTGAACATGTTTGGCGATGCGCGGCGATTCCGCCATCAGCCCCAGCAGTTCGTCTGAGAAATCCATTGGCTCTACCGAACTGAGCCGCAGCCGCTCGACCTCGGTTTCCGCCAGCAGTCGCCGAATCAGATCCACCAGGCGCACGCGTGAGTCCAGATCGCGTCCCCAACGCCCCAGGTTGATCCCGCTGAGCACAACCTCGCGATATCTCAACGCGAGAGAGCCAACCTGTTCGACCACCTGTTCCGGCGTCGCGCTGCGGCTGCGCCCCCGCACGAACGGAATAATGCAGAACGAGCATCGATTGTTGCAGCCGTCCTGAACCTTTAGATTGGGACGCGTGCGGTCTCCCAGGGCGTCGTCCACTGGCGCGGACAGAAAATCGCGCTGCTCGAAAATGTCGCCGATTTGAATTTGAGAATGATACGGCATCGACACCAAATCGGGGATCTGTGTCTTATGCGAATTGCCCACCACCATGGTGACGCCCTCGATCGCGGCGATTTCTTCGGGCGCGCGCTGGGCATAGCATCCGGTCACCAGAATGCGGGCCAGAGGATGTTCCCGATGGATCCGCCGGACAGTTTGACGAACCTCATCGTCGGCGGTCGCGGTGACGGTGCAGGTGTTGAGGACCACCAGATCGGCCTCCGCGGCCGTGCCCGCGGCGGCCAGGCCTTTGCCCGCCAGCCCTGCTTCGATGGCGGCTCCATCGGCCTGCGACGCGCGGCATCCGAAATTCTTGATCCAGAATCGTTCCAATCTTTCATTCTACTCACTCCCGGCTAAGTTCTTTTTTGTATCCAAAACATTTATTACGTGATATGATTTTTCTAAATCGATCACTGAGGTGCATATGCGGCTTCTCAAGCTTTGCGTCACCTTAGCCGGGGGATTTACGATCTGGGCGCAACCGGTCATCACGCCCAGAGGAGTAGCCAACTCGGCTGGTTTTCAACCGTTCGGAGTCCCCGGAGGCGCCATCGCGCGAGGATCCACCTTCAGCATCTTCGGCACTGGTCTCGGACCCGCCGCCACCGCGCAGCAGCCCAGTTATCCGTTGCAGACCGCCATTGGCGGTGTTTCCGTGAAGATCACACAAGGCGCGACCAGCATGGACGCGTTCCCTGTATTCGTCGCCGACACGATCGTCAACGCGATCATGCCCTCCAACGCTCCACTTGGGCTGGTCTCGGTTCGCGTCACGTATAACGGAAATACCAGCCACCCTCAAACGCTCCGCGTGGTGAACAGCAATCCAGGATTATTTACGTCCACCGGCTTTGGCGTCGGTCCGGGCAGCATTCAGAATCTTTCCGGCAGTGACGCGCCGCTCAATTCGCCGCTACTTTCCGCTGTGCCGAACCAGTTCGTCACCCTGTGGGCAAACGGCCTGGGACCCATCACGCAATCCGATAGTCTTACGCCGCCCATCGGCAGTCTTCCGTTCCCGGTCGAAATCTGGGTTGGAGGCGTGCCCGTGACCAACATCACCTATAGCGGCCGCACGCCGTGCTGTGCGGGAATCGATCAAGTGGTTTTCCAGATTCCCGCCAACGCGGCCTCGGGATGCTACGTTCCTGTCGTTGCCCGAGTGGCTGGAACGGCTGTGAGCAACACCGTCACCATGTCGATCAACCCCAACGGAGGCGCGTGTTCGGATCCGTTCAATCCGCTCTCGCTGGTTCCGGTCAGCGGCGGAAACCTGGGGATCGTGATGCTGACGCGCCAGACTACGACGGAAGACTGGCTTATTTCGCCCGCGCAGACCCTGGTCAGCGATCAGGCTGTCGCGTATTTCGGCAACTACCCCGGCGGAGTTTACGCCTTCCATCCTTATCTTTCCCAGCCCCCGCCCGGAACCTGCACGACATATGTCTCGACCGATGGTCCCGAATTCGCCGTGCCCCGCACGGTGGCGAAGGATCTTGCCGCGGGCGCGCTGTCTCTCACTGGACCGAGCGGTCCTGCTATGGCGATGACCACGGTGACGGAAGGTGTGCGCTACGATTTCGGACTCTTCGGGCTGACACCCGCGCTCCCCGGCGTCTCCGCGATGCCGCCGTATTACACTCCCGGGAGTTACAAAGTGACCGCGGCCGGCAGCGCCGACATCGCAGCATTCAACGTGAGCCTCAACGTCGCACCGGCGATTACCTGGACCAATAGCAATCGCGGAGCAGCTTCGATCATCGACCGCTCCCAGCCTTTGACTCTCAGTTGGACCGGCGCAGGAACCGTCACCATTCGCGGTGGCAACATGGATTACCCCACCAACTCGGCAGGCGAATTCATCTGCAACGTTCCTGCCGGCGCCACCAGTTTTACCGTTCCGTCTTATGTGCTGGCGCCGCTCCCTGGGACGCGCACCAACTACAGCCTCTCGCACGGCTTCATCGAACTTCATTCGGTCCCCGCTGGATCGCCGCAATCCATCACCGCCGGCAAACTGACTGGCGGCGCCGCCCAAGTCGACTTTGTCGATCGCCGCAGCGCGCTCTACAGATAGGACACGAATATGAGAAAAAAAATCAAACTCTACGGCTTGATCTCCCTGTTTCTCCTGCTGGCGTCCTGCGATCAAAGTTGCGACTACGAGTATTTCGGCTATCTCAACAGCGGCCGCTCGGTATTCGTCGTGGGGTCGACCGGAATGTGGACGCTCAGCGGCGTAAGCGCAATCAACATCGATGACGTAAATGGATTCTCGCTCAACTGGGTTGGCTCCAAATATAAGTACTTCGGCGGCAGCTTTCCGCTGGTGCCCCACGGCGTGCCCAATCTCAGGGAAGTGATCACGTCGAACAAACCCGCGTTGTGGGCGGTCAGCTCCGCCGATAACGCCGTTTACCTGGTGGATTCCACGGGTCCCAATTTTATTTACGGCGCGAAGATCCCGGTGGGCCGCGCGCCCACCAGCGCCGTTTTCTCCGCCGACAACAACCTGCTGTATGTGACCAACTCCGGGGCCGATTCGATCTCGGTCATCGACACGAATTCCACCAACGTCGGCTTGATCGCGCTCAATCCCGGCAGCCGCCCCACCGCAATCGCCACCACGCCCGACGGCACCAGCTTGTTTGTCATCAACTCCGGTCTCAGCTCGGTTTCGCAGGTGGATACGGCTTCAAAGAAAGTCGTCGGCACGTTTTCGGTCGGCCAAGGCCCGCTCGCCCTCGCCGTCACACCCGATGGATTGCTGGTCTACGTGTGCAACTCCAAGGACAACACCGTGACGGTCCACGATGTCCTGTCGCTTGAAAAGGTCCAGACCGTGACCGGAATTACGAATCCCACCTCGATCGCTTTTTCCGTCGATGGGATCACCGCCTACGTCACCAGCGGCATCAGTCCCGCAGGCTTGCTGTATACCATTCGCGCGAAAAGCTATCGCCTCGGCAAGACGCCCATCACAGTCGGCAACAATCCCGTTTACGTGGCTCTCGATACCTACAACACGCTCATCTATGTGGCCAACAAGGGATCCAACAACCTGACGATTATCAACAGTAACGACAACTCCATCGCCGGTACCATTGCCCTTGGCGGTTCGCCGACTGGTGTGATCTCGCTCCCTTAGGTTTTCCGGGTTATCTCCTTCAGCTCTAACGTCTTACAGAAGAATCCGTTCAATCCCCGTGAACGCCGTTGGATGCATCCAGCGGCATTTCAATTCATTAATCTAGGACCTCCCAGGATGGTCTAATATACTGAATCGACGCACAATCCTCCTCTGGGAAAACTATGACTAAGCCCATCAAGCATGTCGAAAAAGCGGTAGCCGTGGCCGCGAACGCCGCGTGGTTCGTATTTGACAAGCTGAACTCCATCAGTCCGAACCCGTCGTTTACCCCTAAATGGTCGGACAAGCCGTTGCTGAAGAGCTGGGAGAAGCAGAAGCCGAAGCTGGGCTGGCCCCGCGAAACCGATTCGCTGTGCCCCAAATGCGTGCCGGAAATCCGCAACAAGATTCTGAACGGTGAGCTGCCCGTCAAGATCCTGAGAAACGAAAAGGTTGGCGAAATCAAAGCGACCGTATTGGAGCGCGATGGCAAAATCCTGATGGTGAAGGACTGCCCGATCCATGGCCATTTTGAAGACGTGATGTCGACCGATCCCGCCTTCTTCAAGCACCTGGAAGATGTCTTCCCGGGCCGCGACATTCGCGCCCACAACGACGAAAAGCTTCACGATCACGGTACCTCTACGGTGACGCACGGTCGCGGCTCGGTGCTTACCATCGATCTGACGAACCGCTGCAACATGATGTGCGACCCCTGTTTCATGGATGCCAATCAAGTCGGGTTCGTGCACGAGCTGAGCTGGGAGGAAATCCAGACGCTGCTCGACAACGCCCTGACGATCAAGCCGCGCCGCCAGTTGTCCGTACAGTTCTCGGGCGGCGAGCCGACGCTTTCGCCGCACTTCCTGAAAGCCGTTCAGTATTGCCGCAAGGTCGGATATCAAAGCGTGCAGGCCGCAACCAACGGCATCGAGTTCGCCAAACGTCCGGAATTCGCCAAGCAAGCCGCGGAAGCGGGCCTGCGTTATGCATATCTGCAGTTCGATGGAATCGGTAATGAAGCCAATTCGCATCGCGCCGTAGGCAACCTGTTTGACGTAAAACTGCGCGCGATCGAGAACCTGTACAGCGCCGGCGTCGACATCGTCCCGGTGATCACGCTCATCAACGGCGTCAACAACGAACAGGTGGGCGCAGTGGTGCGCTTCGCGCTCGACAATCCTAAGAAGATCCCGTTCCTGAGTTTCCAGCCGGTATCGTTCACGGGCCGCGACGAGGCGATTACTGACGAACGCCGGCAAGCGCAGCGCTACACGCTGGCTAACCTGGCGCACGACGTCAAGAATCAGACCGGTCTCGGCGAACCCGTTCGCGACTGGTTCCCTATTTCGTTCATGAGCACGTTCTCCGATTTCGCGGATCTGGTCCACGGACCGAACGCGGATTGGGGTCAACTGTCATGTGGATGCCATCCTAACTGCGGCGTCGGCATGGCGGTGATGTGCGACAAGGAAACCAAGGAATACCGCCCGGTGACCGCGTTCCTGAACGCCGATCGCCTGGCTCGCGACGTGGCCAGGATCAACGATGGCGCGCGCAGCAAGCGCATGTCGGTGATCGGCGTATCCCTCGCGCTGCTGCGTAACTACAATCCTTACCAGGCTCCCACGCACTTCCGCCTGAGCGATCTGATCGCAAAGTTCGACAAGTGCTTCGGCATGTCCAAGAAATCACAGACGGGCGCCTACGGCAAAGTGACCGGCGACCGCACCAAGGCCGACATCGACAAGCGCCGCGCGGACCGCTGGAACTTCCTGTTCATCGCGGGCATGTGGTTCCAGGATCTGTTCAACTACGATTTCCGCCGCACCGAGCAGTGCATCATCCCTTACGCCACGCAGGAAGGCGAGATTTCCTTCTGCGCGTACAACACCGGCGTCGGCTGGCGCAACATCGTAGAAAAAATGCACATGACGGCGACGCTCACCAAGTGGTACGAGGAAAAGGGCCGCCATGAAATCGTCGCGGGCGGCAAGAAGGTAAACCTGCCGACGGCCGACCACTCCCTGGTGCTGCGCATGGACGACGTGAATCGCGAACGCCAGCACGATCTGGACGACAAGGGCATCGCCAAGACAGCCCGTGAAGAGAAATTCCGGGCTCGCGCCGAGAAGCTCAAAGAGCAAGCCAAGAATGAGCAGATGATGAAGATGTATCGGGAACAGGTGCTCGGCGAGAAGCCTGTTGCCGACATCGTCCCGCTGGGTTCGATTGCTCCTGCAGCGAAGCCGGTGGAGAAGCAGGAAGAAGTCGGCTCATTCGGCGACTAGGAGTTCCACTATTTCGATAGTATTAAGGCAGGCGGAAACGCCTGCCTTTTCCTTTTCTTATAGTGATGTCTCGACGCATAATTCTACTCGCCGCTAGCGTGCTGCTCTTGTTCGCAGTCGGCTATGCCACACCGCCATTCGACAAAACCCCACACACTTCCCGATGGAAGAGTTTTTCCAATCGAGCGGGTTGGTCTATCAAATATCCGCCGAATTGGAAAATAAGTAGCTGCCGGACGTGTGACGATCCGTCGGATCCCGACGTGTTTGTGTTCCTTTCAGACCCATCGACGAGAGGAAGCGTGATGATCGAACACCTGATCGATAAGCCGACTGATCAGAGCGTCGACGAATGGTTGAAAGACGTCAGCCGGAGTACTGTGCTCGTGCCAGTCGCGACGGAGGAGTGGGTTTCGCTTTCCGGAATTCGAGCGTTGAAGGTTAGAAACGGCGATCGCAAGTCGAACGAGAGCGAAAACATTTACGTCTTGAATGGATCGAAGACCTTCGCGATCAGAGCCTCGGACTTAAACAACGCCGCCTTCTTGAGGCTTTATCAGCAGGTTATTCGAACCTTCAGATTCACAGGCCGTTGAAACGTCAGCCTGAATCAAGTGAGCAGTTCCTCGATTGGCCGTTTTGTTCTTGCCGGCCTTGCAAACCACTGTTTTTGTAGTCTCATTACCGTGGTAATGTTGGAGCATGGCAATCGCTCTTTCCAAACTTACGGCGCAGGGTCAGATCTCAGTCCCGGCGAGCGTTCGCCGAAAACTCGGAATTGCCCCCGGCTCCGTGCTCGAGTGGGACGAGGACGGCGACCGAATCGTCGTCAGGCGATCGGCTCGATTCACTTCCAGCGAAATTCATAAGGCCGTATTTCCCAAGTCTTCCCCGAAGCGGAGAACGCCGGAACAAATGAAGGAAGGAATCCGGCGACGGATGCGAAGCCGGTATGCGAGCCGTTGACACCAACGTGCTTGTGCGCTTGATTACTCGCGACGATCCGCGTCAAGCCGCGCCCGCCGACCGTTTCATCGCAGACGGTGCCTGGGTGTCCGTGCTCGCCCTGTCGGAAGCAACCTGGGTGCTCGCGACCGTGTACGGCCGGAATCCGGACCAACTCGCGACAGCCATCGAAATGCTGCTCAACCACGAGCATCTGGTGATTCAGGACTCGGATATTGTTTTCGCAGCTCTCGATCTGTTCCGATCGCGACCCGCGCTAGGTTTCTCCGACTGCATGATGCTACAACTCGCCCGGAAAGCGGGCCATCTCCCTCTGGGAACATTCGATCGCCGGCTGGGGAAACTGGAAGGCGCGGTCAAGCTTTGAACCTGAAGCATAGGGTGAGACATCAACATCGACCGCTCCCTATGGTCGCGGCTCATTACCGGCGATTCGTCATTCTAGCTACGCAATGAGCCGCGCCCAGAGGAAGCGGTCGATAGTCGGTGTCCACAATCTCTCTAGCTCCCGTCGGTGCCGTCATAATGAATCCCGCAGCACCATCCTATTCTCCTGCAAGATCCGTGGGCGACCTCAAACATAAAACGTCCGAAACGGACCGAGCCCGTTCACCTGGACAATCGTCCCATCCGCATACCAGGTGAAATGATGGATCGTTTTCCGGATGTGCACATAGGCGCCGGGACCGAACTCCTGCAGCGATGCGGCATCGTACGTCTCCCCGTACCCAAGTTTATAGGCGCCCTCGAGCACTGTCACGTGTTCGTCACCAGGATGCCAGTGCGCGCCGACTTCGAGCGCGCGCGAGGTGCGGTAGCGAATCACAAAGGGAGAATCCGTTTTGTCGGGATCCCCGGACAGAATCGCGATCACCATCCCGTCCCCAACCGGTCGCCAGTTCATTCTTCTGTTTTACACTGAATGCTGGCCTCAATGGACCACCCTGCACGTGTCGGGAAGTACCAGGTCGACCGATTTCTGGGCGGCGGGATGGCGCACGTGTATCGAGCCACCGATACAGTCCTGGGCCGCAAGGTCGCGCTGAAGATCCTTACGGAAGCGGGTGCGGCTGACGCGGAGGCCAAGGCGCGGTTCCTGCAGGAAGCCCGGCTGGCATCCAACATCAGTCACGAAAACATCATTGCCGTCTATGATTTCGGCGAGGACCAGGGCCGGCCGTTCATCGTCATGGAGCTGCTGGAAGGGGAAAGCCTCCGGTCGGCCATCAAGAATGGACGTGTAGGCGATTTTTCCCGCCGGATGCGCATCGCCCTTCAAGTGGGGCGCGCGCTGGACTACATTCATTCCAAAAAAATCGTTCATCGCGACGTTAAACCGGAAAACATCCATCTGGACGCAGCGGGCAAGGTGAAGTTGATGGATTTCGGGATCGCGAAGCCGGAGGGAATGGCCCTGACCAAGGCTGGCTACACGCTGGGAACCCCGTATTACATGGCTCCGGAGCAGGTCCTGGGGCGAAGTATGACGCCGCAGGCCGATGTCTACTCCTACGGATTGATGTTGTTCGAATTGCTTTCCGGGAAGCGCGCGATCGAAGGCGACAAGGTGGAACAAATCTTCGAGCAGATCATTCACCGGCCAGTCGATATGGATCCGTTGCGTGCTTTGCATCTGCCCAAGCTCCTGGTGGATCTGATCGAGCGCTGCACGTTGAAGCAGGTCGCACAACGTCCGGCGGGACTGGGCGTGGTATGCGATGAGATCGAGCAGATCATGGGACTGCCTCCGTCGCGGCAGCCCGATCTTTCATCGCGTCCGGTAGTGGAAGTGCATTCGCGCACCATCACGGCGAGAATCCCTACCATGGGCGGTTTGCCCGCGTTTTTACAGCGGCTTCCTGCGACGTTCCGGACCCAAACCGCGCTGATGCTGATGGCGGGAGCCGCCGTCGCGGCATTGGTTACGATCGTGTACGTCACGCTCGTGTTGACTCATGTCCTTTAATACGTCCTCGCCCAACGCGGTCCATCACCGTCGCGCCTCGGCCGGCTTTGAGGCGCGACAGTAATGGAGCGCGTATGGGACGCGCAGCGATACCAGTCCCAAAACGCCTTCGTGTGGCAGTTCGGCGAAGCCGTCATCGATCTGCTCGATCCGCAAAAAGGCGAGCGTATTCTCGATCTGGGTTGCGGATCGGGCCAGTTGACGGCGAAAATCGCGGAACGAGGCGCGAACGTTGTGGGAATCGACGCGTCCGCGGAGATGATTGCGCAGGCGCGCATGAATTTTCCAGCGCTCGACTTCCGGACGGGAGACGCGACCTCGTTTGCTTTATCCGAACCGGTGAACGCGGTCTTCTCAAACGCAGTTCTGCATTGGGTGCAAGATCAGCCGGCCGCAATCGAGCGTATCTGGCTCGCTTTGAAACCCGGTGGACGGTTCGTCGCCGAGTTCGGGGGCAAAGGCAACACGCGCACCATCCTAGAGGCGGCGGGTGTGAATCCCTGGTATTTTCCGAGCATTGGTAAGTACGCTCCGCTGCTCGAGCGGCAGGGCTTCGAGGTGCGCTTCGCCACGCTGTTCGATCGCCCCACGCAACTCGAAGGAGAAAACGGACTGGAAGACTGGCTGGTGATGTTCGGCGGAGCGCTCACTAAGGATCCCCGGGCGCTGGCGGAGCGGCTGAGACCGAAGATGTATCGAGACGGCGTGTGGACGGTGGATTACAGGCGGCTGAGAATCCTTGCAATCAAGTGAAGCGGGACATCGCGATGACCGATTTGGTGATGCCGCAGAACCGCTCGCGAATGATGCGCGCGCTTGGAAACAGAGACTGTAGCTCGGCGGGCGAGAGCAGGCGGATGTCGTTCAGATAATGATCGAGATAAAAGCTGCGGCCCAGTGGAGGAACCCGTGTGATCGCGCTCCAGACGGTGAAGCGTGGGACGATGGCGCGCTGAGCCGTCCTCGGTAGCCAGTGAATCAGGGGCGTGAGCAGATGCTGCTCCACCGGAAACCAGCGGTTTGGAGTTTGGACCCAGTAGGCCCGGCCGACGCGGACGATTTCCCTCGCAAATTCTTGTTGGCTTGTAGAATCGCCCACGTGTTCAATGACGGAGTTACTAAAGACGATGTCAAAGGACTGATCGGGAAACGGGAGAGATCGTCCGTCACCGGCGACCCAGGTTTGGGCGTCGGTGAGTTCCGCTGCGGCGCGCGGGGTGTTCAGAAGAGTTACGCGAGGTTGGACGGCAAGTCCGGACCAAAGATCCGGTAGACCGCCTACGTCGAGAATACGGGTTTGTGCGGTGAGGCTGAATTCGCGGGCAAAACGCCGCATTCGCCGAAGACGGAAGCTCCGGGAGATTTCACTGAGCATTGGGCAGGCCGATTATAACGCGCTGCGATTAGTGAATTTGTGGCGCATGCTAGCCTCGAAGTATGGGGCTTTCCCAATCCTTCTTCGCCGAGCGATTCGGCCTCACTGAACACAACCTCCAGCAATACCTGAACGAGTCCCTGTCGGCCGGAGGCGAGTACGCGGACCTGTACTTCGAATACCTGTCGACCTCGGCGATCTCGATCGATGAAGGGATCGTCAAGAGCGCGACGGAAGGCGTAACGCTGGGCGTCGGCGTGCGCGTGATCGCGGGCGAACGGACCGGCTACGCTTACAGTGACGACCTGAGTCCTGAAAAGATCAAGAAAACCGCGCGGACCGCGGCATGCATCGCGCGCGGGCCGGCGTCAGTAGTGAAGACCGGGTTCGAAGAAGCGCAGCGTCACAATCTGTATCCGATGCTGCGTGCTCCGCATGAAATGGGGCTGATCGAGCGCGTGGATCTGGTGAAGCGCGCCGACAAAGCTGCGCGGGCCTACGATCCTCGCGTGTTTCAAGTGCAGGCCACGTATGCGGACAGCGTGCGTCAAGTGCTGGTCGCCACCAGTGAAGGACGGTTGAGCGTCGACCGGCAACCGATGGCGCGGTTGAGCGTCACGGTGCTGGCGAAAGACGGAAACGGCGTGACGCAATCGGGACATTCGGGCGGCGGCGGACGCGTCACGCTGGAGTTTTTCCTGAACGAAAAGACGCCAGAACATTTCGCCCGGGAAGCCGCGCGGCAGGCGATCGTGCAGTTGGGAGCGGTCGAAGCTCCAGCCGGTGAGATGACGGTGGTGCTCGGGCCTGGATGGCCTGGGATCTTACTGCACGAAGCGGTGGGGCACGGGTTGGAAGCGGATTTCAATCGTAAGGGGGTTTCGGCGTTCACCGGACGCGTCGGGCAGCAGGTGGCGAGTCCGTTATGTACGGTGATCGACGATGGCACCATCGGGTCGCGGCGCGGGTCGTTGAACGTCGACGATGAAGGCAACGCGACCCAGCAGAACGTGCTGATCGAAAACGGCGTGCTGCGCGGGTATCTGCAAGACAAGCTATCCAGCCGCCTGATGCGGACCAAATCGACCGGCAGCGGGCGGCGCGAAAGTTATCAGCACATCCCCATGCCGCGGATGACCAACACTTATATGCTGGCGGGGCAAAGCGATCCGGAGGAGATCGTGCGGTCGGTCGAAAAAGGACTGTATTGCACGACGTTCGGCGGCGGCCAGGTGGATATCACGTCGGGCAATTTTGTGTTCGCGGCGAGTGAAAGCTACCTGATCGAGAACGGCAAGCTGACCAGGCCGGTACGCGGCGCGACGCTGGTGGGCAATGGGCCGGAGGCGCTCAAGTACGTCAGCATGGTGGGTAACGATCTGGAGCTGGATGAGGGAATTGGTGTGTGCGGGAAAGAGGGCCAGAGCGTGCCGGTGGGCGTCGGGATCCCGACGTTAAAGATCGATCGGATGACGGTGGGCGGGACGGCCGCCTAAGAACGCAATGAATGATTTGGAACAGTTAGCCAGTGATGCGGTGAAGCAGGCGCTCGCGCACGGTGCTTCGGATGCCGAGTGCACGGCGGCCGAGGGCGACGAGTTTTCAGCGGTCGTACGGATGCGGGAAATCGAAAAATTGACCGAAGCCGGATCGCGCGGCGCGGGGATTCGAGTCCTGGTGGGGAAGCGGGCGGGGTCGTCGTACACGTCGGACCTGACCAAAGAAGGCCTCGAGCGGATGGTGAAGACCGCGCTCGAGCTGGCCACCATCACCAGCGAAGATCCGTTCGCAGGACTGCCGGAAGAAGATCAGCTCGGTTCGGTGGGCGATTTGAGTTTGTACGATGGCGAGATCTCGCGGCTTCAGCCGGAGTGGAAAATAGCCCAGGCAAAGCGAACCGAAGAAGTGGCTCTGAGCATCGATCCGCGGATTGCGAACTCGGAGGGTGCGTCGTTCGATTCCTACCTGGGGATGCGGGTATTCGCGAATTCGCGTGGATTCGTCGGAAGCTACCGCACGTCAAGCTGCGGAATTTCGGTCACGCCGGTGGCGAAGCACAACGGTTCGATGGAGCGCGACTACTGGTATTCATCGGCACGCGCGGCGTCGCGGATGGAATCGCCGGAGCTGGTCGGCAAGCTCGCGGCGGATCGGGCGCTGCGCCGGTTGAATCCACGCAAGGTCGCGACGCAGAAGGTTCCGGTGATCTTCGAGCCTCGCACCGCGCGGGCGCTGCTGGGAGATCTCTTCGACGCCGTCAACGGATCGGCGATCTATCGCGGAGCCTCGTTCCTGGTGGGCAAACTGGGAGAGACAATCGCCTCGGAGCTGGTGACCATCGTGGATGACGCGATTCTGCCCGGGCTGTTTGGAAGCTCGCCCTTCGATGACGAGGGCGTGCGGGCGCGGCGTACCGTGGTGGTGGAGCGTGGAGTGCTGAAGAGCTATCTGCTGAATTCCTATTCGGCTCGGAAGCTCGGGCTCAAGACGACGGGCAATGCGTCACGCGGCTTGAGTGGTAACGCGGGAGTCGGACCTGGGAATTTTTTCATTGAGGCTGGCGGCAAGGCTCCCGAAAAGATCATCGGCGGCGTGCGCAGTGGCTTTTATGTCACCGAGCTGATCGGTACTGCGTCGAATACCGTGACGGGAGACTATTCGTCGGGCGCAGCGGGATTGTGGATCGAAAACGGCGAGCTGGCATATCCCGTATCCGAGATCACCATTGCGGGAAACTTGAAGCAGATGCTGATGGACCTGCGCGAGATCGGATCGGACCTCGATTTTCGTGGCGCCATCGCGGCTCCAACGATTCTGATTGGAGAGATGACAATCAGTGGTCACTGAGATCAAGACAGAGCGGAAAACGGCAATGGGCCCGGCGTTGTACGTCGGCGCGGCCGTGGTTTTGATCGGTGCAGCTTTGTTCGCCTATCTGGAGTTCGGCCCCAAGCCGCAGTCCGCCGATCTGCCGCTGACGGCTGAAGGAAAAGCCTACGTTCGCAATTTGCAGTTGAGCGACGTCACCATGCAGGCGAACCAGAGCTACTTCAACCAGATGGTGGTTGAGATTCAGGGCAAGATTGGCAACGGCGGCGATCGTCCCGTGGAACTGGTCGAAATCTACTGCACGTTTTACGATTCTTACGGCCAGGTGGTTCTGCGCAAGCGCGTCGCGATCGTAAATTCCCGCATGGGCGGACTGAAGGCGGGCGAAACGAAGTCGTTCCGGCTTCCGTTCGATGAACTTCCCGACAGTTGGAATCACGCCATGCCCAGCTTGTCCATTGCCGGCATGAAATTTTCCGGATGAAAGTCTTGTTAGTCGATGACGACGCCGCGGGTCTCGAAATCCGGCGGCTCGTGCTAGAGCGTCGCGGGTTCGAAGTGGTGACGGCGGCGGACGCATCGTCGGCTCGAAATGCGTTTTCAGAATCGCGGCCGGATGTGGTGGTGCTCGATTTGCGATTGCCGGAAGTGGCGGACGGACTGGCGTTGATCCGCGAATTTCAGGGCACGAGGATCGTAGTATTGTGCGGGAATCGCGCCGATCTGGATGGGCGCGAAGAGGCGCAGATGGTCAGCGCTATTCTGGGAAAGCCTGTAAGGTCGGAGGAGTTGTTGAGACATCTCTGATGAAAAAGAATACGAGATTGGCCTCCGTGTAATGTCAGATAATATCGCCAGAGAATGAATCGTACACTTTTTCTGATATTCGCGTGCACCTTGCTTCTCCCGTCGGTGCGGGATGCGGTTCTCGCAGCGCCCGCCGAAGAGTCCGTTCCATTCGTTGGTTGCGAATCTGATGGTCAAGTCGGGCCTCAGGCTGCTCCGAACGGCAAAAGCCCCGCGGTGCGGGTCGCAACGGATCAAGCGCGGAAGATCGCCTACTACACCGCCGGCGGCTTTGGCGGATTTGGTGTTCTCGCCCCTCGCGGTTGGTATTGCTTTGGAACGTATGGATCCGGTGGCGATGCGCTTTATGTCAGCCCCGAACCAATAGACAGCGCGACTATATTTTCGCAAGACTGGAAAGGCTTCACCGGCCGTTGCGATGATCCACAGGCTTGGCGACACTTCCGGCAGATCGGGAGTCGCCGAAATAATCGCGCGCGTTTTTCCAGCTCACAAAGGTTTCGTTGATGGCGTGAGGAAGATGGATCTCGGAGGCCCATTTCCTTCGGGTCCCTATCCAACGGACAGGCTGACTTACAAGAGCAAAGAGATCGTTGAATACGTGACCCCGGGTCAGACAGAAGGGTTAGGCACGAACTCACGTTTGAATCGAAATGCCGACGCGATCGGTGGGGTGGCAATTCTTATCGGACCAACGACTGACCTGTTACTCCTGTCGGTGCGGCTTCCACCCGACCTGACTGACCTTACGACCACGATCGTTCATCAATTCGAGCGTGCGGCGATACCGCAATCCCATTGAGGATCAGCAGCGCAACGATCGAAACATCCCTCATTTCGTCTTGTCGACTACCACCGCCCCGCCCTTCATCACCCAGCGAACTTTCTGAATCGCGACGTTGATGTCGTCGAGCGGATTTCCTTCCACCGCGCAGATATCGGCGAAGTAGCCGGGCTTAAGCGCGCCCAGCTCGTTCTGCTTCTGCAACAGCTCGGCGGCATTCGTCGTCGCGGTCTTCAAAGCTTGTTCGGGAGTCATGCCGGCTTTCACAAACCACGCGAGCTCGCGCGTGTTTTCGCCGAACATGGTGTAGACCACATCCGAGCCCATGGCGAAACGGACTCCGGCCTTGTGGGCTTTCTTCGCGGATTCGAGATTGCGGCGGATGTAATCGTTCAGCCCGTCGGTCGCGCCTGGAGGATAGCGGAGCAATCGCGCGTTATCGACGTAGTAGCGATTGTGATCGATGGTGGGGACGTAGAACAGTTTCTTGCGCGCCATTTCGGCGATGGTTTCGTCGTCCATGTCGGTGGCGTGTTCGATGGAATCGGCGCCGGCGCGAACGGCATCGCGAGCGCCCGTGGGTCCGTAGGTGTGAATCGCGATGGTTTTGCCGAGTGCGTGCGCGGTGTCGACCGCGGCTTTCATTTCGTCGTAGGTGAAGGTTTGGAATCCCGTCACATCCTGGCCCGATCCGGTCGAGCCGTACATCTTGATGACGTCGGCTCCGGCGCCAACTTGCTGGCGCACGACCTTCATCACTTCAGTCACGCCGTCGGCGGTTTGCGGACCTCCGCCGCGTCCGCCACGCGTGATTTGCAGGCCGTAGCCGGAGACGAACATACGCGGTCCGGTCATCAGACCCGCATTGATCAGGTCGCGCATGGCGATGTCGGTATAGTCACTCGCGCCCAGGTTGCGGACTGTGGTCACGCCGGTTTCGAGCGTCTTTTTCGCGTTGTCCTGAGACATGTAAACGCTCGCCGCGCCGCGGCCAGATTGAGTGATGCGCGTCATGTCGAGGACGTAGGTCATGTGCGTATGGACGTCGATCAGGCCGGGAAGCGCAGTGTAGCGCGTCATATCTATTGCATCGGCGGGTGCGGTTGTGCCGATCGACTTGATGCGGTCATGATCGATAGTGATGACGGCGTTGGGGATGATTTTTTCACCGTCCCAGGCGCGCGCGAAGCGATAGGACTGGGCGTTGAGAGTCAGGGCGAAGAAAAACGGCGTTCGCACCAGTGCGACCGCGGCGCGCCGAGTGCGCGCGCCGCAGCGGCTATGAGTTTGCATGAAGGGATCTCCCGTTGAGGATTTTAACGAATGACGTGGAGCGGAGTTCGTCGACGGTCAAACCGGCAAGCGAAACGGCATCGGATTCCGGGATGGCGCCACAATCGATGGCGCGCAGGAAGTAGTTCAGCAGGCCCTGGCCGGTGGCGGCATCGTCAAAAACTCCACCAACTTGGGTCGCCTGACCTGCTTTATCGATGAAATTTTTCAGTCGATGCGAAGCTTCATCCACACCCTCCAGGAAAAACGAATACACGGCGGCGTAACGCGAGGGGAGTTGCGCCGGATGCAGATCCCAGCTTTGATAGAAGCCGTTATCAAGTGAATGCCGCACGTGCCGATAGTGCAAACGCCATCCGCGATGAACGGCGCCGCGATTTTCCGCATCCTGTTGGTGTGTCAGCGGGCTGCCGCGAAAAATCGGGATGGGCAGGATGTTGGTCGCCCCGTCAGAGACGCGGACGCCGGTTCCAGCGAGGTGCGCCTGCATCATTGCTCGCGCGAAATCGCACGCGGGATGGAGCATGTCCTGATTGCTGGACGCGATGCCGAGGCTGGCGGTGTAGTCATACGCTCCGAAGTGCGCACCCACGCACAGACCGCGACTCTCTTCGATGAGCCGCGGCAGAAGAAAGACGGACTGCGGAGTTTCGATCATCAGCTCCAAACGGGTGACGCCGAACGGTTCAAGCGCATCGGCACACGCGCGGACCTGTTCGGGAACGGTGATCTTAGGCAGAGTCACCGTGAAATTCTCGGGCAGCCGGCCGAGAGTGCTTAAGAACAACTCAAGTGTGCGGAGGCTGCGGCCGCGCATTTCTTCGCTGAGCGGTTTGATGCGGATGCCGATGAACGCGGGAAGCGTCCCCTGATCGCGGCCTTTTGCGACCTCTCCAGCAGCGGACCGGGCAGCGGCATCCTCTTCGTCGTCCGAACGATTTCCGTAGCCGTCCTCGAAATCGATCCGGAAATCCTCGACGGGCTCATGAAGAAGTTTTTCCTGGACCCGGGTGTAAACAATTTCGGCGAGCCGGTTGGGGATTCCGCAAGCCAAAGCAAACGTCGCGGCGTCGGGCGCGAATTCGGCGAGGGAGCGCTGGGCATGATCGCCAATGCGGCGACAAATCCCGGACTTAACTCCGGACTTAACGAGATGCGCACCTCCATATACGGTGTGGACGGGCTGCCGCAAGCCGGAATCGCCGGGATGCGTGCGGGCGAATTCCTGATTGGCGCGGGTGAGCGAGTCCATCGTTCTAGTTTAGAATGACGTCGGGACCCGGTCGCTGTCGCTCGCGGCTCGGTGCTAAACATCGTGAATCTTAGCGGCAGCACCGAACTAATAGTTGATGCGATCGGATTTGGATTTCCACTCCTCGAAGGCTGCCAGCGCCTGGTCGCGCATCAGCGGGATGAATGGAATCTTCCGCGCGCCAGGAGGCAGCGCCGCTTGTCGATAGATGAACGCGTCATCGAAACCGGCGGCAGCGGCATCGGCGGCCAAGCCGCCGAAGTAAACGCGACGCGGACGAGCCCAGTAAATCGCGCCGAGGCACATGGGGCAAGGCTCGCAAGTGGTGTAGAGATCGCAGGAATCGAGCTGAAAAGAATGCAGCGCCGCGCAGGCGGCACGAATGGCGACGATCTCCGCGTGCGCAGTGGGATCATTGGCAGAGGTGACCAGATTCGTACCGGTGGCGATGATCCGGTCGTCTTTCACGATCACCGCGGCGAACGGTCCGCCGCGGCCGGCGTGGACATTTTCAATCGCCAGGCGGATGGCGTGCGCCATGTGCGGATTCATTTTGTGGCGTTGGCCAGAACAATGCCTTTGAAATACTCGACGGTTTCGCGAAGGCCCTCTTCAAGGGATACTTTAGGCTCCCAACCAAGCACGCCTTTCGCTTTCGAGATATCGGGACGGCGTTGGCGCGGATCGTCTTCGGGAAGCGGCTCGAAGACCACGGCAAGTTTCGCATCCATCAGCGCCCGGATTCGTTCGGCGAATTCGAGAATAGTCAGCTCCGACGGATTTCCCAGGTTCACGGGATAGCGTTCTTCGGATTCACTCAGCCGGATCAGTCCGTCGACCAGATCGCTGACGTAGCAGAAACTGCGGGTCTGGCTGCCGTCGCCGAAAATGGTGAGCGGCTGACCCCGCAGCGCCTGATCGAGAAACGCGGGGACCACGCGGCCATCGTCGAGCGCCATGCGGGGGCCGTAAGTATTAAAAATTCGCGCGATGTTGCTGCGGACTCCGTGGGTCCGGTGGTAGGCCATGGTCAGCGCTTCGGCGTAGCGCTTGCTTTCGTCGTAACACGACCGCATGCCGACCGGATTCACGTTGCCCCAATACGTTTCCACCTGGGGATGTTCCAGCGGATCGCCGTAGCATTCCGACGTGGAACTGAGCAGGAAACGCGCGCCGTCGCGGCGGGCGATCTCCAGCATGTTGCGCGTCCCGCTGGAACCAGAGTCCAGGGTTTCAATGGGATGAGCCAGGTATTCCTTGGGGCTCGCCAGCGACGCCAGATGCCACACATGGTCGAAGCGGCCCGGCGCCGCGACTTCACCCGTAACGTCGTTCTCGATCAATTTAAATTGAGGCCGGCCATGCAGGTGCGCGATGTTTCGCCGCGATCCAGTGATTAAATTGTCGAGCCCAACAACGGTGTGCCCCGCTGCAAGAAGGCGGTCGCACAGATGTGAGCCGATGAACCCCGCGGCTCCTGAAATCAGATGACGCACAACGTCATTCTAGCAATCGGGCCGCATGCTAAAGTATTCGCTTACATGTCTTTCTCGCTTTGGGAAAAAATCATTTTCGTGGTCGCGCTGGTGGCAGCCGCTTCGGGATTCTGGCTGCGATTCCGCCGCGTCCTCAGGCGCATTCAGGCGGCCAAAGCGGATGCGGACTTTTCGATCCATCCCATCGGCAAACGCGTTTGGGATTTCTTCTGGGAAGTGCTGTGCCAGGCGAAAGTGATCCGCGAACGTCCCCTGCCGGGCATCGCGCACGCGCTGGTGTTCTGGGGATTCTGCATTTTCGGACTCATCACTTTGAATCATTTCGCGACGGGGCTCGGATTTCCGCTGCTGGACAATATGTTCGGTGACGCGTACAAGAAGTTTGCCGCCGCATTCGGCGTGCTGGTCGCGATCGGGATCCTCGGGTTGTTCGTGCGGCGGTTTTTCGTGCGGCCGCAATGGCTTGGCGAGCTATCCAAAGAATCGGGCATCATCGCGTTTCTGATTTTCACACTGATGGTGACGTTCATTCTGGTGCCATTTTTCCCGGAGTACGAAAAAGCATTGTGGTGGGCGCATACCCTCGCGTTGCTGGCGTTCATGCCGCTGATTCCGCATACCAAACACCTCCACCTGGTGCTGAGTCCGGTCACCATTTTTCTTTCGCGCGGCGAGTTCAGCCGCATTCCGCCGCTGGTGGGCGATGAAGATTTCGGGCTCGACACCGGCAAGGATTTGACCAAGCTGGTCGCGTTGCAAGCGTACTCATGCGTCGAGTGCGGACGCTGCACGCAGCACTGCCCGGCCTTCAACACGCATAAGATTCTGGATCCGAAAAAAGTCGCGCTGGGGGTTCGCGGATACCTGAACGAGTTCGGGCCGCAGAGCGACGAGCCTCTTCTGGCTGATTCCTTCGGCTCGCACATTTCGCAGGAGGCCGCGTTTCAATGCACCACGTGCGGAGCGTGCGAATATCAATGTCCGGTTGGCATCGAGCATCTGCCCATCATCATCGGGCTGCGGCGCGGCGCGGTGAATACCGGCAAATGGGAAGACGATTACGGCACCAAGCTGTTCCTGGCGCTGGAACGCAATGGCAACGCGCTTGGTTTCGCGTCGAGCGAGCGCGAGAAATTCGTCCAGAAACAGCAATTTCCTATTTTCGACGGGACGCAGGAATATTGTCTGTGGCTCGGCTGCATGGGCGGATACGATCCGCAGGGGAGAGAGATCATCGCGTCGTTCGCGCAAGTGATGCAACACCTGGGATCGACTTTCGGAGTGCTGCGCAAGGAACGCTGCACGGGCGATCCGGCGCGGCGTCTGGGCAACGATCTGGTGTTCCAGCAGCTCGCCGAACAAAACCTGGAATCGCTGAAGCAATCGAACGTCAAGAAAATCATTTCGATCTGTCCGCACTGCGTGCGCACCATTTCGACCGACTGGCGTGAGTTCGGCGAGGCTCCTCCGATCGAGCATCACAGCGAATTCATGGCTCGTCACATCGACAAACTGCCGCGCGATGGTGCGGGTCAAAAGGTCGTGTTTCACGATCCGTGTTACTTGGGGCGATATCGCGGCGTGTACGACCAGCCGCGCGCCGTCGCGGGGCTGGCAGGTGAAGTGGTCGATCCGGAGCGCAGTCGCGAGCGCAGTTTCTGCTGCGGCGCCGGCGGCGGGCTAGCGTTCCTAGGCGAAGAACACGGCGATCGAGTGAGTCATAACCGAGCGAAGGAACTGGTCGCCACGGGAGCGCAAATCGTCGGCGCAGCGTGTCCGTTCTGCAATACGATGTTCCGGGACGCGCTGGCTGCGGTGTCGGATGCTCCACCGAAATTGATGGACATCGCCCAGATCGCAGCAGCGGGGATCAAGAAGGGATAGCCGTTAATGAACGTGAATGAACATGAATCTCTTGGTGTTTATAGCAATAGCTTGGGCCGGCGCCGAGCCGACCGACATAACCCTTCGCGGCCTGACGGCTCATCCGGTCGAGAACAACGGTAAGCTGGTGCGTACCAGTGGGCGGGTGTTCATCGAGTTCGAGAGATTCGAACTATGTGCTGAGTCGAACTGCATTTGGCTCGAATACGGGAGCGGCCCAAAGACGCAGCCGACGACTTGGTGCTGTGGTGATCTTACGCCTCGAGACCCGCTGAAATTGATTCAGGATTCGCAGTTTAGACGCTTCGATCGATCCTTGCGATCGCAGGAGAGTCTATCCGCAACCATGACCGGACGATTTGACGCATGCGAGTCAGGACCGTGCTTTGGCCACATGGGAATGTCGAGCAAGGCGCGCCTTGTGATTCAGTCGGTTCAAAGATTTACGTTGATTCACGTTCATTAACGGCCATTCTCATTCCGCGCGTAGCGCTACTGCTGGATCGATACGAGTCGCTCTCCATGCCGGGACGAAACACGCCGCAAGTGTGACGATCACCAACAGCGCGACCACGGCAGCGAGCACGATAGGATCGCTCGGGCTCACGTCATACAGTAGAGTTTGAAGCAGTCGCGTCCCTGCAAGCCCGCCGCCGATTCCAACGACGATCCCCACGAGCGCCGGCTTCAGTCCCTGCCACAGCACCAGTTTTGTGATCGCTGGACCATCCGCGCCCAGAGCCATGCGGACTCCCAATTCGCTGGTGCGCTGGATGACGGAATAGGCGAGGACTCCATACAATCCGATCGAGGCGAGGATCACGGCGAGCCCCGCGAAGAGGCCGATCAGCGCCAGGCCGAAACGGTTCTGCTGCGTCGCGCCCCACATCATTTCATCGATGGTTTTCACGGTAACGGCAGGAAGATCGGGGTCGAGGCTGCGCATTTCTTTTTGGACGGGGAGCGACACAAGATTCGGGTCAGTGGTGGCCCGAACCATCAGGGTCGCGAAACTGTAGCCACCTCGAAACAGGGGGAAGTACATGGTCGGTTCTGGAGGGAGTCCCAGAGTCTGCAACGCATCGCCCACGATACCGACGATTTCGAAGTTTTCCTTGGGCGAGACGCGAATGCGTTTGCCGATGGGATCCTCGTTCGGAAAGTATGCCGTCGCCATCGCCTCCGTGATGACGGCCTTGTCCGCGGTATCTAGCCACTCGGCGGCGGTGAAAACGCGGCCACGCTTGAGGCGGATGCCGGTGGATTTGAAATAGTCCGGATCCGCTTCGCGAACCACTGCATACATAAATTGGCCGGTAGGAAGCGGCGCGCGGCCGTCGATGGTAAATGTGTTGTCCATATAGTGGCCGCCAAGCGGTGGGATGGTCACGACGCCGGCGCTCTGAACGCCGGGAGTGCCGCGCGTCCGATCGAGCACATCGCGATAGAGGGACGCGATCTGCGCTGGCGTTTTGTAGCGTTGAGAAGGGAGCGAGAATCGGATGGCAAGCAAACGGTCCGGGACAAAGCCGGGATCGACCGAGCGGAGCTTCGCGAAGCTCTTCAACATAAGGCCCGCGCCGATCAGAAGCATCAGCGATAAGGCCACTTCGACTCCGACGAGCGTGTCTCTGAGGATGCCGCGACTGCGGCTTGCGGTGGAGGATCGGCCGCCTTCCTGCATGGCCTGGGCGAGTCCTATGTTGGATGAGGAGAGCGCGGGAACAAGTCCGACCGCGAGGCCGGTGAGGATCGCGATGGCGGCGGTGAATGCCAGAACGGTCCCATTGACTCGCACGGTTTCGATGCGCGGAATGTAGCCGGCCATTTTGATCAAAACGTCGGTTCCAAAGACGGCCAGCGCGAGGCCGAGAGCAGCGCCTCCGAATGAGAGCAACAGGCTTTCCGTGAGGAATTGGCCGGCAATTTGCCATCGGCCCGCGCCCAGCGCGGCTCGAACCGCCACTTCGCGCCTCCGGCCGACGGCTCGCGCCAGTAGAAGATTGGTCACGTTCACGCACGCGATCAGCAGGACACAAGCGACGGCACCCAGCAACACCAGCAGCATCGGACGCACACGGCTAACCATACGCTCGGCCAGCGAGACCACGTTTGCACCTTTTCCGGTAAGATCCCCGGGATGTTGCTCGCGGATGCGGCGCGCGATCCCGTCAAGTTCGGTTCGGGCCTGCTCAACGCTGACGCCGGGCTTGAGCCGAGCCAGCACTTGGAATCGATGATTCCCGCGCTGTTGAGTGTAGTTGGGGCTCACATTTGGCGCTACCGGCAGCCAGACTTGAGTGGTGGACGTGGGGAAACCGAACGCGGCTGGGATCACACCGATGATCGTGTGCCTTTCTCCGTCGAGTCGGATGCTGGATCCGAACACCGATGGATCGCCACCGAATCTCCGCCGCCAAAGTCCTTCGCTGATGATTGCGACGCGAGCGTCGCGGCGGTCATCTTCGGACTGGAACGTGCGGCCCAGGATCGGCTGGACGCCAAAAGTGGGAAAGAAGCCAGCGTCGCATATGGCGGCGTCCAGGTTTTCGGGCAATCCGCCGTCGGAAGGCGAAAAGCTGCTGGACCAATCGCCGTAGAAGCCCATTTGTTCGAAGCTGTTGGCTTCCTTTTGCCAGTCGTAAAAATTGGGTGCAGAGACGACGTTGAATGCCGTCGTGCCGATGACATTTCGTTCATACAGCCGCACCAGGCGGTCGGGCTCGCGGTACGGCAGCGGAGCGAGCAGTACCGCGCGGACCACGGTAAAGATCGCGGAGTTGGCTCCGATTCCTAGGGCCAGAACCAGAATTGCCGCCAGGCTGAATCCGGGGTTGCGGCTGAGCGTACGAAGGGCATAGCGAATATCTCGCATGCGGATAGTACGGGCGCGGCGAAAAAAGGTTACGAGGGAACTCCATTGATATCGTTAGTTGCGACGCGATGTGTGGCGCGCGCACTCGTGCGTGCCGCGTCGAGACTTTCTCGACGCCATGACGCATGCAAGGGAACCGGGCGTCGACACAAGTGTCGACGCGGCACGCAAAAGTGCGTGCGCCACAAGCTTGTCTTCACTTATGAAATACCCGGGACAGATAATTAGTGATTTTGCACAGCCACCGGCGGCGTAAACTTGGGCGCTTCAAATGGCAACGTATCCGGATTTACTCGGACCGCGGTCGAAAACTTGAACGGATACTTTCCGCCGCTCGGAAACGTTAGTTCGATGAAGTACGCAGTCCAGCCTTTTTCGGGTTTGTCGACCTTACCGACGTAGATTCCATCTTTCTGCTCCTCGAGCGTGGTCGATTTGTAGGCCGGCCCGATGGACATCAAGCGGAAGTCGCGATGCTCGGGGTTATTCGCCTGCCAAAGCTTCACCTCAGTAGGCTTGGTGGTTGTGGTGACCTTGATCGACCCATCCTTTTCAAAACTCCAGAAGAACCTGGGACGAGCCTGCTTCCGTAGGAAGGCATCGTAGAACGCGATCACGCCGCTTCGCGAGTCGGAGTTTTGCAGCGAGTGGTTCGTATTCTGCACGTAGCGTAAATATTTTTCGCCCTTCAAGTCGTCGAAGTAGAAGCGCGACGAATCGGGCAGGAAATACTGGTCGCCGGCCGCGTTGACGATGTATTTCGGCATCGTCAGCCGGTCGCGATATTCATATGGCTCCTCGATCTCCATCAGCTTGCGGTACTGCGGCGTGCCTTGCCACTTCATGATGCCGAGGTTTTCATAATCCTTCACAGCGGGCGAATAGAATCCGTACGCGCGGAAATGGTGCTCGAACGATTTTTCGTTGTTGAGCAAATCGATCACCATGGGGGCGATCGCGACCACGCGCTTGTCGACGGCGGCGGTGGTCCAGGTGGTCCAGCCGCGCTTCGAGCCGCCGGCAACCATGAACGTTTCGACGTTCGTGTTCTGCGTCTTCATGAACGCCGTGACCGCGTCCATGGCGCTAACAGCGCTTTTAGTCATGGGTAGGCGAGCGGGCCAGATCTCGTTTCCCGTGCGCAGAAATTTATCCCACGTGTAAGCGATGAATTCGTCTTCCGTCATGCCGGGCTTGGTTCCGTCCGGAAACGTGAGCGGCTGATTGGGGACCATCCGCAGCTCGGCGACCACCGTATTTGTGGTCAGCGCCAAGTCGGTGATCAGCCCATCGACCTTTTCCGGAGCCTTGTTGTTATTTGACCCGCCGGTGATGTAGAGAAATCCAGTGGTGTAGTCGATCTTCTCAGGCTTGACGATGGTCAGCCAATGCTTCCAGACGCTGCGATCCGCCTCGATGGGTGTCTTCCACGTCTGCGAAGTCAGGTCGAGCACATAGGCCGTGTAGCCTTCCCCCTTCAGCGTATTGACCAGCTCGAACTTGAAGCTAGGGTCGGCGGCGTGGACGTAGCGATCGAGCGCGGTTTCCTTGGACGCTGCGGCAAGCGGCAGCGCGAGAGCGATCGCGAGCGAAAGGAATCGGAGACGTGGATTCTTCATGGCAATACTAGAATGATAACCGCTCCACGGTATGCTGGAGCTATGCAATTCCTGAGCGCCGCGCTGGCGTTCTCACTGCTTGCCTACGGCGCGACGCCCGCCGCGAAGCCGAAAAAACCGCAGCTTAGGAGCGAACAGAAGGCCGCGCAATCGATGCTGAAATCGATGAGCCTGCACGATCGCGTGGCGCAGCTGGTCATGGGCGTCGCGTATGGCGATGTGCCAAGCCGCAAGTCGCCCGAGTACGAAAAGTTCCGCCACTGGGTGCAGGATCTGCGTATCGGCGGTCTAATCGTGAACAACCGTGTGCAGAACGGGCTGGCACGGAATGCCGAGCCGCACGCGTTCGCGCTGTTCCTGAACCAGATGCAGAAGCTGGCGAAGACTCCGTTGATCGTCGGCGGGGACTTCGAACGTGGCGCGGCGATGCGCGTCACCGCGGGCGCGAAATTTCCACAGAACATGGCCTATGGAGCGGCGCGCGATCTGGAAGCGTCGCGCTACGAGGGTTTGCAAACAGCGCGCGAAGCGAGAGCGCTCGGCGTGCAGTGGATCTTCGCGCCAGTGGCCGACGTGAATGTGAACCCGGCGAATCCGGTGATCAACATCCGCTCCTATGGCGAGAATCCGGAGGAAGTGGCCAAACATGTAGCCGCGTATATCGAAGGCGCGCATTCCGATCCTGCACATCGCGTGCTTGTGACGGCAAAACATTTCCCCGGGCATGGCGACACCGGCGTCGATAGCCATCTGGGATTGGCGCGCTTGGACGCCTCTAAAGAGCGAATGGATGCAGTGGAGCTGAAGCCGTTTCAGACTGCGATCGAGAACGGCGCGGATGCGATTATGACCGCTCACATGTCGGTCCCCGCCATCGAGCCCGACGACATTCCGGCGACCGCATCGCCCAAGGTTTTGACGGGACTGCTGCGGAACGAACTGGGATTCAAGGGACTGATCGTGACCGACGCGTTGGACATGCTCGGATTCGCGAAACAGTTCAATTCGGGAGAAGGCTCGGTGCGCGCGATCGAGGCGGGTGCGGATGTTTTGCTGATGCCGCCGAATCCCGAAGCAGCGATCAAAGCCGTGATGGCCGCGGTGGAGCACGGACGCATTTCGCGGCAGCGCATCGACGACAGCGCAATGCGCGTGCTGGCGGCGAAGATCCGGGTCGGTGTGATTAAGAAGAAGATGGTCGATCTGGATGAAGTCAGCGACGTGCTCGAAGATCCGGATGCGGACGAGCATGTGCAACAGGTCGCGGATCGCGCGGTGACGCTAGTGCGCGGGACGCTACCGGTTTCGGCTCCCAATCAATCCTGCGTGGTGGTGATGATGGAGCGCCGGCTTTCGCAATACGGACAACGGCTGGCCAGCGAATACCGGAGGCGCGCACCGGGAGCCCGCGTGACGTTCGCCGACCCGTCTCTGTCGTTGGCTGCTTTGAACGATTCCGTGGGAGATACCGCAACGTGCTCAGCGGTCGTGGTTGCGATTTTTTTGTCCGGCGCGACCCTTTCCGACGACTTAGCTGCGTTCGTCAACACACTGAAATCCCCGGTCCTGGTCGCGATTGGAGCGCCGTACGTGTTGTCATCGTTTCCGAACGCGAGCGTTGCGTTGACTACATTCAGCACCGTTGCGCCGTCTGAAATCTCCACAGTAAAAGCTCTCTTCGGCGAGATTCCGATTACCGGGCACTCACCAGTCACCATCCCCGGCGTCGCCCAATACGGCGACGGTATTCAACTCCCCGCCGCGAAACATTAGAATCGAACTATGGTTGAGATCACCTGGCTGGGACATGGGACGTATCAAATGCGCCTCAACACGGGCGAAGTCATTCTAGTGGACCCGTGGATCGACAACAATCCTTCGTACCCTAAGAACTTCAAAATCGACCGCGTGGATGTGATGCTGATCTCGCATGGGCACTTCGATCACATCCACGATGCGCTGCCGCTGGCGAAGAAATTCTCGCCACAAATTGTCGCGATCTATGAAACGGCGCGCTGGCTGGAATCGAAAGGCGCGAAGAATACCATCGGGATGAACAAGGGTGGAACCGTTACCACGGGACCGATCTCGTCAACCATGACGCATGCGATTCATAGCTGCGGCATTTTGGACGGCGATCAGATCATCTATGGAGGCGAAGCCGCCGGGTATGCCGTCCGCCTGCCGGATCGCCGCACTGTTTATTGCGCGGGCGATACCAACGTGTTCACTGACATGCAGCTCATCGAGCGGCTGTACCATCCGGAGCTGGCGTTTCTCCCCATCGGCGATCTGTACACCATGAGTCCGCGTGAAGCGGCGCTGGCGTGCCGGATGCTCAACGTCCGCAAAGTGATTCCATTGCACTTCGGAACGTTTCCACAGCTGACCGGCCGGCCCGAGCAATTGGCGGACTTGCTTCGCGATGTTCCAGATACGGAAGTGTGGACACTCACGCCGGGTGTGCCGGTGCAATGGTGAATTCTGGCTGTTAATGAACGTGAATCAACATGAATAAGACATTCTTGTTCATTCGTGTTCATTCGTGGCTGATGATAGTTTTCGCGGTTTTTCTGCTGCGGCTTCCATTTCTGAATCAGGCGATCCAAGGGGACGATCCTTATTACTTGTACGGCGCAGAGCACGCGCTGATCGATCCGCTGCATCCGGCGCACGCGCATTATTTGTTTCAGGGTGACCTGGTCGATATGCGCGGATTTCCACATCCTCCGCTGAATTCGTGGATTCTGGCGGCGCCGCTGGCCGTGCTCGGCGAGGTTCAGGAAGTTCCGTTTCATTTCCGCTACATTTTGTGGTCGATGATCGCGGCGGTGGCGACTTGGTCGCTCGCACGGCGTTTCTGCGAGCGCCCGATTTGGGCGACGCTACTGTTCCTGGCAGTTCCCGCGTTCGTAGTCAACGGAAATTCATTTGAATCGGACCTGCCGTTCCTGGCCATGTGGATGGGAGCCATCGCGCTGTTCGTCAAGGCGGTCGAAGAAAGCTCGACGAAGGCGATGTGGGTCGCAGGGATTTTTGCGGCGCTCGCTGGACTTGCCGCGTATCAGTCGATTCTCCTTGCGCCCATCCTCGCGGTCTACTTGATCGAGAAGCGCCGGAACTGGATTGCGGGATGGGTAGTGGTGATCGCTGCGCCGCTCGCATTGGGAGCGTGGCAAATTTTTGAATGGGCGACTGGCGGAGTCCTGCCCGCGAGCATGCTCGCCGGATACATGAAAACGTACGGGCTTCAAGCGGGACCGAACAAATTGCGGAGCGCAGCCGCATTGATCGTCCACGCGGGTTGGATCTTGTCGCCGCTGGTAGTGCTCTTTCTGCGCGGTCCTAAATGGCGGTTTATCGTTGCAGGCGCTGCGGCCGCTGCGGCGGCCATCTATGATCCGAATCCTTTGTTCTGGTTTTCCTTCGGATGCGGCGTGTTCCTGCTGGCGTCGTGTATGGGCCGAAATTTCCTCGGAGCATGGATCGCGATTTTCTTTCTAGGAGCCGCGATCGTGTTCTTCGCGGGATCGGCGCGCTATCTGCTCCCCATCGCGGCGCCCGTGGCGATTCTTGCCGTGCGCGCTGCCCCGCCCCGGATTCTGGCGGCGGGGTTCGCCTTGCAAATGACGCTCGCGCTGGGGCTCGCGATCATGAATTATCAGCACTGGGACGCCTATCGAAAGTTTGCCGCGTCGCTTCATCCGGCAGGACGCGTGTGGATCAACGCCGAATGGGGATTGCGCTACTATCTCGAATCCGAGGGCGGGCTGCCGCTGCCGAAAGGGCAAGCCATGCGCGCGGGCGACACCGTAGTTTCGAGCGCGCTCGCGCTTCCCCTCCCAGTCAACGCACAGATCGCACCGGTTTCGGAAATGGAAATTCGCCCGGCGATTCCATTGCGGATTATCTCACTCGATGGACGGTCGGCGTTTTCTTCGGCGTCGGGACGTGAACTGCTGCCGTTTGAAATTTCGACTGCGCCCGTCGATCGCGTCCGCGCCGGCGTGGTGATCGAGCGCAAGCCGGAGCTTACCTCAATCGACCCGCGCGATCCTCAAGCGGCGACGCAGATCGTCAGCGGGCTCTTTCCAGACGGCTGGATGACGGACCAGGCGACGATAGTTTTAAAGCGTCCCGATCGCGGCGGGATGTTGCGTGCCGATATCTCCATTCCCGACGTCGCCCCGGCGAGGCGTCTGACGATGATCGTGGACGGACAGCAGGCGGGAGACGAACTGTTTGCCAAGGCGGGCGCATATACGCTTGCCGTTCTGCTGGGCGAAGGTCCACCAACGGTCACGGTGACGCTGAAAGTCGACAAGACATTTTCCGCGCCGGGTGATTTAAGAAAATTGGGAGCCGTGGTGACGCGCGTGGGATT
The DNA here is from genome assembly GCA_035568415.1 of Bryobacteraceae bacterium. GTDB lineage: Bacteria > Acidobacteriota > Terriglobia > Bryobacterales > Bryobacteraceae > Palsa-187. The sequence continues at coordinate 124,744 of DATMOC010000018.1, read as the reverse complement.
TCGCTAGTCGTAATAAACCATTTGTGTCCATTCGTGTGCATTCGTGGCTAAAGAGTCTTGGCGATATCCACCAGGTCGCTAAACACTCCGTAGGCGGTCTGCTCCACACCCGGATCGATTTCGAGCATCCCGATGGTTCCCATCAGGTCGGTATCGAAAAGCAGCAGGCTGGAAGTCGCACGAGCGCTGGCCAGAACGTCGGTTTCAGCGACGACTTCGGCGCGGACCCGAAGTTTGATGCCATCCCGCGTAACTCGACCTCGGCTGACCAATCGAATGGTCTTGCCCTGCTTCTTCAGCGCCAGAAGTTTTTCGGGTGTGAGGCGCGCGATTCCGCGGCGATCGACATCCAGTGGTGTCACCTTCGCGTCCAACAGCACGTTTGCCAGCGCGGCCGTCTTCGCCGCGGCATCCCAGCCGTCGATATCGTAGCTCGCGTCGGCCTCCGTGATTCCAAGGCGCTGCGCTTCCGCGATACCCTCGGCGAGCGTCCTGCCCGAGCGCATGGTTTCGATCACGACGTTGGTGGTCGAATTCAATACGCCGGTAAACCCGTGGATCTTGCAGCCGGGAAGCGTGTGGCGCGTCAAGTTGAAAACGGGCGCTCCGTCCATCACCGTCGATTCGAAACGAAACTCGACGCCGGCGGCTTTGGCTTGTTCTACCAGTGCGGAATAAGCGTGCGCGATGGGCCCTTTATTCGCCGTGATCACGTGCAGGCGTCGCGCGAACGCCGCGCGGATGTGGGAAATGGCGGGCTCGCCTGTGGCGGGATTCAGCGTCGTCAGCTCGATCACGACTTCGGCTCGGGCGCGATCGAGAAAGTCGTCAATCGATTCGATGCGGGGACCGAACTTCGGTTCGACCGGCAGGCCGCGCGCGTCAATTGCGGTTCCATGGCGGAGCGTTTGGATGGCGACGATCCGGAACGGAAAAATCTTGTGCTGCGCTTCCAGGAGCCGTGCAAACGCGCGGCCCACGTTTCCATATCCGATGAGTGCTAGCTTCATGCCTTACGCGCTCCCTGACGGTCGCGCCTCAACTGACGGCCTTTTGAGGCGCAACAGCAATGGAGCGCGTTCCGGCCTAAAAATCGGCCTTCTCGATCAGGGAGTTGAGTTCCGATTCTAACGTAGTCTTGGTGCGCCGTAACTGGGCCTGCCTGTCGCGAATCGTGGCCAGCTTGGTTTCCGACGCCGCGAGCTGCCGGGCATATTGCTGCACCAGATCCTGCTGGCCGCTCACGTTGTTGAGGCTCTGAATATTGCTGCGAATGCGCTGCTGGTCTTGCGTTAGATTCGTAAGATCGCCGTCGGCGAACGTCAAGGCGGCGTTGTTATCGGCGATTTCGCGCTTCTTCTGCGCGATCTGTTCCAGTTGCCGGCGGCCTGCGTCGCTCAGAGCTTTGTTCTGAATCCAGGCGGTGAGGATGTCCTGGGTGGCGCTGGTCAGCGCGACGGTCTGATCGAACACCCGCTCTTCCTTGACCGGAAACGTCTCCGTACCCGCTCCCGCTAGCTTCACTTCAAATCGATAAGCGTTCGCCGTCGTTTCAGAAGGTTTTTGGTTGAGCAGCTTGTAGCCTTGACGTTCCGCGTGCTCGATGATCAGCGTTTTGGCTTTCGCATCGACGTTCTTGATGGTGTAGGTTTTGGTCTCCTCGACGGCTGAACGCGTGGTCAGTACGCCGCGCTTCAAGTGAATTTCGCGGACGACGTCGCGCGAAGAATCCCATGCAGTGGAAATGCGAGTCCCCAGATCGACACCGTAGCTGATCAACCGCTTGTCGCCGGCCTTGAGGGTTTCCACCAGCGCTTCCCCGGCGTAAGAACCGGCGTCATAGACTGTGATCGGTCCGCCGTCGAGAGTTTTACCGGTGGAGTTGGAAATTTCCGCGGCGTCCATGGGATGCAGACCGAAGCTCTCTGAATAAATAAGCAGCTTGCGGGTGTTCACCTTTTGTTGCAGGAACGGCAGCATCGCCGATTCGCCCTTTTTCACCGTGACCGGCGAGGAGAAGCTGTACTCGAACAGCTCGCCAGCATCACTCCCCGCCGCGCTAGTGATGGAGGAACTTTCCGCGTAGGACCGGTAACGTCCGCCGCCGAATCCTGCGCCTGTACCCGTCTGCATGGCCGGCGGGCCATTTACCGCGGCGCGCTGAGGCACAAATTGCCCATTGGCGTCGGCTGCGACTGCTCCAACGGCCCCCTGGAACACCACCGGCCCCACCGGCTTGTTCTCCGCCAACTCCGCATTCGGCCGCACCACATAGCGAGGCTCATACAACTGCGTGATAAACGAAATCGGTTTCCCCGAAACCACCGACAAATGCACGTTGGTCCAATCCTCGCCGCTGGTGTTGTCGATGATGGCCCAGCCTTCGAGCGTCGGCTCGCCCTTTTTACCGAACAGCAGCCGGTAGCTCGACTTCCACACCGGCGATGGAGTCATATACCGCGCGGCGATCTCATGCGTGGTCGATCCGTCCGAATCGATGAACACGCTGCGCCGGTCCTTGGAGCGAGCCTGGCTCAGCACGGCGAGATACTCCTTCAGCAGGCTCTGCAGTTTCGGATCGGTGAGCTTCACCGCGCTGGCGGCGGCCAGATCGAACGCGCGCATCTCGCCCGAATCCATCAGCAACATCACGGTTTCGCGTTCGGCGGATTTATCGCTGGCCTTCACCAGACGGGCGCTGACAATGGTTCCCGCGATGTTATCGCTGGCGAGCCTTAGTTCCAGCCGAGCCCCCTTCATCTGGTCGAGAAACGCCGCCAGCGATGTTTCGCCTCCCACTGCGAACGGGAAATCCTGGAGGCGTTTTTCGAGCGTCTCGCTTGCGTCATAGCGGACGCCGGACACTTTTCCGCCTTTGGAATCGGTGATGGTCAGTGATTTGAGGACGTCGTTCATGTCCTCGGCCTTGAAATCGAGCCGCGCGGTTTCACCGGGCTTCAACTCGCCCGAACGGGCGAAATATCCGACGCCGTGCTTGAATAGGATCACTTCGCGGATAGGAAGATCGGCGGCACAGGCCACAGCGGCGATCGCGGTCTGAAGGACCAGAATTCGTCTCAGCATATTGATTTTAGACACCTCACATTGGGAAATGCCCCGGGGCGTATATTCCTTTCGCTTGACACAGCGAAGCGGCACGCGTCAGACTCGATACTGTTGTTACTTTTTTCAGTCTAGCGAATCGGAGTCAACTGGCTTGAACAAGTTTTCGACCGCCCTCGTTTGCGCGTTCGCCTGCATCGCGCCGTACGCGTCCGCTCAGCCCGGATCTTATTCGGGGCCCGGGGTCCTGAGCCGCGGCGCCGGCGACATTGGGAATCGAGCCGGCGCCCAGGTGGATCTGCGGTTGTGGGGCGACGTAACTGGAGTTTATGACACCGGCCTTCAGCCTTATCAGGTGGATTCGAAGGGCAATCTGGTCACGATCAACGGACTTTACGGTGTGCAAGCCGATCTTGGCGCGTATGGCACGCATCGCTGGCGGACCGCACTGCTGGGTCTTGACTACAGCGGGTACTACGTCCACTACACGAGTGGATCGTCTTTTGACACCACTACGCAGAACTTGCGGTTGGGTTACACCTATCAGAAGTCGCGGCGCCTGGCTCTGGATTTCCGGCAACTCGCCGGTACCGGCACGTTAGGCTACGGAACTGCCGGCTTTAATGGTGACGCCAACGGCATTCCTTCGAACTTTGTCAACACACCCACCGCTCTCCTGTTCGACAACCGCTACTATTATTTGCAGTCGACCATGGATGCGACCTTCATCCAGACTGCCCGAACCAGCTATACCGTGGGCGGCGATGGTTTTCTGGTCCGCCGTCAAGGCGCGGGACTGGCGGGAACGAATGGTTATAACCTCCGGGGCAGCATTCAGCATCGCCTCTCAAAGAAGAAAACGATCGGGGCAACTTACGAGCACATCCATTTGGATTTTCCGCCCGCGTTCGGTGAATCCGATATCGACGGCGCCGAGTTGTTTTTCAATACCTCCATCGGCCGCCGCTGGACGTTCTCCGCGAAGGCCGGCGCTTTTATCGCTCAAGTAGTTGGGATCCAGCAGGTTTCACTCGACCCGGTAATCGCGGCATTGTTGGGCACAAATTTTAGCGAGCGTGCCTTTTCTGCGCAGAGCATTTATCCCAGCGGAAATTTCTCTTTGAGTGGACGGTTCAAGAGATCCTCCATCTCTTTCCATTATTCGCAGGGGATCACGCCGGGCAATGGCATTTATCTGACGTCGCAGCAAAAGGATGGAGGCGCCTCGCTCGCTTACTCGGGAGTCCGCAACTGGAGCTTCGGATTGACGGGTGGATATTCCCGCTTGAATGGCTTGGGGCAAGGACTCCAGCCCTATAGCACCATTAACGGCGGAGCCAACGCCACGTACCGCATCACCCGCGGACTTCATGCACTGCTACGGTTCGACGCCCGGGATCAGCAGATCGACGTGGTCGGGTACAAGCACACCGGTTATCGGGCGTCCATCGGACTTGCATTCAGTCCCGGAGACCTTCCTCTCTCGCTGTGGTAACCGAATGCCTGGGGCACGTTTGCTAGTCGTCGACGACGAGCCGGCGCTTGCCGATCTGCTCAAAAAGTATCTGGAGCGGTTAGGCTACGAGGTCGATGTGTACGGATCTGCCGAGGAGGCCCTGCCTGTATTCCAGGCCGATCCGCAGCGCTACGCACTGGTGCTTTCGGATCTGACTCTTCCAGGAGTGAACGGCGAAGAGATGATCGAGCAAATGCGCCAGCAGTCAGCGGGTCTGCACGCGATCGTTTCGAGCGGTTATCCCCATCAGCCGCGCTCCCGGCAAACCGCGTTTCTGCTGAAGCCATTCGTGCCGAAAATGCTGGCGGAGATGATCGAGAAGAAGCTCAAGCAATCCGGCTGAGTCGCGTAGGTCGCCGCACCCTTCCAGCAATGCGCCTTCAAGCGGCATAGAATAACTACAATGTTCGCTCGCATGATATTCCTGATTGCGCTGCCGCTAGCGGCGCAGCGCTTTACGGCCGCCGACTACGCGCGCGCCGAACAATTCATGGGCTATAACATCAATCCGCTGGTATACAGCGGCGCGGTGCGGCCCGCATGGTTAGACGACGGACGGCTCTGGTATCGAACCACTACGGCCGAAGGGAACCAGTTCGTCCTGGTAGATCCGGAGAAAGGTACGCTCGGCCCGGCATTCGATCAAGTCAAGCTCGCGCAGGCGCTTTCGGCCGCTGCCGGTACGACATACGATCCGCATCGCCTCCCGTTCAATGAGATCGAGATCGACGGAAATCGCGTGTCGCTCAATATTCGGGCGCAACGCTGGAGCTGCGATATGGCGGGCGCGAAATGCATCGCCGAGGAATCATCGGCGCGCGGCGGAGGACGCGGCCGTGGCGGACGTGGCGGCTCGAACGAGGCTTTGTCGCCGGACAAAAAGCGATCCGTATTCATTCGCGAGAACAATCTGTGGTCGCGCGATGTGGCTACCAATAAAGAAACCCAACTGACCACGGATGGAATCACGGATTTCGGCTATGCCACCGACAACGCGGGCTGGGCGAACAGCGATCGCCCCATCCTGCAATGGTCGCCGGACTCGAAGAAGATCGCGACATTCCAGCAGGACCAGCGCGGCGTCGGCGAAATGTACCTGGTAAACACCAAGGTGGGGCATCCTGAGCTGCGGGCCTGGAAGTATCCTCTGCCTGGCGACGAAGTGGTCACCACCATCCAGCGCGTGGTGGTCGATGTTCTCGATCCCCATGTGGTGCGGCTGAAGATGCCGGCGGATCAGCACCGGTCCAGTCTGTGCGATCACGTGGCATGCCGGGGCGGCGAATGGGCCGACGTGCAGTGGAGCCCGGACGCGTCGCAACTCGCCTTTGTATCCACGTCGCGCGACCATAAACGCGAACATCTGCGCATCGCCAACACCGCCACCGGCGAGATTCGCGACGTGCTCGAAGAATCGGTCCCGACATTTTACGAATCCGGCAACGGCCGCGTGAATTGGAAATATCTGCCGGCCTCGAACGAAATCATCTGGTTTTCGGAGCGCGATAACTGGGGTCACTTGTATCTCTACGACGGATCGGGGCGCTTGAAAAATCAGATCACTACCGGAGAGAGCAACGTCACGCAACTCCTCCGGGTGGACGAAAAGAATCGCGTGCTGTATTTCCTGGGCGTCGCTCAGGAGAAGGGGCGCGATCCGTATTTCATTCACTTCTACCGCATTGGGTTCGACGGAAAGAATCGCAAGCTGCTCACGCCGGAGGACGCCAATCACGACGTTTCGCTGTCGCCGTCAGGAGCTTACTTTGTCGATAACTATTCGAAGCCGGACGTCCCTTCGGTAACTGTGCTCCGTGATGAGAACGGAAAGCTGATTTCGACGCTCGAGAAAGCAGACATCTCGAAGCTTGTGGCAACCGGCTGGAAAGCGCCGGTATCCTTCACGGTCAAGGCGCGCGATGGAGCGACCGACTTGTATGGGCTGATGTTCAAGCCATCGAACTTCGACGCCAACAAGAAATACCCGATCGTCAATCACATTTATCCGGGACCGCAGACTGGAAGCGTGGGGAGCCGCAGTTTTTCGGCCGCGCGCAGCGATTGCCAGGCGCTGGCGGAGCTGGGATTCATCGTGGTGGAGCTCGACGGCATGGGCACGCCGTGGCGATCCAAGAAATTCCACGAAGCTTATTTCGGGAACCTGGGCGACAACACGCTGCCGGATCAGGTGACAGGAATGCAGCAGCTCGCGAAGAGATACTCGTGGATCGATCTGGACCGCGCGGGGATCTATGGCCACTCCGGCGGCGGTTACGCGACCGCGGATGCAATGTTCCGCTATCCCGATTTCTTCAAGGTCGGCATTTCCGAAGCGGGCAATCACGACAACCGCGAATACGAAGACGACTGGGGCGAAAAGTGGCAAGGCCTGCTTCAGAAAAATGCGGATGGGACTACGAATTACGACAATCAAGCGAATCAACTGATCGCGAAAAACCTGAAGGGCCACCTGCTGCTGGCGCACGGAACCATGGATAACAACGTGCCTCCGTACAACACTTTGCTGGTAGTGGATGAACTGATCAAAGCGAACAAGGATTTCGACCTGTTGCTGTTGCCCAATCGCAATCACGGCTTCGGAAATGAGCCCTACATGGTGCGAAGGCGCTGGGATTATTTCGTGCGGTATTTGCTAGGCGCGGAGCCTCCGCAGGGATATGAGCTGCATCCGCCGGCGCCTGAGGGCCGTGGCGCGCCACCGGGGAACTGAGCTTTGGTCGCAACTATTCTGTCGACACGCAGCTGTACTACACGCAGCGCGCAGCGGGGATCGATCCAATAATCGGGCTGCGCCGAGATAAACATTGACGTTTTGACGAACCTTGCTCCACCTTCCTTACAAAATGAATTTGCGGCCGCAATTCGCCGTTAATTGGCCGCAACGGAACGGCATCGCCACAATCACGTGCGACTGCTCGCCACAAACTAACGCAGAAGGCGCTCGCTCATCGTCACACTAAAAGCTAGCTGCATGTCACGTTGCGATGGGAGAATCTCAGAGAACTTCGCCGCCGCGCGGTAGATCTGGAAGCCGATGAGAGCGCCAAACCGTTCTGAGCTTAGGGTAGGGCGGGGTCTGCGAATTGCGGTCGCACGGAAGTGGGAAGTTGCTGAAGACGGGGGAAATAGAGTTGCACGTTTGAGCGCGATCGGGGGATCGCGCGCGGACCAGGGGGTCCGCCCCCCATGCTTTTTAGTGTTGGACCGCAGGAAACACACCCTTTTGTGTGGTGGAGCCGCCGTAGTACAAATGCTTTCCTTCTAAGAAAATGAAATACGTCCCGCGGATTTGCTTCCGGGAGGCGCCGGGTGATAGCATCTCGACCTAGGGGTCATTACACGGTGCGCGGATGGGCGCAAGAACCGTCACGCGGGTTAAGAAACAGGTTGCTTCACATGACCAACGGACTGGACCATCGCCGCGAGCTGGATGACTTGTTCGCGGCCACGTATGAGGAACTCCGCCGCCTGGCCTCAGCGGTGAAGGGCCGCGATCCGGGCGCTACCCTGAATCCGACAGCGCTCGTCAACGAGGCATGGCTCAAGATGGCCGGTTCCGCGGCTCTGACCGCGACGTCGGAATTGCATTTCAAGCGGATCGCTGCTCGGGCGATGCGGCAGGTCCTGATCGAGGCTGCACGCCGCCGGAACACGCAGAAGCGCGGCTCGGGTAGCGAAGCGGTGTTCGTAACCCTGGAGACATTTCCTTCCAAGACGACCTTCGTCATCGACGAATTGATCGCGCTGGATGGCGTCCTCGAAGAACTGGAACGCATGAACCCGCGGCAGGCCATGATGGTGGAAAGCCGCTTCTTCGGAGGGCTTGAAATTCCGGAGATCGCCCAATTGCTCGAGGTGTCCGAAGCAACCGTGCTGCGGGACTGGCGCGCTGCCAGGGCCTGGCTGGCGCATGAGCTGCGAGGTGCGTGATGGACGCTGCGCGCTGGGACCGGGTTCAGTCGCTGTTTCATAGCGCTGCCGATCGTCCCGAATCCGAGCGGCAGGAGTTCTTGAGCGAAGCTTGCGGTGAGGATGGCGAGCTGCGCGGCGCCGTCGTCGCCATGCTGGAAGAAGATTCCCGCGTCTCGCTGCTGGACCGCGATGTCTCCCAGGTCGCGAACGATGTACTGGGCGCTGAGTATTCGGCTTCGTTCAAACAGTTCGGGCCGTACCGCATCAAGAGGATGCTGGGCGAGGGCGGGATGGGCGTGGTGTATCTGGCCGAGCGGAACGATCTGGGCAATCTGGTGGCGATCAAGATTCTGCGCGACGCCTGGCTCTCGCCGGTGCGGCGCGAACGCTTCGCGACGGAACAGCGGACCCTGGCGCAACTCAATCATCCCGGCATCGCGCGATTGTACGACGCGAGCACGCTGCCGGACGGGACGCCCTGGTTCGTGATGGAGTACGTCGAGGGCGTTACGCTCACGGAGTATTGCAGCCGGAACCACTGCCCGGTGGAAGACCGGCTCAAGCTGCTGCGCGCGGTGTGCGAAGCCGTCCAGTACGCGCACGAGCGTGGCGTCATTCATCGCGACCTGAAGCCTTCCAACATTCTGGTGAAGAATGACGGCACGGTACGATTGCTCGATTTTGGAATCGCCAAGCAGCTGGATCCTCAAGGCCAGCCGGTGGATCGGACGCGCACCGCTTTCCGTCCGATGACGCCCGCGTATGCGTCGCCTGAACAGCTTCGCGGCGAACCGGTGAGCGCTCGCACGGATGTGTACTCGCTGGGTGTGATTCTGTACGAATTGCTGACCGGGAAGCTGCCCTTTGATCTTTCGCATAAAACCTCGGCGGAAGCGGCGGCGATGATCACGACCACCGAGCCGGCGAAACCGTCAATGGCTGCGGCGCGGACCGGCGTCAGGACGGCGTGGACCGACCTGAATGCTCTGTGCCTGACGGCGATGCACAGAGATCCAAAGCGTCGCTACCCGTCTGCGGAAGCTCTGGTTAACGATGTGAATCGCTACTTGGATCATGAGCCGCTGGAAGCGCGGGCGGATTCCCTGCCGTACACATTGGGCAAGTTCTTCCATCGGAACTGGCAAATGGTTTCGGTGACGGGCGCGATGGTGGCGCTGGTCATCATAGCCATATCATCGTCCTGGCGCTTATCGGGGAAGGGTCCGCAGGTGAAGCCAAGAGCCAAGACGGTAGCGGTTCTTCCGTTCGAGAACAGCGGAAACGACCACAGCGTCGACTTTCTCCGGTACGCTTTGGCGAATGAGATTTCGGGTACGCTGGGCTACGCGCGTTCTCTTTCGATCCGGCCTCCGGCAGCGGCCGCCAAGTATTCGGCGCCAAATCCAGACCTGCAAAAGGCGGGACGCGAACTGGGTGTCGATAGCATCGTCAGCGGTCATTTCCTGAAGGCGGGTGAGCAGGTCCAAATCACGATGGCGGTGACCGATGTGGAGAGCTATCGCCAGCTATGGCAGGAGGTTTTTGACGTTCCGGTTCAGAATATGGTGGCAATGCAGTCGCAGATCGCGGCCAAGACGCGAAGAGGGCTGGCTCCGGTGCTGGGAGTCCCGGATTTTGTGACCGACAGTCCACCCAAGCCGAAGAATGAAGAGGCGTACAACTTGTACCTCCGCGCCAAGGCGGTGGCGGGCGATATGTCGAGCGACCCCATACCCACAAAGCAGGCGATTGAAATGTTGAACCGATCGGTGGCGCTCGATCCGGGGTATGCCCCGGCGTGGGAAGCTCTCGCCGGGCGGTACGCAGAAGACGGGTGGTTTAAGAACGGCGGCCAAGCAGCGATAGAACGGTGGCGCGCCCTTGCGGATCGGATCGTCGCGCTGGATCCCGAAAACGTTATTTTCCGGGCCGACATCCTGTATATCGCCAGCTGGTCGAACATGAGAGCCGAAAACGGTGGCATGACCAAAGGCGAAGCCTATCGAGGGATCCAGGATCTACTTCGCCGGCGGCCTGACAGCGCCCGACTGCACTTCCTGTTGAGCTGGATCCTGCGCGACGCCGGATTACTAGAAGAATCGGCGCGGGAGTGCGAGGCGTCGGTTCTGATCGACGCGCAGGATGCCGGGGCGCGGTCTTGCGGGGTTACGTTTATGCTCCTCAGGGACTATCGGCGGGCCATGGATTATCTGCATCTCGATCCTGGTTCGGAGGTCGCAAAAGGGGTTTCGATCGACGTTCTTCTGCGTCAAGGCAAGGAGAAGGAAGCTCTCGCAATCAACCCAGCTCGGGTCCCACAGTGGGCTGGCTACGACATGCTGATGGCTTTCCTACGGCACCAGCCGGTCAGCGAAATCGCCGCACTGGCGCGCACAGTGCAGCCCAAACCCGATCCCGAGATAAATTATTTCTCCGCGGCCCACCTCGCCTACGTCGGCCAGATCGATGCCGCTTTGCGCATGCTGAAACAAGCGATCCAGGGGGGCTATTGCTCCTATCCGGCGATCGACTCCGATCCGCTCTTCGCAAGTCTGCGAACCACGCCCGAGTTCAAAGAAATCCGCTCGGCTGGCATGGAATGCCAGAATACTTTTCTGGCCCAACGACAACTGAGCGCGAAGCGCTAAAGGATGACGGTTCTTCCACGCGTTTTCCGTATTGTGGATTGAAGGGTGGCTCCCGCCATCCCGACCGGCAACCTGGAGGAGATCTTGCATAAAATCAAAACGAGATCGCTGATTGGGATGGCGTTCACGATGGGTTGTCAACTTGGCGCACAGCCGTCGATTGACAGCGGAAGAGTCCTGAACACCAGCGGGGATCAAGCCAAGCTCGCGCCGGGCGTGGTGTGGGTGATCTATGGAAAGAACCTGGGACCAGCGTCGCTCGCGCAGGTCACCGGGACGAATTATGCTCCTTCGCTCGCCGGCACCTCGGTCACGTTTACGCCGGTGGCGGGCGGGGCTGTGGTCAATGCATCCATCTGGTACACGCTGGCGACGCAAGTCGGCGGGCTGATTCCTTCTTCGATCGCTCCCGGCACTTACGCTGTGCGAGTCACCTACAACCAACAAACCAGCGCACCGCAGAACGTCACGGTGGTGGCGCGCAGCATGGGGATCGCGACCGCCAATGGTTTGGGGACGGGTCCCGCGCAGGCCACCATCAACAACGTGAACGGCGGCATAAGCCTGGTTCGCTACACCAGCAATGCGGTGGACGCTGGAGGTTACCACTACATCCTGACGCCCGCTCATCCGGGAGATACGGTTTCGCTGTGGGGCACCGGCGGAGGCGCCGATTCGGCCAACGATACGGGCGGCACTTCCGGCGACCAGACGGCTGCGGGAAATTTCAAGGTCATGCTCGGAAGCCGGGTGATCACACCGCTTTACTCGGGCGCCGTTGCAGGTTATCCCGGGTTATGGGTGATCGTCTTCACCTTGCCATCCGATATCGACCTGGATTGTTTCGCGATGCTGCAAGTCAGTGCCGGCGGAGAATTGAGCAACGTGACCAGTCTCGCCATCGCGGCGGCCGGTCAGACGGTGTGCTCTAGTGCAGGATACAGCCCAGCCACCCTCGCTAAGCTGGACGCGGGTGGGAACATCGTTTTCGCCGGAATGACGGTCGGCAAGTTTGCACTTGACACCGGCGCGGTGGAAATCGTCGGTGGACCGTTCAACCTGTACAGCGCAGCTAAGTGGATCCTGCCCTACTCTGGTCCCAAGTTCGGGCCTTGCACGGTGCTCGACATAACCTACGCCGGGGATTTTCCGGTCGCTCCGGATGCGCTTCTGGATGCCGGGACAAAACTTACTCTGACCGGTCCCGGCGCAACTGCCGGCACAATTGTGCCGGCGATCCCGGGTGTCGTGGGACCGGTGTATTCGACCACACTGCCTGCCGGAACATTGGTGAATGGCGGCACCTACAGATTGACGGGCACGGGAGGCACCCAGGTGGGCCCGTTCACCGCGACGGCGACGCTGCCAAACAGTTTCAACCTCACCAATCTGAGTACCGTCGTCGATCGCAGCAAGCCGTTCACTTTGAACTGGACCGGCAGCGGGTTCGATACGGTTGTGGTGCAACTCAACGGCACAATACTTGGCTCGTCGACACACCAGGTAGTGGTCACGTGCGCGGTTCCGGGAAGCTCTGGCACACTCTCTATTCCGGCAGCCGCGCTAGCGTATATGCCAGCGGTAACGGCAGGATCGAGTTCGGCAGTCGGTCAAATATCCATTGCGGCTGCTCCGGGCGTCGCTGGAATGACGTCCGCACAATCGTCCACCGCGACGACGCTCACTCCGAATTTAGTAGGTGGCGGCCAGGTCGACTTCGGCGCTTTTACGGCTTTCCTGGGCGTCGTGAAAAGCGTCACGATTCAGTAGCGAGGGGTGATTCTACTCGAACCACGGCGAGCCACGATCCGAATCGGGTAAACTCGTGAGGTTCAGGAGATCACCTTGTCCATTCTGCGCGCAACATTCTTGACCTTCTTCGCGGCTGCCCTGACGCCGGCCCAGTCCATCGACAGCAGACTGTATTCAGAGATGCATTGGCGATCCATCGGGCCACCGCGAGCTGGGCGCGCGCGGGCGCTGGCCGGTGTTCCCAGCCAGCCGAACTTGTTTTACATCGGCTTCGACAACGGAGGGGTGTGGCGCTCCACCGATTTCGGCTCCACCTGGACGCCGCTGTTCGATAACCAGCCGACCGGCTCGATCGGCGCGATTGCGGTGGCTCAGTCGAATCCCAACATTATTTATGTCGGCAGCGGCGCTGGCATCATCCGGCCCGATCTTGCGACGGGCGATGGGATGTACAAGTCGACCGACGCGGGGAAAACGTGGACGCATCTGGGCCTTCGCGATTCGCTGATGATCGCCAACATCGAAGTGGACCCGCGCAATCCGAACCGGTTGTTTGTCGCGGCGCTCGGTCATCCTTACGGTCCGAATTCCGAGCGTGGAATCTTCCGCTCGACCGACGGCGGCGCCACGTTTGAAAAAGTTTTATTTAAGGACAACTACACCAGCGGTAACGACGTGCTGCTGGATCCGAAGGATTCCAACACTGTTTATGCCGCCCTGTGGCAGCAACAGCAAGGCTTCTACGAAAACGGCGCATTCGGCGGTACGGACGGGGGAATTTTCAAATCCACCGACGGCGGCTCGCATTGGAAGCAACTGACTGCCGGGCTGCCGCCGATCATCGAAGCGAACCTGGCCATCGCGCCCAGCAACACGAAAGTCTTGTACGCGATGATTGCGTCCCCGGCATTGGCGCAACCGGGTGGACGCGGCGGGCGCGGCGGTGGCGCGGGCGGCGGGATCGGGTTTTACAAGAGCACGGACGGCGGCGAACATTGGATTCTCGCCACGGACGATCCGCGCGTCGCCGAGACAGGCTCGCAGCGCCATCCTCCCGATAATCGGCCGTTGGGACGCATTGGCGGCGGCGACCTGGCCACGATCACGGTCGATCCCAAGAATGAAAACGTCGTGTATAGCTGCTCCACCGTTTTCTGGCGGACCGAGGACGGCGGCCTCACTTGGTCCGCAGTTCGAGGCGCACCCGGTGGCGATGACTATCAGAAGAGCTGGGTGAATCCAAATATCCCGGACATCATTTTGCTGGTCAGCGATCAAGGCGGCGTGGTTTCCGCGAATCGCGGCGAATCCTGGAGCAACTGGTATAACCAGCCCACGGCCGCGATGTATCACGTGACGGCCGACAATGCGTTCCCGTATCGCTTGTGCAGCGGCCAGCAGGATTCCGGCTCGGCGTGCGTCGACAGCCGCGGCATGGACGGCGAGATCACGTTCCACGACTGGCATCCGGTGGGGATCGAAGAATATGGCGAGGCTGCTCCCGATCCGAAGAATCCGGAATTGGTTTACGGCGGAAAAGTGAGTGTCTACGATCGCCGCACCGGCCAGAAAGCCGCGGTCGGACCTCCGGGCGGAGGACGCGGTGGTGAGCCCGCGCCTGCAGGTGCGCCGCCCGCGCGCACGGTTCGCACACAGCCGCTGATCTGGTCGCCAAAAGATCCGAATGTTCTTTTCTATGCGACATCCGGTGTGTGGAAGACCATCAACGGAGGTCATAGCTGGACCGCGATCAGCGGCGATCTGACGCGCCAGACGTGGGATGTTCCAGCGAATGCTGGAAAATATGCGTCCACTGTGACGGCGTCGGCGTTAGGAACGATCACGGCGCTCGCGCCGTCGCCGATCGACGTCAAGGTGCTGTGGGCCGGGACCGGCGACGGACTCCTTCAAGTCACGACAGACGGCGGAGTGAAGTGGACCAACGTTACGCCATCGCAGATCAAACCGTGGACGCGTATCTTCAATATGGAAGCTGGTCACTTCGACACGAAGACCGCGTATGCCGCTGCCAATACATTGCGGCTCGACGACATGAATCCGCATTTCTGGCGCACGCACGATGGCGGAAAATCTTGGACGGAAATCAACGCGGGCATCGCGGGCGGCGCGGTCGCCAATTCCATTCGTGAAGATCCACACAAGAAGGGTCTGCTGTACGCCGCGACCGATACGCAAGTCTGGGTGTCTTTCGACGATGGCGACCATTGGCATTCGCTGCGGCTCAATATGCCCGCGATCTCGGTGCGCGACATCGAATTGAAGGATGACGCTTCGTGTCTGTGTTCCGATCTGGTCGCCGGCACGCACGGCCGCGGCTTCTGGATTCTGGATAACCTGACCCCACTGCGTCAGGCAGCCGAGGCTGCCGCGGCGTCCGACGCCTATTTGTTCAAGCCCGCGACCGGTATCCGTATTCGCTTCGGCACCAACGATCCAACGCCATGGCCGCCCGAATTGCCGGCCGGCGAAAATCCACCGAACGGCGCGATGGTCGATTATTATCTGCCGTCCGCCGCCGGCGAAGCGAAGTTGGAGTTTCTCGACACCACGGGCAAAGTGATTCGAACCTATTCGAGCGGTGATCCTGTGCGCAACCCCGATCCGGCGATCGATCCTGTGGCCTACAACAAACTTTGCCAGCAGACGCCGACTGCACCGGATTGCGCGCTTCCCCTATATTGGCCCGCACTGCCGCAGGTGTTGAAGACTACGGCGGGCATGCATCGATTTACCTGGGATATGCATTACGATCCGATCCCTGGCTCGGGTGGCGGCGGTCGCGGCGGTGGTGGCGGAGGAGCCAACGGGGCGGTCCCGCATCGCACGTATCCATCGATCAACTCGCCGTGGGTCGCGCCCGGCGTGTATACAGCTCGCCTGACCGTAAACGGCAAGAGCCTGACGCAGCCGATCACGATCAAGATGGATCCGCGAGTGAAGATCACGCCCGACGTGCAACAGATTTTCACGCTCACTACGCAGATGGAAACCAACGCCAGAAACGCAGCCGCTGCCTATAAAGATGCGCGCGCGATAGTGGAGAAGGTCAAGGCTCGTCCGCAATCGGCGTCCAATGACGCGCTGGTCAAGGAACTGGATGAAATTGCACCGGTCGAAACGGCTGGAGGTCGAGGCGGTGGCGGCGGTGCGCCGGAGTCTACCCCGTCGCCGAATCTGGCGAACATCGGAGGCCAGATGGTCGGCGCCGTCATGGGCATGCAGGCGTCCGAGATGGCACCCACCGCGGTACAAATCCAAGCCTGCAACCAGCAGCAAGCCGCGTACACTGCGCTGATGGCGAAGTGGGCTGCGTTGAAAGCGAAAGTAAACGGTCCTTCGGCTGCAGCTCAAGGAAAACAGTAGGGCCTACTCGCCGCGGAAGAAACGCCACTGGCCGCCGTCCAGTTCCTGAAGCTGTTCGGTATGCCGCAGTAGGTACCAACACGGTGTTTCATTGAAGTGCGGAAACATGGAATGAACGCACTGTTCCATTTTTGGCTTTTCAGAAAGCTGCTCGATCTGCTTGTTCTTCAGATGGACCGCGAAGCGATAGTGCACTTCCACCTCTCCAAAGCGCGCGCCGTCTTCCGCAGGTCTATTCCAGAGGAGTAGCCAATCGGCGGTCCACAGTAGTGCCGCGAGCAGAACGGCGACTGCGAGCGCGCGCTTTGTATAGAAGCGAATCCCTTGACTCACTTACCCAATCTTATTCCGTCGATGGCGCAAACAGCAGAAATTTGCCGACCTGGCGCGGCGCACCGAACTGGCGATAGTGCTCGATTCGCGATGTGTCGCCGGCACAATCGAGACAAAGGATCGCGCTCGGTCTCTCTGTTCGATCATATTTCGCCGACGGATTCGAAACGCCGGTATAGATGAACCGAATCGCTGGATTCCGTTCCCGAAGCAGCGCTTGGATGGGATACACCAACTGAAGATTGTTGATGTCGATGCCGAGGGTAGGACAATCCAGCTTGCGGAGCGCGTCCACAGCCTGAAAATACGTTTCCCGATTGTTCCACTGGGTCATATCGGCGAAATAGTTTTCGTCGCGCGAGGTGTGCAGCACACTGCGCGGGCCTTTGAGCGGACGCACCCAGTTTTCGAACAGATATGGTCGCGCGTTGTTGAGAAGAAACACGCACAGCGCGAACTGAAGAATCGCGGGGCGGATCTGCTCGCCCAGAATCCCGGCGACTGGTGACGCGAGCACAAACAGCGGCAAAAACATCCGCGCCATGAACGGCTGCCATTTGAGATAGAAACATAACAAGACGAACCCGGCGACCAGGGACGAAGCGTACAGCAGCAGCCGTCGCGATCGCCATGGCAGGATCGCGAAGCACACGGCCAGGATCAGCACATGCCAGCGATTGCCGGCGTCGGCCTCCTGATTGGTGTTGCGCGGGGCACGATATTCGGCCCAAAGCCAGGTCGTCGCGGGATCGTTGACATCTATCCCCATGCGATGATGTAGCGACACTGCAGTGGTGTAGAGCCACCGATTCCATCGCTCGCTGCGGGCGCCAAGTTGTTCGGTGGAGTTGCGGATTACGTTCGACGCAGTCTGCTTCCATCCGAAGTTCTCATTGCGCCAGCGGAATCTTCCATCGCCGTGGGCGGAATCGAATCCGAGCGGCGAACCACTCAAATCCATGTTGCGGGCGAATTGCGGAAGGCTCAAGGTGAGTGCGCACGCCGCGACGATGGCCAAAGATCGAACGCTCCATCGCGTCAAGATGAGAACCGCGACCAACAGCGCTGGAGCGTAGATGTAGGCGGTCGCCTTCGTGCCGATCGCGAGACCCAGCGCGAGTCCCGCCAGGATCGGGCTCTCACCTTCCAGCAGAAACCAGACCGCCGCCACCAGCCACGCCGATAGCAAGTAATCGTTCTTGGCTCCGGAGGCTTGCAGGATGCCGTTCGGCAGCGTCGCGCAAAACAGTGCAGCAAGAATTTGCCCGCGCCGGGTTGCACCGAAATGCATCGCGATCAGGGAAACACCGATCACCGACGTCACGCATCCGAACCACTGGACCAGGTTCACCAGACGGTCTCCGCCCGCGAGCAGGTACAGATGCAGCATGAAATACTCGGCGAAGGGTTGCAGCATGATCTGGTTGAGATACGGCGTCGCAAAGAACGCGACGCTGCGCTGCTGCGCCCAGTAGAGGACTCGGGGCATGTGGTACGCCATCGCGTCCGCACTGTTGGGCGGACTCAGGATCGCAAGGAACGCGATAATCCCAAGAACTGCGGCGATGCCGGCGATCAATCCAGCGTCGATCCACCCGATGTTCCAGGAAAATTGCGGACGGTTGCGGTAAATTACCACAGCGGCAGTCACCGCGATCGCGACCATCACGGCAATCGCGCCGGTTCGCGTCAACGCGTGAATCGCGCTCAGCGCCTCGGTCATCGTCACCACCAGAGTGCCCGCCAACACAGCGCAAGTGAGGTATGCCGAGCGAATCACCGACATCAATCTAAGGTAGCGTTCCGGAAGCCGAGGTGAGATAGACTAGCGTGAACAGGAGTGCACATATGCCGGTTGGCCGTGTTCTCGCTCTGGTGATGCTGTCGAAACTGTTGCTTGCAGGCGATGGGGCAACCCACAGCGACTGGCCCAGCTACGGAGGAACGTATGCGGCCTGGCGCCACAGCGCGCTCAAGCAGATCGACACGGGCAACGTCGCGAACCTTGCGCCTGCCTGGGTCTTCCAGACTGGCGACTACGAGAATGGCCTCCAAGCCACACCGATCGTGGTCGACGGCGTGGTGTATCTTTCCACATCGAGTAGCTGGGCGTTCGCACTTGACGGGGCGACCGGGCGCTTGATCTGGGAATATCACTACACGTTTCCCGGCGATGTGCGAGCGCTGGCCTACGGAAAGCAGAATCGGGGTGTAGCCGTCGCGCACGGCCTGGTTTTTCTGGGGACGCCCGACAATCATCTGATCGCGCTCGATCAAAAAACCGGCGCGGAAGTCTGGAAAGTAAACATCGAAGATTGGCGCCAGTGCGGCTGCAATACCACCGGCGCACCGCTGGCGATCAAAGACATCGTCATCGCGGGCGTAACCGGAGGGGACTCGGCGCATCGCGGCTATCTGACCGCGTTCGACGCCAAGACCGGACGTCTGCGGTGGCGCTTCTATACCATTCCTGGTCCCGGCGAGGCAGGCCACGAGACATGGAAGGGCGAGACTTGGAAGTTCGGCGGCGGTTCCACGTGGATGACCGGTTCGTTCGATCCGGAGCTGAACCTTCTGTATTGGGGTGTGGGCAACGCTTCTTCCGATCTGAACGGATCGAATCGAAAAGGAGACAACCTGTACACTGCCAGCATTGTCGCGCTCGATCCGGACACGGGAAAACTCAAGTGGCATTTCCAGGAAGTTCCCTACGACGTGTGGGATTTCGACGCAGCGTTCGAGCAAATCCTGGTGGACCTTCCCTTCGGGGGGCGAACCCGTAAAGTGATGCTGCATCCGACCAAAGGCGGGTACATCTGGATGCTGGACCGCGTCACGGGCGAGTTTCTGAAAGCCTGGCCCTTTTCGAAAAACATCAACTGGGTGGCCGGAATCACCGAAACCGGTAAACTGGCCGGGCGCGTGGAACCGGAAGTCGGTAAATCCAAGTTGATTTGCCCGAGCGTGGTGGGCGCCAAGAATTGGAATCAAGGCGCGTATTCGCCAAACACAGGGATGCTGTACCTTCCTGTCCAGGAACTTTGCAACGACCTGGTCGCGCGCGACGAAGAGGTGGCCGAAGGCAGTCCATTCACGGGCGGCAACTGGTTCATGAAGCCTCCTCCGGGCGGCAAGGTTGAAGGCTACATCGCCGCGTTCGACGCCGCGACGGGCCAGCGAAAATGGAGCGTTCCCGTCACAACTTGGATCATGGCGTCGATCCTGACCACCGACGGTGGTTTGGTTTTCACCGGCGATCCGGAGGGAAATTTCTTCGCGCTGGATGCGCGCACTGGAGCGCGGCTGTGGAGTTTTCAAACCGGTGGAGGGCATCGAGGCTCGGCGATCAGTTATTCGATCGGCGGCCGCCAATACATCGCGACGCCGACGGGATGGGGTTCGCTGGTCGGCGGCGCTCACAAAGGTTTGTTTCCCGATGCTCCGGCTGCGCGTCCCGGGTCCGCTCTCTTCGTTTTCAAACTACCGGAGAGCGTGGGGGTAAAGTGATGCGGGCGCTTGTGCTCCTTTCGGCCGCGCTTCCGCTTTGCGCGCAGGATGCCGGGGTCCTTCGTGGCGAGAAAGTGTTCCAAGCCAGTTGCAGCGTCGCGTATTGCCACGGTCCCAACGGAACGGCGGGCCGGGCGCCGAAATTGGCCGGCCGCACCTTCACTTCCCGAGAGCTCTACAACACCGTGTTCAACGGAATCGCCGACAAAGGGATGCCCGCGTTCGGCGCTCAACTCCCGGCAGACGACATCAACGCAGTTGTGAGTTACCTGATGACGATGCAGGCGACGCCTCCCCCGACGGGCCGTCAGTTACCGCTGATCCGCTTGATCCCGGCGGAAGTCCGGCCCGGCCAGACGCTGTTCTTCGATGCGGTTCGCATGGGAGGTTGCGGCAGGTGCCACGAACTGGAAAAGCGCGGATCGCCGGTCGCGTCCGACTTGAAAACCGCAGTGGTTCCCGCGGATTTGCGGGCAGTAGCAGTTCGTCATGTGATGACGGCGCAGCCGGTTGGCGAAACGGCGTTTCCGGCCTTCCTCGCCGAGCGGTCGGAACGACGCGTTCGAGTTTTCGACTTGAGTTCTCCCCTGCCGGTTTTGCGGACGTTCACACCTAATGCCGTCAAGCTAACCGACGGCAGCGCCTGGGAACATCGCAATGCGGTCAGCGCTTATAGTGATCCGGAACTCGGTGAGATTGTGAAGTATCTACGGTGGGCTGCAACGGCTCCATAGTCCGGTTGGTCTGGGTGGAGCGAGTTAACGGGTTAAGATGACAAACGTGCGAATGGGGTGGATAGGGCTGCTCCTCTGCGCCGGTCTTCAGACCGCGGCCGCGGCGGACCTCTTTCTTCACGGCAAAGTCACGCTGGAGGACGGATCGCCGCCGGGGAAGCCGGTGACGATTGAGCGGGTGTGTATCGACAGCCCCGATCCGATCCGCGAATCCATTACAAACGCAAAAGGCGAATATTATTTTCGCCTGCCCAGCGACGGTTTCTCGGTCATGTCGTGGGCCCGGACCTGCGTTCTGCGCGCATCGGTTAAGACGTATTATTCCACCAGCGTCGACATCTCCGACTGGAAATGGTTCAGCGATCCGAACCTTCCCGCGATCGTTCTAATCAATCGCAGCGAGCAGCAGAGCTTCGATTTGTTTACACACACGAAGATCCCGCGGGAAGCTGCGAACGCGTGGCTGAAGGCGGCCCGGGAGATTCAATCGCGCAATTGGGAGCAAGCGGATTTTCAACTCCGGGTGGCGGTAAAAATACACCCGCGATTCGCGGAGGCGTGGCACGCGCTGGGGATCGTCTCCGAGCAGCTCGGCGATGTCGGCAAGGCCCGCGAGGCGGAGCACCGGGCCATCGAGTTGAATCCGAAATTGCTGATGGCTCAGATGATGCTCGCGCGTCTGGACGTCATGGCACAAGATTGGACCGGAGCGCTGAAAACCACGGATGCGTTGATCGCAGCGGATACGAAGAAGCGTTATCCGGAGGCGCACATTCAGCGCGCGATCGCGCAGTATTATTTGCGCAACCTGGACCAGGCGGAGGCGAGTGCGGAAGAATGCATTCGCAGCGACAAGAATCGCGATTTGCCGCGAGCTGAATATATTCTCGGCCTGATTCTAGAAGCCCAGCGGAACCTGGATGGCGCACGCGAACACTTACAGCGCTACATCACGCAAGCTCCGCGCGCGGCGGACGCCGCGGATGTGCGGAATCGCCTGGAGCATTTGGGTACGCCGCAGTCGACCGATCTCGCCGCGGAGATGAAGCAGGTGGTCGCGCGGCTCCAGCCGTCCACGATGGGCGAGGCTTGGGTACCGGGCGGAATGAAGGCGCTGGGCGCGATCGCAAATTCGGGTGTGACGTCGTCCTCCGCCGATTTCTTCGCTTCCTACTGCAGCGCGCTGGTTCGCGAGAGCTCGCCGGGGCTATCTTCCGGGATTCCCGGATATCATTCCAGGCTCACCGCCTACATGGCGACGATGGTGGAATTGGGGCGTTCCGGAGAACGGCGCGGGGCCGCTACGGAGATCACGTTGTCACTCGACGACGCGCATCGAAAGAATACCGAACGCGTACTCGGCCTTTTGGGCTGGAGGATAGGGAAAGACACTCTCGAACTCGGCGACGCTCCTGGCGATGTGCGCCGCCAGCAGTTTGCCGCGGCGCTGGGCATCGATCCAGTCGCGCTTCAGGAAGCGCTCGAGGCAGGCCGCAGTTTCCCGATACAGATTCCTTCGGAAAACGCCCGGCTCGCGGGTGGAGATGCGTGGGCTTCTTTGATCAAGGATCTGCCCTCCTACCCCGGTGGCATGGCGGAGGCGTTCGCTCGCGATTTCCGGCTCGGCAAAACTTGTGCCGGATTGCATGCCATGAGCGCGGAAGCAGCGGCGGCCGTTTTATCGGGAATCGGGTTGCAGGTATTGGTCGAGAAACTGGCGGACCCGCTGGCGCGGTACGCCGAAGCGTTCGCGATGTTCGCCGATGGGGTCGCGACGCCGGGCGCGGAAGACGCATGGCAGAAGCTGACGGGCGTGAGTCCGCGTAAGCCCGGCGCATTCTTCCGGGCGCTGCTGGAACGTGATGAGGGGGCGCTCGCGGCGTTCTACTATACGCTTTCACAGGCCGATTCCGCGCATCAGCGCTACTTCACCGCGACTCCGCAACGCGCGGAACGGATCTACGCGTGGTATCGGGACTCCGGGGAGCCGCGCTGGAGCCGGATCGTCCCGGAGGAGCGGTGGCGCACTCGTTTGCTGCAGGACCTTCCGCTCGATTCTGCCGGGAATGTGCGATTCCCGGGTGGACGCAGCGCATGGACCAACGCGCCGAACGCCGACGACGAGACGCTATTGAAGCTGCCGGCTTTGAAAGCGCTGCTGCATGCTGCCGGGCTGGAACAGCGCCGCGGCAGTCCATTCGATCTGAAATCGGCAGCGCTGCTGGCGCAGTTCGACGCGCAATGGCAGCCGTTGTTTTCTTATTTCGAGCAGTTGAAATGGATCGGATCGGCAGAATTGGAAGCTCTGGCGGTTTTCACGCAAGCGGCTGGCAAGCTGCCGAGAGAAACACAGAACACGGTGCTCGCGGAGTGGTACTCGCTGGTCGAGTTGATCGAGCGCGGCGGCAAGACAGGGGCTCTCGACGCGGTGGAGAGCGCTAAGGCGTTCCGGCGTGTTTGCGAGGATCTGGCTTCGAGCGGCCACAATGCGAAGGCGATCGAGCTGGCGCGCGCGCTGGGAGGCCAGGAATTATTGCGTTTCACGCCGGCGCGCCGAGTCGCGTTTGATCGCATTATGACGATGCAGAACGTGCCTCGGCTCGACGATCCCGCGAAAGCCGCCGCGGCCCTGAGTGGGATGATTTACGCCGCCACGCTCGATCCGGACGGACTGCTGGTTAGCTCGGACCCGATGCTATTGAGCAAGCACCGGTTTGCAGGCGGCGAAACCTTGTTCGCGCCGTCGCGACTGGACCGGTCGAATCAAGCCCCCGGTTCGCATTTCAGCGGTGGATTCGCGGGTTTCGCCGAAATTGCGGCAAAGCTTGCCACAGCAAGTCCGGTGATCGAGGATGCCGGTCCGATCGTGGTGGGAGACTCTGCGCCGGTGCTTCCCACGCAAACGGAACTGGAGCCGAGCGCCGCCGCGGAGGCGGTGTTCCGCAGTCAAGGCCGGCTGGTCGAAGTGTACGCGACGGTAACCGATTCCCGCGGCCGCTACGTCGACGACCTGGTGCAGGATCAGTTCACCATTTTCGAACAAGGGAAAGCGCAGCCGATGGTGGGATTCGAATCGCGTTCAGCAGAGGTATCGGTCGCACTCTTGCTCGACACGACGGCCAGCATGGAGGCAGCGCTTCCGTCCGTCAAAAATGCGGCAATGAAACTGATTTCCGATTTGCGGCCCGCCGATTCCGTAGCCGTGTACAGTTTCAACGATCGCGTCACCGCGCTGCAAGCGTTCACCACCGATAAGCTCGCGGCTAAGCGCGCCATTCTCCGCACGGAGCCGATGGGCGAGACTGCGCTCTACGACGCTCTGGTGCGCGTGAATCGGGACCTGTCGGGACGGACTGGGAAGAAGGTAATCATCGTGTTCACCGATGGAGACGACAATTCGAGCACGCTTACCGCGCAGGCCGCGATCCAGCGCGCCAAAGGCGCCGGCATTCCGGTGTACACCATCGCGCAAGGCGAGGCTTTGAGTCATCCTGAATTGCTCAAACAGCTCGCCGACGTGTCGCGGGCGACCGGCGGGAGCGCGTTCGCGATTCACAATGCCGCCGAAGTGCGAGCCGTTTTCGAGAGAATTTCTCAAGACCTGCAACACGGCTATTTTTTCCTGTTCCAGCCCGCGCCCGCCGAAGGACAAGAGTGGCGCAGCATCGACGTCAAGATTCGAGCTTCCGGAGCGTTCAAGATTAGAGCGCGCGAAGGGTACTATCCGGAATAATCCGTGGCGACGTGAGGACGAGCAACGCGCTCCATGACTGTCGCGCGTTAGACGCCGGTCAGATGCAGGAACAATGTCAGATAGCGCTTCAGATTCCCAGTGATGAGAAAGTTTTCACGCACGTGTTCGTGACCTTGCTGGCCCATGCGGCGCGCGATTTCGGGATGTGAAAGCAAGAAACGGATCTGATACGCGGTGCCTTCGACGGAGTGCGCCAGCAAACCGGTGTGCTTGTGAATCACCTGTAATGGAATTCCTCCTACCGCTGACGCGACGACGGGTTTCTTTTTCCATAACGCTTCCGTAACCGTAAGTCCGAACCCTTCGCGGAGACTTTTTTGAATCACGATGGTTGATGCGCGCTGCAGAGCGTTCACTTCAAGAGGGCTCGCCGCGGCGAGTTCCAGAACGTGAATATCGGCGTCTCCGCCGGCGGCCTCTCGCACTTCCGCCAGAACCTGATTGCCCTCGGGATCGTCGGGCGCGCCTCCGCCCGCAAGCACCAGCTGGCAGTCGAAGTAGCGCTTGACCAGACGATACGCGCGCACCACGCCGAGAGGATCTTTCAGACGGTCAAAACGCGAGATCTGAGTCAGAATCGGGCGGGTTGCGTCGATTCCGAATTGAGTGAGCACGCTCTCGACAAACTGCGGCTCGAGCTCTCGGTTCTTGTCCGCCAGCGGATCGATGGAGGGGTAGAACAAATACTGCGGAATCGGAAGCCGGCGCGCGAATTCGGGAGAAGAGAAAATTGCGCCGTCATACCGGCTAACGTATGGTTCGAGAAAATTCCACACATTCGGATCGGGGT
This sequence comes from Bryobacteraceae bacterium, assembly GCA_035568415.1. Lineage (GTDB taxonomy): Bacteria > Acidobacteriota > Terriglobia > Bryobacterales > Bryobacteraceae > Palsa-187. Next base: position 99,330 of record DATMOC010000018.1, on the reverse strand, counting down.
GCGAGAGATCGATGTGGCAGCGCCAGATCCAGTGCCGGGTGTCGCCACTTTTGCGAGCTTCGATGAACGCCGCGGGTTGCGGATCGTGAATTTCAATAAAGCGCGCGTCAGCACGGAGCCGCGCAACATTCCGGCGATTGTACTCGCGGAAGATTTCAAAATCGGCAGGTTTCGCCTGGTAAGCCGCGCCGTGCAGCGCGTTATGGAACGCCTTGGTGACTTCAAAGAATTCCAAGTCGCCTTCGAGGACTTGCCAGCGAGGATCGAGACCGACTCCGCGCATCAGCGGAAGCAAGCGGATGAGCATCTCGGCAACTCCTCCGCCCACCGCCGTGGAGTTGACCATCTGGACCGAGGACCCTTCGAGCGGACTCGCCAGCGTTCGTAACTCCTCCACCTCGGCCGCCCCCACGATGGGGATGTAGGGATCGAGCGAAGATGCCGCCTGGGTCGCCGATTCAATCGCGGGCGGCGCCGCGGCGGCAACAACACTGAGAGGCGCATTGGTCATAGTCTGATCTCGCGATCCACCAGTTCGATCAACTCACACCGGGCACTGTCCAGAGTGTTGGTGTAGATATCGATGCGGTCGGTGCGCGCGGCCAGTCGTTCCAGGCCGAGCGCGGCTTGGAACCAATGCGAGAAATCGTTGGTTCGCAATTGCAGGCGCAAGCGCGACGCGATGAAGTGATTATAGAAGGACGCATGGCTGAGCCGCTCCAGGCCAGCGCGAAATCCGGAGAGAGTGCGAGCATCCCAGGGCAGCGGTCGCGTTACCTCCACTGCGCGACAAAAATAGAACGGCTCGAATCCGGCCCGGCTGGCGTGGTTCGGAAATTGGTCGCGGAATTCGGAGAGCATGCGCCGCAGATCGGACCGCAGTTCGGCGACGGAAACGTAATCCCGAACGTCGATGCTCGCCAGCCGTTCAGCCAGCTCCGCCAGGTTGAGTGACGCAAGCGCCCACTGCGCGAAATCGTTCGCGAAGCCCTCGGTAAGAAAGTGATACCTTCCCAGGCATTGCACCGTGTGGTAAAAGATGGTGTCGTCGTTCGCTTGATCCATGGCCTCCAACAGTTCGGTTACGGTCTGCGCCTGTTCCTTTTCGACGCATGTGAGGTAGGCTGCGGTGACGAATTGAAATGGCTGCGTCGCTTCTCTCACGCAAACTCCGTGGTGAGCCGGTGAAGAAAGGCCCGTACCTGGGCGACGCCCGCCAAACGGTATTGCGCTTTACTGCTGACGGTGTGCCCCACACGAACGGTTACGCCGGTAGACAAAACCGCGAAAGCGGACTCATCCACCTGGTCGTCGCCCACATACACCGGGAGCGCGCGTCCAGCGAGAACGCTAAGCTCGCGCCTCACGGCCGCGCCCTTATTTTCCAGTTCCCACGGGAGAATTTCCCACACGCGTTTACCGCTCTCGATGTGGAACTGCTGGGCGAAAGGCGCGAGGACTCGCTCCAGAAGCGCTTTGGCCACGCGTGCGTCCGCGTCGGCGGCATTACGGTAATGGATCGCCAACGCGTGTTCCTTGTCTTCAACCCAGACTCCGGGGACTGGCGCCAATAGAGCTTCAAACCATGCGGCCAGGGACGATAGCCAGCGATGCGTCTCGCCGGCGAGCGCATTGCCTGGGCGTCCTTCCCAGCCGTGCAGGCCGAGGTAGCGGATTCCTCGGACGCGGACCAGCGAACAGATGTCCGCCCTTCTGCGGCCGCTGATGATCCACACACGGAACCGCGGGTTTCGCGCCAGCTTCGCCAGCGCATGCCGCACGGGGCCGTCCAGCGAAACCTGGTCCGGTCTCGGCTGGAGACGAGCCAGCGTGCCGTCGAAATCCAGAAACAACGCGATGACTGCAGCGCGCCGCATCCGGCTTGAGACCTTGGTCCAATCCTCGAAAAGATGACGCGCATGGGGACAAGCTCGGTTCATGATCATGGATAGTTCGCGGCGCTCCGAACTAGGGCGAGCCTGCGGGCGCTGCTGCCAGTGCGGATGGCGCACAGCTCTTCGATAAGACTTCCCGCCCAGCGATAAATGTTGCGCTCCCGGACCGTGGTTCGCATGCGCTGCATGCGGATGCGCCGTTCCTCCGGAGACATTTCCAGGGCCCGGTGGATGGCGTGAGCCACTTCCTCGGCGTCGTAGGGATTCACCACCAGCGCGTCGGCGAGTTCATGACTGGCTCCCGCAAAACGGCTCAAGATCAGCACGCCCTGGTCGTCATTGCGCGATGCTACGAACTCCTTCGCCACCAGGTTCATGCCGTCATGCAGCGAGGTCACCAGGCATACGTCGGCAGTGCGATAGTACGGCAGAATTTCGGCGTGGCTGTGCTGGCGCGCCAGCAGGACGATAGGCTTCCAGTTGCCGGTTTGGAAGCGCCGGTTGACGCGTTCCGCCTCGGCGATCACCTCTTGCATGAGGGTGTCGTAGCGCGGAATGTGAGTGCGGCTGGGGGCGCCGATTTGCACGAACGTAAACTCGTTTTTGTAAGCGGGGCATCGCTCCAGAAAACGTTCGATGCCGCGGAAGCGCTCTGGAATTCCTTTGGTGTAATCGATGCGGTCCACGCCGACGCCCATGAAGCTGGCGCGAACGCCCAGCTTCCCGAGCAATTCAGCGCGTTCCAGATGAGGCAACTCCGCCGGATTCGCGGATTTTTCTGCCTGGTCCGCGGACGCCGTGGGGAAAGCCACGCTGATCGGAAACGGCCGCACCAGGGTGTGATGGGCGTTGCGCGTCACCGAAAAGCGCTCCCGGTCGACGCGCGATTCGAGGGTGCGGTCCACCGTCTCCAGAAAGTTATTGCAGTGCGCCTGAATGTGGAACCCGATCAGGTCCGCGCCCAGCAAGCCATCCAGCAGTTCCCGCTGCCACGGGCAGATTGCGAAAGCTTCGGAATTCGGCCACGGAATATGCCAGAAGATCGCCACCCGCGCATCCGGACGCCGCTGTTTGATCATTCGCGGAAGCAGGGCGAAGTGATAGTCCTGCACCAGGACCACGGGAGTTTCCTCATTGCGGATCTCTTCGAGAACGGCGCCGGCGAATTTTTCGTTCACATCCCGGTAGGCTTCCCAATCCTCGATACGAAACGTCGGACGCGTGTGCGCGATGTGACACAAGGGCCACAGCCCTTCGTTCGCGAAACCGAAATAGAAGCCCTGCTGTTGCTCGGGCGTCAACCACACGCGGCGCAAGGTGTATTTAGGCTGATCGGGCGGAACGCGCACGCGGCCGTCTTCGTCCGCGGTTTCGCTGTCCGCGTCGCCGGTAGCTTGCGCGATCCAGGTGCCGTCACAGGCGCGCAGCACGGGTTCGAGCGCGGTCACCAGACCGCTGGCGGGCACCCGGCACTCGATCTCGGTCGCGCCCCGGACGTGTTCATAGGGTTCGCGATTGGACACGGCGAACAGCCGGTCGCCACCCAGCCGGCTTTGGACGAAGACCCGCAACCGCTCGGCGGTCCAATTCGATTCCGCCGATTCGCGCAAACGCGCCTCTTCTTCGGCTGCCGCGCGCGCCGCCACTAAGCTGGATGCCAGACGAGTGACCTCCTGTGTGAGCGGCTCGAATTCTCCGCGCGCCGGAACCTGGAGAGCCTCGGTGGTCTGGCCCGCGCGCAAATCCCGCAGCCACCGCGTCATGCGGATCAAGGGCCGTCCGAATCCCCACCGGATGGTGAGCAGCGTGATGGAGGCGATCAACAGCGTCTGGATTCCCACGCCGATGAGAGCGCGCCGCCACAGCGACGCGGTTTGCGCCTCGATGTACGCCGTGTCATGGAAGATCGCAAGAACGCCAATGGGCGCAGGGTCTTGGCGCAGCGGAAGCGCGACGACGTGCATTGGGTCGCCGCGCATTCTGATGAAGTCCGCGTGCGTCGCGCCGTCTCGAATCGATTGCAAGATCGGTTGAGGGATTCCGTCCAACCGCGGCGCCAGACCGGAACTGACCGCCGCCGGTTCCCCGTTCAAGTCGTACACGGCGATGCCAGCGGTCTGCTCGCGATTCTTGAAGCGGTCCACTAAGCGCTGTAGCTCGCGTCGGGAACCGTTCGCCAGGAGCGGCTCCGCCGACTTGGCCAGCGTGTCCGCCAGCACCAGGGCGTGCCGCTCCAGTTCGCGATGCAGGCCGCGCGTGTCCGCCCTGGTTTGAAAATAGGCGATCACCAGCGAAACTGCCGCAACGCTTCCGATCAACGAAAAACACAGGCGTGAAGTCAGACGCATTCTATGCTCGCCTTAACGGCCGTTCTCGACAGGGCCTGAATCCGTCGCGGACGAGCCTGTTACAGAACCGGCTCCCTTCGGCAGGATCACATAGCCAGCCACGGAATTCGGCGCGACTTGAGTGATCACTAGTTCGTGTTTCTTGCCGTCGGCCATGCCATAGAACACCACCGGGACCTGGACGCTTTGCTGGCGCAGCCAGATGGTTCGGCGCTCCGGCATGATCCACATCCAACCGCTTACGCGGCGATGCAGGACGTCCGTCGCTGTCAACCCCAGCGAAATACCCGGCGCGAGTTGCCGGCTGTGTCCCTTGGACACCTCAAATCCGACGCGCTCAGTGGCGAGACTGCCGGCGATTTGATCGACGTCTTTCCGGTCGCGCTGCTCACTATCCACCAGGCGGGAGATCTGCTGGTCTGTGCGCGCGACGCTTCCCTCCGATTCGCGCCGCGCTGCCTCGATCTGCTCCGCCTGGCGCGTCACTTCACCGCGGACCTGATTCAGTTCGTTCTTCAGACTCGCGATTTGCGCCGCCATCTGCACACGATCAGTGTCGCGGGAGGATTCCAGACTCGCGACTCTTTCTTGCAACCCATTCATGCGGGCGTCGAGTTCCGCCTCCACACGGCGCACCACCCCGGCAGTCGCTTCACTGGTCTGCTTCCCGGCCGTCTCCAAACGGGTACGCAGCTCGCCGCGCATGCGGTCTATCTGACGCCGCATATCCTCCTGGCTACCTACTAAACTTTTCAGCTGGGAGCCGGTGTCCTTGATTTTGTTATCGAGTGCGTCCATGGCGGGCTGAATGCCGGTAAGCTTCGCGATTGCGGACTCGTGCTTCTGGAGCGCCGGATAGCCGTACCACGCCAATCCAGCCAGGGCGGCTATAACCAAAACCAGAGTTACGCCCAGGAATCGATGCCCCCGCCGGGACGATTCCCAGTGTCGTTCCGTGTCGAGTTGTTCGTGAACGGAGCTAGAGTTCGCACTGTCGTTTAACATTGCATTTCCTCCTGCGCAAGGAAGCCATCGGAAACGTGCAGTCCACAATAAAAGAAGCAGTTAAAAGACCAGAACCAGCACGCAAACTTAACTCTCAGCGTTTCAGTTCTTTCGAGGACGTTACAACCACGTGTGCCATGCAGCGCAGTCGGTACTTTTTTCACGATCGGTCACAGAAGCATGGACTCGCGATGTTTATGTGCTGTTACCGGCTCGTCTTTCTGAATCCAGGACTGGTTGCATATACCCAGCGATCGGCGAGTTGGAAGTTTACGAGCGCGCACAGGACGATTGCTGCCAATGTCGAGAGCGCGACGGAAATTTTGAGGCGTTCGACAAAACAATACATCAAGAGAATATTTCCGCACAGCGAAACAGCGCCATTGGCGAGATGAAACCGCCACAGCCGGATGCCCGCTTGCCGAAGGCCTGTGATCTTACGATCGCGCCACGTGAACCGCTGGTGCCAGAGGAAGTTGTGCAACAAGGTGAGTTCGACGGCGACGAGCGTCGCGGCGACGATCGGGAGCCCCAGGCTTTTCGTCAAGAGTTCCAAGAGAGCCAATTGCAGAACCGCGCCGAGCAATCCGACAAGGCTGAATCTGCCGAACCTCATCGGACCCGTTCCTGGCGGTACAGAAATCCAGTGTGGCGGACGGATACCGTCAAAAACATGACGGCCATCCCGGCGATCGCCACTACGCCCCCAACGTCGAACAGAAGGAAATTCCGGTTCGCGATATTCACATAGGGGTGGCCGCATATGAACGCGTTTCCCGCGACCAGGGCGATCCGGATTTCGGTCGGCCCAAAAATGCCGTGCGATAGATGGAACCGGCCGATGGTGTAGGTCGCAAGATAGCTTTCAATCGAAAGCGCGTAGAAACCGACCAGCAATCCAGCCGCGATCTGCCAATGTAAATACCCGGAGCATCCGAGGCCGGCCATCAGCGCCAGCGCGCCGAATGCGTCGGCGATGTGATCCACATAGAATCCGTAGCGCGGGCGCTGTTGGTTGCGAATCCTCGCCACCGTGCCATCCAGACTGTCGCCAAACCAGTTGAGAACCAGCAAGAAGTTCACCAGCCATAAAGCGCGCGCCTCATGCGCTGCCAGTGCATATCCGGCCCCGGCCAGTATCTGAGCCGCCAGAGCCAATCCGGTGAGGTGGTCCGGATGAATCGCGGCCGGTAGCCTTTGCGCGATCCAGTTCAAGAGGCGCTTCTCGACTTTTGCAGTTAGCGCGTTGTGAACTCGAACGGCGGTCACAAACGCACTCTGATCGTTCTCAATTTTGGGCGCTTCCCCGGTCTCGATCTCGAATGCCGTGTTCATCCGTTTGCCTTTCTGTTCGCGATGGCCATTAACGCGTTCTTGGTTGCGCGTAAAGTGAATTGGAGCGCCTCGGACGGCAGATCCTGGACAATCGGGGCGATGAGCCAGCCGAGGCCGATGGGCACGTCGCGCGTGAGCGAGACCGCCTCACATTCGATGAACAAACCACCGCGCGTCCGGGCAAAGCTCCAGTAGGAATTGAGACGCCAGAGGAAGCCCTCGTCATCTCCTTCGCGCCGCCGGCGCTCGTGGGGCGTCCCTGGATCGTCGATCTGCCAGATGTGTGTGCTGCGCGAATAGCTATAGCCGCGATCGTTGGAAGCGAGTCTTGATTCGACCCTGTATTCGGCATCGAGCACGATGGTTCGCACCCTTTGTTTCTTTAATCGGACGGCGAGAATCGCCGTCTCTCCGTCATCTGTTATCGCGTGCGATGCGGCAACCTCGGGCGCGTAATACCGGGAGAGATGGTTGTAGTCGCGAAGGAGTTTCAGCATTCCTTCCGGCGTGGCGTCGGGCACAAAAGCGGCGGCACGCCAGTGATGCAAGAGCGCTCCGCGGAAATCGCGGTTCGCGGGATTCACGGGCTCGACTGCGATTTCGCCTGAAATCAGTCGACGCTCCATACTCGTTCGATGGCCGGGATCCAGGTTGAGCATGGCGAGGTGGGTATCCGCGCTGGCGTGCTGTTGGGCGATCCGTGCTTCCACATTGGTGACGTATTGGCGGAATGCGAGATCGGCCTGCGGGCTCAAGTGAGCGGCCGAACAAAATGAGGCGCCTAGAAGCAGCCCGACTGCGGTTTTCATTGTCATCGATTGCTCTCTTGCCGAATTATGCGTGAAGGACGCCGCTGGGGCAATGCGCCGCGGCTCAAACATTCCTCGTTTGGCTCTCAAAGTGTAAAGCATTGAATCATTGACTGTTATCGCCAAGCATCCGTCACCAGCATGCCTCCACAAGCAGGGCTTAAACTGGAAATCTGCTTATGTCAGGGGATCGTGGCGGCCGCGTATTCCGCTTCGGCGTGTTTGAGGCGAGCGAAGCCGCCGGTGAACTGCGCAAACACGGTATCCGGATCAAGATTCATGCGCAGCCGTTTCAAGTGCTCATCATGCTGCTGGAGAGGCCCGCGGAAATCGTCACGCGCGACGAGATGCGTCAGCAATTATGGGGCGCCGGCACTTTCGTGGATTTCGACCACGCCCTCAATACAGCGGTCAACAAAATCAGGGAGGCGCTGGACGATTCCGCGTCCAGTCCACGCTATGTCGAAACGGTTGCTGGCAAAGGTTATCGCTTTATTGCCCCTCTGGGGCCGGCGGGTCTGGACTTGGCGCCAACGAGCAGCGAGACTGCGGATGCGCAGCTGTCGCCACGCGCGGACGATTCGAGCGGAACGATTCTGACGGCGCCCGATGAACTTCCAGTCGCGTCGCGCAAAACTGTCCGGACCTTGCTGATACTGGTGCAGGCGATGTACATCGGTTTCTACGTGGGCGCGCTCGCCAACCTTGCGGAGATCCACGACATCTTCCTGGAGGCAAATCTGCCGCCGGCCATGCTCATGGCCGTGTTGATCACGACCGGCGCGGCGCTTATCCCGATCCGGCTCTATATTCTCACTGCAGTCGCGCTGGACTTTGAGAAGCTGCCGTCAAAGTTCGCCAGGATGTTTCCGGTACTTTTGGTGCTGGATCTCTTGTGGGCGTTATCGCCGTTTCTTCTGATTCATCACGTGAGCATGGGCCTCGCTCTAGGAATGACCGCTCCGTTGATTTACGTGCCGTTTGTTCAGCGCTCGCTGGTACTGATGTATTCGCGCGCCCGGTAGGCGATGACACGCTCACGTGCCCGAAATTTGCCCGGGCGGACCGAACACCTGCCCAAGCCTGAGTCTCTAATTCCACGTTACGATAGACCCATGCGATTGCTTGCTTTTTCAACAATCATTGCCTCTATGACCTCCACGCTATCTGCTCAATCGAAAGCGCCCGCGCCGCCGGCCATGACTTTGACCATTCCTGGATTCCCCGATGGCGGCCAGGTGCCCGTTAAGTTTAGTCAGGCCGCACCGGGCGTCGCTGTCGGCGAGGGCACGTCGCCGGCGATGAGTTGGGCCAACGTCCCCGCTGGCACGCAGAGTTTCTTCCTTCACATGCACGACATGGATGTCGCTCGCAACAAGACCACTGACGATCAGGCGCACTGGGTCCTGTGGAACATTCCAGCAACCGCAACCGGCTTGCCCGAAGGTGTGCCCAAGGGATCGCAATTGGCTGACGGAAGCTATCAGATCAGCGCCACAGGACCCATGTACCGCGGTCCGGGAGCCGCCGCCAACGGTCCGCTCCACCATTACGTGTTTGAGCTCTACGCCCTGGACACCAAGCTCGACCTGAAACCATCGACCGACGCTTTCGAGACTCGCGTCAATGTGATGAAAGCGATTCAGGGTCACATCCTGGCGAAAGCCGTCTATGGGGGCCTGTTCCGGCGGCCCCAGTGATCCACCAGGAAAGAGCCTTCCGCAGCGCTCCCGTTTCCCGACGTCACACCGGGCGGGAGCGTTTAGGTTCACCTGTTCACGCGATGCAATCCCGCCAGTCTCGGGGTCAACGAGAAAGAAGAGAACTCCGGCACAAAAGCCCATTCGCGTCAGCCTCAGGGCTTCGACGCAAAACAGTATAAGGCTTCGTCGGTTCGCAAATAGATACGGCCGGCCGAAAGCGCGGGAGTGGCGAAGGCGCCTTCGCCGAGATCGCTCACGGCCAGGACATCCCAATCGGGGCCGGCTTGAAGAACGGCTAGTTTTCCTTCTTCGCTGACGACGAAAATCCGGCCTTCGGCTGCTACAGGAGACGCGGAGTATCCGCCCAACGCACCGGCGACGCGGCCGGTCTTGAACACTTCGCCAGTGGCGGGGTTGAAGGCGGTCAGAATGCCGCCGTTCTTGATGACGTACAGGACGCCATCGTACAGCAGCGGCGACGGAACCACACCGGCGAAGCCCTTGTCGAACCGCCACAGGTCGCGCGGGGCACCGTCGTCACCATCAAGGCGGACGGCGAGCAGACCGGTTGGCCCACCGGTGTGGCGTCCCCACGCGTCCCATTTGTCCTTGGTGACGATGCCGTCGCCGTTGCCCATGTACTTTCCCATCCCGGCGAACATCGCCGTCGTCTGGTGGTCGCTGGTGTCGCCGGGGATGTCCTGGTATTCATCCGGCGTAAGCTGTCCGTCGTGATTCTTATCCAACTGGGCGAGGACACCCGAGAAAAGGCTCGGTCCGTGATCTGCCCCGTAGCCGAACGCGTAGACGGTGTCGTGATCCAGTACCGGACTGGCGACCATACCGGGGCTGAGGCCGGGGTGGCTGAAAACCCGCTTTCCGTCGGCCACGCGATGAGCGCCGTATTGGCCCTGGCCGGCGGTCAGAATCAAAGGCGCCGAGCCTTCCTTGGACAGCCCGGCGGGCGGAGCGTAGAGCAGGGGAGTGCCCCAACCTTCCGATTCCTGGCGCGGGGTCTTCCAGCGGATCTCGCCGTTGCGCCGGTCGAAGGCGGCGATGTAGGAACCATCGATCTGGTCGGCAACCAGGATAATCGAATCGCCGGCAACGATCGGCGACGCACCCAGACCCATCGAGTTGGTGAAGGGACCGAGCGGCACTTTCCACCGGAGCCTTCCGGCCGCGTCATACGAGATGAGTCCGAAATCCTTGAAGAACACGTACACGTTGTCACCGTCGGTGACCGGAGTAATGGCGGCGGGATTGTTGAGGAGATTGACATCCTGCTTGTGCACTCGGTTTTCAGCGCGCTCCCACAACAGCCGGCCAGTCGTGCGATCGAAGCACTGGGTGATCAGCTTTTCGTTGTCGTACCCCGTGAGGAACACGTATCGCGCGGTGAGGACTGGAGAGGACTTGCCCGGTCTGACGGGCGTTCTCCACAGGACGTTACGCGACTTGCCGACTTCGATGGGGAAGCCAGTGTCCTTCGATATACCCGAGCCATTGGGACCACGAAAGCGCGTCCAGCCCTGATCCGGTGCGGGGTTGTGTGCCGGGTCCTGAGCCGGGGATGAATTGACAAACAACGCGAGTTGCAGCAAGCCGGCGTGGAGAAATCGACCGTTCATTCCCGGCCCAGTATAGCAACCGCTGCACCGGATTTGACAGCTTCTACTGCCTGATGGTCGAGGCGGCGCATCGGGCGCTCGGCGGTCCAATGTTGTATATAGTTGCGTGAGGGCCCATCCTTGATTTGGCGATACCATGATAGAGTGGTTGAAGTGACCCCCTTCAGGTACGGTCGTTCTCTGGTGATTCGCTTGATGAATATATTACGGCGAGGAACCGAGTCAAACGGTCCGGCACCTGTGGAATCTCTGTAAGTCATTTACAAATCGGGCCGTGGCGCAGCCTGGCTAGCGCGCTTGCTTGGGGTGCAAGAGGTCCCGGGTTCAAATCCCGGCGGCCCGACCAATCCAGCCAATGAGATATGGGCTCTTTCCAAGCCCAACAGAATTCCGGTGTAGACGATTTTGTAGATGCTGAATCCCCAGAGATCCACCTAACACAAAGACTCCGCGCCGCTCACTTGGGGTGCATAAGAGCCCCCGGGGTTCAAATCCCGGGCGGCCCGACCAATCCTGCCATGTCGGATGCGAGTGGTTTTCGTCGTCATCCGAGAATTGCTGTAGCTTTGTAGATAGGGGCGTCCTCAACAGCCTTCCACACGCACCGAGTGGTCACGAGTTCGCGAGCTCGAACCCGCCCGACCAGGGTTGGCAATAAGGTGCAGCAGCGTTTTCTGCGCATCGAAGCGCGGGTGGAGGATCCTGTAAAATACCGTGTTAGTCTAGATTCCCTAACGCCCCCCAACGTCAAAGGCGAGCTCGTATCTCTCTATACTCGACGGTGCGACACTTAGGTGCCGACCTCACTTCGGACATACGTGCCCAGAACTGGCACGGCGAGGTGATCTCCTTCACCAAGGAGATTTCGGCGGCGAAGCCAACGACGGGTGCTGTTCTCCAGTTGCGGAAGGCGACCTCCCGCAAAGCTCTCGAGCGCCACCTTCAAATCGGGCGGGGCTTCTAAGTAAAGCTGCGAAAAATATCCAGAAGCTTGAATTAGAACCTCGGCCTGCACTGCCGATACATCTTCGAGGCACGCCACGCTACGTTTCAGGTCGTTCAGTCGACTAATCAGCAGGGATCCGAATAGCTGCAAGAGATAAGGTTGGCATCCGGTTCGATCGCAAATATCTTCGGCTACGGCTCGTGGGATCGCGTTTGAGGGGAACTCGATGGTCGGTTGGGTCAGCAGATTTACACCGGTAATTCGGTCCAGGTGTCCGACACGCAGTTCGCGGACGTTGATGAAGTGGTCGTTCCAGAGTCTTCCCAGCTCGTCAAAGGGCGCTGCCCCTGAAACGAGAAGCCGAAGACGTCGTCGATTCTGAATGGTCGCCCGCAAGAGTGCCATTAACTGCAAGAGATCCCTCTCGCTCCCTGGAAAGAGAGCCTCTAATTCGTCGAACTCGTCAATGCAAATCATGATTCGGCGCTCGCCTGCGAGGCTGTCCAGCGCCCGAAACCACTCAGACGCAGCTACGAAAGGCGGGCCGGGTGGAAGATCTGGGATGTGAACTTGTCTATCGCGAAGAGCTTGATCTTGGGTCTGACGGCAGAGGGCTGTGACAAAAGCCGTGGGTGAGTCGACCGGGTTATCCTGCAGGTCAAAGAAAATGCAGGTTGCATCGGGCAGCAAGGCGGGAAGCATTCGCAGCAAAGACGTTTTCCCGCACTTGCGCGGGCCGAGCAGCGCAATCGAACAACTCTCATCGGGAATCGCCAGAAGTGAGTCAATCTGGTGTACAAGGGCCTCGCGTCCCCTGAATACCGCCCTTCCCCGATCTGGTCGGAGCGGTTCACCAGCTCTAAAGGGATTGGGGAGTTGAGCAATTGCAGCCGCCTCAGCTTGTGACTCCAAGTCTTGTTGAACGCGCCACCAAGTGCGCAGGGTTCCAACCAGAGGACGTTTCAGTGTGCTCGCTTCAGTCGAAGCCAGATTGGCATCTGAACCGTTTCCTCGCTCAGCAACAGAGTCCGCAATAGCGCGAGTCGAGAAGCTCGCTCGTAGCCATTCAAGGTCATCTACTCGCGAAAGTGCCAACGTCTGTTCTGCACCTTCCACTCCAGACAAGCGTGAGGTAATGGCTCGCAAGTACCACCTTTCTTTGAGCTTGTCAAAAATCGTCTTGAGACGAGTGCTCTGTTCCTTATTGAGCCCGAAGGCTAATAGCGTTCCGAAACCTACAAGGCTACAGGAAACCATTAACATGCCCGTAACACCAATCGCATCATTTAGGTAGGACGCTATCATTTGCCCAAAGTACCCGGCTGCAGGTACGGTGTTGTTAAAGAAAACCCACTGCGGAGCCAAGTACAGTAGTGTACAAATTCCTAATGCCTGCAACACCAGACCGATGGCGGTCAAAACGGGAGCTTTAAGTGGCACTGAGCGAACCCATCGCCACCCCAATGCAAACAAAGCACCCGGAACCACAAACGATGTGATTCCGAAGCGGCTCAGAAGCCACCGCGAAAGGTAAGCGCCGATGCGACCCGTGAGATTGGTCGGTCGAAGGGAGCCAAAGGAAGAAGTGTAAGCTGGATCTCGACTATTGTAAGAAGTCAGACTGAATAGAACAAACAGTCCAAACGCCAAAAACACGAGTGCTGCAACTTCATTTAGTCTTGGAGACTTGGTTGGCTGGAGCAATATCAACCACCAGTCGCTGGTGCGATCCGAAAACTGGGCTGAAAGGAGTTGGTTGCTTAGTGCTTCGAGTCGCGACCGGGCACGTCTGAGGTGCTCCAAGCCGTGGTAGGGAATGAGCGTTGCCTTCGCAGCCTCCAGGTAGCGAGCTATCTCGCAGAAGGCGATCAAAACTGGCTCGGCGCCGAGTACGCCAGGCAACCAAATCCCCTGTAGCTCAACAATCTCAGCAAAGCGAAAGTTCGTCGCCAATGTAGCAAGTTCGCGAGCCTGCAGTTGCGCGAGTACTTTCTGTCCAGTATCTCGAAGACCATGGGTCACCGCGCATGCGCGAAGGCACGCACGTACCAGGTCTGGGTCTGCTTCTGCGTTTAAAAGGATATGTCTGCCAAGAAACGGCAACGGGAATAAGATCACCTCTTGCCGCAGGACCGGAACAAAGTGTAGGGTTCGCAACCTAGCGAATCTCTGCAGTAGAAACAACGCTACTTGAAGACAAGCGTTGATCGGGTAGACGAGCACCATGGAAGTCGCTGCGATTGCGGCGAATGCAAATGACAAGCCGAAGTCTTGAAATACTGTGTTTGTTACTGTTGCCCTTGCTAATAACGCTAATATTATCCCACCACCAGCCAAGAATACGCCCGGGAACGAGTGAAGTTCGCCGGAAATGCCATTGATCCAAGTATTCGCTCCGGCCGCTATTGCCGCACCCGAAATGATTCCGACCGCCAAACTAAGATGAACTGCTCCGATGACGCCGCAAAGAACTCCGGCCGTCGCACCAAGTACGGTTCCAGCGAACGGGTCGACAAAGGTTGCAACGATTCCGCCGACCGCTACACTCACCAATAGACCTACCCCTACCCCCAAGAGATCTACCCTGTGAGAAAACGCCCTAAGGATACAGACGATCGCCAATGCGCCGATTGGCGTCCACACGAGAAGCACGGTCCATATGCCTCTCGAGTAAGCACCCAGCAGCTTTCTTTTTTCAGCAGCATCTCCTTCTCCCAATTCAATCGCGTTCAGCTGTTCTTGCAGGGCGAGGGGCTGCATGAAAAGCATCCACAACAGCCTCAGCGATGAAAGGATGCTGTATTCGACGTGCAGCTTCACGTTCGCCCTGGGAGCCATTCGGTCAAAATTCTCCCGAAAGGTTTACCCTCTTCAGTTGTGAGCCCCCGAAGCCTGAGTGATGGATCCAAGATCGGTCGGTCCAGCAAGCATTCTTGGAGGCGGTGTTTCTCCCGCTCACTCAGAACGGTCCACAATTCCGATAGTCGCGCGGCAGCCTCGGCTTGAAAACGATCACTTGCAGTTTGGAAACTTTCGCCCGCACGCTCGGAAGCAATCAAGTGATGACCCACGAGTTGAATGTAATAGGGATGTCTGCCGGCCCATTCACGGATCGTTTCACTATAGCTTGGTGCAAGTCGAAAGAGATCCGAAGCAGCGCTCGGTTCAAGCAAGCCAAGCCATTCCGTTTTCAGGCGGTTGTAGAATGGGGACGTTCGGCCTGTCCGATGGTAGATGCGGCTAACTTTTTGACGCGTTGCTACGATCAGGCACGCCCGATCTAGCATGCCGCGCAGACGCTCAAAGAACCGATGGTCAAACCGTGTCGCGATGCTATCGAATTCGTCGACCATGATCAGTGGCATTAGCCCGGAACTGCTGGATACGTCGACCCAATGAGACAGAATATCGGCCGCTGGATCGCTCTCTGTTGGTGCTCGCAATCCTGTGATCGCCTCAACAAAGCTACCCACGGTGGCCCCTTCAGATCCTTCTCCACTTAGCAAGATAACGGGACGCACGGTCGTCTCCTGAACCGTGAGGTACCAAGTCGCAACACTGATGATTTGCCAATACGCCAGTCACCGACAAGCGAGACACTCCACTCCCCTCGCAGAGCCTCTTGGAGTCTCGCGAAGAGGGGGACGCGCCCGACGAACCTGGGCGGAACAGATGGTTTCCACGGATCGAAGGGGTTGGGGTCGACCTGTGAAATTGCCGGTGGTGCTGATCGTTGGGCTTCCGGCTCTCTGGGTTGACGCCAATCAAAAGTTGGCGCGTACCTACCCTCTGGTATTTCGATGCCCACCAAATCAGACGCCCCCTGATTCTCGTAGTATTTCGTGAGGCTGTCACGAAGGTTCTTCATGCCATGTCGGACCCGTGTGTCGCGGCCATCTGGTTCGAAATCCCGACCAAATGCTGCCGTCCCAACATTGCGTTCCTTGATCTCGTCTTCCTTCCCACTCAGGGCCATCTCGACAACCACGTGCAAAAGCACGCGCTGCTGCTCTGCTTTCCCTAGGGGTCCGTCAAGAATCTTCCTTAGGTACTTGCGTACCAACTCATCTGGCGGTCTTGAGTTCGGTGGCACGGTGCACACGCTTTCTCAACCAGTGTAGTTGAATCTTGATTTTTGTTGAGCTTGCAAGCCCCGCGCACGGTGCCAGCCCAGCGCACGGATGGACCTAAGCGCCAGATCGGTGCAATCTGGACTTGGTTACTCCCGGCGGAGGGCGCCAAAAGAAAAAGCGCCAATCCAATTTGTGGATAGGGCGCTTGTTGCCATTTCACGGTCCCGTGATCCGGCAGTATGGTTCGTCCTCCGTTTTCTCGGGAGCCGACCCCTCAGTCCGCGAAGTGACTAGCGACGCGGGCGAGGAATGGATGACAGAGATCCGATCCCTCGGGATCGGCCCCCACCGAAACCCTCCTGGTCAACGGTAGAGAACTATCCCGGCTGGATTCTGAGGTCCATTCCTTCCCAATCATCAGCGCTTTGTCGGCCTGTTGCGACCCTTATCTTATACCACGTAAAGGACTTGCTAGTCAACAGGAGCCAAACAAGTGTTTAAGTTCGATATGGAAAGCGAGCACCAAGTATTTCGACGGTTAGATGAGCTTCGGGCGCTCTTAAGCCTCTCATCTCGCCGCCATGTTATAGAATTTGCGATTCGCCAGCTGTGGCAGGCTGCGAGGAGCGGTCGGTTCAGCGCCGGAAAAATGCCGCCCGCCAATCATCCACCTTGCACCGCGACTATACACTCGATTTCAGAGAAAGACATATGTTGGGAGAACCCACTATGCGAAAAGCAGGGCTCAATTGAATTCGAGTTTGATCGCTACTCTTATGGATGGCGGGATCAAATCTCGATCGCGCGCTCCACCTCAGCAGCTAGGCGGCGTAGGTGGGTGGTGGAGGGTAAGCTCAAGGATTTCTCGGGGCAGTTCCCCGATGCCGCAAAGCTGAACTGGTAACTCGTGAGCACTCCCGTCCAGCGCGAGGAAATGGCAAGTCTCTATGGGCGGCTTCGCGCGATTTTCCTACCAGTGGAGGCAACTATGCTTGGCCCCGCGGAAATCGGCCGCGCGATACTCGCCTGGCGCTACGCTCTTTCGCGTCAGGAAATCAGGCTTCTCGAATATGTGGTGCAAGGGTTGGCGAATGCGGAAATTGCGGAGCACATGGGGATTCGGGAAGAGAACACGATCAAGAACAGATTGAGAATCGTGTTCCACAAGTTGGGCGTGAGCAATCGTGTTCAGGCGGCGGGGATTGCAGCGCACTACGGCATCGGATTTAAAGTGACCGAGCTTTCTCAGTGAGGCGAGTAGGGAAGTTTTCTCAATACGCGCGGTGCTGGCGCACTGGAACTTCCGGGAATGGGAGTTGGCTTCAGATCGCCGTTGATGGATCACCTCGTTTCTGAGGAGCGCAGATGGGAACGGCAGGCGGCAGGTACAGGACCGAACTTCTCCCGACTTGGACACTGATTCGCTTGAATCAGTGAGTGCCCTGGAGCCAGCATCGCCTTTTCTTGCCCTTGTAGCGAGAACATCCGCATTTGTGTGCACGGTGTGTGCGCGAGTCAAACGCCAGTGCGACCCCAGATGTCGAGAGCCCAGTGATGTCCTGCGATGTTCACGTTGGCGGGAACGTGCGCCCAAGGGAGCTTCGTCGCTTCCAAAGGGGCCATTCTTTTTCGCTAACTATCAGCGATTCCAATAAACCGGGGAATCTGCTTTCGCTCAACAAGCAAGTTCCCACGGATCGAATAGATGGGGTTCGGACACAGTTCTGGCATAGCAAAAAAGCAGGCGGTCGATCGCCCTCGCTCGTGGTCTTTTACCACGCGCGGTCGCAGAAGCGTACGAGCGTTTATCTCGGTAATGAGAATTTAATCGGTCGCGATGGTCTCGACCGGGTGAATGGCTACTTCGGAGGCTCGGGGCGCTTAAGCTGACGTAACGGTGTGGTCGGGATCACGCATTCGCCTGGTGGAGGTTCTGTCGGGCGGTCATCAAGCAAATCCACATCGCCCTTGACCGGCACAGGCTCACCGATCCAGCTGCACTTTGTGCATGTCGGGCGCTCCCACTCGATTTTCGGAAAGTCGATGTGATAACCGCGCTCGGGTGAGAGCCGATGTGAGCCGCAGGCGGGGCACTCTTCGGGCACACCCCGGACGTGCCGAATGACTGTGGATATGCACAGGCCGATGGCGTTCTCGGTCACCGAGAAGGCCGCTTCCGCATCGTAGTATTTCGATGATTTCGTATGTGTGAGCCAGTTGCTGAACTGCCATGCGCTCTCCATCAGTGTCTTGAACAGATGGCGACGGTCTTTGTGCCGGTCTCCGGGAAGAACGATGCCGCAAATGTGCTCAACCCATGTCTTTAGATTTGCCTTTTGGGGCTGTTCGCCCGGACCTGGCCACGGCACTAACACCTGCGCTGCTGCGACGAAGGCGAGCAGGGCTTCGCGGCAGCGTACACCGACGGATTGGTAATCACCCACTTCCTGAGCTTGCCCAAGGGCATCGGAGGCCTCTTGCAAATTTCGAAGACATTCCAGGAACGGTTCAGCTGGAATGTCAGCGAGCTTTTGTTTCTTGCTACGCGGAATGCGCAGGCGCAGGCCAACATGGAAGGTGAGAGCTAGATCCATGTTCGGAAACTGCTCTTGGGAATAGAGATTCGTCGGCGACGTGATCACCCACCAGCGATCCTTGTCAGTGTGCACATCCCAGATGTCGTGACGTACGTTCACGACATTTTCTGTGTAAAGCTTTTGCAGGAATTCGACGGTGAGGTCGGGCGCCTTGGGAGCCCATATACTCAGTTATGCTTTGGATCTCGTCATCCGTTGCCGCGAGCATGTCTGCCTCCTTTCGCCGAACTAAGGTGACGCCCCGAGATGCAGTTCGTCAAGGATTTGTTCAATACTCGATCTTAGGGGCATTGCGGCCCGCCTGTCTTGGGCGCGTGAAGCTTCCTTCCAATCCGTCCCCTCTGTTTCCTGTTTTTTCAGTCTTTCCAGGAATAGCATCAGCTCTCTGCGTCGAGGAGGACTTGCGAGGTCAGATCGCGTACCGGAGGTCGAGGCGGAAGAGGCCCGCATCGATCGGCTAGATTTCGGAGTCGGGATACGGCGACGGCATCTAAGCAATTGAAGCATGCCAATGTGGTGGATGCTCTTGCCGCACGAGTAGAAAGGCGTCCGGCCGCATACCTGCCCACGAGCACTTCACCGAATCCCCATATGGCGCAAGCGCGTCGGCTATCCTCTCGCTGATCGCCGGGCTACACTGCGCGCCGATGATTACTTCCTTCAGTTCCAGATTGGGTCCGAACTCGATCCACCGCAGTCCCATCGCATCGGGCGGATCGTTCAGCTGCACGAACATTCGCACTTCTTGCTCGTAGCTCCAGCTTTCATGTTTGGTGCGAAGTAACCTTTTTGCGAGATCGAAGTTCACATCTTCCGGGCGCCGTATTTGCAGAAGATTCGGCTGATAGAGAACATCGGTATCGTAATTGGCTCCGGCTTCGCCATCGGGGATGTCAAAGCCCAGACAGATGCCGGTGTGCGCAGAACCGTAGTGGCTCCAGAGCAGCAGGTTGTCCCAGTTTCGGCTGAAGCAAAGGATTGCCGCTGTCCGCCGGAAGTGCCCGACGACGGCGTCCAAGGCAGCTTCGATAGCTGGTTCTGTGGTATCGAGCGGGCAGAGATCAAAGGGATCGTTTAGTTCATCAATTGTAGAAAGCTTCAGCCGCTTGTTCTGCAGGTTGCCGATGCCGTACTGCCCAGATGTAAATTTGTAAACGCGCTTGCTCATCGATGAGCGTCCTTTCAATCTGTGGGTGATGGATTCTCGCCCGAGCGTACGCTCGGCGCAAGGGTGACGGCAACTCGATGCTTTCCTGCCTTCAGTTCCATCGAGGCTATTTGCGGAGCTGCATGACTGGACGCTCAGATCAGTTCATCGATTCCATGGGTAATCAGGTGCTCAGCAAGCGTCCGGCACCCTCGATTGCACTTTGGACTTGACAGCAGAAACAACCCGAAGGCGATTCCGCCCAAAATCATAAGCGTGTGCTGGTCTCTCTTCGACATTTACGTTTCTCCTTTTCAATTTAAACTGACCGCTCATCTTCATCTAAAAGGGCTTCGGCGATGTCCGATGCAAGCCCAACAGTCCCGCCACAGTCACCAAAGCCGGAAAGCGCATTGGCCTGGCAGATGTCACAGGTCTCGTTACGGTTGCGTGCCGCGGCGACGGGTTTCATGTTGTAGGTGACCAGGTTCTCCGCAAGCGTTACTGGAAGTGGCGCGCGCAGGAACGGTTGCAGGAGATGCCGCAGTACCATCACGCCTGCACTTGCGGCTCTCATATTCAGATCCATCACGGCCGGCTGCTTGATCAAAAGGTCATCGGAATAGCCCAGCGCAATTTTTCGCTTGCGCTCGGGACCAGTGAGGGATTCAAAAGCGAGCCGCCGCGGAGTAACCAAGCCAGTGCATCTCAGGCACCAGCGGCCAGGCGCGACATAGTTCACGCGCGCGTCAGTAGAGACAATTCCTTCCTGATCACCGCCGATCTCCGCACCGACATCGATATAAGGCACGTTGTGCTGGTAGGCGTATTTGCACAGCAGCATCCGCGGATAATCCTTATCGACGCACCCGAAAAGAAGGTCGGCCTCGTTCAAGCGCTGAAGTACCACGTTATCCAGGATGGAGCCTACGACGGGAATCACCTCACAACCCAGGCCGAGGGCCTCGATTCGCTGCTTTAGAACGGCTACTTTATGACGGCGGCGCTCCGCGTCCTCCTTTCCGGCATGCAGTATCCGATTAAGGTTCACGATCTTCACGATGTCGTGGTCGATCAAGAGAATTCGGCGGACTCCGGCCCTTGCCAGGAGTTCGCAAACGAGCGAGCCGGTGCCGCTGGCTCCTATCACGGCTACGGTCATGCCCGCAAGCAGGGCTAAGGCACCGTTCCCTGTAAGCGCGGTGGCGCGGTCGAAAATCGCCGAGGGCGCGGGAGCGGCCGACGCTCTGCCGCCATCGAGTTGCAGATACTGGAGCCCTTCGCCAATGACGACAAGGCGACGAGCGGGGAGTTGTTGCGCAGGCGTGAGCCACACCCGTCCTTGCTGCGAATCAGCTCCGAGAACCACACTGCTAAGAAGAGTGACGGGCCAGATCTCCTGAAGGTTTTCCACCAGCAGCGGGTCTTGTTCGTCGTCATACCAGGAAAACCCGACTTCCGGCCCCGCGAGCGGATGTGTGTGAAAGGTTACCAGCCCCGCGAGGCCCTCTTTCCGCATACTGATGTGTGCGCGCCTGAGATAACGAGAAGTAAACGTAAGCGCGCTGTGCGGCTCCGCCAGCACCTCGCCCGGCTCCGGCCAGAGGATCTGCGTCACGATCAGCTCGCGAAGCACACCGCTGGCGGCGCGTTTCCCGAGCAAGCCTATCGCACCAATCTCGGTGTCCTTCCGTCCCCGAAAAGACGGAGCGCAATGTTTGCGCAGGCGGACCCAATCGGTTTCGCGGATGCGCAGGTTAAATCCTGGCATTGACTGCTCCGCGCGCCAGGAAGAAGCCCCGGCAATGAATGATGTGGCTTTCGATGGTGTCGATCCCCGGTTTGAATTCCTTACCGTCCGGGTAATGCCATGACACCGCCCGCCACTGACGGCCTCCAAGCGCGAGCGTCTGTCCGTTCACCCGGTTGTGCTCTCCGTTGTTGAAAGAGTAGGGCAGGGCGACATAGAACCCGTCCAAACCCGTACCCAGATCGAACGCCAGTGGAATGGGGATCAGAATGTCGTAGGTGGCGCGATCCCAGGGCGGAGTCGGGGCCGCGATGCTCCCGACCCAGGCATATGGCTGAGGACCTTCCGTAACCAGCTTGATCGCGGTTCCCGCGGCCGCCAAACTCTCGATTTGGGTCTTAGCTGCCGTGATGTGCACCGGTAGCCCCCGCCCCATATTTCCCGTCGCGTTGCGCCTCAAAACGTTCGCCGCGGTGAAGCTTGACCGGCGTGTCGGGAGGCAGAGGCTGGACGCTGTCCACCGGATGGTAGAGGCTGTACTGCTCCCAGGGAAGACCTGCGAGCGTAAGGATGGCTTTGGGCGTCATCTCCTTCTCCAGCGCAACCCTCCAGCGGGTGTTGATTTCGATGGCCAGCACGAGTTCAATCGCAAGCTGGTGGGTCTTTGGCTCTTCGTGCAGGAAATCGGCGACGGTCAAGGCGAGGTTAAGCGGATCTCCGACGTGGTGATGCTCGTAGACGCCCCGGAGGTGATCCAACGGTGCGTGGACGTTCGGCAGAAGTTTCACGTCTAGCTTCCGCGCAGCCTCATCCACGATTTCTAGCAAAGGGACATCGCGCTTCACCCGCAAATGCTTTGGTTCGTGGTCGGGATGATGCAGGACCTCCACGCGGAATTCCGCCTCGTGCCCTTCTTCGTGAACCGCTTGCATGGTCAGCGGGGCGTCAGCGGTACCGTGCTGTTCGAGATTGTCTAAGGACATTAATATCTCCTTTCAGATGTGACGTATTCGGCTGCCACCAAACGTTGGCTTCCTTTGTCTTCCTGTACTGCGTTCATAGTGTTTTTTCTCTTTGCCACGCGAGGCGGCGGTTAATCAGTTTAGATCGTGCCTTTCATACAGTGTAGGTGCTGGACGAAACGGCAAAAAAAAGGAACTACTAGCTCAGCACGCTGTATTCAAATTGCTCTCGGCCTGCTGTGGACACACTCCTCTCTCGGCGAACCAAACCCATGCTGGTCAGTTTAGTCAGCCGCTCGTTCATAGCGTTCAGGTTCAGGTTCAACTTCTCCCGTAGCACGTTTGCTGTCACCGCTTCTTTGGTGGCGACGATGGCCGCGAAGGTTGCATCATCTAACAGATTTGTCTTTCCAAGCAAGTTCAACTTTCGCCCTCGGCGCTCGATCATCGTGATGTTCATGCTTTCGAGCGCCTTCACGAGGTTCTCCTTCGTATACTCGTTCAAACCTTCGGCTACCACGAATCTACCTGGGTATTCGGTCGCCAATGAGAGGACCGTCTTTCCAAAGAGTTCGTTTGCAAACGAGAAATCAAACACTTCGACACCACTCACATCCAACACCAGCACGTCCCCTGCTGACAACCCGTCCAAGATCTCGACAACTTTAATACGGATCGCCTTCGCGCTATCTCTGGTCCAAAGGTGTGCTCCATATATTTTTAGCTCCAGCCTTTGCTCCATTACCTCCAGTGTAGCAAATGCAATACCGTTAGGCAACCTCCGGCTCTTTCGCTTTTAGGGTCAATGCGACCTGCACGCCGGGCATTCGCGGGACACTGAACGTGTGACCGATCTTTTTGTCCATCCGAAATCGAACTTTGCCAGCGCCACTACGGATCTGTACCGAGCCGCTATGACGGTAGGTGATCTCGACGAGATGGTGCAAGCCCGTTCCGCGCGTCGCATCGTCGTGCTCGGAGACTCCCGGCTGAATCGCAAGGCGAATGGCGTCAACGTCGCTGCCGAGCCAACTATGCTTCGGATTGCGCCCGAGTGTCTTTAGAAGACCATCTCCGAAATCGGCCACCGCTACTTCGATAAACCTGTTCGTTCCCTTGCCATAGGCCTGCATCGCCAAGAACCCGCACGTACCCGAGTTATGGTCAAAGGTGTTCTGGCAGAGTTCAGAAATCGCTATCGCAACATCGAACGCATCGTTCTTTTTGTACTTCATCCGACGCCGCAAGACCTGAACAATTTGAGTGAGGAGGTTGGGAAGAAGTGCGCCTGAACTAATTTTCGTAACTTCTATGAGAAGCGGATTGCGGCCACGCTGGTAGTCTGACATCAGTTGGAGAACTTTGGGCAATGGCGGGTCAACCTGTGCCACACCCTCGAGGGCAGCAAAGAAGCCGGACCGTGAGAGGTACCCGCGAACATCGCCGTTTCCAGTCTTCACCGTCGGGGGGCGGCCAGCCTTCGCTAACGAATGGCATGCAGCCGTCACCTGGACCAAGCCAGCCGGGGAGATGAAGTCAGCCCCTGAAAGGTCAAACTGACTCGCACCCTGGTCGAACGGGTTGCACGTTCGCAGAAGCTCATCAAACGTGATTGAATCGATCTTGGTCATTCGTTACTCAGGGTGTCTTGACAAAGCTGATCGGAGCGCTGTCTGGGATTAGCGCCCAGAGGAGTATCCCCTGGCACCCGAGGCCTTCTGGGCGCAAAGAGTTCTTGGTCTTGCAGATCGCTCAAGCGTCGGCAACATTTATATGGTCCACGCTCAAGCATACCATACGTGGCTACTTTATAGCTATTATTTATAGTTACATAAGCCATTTTATATTGCACTAAGTGGCTGTTTAGTATATACTACGTACAGGTAGACCGCATGAACACAAAGCGCACGATGACGCTGAACCTTACGGATCAAGAGATGAAGGCCTTGGAAGACCTTTCTAATCAGAAGGATCTGAGCAAGACGGCCGTTCTTCGCCAAGCCTTGCGCCTATATCAGTTAGTGGACGTGAAGTTAGCTGAGGGGGGCAAGCTGTTCTTTGAGGACCAGAAGAAGGAGAAGGCGGAGCTGATGGTGCTGTGAAGACCTCTGTTTCGATCACAGATCTCGCTACGGGTAAGCCCGTCGAGGCTGTGCTCTTTGATGATGTGACCTTGGAGCACTTCCTCGAAGCTCAGCGGGAGTGGCGTCCGGTTGTGGTTGAGGCAGCCCAACGGCTGGTGAAAGCGGGGGAGCAGGAGTATCCACGCCACTGGCATTGGGACTGGAGCACCAAAGAGGCGGACTTGAAAGTTCTCGCATATGGGTTCCTCGGGATCGCTTACGAAGGTCGGCTGCAAGGGCTGCTAAAGCTTGAGACGGCGGGTCGTTCCAGTAGAATCGACGCACAGAAAGGGAAACCTCTTGTGTACGTGGATTACGTTGAAACAGCCCCGTGGAATATCAAGCTGATCACTTCGGCCCTCGGTACAGCGCCAAAGTTTGGCGGAATTGGCACTCGATTGATTGAAGCGGCGGTTCGGCGGAGTCTGGAGGAGGGGTTCAAGGGAAGATTGGGTCTTCATTCGCTTTCGATTTCGGAGCGGTTCTACCTCAAAGCGTGCGGCATGACGGCTGTCGCTAAAGATCCCACGAAGCAAAACCTGCTCTGGTGTGAGTTCACGCCTGAGCAGGCCGAAAAGTTTTTGGCAGGAGGTGCCGCATGAAAATGAACACTGACAAAAATTGGCTAAAGAGGATGACGGAGCTTGAAGACGGTTGTGTCATCTCCGTCGGTGGACTGGTGGAGTCCCTTGAGCAGAAAGAGCAGGCGGGAAGCAATGTGGTTCCGATGAAGCCTGCGTTTGTTCGCTTTGTGGCACTCGCACGACGAGAGCGAAGCCTTTCGCTAGAGCAGTTTGCGGAGAAGGTGGATGTGGACTTGGTTGAGCTAGTCAAGATCGAGACCGAGACAAACTACAAGCCAGCCATTCGAACGGTCCACAAGATTGCCGAGTTCCTAAAAGTGCCTCAGAAAACGCTGCTCGCTCTAGCAGGGTTGTTACAGATGAAGGACCCTGAGTTCCAGACTGCAGCGCTAAAATTCGCCGCCCGATCGGCGCCGGTTGAAAAGCTCACGAAGCAAGAGCATTCCGATTTGGAGGAGATCGTAAAACTCTTGTGCGAACAGTAAGGAATCGCTTCCTTGAAGCTCGGACAGCTCGCGATATTGATGCCCAAGTCACGAAGATCCTTCGTGGCCTTGGAAATCCGTCTGGGTCGATAAATTTGGATGAGGTTCGTGAACTTCTCAAGCTTGACCGGCAGTATTACTCTTCGACGGACGATAGCTGGCTGCAGGAAAAGATCAGTAAGGCTATAGTAGCTGGCAAGCAGGTTCTGGCTAGACCGGGCCTCCTCTTGGATGTCGTTCGCAAGTTCGACTTGAAGGCCCTTTGGGTTCCAGATCGCAAGCGGATCATGCTCGACCAGGCGCAGCCTCAGCCGAAATGGCGCTGGAACGAGACTCACGAAATCATACATAGCGTAGTGCCCTGGCATGCTGGCGCGATGATGGGAGACACGGAGTACAGTCTCACTCCGGATTGCCACGAACAGGTTGAGGCAGAGGCAAACTATGGCGCGGGTCGGCTGCTATTTCTACAACAAGTGTTCGACGAGTTCGTGAAAGGATCTAAACCCAGCTTCGATGTTGTTCGTTCAGCTAAGGAGACGTTCAAAAACTCGCTAACGACAAGCTTCTGGCGCCTCGTAGAGACTCTGGACATTCCGGCGCTGGGTGTGGTCGGAAAGCACCCACATCACGACCGTCATGCGATCGATGCAGCCCAGCCTTTCCGTTACTTCATCACCTCGCGGCTATTCATGGAGCGGTTCTCTTCGATCACAGATGCCGATGCACACGAGATGATCAAGAGCTACTGTAGCTGGAAAAAGCGGGGCCCGCTCGGGTCCAAGGAACTGATTTTGACGGACGACAACGGGGACGAGCATGTGTTTCTCTTCGAGACATTCTGCAATAACTATGACGTCCTCACCCTTATCACCTACGTTAAACCTCACAGTGCGTTTGTCGGCGCTGGCGCGGCACGCAACTGAGAAAGCGAACACTTGAACTTTGGCTTGGACACAATGGCGGTTACTCGCGGAGCGCTCGAAGTGGTTTGACGACGAGTTCGACTACGACGGGGCGGCTTGTTATGAACTCTCAATTGCTGGGCCGCGCGGCGGTGACAGGCATATCGTGTATTGCGGGCACACCGGGAATGAAAAGAGACGCATGTGCACGTACGGACGAGACGGCTCGCACTTGGCGGAGATTATCAAATCGCATCTGCGGGGCGGTTGGACTCTATTCTATCGGGGCTGGTGTTGCGATTCGAAAGAGGATGCCGATGCGATGGAGCGTCGAATGCTCTGCAAATTTAAGTACTCCTGGAACATTGCCCTAAATCAGCACTAGACCTGCCTATCGTCGAGTAGAAAAGAGTCCTTCCGTGACAAAGTCGTCCGAGCGTAGCTGTGGTCGGTACTTCGACCGGAGCAGGGTCGAGACGAAGGAAGACGGCGATTCTATTGCAATCTCCAGGTCCCCGCGTTTCATTAGAGAGAGGAAGAGTGCTGCCGATCGCGCTTGGCAGTTGATCGATCGCTGCGGGTTGAACTCGACATCCGTGAACCCCGCGTACGCGTACAGCTTCGTCGCCCAGTCACGGTGGTCCCAGAGAAACGAACAGTACAACCAATCGTAGAACGCCGTCTTTGGTTCGAGGGGGAACTCGATGTCCTCGAAACGGAACCCGACGAGCTTCCCGGACTCCTGCAATCGCGGGTCGCGCTTGGCCTGGCCGATCTCCATATCACCCTTCCGGTAGAGGTCCGTGAATGGCCCGCCGCGCTCGAACACCTTGCTGCCCTGGAACGCGAGCTCAAGTTTAATCAGCCCGTAGCCCTTCGTCTTGACCTTCATGTGGAAGGCGCTCATGTGCCGACCACGCTCGCTACTCGACTTGCTCGAAATTTCCAGCAGGGGCGAAAGACCGCGTTGTGCTGCCGCCTCATGCAAGCCGAGGATGTTCTTCTCCTTCTGTGCTTGCGCGAACCCAGAATGCCACTTCAGCGGCAGAAAGAGCTCGCGTACCAGCTCATCGCTATCAGGTGCCGGGATAAAAAGGGGACGCTCAGCCATTCGGGAAGTTCCTGATGTACGTCATGGGCACGAAGTCCGGGATGAGGATCTCGGTCTTCTCAGCACGTTTTCGTCGCTCTTGGTTCTCTGATTCTTTGAGTGAGCCAATCTTCCGGTTGATGGCATCATAATCAATCATCCCACCCGCCACGGCTTCTGGCACGGAGTGCGTGCACATACCGTTCGCGTTCGCGACGCCGGGACAGAATCGCGTGGTGTCCTCATAGAGGATTGCCCGATCGATCTCCAGGTACCGTACGTTGATTCCCCGATTGCTGACGTACCATTCCATAGGGTGACCGTAATCCCAGCACAGGTGCACGTACTGGTCCATCCCGCCTTCCGTATCAAGTCGTAAGCTGAGCTCGTTGCCGCCAGTCGTGAATCCAATGCCCATCTCGCGGAGTCGCGCGGTCGCGTAGATCCCACCATACGCACGGATATTATCTAAGTTCGTCACGGGCGTGAAGTGGAATAGGCGCGTGATCGCGAGGAGCGGGTCGGCAGCGGTGGACATGACCGCCCATTTTATTAAAAAGGGTATTACTCGGATTACCAGAGCTAATCGGGACTAATCGTCGTCCTCATCGTCGTCGTCATCCGCCTGTCAAATTCGATGACCTCGATGTAGTTGAGTGACTTCGCTTCGAGTAAGTCCAAGAGCTGTTCACGCGCTTCTCGGGCCAGTCGATCACGATGGCCCACGTCACGTATCTTCGAGGTTCCCGGTTGGAGAATCAGAGCCAGTCAGGGTACCGCGTGCTCAACCGGCACACAAAGGACATGGCTCGACACGTCCGGTGACGATCCCATCAGCATGCGCTCAACTCTGGCCGCTGCTTCGTCCTGAATGCTCGGAAGCACGTGGGAGTAGCGTTCCAGCGTGAATGAAATGCTCGCGTGCCCCAGTTGATCAGAAATGACTTTCACCGAGACGCCCGCGGCCACGGCTAAGGTGGCTGCGGTATGGCGCAGATCGTAAAGCCGGATCGGGCGTATACCAGCAGCCTCCAGAAGCCTCCGGAATTCGCGCTTCACATTCCTTTGTCTCAAAGGTGATCCGGTGCCGGTGCGGAAAATCAAGTCGTGTCCCACTTGACATCCAGTGTCATCCGCGAGCGGTTGCGGCTTCCGAAGATCCGTTAAAGCCTTCAGCACGAAGTTCTGAAGCTTGACTACCCGGCGACTCCGCTTTCGCTTCGTGTCGTCGAACAGCCAGCCGGCCTTCGAATGCTGGATTGTCCGACAGACGCTCGCCGCACCGCGCTGCCAGTCGATGTCGCCCCACTTGAGCGCCAGGTATTCACTGGGCCTCATTCCCGTAGTAAGCGCAAGGGCGTACAACGCGAACCATTCCGTTTCTCGCGCGGCCGCGAGAAATCGCCTGCACTCCTCAACGCTGAGCGCCTCCATCTCCCGCCGTTTCATGCGGGGCAGGTCCACGCCAACACAGGGGTCCTCAATCAGCATCTTCCAGCGCACAGCCTGTCGGAACGCGGACTGGAGCACCGCGTTCGTGTATTCAATGGTTCGCGCGGACAACCCACGGTCAAACATTCGAGCGTAGACGCTCTGGATGTCGAATTGGACGATTGCCCCGAGCGGCCTTGTTCCGAGGACTGGACGGATATGCAGTCGCAGCAGCGCCTCGTAATCCGTGTAGCTTTTCTGCCGTAATCTCGGCTTGGCTGCCGTTGTGAGCCACTGATCCAAGTATTGGTTAAGACTGATCGCCGCCGCACGGGGAAAACGCCCAATCTCGCGCTCCTGCAGCTTTCCGCTTAGGTAAGTTTGCGCTTCGCGGAATGAGCCTCGAATGGTCTTGTTGTGGTACTTTCGCGTCCCGCTTTCCGGATCGCGACCGAGGGAAACGCGAACGAGCCACGTGTGCGGTCCGCGTGAAATGAGTTGCCCTGCTTTCCGAACCATAAGAATACCTCCGGCTCAGAAACGTGCACACTGGTCGCACACACGTGGGACCAAGATCAAGAATTCTTGGGGATTTGGGAGGGTGCTACTGATCCAAGAGTCTCAGTGACAGAAGTGGGGTCGTGCGGTGGC
This sequence comes from Bryobacteraceae bacterium, assembly GCA_035568415.1. Taxonomy (GTDB): domain Bacteria; phylum Acidobacteriota; class Terriglobia; order Bryobacterales; family Bryobacteraceae; genus Palsa-187. Next base: position 69,860 of record DATMOC010000018.1, on the reverse strand, counting down.
GCTGACCACACATTGGCTGCGAATTCGGTATAGATAATTCCCGGTTATCCGTGACTGAATCGGGAGCAATAATTTCACTCTGGCTGGCTGATCGCTCCTATGTCCGTCGGGAAAGAGGGGGCTTGCGACAAATACGGCGACCGAGTAACATCTTGATGAATCGCTATGAAATCTCAACGAATCCGCATACGACTGATTTTGATGATCGTGGTCGCGATATCCGCTTACGCGAACAAATCCCCGGTTGAGTTGGGAGGCGTGGCATGCCAGACGCCGCCGCCGATGCACTGCCCCGACACAAATTGTCCGGGCACCACAACGTCGCAAACCGGCGCCGCTGTCGAGCCCAAGAGCGGCCGCAACTTCTTTCTTGACTATCCTTGCGACCTGAAGGCGGGCGAAAAAGTCACGTTCGTCCTGAGCCTGCACGGCGCGGGGTCGATCGGGAACTGGCATCGGCATTACTTCCCACTGATCGATTTCAAGGACAAGTACCGTCTGGTGATAGCGACGCCGACATCCAGCGTGGTTCCGAACTCGAATCCGCCGTCGCACGTGTGGAACGCCGAAGCCGACGATGCCTATCTCCAAAACATCGTCAACTTGGTGTATGCGCAAGCAAAGGAGAAGAACATCAAAATCAAATCCTTCTGGCTGGTGGGTCACTCGCAGGGCGGGGCGACCTCCAGCCGGTTGATTCGGACCGATTTTTTCAAGGACAAGGTGGACGGATTCCTGAGCCTGTCGGGCGGACGCATCGGAGGGAGTCCCGGACGCGGTGATTTCGGACGCGGTCCAGCTCGCGGCGCCGGTGGAGCGGCCTCGGCCGCCGGGCGAGCGGGTGGGCGTGGACCCGCGACGCCTCCGGCCTTGCCCAATAACGATTTTTCGTTCATCTACGAGACCGGTCAACATGAAATGGATGCCAAGGGCGTTCCCGAGGCGTCGGCGTGGGCGGAAAAGGAAGGGTGCGGCGCCAGGGTTCGCAAGGCGGATGTAGTCGACTCCAAGGCCGGGTACGTCTACGACGGCCGACCTCAGACGAATCCCTCGGATGGATGGGGGCGGCTGCCGCGTCCGGGTACGACCGACGTCTACGAATATTCACACTGCCGCGGCGGGCGAATCGTTATGGACGTGGTTCGAGAAAGTAAGGGACACACGGAGGGCCTGGAACCCCATATCACCGAAGAGCTGATCAAGTTGATGCTCTCTGCCAAAGCGCAGAAGAGGGGTTAGCGTATCAGAGGAATCGCTGGAATGGCCGCCTGACTTTTTGAGCGGCCCGCAGGATTGCGACCAGAGCACGCGGTTGTTATGCCCGCGATCCCACTGCGAAAAACGCCGGACTGCTATCGGCGACGGTCGATAATAGACGGAAATACCTAGGCTTTCGCGGGTTTCTTGATCTTCGCCGACTTCGCGAACGGCGAAGCCGCCTTACCAGCCTTGATCGCGGCCCATCTTTTCCGTGCCGCATCGGAGATTGCCTTCCGGCCGGCGGCGCTTAACTTCCGTTTACGCCGAACTGGCTGCCGCGCTGGAGGTGGAGCAACCTTTGGCGCGCTGTTTTCGCCGGAGGCGTGAGTCGCTCCCTTTCCAACTGAACCTGGCGGACGGCCCCGCCGCTTGATCGGGCCCTGTAGAGCCTCGATCGCACTAGTCAGGCGCGCACGCTCGGCGATCAACAGCGCAACTATCTGGTCAACCTGCATTCCAAGGATTGTAACATCTTTGAAGGATTATGCTTAATAAGAAAACGGGGCCTGCGGAGAAGTCCCGAAAGCCTCAAGGCGACTGAGCAATCCCCGACGTTGAGGTCGGTACAGAATGAAGGCACGCCAGCAGACAAGAAGCTTGCTTACAGAAGCCCGACGGTATTTTCACGGTAGAGCTTTTTAAGCATTCTTGTCAATATAGGCAGCAACTTCGCCCTGTGCAAAGTCAGCTAAACTTTGCTCCTCATCAAGCTGCTCCCGCAGCTTGCGTAGTTTGTCGCACTTAACTCTCAACTGCTGGGCTTCTGGTTTCGTTAACTCAAGAATCAGATTGTGTTGCACACCAGCAATGTTGGTTTCCAGTAACACAACGTCAGCGTCTTGGCTCTCAACGGTCTTGTCGCGACCGCCCTTGAAGACCACCGTGAACCACTCCTCGGAGGCGGTCGCTCCCATTGTTACTAAGCTAATCCCAAAAGGAGTCGCAAAACGGTTGATTGCTGCCCAATCTTCGCTAACTAAACTTGCGAGTATTGACATATGGCTTACTCACTACTATTAATGATTAAGCAAGTACACAATAATGCAATAGTATTATACCCCCCGCCTGAGGTTTAGTCAAAAGCGGCCCGTGGACATTGGCGTTGCCGAGACGTAAAAGGTTCCAGCCACCAGCAACAATTAGCAGCGTAGAGAATTGACGAGCCCGACTCCTGGCGAAAGGCTCCTCAGTGACTTCCAGCCAGCGTGTAAAGCCAGACGCAAGAACGAGGAAGTTATCCACGGTGTTCGACCGAATGTTGCCGGTTCCGTCAATTCTTCCCTACTAGCAAATCGCTGCGGTTCTGCTATTCTTCGGGGGCCATGAAGGTTTCTGAGGCTTTCGAGCCATTCATCAACTCATGCCGCGCCGAACGCAATGTGTCGGCCTCGTCAATCGCCAAGTACCGGGATTGTTTCCAGGTCTGGCTTTCGCCGTGGCTCGGCACGCGAGAGCTGACCGAACTCAATCGCGTGCAAGTTCTTGACATGCGGAAGGCGATGCTCGATCGCGCTCTGTCGACCGCTCGCCAATATAGCATCATCATGTGTCTGAAGAGCTTTTTGAAATTCTGCCGAACGACCCTCGGCATAGCCTGTCTCGATCCGGCAGAGATCAAATTGCCCAAACGGGAGGCGCCCCATGTCGAATACCTGAGTAACGACGAAATTCAACGGGTCCTCGACGGCATCAACATCAACACGTTCGCCGGCATGCGACTGCGAGCCCTAATCGAGCTCCTCCTGGCCACCGGTATGCGGATCTCCGAAGCCCTGTCGCTCCAGCGAGATCTGTTCGACGCCGGCCGAGCCGAGGCGGAGATCGTCGGAAAAGGAAAGCGTCGTCGCGCGGTGTTCTTCTCTTCCCGGGGGCGCTACTGGGTCAAGCAGTACCTTGATCGCCGTGTCGATGAGGATCCGAGCCTATTCGTTACCACCGGATTTCCGGTTCGACGATTCCGCCGCGAAGATGTCTCCCGGTTCTTTTCCGACCTGCGGCGCAAGGTCGGGCTGACGAAGAAGTTTTCGCCGCACATCCTCCGCCACACTTTCTGCACGAATCTTCGCAACAACGGCGCCGACATCACGTTCATCAAAGATCTTGCGGGGCATCAGAACATCCAGACGACCGCCCGCTACTACCTGGGTAGGGATAAAGCAGTGCTTCGCGACATCGTGGATCGGTGTTTGAACTATAGCTCACCCGCCTCTTGACGCAACACTGGGCAGTTACGCGTATTTCTACAGCTTCTTGACCGAATCGCATTCCTCGGGTACAGTATCCTTAGAAACAATTATCATCAGAATATTTCTTCTCGATCTCCGCCGAAACAGCACCTAATTCTCAGTCGAATCCGTGTTTTCAAATCACCTCCTTTCTAAGGAGAATTCGACATAGTGCGCCACACTCTGGCGTTTATGTCAAGGTCGGTCTTCCTTCTTGGGCAACCAGAACGGGGAGCCAGAACGGATTGACGTAAACGGTTTTGTACTTCTAGTCACTACAATGCTGTGAAAGGCAACAAAGACCCTTTTCGAGAAGACGTGTTCTGATCGGAAAGGGTTTTTTGTATGTGCGGATCATCAGTTGCCGTCGAATCTCTGTCGGCGGTGGCGGAGCAGTTTCTGTTCTACGCGCAAGTGGAGCGCGGATTTGCCCGCGGCTCGCTTGCGACCTATCGGGACTGCTTTCGCCAGATCGTGCGGATCATTGGGGACCGGCCCATCACGGAGTATACGCGCGACGACGTTTTGACGCTCAAATCGGCAATGCTTGGGAGGGGCCTCGGCGTCTGCCGCCAGATCGTTATTCTGTCGGCACTCAAGAACGCCATGGAGTTCGCAAAGAACCGGCTGGGGCTGGACGTCCTCGATTCGGAGAGCATCGTAATCCCAAAGCGGCCACGCCGCGAGGTGTCATACCTGACAGTCGAAGAAGTGGAGCGTTTTGTGTCGGCGATCAGAACTCATACTCTTCGGGGGGCGCCGATTGTGACGGGCGTGCGCTTCCGGGCACTCGTTGAAGGATTGCTGGGGAGCGCCATGCGCATCAGTGAGCTCTTGTCGCTTGATCGTGACCGGATCGACTTTTCACGGCGCGAGGCGCGTATTATCGGCAAAGGAAACAAAGAACGAACAGTGTTCTTCACGGTCCGTGCTCTGAGTTGGTTTTCAAAGTATCTGGAGACGCGGCAGGATACTCACCCGGCTCTATTTGTTCGGCAAGACGGCCTGGAGCGGCTGAAACAGCCGGATGTCTGGCGGCCATTCGTACGTTACCGCAAACTCGCCGGCATCAACAAGCGCGTCACTCCGCATTTGTTGCGGCACACGGCTGCCACGCAACTGCTGTTTAATGGCTGCCCGATCGGGCATATCAAGGAGATTCTAGGACACGAACGGCTGGAGACGACATGCCGCTACTATCTGGGGCTCGATCACCGCGCCGCGAAGCTTGCCCACGAACGATACCTGGTTTACGGTTCCGCTGCGGCGTAGCACGGTTTCCCTCCTTTACACCTCAGTGAAACAGCGCCACAATCCGCCCATGTTGGCGGACATCGTGCTTCAACTTGTGGTCGAGTTGATCCGAGGCCTTCTCATCGAAGGTCTGGTTGAACGCGCCCGCGGGATCCGATTTCACCGAAGTCCGCGTGGAATTGAGGAGGTGCGCCGCCACGTACACCGAGGTATCCGAAAGCGCCTTCTCAACCGGTTATCCACAGAATTAAGCGTGAAAAAGCCGCCCTCGGCAATTTTTCCCTACTTGTGGAAATCCACCAAGTTGCTACAGTGACCTCACTAACGGGGTCGCACTATGCAACAAAACAAAAGTTCAAAAACTAACACCCTTGACATCTACCGGCGGAGGATGGGATTCAGCACCCGGCATGTCGCGCGGCTGCTCGGCGACAGGGACACGTCCAGGATCTCCAAATACGAGCGCGGTCAGCGGATGCCGGATCTGCGCAATGCGCTCCGGTTGGGAATCGTCCTGCGGGTTCCGGTCGAATTCCTGTTCGCGTCGCTCTACGATTCATTGCGGGAGCAGATCCGGGCTGAAGAAGAACGCATCGCTCAGCCCGTGCAGGCGACTCTTTTCTGAAGTATTAACCGCTCTACCCATGACGATTCTCGATCAGATCGCCAAGACCGCGCGCCAAACCAAGTATTCCGCCTTTGCTCCCAAGACTGTACCGGAGGCGTTCGCCTTGCGTCTTGCAACAAAGGTAGGAGACCAAGATGTGGCGAGGCATTACGTAGAACTTGCCGATGAGTATCCGGCCGCGCGCCTGCTGACTGCATACCGTCGCGCCGTTACCCAAAGTAGAAATGGCAATCTCGCCCGACGCTTTCACGCTGAACTCGAGCCGCTCACGTTGCGCGATCCGCTGGGCTATGGAAACGACAAGTCGCACCGGCTGGCAGCGGTGCGGATCGACCGCCGCGCCGTTGGAGTGGCCGTGCTCGATGGCGACCGGCTGTCTTACGCGCAGGCGCGGCATCTTTCGTCATCGGCCGGCAGGGCAATTTCGAGTGCGGTGGCCTTCATTGAACGGATTCTTGAAAAGTTCGAAGTGTCTTCGGTGGTGATCGAGTCGATCCCAAACGGCCATCAAGTGCAGCGGAAGATGCTTCAGAATGCGATTACGGATGTTCTGACGCACGAAGAAATCGATCCGTTTGAGGTCGCGAAGAACGAGCTGTTCAACGCCTTTGCCTATCCACCCGTCCGCAGCCGCAAGGAGCTTCGGATGATCGCGTCCAACATCTGGCCAATCCTCGATGAACAGACTGGCGGTCCCTGGACCCACGATGCCGCCATGCTCGGACTCTATGTCCAGATCGAAACTCTGTTCGAAAACCATTAACCCTCTCGTTCATGATCGGACCGTTGCCTTACATCGGCGGCAAGAACCGCCTGGCCAAGAGAATCATCTCCATGCTGCCCGAGCACGTGACCTATGTGGAACCCTTCCCCGGCGGCGCCCAAGTTCTCTTTCACAAGCCGCCGTCTCATGTCGAGGTACTCAACGATCTCGACTACGACATCGTCAACTTCTTCCGGGTCTGCCAGTGGCACTATCAGGAACTGATCCGTTATCTGCGGTACTGCCTTTCGAGCCGGACGCTGCACGAGCTTCACGTGAAGAGCGACCCGGCGACGTTGACTGACGTTCAACGGGCGGGAAGATTCTTCTACCTGCAGAAGAACTCGTTCGGAGGCCTAATCGTCCGGCAGAAGTTCCACTACGGCGTGACGCAACCCTCCAACTACAACCTCGATCGGATCCCGCAGATCATAGAGCAAGCCCACCGGAGGCTCGCCCGCGTCCAGATTGAGTCTCTGCCGTACGAAGAGATTCTCAAGCGATACGACCGGCCGACTACAGTCTTCTACCTCGACCCGCCCTACTGGGAGCGCAAGCTCTACAAGTTCAACTTCAGCCACGAAGATTTCAAGAGCCTCGAAGGCAACCTGCGGAAGGTAAAAGGAAAGTTCCTGTTATCGCTGGACGACCGGGAGGAGGTGCGCCAGCTGTTCAAGAACTTCCATCTCAAGCCTGTTGCCCTGGCCTATTCCGCCAAGCGGGACGCCACGGTCAGACACCGAGAGCTGCTGATCACGAATTTTGTGTCGAATCGAAAAGTGAGCGTCGCGAGTTGAAGCTTACCTGCGCTCCTCTCCAGTCAGTCGGCTGCTGAAGGGATTCTTCACAAGAGTCTGGCCCCGGTGAACTGGGGTGAAAACGAGTGTGTCGTCGTGTTCTGCGTCCTTTATACCCAAAAGGCATCGCCACGGCACCCGAACGAGTACAGTGGCTGACCCATTCGAGTACGCAGACCGCGCTGACAGATTAAGCCCTCTTGCCTCACGCTAATGGCACGAGTTGGCCCTGTGGAACACGAACTGAATAACGACTTCTCGGCTATCTATTATCGTAGGTGCTGCGGGCTCGACGGCGGAGTCCACGCCGTTGACGTCTATCGCCGGAACAAGCAATTAGTTGCCCGATTTCCGCTTCAAGTCTGGAATTCTAATCCCAATGAATCTCCGGACGCGTCCGCACCATCCACTCGGTTCTTAGAGCGAATCTGCTACGACCTGACGCCGCGGCAGCGGCAGGTTTTCCTCACTTGCCTCGAAACACCGAGTTACTCGGAAGCAGGACGGCAACTTGGGATCAGTCATGCGGCCGTAATCGACTTTCTTGAACGCATGAGCGCGAGAAACACATTTGTTCGCACCTTCCGGGAGACGCGACAGCGACAACATTTATGACCAACCTGCTCGCAAAACTCATCGCGGCCGCATGGAATGGCTTCCAGCAGATCTTGTCGGCGCAGCCGCGATCCGACCATGGTCTGTTCCTCGGTAACCGGGTTGTGGAGGAGCGGATCACCACCGAGCGAGTTTGCATCTCGCAAACCAGTCGTACCCAGCACGTGGTTCTCGTTGGGAAAACGGGTTTTGGAAAAAGTCGATTCATCTGGAATGCCCTGACGCAAGATATCCGCGCGCGCCGAGGCTTCGCCGTCTTGGACCAGCACTCAGACACCTTTCATTACGTCCTGCGCCTAATTGCAAGCGAAGAGCAGCGGACAGGCGAAGACCTCAGCGGACGTCTGATTCCAATCAGATTGCTCGACCCGGTCAGCTCTGTAGGATTCAATCCGCTGGAAACGCCTCCAGAGTTTCGATTCCGGCAAAGCAGCGAGATCGCCGCGCTCTTCAAGAAACGTTTTGAACTAAGCACACTCGGTGCTCGGACGGAGGAGCTCACGCGAAGTAGCATTCATCTCGCTGCAGATGCGAAGTTGACGCTCGTCGATATTCCGGCTTTGTTAACGTCGCCGGCCTACCTCGCATCCGCACTTAAACACGTGACCAACGAAGATGTGCGCCACTATTTCCTGAATCGCTACGGACAGGCCAGTGAGCAGTTTCAAGCAACCATGCGCGAACCTCTGCTCAACAAACTTTCAGCATTCATCGGCAATCCGGCATTTCGACACTTGCTTGGGCAGAGCCGCTCAACATTTTCGTTTGAGGACGCTCTCGACCGTGGGTACTGGGTTGTGGTCGACATGCAGGGTGGCCAACTTGGTCCGGAAGTTGTGACATTCGCAGGGTTGCTTCTGACTTGGCTTCAGACCGCCATCTTTCGTCGCACAAAACGCAGACTATTTACGATCGTCGCTGACGAAGTTCAGAAGCTGGTCGCGCACGCCGCAGCACTGGAGGTCCTGTTGTCAGAAAGCAGGAAGCAGGGAATCGGAGTGCTCACTGCAAATCAGTTCACCGAACAGTATGATGCCGACGTTCGCGCCGCGTTGCTGTCAGCCGCGAATTTCGTTCTGTTCCGTCTGTCGGCGCCTGACGCAGAAAAGTTCGCCAGCCATTTGGGCGGAGGCAGGAGCATGGCCGAATCGCTGAAGAACCTGCCGCAACGCCATGCGATCGTCAAGCACGGTGATCAGCGCCCCCAGCACGTTGTCGTTCCGCATGTTGCCGAGTTGGATATCGACTATTCAGATTTGTACAACCGCTGCCGTGCGCGCTGGATGAGACCGCGCAAAGAGATCGAAGCTGAGATTCGCAATCGGTATCGCCAGGTAGGGGGCAAGGAGGTTCTCGATGCCTGGGACTGACCGGATTGTCATCGTGCAGGATCGGGAGCGTCGCCTGCTTCGTGAACTCGGCACCACGCTCCGCGTCGTTGATCGCGAACAAGCGGGCGTCATTGTCGGCTGGAATTCTGTTACGCGGGCCAATGCGCGCTTGCTGCTCCTGTTTCTCGCAGGCTGGTTGGAACGGTTTTTCGTCGGAACGATCAGCGGTGGCCGCAGAGCGATCTACACTCTATCCCGCCAGGGTGCGGCGCTCATCGAAGCGCCGTATCGCGGAATCCGCAGAAGATCCGGCCGCTGGTTCAGCTCAGATCTCTTCGTTGAGCATCAGTTGCGCATCAATTCGATCTTCATCGCCGTCAAGTACCGGAGCCTTCCTGCGCCAGAAGAACGCTTCCTCGCCTGGCGAGCCTTCTACGATCCGATCTCTGCGGCGATCAAGTTGATGCCGGACGCCTACTTCGAGCTCGCAATCGCCGGCAGTGTGCGAGCCAGCTTCCTAGAAGTCGATCTTGGTAACGAGCCGCAGCGGATCTGGCGATCGAAGGTCCAGCGTTACCTTCACTTGGCAATCTCCGGAGAATTCTCCAGAATCTTCCAGCAGCAGCAATTTCGCGTTCTGGTGATCGCGCACTCCGACCGCCGCCTTGAGCAGATTCGCCAAACAGCCTCTAAGGTCACGGACAAGATTTTCTGGTTTGCAACTTTCAACAACATTCAACGCGATGGTTTGTGGTCACCGATTTGGCTTCGCCCCAATGGGGACCAGCGCCACTCGCTTTTGTAGAGGTCCCCATGCGTTTTTGTACAAATTGCCATCGAATCACACTCGGCGAACCGCTGTTCTGCAGTTTCTGCGGCAGAACCTACGACGTCAAGCTCTGTCCGCACAAGCACCCCAATCCACGCAACGCCCGCGTCTGCTCCCAGTGCGGCTCCACGGATTTCACTACGCCGCAGCCCAAGCCTGCTCTTTGGCTGACGCCTCTGATCTTTCTTTTGTCCGTTTTGCCTGGCTTGGTCCTGCTGCTGATTTCGCTGCTGTTCCTGATTGGGTTCCTACAGGCTTTGATTAACAGTCCGCAGTTGATGGGTCAGTTTTTTCTAGCGGGGCTTCTGCTAGCGATTCTGTGGCTGCTTTATATGCAGCTTCCTGGAGTCGTTCGCAACGGTCTTCATAGGCTATTTGGCAAGTCGAAGAGTAAGGACTCTTCGCATGGCCATTGAGGGGGTAGTCGGGTTTCATGAGCACGCGCAACAGGCCGAATTTTAAGCGGTTTCCGCCCCCTTCCCTCGGGCAGCACTGCCCGAGCCAGTACCCGACCCAACCTAGCGCACCCGGGGAGCAACCACGGCCATCCAGGTCGGCGCGCGAGCTCGGGCCGCCGCTATCGATCCGTGAGGCGGCTCAGGCAATTGGCTGCTCGGTCTGGACCGTGAGGCAGGTACTCATTCCGCAAGGAAGATTACCTTGCTTCAGGTCCAGGCCAGGCGGCAAATTGATTTTCTATTCGAACCAAATTGTCGACTGGATCAGACAACAACAAGGAGGACAAAGTAAGTGAGCCTCATGAAACGAGGCAACGTCTACTGGGCGTACTTTTACATCGACGGAGTCAGATTTCAGCGCAGCACCGGCACCGCCAATAAGCGGCAAGCGCAAACGATCGAACAGCAGCTTAAAGAGGAAGCCAACGACGATCGGCATCAGGTTGTGCGCGTCGATCCGCGCATAACGGTCGCGGCCGTGGTCGCCACATTTCTGGCGGACGGTCAGCCGAAATCGCACCATCGCTATCAGCTCACGACGCTGCTGCCGTTTTTCGGCGACACCGAGGTCGTACGGCTTAGCCGAAACCTGGCTCGGGAATACCGGGAGTGGCGCAAGAAGCTTAAACCGAAGATTTCCGACGCGAGCGTCAACCGGGCGTTGAGTGTGCTGCGGCACATCCTGTACTGGGCCGTGGACGAGTCGCTGGTCAGGACAAATCCGCTGGCTCGCTTGCCGCTGGTTCGGGAGCGGCGGCTCAAGCGTCCGGTTATGACCATAGCCGAAGAGGAAGTGCTACTGGCGGGTCTTCCTGGCTATCTCAGGCGAATCGTGATCGCTGCGCTCGATACCGGCATGCGGCGGGGCGAAATCCTTAAACAGCGCTGGGAGAACATCGATATTTCCAGAAAAGTGCTGGCGGTCACGCGCGCGAAAACGGTGGGCGGCGAGGCTCGAGAGGTCCCGCTCTCAAGTCGTTTATTCAATCTTCTCGTCGAAGATCCGAAGGCCGATGGGCCAGTATTCACCCGATACGGCAAGTCCCTGAACTGGATTCGGAAGGGCTGGCTCGGCGCGCTCAAACGCGCTGGACTCCGTCACTTCCGCTTCCACGATCTGCGGCACACGTTCAACACAAGACTGATGGAAGCCGGGGTCCTGCAGGAAATCCGCATGGCGCTCATGGGCCACTCCGTCGGAGCAAAAGTTCACGCGACCTACACGCATATCGAGCTGCCGGTGAAGCGCGAAGCGATCCGGAAACTCGAGGCGTGGATTACCAACCAGAAAGACCAGATGAAAAAGGAGAACGAAGATGGCTGTACAGAAACCGAACGATCCGAAAGCAACCCCGACGAATCCGCAAACAACGGGCAAGTCGGAGCGCAAACCGTGGGTAAAGAAGTCGCCGGTCGACGTGGTGTTGGCGCAAGCCGACAAGCTGAAAGCCGAGATCGCGGAGATAGAAGAGGAGCTGAAAGCCAAGAAAAGGCAGCTGGAGAAGTTCGAACAGGCCCGCAAGCTGTTCGAAGCGAGCTAAGCCGTGAAACTGCTGACTGACGAGTTGCGATCTCGGTTACCGCCGCTCTATTCGCAGGAAGGCGCGGCGGATCCGATCGTTTACGCGAAGTTCTTTCTGCCCGGCACCTGCTGGACTTGGTACGTCACTGAAGGCAGCCCCGAAGGCGAGGAATTCCTGTTCTTCGGCTACGTGATCGGGCTCGAACGCGAATTCGGCTATTTCCAGCTTTCCGAGCTGGAAGGAGTCCGAACACCTCTCGGCTTAGGAGTCGAACGCGATCTCCACTTTAAGGAGGGCAAGCTTACTGATGTTGTACCTGCGCCTGATTTCTAGGGCGTGGGTCTTGAGACCAAGATCTTCTTGGTCTCTTTTTTATGGAAGGACTACTTACAGCTGGCTGCTCCAATAAGAGTAGAAGGACATTTTCTTAAGGAACCAACTTATGTACGAACTACCAGCCCCTAACTTTTCGCCGCCTGGGTCAGCACCTCGCGTTTCTGTCACGCCGCGGATCGGCGTTTTCGTCGCGATCTGGTTGGCGCTGCTTGGCGGCTACGCCGCTTACCGTTTGCTGTATCAACCGACGCGGTCAGAAGCAGCAAGGCCCAACATTGTTGCGCCAAAGGCTGAGATTTCTCCCGACTGGAGCCGCCACATCGGGAACCTTAGCGATGCTGCTTTTGACTCCGAAGCCAATTTGCGGCGTGTCGAAGACGAAATTCGCCGCACGCTCGCGCTCACCGACAGCTTTGTCGAAGCCAGGCATTTGCATGCTGCCCTGGCAAGTCTCGAGGCGGTGCATCAGGACATGGTGCGGAGTCGTCACGACATCGAAGCTCTTGAGAGTCTCTTGAAAGGAGAGAAATTGCAATGATCAAAGCCATTGCTGCCACGAATCCGTTTCAGCCACCAGTGGCGGTCGCTGAAGCAAAGATTGTCCCGTTACGGACGTCGGCTCATCCGCCGGTTCGCCTCGTGACGCTACCCGCTGGACTGGTCAAGGTTTTCCGTCCGGCGGAGCACCACGCGCCGGCGCCGCTGCCGAAGTTACCGCCGCCCAAGACCTATTCCGCACGAGAAGCTTCCGGCTGGGTCTCGCAGGTGGTTGGCCACAATTTGATCGATGGCCGCCGGCTCGAGATCGAGTTGCCGATCAAAACACCGCGGTACACCAACGGCGCGACGCTCAAAGTCATGCTCGGAGCAAAGGCCTCCGACCTTCTGCTCCGGGAAGAGGATCACAACTGGGTCATCTGCGAGAACGATGCCCGAATTGACTTGCTGGACCGAACCGTCAGGTTCAAGGTCGGTCCAGTTGCCGTCTATTCCTGACCGAACCTTCCCAGGGCGAGCGCGTTCCTTGCGTGCTCGCCCATTTTTTTCGAGGTACTCCTATGTCCCTTTTGGACTTTCTCTTTTTCGGCGGGGTCGCGAGCATCGGGTTGATCCTGGTTCTGACCTTTCTCTTGCCGCCGATCCAATATCTGTCCCAGCGAGCTAGCTTGTGGTTCGACGCTACAATTTTCCATCACCACGCTGCCTGGTTCGGGCGTCTCGCCACCGCCAGTCACGAAAACGAACAGTACCGCTCCAATCACCAGTTCCTCCACTGGCTTCAGACGCGGGTCAACGGTGAGCTGGACGGCGATCAGGTCGATCATCAACTCGTCCAGGCCCAGAAACTGACTCCTCTGTTGCGCTACTTGATCCAGGAGGAAATACCCAGCTCGATTCGACGCTGCAACTCCGTGCACCTTCGCATGGCTTTGGCTTCCGGCGTTACGCACATGCGCGAGATCTCCTACGAGTCAGAGTGCCTTGGGCTGCGCCGCTGGATGTCGCATTTACTTTCCAACACCGACGCCCTGCTACAGCAGTATCCGCTCAACCTCCGTATTGAAACGGATGATCTCTTGAGCGCTTCGATTGTCGTGCGCAAGAGTTTGTTGCCCACCTGTCGGGTGTGTCCTTACGTCCAGCGCAGCGTGGCCGCCGTGGGTGAGCGGTGCCCCGCCGCCGAGTTGATCCAATTGGAGGTTAAGCGCAGATGACCAATCCCAATGCTCGGACCGTAGATCGGTTCGCGGTTCACGCTGGACAATTACCGGTGATTGGGCGGTCGGGACAGCAGCGGCTCCAGCGATCGCGGGTTATCGTTTTTGGTACTGGACGCGTCGGATCCTCGGTTGTTGTCGGGTTGCACGCCGCCGGGCTCGGCATCATCGACGGTGTCGATCCACAGAGAATCGAGGCGGAGCAGATTGGGCCGTCCTTTCTCGCGAGGAAACGCGACGTCGGGACTCCGAAGGCCGTGGCCCTCGCGCGGTTTCTCAACCGACGTCAGTTGGGGCGTGTCAATGGCATCTACGGGGATGTTGAGCGCACGTCGTTCGACCGGGTCCGCCAAGCCTCTCTGGTGATCTCCTGTGCCAACGCGATTCCGGCGAGGATCGCGGCGGAGCGGAAGGCAATTCAGGCGGGCATACCCATTTTCCAAGTTGCCGCATTCGATGGCCGGGAACAGCTCGGAGGCATGATCACTCTGAGGCATCCGGCAAACAAACACCTCGCCTGCTACGCTTGCATCGCTTCCCAAGATGAGCAACGTCCGTCTGGTCGCGACGGCCTCCTAACTCCGGTGACCGCCGTCCTTGGAAACGTGGCGGCCCACCTCGCGACGCTTCTGCTGGCCGGCTGCCGAGACCGCGATCTACTGGCCCACAATGTTTTCGTTCTGGATTTAGAACGGCTTCTGCTCGAACGGATTTCGGTAGCGCGCCGTGGGGGCTGCGAAGTCTGTGGAGGTTAGGTAAATGCAAGTCCTCGAGTCGTTCTTTGGCGTCCTCTTCCTGATCGGGATCGTTGCTTGTGGGTTGGTCTGGATGTTCTCAGCGCATCATGGGATGGGTATTGCCAAGGGAATCGGGCTCTCCGTCCTGATGTTCATTGCTGGAAGAGTGCTCGTTCCGATGCCAGGTACGAATCTGTTCGTCGGGGTCGTGGAGATCCTGCTGGCCTTCACGCTCATGCTGGTCGCCATCATCGGGCCGGTAGGCTCACATGCCACCACTAGCCTTGTTCGAATTGTGGCGGCGGTTGGCGGCGCTGCACTCGTCTTGCTGGTCGGCGTGAATCAGCTTTGCGCGACATGGTCGGGGCGAATTCTGCTCATCATCGTCGGATTTAGCCTCGTAGTAATCCTCCAAATGCGCTCGGCTGGCCACGAATAGCGCAGATGCCGCGCGATGGGGCCCAGTGCGCATCGTTTTCGCGAAGGATCATGACGAAGCTGTTCGGCCGTTAACCGAAGGGTTGTAGGTTCGAGTCCTACCTGAGGAGCCAAAGACTTCCCTCGAAATGTCTCTGCCCGTTGGTTAACTCCTTGGCTACTGCGACCTTCTGACAACTGCGGGGACTGGCGCGATAGTACAGGTTCCCAATTCTCCGGAGTTGCTGGAAAAAGCTGTGGTTCGCGGTGCGGGTCGCCAATTCCGGCTCCAATAGCTCCCAATCTCTGACGCTCTCTAACGCCCTCCCCGTTGGTTAACAGCCCAGCCCTGTGCGCCAACTACAACCTCCAAAGGTTTATGCAGCCCTCCTTTGCGGCGCCGCCGGACGAGGCGAACCCGCCCTGCCGTCCCTGCGCGCCATGTCTCGCCCAAATCTGTGCCGGACCGCGGCGCGCCGGGAAGTGATTGTCTGTTGACGGTTGGCTACAGGCGTGTCGAATCGACAACTGGTTTTTTCACGGACAAACTGCCAGCTTCGGCCATCTACCTGAATTCAACCTATGTCGATACGGCAGATAAGAACTTTCAGGGGGTTTCTCTCGGTGAGCTCTTGCAGTCCATAGTTGACTCGTCTTCAGCGATGCTCACAAAGAAAAAGTCGGCTCGCCCGCCGAAGCAGGTGGCTTTGGTTCCATCGAATGATTCTCTGACTCAAGACGCATATTGGAAGGCGATACAGAATTTTCTGCGTCCGGGCGATGTGATCGTTGCCGAAGATGGAACATCGAGCGCGGGTTTTGGCCGACTGACCCTACCCGACGACGCCATCTACATCACGGGGGCTTATGTCTGGTGCTCTATCGGCTATGCAACACCCGCACTCCTCGGAGCCATTCTCGCGTCCCCCGGACGGCGTCACATTTTGCTGACCGGAGATGGGTCTCTCCAGATGACAGTCCAGGAGGTCTCAACCGTCATGCGACATGACCTTATACCTTTGATTTTTGTGAACCAGAACCAGGGGTATACGGTAGAGCGAGCCGTTCTGGGTAAGGATGCCCGTTATAACGACATCGCGAACTGGCGGTACTCGGAATTGCCAAATATCTTCAGTCGAGATAAGAAGGTAGAAACTCACGTTGTTACTACGAGCAACGAGTTGCAGAAGGTGCTAGATTCTCCGCATTCGACCATGGTCTTCGTGGAATGTGTAATGGACAAGTACGACGCGCCATACGATTTGATCCTCGGTGGGCACGCGATCGCCGACACCGACTACGGAGCACGAGGACCACAATCAGCAGTGAATGCGCAAATCCAATTCCCGACGCGAGATCACCTTGGTGGGCTTGGCGGTGGTTCGTTTTCCTGATTCGCTGCGAGGAGAAGAGCGTTGAATTGGCGGGCTTTCTGGATCTCTCCGGTTGGCACCGCAAATGAATTGTTGTGTATGGAGGTGGTATGAGAGCGGGAGATACGATTACGAGACGAGTGGCTTCCCGATCGGAATGTTCGGGAGACTAGGCTACGCTAGCACAGAACTACAGGTAGAGGCTGGAAGCCACATCGTAATATTCACTGACGGTCTCGCGGATGCACAAACGCCATCAGGAGAAGAGTTCGGTGACGAGCGTGTGTGATTGACTGTTGCCGAGGCCTCTCCGGAGCGCTGAGTGCGGAGCAACTGGTCGAAAGACTAATGCAAGCAGCGGCCTCGTGGTCAGCTGGCGCTGAGCATTTCGACGATACGACTGTTGTGGTTGTTGCTGTCACACCGTGACCACCGGTGCCCGGGCAGCCGAGGCTCTGTCGCCAATGACGATTACGTCTTATTCATAATGGCTCTCACTGAGCACCTTCTATGTGCGCCTTGCCTAGTTTGGCGGCTTCTTCCGGCGTCTTCCCGCCCTGTCGCGCGACAATGTAGGCGGCATACCACCCCGACCAATGGTGCTTCGGGGCTGTTGGTTCGTACTCGCTATGATGCTGCTCCGTCTCACGCAAAAGCTCCGTCAGCGTCGAGACGTCCAAATTGGTGAGTCCACGTCCGGGCCGTCGCGTTGTGATCTCCTGGAACAGCCAGGTGTTGTCATCCGGGTCGCTGAACATAGAAAAGGAAAAGTAGCTGCGGCGACCGGGGTCAGGCCCACTGACGCGACCGTCGCTTTCGGGACGGAATTGAGCACCCGGTTTCAAAGCTCGGTATCGGATGCGGACTCGTTCAGCCCGGGAAGGCGCGAGGCATCGAGGCGACGCTGGATTCACATAAGAGTCGCGTCCGTCCTGGCGCCAGTAACCGAGAATATTACTGGCTTGGGTGTACCCATGATGGGGTATTTCTTGCCCAATCCTTCGTGGTAGTAAAGGAACACTACATCTGGTGACGTATTCCTTTCCGGGATAGCGCACACTGCGTTTAGAGACTGGCTACGTCCGGACATTCGGTGGACCGGCATTCGGCGATACGTTTTATTGAACACAACTTACGCAGGAGAAAAACGTTCATGCCCACGATCACGACCAAAGACGGCATAGAGATTTACTACAAGGACTGGGGCAAAGGACAGCCTATAGTTTTCAGCCATGGTTGGCCGCTTAGCGCGGACGACTGGGATAACCAGATGCTATTCTTCCTGCATCATGGCTATCGGGTTATCGCCCATGATCGCCGTGGGCACGGACGCTCGACTCAGACCGCCGACGGCCACGACATGGATCATTATGCCGATGATTTGGCGGCTCTCACGGCGCATCTCGACCTGAACAACGCCATCCATGTTGGCCATTCCACCGGGGGCGGCGAAGTGACGCACTATCTCGCTCGGCATGGCGAAAGCCGGGTTAGCATGGCAGCGCTGATCAGCGCGGTGCCTCCTCTCATGGTGAAGACGGCGGCCAATCCGCTCGGCCTTCCCAAGGAAGTGTTCGATGGTTTGCAGTCTCAGCTGGCCGCGAATCGTTCGCAATTGTATCTCGATTTGGCGTCGGGGCCCTTCTACGGCTATAACCGGCCGGGCGCGAAACGTTCAGAAGCGGTGATTCGAAATTGGTGGCGCCAGGGCATGGAAGGTGGAGCCAAGGCGCATTACGACGGTATCGTGGCCTTTTCCCAAACGGATTTTACTGAAGATCTCAAGAAGATCAGCGTTCCGGTGTTGGTCATGCATGGCGAGGACGATCAGATCGTGCCTTATGCTGCCGCCGGTCCGCGGTCCGCTCAGTTGCTCAAGAACGGAACCTTTATAAGGTACAAGAACTTCCCGCATGGTATGCCCACGACGGAAGCGGAGACGATTAACGCCGACCTGCTAGCGTTCTTGAAAGGCGCTGCGTCGGTCGCGGCTTGAAACCGGCCCTCAAGGAATCGTGAAGTGTTGCAGCCCGAATCCAGAGAAAGCCACCGGAAGGTAGTTAGCTTGCTTCCAACCGGGCCCGGCTGCGGCACTTTAGGGCATAGGAGAATCCATGAAGACCAGTGGTGTGTCCGACGTCTCTCGGCGTCATTTCATCTCGGCAAGTTTTGGCGCCAGCGCCGTGATGCTGGCTCCGCGCCGTCTGTTCGCGGGGGAGACGGGCATTGTCCCTACTATGATCCAGGCGGCCTCGCAGGCGAAGATCGAGGTGAATCGACTTCGTCGCAACATCGCCGTTCTGGAAGGTTCCGGCGGCAACATCGCCGTACTCACCGGCAAGGATGGCAAGCTTTTCATCGACGCCGGGTTTGCAGTCTCAAAATCACGAATCTCGCCGGCCCTCGATAGCCTGAGTGCGGAGCCGATCACCCGGCTGATCAATACGCATTGGCATGTTGATCACACCGACGGGAATGCCTGGCTCCATGCGGCGGGGGCTGCTATCACGGCGCATGAAAACACCAAGAAGCACCTCTCGACCTCGACTCGCGTCGACGACTGGAGCTATACGTTTCCACCTGCGCCGCCAGCGGCGCTCCCCGCGACGACCTTTCACGATGCACTCAGCCTCCGCCACAACGACACAGCCTTAGCCTTGCAGTATTACGGCCCTGCCCACACAGACAGCGACATCTCCGTGGTATTTGAAGAGGCTGACGTGATTCACGTCGGAGACACGTGGTGGAACGGCTTTTACCCCTTCATCGATTACTCCACGGGAGGCAGCATCGATGGGATGATTCGTGCAACTAAGCGGAACCTGACGGTTGTGACGGACAAGACGATCATCATTCCGGGTCACGGCCCCGTGGGAAATAAGACTGGCCTCTCCGAGTATTACGACATGCTGGTCGCCATCCGCAGCAATGTCTCAAGACTCAAGAAGCAGGGCAAGTCGCTTGTGGAAACGATCGGGGAGAAGCCGACAGCTGCTCATGACGCCAAGTGGGGTCAGTTTCTTATGACACCCGCGATATTCACCAAGCTCGTCTATGCAGGAGTCTAGTTCGGGATTGAGCGGGCGATTCACGCAATTCGCGAGCGATCCCAGAAGGCTTGCAGCCGGACTCTTGGCGCGCCGGGCCGTTTAGGAGCGACGGCCGCCGAACTCCTCCGCGTGAAGCGACACAAATTCCCGGACGCTCATCGCCGGCCGGCCGGTCAGCCGTTGGACGCCGTCTGCTTGCCTGTCATAACGACCCGCCCGGTGCAACGCACCCATCGTCAAAAGGTGGCCCATCAGAAGCTCCGGTAACCTGTACATTTTCAGCCCCTGTTCCCACTTCTCCGGGCCCTCACAATCGGTGACCTGCCAATCATCTAACGAATCAGGGTGTTGACCGTCTACATGCATGGGTGTAGACGTTCTACATGGCTAAATCCGAAATCTACCAGAACCGAATCGAGCTGTTGCAGGGGACGCTCGACCTGCTGATCCTGCAAACTCTTCAATGGGGCGCGCAGCATGGATATGGAATTAGCCAGGCGATCCGGGTCAACTCCGGCGATGTTCTCAAGGTCGATACGGGGTCGCTCTATCCTGCCCTGCATCGACTTGAGCGGAGGCGCTGGATCACTTCACAGTGGACGTTGTCAGAGAACAAGCAGCGCATTAAACTTTACCGGCTGACGGCAGGGGGAAAAAAGCAACTACTTTCCGAGCACTCACGCTGGCGGCAACTGGTGACCGCCATCGCGAGCGCGCTCAGCCCGAAGGGACGGGAAGCATGACTGATCGTAATCGCGATCTGGATGACGAGATTCGCAGCCATCTCCAGATGGCCGGCGAGGACCAAGGCCATGAGGCTGCCCACCGGGAGTTTGGCAACGTCACGTTGATTAAGGAGATCACGCGCGAGATGTGGGGATACACTGCCTTCGATCGCCTGGTTCAGGATGTCCGCTTTGCTTTGCGTACAATGCGTCGAAGTCCCGGATTCACATCCGCGGCGGTGCTTTCACTCGCCCTGGGAATCGGGGCAAACACGGCGTTGTTCAGCGTCATCGATGCGTGCGTACTGCGTAAACTCCCGGTTCCCGATCCGGACCATGTCGTCATGTTCGGGGAACGCTTCGGTGTGTCCCCTCGTGTCGGACCTCACACCTGGTATCAGCTCTTTGAAATTTACCGCCGGAATCTGTCCTCCGTTTTTACAGACCTTAGTGCCGTGGCGCTAACGGATCGCAGCAGTGTGATCGTTCCGGGAGGGGCGGATCCGGGGTTGGTTCGCGTTGGACTCGTTTCCGGGAATTACTTTTCGATGATGAAGGTCGCCGCCTACGCAGGCCGGACGCTGACGCCGGACGACGACCGCAAACCCGGCGCGCATCCAGTTGCGACTGTCAGCTCTGCATTCGCGGCGCGTCAATTCGGTTTGCCGGTTTCCGCAGCCGTCGGACAAAGATTCTCTCTCAACGGCGTCACCTACGATGTGATCGGCGTCGCCGCCCGGGGATTCGTGGGCGATTGGGTCGGGCGGCCTGTCGATATATGGATTCCAGCGATGATGGAGTCGCAAGTGATGATCGAAATGCCGGGTTTGCTCACCCGAAAGAATCCTTGGATCAGAGTGGTCGGACGCCTCGCGCCCGGCGTGACCCGGGAACAGGCGCTGGCATTCGCACGAGTGGTTTACGAGCGGGAGAAACTCAGCCGGCTTGGTCCCAATCCCGATCCTGAAGAAGTAGCGTTCTTCAAGAGCGGACGGCTCGAGATGCTAAGCGATGCACGTGGTTATTCGCCGGAACGGGATTCCTATGGTCAGATGCTGGCCATCGTGATCGGCGTGGTTGGCCTGGTTTTGGTGCTTGCGTGCGCGAATGTCGCAAACCTGCTGCCGGCGCGATCCGCCGCGAGGCATCGCGAGATAGCTGTGCGCCTAGCGATCGGCGCGTCGAGGACCCGCTTAGTCAAGCAACTTCTCACGGAGAGCGTGCTGCTCTCGATCCTGGGCGGCGGCCTTGGTCTGCTTTGCACGCTGTGGATTACCGGCGCTCTTTCCAGAAACATCTCCCTAGGCCCGGCGCAACTCGATTCGCGCGCGCCATCGCCGTGGCTCTCCGTCGATCTGCATCTTGACCCGCTGGTGTTCGCCGTGACGGCAGGATTGTGCATTTTCACGGGGATCTTGTTCGGTTTGGCTCCGGCGCTGCGAGGCTCGAAGATTGCGCTCGCGCCTTCATTGACCAGTAAGGGTACGGTGGACGCCGGGTCGGGTGGGCGGCTCGGGAAGGCGCTGGTTATCGCGCAAGTCGCGATCTCGCTTGTGCTGGTCTCGGGCGCAGGCCTCTTCGTTCGCACTCTTCGAAACCTGAAAACGCGGGATCTCGGTTTTGAACGGCATCATCTGCTCATGATTTGGACCAGCCCGGGACAGACTGGACGCCAAGGTCCCAAGCTGGTCGACTTCTGGAAGATCGTACAGGAGCGCATCGAGTCGCTGCCGGGAGTTGTTTCCGCCGCCGCTTCGAACCAGGGCTTGTTGAACGGCTGGGGCGTCTCAGACAGCAGTGGAAGTCTCGACATTCAAGGCCAGACGAGACGATACTCCAGTCTTCCGTCCGGTTGGCGAACGTTCGTCACACCGAGGTTTTTCGAGACCACGGGAATGGAACTGATCAGCGGGCGAGACTTCACTGAACACGATCACGAAAAATCCCATCGTGCAGTGATTATCAACGAGAGCACTGCCAAAGCTTACTTCCCGAATCAGAATCCGATTGGCCAGAGCATCGCCGAAAGCTCGGGGGGCGATCCTTACGCAGAAATCGTAGGCGTCGTCAAGGACTTTGCCGCGGGCACGCCGCGCATGACCGCGTTTAGCCTGACTTATCTCCCTTACCGCCAATTCGGACACGCGATGGATCGGATGTGCATATTCGTGCGCACGTCCGACAATCCGACGAGTGTTGTCCAAATTGTCCGGCAGCAACTCCGTGACCTCGACCCGAATCTCCCTGTGTTTAAGATCGACACCGTTGACGAGCAGCTTGACGATGTCCTCCTGCAGGAAAGATTCATCGCCGGGCTCAGCGGAGCCTTCGGTGCGCTCGCTGTGGCCCTGGCGTGTATCGGTCTCTACGGCGTGATTTCATATTCAACGGCACGCCGTACAAACGAAATCGGGATTCGACTGGCTCTGGGAGCCGAACGCCGGACAGTTTTGGCGATGGTCCTCGGCAACAGCATCGTCCTGGCCATTGCGGGTGTGGCGATTGGCGTGCCAGCGACTCTAGGGATGACCCGCTTGATTGCGGCGAAACTGTTTGGCGTAACTTCGTCGGATCCATGGACGATCGCTGGAGCGAGCGCTCTAATGATCGGCGTCGCGGCACTGGCTGGCCTACTACCTGCGCGTCGTGCCGCAAACCTGGATCCGATGGCCGCGTTACGATGTGAATGAAAAATGCGTACTCGTCTCAGCCACTGCCCTTGTGCTCCGCAATAATTCCGTCCGCTCTGATCCGCATGGCCTCGATCGCCGGTGTAAGATCCAGATTTGCGTACAACTTTCCGCCTCTTTTTTCGGACGCATGCGGCCTTGATCGCCGAAAATCTGTTCCTTCGTAGGCAGCTTGCTCTGTTTCAGGAACGACACGTAAGGCCCAAGCGCACGAACGCTGCGACTCGCTCGTGGCTCGTCCTGCTCGGCCGATTCTTCTCCTGGCGCGATGCCTTGGTAATTGTGAAGCCGGAGACCTTCGTGAAATGGCATAGGACCGCATTTCGGCTGTTTTGGAAATGGAAATCCCGGAAGCGAGGACGACCTTCGCTCCCGCACAACCTGCGCGAACTCATTCGGGTGATGGCTCGCAAGAATCCGACGTGGGGTGAGGAGCGGATCGCCGACGAACTGAAGTTGAAACTCGGCGTAAAGGTCTCGCCGCGCACAGTCGGGAAATACTTGGAACCCGAGCGGCCTCGAAGCGGCAGCGGTGATCAACGCTGGGCCACGTTCGTTCGGAGTCATGCCAATGCGATTCGTGGCCTGTGATTTTTTCGTGACGGTCACCGCCTCGTTTCGCATTCTGTACGTATTCGTCGCGATGGAGATCGGTTCTCGAAGAATTCTTCACTGCAACGTCACGGACCATCCAATTGCAGAATGGGTGACCCAGCAGCTTCGCGAGATCCTCGCACACTCGCATCCATACGGGTTTGTCCTTCATGACCGCGATGCGATCTTTTCGACATCACTCGATCTTGCACTCAACGATTTCGGCGTTCGAGTGCTGATGACGCCGGTTCGCGCCCCGAAAGCGAACGCGATCTGCGTGAGAGCTCTTAAAAGTACATCTGATCCTCCCTGATCGTTTCTGAGTTATTGAGCCACCGACGCATGCGAGTTGTAACCGCCCATGCTGGATTGAACCGCTCCTATCGCAGGACTCTTCGGCTCGGACAGTCCATCCATCTGTCGAAATCCCCGAATCACGATAGCGGTCTGCCACGCGCTTCCGAGGGCTTGGACATATTCAGCTTCTAATTGAAAGAGCGTTCGCTGCGAGATCAGGACTTGCGGATACGCTCCGGCCATTCTTTGGTAATTCGTCTGATACAGTCGAAAAGCCTGTTCCGCTCGCGGCAGCATCTCGGTGTTGTACTGCCGCACCAGCAGGCGGGCCGCGTCATAATCGCGGAACATGCGAGCCACATCGC
This sequence comes from Bryobacteraceae bacterium, assembly GCA_035568415.1. GTDB lineage: Bacteria > Acidobacteriota > Terriglobia > Bryobacterales > Bryobacteraceae > Palsa-187. The sequence continues at coordinate 45,875 of DATMOC010000018.1, read as the reverse complement.
GCTGGAGTTGAAGCTTGATTCTGATCAGGTCCTGCTGAGCGCTCTCAATCTCGGCTCTCGCCGCAGCGATGTTGCCCTTATTCCGATTAAAGAGCGGTATTTGAACTCCGATCTGCGCGCCTGCCTCGACGCCGATTGGTTTTCGCATGCCATCGATCGGCGCGTTGTTCTGAATGAGCAATCCCGTCACTTCGAGGTCGGGAATCGGTGCTTTGCGAGCTTGCACCAGCGAAGCTTCGGCGCGCGCGAGCGCCTGTTGAGCCAGCTTGATTTCCGGACTCTCACGCAAAGTAGTCGCCACCCATTCTTCGTAGTTCAAATCCGGGATCGTCTCCAAGTCTGCTTCCAAACGGGCGAGAGGCATCTCTGGCTTGCCAACAACGGCAGCGAGGATTCGCCACGATGCTTGCAGGTTCTGCTGCGAAACACGCAGACCGACGATCGCTAGCTGCTGCTCCAATTCAGCCTGAAGAACGTCCGGGCGATCCGCCTGGCCAACGTTCGCCAGTTGACTAGAGGTCTGGATTGTATCTCCCGCAAGCTTCGCGAGATTCCGCCGCACCTCGACCAATCGCTGAGCCACCAGCACTTCGTAAAACAACGTCCTGACGTCGTTCACAATACGAAGCCGCTGAATCTCCGCGCCCGTCTGCATCTGGTTAGCTTGCAACTCGGCCACGCGCCGCGCAGCGCCAAGCTTTCCTCCGAGCACGATCGTCTGGCTGACGAAACCGCCCTGTTTGCCTCCGTTCGAAGATCCGCCACGAATTTCGTCGCCGTAGTAGCCAACGGTCGGATTAGGATACAGACCCGCCTGCCGGGCTAGCGCCGACGCTGCGCGAAGATTCGCCTGAACTTGAGCAGCGGTCGGATTGCTCGCTAGCGCGATCTGTTCTAGCTGCTCCAAAGTTAAGCCCGGGGCTTTGGCTTGCAAGGGAGTGCTCGGGTTGGACTGCGGCACGGGGGCAACGTTGTATAGCGTGAAATCTCCGTCGTAGACTTTCGCGGTAATTTGGTCGCCGGGTTTGAGCGTCGGAAGGATCTCTTCGTTGCCCACACGGAAGGCCATGCTCATGGCGCCCATCCAACCTTCGATCGGTTCATTGGCGACCATGAGCCGCTTCGCCCCAACGTCTACTTGCTCGACTCTGCCTCGGAATGTGTACTCCTTCCTGCCTGGCGGCTGCGCGTGGAGCACGCAGAGAGCTGAACTCAACACCAGCGCGAGTCGCGCGATCCGGGCCCTGTCTGTGCGTCTCACTTGCGTGGCTCTCCCGGATGCTGAGTCAGTTTGGCTTTGAGCTCCATGATCTTTTCGTATTGCTCTGGCGGCAGGACTCGCACGAAGGTCATCATGCCACCCGCATATCCGCTCCAGCCGGGCGGCAATCCATAGGTTTCTGGTTTTTCGACCTCTTTGTCCATCGCCATCATCGGGCTTTCCATATACGCGTCTTGGGGGAACAGCGGAACCTGATCTGCGTTCTTGGGCAATTCGGGCATGTTCATCTCTTCCATGCCTCCGTGGTCCCTGTGCATTTTGGAATGGTCCATTCCGGGCATGTTCGCCATTGCCTTCTCGGCCTCGGTCTGCGTCAACGGCCCGTTCGATCGCGCCATGTTTGTCGTTGAGCCAAAACCGAGTCCGCGGCCGAGGCTGGGAGCTCTGTTGTCGGCAGTCGCATGTCCGTCCCGCAACATGCCCATGGCCTCCTCCATGCTCGCGCCGGCTTGCGTGCCATTTCCGAGTCGCGTCATTGGACCGACGTTCGACGCCATCTGGTTCATCATGTGGTGGGGAAGGTGGCAATGGAGCATCCAATCACCGGCACGATCTGCAACGAACTCAATGTCGCGCGCCTGCGCCACGCCAACAAGGACCGTGTTCCCGCGTGCCCACAGTGCTTCCGGTTGCCGCGCTCCCTCGCGGCCGGTCTCCCAAAACGTGAACCCATGCAAGTGAATCGGGTGATGGTCCATGCCGAGATTGATGATTCGGATGCGGACTCGTTCTCCTTGTCGGATGATGAGCGGTGTCACGGCGGGCGACGACTTTCCGTTGAAGGTCAGCCAATTGAACTCCATGTTCATGCTGTTCGGAATCGTGCTGTTCGGCAGCACCGCGTATTCCTGCAGAGCGATCAAGTAGTCCCGAACCACGCGCGGTGAATAGGCCGTTTTCGGATGGATGATGAAGCCGCCGAGCATTCCAACCATCTCCTGCATCGCCATATGGGAGTGGTAGAAAAACGTCCCGTTTTGATGCAGAGGAAACTCGTAGGCAAATCGCTCGCCGGGCATCACTGGCTTCTGCCCAATGCCTGGGACACCATCCATCTCGATCGGAAGTTCAAGTCCGTGCCAATGGACCCCCGTCGGCTCGGGCAAATGGTTCTCGAAGACGATTCGGACCCGGTCGCCTTCGTTGGCCTGGATCGTCGGTCCCGGAGCGCTTCCGTTAAAACCCCAGAGATCGAAAGTGCGGCCGGGGATTACGGTCTGCTTTACGGGTTCGGCGACCAGACGAAAGACCTTTGCGCCGTTGTCCATGGTGAACGGCAGGTCCGCAATATCGGGTGTCACGACAGGCACAGGAGCGCTCGTCTCCTGCACGCGCTGGGCCCGTGCAATTTCCGAAAGTGCTAACGCGCCAGTGCCCAGTCCTAGAACATTTCGAAAAAAACTTCTTCGGGGGTTCATCCTATTTCCTTCCTTCTCAGAATCATCACCGCCAGCCTTAGAAGTACACGACAGGCTGGCAACTAACTGATTTGCGAGGGAAGGGTTAGATCCGACGGACGATTATGGAAGAGCCGTGTAGCGATAGTGGTGAAGACTCGAAATTCCCGTCCGTGAACAATCGCCAGTTAGCCGGAACGAGCGCGTAAACAGCTACGGGCAGTTCGGCAATGGAAGCGTTCGCAACGCTTACCTGAACCGTGTCCGGTAAAGTTGCAGCGGAAATCAGTACATGGTGAGCGCACGATGTCGGACCGTGATTATGCGCATGATCGTTATGCTGATGGCACGGCGGGACAGAATCCGCATGGTTCAGGTCATCGTGGCACGGATCGCCTGCGCAACCAGCAAGGCACTGGAACTGCGCGAAGAAGATCGCGATCGCGACGACGACGATGAACTTCGAACGAATCACGCGCAGTTCTCTTTTGAGCGTAGCATGCAGCTCCAAACGTTGGACGTCTCACTCATGAAGAGGTCTCGTCATCTGCGAGACTTCATATCCAGATCGCCCGCCCACTCATCCATCGAGGAGACCCCTTACGGCCATCATCGCTGATATGACCACCATCGAGAGGTCTTCAATGAGCGTGATCTTCGACATCGGCAGATTGAACACCCCGCCCAAACAAGCACAGCGAATCGCTCGCCTCTTCAGGAGGCTGCGCACCACCCAACAGTACTCCGCGCCATCACTGCGACAGTAATGAGGATCACGTGAATGAGAAACCGATAGAGTGACTGCCCGTTCTCAACTTCTACAAGCGGCTGCAGCCATGACAAAATACTCGGGAAGTTCTGAGTAGCCGTAGCCTAGCGGCTGATAACGGTCATTGTCGGTAGTTTGCTGCCGTCGTCGGAGCAGCTTGCGTTTGCACGGGTTGAGCGAACGTTTGACGCATCTGCATTCCAGCGTCAGCCCCAAAGACGGACGCACGGCGAGGTCAGAAGGATTGCCGACCGCTCTCGTCGATGACCGCCGGAGTACTGCGCAAGAAGGTCATTGGCTTTGAGTACACATCTGTACTCGAGGCGGAGATGGAGCCTCTTGTCGCTCCTGCCGGTCCACGAACCGTACCGCGCATCAGTGCGCTGACGGTGGCGAGCGAGTAAAGATCGGCGATGGGCAGAGCGAAATTATGAGACCAGGGAGGTGGAGCTCGGAGAGGTGTTTGCGGAATGCGCCTGAAAAGGCGGAGTTTCCCGGTTTTGGGCTTTTGCGGCAGGCGAAAAATGCGTCTTGGGGAGACGAAACACAGCTCCCCGAGGGCAAAACCGCGCGCGGAGGATCGAAGGAAGGCGGTTGGGTATATACTGTCCTCATGCTGGGTGCCAAAATGGAAATCCCGGCTCAGTGGCCCGCTTCCCCAACCCGGAAAATCGGGCGCTCCAACGCGACGAATTGGCGTATAGTGACCCAGAAACCGGGAGCCAACCTGTGAGTGATTGGCGGTCCGCGTTCTGCCGCTTTGCATAGACCATGAAAACCACGTCCGCCGGCGCCACATGTTTTGCAATTTTGTGGGCGGCGTTTCTTCCATCCGGCGCGAGCGGGTATTCCGTCCTTACCCATGAAGCGATTGTGGATACGCTTTGGGTCGACGCTATACTGCCCGTCCTGACGAAGCGTTTTCCCGACGCTACCGAGGACCAGCTCAATGAAGCGCACGCTTACGCGTATGGCGGGTGCATCATTCAGGACCTTGGCTACTATCCGTTCGGCAGCCATTTTTACAGCGATCTGGCGCACTATGTGCGGAGCGCCGATTTAGTCCAGTCCCTGATCGACAATTCTCAGAATTTGGATGAATACGCTTTTGCGATTGGAGCCGCGGCCCATTACGGCGCAGATGTAGACGGCCATGCGATCGCCGTCAATATTGCCGTCCCCATACTCTATCCAAAGCTGCGAGCCAAGTTCGGCAAGGTAGTAACCTACGCGGATAATCCGGCGGCCCACCTGAAAACGGAGTTCGGTTTTGACGTCCTGCAGGTCGCGCGCGGCCATTACGCGCCAAAGGCGTACCACGATTTCATCGGTTTTGCGGTCTCTAAAGATCTGCTGGACCGCGCCTATCAGGACACCTATGGTCTGAAATTAAAGGAGCTGTTCGCCACGCTCGATCTCGCACTGGGAACCTACCGGTTCTCGGTAAGCACCATGATTCCGAACATGACCAGAGCGGCCTGGGAGCTCAAGAAGGCGGAGATCACGAAAGACCAGCCCACGATCTCGCGGAAACAGTTTCTATACAACATGAAGCGCGCCAGCTTTACAAGGGAATGGGGCCCCATGTACAAGCCGCCGGGCCTCTTCCTGCGCATTTTCGCTTTCTTCACGCGCGTACTCCCTAAGATCGGTCCGTTGAGGGGATTGGCATACAAACTGCCAACGCCGCAGACCGAAAAAATGTTCGAGGACAGCTTCGATGCGGCGGTTAACCGGGATCGGCAGATGTTCGCGGGAATCAAGGCCGGCAATCTCAAGATCTCGAATCGGGATCTGGATACGGGGAAACTGGTCACTCCGGGCGAATACGAGTTTACGGACAGAACTTACGACAAACTGCTGGCGAAACTGGCGGCGAAGAAGTTCGACGGCGTGACGCCGGAGCTACGTGCGAACATCCTGAGTTTCTACGCCAGCATGAAGACTCCGGATAAACACGGAGCCGAAGTTCCGCTGGCAGCGCTGAAAGCATTTCAGCCGGCAGATCCTCCGCGTTAGCGCTCGGCTATGCAGGGCCGCCTTGTTCGCTCGGCGCCAAGCCCATCACCTCTTCCGCGCGCGAGCCGAACAATTCTTCCGCACGCCGGGACGATCGTTGAACGCGCAAGCTACTTTCCCATTCGACGACTGCCAGGGCGAGTTCTCCACGTGATAGATGAGCCTTTGGTGGATAGCACGGGCCTCCTCTTCGGATCGCGTGCGATCGGTACGTCAAGGCAAGTGCCTGCGACGCGAAAAGGTTACATCTGGTTATCGGAGTCTGCATTCCCCATCCTTATGGATGCCGGCTACAAAAATCGCTAGATGAGTTCGATGTTCAAGCCGAAAAGCCTCCCGTTGGTGGCTATTTGCAGAATTGGGCAAACGAAGCAAATGGCAGCAAAATCTGGCTGATCACGCGCCTACTCGAGCCATTTTGCACCCATCTGCCGAGAATCCACCAGAAGTGGTGGTTTTCAACCAGTGTTAGTGTGGCTTTTCGCGGGACTCGGCTGGAACGAGATCCGGTGCCGGAGACTGGGCTGCATTCGTTGCCACGAAGACGCGCAGCGCGAGCGGCTGTGTCTGCTGTCGGTCCCGGTGAATAAGACCCCAACAGCGTATTCGAAACCCGTGGACAAACTCGTCGGTGAGGCCATCGAAGCTTGGGAGAAACAGCGTCCGGCGCAGGCTAAGCTCGTGGACACGAAGACCGGGGAGCAAGTTGATTTCCTGCTCCTCTACCGATTTCGGCAAGTTGACCACAACTTACTTGAACCTCGTCGTCATCCGGAAGCTTTGCAGGAAAGCCGGCGTTCCCAGAGAAGATGTTCGCGGCAAGATCGCCGGGCACCGCGCGCGGGCCACGATCGCCACTCATTTGTTCAACGCACGTGATCCGATGTCCTGTTTGAACTGCAGGAATGGCTTCGATCAGTGTCCTCACCGAATGGCGCGCGCGAAATGCTCCTTCTAATTACCCAAAGAATCCGCCAAGCCCAGATGCTTGAGGCAAAATCCGACTCGCTCCGCCTCCAGCAGGCGATCCCTCTGACGGAGCCCGAAATCGCGGCCATCGACGAGGCGTCGCTGCTTATGACAAGCTCGACGAGTCTTTGAAGGATCAGTTGACCACATGAACCCTTTCGATGGTTTGGCCACGATGTGTCAAGCTTGATTGCTTCTAAGCGGTCCGACCAGCGTGAAAGTAACCTTGGCTTACGGGCAAAATCTCCACTAACTCAACGAAGACCAATAAGGAGCCCAAAGCTTATACCGAGTGACTTTTGATGGCCTCTTGCAAAGCTGTAGTCGTAAGCCGGTTCCAGATACCAGCCGAAGTGATGTTTGCCGTTTGGCCAGAACATAAAGTCCCCCGCTACTTCTCCGGCCAGTGTGTTGGTCCATCTCCCACTCTGCTTGAGGTGAACCCATTGCGGGCCAATGCCGAGCATAAATTCTGCTTTCCTCGACAAGGTCCATGGCTTCTTGAAGAGCAGGTCGATATCCCATTCCTTAGAATTATGAGTGTAGAACGGCGTAACGCCCATTTCGAGTTCCAGCCAGTTCTCTATCGGCTCGATCTCCGCCGCAAGATTCGGAGCGAACGTAGCTGCGCCTCCGCTGACGTTCCAACTTGTCGCGGCACCGACCTCCAGGATCGCTTTATTCTCTTTATCGTCAATAGTCGTTTCAACACGCGTGGACGAGTCTTGAGGCGCAGCGTGCCCATGGGCAGGCAGACACCCGATAAAGACAGACAGGCTTGCTAAAGCGAGCCTGAACGTACGTTTAGGCATAGATATCTCCAGGAAATGAGTCTGATTTCTTCCGCGCTGCGAGAGCGCGGGGCCAATGAGCTACGAGGAGATCACTATGCGCGGGGGTCGAAATATCGACCGCCGCGGCGCCTGAACAGATGAAGAGGGTGTGATCCAAATTCCTGTGGTTACCGCATTCGCCGGATGCAGACCAGGGGTTACCGATGGAAGCCCTCGAAACAGACAGCACGAGCACATGCCGTTGCAGTCGTCGTTCGTACTGGGAACCGGATGATCGGCAGTGGCGTGCTGCGAAGAAGAGCCGGCAAAATATGGTTCATCGCACACATCGCAGTGCGGCGAGTGAATTGCCATGAAAGCCACTAGGCCACACAAAAACCATGCAATAGCGCACGACCTCGCTTTGCGAAGGCAATCCACAGGTCAATAATAGACGTTGCTCAACAAGTTTACCAGCGGCTCTTGTGTGCGGACTGCCGCGAGTGGACCGACGATATCTCTAGTACTAACCAGGCGTGCGGAATTCAAGATGAACGCCATCTCGGACGTTACGTGAATCAAGGCAGCCAGGATCGGGTTCAGCATTCCGAATGCCGCCAATCCGACTCCGACTGCATCCACGGCGACCGTTCCAAAGAAATTGGTCATGATAATTCCGTGGCATTGACGAGCGATCTTCAGCAAATCTGCCAGGCGCGTCAGGTCATCGCCAAGCAGCAACACAGAAGCGCTCTCGCGAGCTACATCGGTCCCGGACCCAACCGCGATACCGACGTTGGCCGCGACCAGCGCGGGCGCGTCATTGACGCCATCTCCCACCATCGCCACAACGCATCCGGCGGATCTCAGATCCTGAATCCGCCGCAGTTTGTCGTCGGGAAGCAGACTGCCTGCGACTTCATTTACGCCAAGGTCTCGACCGACCGCTTCCGCGATTGCGGAAACGTCCCCGGTTAATAACAGAGTTCGTATCCCCAACTCATGAAGCGCCTCGACGGCTTTCTTCGCTTCCGGCCTGAGAACATCGGCAACCAGGATTCGACCGACGTACTGGTCCGCCTCGGCGACAAATACCTCGGAAGCCGTCGAAGTTCTATAGAATTGGGGGATCAGAATCCCCGATCCCCGCAAGTAGGCTCTTGATCCGACGATCACGCGCTTTCCGTTCACGCGGCACTGGATCCCTTTCCCTGGCTCTGCGGCAAATTGCGACGATTCGTACGTTTCGATTCTTAGTTCTGCCGCCCTGCGCCGGATCGCCGCGGCGACCGGATGTTCCGAATATTTTTCCGCGCTCGCGGCGATACGAAGAAGATCTTGCGTCGAGATGCCGGAAGGCTCAACGCTCGTCACTTCTGGCGCACCTAGCGTCAATGTGCCGGTCTCATCCAGGACCACGGTATCCACCTCTGCCATCGCTTCGATATGACGACCTCCTTTGACGATGGCTCCGCTCTTTGCGGCACGACCGATCGCACCGAGGATCGCGAGCGGCGTGCCGGCCGCGACGCCACACGCGCCGGCGACGATGATGACTGAGATTGTGCTGCGCGCGTCGCGAGTGACGAGATAGGTCAACGCCGCGAAGCCCAGTGCAAAATAGACTAGGTATCCAGAAAGCCGGTCGGCCGTTCTTTGTACCGGGGCACGAGACTCCTCCGCTTGCTCAACGACGTCGATAATTCTTCCAAACGTGGTATCGCGGCCGACTTTGATCGTCTCAACTTCCAGTGCTCCAGTCTGGCTGATGGTGTCCGCGAAGACCGAGGAACCAATTTCCTTCTCGGCTGGAGTTGACTCGCCCGTGATTGTGCTCTGATCGACAAACGAATGTCCCTTCACCACTCTGCCATCGACGGGGACTCGACTGCCTGGACGAATGATGACTACATCACCGGGAACCAGTTCCAAAACCGGTACGGTCTCGAAGCCTGTTACCGCTTTTCGCTCGGCAGTGGCTGGGAGGAACGCGAGCAGGTCCCGGATCGCGCGCCGCCCTCGTCCCACAGTCATTTCTTCTAGCGCCTCAGCGATCAGCACAAAAAACACGATCACTAACGCCGTGAAAACCTCTCGGATAACTAGCGCCGAGGTGAGTGCGATAGTCATCGACAGCTCCATAGTCATCCGGCGCGAGAGAATATCTGCCGCAGCTTCGCGGAAGATCGGATACCCGCCGAGCACAACGGCGCCCAACCCGACGATGTCGATCTTCGGAAAAGGCGCCCACACACGAAGCCAGCAAAAAACCACGGCTAAACCGACCAGGGCGATCCGTACCAAATCGCTCTTTTCGACGCCTGTGTGTTCGTGTTCGGCCCCGGGCGTGACTGCCTTGGCGGGCATCGCGACCGCCGTTGTTCCGGATGCTGGACTCATAGTTTGGAAATCCTCAGGACAATTGGCAGGCTAAATCATGGCCCATCCGCTCTCTCGTTAGGTCAGGACTCATTGGGCGGTCGGAGCTGCTTGCTTGAACTGCGCCCCGGCCAGTTGTGCGACGGCGGCAAGGGTCGTCTGAGTTGCATTTAGACCGAGCCGAAAGTCGCCATCTGAAAAATGTGAGAACACATCGGTGGGTTGATGGTGCGTCGGGTCCCAACCCGCCCCAATCTCCGAGCCGCGCTCCAGTTCGCGAAGGCTGATCGCGGGAACCAGATCCTGAAACGGGGTCGAATCGGTGTTCGTCATGTGGTTGCCTACTTGCGCCGGATAGTCCGTCGCATATTTCTCATTCGAATCGCGGAACGCCCACGCGAGCTCGGCAGCTTGAGCGGCAAATTTGGATCGCGACTGGAACTCGATATTCACGTCAGCTTCCGGCCGTTGATGCTCGCTTACGGTGCTATCCTTTCGGGGCGTTCCGTGATCGAACAGCATCATGTCATGCTGAATCATGCCGAGCCATTTCGGCTCCGGATACTTCCCCGACTCCGGTGGGCTCTCCTTGCCTTGCATATCCTTGCGCTTGACATAGGCCCGGCTACCCGTTAACCCGGTCTCTTCGTTATTCCACAACGCGAAACGGATGGATCGTTCTGTAGTTACATCGGGAGCGCTTAGAATTCGCGCAATTTCCATCACGAGAGCAGCCCCCGACGCGTCGTCGTTTGCTGCTTCACCCCAGCCGATCCCGTCCATGTGCGCCGCGACAATGTACATCTCTTCGGGATGTGTCGCGCCTATTTTTGTGCAGAAAACCTCTTCGCGCGGACCGGGCGTAGAAGGTTGCGAGTTGAGTTCGCGAAGCCGCGCGTCCGGCTGCAAGTCAGGATCGTTATTGACACCGGAGGCGCCGCGTTCGCCTTTAATGTTCGCGCCTCCCGGCGCCGCTCCGCGTCCGCCCCGGCCTCGACCTCCGGGAGCAGGTGGCTGGTATTCGTAGTGGATGCGTTCAGTGTTAGGGCAGCCATACAATTTGAGCTGGCCTTCAATCCAGTCGATCGCCGCCCGATTGCGGTCTGTGCCTTCTCGACGATCGCCGAATTTGGTCAGCCCTCTGATAGTTGCTTTGTAGCGCTGGAAATCGAGCCTGCGGACAAGTGTTTTGATTGGGTCGTAGGGCGTATCAATTTGAGCCCAGATGGAAGGTGTCAACAGGAATGGTGCAGTGATCCGCAACAGTGTTTTCGTACACATGGATTTCAGCTATTGTAATTCGATTCCGAGAAAGATAGAGCTAGTTTCTTTGTGCAGGGTTACTCACTTTCGATTCGAACTTGGGTAGGTGCAGCGCCCAACATCGTAAAACGGAGCCCGTCTATTACCCTATTGTGGCCCGTTGGTTATGGAATCTCGACCGTCTGCAGCATTCACGCTCGGCGACGAGAAAAATGTGCGAAATGTGACCGTTCATGGAGTAAGCTTAGACAGATCATTTGGAAGGTGCAATGTTGAAGCGACTCTTTGTGCTGACCGCGGTGGCCCTCTTGATGTGCACATCTCTGCGGGCCGACAAGAAGGAAAAAGACCCCGATGAGATTGGCAATCGCGATGTCGGAAAGGGCTTAAATTGGTACTCACTTGAGAAAGAGATCGCGCTCGGCAAGCAAATGGCACAACAGATCGAGCGGCAGGCGAAGATCATTGACGATCCGGTCATCGCAGAGTACGTCAACCGCGTAGGCCAGAACCTAGTGCGTAACTCAGATGCGAAGGTTCCGTTCACCATCAAGGTGATCGACGCAGAAGACGTCAACGCGTTCGCGCTGCCGGGCGGATTCTTCTTCGTCTACTCAGGGCTTATCCTCAAAGCGGACAGCGAAGCCGAACTCGCGGGTGTAATGGCACATGAAATCGGGCACGTCGCCGCGCGGCACGGCACACGTCAGGCGACGCGCGGGCAGGTGGCGAACCTCGCTACGATCCCGTTGATCTTTATGGGCGGGTGGGCTGGTTACGGTATCCGGCAAGCGGCCAGCGTGCTGATCCCGGTCGGGTTCCTGCAATTCTCCAAAGCGTTTGAATCCGAAGCGGACATGCTCGGGCTCGAATACATGTACAAGGCCGGGTACGATCCGGAAGCGTTCGTGGACTTTTTCGAAAAAATCCAGTCGCTCGAAAAGAAGAAGCCGGGCACGATGGCGAAGGTTTTCTCGACGCATCCTCCCACGGAGGATCGCATCGTGAAGGCTCAGAAAAACATTCAGGACCTGCTCAAGGCGCGGCCGGAATACGTGGTCACGACGTCCGAATTCAATGGCGTGAAGGCGCGCCTGGAGATGCTGCACAATCGCCGCAAGACTGATGACAAGGACCTGAACCGTCCGAAGTTGAAGCGGGCTCCGGGTACCGGAACGTCCACCGATGGCGATGGCAAGACCACGACCACCGACGACGATCGTCCGACGCTGAAGCGCCGACCCGATTCGCAGTAACCCAAGTTCTCTCTTGGTTACGAAAGCCCCGCGGCGGTGGAAAACGCGGGCTTTTCGTTTTTTCGCGCTGTCGTTTGTCCTCTGATGCTGGCTTCTTGGCGTGAGGTTCAATCTGGACCGCTGAAACCATGTCGCCCTACCGGACACCGGCCAGAAGAGTGAAGTGAACGAAGCTTAACCAGGATCAGTTGCCCGTCAGCAAGCATCTGAGTTGATGATTGTAAGAATTTCTAAGTTAACGACTATCATCTTCACAATCTCAGAGCCCTATTGAGCAGGCAGCCCATTTAGCATATCTGAGTTCCAAGAGTCTTCTCCTCAGTGCGGCACGACTTGGCTACGGTTTTCCCAATTAAATTGAAGCCTTTAGTCCGCGAAAATCAGTCCATCACTTCTTCCCTTTCTTAAGCGACACTGGATGCACCGCGTCGAGACCTGGTCTTAGTTTGATCTTGTTCTCCGCAAGAACTGTGTCCGTCGCTAACCGGATTGCCTAAGAGCGCTTTAGATCCCGAAGATAGCGATAGCTGCGGCGCAGGCTGTCGATGGGGTCGCCTGGCGTCTCATCCTGTTCGACAAAAAAATGCTGGACACCTGCGGCTTCGCCGTCGCGGAGGATGATCGGAATCCGGAGGACGCCGTCGCCAACCTCCCGGAACGCGGAGGGAGGCAAGGACTCGTCGTAGCGCACCGGAATCCCCTCCGCTTTATTCTTGAGGTGCATCAGCGGGACCCGGCCGGCGTATTGCTTCAGCAGATCGGAAGGATGAAAACCGGCGACGCTTACCCAAAAAATATCCATCTCCCATCCGACCAGCGCTTTGTCGGTTCGGCTCAGCAGTGTTTCCATGCCGGTGGTGTTACCCATCGGTTGAAACTCGAAACCATGATTGTGATAACACAGTTCCAGATCCACTTTGCGGCACGCCTCGCCCGCGCGGTTCAGAACATCGGCCAGGGATCTGAACGAATCGAGTCCACCCCGCTGATTCGGAGCAGTATACGGATAGACGACGTAGCGGAATCCCAATTCCTTGCAATGAGATATTGCCGCAGTCAACTTGGCTGTGTTTTCCGACGAAAAGAGCGCTGAATCCAAATGCACGCTGATCGGCTTCAGCCTGGTTTTCTTCAGATCGTTCCAAATCGCATCCATCGATGTCCAGACCACTTCGGCCTCCGCATAGCCGATCTGGTCCAGAGCACGCAGAGTCGCGCCAGGCCGACTCCCAAGCAGCTTTCGAACCGTGTAGAGCTGAACTCCGATCGCGTCGAGCGAGGAGCCGAACGACGATCGCACGGTTGCCAACGCGGTCGCGGAGTATTCGAGAAATTTGCGGCGCGATTCCAGTTTCATCCGGCCAAGGTTTACTGCGCTGCGCCGGCGGGCTTCGCGGCGAGTAACTGGTTGATCTGCCGAACCGCGTAGTCGACCTTCATGTCGATGAACTTCTTGCCGAGTTCAGCATTAGATCTCCGCGCATCGCCTGTGATTCCGTTATTCACTCGTGGCGCATTCGGATCTCGCCGCTGACCCGGCGTACCGACCGGATCGCCTACGGCGGTGGGGACCAAATTCAAGCGGACCCAACCCGAGTCGGCTCCGAGATAGATCATTTCTGACGTATCCGAAACGCCCGCGTGTCCGCCCGAAGGATAGCCATTGTCAGCGAGCCACTTTTCGAAATCGGCCTGCGCGCCCGGATGCTCCTTGGTCCCGACGTAAACTTGATCGCAGAACACGACGCGAATGCCTTTGGAGGAGTATTTCGTGTCGAGCCTTGTTGCCACCTCTCCCAACTCCTTCTGTCCACCGCCGTGGTCGCCCATCAAAACGATGTTTTTGAATCCGGTGATGATGAGTTGCTCCGCGATCTGTTCGTTCATTCCGGCATACAATTCCGTCGTGAGGCCGATCGTGCCTGGCAGCGAAGCGCTGGCGTTATTGGGGGAATACGGCAGCACCGGAGCGAGAATCGCGTTGCCAAGCTTCAAGGCGATGCGCCGCCCGGTTTCACGCGCGATGAGGTTGTGCCCCCCATTCGCGTTCTGGGGTCCACGCTGTTCCGTTCCGCCGTTGTAAATCAGGGCCGTCGTCTTGCCGGCTTGGAGAGCCTGTTTCACCTCCGGCCAAGTCATCCTTTCAAATTCCACAAGAGGCTCTTTGGATTGAGCGTATAGCAATGCACCGCAGATTGCGAGCGCGTAGGCTGCCAATTTCATGAAAATGCTCCCTCTATCATGGGCCGAGAAGGGACCGTCTATACTTGATTGCTCTGAACTTCGGCTGCCGCAATCGTTGAACCGGTAAAGTCAAGAGAGGTCCGCGAAATTAGCCCAGCGAAGAATATCACGAAGGCCGAGGCGACACAAGATCAAATCTGTCCCGCTTGCGATCCAACTGACCAGCGGCACACTACAGGCGGCAGACGGGCACACCTGCCTACGGGGCTGTTGTACCTGGCTGCCTGAGCCTCGCCCCGGCGAGTTTACCAATGGCGCCCAGGGTCGTCTGCGTTGCATTTAGGCCGAGCCGAAAGTCGCCATCTGAAAAATGTGAGAACACATCGGTCGGCTGATGATGGGTCGGGTCCCAACCAGCACCGATCTCCGGGCCGCGCTCCAATTCGCGAAGGCTGATCGCGGGTGTGAAATCCTGAAACGGAGTCGAATCCGTGTTCGTCATGTGGTTGCCCACCTGGGCTGGATAGTCCGTCGCGTATTTTTCATTGGCATCGCGGAACGCCCACGCGAGTTCCGCCGCCTGTGCCGCTAACTTGGATCGCGCCTGGAATTCAATATTCACGTCAGCTTCCGGGCGTTGATGCTCGCTGACGGTTCCATCTTTACGCGGCATTCCGTGATCGAACAGCATCATGTCGTGCTGAATCATGCCGAGCCACTTCGGCTCCGGATACTTCCCTGACCCAGACGGTTCCTCTTTCCCCTGCAGTTCCTTCCGCTGATCGACATATGCCCGGCTACCAGTTAAACCAGTCTCCTCGTTATTCCACAGTGCGAAGCGAATCGATCGTTCTGTAGTCACGTCCGAAGCGCTCAGAACCCGTGCGATCTCCATCACCAGCGCCGTCCCGGACGCGTCGTCGTTTGCGGCTTCCCCCCATCCAATCCCGTCCATATGTGCCGCGACAATGTACATCTCTTCGGGATGGGTGGCGCCGATTTTCGTGCAGAAAACCTCTTCGCGAGGACCGGGTGTTGAAGGCTGCGAATTGAGTTGGCGAAGGCGCGCGTCCGGTTGCATATCGGGATCATTGTTGACGCCCGACGGGCCGCGTTCCCCTTTAATGGTCGCGCCTCCCGGCGTCGCTCCCCGTCCTCCGCGGCCGCGACCTCCTGGAGCGGGTGGCTGGTATTCGTAGCGGACGCGCTCAGTGTTGGCGCAGCCATAGGTTTTGAGCTGCGCTTCGATCCAGTCGATTGCCGCGCGATTGCGGTCCGTGCCTTCCCGGCGGTCGCCGAATTTTGTCAACGCCTTGATCGTCGCCTTGTAGCGCTGCAAATCGAGCCTGCTCACAAGTGTCTTGATCGCATCGTTCTGCGCATCATTTTGGGCGCAAAGGGAACGTGCCGACATGGAAAGCACGACGACGAGCAGCGGTGATTTCATTTGCATGGATTTCAGCTATTGTAATTCGATTCCGGAGAAGATGGCGGAGTTTTTCGAACCGAAACTGTGCATCGATTCGAAGTGGGGAGGTAGGAATACCGTTCGTGAATGAGCTCGAACCTCCAACCGTGCGAGGCCCGATCACGGCGTAGATCGGCCCACTTACTTGCTTTTTGAATCCGCCGATCATTTTCTTTTAGCTGATTGGAGACGCTGGTGGTAAGCGAGTAGGTATGCATTCCGCAATCAAGGACCTTGATCGTGGACGATGAAAGGGTCGCGAGGCCGCTCCGGGCGGCCCAATCGACGATGCCGTTGATCAAGGCTTTCTACCCGTCCACCAGGTTTTCGGCCCGTCCACAAGATTGTTGTCTGCAAAGCAGCTCTTCGCAGATATACTGGTCTGCTGCACTCAATGAGACCGGTTCGCACAAGGCGAAGAATCAGCAGACGATTCCAAATCGGGACGTTTGCCGTCTTCGCGATCCTGGTTTTCGGACTTCTCTGTGGTCTGCTTCATCACCACGAGTCTTCGAGCGATTCCGACGCCTGTTCCTACTGCCACGCCGGAACTCAAGGGCCCGTAATTGATTTCGCCGCCTCCTTGGCCGCGCCATTTCTTGCGGTTGTTGGATTTGCGCCGCCGAATCGAGGCTCGCAGATCCTTCGGATCGTCCGTTTCTCGACTCTGATTCCGCGCGCGCCGCCTGCCACATCCCATCCAGTGACGTTTTGGGAGGGGTTGTGGTGGACTCGTCTAGCTAGCACCTCTATCTTCTCCTCGGCCTGTAATCCCCTAACACCCATTTGAGGAGATTTCGATGAGAACCTGTATCCGATTTGCGCTCGTTTTCGGCGCATCCCTTTGGCTTGCAGCTCCCACGCGCAGCCAATCCCTTGGCAATACCGGGACCGTTGAAGGTTCCATATTCGATCCGTCCGGCGCGGCCGTTGCGAAGGCCGACGTCAACCTACACAACCCGGTTTCGGGATACTCGCAGTCCGCGATTTCCGGACCTGACGGCGGATTTCAACTCTCCAATATTCCTCCCGGTCAATACCATCTCGAAATCAAGGCCGAAGGATTCAGCGCTTTTTCGCAGGAAGTGACGATTCGAAACTCGCTGGCAGTTCAAATCAAGGCTGCGCTTGTCGTCGCTGGCGCGAACACCACGGTTGTTGTGGAAGGCGCTGCGGAAGCGCTGGAAATCGATCCATCGGCCCACGTGGTCGCTGACAGACAGATGTTGTCCAAGCTGCCGGTGATGGATCCGGGCGGCGGGTTGAGCCAGGCGATCGTTTACTCGACGGGCGGAGTCGCGGCGGATGGCAGCGGCTCGTTCCACCCCCTCGGCGATCACGCGCAGGTAAGCTTCATGATCGACGGCACACGAATCAGCGATCAGCAGAGCAAGATATTCTCAACCCAGCTTCCCGTCAGCGCGGTCCAAAGTATGGAGTTGATCACTGGGAATCCGAGCGCGGAATTCGGCGACAAAACAAGCCTGGTGGTTCAGGTGACGACACGGTCCGGTCTCGGCGCGGGACGTCTCTTTGGAAATATCGATGCGAGCTACGGGACCTTTGGCAGTGGCGGCGGAAGCGTCGGCCTTGGCTGGGGCACGGCGAAGTTCGGTAACTTTCTTGCGATCGAAGGGGTTCGAAGTGGGCGTTTCTTAGATACTCCGGAATTCACGGCATTCCATGACAAAGGAAACAATCAGACGATTTTCGACCGGCTTGATTTACAGCCCAACGGCAAGGATGCATTCCATCTCAATCTGTTTGCAGCGCGCAACTGGATTCAGATTCCGAACGACCTCGACCAGCTCTCACAGGACCAGCGCCAGAGAGTTCTTAGCTGGAATATTTCGCCCGCTTATCAGCACACCTTCAACGCACACACGCTGCTGACGATCAATCCGTACATCCGGAAAGATCAATTCAACTACTATCCGAGCCGCGATTCGTTCGCCGATCTTCCAGCGACGCAGACGCAGAATCGACAACTCTTCAATTGGGGCGTAAGCGCTGATGTGTCTACAACTGCCGGTCGACACAACATCAAGTACGGGCTCGATTTTAAACAGACACGCCTGCTCGAAAACTTCGGATTCGGCGTTACCAACCCCGGTTTCAACTCGCCGTGCGTCGATTCGAGCGGGAGTTCTGTTCCCGATCCGGTGTTGACCAAAACGAGCCAGTGCGCGGCGGCGGGCTTCGAACCCAACACGGCGGACAATCCTGACGTTGCCGGCGTCCCCTTCTCGCCCGGCTTGCTGCCCTTCGATTTGACGCGCGGAGGGAACCTGTTCAATTATCACGCCGCCGCCAACATCAATCAATACGCGTTCTATGTGCAGGATGGCATCACGATGGGCAACCTTCTGTTCAACCTCGGAATCCGCGCGGACCGTTACGACGGGCTCGTCTCCAAGACAGGTCCGCAACCGCGGCTAGGCCTCGCCTACAACCTCAAGGAAACAGGCACGGTTTTGCGCGCCGCATATAGCCGGACCTTCGAAACTCCGTTTAACGAGAATCTTCTGCTGTCCAGTGCAACCGGACTTGGCGGGCTGGCTCAGAACATCTTCGGCTCCGTTGGCGTACCGATCAATCCGGGATTTCGCAATCAGTTCAACACCGGCCTGCAACAAGCGATTGGAAGATTCCTGCTGCTTGACGCGGATTATTTCTGGAAACATACGCACAATGCATACGACTTCAACGTGCTTTTGAACACCACCATCACTTTCCCGATCGCGTGGCACAATTCGAAACTGGATGGCATCACTGGGCGCGTGAGCACGACGAATCGCCATGGCTTTCAGGCTTATTGGACATTCGGCCATACGCGCGCTCGCTACTTCCCACCGGAAAACGGAGGCCTCATCTTCCAGGGAGCGCCGCTCGCCGGAGGAGTATTCCGGATCGACCACGATCAGGCATTTCAGTCCACTATGAATCTGCGCTACCAGCATCGCAATGCCGAATGGATTGCCCTCACTTACAGGTTCGACAGCGGACTTGTGGTGAGCGGTATCCCCGACGCCGCCGCTGTGTCAAACCAGGGCCTGGTGACGGCCAATCAGCAGGTGTCGATTGGATTGGCCTGCAATGGCGTGTACGCGACGGTCACGAGTCCGATTACCTCATGCAGCGGGAAACTGACGTCGAAGCTCCTGACACTGCCGCAAGCAGGCCGGGAGAATGACGATCACAATCCTGACCGCGTGAAGCCGCGGAGTGTATTCAACTTGGGCGTCGGAAGCGACAACCTCCTGCACTGGGAGCGCAGGACACACCTCACCGCGTCGGTGACGATCGACAATCTGACGAACAAAGTCGCCCTGTATAACTTCTTGTCAACATTTAGCGGCACACATTTCCTGCAGCCTCGAACAGTTGTCGCCCACGTTGGATTGACATTTTGAAGCCATGGACCAGACCGCAGTCAACAATTCGCGAGCTGACCGTGGAGGGATGCTCATTGCATCCCTCTGTTTCGTTCACTGTGTTGCCGGACCGATTCTACTTTCATTCGCAGGCTTGACGTCGCTGGTCAGGATTTCAGAGAAGTTCGAACCCCTGTTCTTGCTGGGGTCGGCTGGAATGGGGATCGTGGCGCTGGTGCCCGCCTACCGAAAAAAACATGGTCGCGTGTCGTGCCTAGCGCTGTTCGTGTCCGGATTTATTTGTTTGCTGTTGCGGCATAGCATTGACTCGCACGCGATTTTCATCGAACCTGTGGCAGCGGCAGTGGGCGCGAGCTTGATCATCACAGCGCACCTACTCAATCTTCGATTCTCGAAGCGCTGCCGGTGTTGCTCCCCGTCCGATCGTTCCTAGAATCGCCGTTTTCGGTTGGCGGACAAGCTTCATAACAGCATCGGCGGATCACACTCCGCGATGTAAGGGAGAAATGCATCGAATTCGGCGGCAGGCGCCCTGCCGGGCACCTCAAAGGCTAACCGTACAGGTCGCCGACCAGCCAGATGAAGTTTGGCGGACTCCGATCGCCTGGTGGATCTCACTGTAATAACACAAGCGGAGGTGCCAAATGGCGGTCTTCGCTCCGGGCTGTGGCGGACGTTCTTCTTCCTTGCCGTCGTTCCAATTCCACTTTTGTGGCTCATCTTGGCGCTTTTCGGCCCATCTGGATCAGAGGCAAGCGTCGTAGTCGCTCTACTGTAGGCGGCTGGTCTCCTCATTTTCCGGCTTTAGCTGAGGGAGCGCGATAAAGATGATATGGGTCCTGCTCTAGAAGTTGCCCTTGTGATTGCGCTCGTCGCGGCGAATTTCCCGACGGCCTCCTTATTGGTTAGGGTTTGGTGGAACCACACGGTATCGAAGATGACACCTACACCAGAACAGGCCATAGCGATGTACAAATGCGATTCAATCAACGCTGACGTTAACCGAACCTTTCGTGATCTCCAGCCATTGATGGAGGCACGTCAAAAAGGGACCTTTAACCAAGACGCAAAATTGAAGTCGCGAGAGGTCTCGCTCCTCGTGGAACTAGAGTTCGAGAAAGCGAAAGCGAGAGAAGAAGGTTGCTCATCCTCGACAGCCGCGAACAAGTTGGCTCTTCATCAAAGATGGGGGCCGGTGACCTCTTTAGCTGATTAGAACATTAGCTAAGGAGGATGTTTGAATGGACTCAGAAAGTGTTTTGGGTCTGGCCCAGTCCCTACATGAAATAGACACGCACCTTGACGTGTGACGTATAAGCTATAAGATAGTACCCTATACTATATGAGGAGAAACGTATGGCGCACACTATTCGCGAAAAAACCAAGCTGATTGCCCGTGTGCGCCGCATACGCGGCCAGGTCGAGGCCGTTGAACGCGCGCTCGCATCCGAAACCGAATGCACCGACGTACTGCGGCTCATTGCTTCCGTTCGCGGCGCTGTTAACGGCCTGATGGGTGAGGTGATGGAAGACCACATTCTGGAGCATGTGGTCGGCGCGCGCAGCGCCGACGCGCGGGAGAAGAACGCGGAGGCGTTTGCCGAAATCGTTAAGTCTTACCTGAAATGAGAGGACTTTAGAATCATGGCTCTACAAGATGACAGCCGTTCAACGTTGGTGGAACAGGCGAGTGCACGCACGAGCGCCCCCGGCGCATTGGACCGGAAAGATGGGCAGGAGCACGATCACCACGGCCGGGATCATGACGACGAACATGAGGATGGCCACGATCATAGCCACGGCTTCGATTGGCTAGAAGCGACCCGCATTGCTTTCGTCGCGCTCGCCGTAGTGGCGGTGTGGTTCAAGCTTTGGGAGCCCTTCTCCGCGGTGAGCGTGATCGGCGTCGTGGGCCTCCTGGTCGGTGGTTGGCCCATTCTCAAGGAAGCGTTTGAGAACATCCTGGAGCGGCGCATGACGATGGAACTCTCCATGACAATTGCCATCGTCGCGGCTGCCGCCATCGGCCAGTTCTTCACAGCTCTGATCATCACTTTGTTTGTCCTCGTCGCCGAAGTGCTGGAGGGCCTGACCGTGGGCCGTGGACGTAAGGCGATCCGCGATCTCCTCGAATTCCTGCCCCGTGAGGTGTCCGTTCGGCGCTCAGGCGCGATTCAGGCCGTTTCCGCCGAAGAGCTGCGGATCGGAGATGCCATTCTGGTTGCGCCAGGCGGCCGTATTCCGGTTGACGGGACTGTGCTATCGGGTCACTCTTTCGTGGATGAATCCCGCATTACCGGCGAGTCGATGCCGACCGAAAAGACCGCTGATACGCATGTTTTCGCTGGATCGATCAACCAGTCTGGCGCCCTCGAAATCCGCGCCGAGCGGCTCGGCCGCGACACGAGTTACGGAAAGATTATCGAGGCTGTCGAAAACGCCGAGCGTTCGCGTGCGCCGGTACAGCGGCTGGCCGATCGGCTGGCCGGATATCTCGTCTACTTCGCCCTCGCCGCAGCGGCGCTCACTTACCTGATCACCCGCGATATCGTCTCCACGATCTCGGTGATCATCGTCGCCGGTGCGTGCGGCATAGCCGCCGGAACGCCGCTAGCCATCCTGGGCGGCATCGGCCGTTGCGCGCGTTTGGGCGCGATCGTGAAAGGTGGCGCGCATCTTGAAACCCTGGGGCGAGTCGATATGGTGGTTATCGACAAGACCGGTACGCTCACCTTCGGACGTCCGGAAGTGCAACGCATTGTCTCCGTCGAGGGTATCAGCACGGAAGAAATACTGGACGCAGCCGCTTCCGCCGAGATGCGCTCGGAGCATCCGCTCGGCAAGGCCATAGTCGCTTATGTCCAGGCGCAGGGCCGTTCGATCAGAGAGCCCGAGCGTTTTGACTACACGCCGGGCCGGGGCATTACGGCTATTGTGGACAGCGCAACCGTTCTAGTCGGCAACGCGGCGTTGATGCAGGACGGCGGTGTCGCTGTGCCGTCGTCTCTGAGGCACGACAAGGAGGCCGCTTCCGATGTTTTCGTGGCGCGGAACGGTCAAATCCTCGGCGTGATAGCTGTCTCGGATACCGTGCGCCGGGAGGCCAAAGGAGCCATCGACGAGCTCAACAAAATGGATATACGCACGCTCCTGCTCACGGGCGATTCCAGGGCAGTGGCTGATGCCGTGGCGCGCGAGCTCGGAATCAGCGAAATCGTCGCGGAAGCGCTCCCCGAGGAAAAGCTTGCGCGTATTCGAGTCTTCGTCAAAGCGGAAGGGCGTGTGGTTGCCATGGTAGGCGACGGCGTAAACGATGCTCCTGCCCTGGTCGAGGCGAGCGTGGGCGTTGCGATGGGCTCCGGTACGGACGTGGCGCGGGAGAGCGCCGATGTGGTGCTGCTCGGCAACGATCTTGTCCGCTTCGTTGAAACGCTGCAGATGGCCCGGCGGGTCCGCCGCACCATCTGGCAGAACTTCGCCGGTACGCTGGCCGTCGATGCGCTCGGCATCGTCCTTGCCGCCTTCGGCCTGCTCGGACCCCTGCTCGCGGCCTTTATCCATGTTTCCTCGGAGATGACTTTTATTCTGAATTCTGCACGGCTGTTGCCGCGCGCCAGTCACAAAGACGATGGTGCGACGGCTTGACGCGCGCAAAAACTATGAAGGTCTCTTCCTAGAGCGATGGAGGGTGTAGACAACAAGGCGCTTTGGGATCGCAAGTATGAAGAAGGCCTGCCTTCCTTAGCAAAGCCGGACCCGTTTTTTGTATCGGCTTACGAGAGGCTTGTGAATCGTTCGTTTCCGAAAGCAGGCATGGCGCTGGACCTTGCGGCCGGGCTAGGAAGACACGCGCTGTGGTTGGCAGACAGAGGATGGCAGGTGAGCGCGGTGGATGTTTCCGAAGTTGCTATCGGGAAGCTCGGTCAAGCTGCCCGTCAGCTCAACGTCAAGATCAATCTCTTTGCGGTCGATGCGACAGAATACGACCTTGAACCGGCAAGATTCGATCTGATCGTCCTGTTTTATCACCTAGACCGGGCCCTCTTTCCTAAAATCGTGTCCGCATTGAATCCCGGCGGCCTTTTCGTCTGCAAGATGGCCGTGCGTTGGGGTGCGGAAATCGCGTTAGCAAACGCGAACTCCAGACCGCTAGATAAAAATGAACTCGCGTCGCTCGTTCCCGACTTGGAGGTTATCGATCACCACGAACGACCAGTGCGTGATCGGGGAGTGGTCGAGTTCGTCGGAAGGAAGCCGGGGTCTTAGCGTTGATCGTGCTACAGACCAAAATCAGCGGACACTAACGACTTGTCAGAACCAATCCGACCAACCTCCGGTAAGCGACGTTTTGCTCGATTACCGCAACAAGGAGGGCCTCAGCGCGCTTCACGTGCGATTGATCGTCGTCCAGATAGATTGTGGGTTACCGTCGGCGGAGTTGGACGATTCCTGACCTATTCTGTTCGCAAGGCAGTTATTGGATCAACTGCCAACGCTCTCCGCAGCGGAACCCAACAGGAGAGCAGCGTCAGGATGAATAAGAAACATGTCACCGCCGCGATCATCCACGGAAGGTCGGACGTCTGATAAATCTGCCGCGCCAGCAGACGGCGCGCGGGTGCCATGAGCAATGCTCCAATCGCTGTTCCGATTGTGGTGACCCGCATGCCGTGTACTAGAACCATCTGTGCAATTCTGACGGCGCTCGCACCGAGGGCGACTCGTACGCCGAGTTCCTGCGTTCGTCGCTCCACCGCGTGCGAAATGACAGCGTATAAGCCACCGGTTGCGATCAAGGCGGCCAGTGCGGCAAACAATCCGACGAGCAGAGCCGACAGCCGCTCGCGCCACAGGGAATTTTCCATGACGCTGGTCATCGTGGTCAACTCGACGATACCGATTTCGGGATCGATGTCATGCACGACTTTTTGCAGTGCGATTCCGATTGAATCCACGTCACCCTTTGCTCGCGCTACTAGCCAAGCATCGGAGCTTGGCAACTGCGCCATTGCCGTGAAAACCTCGGGCAAGGCATTTTGATCCATCCCGTCCAGCCGCGCATCGCCCACGACGCCCACGATGGTCATTCTCGGCGCGAAGCTCGTTCGGTCGACCACGATCCGCCGCTCGATGGGATCTTCATTTGGAAAGAACTTGCGCACAAACGCTTCATTGACCACTGCCACCATCCGCGCATTGGCGCGATCCCGATCGTCGAAGGCACGTCCGCGGATAATCGGCGTACCGATGGCGCCAAGATACCCGGGAGAAACCGTTTGCAAGTTGACTGCACCGTGAATGGGAAGGCCAAAGCGTTTGCTGACGGCGGGCGAGCCGTTGCGCCCAGTCACGGGAGCTCTTCCCTCGATGCTGACACCGTCGGGATTCCAGAATTGCCGGAGCGGAAGTTTCAGAGTTAGTCCGGCTTCCCGCACGCTCGGGATGGATCCAATCGATTGATCCAGGCGATCGTATAACTGTTGTCTCGGCACATTCTTCCCCCCGTTTTCATAATCCCCGTAGCGGTAGCTGGGAATCGAAAGGCGGACCGCAACAGTTTGTTGGGGGCGAAAACCAGGGTCGGTGCGGATGAGCTTCAAGAAAGTCTGTGCGAGCAAGCCGCCACCAACCAGCAGCACGAGCGAAAACGCAATCTCGGCGACAATCAATACGTCACTGAGCCAGCGTTCGCGCTTTCCGAGGGAGCTGCCGCGCCCGCCGGTGCGCAATGCGAGAGACAAATCGCCGCGGCCCGCGCGGATCGCTGGGAAAACTCCGAACAGCAGCCCGGCGAGCACAGAGATCAACGTGGTGAATACGAGAACATTTCCATCGATCTCCACGCGATCCAAACGCGGCAGATTGCCAGGAGGCAACAGGGCAAGGGCCGGTCGCGTCAACAGCGGGCTGAGAGCCGCTCCCAACAACCCGCCGATGAGCGCGATTACCAAGCTTTCACTCAGTAC
Organism: Bryobacteraceae bacterium; assembly: GCA_035568415.1. Classification (GTDB taxonomy): domain Bacteria; phylum Acidobacteriota; class Terriglobia; order Bryobacterales; family Bryobacteraceae; genus Palsa-187. The sequence continues at coordinate 20,755 of DATMOC010000018.1, read as the reverse complement.
CTGCCGGAGGATGGTCACTCGCGAAGCTCCCAGCGCCGATCGCACGGCGAACTCGCGCTGCCGTTCGAACGCACGCGCCAGCAGTAGATTCGCGACATTCGCGCAAGCGATCAGCAAGACTAATCCCACAGCGACGAGCAATAGGGCAAACAGACGCTCGTGGCTGGCGAAAAGGTATTGATCGAGCGGAGCAATGGCGGCTCGCAGTCCATAATCGTTTGGGTGCGCGGCGCGCATATGCGCCGTTACACCTTCCATTTCCGCGGTCGCTTGTGCGAGCGTGACGCCGTCCTTCAGTCGAGCGTAGACGGCGAATCCCCACACCACGAAGCTGTATTTCGTCGCAGGATCCCAGCGCAGAGGAACCCAGTATTGCGGATCATTGCCAGAAATGGTCGGCAGAAAGCCCGGCGGCATCACGCCGACCACGCGATTTGACGCACCGTTCAGCACGATTTCACGCCCGATTATGCCCGGATCGGCGTTATACCGACTTCGCCAGAAGCGGTCGGCGAGAATGACAACAGGACCGCCACCGGGTGCATAGTCGCTTGGAGTGAAATAGCGACCCCAGCGTGCCGGGACGCCGAGAGTCTCGAAGAAGCCCTCGCCCACGCGGAACCCATCGGTGACAGAGGCTCGATCGGCATCCATAATGGTCGCTCGCATGTTTTGGACCGCCGCCATGCTTTCGAAGCTCTGCGACTGATCGTGCCAGTCTTGAAACGTTCCTGGCCGAACGCTAATCATCGGCACGCCCGGCGTGAATCGCCCCCCCTCCGACTCAAAGATCAGAGCCAAGCGATCGGGCCTGGGAAACGGAAGCGGTGCGAAAATCACAGCCTTGGCGACGCTATAGATCGCCGTATTGGCGCCAATGGCGAACGCCAACATGAGGATGATCAATGTCGACGATCCGGCGCGATGAAAAAGAGAACGGGTCAACTGGCGTAGCACTTCATGCCTCCAATTAGAACGTAAGACTCCGATTCGGCCTGGAACGTCACGAAAAATTCGGACCAGTTTTGATCGCCACCAACGGTTAATTCATCGATGCCGTTCGGGAGGATCGGGGCAACAGACGAGTCGAGTTCAGAATGAAAGTCAACTCGGACGAAACGTGGATGAACGCCGCGACCAGCGGGTTAATCATTCCAACCGCCGCCAGGGCGATGCCCAAAGCATCCACCGCCAGCGTCCGTAGAAGTTTGGAAGATCACGACGCGGTACCAGCGAGCGGTTTTCACAAATTTGCGCAGGTCGTTACCGATCAGCAGCACGTTCGCACTGGCATGCGCGACTTCGGCTCCGCTGCCTATCGCGATTCCGATTTGTGCGTGCGAAAGCGCCGGTGCCTCGTTGATTCCATCTCCGATCATCGCGACCGTTGGACCTTACTTGATCAGTTCGTCGGCGCACGCCGATTTCTGCTCCGGCAATAACGAACTCGAAACCTCGCTGAGACTATCGGCCGCTCTTGCCGATGCCTCGCTGTCGCCGCTGAGCAGTTCGATCTTTAGACCCAGCTCCTTGACCCAGGTCCTTGAGCTCACGAATGGCTTGAGCGGCGCCATCGCGAACTTGATCTGCGATCTGAATCGAGCCTGCGAATCGCCCATCCTTTGCAATCAGAACTGTCGTTCCAGCCATAGGATTCATGGCTGGGAGCAGAACGCTGGATTCCTCAAGCCATGCTGCGTTGCCGATAACGATAGAATGGCCGTCAACGATCGCGCAGACTCCTTTTCAGGGTTGTAGTTGAACTGCGCGGGCCCAGCGACCGCGATGCGTTTCTCCTGCGCGGCCTTCACGATTCGCGTGCGCGAGCGGATGTTCGGAATTGCGTTCCGCCCGCCGATTTGCAGAAGCTCGTCGGACAAGGAGTCGCCAGCCGGATCGATCGAGGCCACCTGCGGCTTGCCATGAGTGAGCGTGCCCGTCTTGCCGATCTTCGTGCAGAGACCCCTGTCGGGTATCGGATTTGCCAGGCACATAAAGAAAGAACTACAAGTGTTATGCTCGTTTTCGCTTGTGGAAATACAGCAGATTCTTGCGCTTTTAGTGTTTGAGCGAGACCGGCTGAGCCGAGCGATCGAAGCTCTCGGGGGTTCCTCTATCGCCTTGCACAGCTTAGATGACGAACTGTTAACGCGAGTGAACGTGAGGGCGTATTTGAAGGCCATTGGTCCGAAAGAGGAAGCGTTGGAGCAGGTCGTAACCAGACTTTCTCAGGAAGCCGGTGTTACTGCAATTTCGTGGGAAGTCGTCGCCACCGTTGACGCCGAGGATGCATCGATTACAACATGTGAAGCGGTCATTCGCGCGACATGAGTAATTCGGGCGAATTTGGCTCGACAAAGTCTAGCGGGCGTCTTTCCAGCCTGCTGCTGCCACGACCGGTCCCAAAGGCGAGAGATCGATGTCCTCGATATAGCAGGTGGGTTACCGCTGTAACATAACTCCCTGGGGTCGCAAGTGTCGCCGAGTCGCGTCTCGGCGCAGTCCGTCGACGGCGCGCCGGCCGAAACTTCACGAACGTCGACGACCCGCTCACAGGATCTTATCACCCGTTCGTGACGTATGTGACCCACTGGTGATTATCTCGTAGGCGTACGGAAATGCCTGTGGTATTCGAGTAGGGATGCATCCTGCGATTAAAACCCTGATCGTGGACGATGAACCCATCGCGCGTCAGGTTTTGCGGCAGGAACTCGACCTTATCCCCGGCATCCAGGTGGTCGGTGAGGCCGAGAACGGAAATGACGCGTTGCAGCAGATCTCCGCGTTGCAGCCCGATCTTGTCTTCCTCGATCTTCAGATGCCTGGAATGGGCGGATTCGAGATGATCCGGCATTTGAGTGGGACGCACCTGCCAGTGATCGTTATCGTTACGGCATACAATCAGCACGCCATCAACGCATTCGACGCGGGTGCGGTCGATTATCTTCTAAAGCCGGTACGGTGCGAGCGTCTGCACCAAGCCGTCGAACGGGCCAAAGGACTGCTTGGCAAGCCGCGCGAGATCGCACGCGATCTGGCGAAGATCTCCTCTGTTGCATCGGAGCCACCGAGCCAACCGGTCCCGCCCCAGAGGCTGGTAGGCCGCATCGGGCGGGAGTACTTTCTCTTAGATATGAATGAAATCCTCGCCCTGCAAGCCGAAGGTGAGCTGGTGTGGATCATCACCTCAACAGGCAGGTTTCTAGCCAGTCAAAGACTTCGCGCCATCGAAAAGCATCTGCATCCATCCGCTTTCCAGCGTGTCCACAGGAATGCCATCGTTAACCTGAAGCACGTCCGAAAAATGAGCGCGCTTACCAGCAATCGATGGCTAATGACACTGACGAACGATCTCGAGTTTGTGGTCAGCAAACGGCAAGCTCATAACGCCCGGCGAATCCTGCACTGCTGACTGGTCCGCTCACTGCATATTTCTGGCCGCTTATGAGATTTATGTACCCGCTGGTGAGAATGTTCTAGGGTTATACGATCGACTCTCGGATACTGAAGGGAATATGAGAACCCTTCTCGCATTGGTAGTTCTTTCAGTATGCACCAGTCTCAGCTTCGGTCAATCTCTGGGGAACGCTGGAACGATCCAAGGAACCGTGGTTGATCCGTCGGGCGCTGTAGTTGCCAAGGCTGAGGTCTCGGTACACAACGTGGTGACCGGGTATCGCCAGTCGGTCCAGTCCGGATCGGACGGTCTTTTCCGTTTGGGGAACCTCCCACCCAATCCGTACCACCTGGAAGTGAGAGCCTCTGGCTTTGCGATTTTTTCCCAGGATGTGGACATCCGAAATTCAATTCCGGTGCAGGTCAAGGCCACCCTTGCGTTGGCTGGTGCCAACACCACCGTGACTGTAGAAGGGGCAGCGGAGGCGCTCGAAACGGATCCATCCGCGCATGTGGACGTCGATCGCAGCGCACTTCTCAAGATTCCAGCATTCGATCCCGGCGCGGGGCTAAGCCAGGCAATCATCTACAGCACGGGGGGCGTGGCGGCGGACGGGAACGGGTTCTTTCACCCGCTCGGTGATCATGCGCAGGTCACATTTGTGATCGACGGACAGCCGATCAGCGATCAGCAAAGCAAGGTCTTTTCTACGCAGCTCCCGACCAGCGCAATTCAGGGAATGGAGTTGATCACGGGAGCCCCAGCCTCGGAGTTCGGTGATAAAACCAGCCTGGTGGCCCAGATCACCACGCGGTCCGGTCTCGGTGCAGGGCGATGGTTCGGAAACATCGATGCAACATACGGAAACTTTGGAATATCGTGCCCGGGCTGCAGGGCCACCGAGGGCGGCAGCATTGGGCTGGGCTGGGGCACCGCAAAGTTCGGGAATTTTCTGGCAGTAGACGGCATCAATAGCGGACACTTTCTGGATACGCCCGAGTTTCTTCCCATCCATGATCAGGGAAACAACCAGACGATATTCGACCGGCTGGATTTCCAACCTAACGGCAAGGACGCTCTGCACCTAAACCTGTTCGCGGCTAGGAACTGGATTCAAATCCCGAACTCCTACGATCAGATCGGACAAGACCAACGCCAGCGCGTGCTCACCTGGACCATCGCGCCCGGTTATCAGCACACCTTCAGCTCACACACGCTGCTGACCGTTAATCCGTACCTTCGGAAAGACCAGTTCAACTATTATCCGAGCCCGGACGTTACTAACGATTCCCCAGCCACCCAGAGCCAGCAGCGGCAGCTTTTTAACTGGGGTGTGCGAGCGGATGTTTCGACGACGCAAGGCCATCACAATCTGAAATATGGTCTGGATATTAAGCAGACTCGCCTGTCCGAGCATTTTCAGTTCGGCGTCACCGATCCGGGATTCAACTCGCCTTGCATCGATCCGACTGGCGCCGCGATTCCCGATCCGACGCTGCTCAACCCAGGCCAATGTGTCGCGGCCGGCTTCGAGCCGAATACGGCAAATAATCCGGACGTGGTCGGCAATCCCTTCAATCCCGCATTGCTCGCTTTCGATCTCAGCCGTGGCGGAAAGCTTTTCACCTACAACCAAGCGGCGAACATCAATCAGTATGCGTTCTACGTGCAGGATTCGATCTCCTGGGGCAATTTCCTGTTTACGCCCGGTTTTCGATTCGACCGATATGACGGGTTGGTATCGAAAAGCGGCCCGCAGCCGCGTATGGGAATCGCTTACAACCTGAAAAAGACAGGAACAGTGCTGCGCGCGGCCTATGCGAGAACCTTCGAAACGCCGTTTAACGAGAATCTTCTTTTGTCCAGCGGCCTCGGGCTGGGAACTCAGGCGTTGGACGTTTTCGGATCTCTGGGCGTGCCGATCAATCCGGGATTTCGCAATCAGTTCAACACCGGGTTCCAACAGGCGATCGGCAAGTATTTGTTGATTGACGCGGATTACTTCTGGAAATACACGCACAATGCCTATGACTTCAACGTGCTTTTGAACACCACGATTACATTTCCTATCGCCTGGCACAATTCCAAGCTCGACGGCGTGACGGGACGTGTGAGTACCACGAATATCAAAGGGTTCCAGGCATACTGGACGTTCGGTCACACACGCGCGCGATATTTTCCGCCAGAGAACGGCGGCCTGATTTTCCAGGGCGCTCCGCTGGTCGGCGGAGTATTCCGCATCGATCACGATCAGGCATTCCAGTCCACCATGACGGTTCGTTATCAGAGACCGCACAATACGGAATGGGTCGCCCTGACATACCGGTATGACAGCGGCCTGGTGGTGAGCGGCATCCCGGATGCCGGTTTCGCGCTGGCTCTTTCGCCGAACCAGCAAGTCTCCATCGGGCTCGCTTGCAACGGAATGCCCGCCACGATCTCGAATCCGATCACGGATTGTGTTACTCCGAGTGGAGGGCAAGGCAAAGTCACGTCAAAGTTGCTAACGCTGCCGCAAGGTGGATATGATAACTTCCCGAGCCTGGAAAATGACGATCACAACCCCGATCGCGTTAAGTCGCGCAACATATTCAACCTCGGTTTCGGCACCGACAATCTGACTCACCGCGAAGGTCGGACCAGGTTCACCGCGTCGGTTGACATCGACAACCTGACCAATCAGGTCGCTCTATACAATTTCCTATCGACGTTCAGCGGGACGCACTTTTTGCAGCCTCGGACGGTCGTCGCACACGTCGGACTGATCTTCTAACCAGACGATTCGCGCTTCTCTGTAATACTTAGGTATGCCTAGGTTGCAGGCGTGCCACCTGATCGTCCTGCTCCAACCTGTAGCATTGCTGGTCTCCACTTTAGTGTGGCGGGTTCCGGTGATGGCTCAGGGCGAGACGACCAGCGCGATCGTCGGGTCGGTCACCGATCCGACGGGGGCGGCGATCCCCGGAGCGACCGTGTCCATCACGAATGTTGAGAATGGCCTGAAACGATCCGTGAAAACGGACGACTCCGGGCGATTTAGCTTTCCGCAACTTAAGCCAGGGATGTACTCGGTGAAAGCGGAAGCAGACCGCTTTGAGCCACAGCGGAATAGCGCCGTCGCCGCTGGTCTTGGGCAGAAGCAAACGGTCGATTTAAAGCTCAACATCGCGTCCGCGAGCGAAAGCATCGTGGTCCAAGAGCAAGCTCCACTGATCAATCCGGGGAATCCGAATACGTCGACGACCCTGACGGCCCGAGCGATGGAAAACCTTCCGAATCCGGGTGGCGACATGACGTATCCGGTGCAATTTGCCGCTGGCGCTCTCATCAACACGGCCGGGAGCGGGAACGATTTCGTCGGCGGTACCAACGGTTACGGCAACGTCCAGTTCAACGGATTGCCATCTCTTTCGAACGGCTATATTGTCGATGGCCTTGAGACCAACGATCCGCTGACCAACCTGAATAGCGGCCTCTCGACCAATCTGGTCCTTGGATTGAATTCCATTGCCGAGGTAACAGTCAACACCGTTTCCTATTCGGTGGATCAGGGAAGATACGGCGCTTCTCAGGTCAACTACGTCACGAAATCCGGCACCAACCGGTTTCACGGAAATCTGTACGAGTTGTGGAACGGCTCGAAGTTCAATGCCGCCGATTTCTTCACGAACGCCACGCCCGGAAACCACAAGCCGCGCTCCACCGTGAACCACTTTGGCGGCAGTCTGGGAGGCCCGATTCTCCACGACAAGCTGTTTTTCTTCTTCGATTCCGAATGGGTTCGGATTGCGCTCCCCATCGTCAGTGCCACAACCGTGCCAACGGCGGCATTTCAGGATTATGTCCTACAACAGCTTCCGCGCGGTGGAGTAGATACGGTGACTGGGTCGATCTATCAGCCCGCCCCGCAACTGGTGCCGTTTTATAAGAACCTCTTTTCGCTTTACGGCAATACCGCAGGCACTCCGCTCGCGGTTCTCGGCTGTCCCTTCAACAGCGATGGAGTCGCTGCGGGCGGCAGTCCGCCCAATGGAAACGGTTGCGCGAACCGCCAGAGCATTTCGCATTCGAGCGATGATCGTGAGCAGGTGCAGACGGCTCGCATCGACTACAATGTCGATGCCGACAACACTGCCTGGTTCCGGTTTCAGGCCGACACCGGAGTGCAGTCTGCTTTCACCGATCCGATCAATCCACTGTTCAACGCCGTCTCTCCGCAGCCCCTGTACTCATTCGCATCAGGCTACGCGCATGTGTTCTCAGGACGTCTGGTGAACTACTTCAATCCAGCGTTCTCGTGGTACCAGAGCCTTTTCGGGCCAGTCGACCTTCAGAAGACCCTGGCGGCATTCCCCATTGTCCTCCAGGGCGGCGGCGCCAGTGCGCCGTTCACCACACTCGGAGGGCTCGACAATACGTGGGTTCAGGGACGGCGCGCCACACGCTTCTTCATTAATGACAACCTCGCCTGGACCGTGGGGCCGCACGAACTCCGCTTCGGAACCAACAGCCGGATCTTCCGACTGAATGACTATGATTTCGGTGAGGGCGCGGTCCCGCTGGTCACCTACACCACGCTGCCGCAATACATCTACGGTGTGGCATCGACGGCTTCGAAAACCTTTCCGCTGGCCAATTCGCAACCCTACAACTTCCTCAATCTGGACTTTTATGCGCAGGACACCTGGAAGCTTACTCGCAAGTTGTCCTGGACCTTCGGCGTTCGCGATACGTACAATTCAAATCCCCTAAATCCACATAACGCCGTGGCACGCCTCGCTGGGTCGTTCGATTCCATTTCCCACGATGTGAATCAGCCTCTGAGCCAGGTCATCCGGACGCAGCAGGGGACGATTTTCGCCGCAACACCCGCTGGGATCCTGCAGCCCAGAACCGCTCTTGCCTGGCAGATCGCGCCGCACACGGTGCTGCGCAGCGGCTTCGGCCTGTTCAGCGACATGCTGCCGGGCAGCGTCGTCGACCTGTTGGGCACGAATCCTCCCTACTCGAAAACGTTTCAGGGCGGACTTTTGGGCACCGCAGGGGGAGTTGCCATTGCGCCAGGAGTTCCCAATAGCGCCATCGATGCGACCGCGGCGGCGAATCAGCGATTCAACGTCGGCTTAGCGCAAGGTCAGCTCTCCTGCGCCGCGCCCCTGGCGAATCGAACCACCTGCCTCCCGCCTATTTCGATCACTGCGGTTCCCGATGGCAAGCTCCATGCGCCTTACTTTATGCAGTGGAGTTTTGCTGTCGAGCACCAAGTCGGCAACGCACTCAACCTGCGTGCTCAGTATGTAGGCACACGCGCGGTCAATCAGCCCTATGAGACGCAAGTCAACGGTTATCAGACCGTTTGCCAAGGTTGCTTCGCGCCGTTCCCCTACGGTCAGCCGAAAGACCCGCGCTTCGGGCCGGTAACGCAATTGAACACGGGCGCGAATAGCCACTACAACGGCCTCCAGTTAACCGCCGACAAGCGGCTGGGGCACGGCATTCAGGTCCAGGGCAACTACACGTGGAGCCACTGCATCGACACGGTCTCAAACGGCGGATTCCTGCCATTCGCCGCAGGAGCCATCCTGTCGCCGCTGCCGGGCGAGCTCGGCCGCCAATACGGTTCCTGCGACTACGACGTACGGCACAACTTCACAGCCCAATACGTTTATCAGTTGCCGATCAAATTCCGGAATCGCGTACTGGCCCGAGCGCTGAATGGATGGCAGTTCTCAGGCACCGTTTTTCGGCACAGCGGCTTGCCGTTTTCGGTCTTGAGTTCGCCCTATTCCGCCAACGGAAACGGCATCGTTCAGGGCAGCGGGCCGCAGTATGCCAGCGTGATTCCCAGCGTGCCACTATACGAACACAATCCAATCCCTGGCGTGACTCAACCTGGAACCATCCAGTGGCTCAACCCAGACGCGTTTGTTTCGGCTGTCGATCCAAGCACCGGCGCCTGTGCCGCCGGCGACAATCCGAAGAATTGCCAGTTCGGCAATCTCGGACGAAACGCGTTGCGAGGACCTGATTTCGTCTGGAGTGACTTCTATCTGACCAAGTGGTTCCAGTTGACGGAGCGTTTGAAACTGCGCATCGACGGTCAATTCTTCAACGTGTTCAATCATCCGAATTTCGGTCTGCCAGTGTTGGGCTACGCCGGAATTCCAGGCAAGCCTTCCACCCAAACCGGATTCGGAGCGCTCAGCTACCCGACCGCGCCGCCGACGGGATTGTTGGGTGTCGGGTTAGGTGGCGACAGCTCGCCTCGGATGATCGCATTCCAAGCGCGACTGGAGTTCTGAGGCAGCCCAATATCGCGAGGATCCACGCGACTTCTCGGTTATCCGGTAACGGCGAATCGCCGGTATCACAATGCGATTCGGGACGAAGTAAGCTCATGGACCTCACGATCTGGCGCTGGCCACGTAATAAAAATGCTAGCCGCGCAGTACTTCTAGTGCGCCCTCTGGATCGCCTTCGAACCGTGCTTTGCACTGACCGGAGCATAAGTAGTATGTCTTGCCCTTGTAATCCGACTTGTTCGTCGCCGTCGCGTCGACTGGCATGGTGCAGATGGGGCACTCCATTCTTTTGCGATCGCGTTTTGCGTATACAGAGTTGGAAGCCCCGCTGATATCTTTCCAGCCATCCCCCTGGTATTCGAGCCAGAAGGCCGCGTTTTCGGCCTCCTGCCGGCCGTAGTATCGTTCGACAACGTGCAGCGCAAGATCCATACCGCAGGACAATCCGCCGGAAGTGGCGACCTTACCTTCGTCCACGAACCGATACCCGCGTTTCAAACGAATCTCCTTCATCGTCATGCCGAAACGCCCAAAGGAACCGTGATGCGTAGTCGCGGTCTTCCCTTTGAGCAAGCCGGTCTTCGCCAGCAGGAAAGCGCCCGTGCAGACGGACATCGTCATGTCGGCGTCTTTCGCTCGAGTCTTAATCCACTCGACCATGGCATCGCTACCTTGCTGCTCTGGGATCAGAATCACCTTAGGCTGGGGAGCGTTCACGAAACTGAAGCTCGGGACGATCTTCAATCCCCCGGTGACCTCGACCGGATCAGTGCTTTCCGCGACAGTGTATAGATTGAAAGCGCTCGCGCCGCGGCTGGGGATATTCGTGCCTTCAAACACCGCGATGGGACCGCAGAAGTCCATTACGACGGCATTTTCCGAGATCATGATCGCTACGGGGACTCCTTCTTTTTCAGGCGGTTTCAGTGGGATGATCTTTTGAGCGCGGAGGGAGCGCGGGAACGCGGCGGCTCCGACAATACCGGGGACGATGGCCGCGAGTTGGCGGCGTGTGAACGAATTCTTCATGGCATTACTTCCTTTCATTGAACTAAGGCGTGTTCAACTATAGTTTACGCCGACGCAAAGGGCTTGTTAGTGTGGCGAACCTAGTGATGGTTGCTGCGACATTCGCTCCTGTGCTATCATTATTCGTAATCTGATGTCGAAATCGAAGTCAGATCTGGAAACCGCAGCAGACCGTGATCTGTACTCCGGTCTGATCCGGCTCCACGTTCTTCATCACGCAGTTGAGGGGCCGGTGTTCGGCTTGGGCATGATCGAGGAACTTGCCCGTCACGGCTACCGGATCAGTCCAGGGAGCCTCTATCCGCTCCTCCAGGGACTTGAAAAGAAAGGCTACCTTCGATCGACCGAGCAGCGAAACGGCAAGTCCTTGAGGCGAGTCTACCGGGCGACCCCTCTGGGACGGAAAGCGCTGGCAGCATCGAAAAGCAAAGTGAGGGAACTTTTTCATGAACTCATCGAGGGTGACTAGCTCGCGTGCCGACTAACCGAAAAGCAACTCCTACGCGGACAGCAAGTCTTTTGGGTGCGATGCTGGCCATCGTAGGAATTCTGTCCGCGCAACAAACGGCGCTTCCCGGCTCGCTCACGCTCCCTCAGGCAGTCGAGAACTCGCTGAAGAACTATCCCTCGATACGGGTCTCGCAGGAACAAATTAATGCGGCGGCTGCGGCGATCCAGTTGGCGCGTACCGCGTATCTGCCGAGAGTGGACGCGCTCGCCCAGGTCAACCGTGCGACTAGGAATAACGTTTTCGGCCTGCTCCTGCCCCAGAGCGTGATCCCATCGATATCCGGTCCCGTCATTGGCTCAAACAATCTCGGAACGGTTTGGGGCAGTGCGATAGGCGCGCTTGTCAGCTGGGAACCGTTCGATTTTGGTTTGCGTAGCGCAAACGTAGCCGTGGCAAATGGAGCACGAGCTCAATCGGAAGCAGCGGTCAGGCGAACGCAGTTTGAGGTCGCGGTGGCTGCTGTGGAGGCTTATCTGACACTGGTCGCCGCTCAGGAGACAATGCGCGCCGCACAGGCTGGCGTGGATCGTGCGGAAGTGGTCGTCAAGACGATCACGGCCCAAGTCAATGCACAATTACGGCCGGGGGCGGATCAGTCACGCGCGGAAGCAGAACTCGCGGCCGCTCGTACGCAACTGATCCAGGCGCAGCAAGCGATCGAGGTGTCGCGCGCGACACTTTCGCAATTTGTCGGGACCGATCCGACCCAGATTGCGGTCGTGACCGGCAGTCTTCTGCAAATGCCTCCGGAACAAGTCCCGACACCCCTGAACGCGGCCGCGAACCCGGTAATCGTTGAGCAAAACGCCGCGGTCGAGCAGGCCCGAGCACAACTGCGAGCCTTAGAGCGATCCTACTTCCCGCGGTTCTATCTACAAGGCGCAGCCTACGCCCGCGGCACCGGTGCCGAGGCCAACGGCGGTCGCCAGGGTGGTCTTAACGGGCTCGGACCAACTTTTCAGAATTACGCCCTCGGTTTCACCGTTAGCTTCCCTGTTCTTGACCTGCCAGCATTGCGTGCCCGGGAGTCCGCACAAACAGCCACAATCCGGTCGGAGGTGGCCCGGTCCGCGCAGATCGCAGTGGATCTTCGGGCGCAGTGGAACCGATCAGTCGCAATACTAAGCGGCGCGCGGCGAATTGCCGCGAACACTCCAGTGCAGGTCTCGGCCGCACGAACGGCGGTTCAACAAGCGACCGCACGCTATCAATCGGGGTTAGGGAATATCGATGAAGTAGCTGAAGCGCAGCGACTGCTCACACAGGCTGAAATCGACGATGTCCTGGCCCGGCTCAGCGTCTGGCGGGGTCTGCTTGGCATTGCGATAGCCGCGGGAGACATTCAGCCATTCGTTGCCGAAGCGAGTCAGTGACGCAAAAGGGATAGGAGCAAATGCGTTTTGTTTTAGGTGCTCTCAGCCGCCCGATCACGGTCGTAGTGGCGTTAATCTCCATCGCACTCTTTGCGTTTCTCGCTGTACAACGCATGCCAGTCGACATATTCCCAAAAGTGGGCGAGAACGCGATTTACGTTGCTCAGCCGTACGGAGGCATGGACCCGGGCCAGATGGAGGGTTACCTTACCTACTATTACGAGTATCACTTCCTCTATATCACCGGAATTAATCGAGTAGAAAGCAAGAGCATTCAAGGGGCTGCCCTCATGAAACTGATCTTTCATGAGGGCACAGATATGGCTCAAGCGATGGCGGAGACCGTCGGCTATGTGAACCGCGCCCGAGCTTTCATGCCGCCGGGGACGGTGCCGCCCTTCATTACGCGATTCGACGCAGGCAGTGTTGCCGTCGGTCAACTGGTTTTTAGCAGCGCGACACACACGCAAGGCGAGTTGCAGGACTTCGCGCTGAACCGAGTGCGACCTCTGTTTGCGACACTACCCGGTGTCTCCGCCCCGCCGCCCTTCGGCGGGAACCAAAGAACGATTGTCGTGACGCTCGATCCTGACAAGCTCCAGCAATATCAGATCTCGCCGCAGGAGGCCATCTCGGCAGTCAACAAAGCGACTCTGGTGATGCCTTCTGGAAATATGTGGACGGGCCAGATCAACCGCATTGCGAGAACCAACGCGGCGCTCGGGGAAAATCTTTCAGAACTTTTGAGCGCTCCTATTCGGCCAGTGTCCGGGACAACGATCTATCTGAAAGACATCGGAACCATCGAGAACGGCACCGATATCATCACGGCTTACGCTCATGTCAACGGCAAGAGAACTGTTTACATACCCGTGACCAAGCGCGCGGATGCGTCGACGCTTGCCGTTATCAGCGCTGTCAAAGCGGCAATACCGGACTTCAAAAAGGTTGTGCCGGACGATGTGGATGTGAGTCTGCAATTTGACCAATCGCCCTTGGTTACGAACTCCCTTCGAGGGCTGGTCCTGGAAGGCTTGCTCGGCGCGTGTCTCACCGGCGTTATGGTGCTGATCTTCCTGCGCGACTGGCGCAGCGCCCTGATTGTCATCATGAACATTCCGTTTGCTCTACTAAGCGCCGCGATCTTACTGTGGGGCGCGGGACAAACGATCAATATTATGACGCTCGGCGGGCTGGCTCTCGCGGTCGGAGTCCTCGTTGATGAAGCAACCGTCGAAATTGAGAACATTCACACCCAGATGCTTCCAGGGGTTTCGCGCGCCCGCGCAGTTGTGGAAGCGTGCAGCCGAACCGCGATGGCACGTTTGCTGTCGATGCTGTGCATCCTCGCGGTATTTGTTCCTTCCTTCTTTATGGTCGGCGTCAGCCGTCAGCTCTTCGTGCCGTTGTCGCTGGCCGTCGCGTTCTCCATGATCGCGTCATACTTGCTCTCAAGCAGTTTGGTGCCAGTATTCTCCACTTGGCTTATGCGGGAGGCACATCGTGGAGAGGAGCGCGAGGGAATCTTCGGGCATCTTCGCTCATTTTATGAGCGCTACCTGCGCCTCGTCCTGAGATTCCGTTGGCCTCTGGTGCTTGGTTATCTTGCGGTTGCCTTCGGGCTGCTTTATGTCCTGTTGCCGCGCATGGGGACTGAACTATTTCCCGATTCGAATGCTCCGCTATTGCGGGTACGACTGCGTGCTCCGGCGGGCACGCGGATCGAGGAGACCGAACGCATTGTCCTTCGCGCCCTCAATGCCATCCAACAGGATGCGGGGCCGGACAATGTGCTAATCACAAGTGATTTCATGGGCGTTGTGCCCTCAAGCTATCCGGTCGACCTGATTCATCTGTTCACCAGCGGACCTCAGGAAGCGATCATCCAGGTCGCGGTGAAACCCGATACGCCACGCGGTGAAGCCCTGCGAGAGCGGATCAGAGAGCATCTGCGGCGGGACTTGCCGGCCTGCCAGGTTTCTTTTGAAGCAGCCGACATTGTTTCTCAGGTGATGAGTTTTGGATCGCCCACGCCTATTGAGGTGGCAGTGCAAGGACCGAGTCTTGCAGACGATTACGGATACGCTCAGAAGATTCAATCTCAACTGGCAAAACTGAGCTTCGTTAGGGATCTGCAGTTCGCGCAAGAATACAATTACCCCACACTGGACATCGATATCAACCGCGAACGGGCTGGCCAATTCGGGCTGACAATGGCGGACGTGGTGCGTTCGGTTGTGCCCGCCACGTCCTCTTCCCGATTCACTGAGCCCAACTATTGGCGCGATCCAAATTCGGGCAACGCGTTCCAAATTCAAGTGGAGCTGCCGCAGAACCGAATGCAAAGTGTCGAGGATGTCGGGGAACTCCCGATCATGCTCGACGGCCATCGGGACACGGAACTGACGAACATCGCGCAGATGAAACTTGGGACGATGCCTGGACTGATTGAGCGTTTCAACGGCCAGCACATTGTTAGTCTCACCGCCAACATTCACGGAATCACTCTCGGAAAAGCGTCTCCGAAACTGAATCAGGCGCTGGCCGGCGCCGGGGCACCTCCCCGGGGAGCGAAGATTTTCATGAAGGGCCAGATTCCGCCTTTGGAGCAGACTATCTCTGGACTACGAATCGGTCTGCTGCTTGCGGTTGTTGTGATTTTCCTCCTGCTATCGGCGAATTTCCAGTCGATGCGGCTCGCACTCGCGATCGTCCTTACGGTACCCGCAGTGCTTTGCGGAGTTCTTGCCATGTTGCTCGCGACCAACACGACACTCAATATCCAATCTTTTATGGGAGCAATTATGGCCATCGGCATCGCCGTTGCCAACTCGATTCTGCTGGTCACGTTCGCCGAGCGGTCTCGGCACGAGAACAGGCCGGTTATGGATGCGGCTCGTGACGGTGCGGCCAGCCGCCTCCGCGCGATCCTCATGACCGCCACGGCGATGATCTTCGGCATGGTTCCGATGGCGATCGGATTCGGTGAGGGCGGATCGCAAGCCGCGCCGTTGGGCCGCGCCGTCATCGGTGGTTTGCTGGTGTCCACCTTTGCAACTCTGACCATCCTCCCCTCGATCTACGCCATTCTGCAAGGGAGGGCGTCTCTGACTTCCCCGTCGCTCAATCCGATGGATCCTGCGAGCCGATATTATGATGCGCACTAGCACTTTCCCTTTTCCGCTTTGTATTCTCACCCTGTTCGCCCAGTTTGGCCAGGCGCAAACCGGCGAATTGGCCTTGGTCGTATCCAAATCCGTGTCCCGAACAGTCGAATTGCCGGGCGAGTTTCTGCCGTTCCAGATCGTTTCCCTGCACGCCAGAGTTCCGGGTTATGTGGAACGCGTCCTGGTGGACCGCGGCAGCGTCGTCAAGCATGGAGACCTGCTCGCTGAATTGAGCGCCCCGGAAATGACCGCTCAGATTGCTGAAGCTGAATTCAAAGTGCAAGTCATTGAGGCTGACCGGTTACAAGCTGAAGCGCAACTTGCAGCAGCGCAGAGCACATACGAGCGCATGAAGAAAGCTGCCGAAACGCCCGGTGCGATCGCCGGCAACGAAGTGATTCAGGCGGAAAAGCAGGTAGACTCCGCAAAGGCGCTTCTGAACTCTCGCCAACAAGCGATTAAAGGTGTAGAAGCTGTCGTTCGATCACTGAAGGATTTACAGGCGTACCTGAGAATCTCAGCGCCGTTTGAAGGAGTCGTAACGGATCGCATGGTCCACCCTGGCGCCCTCGTAGGCCCCGGAAGCGACGTCACACTTCTAGTGATTCAACAGGTGTCGCATCTTCGGCTCGTGGTGCCGGTGCCGGAGGAGGATGTCAGTGGGGTCGTGAACGGGGCGAGCGTTCCATTTCAAGTGCCCGCCTGGCCCGAACGAACCTTCTCGGGGATGCTCGCGCGGATTTCCCATACGCTTGATCAAAAGACCCGCACAATGGCCATGGAATTGGACGTGATGAATCGGGATGGTTCGTTAGCTCCAGGAATGTATCCGACGGTTAAGTGGCCGGTGCGGCGCTCCCGGCCCGCGCTCTTCGTGCCAAAGACGAGTGTCGTCACTACGACCGAGCGCACGTTTGTGATACGAGATAAGGGCGGCCAGGCGGAATGGGTCGACGTCAAGAAGGGTGTGGGCGAGGGAGACCTTGTGGAAGTGATCGGGAAACTAAAACCTGGCGAGAAAGTGTTGCGCCGGGCCACCGATGAAATACGGGACGGTGCGCGGATCCAATAACTAAATCACGCCCGACAAGCCCGACGGAACGAACTGCGGCGTTCAACATCCGCAGTGAAGGGTGCATGGCGGGCGAGTGCTGTATTCATATTGCACTTACATCATCATTTTGCATAGACTGGGCGATCAGGGCGAGCGTCCAAATGTCGCGGCTTACCGAATCACCCTGTGAACGACAACTCAGGCTCTTGATCGGGCTCTGCGACAAGCTCAGCATCAACACGATGTTGATCGCCCTGGCGGCACGACACGCGATGGACCAATAGGGCGGATAGACCTCGTGGAGCGTGTGGCCCACCCGAAGTGGCTGCACGAATCAAGACGATGGTGAAGACTGTCTGCTGCGACTTCCGGACGATCCTAAGTGAGCGAGTTGGATCAAGGGAACCCCTCAGTCCTTGAATGGAACGTCCCTCTGCTCGGGGGCAGTGGGCTAGATACGTTCTCCCCGACAGGTGGTGACGTGTGCGCCTCCGAGCACAAACGCTGATCGCAACAGTGTTAAGAAGCGTGTCCTGTCCTTTCCAAATGGGCAAGCTTGTCCGGACTGGTGATCACCCAGACATTACGGATGAGCCCCTGCTCCGCATCGAGCGTGAACACGGCGAAAGGCCGCACTCCGTGCCACACCACGATCCCCGGTTGTCCATTGACCAGTGCCTCCCGCCTCATTACATCTGGGGGTACTAACCGTTTGATGCTGCCTAGAATGGCGCGGGCGACATTTAACCGACCACGAATCGGGTTTGATAATGCGGGAGCTTTTCCGCCACCGTCCGAATGAAGAACCACCGACTCTGAAAGGAGGGCAACCAGCCGATTCAAATCGCCGCTGGTCGCTGCATCCACGAATGCGTGAAGAAGCTTTTCGCGCTCCTCCATCGGCGCATCGAAGCGCGGGCGCATCTCCGCAACATGCTGCCGCGCACGCCGCCGAATCTGTCGGCAATTAACTTCAGTGAGCCTCAAAATCGCGGCGATTTCTTCATACTCATACTCGAAAATGTCACGCAACAGGAAAACTGCGCGTTCCGTCGGGTTCAGATGCTGCAGGAGCACGAGAAATGCCATCGAAAGGGAGTCGCCCCTCGGCGGTGCCGTCGTCGGCGAATCACCTGGATGCCACGTGATCATCGGCTCGGGCAGCCATTCACCGATATACTCTTCGCGTCTGACGCGGGCGGACTGCAGAAAGTTGATGCAAAGACGGCTGATGATCGTTACCAAAAGGGATCTGGGATTGTGAATCGGCTTCGCGGATGCGTGCTGCCAGCGAATGAATGTTTCCTGTACCATGTCCTCCGCGTCTGCCCGACTGCCAAGCATGCGATATGCAATCGAGAACAAAAGTTCCCGGTACTGTTCGAAAATGTTCGCTGCGGATGGCCGTGCCTCTTCCATCGTCAGTTCTCAGCCTGAGATCTATCTACAAGACCGGACAGCCTCGAGTCGCGTGACAGCCCGCCATGTCACAAAAGTGACCCCCATCTGGTCTTCCTCGGCAGGAGTTTAAATTTTAATTTGAGGAGAAGAGTCATGATAGACTGCCAGAAGCTTCAATCGCGGATTCGGACTGGCAACGCCCTGATACGGTTCGCAGGCATTGTACTTCTATTCAGTTCGCTTATCAAATTCGCCCACCCAGCTAAACCAGTCGCCTACATGAGCTTTCTCGGTTACCAGGATGGAAAGATGCTTCTCGTTGCCGCAATCGAAATTGTAGTCGGGGCTCTGTTTCTATGGCGTGCCACAAGGCCACTTGGTCTGCTTTTGGTGTCGTCGTATTTCGGCGGCGCCATCGCGGCACATCTGGCCTCCCATCCGCTGAACAGTAGCGCACCCATCGTTGTCTTCAATTTTCATCATCCCTACCTCGGTGCTCTGCCGGCTGTGGTGATGCTGGCAACCGCGTGGATCGGCGTGTATTTTCGCCACCCGGAGGCGCGTTGGAATGCGACTGGAATCATGCCGCCGGTATCTCCGGAAACGAGTCGATCCGCGATGAGGACAGCAGCGTAGCCGGGCATAGCCGGCGGCACGTGGTCACCCACTTTCCTGGACGACGGCTTTTGTGCTTGTTTTTGCTGCCCGCGGTCGGCCACGCCGTTTGTGGCCGCACGCTGACTACTGCTTCGGATCAGGCTTGATCAACTTGGACGGATCCAGATTGAAGCCGTAGAATATCTTAATATCTCTCGGGCCCCCGTTGATTCCCCCGTTGTACTCCAGGCCGAACAAGACCTTCGTATGCGTTTTACTGTCGATTTCGGGATATGCATAGAACCGGCCCACGAACCGGTTCCGAGTGTTGACGCTGCTGTTCGGAATGAGATGCATAAGCCCGGAGTTGTTCTGGTAGCCCGCCTCGATCACCAGAAGGTCGTCGACGTTCTTGGAGAAATATCCCTGTCAGTCGCCAGAACTCCGCATGAACGCGAATCAGGGGCTTGCGAGGCCGGCTGGGCAGCCACTCGTTGTGATAAAACCTTACTTCATGCTTCCGCTCCTGCTTGACCTGGCTGCCGTTGTACGCGCCTTCTTTGTAGGCCGCACCCATCTGGCGTTGGAGATTCTCGCGCTGCGTCAGCAGGTCGCGGTGCTGAAGCGCAAACGACCGCGTCC
Source organism: Bryobacteraceae bacterium (assembly GCA_035568415.1). Taxonomy (GTDB): domain Bacteria; phylum Acidobacteriota; class Terriglobia; order Bryobacterales; family Bryobacteraceae; genus Palsa-187. The sequence goes on along the minus strand of DATMOC010000018.1, from coordinate 1,282 downwards.
GAAAATGAAGCGGATCGACCGGCTGTTCTGGACGGCCCTCCGCAGTCTATGGTCTGGTTGGGCTGAGGTGCTGCTGATCGTGAAGCCGGAGACCGTGGTCGGGTGGCATCGCGCCGGATTCCGGCTGTATTGGCGCTGGCGCTCGCGCGCACCCGGCGGTGGCAGGACCAGGATCACTTTGGAAATCCGGGAACTGATCCAGCGGATGGCGCGAGAGAACGCCAGGTGGGGCGCTCCCAGGATCCACGGCGAACTGGTCAAACTCGGTTTCCTACTCTCGGAGCGATCAGTCTCCCGGTATCTCCGGAAGGTGCAGCGGCGCGGTGATCCCGGAAAGCGCTGGCTGGCGTTTCTGCGGAACCACCGAGAGGCGATCGTGGCGCTGGACTTCTTCACCGTGCAGACCATCCGCTTCCGCGTGCTGTATTGCTTATTCGTCATCGAACATGCTCGGCGCAGAATCCTGCATTTCCATGTGACTCGGCACCCCACCTCGGACTGGGTCGTCCAACAATTGCGCGAGGCGTTTGCCGATGCGACACCGTACCGTTACGCCATCTTGGATCGGGACAGCAAGTTCGACGCGGCGGTTCTAGCCGCGCTGCGCTCCATGGGCTTGAAGCCCAAGCGCACCAGCAGGAAGGCCCCTTGGCAGAATGGAGTGGCGGAGCGATGGGTGGGAAGCTGCCGGCGCGAGTTCCTGGACCGTGTGATTCCGGTCAATGAACCGCACCTGCGGCGTTTGCTTGCCGATTTCATCCGCTATTATCATACGGACCGAATTCACGATGGTCTGAGTAAGGACACGCCGAATCAACGCGCTGTGGAGCAACGGCCAAGTTCGGAGGCGAACGTGATTTCCTTCCCACGTCTGGGTGGCCTCCATCACCGCTACGGCTGGCAACGAGCCGCTTGAGTCTTTTGTATTGCACGGCCCCTACCGCTCCTGTGCGGATGCTGAAACCCGCTCGCGCCTACCGGGAGGTTCTGCCAGATTTCGACAAGGGCCACCATCTGTCACACGCCGCCGATTCAGACACACTCGCTTCAACAGGACCGCTCGCGAACGCTCCGCCAGCATTCAAGCCGTCGGTTCTTCCGTAACCGGATTCAGTCTTGGCGACACACAGGTGTCACCGGTTGGATAGCGGCGATGGCGCAGGCAGAATCGGCGGCACTACCGTTATCGAACCACACCTTTGTCGAGCCGAGCGCGCATGTGATGGCCGTCGCGCCGACGGCTTTCTGGTTTGAGTATTTGGACATTGCAGGCGCCGTTTTA
>DATMOC010000017.1:0-57906 GCA_035568415.1 Bryobacteraceae bacterium | reverse complement strand
CGAAGCCTTCATCGGATGCCATACCAATTGTTCCTGCGTCCGCGCACTGGAAGCAGGACAGTCGAGACCCACGAAATGTGCGAACCAGCCAAAATGATCGGCCGCCTCTTCGGGTGATTTGCTGACGACCGGGACATTCAGGCGCCGGCCAATCACTTCGGCGATCTCGCGGAACGCCACACCCTCATCCGCGACTGAATGATAGCGCGCCGCCAGGGGGCGCTTCTCGATCACGAGCCTGTAAAGACGAGCGGCATCGATCCGGTGCACCGCAGGCCAGCGGTTGAAACCTTCCCCTACGTACGCCGAAACACCCTTTTCGCGCGCAATGCGGATGAGCAACGGGACGAATCCATGATCGCCGACGCCGTGAACTGAGGGAGGAAGGCGCAGCACCGACACGCGCGCGCCTCCCGCCGCGGCCGAAGCTGCGGCCTCTTCTGACTTTCGTGGGAAGTTGGAATTGGCCACATCTGCTTCCGTTGCGACCCGGCCGGGCGCGGCCAGTGCTGTCCCGGAGGTGACGATGAACGGCCGCTCCGACTCGGCCAGCACAGCGCCAATCGTCTCAATGGCGCGCCTGTCTGTTTCCGCAGCCGCCGCGTAATTCGCGAAGTCATGAATGAAGCCAGCGTGGATCACAGCGTCCGCGGAGGACGCCCCATTGCGCAGACTCTCAGGATCATCGAGCGATCCACGCTGCACCTCGGCGCCCGCCATAGTAAGCGACGAGGCGGCGGCATCCGAACGAGCCAGCCCGAGGACCTGATGACCTGCGCCGATGAGTTCCGGAACGATTGCGGAGCCAACGAAGCCGGTAGCCCCAGTGAGAAAGATACGCATTGTCTTCTCCTTCCGACGGCCTGCATTGACGAGCCGTCGTGAATTTGTTAAAACGGAGTTAGTCTCCGTATAACTAGATTACCGGAGACACTCTCCGGTTGCAACTTTTTCTGAATGGCTACGAAACGTTCACAATCTAAAGCCCGAAAGCCCCGCACCGATGCGCAGCGGAACCGGGAGCGCATTCTGGAAGTGGCAAAACGAGCGTTCTCTCAGTCCGGTGTAAATGCCAGCCTGGACGAAGTCGCCAAGGAGGCAGGTGTCGGGCCTGGAACCTTGTATCGCCACTTTCCGACGCGCGAAGAGCTGCTGGAGGCGGTGTACCGGACAGAGGTCGAAAAGCTGGCCGCAGCAGAACGGAAGTTTGCCGAGACCCTGCCTCCGGTGGAAGCCTTGCGAGCCTGGATGCTGTTGTTCGTCGACTACATTGCCACGAAGCAGATCATCGCGCCGGCGCTGAATGCCCTGATGGGAGATCCCAAGAAGGTGTTCGAAGCTTCTTACACGCAGGTCTGGGAAGCGATCCGCGCCCTGGTGAAACGCGCCGTCAAAAGCGGCGACATACGTAAAGACCTTGACCCTATCGATCTCCTTCGCGCTCTGATCGGCGTCGCCAATGTCGCGTCCAGCCCTGACTGGCAACAAAGCGCGCGGAGACTGGTGGAGATTCTTATCTTGGGTGCGCGGCCAATCAAATAAACCTAGGCGCCCATGCGATGTCTGCAAGGGGAATTCGCTCGCCGATCTCGAACCGGCCAAACCGCCTGCAGGGCAGCGTGCAAATCCCGCGTAGCGGCCACCTTGGCCTCGGCCGGAAAATCATCGCTCCTTAGACGACGCGGGACGTCTGATTCTGCAGGCCGGTACCGCATCCGCCTCCTCACCCGTCGCGGTCACCCCTTAGCCAGCGGGTAAAGGCTGGGAGAGAACCTTCGCTGTCTCGCGTATCGCGCTGCGCAGCCATAGGTGCGCGACATCGGTATTCATGCGTGGATGCCAGGCCATCAAATAGCTGAACCTTCCCAGCACTTCTGGCGGCTTGAGTAGCTTTAGTGCCGGATTTTTCGATTCGAACGCCGCGAGGCGACTGGGAACGGTCGCGAGCAATGGGGTGCCCGGAACGCACCGAATGGCGGCGCTGAAATAGGGAACCCACATCGGGCACCGGCGTTTCTCGCCAATGCCGGCCAGTCGCTTATCCGGGATAGTGGGCTGTCCGCCCAAGATCCCCACGCCCACATGGCTCGCCGCCAGATACTGCTTAAGCGTGAGCACTCGTGGATACTTGCTCTCCCGCGCTGCCACACATGCGAAGCCGTCCTCAAAGACCACTTCGCTGGCGAAGCGCGACGGAAGGTATCCGTCGTCCGCGTTGAGCATTAAATCCAGCCTGCCTTTTTCGATTGCTTCGAATGTCTGATCGCCGAAAGAAACGAAATCAAACGACACCTTGGCGGCTAAGGGCAGAACCATCCTGCAGATCAAAGGACAAAGCACGTGGGATGCATGATCGGTCACCGCGACACGGAAACTCGTCTCCTCCTCCTGTGGATCGAAATCAGCGCCGCTAAGGAATCGATCCAGGCGCGGCAAGGTGGTCGCCAACTCCCGCAGCAGGCGCTCTCCCTTGGGCGTCGGCTCGTAGCCGGATGAAGTCCGGATCAGCAAATCATCGTGAAACATCTCCCGCAGGCGCTGCAGCGCGCGGCTGACCGCGGGCTGGCTCAGGAGCAGCCGGGAGGCAGCGCGCGTGACATTGCGTTCCTCCGCCAGCGCCGTGAAGACGACGAGCAGGTTAAGATCGGCCTGACGCAGATGCGTGATACGCATAATCGCTATTGCTATTATGCATTGGATTTATTTTCGTAAGAAGCCCATTGTTAAATCGTGAGCCGGATGAAATCAAGCTCCGGCGGACAGGCGAAAGGGGAGATCGTATATGCCGAAGACAGCGATCGTGACGGGGGCCTCTGGTGGAATCGGAGGCTCGATCGCAAAACGACTGGCTAAAGATGGATTTTCCGTGGTCGTGAACTACGCGGGAAAACCGGCCGCAGCACAAGCAGTTCTCGCAGATCTCCAGGCTGCAGGCGGACAGAGCATCGCTGTGCAAGCAGATGTGGCAAATGCCGAAGACGTGGAGCGGCTTTTCAAAGAGTCGATGGACGCGTTCGGTAGACCGGATGTGGTGGTTCACTGTGCGGGCATCATGCCGCTCTTTCCGATTGCCAGCGGAGACGTGGCCGCCTTCGACAAGGTGATCGCGACCAACTTGCGCGGAACCTTCCTGGTATTCGCGCAGGCGGCACAACATGTTCCTGATGGCGGGCGCATCATAGCTTTCTCCAGCAGCGTTCTCCTCAAGTCCTTCCCGAATTACGGTGCCTACATCGCTTCCAAGGCGGGAGTGGAGGGCCTGGTTCACGTGCTTGCCAACGAAATGCGTGGCAGAAACATCACGGTCAATGCGGTGGCGCCGGGCCAGGTGCGAACGGAGCTGTTCCTGAAGGGCAAGAGCGACGCACTGATCGCCGAATTAGTGAAGATGAATCCGCTCGAACGGCTCGGCGAGCCTGAGGACTTCGCCAGGGTGGTTTCCTTCCTGGCAGGGCCCGAGGGCGGCTGGATCAATTCGCAGGTGCTGCAGGTAAACGGCGGATTCGTTTACTGAGGCGAGGAGCAAAGGATAATCCCGATGAAACAAGTGATCGTGGTTACAGGGGCATCCAGCGGTTTTGGCGCTCTCGCCGCTCGCGCCCTGGCTGAGGCGGGACACACTGTCTATGCCAGCATGCGCGAAACCGGGGGCCGCAATGCGGCTGCGGTGAAAGCCGTCGAGGAATACGCAACTGAACGAAAAGTGGACCTCCGCGCCATCGAGCTGGATGTCGCAACGCAGAAATCCGCGGACTCGGCGATGGAGAAGATCGTCGCGCAAAGCGGACGGCTCGATGTAGTCGTCCACAATGCCGGACACATGGTGTTCGGTCCGGCCGAGGCGTTCACGGCTGAGCAGTTTGCGGAACTGTACGATGTGAACGTCCTGAGCACTCAGCGGGTCAATCGTTCCGCACTGCCGCAGCTACGAAAGCAGGGGCGCGGGCTGCTGGTCTGGGTATCGAGCAGCAGTGTCGCTGGAGGAACGCCGCCCTATCTCGCGCCGTACTTTGCAGCGAAGGCGGGCATGGACGCCCTGGCCGTCCAATATGCCCGCGAGCTGGCCCTCTGGGGTATCGAAACTTCGATCATCGTGCCCGGCGCGTTCACCAGCGGCACCAATCATTTCGCGCATTCCGGCGTGCCTGCCGACAAGGAGCGCGCCGGCGAGTACGAGGCTGGCCCTTATAAAGGATACGGAAAGAAAATCCAGGAGGCCTTTGCCGCGATCGTTCCCGAGGATGCCGATGTGGGCGCAGTTGCAGAAGCAATCGTGAAGGTCGTGAACGCGCCGTTCGGCAAACGTCCGTTCCGCATCCACATCGATCCGACGCAGGACGGGGCCGAGGTTGCCTTCGCTGTCATCGACCGGGTGCGGACAGAGATGCTGCATCGCGTCCAGCTCGACGAATTGCTGGCACCGGTTAGAAACTAGGCCGATGTGCAAGATGCGCAGCGGCGACCTCACGATGGAGGCCTCATCCTCTCTCTGCCTGAGATGGAGCGCCAGGCGGCGGCAACAGTGGACGAGATACTGACCCCGGTAGCTGTCAAACGCAGCTCGCCGGCCGCAGTGATTTGCAAGTAGTTGAAGAATATGGTGCGCCCGGAGTGATTCGAACACCCGACCTTCTGGTTCGTAGCCAGACGCTCTATCCAACTGAGCTACGGGCGCATGTTTTCAGAGACTTATAGCTTTGGCTGAGGCCTGGCTGAGTCCCACGAATTCCAGCCTACCACATCATCAAGCTGAAGTACTCAGATGAATCTGCCGACTAGTAGCTATGGACCGGCGGCTGCATGATCGCTATCCCGTGAACCTGGACGCAACGGTAACCAACATCGCGGTTCAAGACCACGTTGCGCCCGGCCGGATTGTCGATATCTCGCAAGCGGGTGTGTGCGCCTTGCTTTCGTTGGAACTCGCCACTGGCTCCATCGTCAAAGTGCAGATTGGCGATAGCGCTTTGTTCGGTCAGGTTACTTATTGCAATCGCGAAGGGGAGTCTCTTCGCACCGGTATCGAAGTCGTGCGCGTGCTGATCGGTGAATCCGACCTTTCCCGGGTCGTCAATGCCATGCTTGCTGAATTGCTGCCACGCACCCCTGGCATCAGAGCCGCTCGATAAGAGGTCTTACAATTCAGTACGGTCCAGTACAGTCTGGCTATGGCGTTCACGGTCCGCCGGTGAGATCTTCGTGGCAGAGGGCGGGACGATAAATTGTCGGGCCCGGATCTGGACGCCCGAGCCTCAAAGCGGTAAAGCTGTCATGCCGCCCTCGCCAAGATCGCGCCAATATCAAAATGGACGAGCGGATGTTCGAGTTATACCGGCTAAGTGTGGTGCAGTCGATGCCGGATTCTAAGCTGAAGACCGCCCTCATCCAGGCCATCAGGCACAAACTCAAAATACTCGATCCGAAGCAGCCGGATGAAATGGAGCAGCCCGTGCGCTCCGCCCGCGCCAGTTGACCCCCTGGGCCGCTGAATTAGGTACGTCCACGTCCAGCAATGCGTGTTTCTGCTGAGCCGGAACCGCGGGCCATCCTCCGATATTTAGAGCACAAACTATGTCTGCTCCTGTCTCCGGCAAATTTCAGGATCACTATATCGTTCTCGGTATCGAACCCAAGGCGGACTCGGAAACCATTCAAGCCGCCTATGGCAAGCTCGCTCAGGAGTATCATCCCAACAACCCCGAAACCGGCAACCGGGAAAAATTCGACGGGGTTAATCTGGCGTATGAGATTCTTTCCGACCCTTCCCTGAGAATCGAGTTCGACAAGCTGAAAGGAATCGATCACGACGCGGGCGACCCAAAGTTCACCGGAGTCGATTTCTTCGATGCGCTGGAGCAAGGCACCGCGCTACGCTCGGCCCTTCTCTGCATTCTGTACGACCGGAGACGCACCAGATCGTTCAAGCCCAGCCTTTCCATGCGGCATTTGGAGGGCATGTTGCACGTTACGGCGGAGGAGCTGAACTTTGCATTGTGGTATTTGAAGCAGCGCGGGCTGGTGCTCAGCGACGACAAAAGCAGCCTCCAGATCACCGTGGTAGGGATGGACTATCTTGAGCAGAATCGTCCCTCTGCCGAGGCCGTAATGCCGCTGATCAAGCCAGAGGCCCTGTCTCAACCAAAGCCACAGCCCCATCCACAGCCGGAGAAATTACCCGCTGCCGAAGCCAAAACCTCGGAACCCGTTCTGAACGTGCTGAACCGGGCCCTGCAGAGCTATGTTCCGGAAGAGTCTCCGGCGGCGAGCACAAAATAGGTTCGCACGAATATCTCGGCTCAAGCCCGCTTACGTTCTCTTTCGCGAACCGAATCGCGCTCCGATTGAACGGGCCGGCGATGGCGGGGCAATCCGCCGTTTTGTAGCACTCGCCAGGCCTGAATCGACCAATACACCAACAGTACTGACGATGTGCACACGATCAATGTCGTGGCGATGGTTTCGATCATGGATGGCGGTCCCTCCGACAAGAACGCCGTACCTGAAAACGTGGTGCCGGACGTTCCAGGGTGACAGGCCAGTCATCCGAATGCAACAAAATCTATAGTGGTAAGATTACTTCTCTGACGCCCTATGTCGCGTTCGGGGCCGGAATGAAAACTTGCAAGGGCGGAGTACCATAGCCTCGGAGGCGTGGCGAGTTACACGGACCATGAATTTGGGTAATCCCTGAACATGCGCGACCGACGGTTCGAGCCACGACATCCGACGTATGAGAACATCGAGATTGGCTGGGCCGGCGACGCAGGCGTGGATCAGAAGTGCCCGGGGGTTCTGCGCGATCTTTCCCGATCCGGCGCCCGCATTCAGTTAGACCGTCCCATCCGGCTGCAAACTCCGCTTCGAATCGGCATCCGTGACATGGAGCTAAGAGGCAGAGTTGCATCATGCGTTCTCGTGGAATCCACGTACATGGTGGGCGTCGAGTTCGATCCGGAGTTTCAGGGCAAAATCAAGACCCGTCCCAAGGGGTAGTGGGTCATGCAAATGGGCACGGCGCGACTGAATTTCGCTGATTACGTCGCTTCTAACCCCGCCTCGGTTCAGCCCCATGCGTCAGCTTGGGGCTATCGCTATGTGCGCTCGTAGCCCCAAGCTGACGCATGGGGCTGTCCATGTGGCGCTTACAAGGCGGCGGGACGTTGAGCGGCACATGAATGAAAAGCGCCCATCTTGGAAACTGACCCACTACCGTCCCAAGGCTCCTTGAGACCTGCTATTCTAAAACTTCGATCCCTTTTGGAAGCGAGGTAAAGTCCCTTTGGCGGAAGTTCGTGTTAACGATGGCGAAAGCCTGGAAAGCGCGCTCAAACGCTTCAAGCGCAAAGTCCTGCAAGAGGACATCATTAAGGAAATCAAGCGGCACACCTTCTATTTGAAGCCCGGCCAGAAAAAGCGGGTGAAGGAAGCACTGGCGCGAAAGCGCAACCGCAAGAAGCGCAGCCGGGATACCGAACCGGATCAGAATCGATCGTAGCCCTGCCTTTCTGTAAACCGAAAACTCAAATCAGGTAGACTCTCACGGCTATAGGGGGCGACCCCCAAAGCTGCGAAGATTTACGTGATTCGAGTTTTTCGTGACACGTCAACATCGTCCGCTTCCTTCGGTCGCGGCTCAGAGTGGACGCTTCTCATGCTGCGCCATGAGCCGCGACCACAGGGAGCGGTCGATGTTGAGTTCCCCGCAGCCTCATTAAAGCTTGCAGCCTCCGGTAGTACCAGCACCCTATAGCCATGTCGGTCCATTGCGCGGCGCCTCAGGCGATGCGATTCTGCGATTGCTGAGCCTGGTGCCGGGAATCAATTCCCTAGCATCACCCAAGGCGTGACGCAGTCAACGTAGCGCCTCATCCCGGCTCCGGGCCAGCGTAGTATTGTGGACTCCGCGTCCAATTTCGAGTTCCGCCGCCCGCAGGCGATTGCCGACGGTCCGGTCCGGGTCGCGTGGGTGGATGAGCGCGGCCAGGTACGGTGCATGCCGGGCTGGTGTATCGACGTTTCCGCGCGGCGGATTCATCTCGAAGTCCCCCAGCAGGTCCCTTTGCACACACAGGTGACGTTGAGCGCCGGCCGCAAAAGCATCCCCGGTCCGAATCGCGTGAAGTACCTTACCAAGTGCGACTCGAAGTTTATCCTGGTGCTCGAATAGCCCCATAGCCCCTCTGGAATGCAGTAAGATCGACACACGTGTAGGAGCGATCCGCTATGGAGCCGGAGTTGTGGCGGAAAATCGAGGACCTTTTTCACGCAGCCCTGGAGCAACAGCCGGAAGTGCGTCAGGCATTTCTCACGGCCGCCTGCAAGGGAGACACGGACTTGCAGCGGCAAGTCGAGCTTCTTCTCCATCAGGAGCAACAAGCCGGCAGCTTCATGGAAGCCGCCGCGCTGACGTCCACGGGTGCAGCCGGCGAATCATTGCTCGGGCTCCAGTTCGGCCCCTATCGGATTGTCTCTCCGCTGGGCGCCGGCGGCATGGGCGAGGTGTACCGCGCCCACGATAGCAAGCTCGGCCGGGACGTCGCGATAAAAACCTTGCCGCCCGAATTCGCCCGTGACCCGGACCGGCTGGCGCGGTTTCGTCGCGAAGCGCGCACCTTGGCCTCTCTGAATCATCCCAACATCGCGGCCATTTATGGATTGGAAGAATCCGGCGGAGTCGATTGCCTGGTGCTGGAGCTGGTCGAAGGCGACGCGCTGCAAGGACCGCTGCCGATTGCACAGGCGCTGGATTATGCTCGCCAGGTCGCCGAAGCTTTGAGCGCGGCGCACGACAAAGGAATCATTCACCGTGACCTGAAACCAGCCAACGTCAAAGTCACTCCCCAAGGCAGAGTCAAAGTGCTGGATTTCGGACTGGCAAAAGCCATCTGGGCGCCGGACCGGGACCAGGATCTGTCGCAATTGTCGACGGTCACGGGTGTCGAGACGCTCGCCGGCCACATAGTCGGCACACCCGGCTACATGAGTCCGGAGCAGGCGCGCGGAAAAGACGTCGATAAGCGCACCGACATCTGGGCGTTCGGATGCTTGCTGTATGAACTACTCACGGGCCAACGCGCTTTTCAGGGCGAGACACCATCCGACACAATCGCCGCGGTACTGGAGAGAGAGCCGAACTGGTCAGCTCTCCCCGCGAAGACACCCGCGAAAATCAGCGAGCTGTTGCAGCGCTGCCTGCAAAAGGATGCAAACCGCCGGCTGGCCGATCTCGCCGCTGCTGTCAAAGCGATCGAGGAAGTACAAAAGGCATCAACTCGCACGCGCCGAACGGGCCGGAAAGGCATGCGATCACTGGCTGTGCTTCCTCTAGTGAACCTCTCCGGCGACGCCGAGCACGAATACTTCGCCGACGGCATGACGGACGCGCTGATCACAACACTTGCCCAGATCGGCTCCTTGCGCGTGATCTCGCGGACATCCGTCATGCAATACAAAGGTGCACGCAAGCCGTTGCCCGAAATCGCCCGCGAGCTGAATGTCGAAGTGGTACTCGAAGGTACAGTGCTTCGCTTTGCGAATCGCGTCCGGATCGCTGCTCAGTTGATTGACGCACCTAGCGATATGCACATCTGGGCAAAGAACTATGAAAGCGGCCTCGAAGACATTCTTGTCTTGCAGAGCGAAGTGGCTCAATCGGTGGCCCACGAGATCAAGATCACGTTGACGCCTCAAGAGCGCGCTCGTTTTTCAGCTACTCGCGCGGTGGATACGGAAGCCTATGAAGCATTCCTCAAGGGGCGATTTTACTGGTATAAGCGCACGCCACAAGCGCTTAGCAAGAGTGTCGATTCTTTGCAGCTTGCCATCGCAAAAGACGGCACCTACCCGCTTGCCCACGCCGGCCTTGCCGATACTTACTGCACGCTGGGATGGGATCTGTTTGCAATCAGTCCGCCGGCCGAAGCGTTTCCCAAAGCCCGGCAATCGGCGCAGAAGGCGCTGGAGCTCGATCCCAATTGCGCGGAGGCGTACGCCGCCCTAGGTTGGGCGTCGACCGCATACGACTGGGACTGGATCACTGCGGAGAAAGCGTTTCGGCGCGCCATCGAGCTGAAGCCTCAATATGCTCCCGCACACATGTGGTATTCGCATCTCTTGCACGCTATGAACCGGGTTGACGATGCGTTTGAGCATGGCCGGCTCGCGATCGATTGCGATCCCCTGGGCGTAATTCTGAACGTGCATCTAGGCTGGCACCTGACCTATCATCGTGAATACGAAGGCGCTGTCGAACAGCTACAGAAGGCCCTTGATCTCGAGCCGAGCTTCATTCTGGCGCGGCTCTTTCTAGGCGAGGCCTACGAGCACATGGGCAGGTTTGATGAAGCCATCGCCGAGTTCGAAAAAGCCGTGGATTTTTCAGGACGCCGCCCAGTGTACGTCGCCGGTCTGGGACACGCGTATGCGGTATCGGGGCGGCGGGACAGCGCCTTAAAAATCATCGACGAGTTGGAGCAACTTTCGCGGGGGACTTATGTCGCGGCGCGTGGAATCGCGGAGATTTATGTGGGCTTAGGCGATAAGCCGCGCGCATTCAACTGGCTCGACAGGGCGCTTGAGCAGCGCAACGGTTGGTTGTTTCACATCAATACCAATCCTCGCTACGATAGCCTCCGTTCCGACCGGCGCTATGCGGAGTTGGCGCGCCGCATAGGATTGCCATAGATCGCGCGCGCCGCCAGATGTTCACGCGGGTTTATCGCGGCAACACCCGGCGGCGTTGGGTTCGGACCGGCTATCTCATCCGCGTGGCTGTTCCCGTCATAATGACGCCCGGGTCCGTTACGATCCAGGTGATCTTGCTTCCGTCCGGAGTGATCACGAAATCGAAATGTGTGGCACTTGGGCCCGAGCCGAACGTCTTCGATCCCGTGCAGTCACGATTTACCGTGAAAGTGCCTGGAACGGTTCCTCTGGATGTCGCACCGTTTACAACCGTGGTCGATGTACCAAGTCCGTTCCCTTGACCGTCGTAAGTGACCACACCCACTGAAGCAATAGCGCCCACGCCCACGATGGTGCCTGATCCTGACATCACGTAGGTGCCTTCCATGGTCGCGTTCATGGCGGGACATTGTGTCTGTGCTCTTAGAGCCTGCAGCCCGAGAGCCAGTGTGAGCGCAGCTAACGTGAGCAGGCTTGGTTTCGAGAATGAGCTGAGAAGTTTGATCATCTGAAATACCTCCTGCATGGATTCCGTGAACGGACTGTGAGAAGGGTCATCCGGGCCAATTTTTTTGTTAAGATCGGCACCGGAATGGACGCCGGGCATTTACAGGACATCAGCGCATTGATCGCCGCGTGGGGCGAGGGGGCCGGTGCAAACCATCCCCTAGAAGCCCCCCCTGGACAAGAAATTCGTTTTCGATTATACTTCCAGGCCGAGGTTCGCGGAATTAGATTAAGGAGGTTTGTAGCATGCTATCCAAGTCTATTCTTGCCAGTTTCATCGGTGCGCTGGTGTGTATCGTACCGGCGTCCGCTGCGAAGATCAGCGGAACCGTCTCCGGCACTGTCGCAATCACTGAGGATAGCGAGCTATCCGGAGATGTCACCTGCACGGTCACTGGTGCGCCGTGCATCTCCATCAATGCACCTGGGGTGACGCTGGATCTGCACGGCTACACGATCACGGGGCAGGGCGATCCGCAGACGGGCTGCAGCGGCGGCGCGACAAATAATGAGTTCGGAATTCTGGTCAACTCTCAAGTCGGCGTCACGATTCACGGACCCGGCGTGGTTCAACGCTTCCGGGCTACGGGCATTCAGATTCTGACGAGCACGGGCACCACCGTGAACGCCGTGACGACTGCGACGAATTGCAACTCGGGAATCCTGGTGGCCGGCGGGGCGGCCAATGAAGTCTACGACAACGTTTCGATCCGGAACGGAAACGGGAGTGCCCCCTGCGGAGGGATATGACTGGCGGGCTCTAGCGGCAACCGGCTCCGTGCGAACCGGATCAGTGGGAATGGATATGCGACTCAGGGAAATAATTTCGGGATTGGACTGCCCAGTCCCGCCGATCAAGATAACATCGTCGAAGACAACACGATCGTCGGAAATGCGAACGGAATCTTCATCACTTCGGGAACGCAGGGGAACGTCTTTCGTGGCAACCTCATTGTTGGCAACCCCCCGGTCCAGGTCGCTCTAGACCACAGCGCGAATCCCGGTGTCGACATCAAGAACCTGGCCGCCGCCGGTGCAAATACGTTCGATAGCAATGTCTGTCTGACCGCCGTCAGTGCGCCTTGCCCGGCTGTGCTCCCCGACGCAAATTCACTCCTGGCGAGCGAACTGCAATCGGTGGCGTGCGGCACCTACCCGCCCGCGACATCGTGTCAGCTCACGATTAGCCAGTGGAATTGGTATCTGACCAACAAGATCAACCCGCAAGCGACTCCCCTGGTCCTGAGCGATAATACCCAACTGGCCGTGCAAATTACTGTGCAGCAATACGTGCAAGGCCGGGCGGCCGCAGGATTGTGATCAGGATCTGTACGGGAGAAACAAAATGATGAAGCGCCTATTGCTGCTGAGCGCTGCCGCACTGACGGTACTGGCCCAGCAAAGCCAGGACGCCAAGAAACCTCAGTCCTCAGCTCAACCTTCAAATGCCGTGCTCGACCGTATGATCGCGGCCGGCAAAAGCCCACAAGAACTCGCTCGCTACGTGTTTGACACGCATGGTTGCAAGAGCTGTCACACCATCGGGCAAGAAGGCAAGCTCGGGTACACAGAAAAAGGTCGGGAACGCGCCAAGGGCTTTGAAGGATGCATTAACATGCTCACCGCGATGACGGTCATCGTCCAAGTGCCCGATGAGAAGCGCTCTTCGCAACAACGCGAGAGGGCGCTGCGCTTTGAGGAATTTGGTTGCACTGCGTGTCACAAGCTTACTCCTGGGAAGTTGGGGCTGACCGACGTCGGAGCGAAGCTGCAACATTTGCATCTGGGATGTGTCGACGTTGAAAAGCTAACCTCCAGCCGAGCCGTCCCGCAGGATTGATCGCAGCGCAAAGGCACGTCCGTCCGCTCAGCTCTTGGACAATGGTTAACGGAGCCGCGTTGATGTGTGATAGGATTTCGACCGGCGATGACCCAGGACGAGCAGGATATCACCGCAATGCTGGCGGCCTGGAACGATGGTGATGCGGATGCACTTGGCCGCTTGGTCGACCTTGTGTATCCAGAGCTTCGGCGGATTGCGCGTCAGCACCTCGAACAACGGCGCGCCGGCGACAGCCTCGAGTCCGCCGCTGTGGCCAACGAGGCGTATCTCAAGCTGGCGCGCGCTGGGGGAATCCACTGCGAGAGCCGGACGCATTTCCTGGCGTTGTGTGCCCAGATCATCCGCCGGATTCTGGTGGATCATGCGCGCCGTCGTGGATACGCCAAGCGCGGTGGAGATGCGGTGCGCGTGCCGCTGGATGACGCATTGTTGGAAACGCGCGCCCGGGGAATCGATCTGGTCGCGCTGGACCAGGCTCTCGAGTCTCTGTCGAAGATCGATGAACGCAAAGCCCGTGTCGTGGAGTTGCGGTACTTCGGTGGATTGAGTGTCGAGGAATCCGCGGAACTCCTGGGAATCTCGCCGGAGACGGCCAAGCGCGATTGGAAAATGGCCAAGGCCTGGTTGTATGGGGAGCTTAGCGGGCGGAAATAGAACTATCGACCCGCCGCCTTGCGCAACGCTTGAATTCGCGGCACCCGGCTCTTGGGACTATCCAGGCTGAACGACCGTGCGTCGCCCAGTTGCGTCCTCACGTATTCTTCGGTCCGAGCCACGGCTTTTTCCAGATCTTTGTTCTTCGCGATGAACGGGAGCCAGGCGATCGATTCCGCTTCGGGATCGTACTCCCAAATTCCCACCAGGCGGCCGCGATCGAGAATCGCGTGGCTGGCCAGATCGAGCACGCGGTGCGACGTCACCATCTGCTTCGTGTCTTCTTCATCCAGGATGCTCTTCAAGTCGCTACGCAGCAGGATGATGCCATCAATCGGGCTGACCAGCGTGTATTGCGGCTGCTTCGGCGGCTTGAAAGATTCGAACGCGTCACGATCGGCCGGCAGGAGCATTCGATCGCCCTCGATGGTTTCGAGCTTCAACGGCTCGATCGCCGCTCTGGCCGCTTTTCCGCTGAGGGTTGCGAACGCCTGAAACTCGGCTAACGTAGCCGGGCCGCCCCAGCCGAAGAATCGCCGGGCCAACTCGGTCTGGACTTCTTCGATCGACAATTTGAACTTCGCCAAGGGATTGGGACGCCACAGCGTGTAGCGATAGCGCTGCTGATCCAGGCGCCCGTTCATCGAAACGCGGCGAATGTCGCCTGACGATTGCAGCTTCCCCAGCGCCAGCGGGAGAGTCGTGGTCACGCCCTTCTTTTTTCCTTCTTCGCCCAGGCTGCGCGACGCAGGGCCAGTCGCGTCGCGAATTTCATTGGGTTCGAGAGCGCCTTTCGCCAGTGCTTTCAAGACCGCGTCGCACAGCTTGTCGATCTCTTTGCCGGTGACGCCGAGTTTGTAGGCGACCTTCATGTCGTTCGCCGTGAAGCTCTCGCCGGCTTTCAGCGCGAGGGCGAAATCGTCGGAGGGAAGAACGTAAGTGCATCCACGCGCGGACGGCAGCTCGTGAATTTCAAGCTTCGCGACTGCCGCATCCGCGGCTTCACGAGAAGTTCCAGCGCGCGCGAACAGAGTGAGATACGGACCAACGCCGCCCACCGATCTCGCCCACCCCGCCTGTTTGAGGACCTCGGCTGGTTTGGCGCGCGCGAACCGGCCGTCGAGCCCTTGTTTGTGCGACCACCACGCCCGGAGCTTTTCGATCGATGGCGCGCTCACGCCTTGGTCTCCTTCGCGGCCGGAAGCGCGCTCGACAGGCTGAACCAGTTGCCGGAGTTGTCCTTCATCAAGGCTTCGACGCCGTAGAAACGCTCGGTCGGCGGCTGCGAGAATTCCACGCCTTTCGCTTTCAGCTCCTCGTAGGTTTTCTTGCAATCCGCGGTGGAGAAGACACCAGCGCCGAGCTTTCCTTTCCGGATCAAAGTACGCACGGCGTCCGAAGTCTCCTGATCCATCATAGGACTCGGATCGGTCGGCATCAGGACGATCTCCAGGTCGGGCTGGGCCGGCGCCGTTACCGTCAGCCAGCGGAAGCCATTGCCCATCTTGGCGTCGGTGTTGACCTTGAAGCCCAGTTTGTTGACGTAGAAATCGTAAGCCTCGTCCTGGTTGAGGACCCAGACTGTGACGTGCGAAAGTTTTTGAATCATTCTCGAATTACCTCCGGGTTAAGAATGCCATGGCTTGCGAAATACTGCTTCTTCGATCTTGCTTTTTAAAAGGGCGCGACACCGTGATGCAGCAAATAACAATTCGGAACGAAGTGACACACGGGGAGCCGCGGAGCGGGGAAAATCCGGCGGATCGCGCGTTGAAACTCCACCGGGGAGCGGCCTACTTCGGTGCGGAACCGCGTGCTAAAGGATCCCAGGCTCTCGTATCCGACCGCGAAACACACATCGGTCACGGGCAGTCGATCGCGCGCCAGCAGGTATTTGGCGCGGTCGATGCGCATCCGGGTCAGGAACCCATGCGGTGTCTCTCCGAAGGTGCGCGCGAAGAGTCGATGGTAATGATATGGAGAGAGGCACGCTTCACGAGCCGCGTCGGCGAGACGTAGCGGCTGATCCAACCCGGCAGCCAGATAATCGCGCGAGCGGCACAGTCTGCGAAAGAGCTCGTCATCCACCAGGGGACCGAGCCGGTTCGGCGCCGTATAGATGAGTGGATGCGGCACGGATGCAGTTTATCGCAGAATCCGGCCATCCGCATCCAGGGTCAGGCGCTGGCCGCGCCAAATTACTGTACGACCAAACGAACCCAAGAGCCAGACCGCCGCGGCGAACAAATCGCGCAAGGGGATGGCCCAGAAAAGCCACAGAACGTGGCGGCTGCGCATCACGAACCAGCCTGAAATCAGCGCCATGGCGATTCGGACGGCGAGCACAGCGATGGCGAGATCGGGGCGTCCGGCGAAGAACATGACCGCGGCCCAGAAAGTGGCGAAGGTCACGGGTAACCCAAGATAACCCCAGAATTTCGAGACTCGAATGGTCCGCGCCCAGCGGATCTGGTGACGCCATATATCGGCCCATCCGCCACCCAGATGGGTTTCTACGATCACATCGGAAAGTACACATTTCAACCCCAGACTGTGGAGCCTGTGCCCGAGCTGATAATCGTCGGCCAGATAGTCGCCAATCGCGGCGAATCCTCCGATGCGATCCAGATCCGCGCGGCGGAACGCCATTGTCGAGCCCATTGCGAATTCGTCCACTCCAACCATTCTGGCCACCAGGGTGGATGGAGCGAAGTCGGTGGAAACGCCAAGTCCTTCGAAACGCGCGGCGAAAGTCTCGCCGTTGGGGCGATACAGACAGGTGACAAGTCCGACTGCGGGATCCGAGAGGGGTGCGGTCACGCGAGCGAGGTAATCCGGCTCAACGCGGATATCGGCATCGTTGACGACCAGGATCGGGTATTTAGCGGCCGCGGCGAGGTCCTGAAGGACGCCGACTTTCGCGTTGGGAGTTTTGGTGCGGCACTCGACGATGCGCACGCTGGGAAATTCGCGAATCACCGCGACCGCGGGATCGTCCAGGGAAGCCACGCCGCAGAGCAGCTCGAACTCGCCATCGAGAGCCACATGCGACGCAATCGCGTCGCGGAATCCGGCGTCGCATCCTCGAACGGGTTTGAGGATAGATGCCGGGCGCGAAGCCCCAGGCTGCTGGCGTTTTCGAAACAGGCACGCGAAGATCGCGAAGAGCTGATAGCCTCCGGCGATCAGGGCGAGGAAGATCACTGTGCCAGCAGTACGACACCGAACGCCACCAGGCAGGCTCCCACCCAGCGGCGGAAATCGACACGCTCTTTAAGGACGATGCGCGCGAGGATAGTCTCAAATACCAGGGCCGCGGCCGAAGCCGGTACGGCGAAGCTCAACTCGGTGGTTTCCAGCAGCGTCATGAACGCGAAGAACGCCACAGCCATGAACACGATCGCCAGGATCAGGAATTTGTTGCGAGCGAGCGCCCCGAGCACGCGGGCGATGCCGCGCGGATGAAATTCCTTGATCTCGCCATGGCGTTTCATCTCCAGACTTTGCAGCAGATCGCCCAGGACGGTGCTCGCTACCATCAATGCAAGCAGAGACCACCCTTTCATGGGCCCTCCTTGGAATGCGGACTTCCAATGCCGACCAGCATGGTCCCGGCAACGATGAGAAGTGTCCCGGCCCAGCGCGCGGGCGTAATGGTCTCGTTGAGGAAGAACCGCCCCATGATCGCATTTGCGACGTAGCCCAGGGAGGTGACCGGCAGGACGTAGCTCAAATCCGCCCAGCTCAGCAGAGCCATGCGCGCAAGGAGCCATAGGATCAGGAGAGAGACTCCGATCATCACCCACGGGGTGAAAATGGCCCGCAGGTAATCGAAAACCGATACGGTTGTTCGACCGCGCATCCCATTAGCGAGCGCGAAATTACCGAACGTGTTGCTCAGAATGACGATGATTGCAAAGATTCGCGTCTTCCAGCGAAGACGCTCGGCCGTGTTCATCCGGAATCTTACCCGGCTTGGGCGCGTTCTTCGTTGAGGATGCGGTCGGCTTTCTGCTCGGCGACGTATTTTTTGCGCTTGTGACGCAGCGACAGATACGCTTTCGCTTCCTTGTACAACCGGCCGCGCTCCTGATTGTCGAAGATCGCTTTCCGCACGATGCGCCAGGCGGCTTTGGGCCGGAAGTAGTATTCGCCGTAAAACTTTTCGACCCAGTCGACCAGTTCATCCTTCTCCAGAATTCCAGGGTAGATGACGTTGGGCAACTGATGGCCTTCTTCATCCGCCATGTTGATTTGCACCAGGTTGTTTTTCTTGGCGAAATCGTAGAACTCGGTTCCCGGAAACGCGTGCGCGATGGATACCTGGATGGTCTCGACGTCCATACGCTTGGCGAAATCGATGGTGTTGCGAATGGTTTCGCGTGTTTCGCCCGGCAGGCCGACAATGAAATCGCCGTGAATCACCAGGCCGAGTTTGTGGCAGTTTTCGGTAAAGCGCCGGGCCATGTCGATGGTCGCGCCTTTTTTGATATTGCGAAGGATCTGTTCGTCGCCCGATTCGTAACCGACAATCAGGAGCCGGCATCCGGCTTCTTTCATGGCCTTCAGGGTTTCGTAGTCGGTGGTGACGCGCGAGGTGCAGGACCAGGTGAAGTTCTTGATCTTCTTCAATTCACCGCACAGCTCGATGGTGCGCGCTTTGCGATAGTTGAAGGTGTCGTCGTCGAAGAAGATTTCCTTCAGGCCGGGGAAATTCTCCAATGTGTAGCGGCATTCGGCGGCGATGTCCTGCGTCGAACGCAGCCGCCAGCGGTGGCCGGAATGGGTCTGCGGCCAGAGACAGAACGTGCACATCGCGGGGCATCCGCGGGTGGTGTAGAAGGAAATGTACGGATTCAGGAGGAACGGGACGTTGTACCGCTTGAAATCCAGATCGCGTTTGTAGACTTTCGAGACCCAGGGCAACTCGTCGAGATTTTCGATATAGCCGCCCTCGGGATTGTGAACATTCACGCCGTTCTTGCGATAGCTGACGCCGGGAAGATCCTCGAGTGGCGTGCCTTTGGCATAATTCGCGATCTGGTAATCGAATTCGCGGCGCACGATGAAGTCGATCGCCTTGGATGCGTTCAGAACTTTATCCGGTTCGATGGTGACCGGTGGGCCGACGAAGGCGACCTGAAGCTTGGGGTTCGCGTCCTTCATCATCTCCACGATCTTTACGTCGACGTGAAAACCGGGGGAGGAGGTGAACAGCACCAGCAACTCGTAGTTCTTGGCTTCGGCGACGGTCTGATCGATCGAAATCCGATGCGCCGGAGCATCCAGAACGCGGCTGCCTTCGAGCATGCCGGCGGGATAACACAACCAAACGGGATACCAGTACGACTCGATCTCGCGCGTGGACGGCCAGCGCGAGCCTGCGCCGCCGTCGAAGCCCTCGAACGAAGGCGGATTGAGGAACAACGTTTTCATGGGCACAGGTTCGAGGTCTCCTTTACCGGCGGAAGTCGTTCTGATTGACTTCGTCGGCGATTTCCTGCCGGGTGAAGTTGCTGTAGTCGATACTCAATTCGGCGCGGCCGATGATGCGGATGACGGCCGTGCCTTGAAAATGCTTGGGGATGGCGACGCCATCGTGGATTTCGTAATCCTGGACGAACTCCATTTTCTTGACCATGATCGAGGTTTTCACGGGCTTACCGGATTCGCGAACCGGCATGGCGGTGGCGGCATCCAGCCACAATTGACCGCGGAACAGTCCCTCGGCTTTCTTGCGCGGCGTCACATCGAAAATGTAGACCCGCTGACCGTCGCGATCGAGAAGGCCCCTGTACTTGAACTTGTAGTTAACCGGTGTGATGGCGTTGTCGTGGGGCTTGGTTTCTTCCGCGAGATAGCGGGCAATCACTTCGCTCTTAATGGTGTTGTCGCCCGAGAAACCCAAAGCCTTGTATGTAATCTTGCCCAATCTGGAGATGCTTCGCAAGGCATGAAGCTTTCCATGTTTTTCCTGTTTGGTCAGTTTCGCGTCGATGTCCACTTCCATCTGGACGCCTCGCAGCGCTGCCTGCTGAGTTTCCTTTGCTTCCAGGTACTTGCCCAGGATTTCCTGACCGGGTTGATCGCTGGCCTCAGCCCCCGCATCAAGCGCCGGTACCGCGATTGCAATCAAAGGTACTACCACCAATGCTGAAAACAGGCGCAAATTCCTTACCTTTCCGGTCTGCCCACTGAACGGCATGAGATTTACCTAGTGTAACAGATGCGATCTGGGGGTGCCCGGCTACATTTGTTTCAGATTGATTCTAAAGGACCAGGGCAGCGTTACACTCAGGGTTGGATGGCCAGCGCCCAATTGAAGGACCGTTCTCCAGTCCACCAGGCAGATCCACCACGCCAAGCCATTGTATCCAACCACAGCCGCTGCCCGTCGGTACGGACGGTAATCAAACCGTCAAGATCGGTTCGCAGTACTGCGGCGTGGCGATCCGCCAGGCGGGCTAGGACCTCCCGTGTAGGATGACCGAAGGAGTTCTCGAATCCCGCGGAGATCACCGCGACCGACGGGGAAACGGCGTCGAGAAATGGCTGCATAGTGGAGGTTTTCGAACCATGGTGGCCGACTTTCAGCACGTCGGCTTGAATGGTCTGGTCGAGCAGGCGCGCCTCCATGGGACGCTCCATATCGCCGGTGAGCAAGAAAGTCCGCCGGCCGTAGGTGATCCGCAGCGCGAGCGAGTCGTTGTTTCCAGATTTGGCTGCTGAATATCCAGGCGGTGGGGAGAGCACCTGGATGGTGGCCCCGGAAAAAGCAAAGGGCGGTGACGCGCGCTTTTCGAGCACGGGGACGTGTACGCGGGCGGCGTTGCGGGCCACGCGTTCGAGCGGATAGGCGCCTACCCACAACTCCTGGGGACGGAAGTTCTCAAGCAGCGCGCTGATTCCGCCGGAATGATCTTCGTGCGCGTGTGTCGCCACCACAACGTCGATGCGGCGCATGCCACGGTACCAGAGATAAGGCGAGACGACGTCTTCACCGGTGTCGAGATTGGTTTTTCGCTGGCGGCCGTACTGGAGCACACCACCACCATCGATCAGCATGGTTTTGCCTTGGGGAAAAGCGACCAGCAGGCTGTCTCCCTGGCCGACGTCGATCACGGTAAGTTCGAGCGTGCCCGGCACGAACGCCGGAGGCCAGGGATGCCATAGCAGGATCGCAAAGGAGGCCAGCACTGCGGCAATGGCCGGCCAACGCCATCCGCGACGATGGGCGACCACCGCCAACGTAATCAGCGCGGCGACGAACATTAGCGCCAGCCACAGCGGCGGATCGGGCACGCGCCAGGGAGGCTCGATCGAAGCATGCCAGGCTGCGATCTTCGCAGCGACTTTCAGCAGTCCTGCCGCGATCGTGGCAAGAAAGTGCCAGCCTGTGAAGATTGCCGCGAATCCGATAGGCACTACTGCATTGAGCAAAGGAACGATCAGGATGTTCGCGGTCAAGCCGGTGAACGAGACTCGATGGAAGTATTCTGCCATGGGGAGCGCGAGGCCGATTTGCACCACCGTCGAGATGGCCGCCATTTCGAACCCGAACAGGAGGATTCGAACCGTCCAGGCGAGACCTGCCAAGGCCCAGCGCCGGGGAATGCGGGTCCATAAAAACACCGTTTCCGCGGCCAGGCGCAGCTCGACACGGAACTGCGCTACGCGCGGCTGGAGATGCGGATCGGCATCGACGTCGTCAACATCGCGCGTTCCTTTCGCCAGCGGAGCCGTGGTCGCCTGGAGCAGCGGCGACGCCAATGCGCCGATCGCGGCAACACATAGGAAGGAGAGCTGAAAACTGGCATCGAACATCTGGCCGGGATCCGACAAGAGATACACAATCGCGACCATAGCCAGCAGGTTCATGACGCGTCCGCGGCGGAAAAAGAAGCGCGCGACCAAGTACAGGCTGAATCCTCCCGCGGCGCGGACCACCGGCGCTGAAAATCCGGAAACCAGGGCGTACAGCCAGGCCGCGGCAGCCGTGATCGCGAGGGCCGGAATTTCGGGAAGCAGGCACAAGCGCAACAGAAACAGAAGGACGGCCGCGAGCACGGTCACGTGTACTCCCGAAATCACCAGCGCATGAAACGTACCGGTGCGGCGAAAATCGTCGGTCCAGATTTTTTCGAGTTTCGACGTTTCCCCAATGAGGATCGCCTCCATCATTCCGGTTGAGTAAGTGTCGCTTCCGTACAACGATTCGATGCGCTCGAGCGCGGCGACGCGCAGTGCGAACACGACGGCCATGAAGCGCGATCCGCACTGTCCGGGCAGAACGCGAGCGTGGGATCCGGGGGCCATGCTGGCGGTCCAGAAGATGTACTGGCGCGCGAGAAATCCAGCGTAGTCGAACGAACCCGGATTATTGTAATTATGCGGGCGGCGGATGCGCGCTTCGATTTCGACACGCTGGCCGTAATCGAGGCGTTGCGGGACGTCGCCGTCGCGCAAGTTCAAACTGACGCGAGCGCGGGCATGTGGGTCGAGCTCCAATGTAAACTGCTCGCGATTGGGGGAGAAGACGGTGGGCTCGACCACGCAGCCTGCCAGGAGCAGTGTTTCTCGCGACCCGGCGTCGATGGTTGGAGGCGGACCGGGGCGGTGCCAGGCTTCGGCGAACGCGCCGGCGAAAATCAGAGCGAGCAGGGTGCATGTTTGAACCAAACGGAACGCGCTCCATGACTGTCGCGCCTCCACTGACGGCTTTTGCCGAAGCATAGCTGTGCCTGCCAACGTTGCGAAGGCGGCAATGGGCCATGCCGCCTCGGCCATGGACAATCCCAGCAGGCGTCCCATCAGAATTCCGGCTGCAATCGCAATCGCGGGGAGCAGCAAGGGATCGCCCATGCAAACTAGTTGCGCGGGCGCTGGAAAATTCTCACTGCTTGAGCTTAGCTAGACCTTCTTTGGCACCGGCAAAATCGGGAGCAAGGCGCAGCGTTTCGGAGAATTCGCGCTCCGCATCCACGCCTTTTCCGAGCGCGACCAGGATCCGAGCCAGATTGAAATGGGCCATCACGTAGTCGGGTTTCAGGCGCACGGCCTGGGAGAATTCGTTCGCCGAATCGACTAAACGTTGTTTATCCGCGAGCGCGAGCGCCAGGTTATAGTGCGCCTCGGGATCGGACGGGCGCAGCCGGACCTCCTGAGAAAACTCCGCAATCGCCTCATCCATGCGTCCGATCATTCCCAACACTCCGCCGAGATTGTGATGGCTCTCCGGATCGTCCGGGTTGTTGTGCGCGGTCTCGATCAGGTAGGGAAGGGCGGCCTGGAGCTGAGGCAGCGCAGCCTTGGTCTGACCGTGCGCGGCGAGCAGTCCTCCTAATCGAAAATGTGCCTCCGCATTGACGGGATCGATGCGCAGCGCCTCCAAGAACTGGTCCGCCGCCTCGCGGTCGCGCCCTTGACGGAGCAGGGCGGATCCGAAATCGACGCGCGCCTTGGCAAACTTGGGCTGGATCCGCAGAGCTTCCATTAAGTGCGGGACGCCCTGGTCCAGTCGCCCAACGTTGACCAGCGCTTCGCCGAGATTATCCTGAACGTCGGCGAGATCGGGACGAAGTCTAACGGCATTTTCAAAGTTAGCGATGGCTTCCTGGATCTGTCCCTGGCGCCGCAGCGTTCCACCCAGGTTGTTGTACATCACCCAATTTCGATCGGTCACCTGAATCGCGTGACGGAACAGGCTTGCACTGTCCCGCCACGCTCCCAGATACGTCCACGTGACCACACACCAGATGGAACACACCACGGCGCCCACGATGGCGAACGATCGCCGCGCCGGAATGGCCCAAGCGAGCATGATGGAGATTCCGATCAGTGGCAAATATGTATAGCGATCCGCGCGCGCCTGGCTGCCCACTTGCACCAGTCCGATCACCGGCACCAGCGTTCCCAGATACCACAGCCATCCGACGGCCAGGTAAGGCCGCGTACTTCGGACCAGTAGGACGGCCATCGTGACGGCGGCGATCGCAAGCGCCGCGCCGAGCCATTGCCACAACGGAATCCGCTCGGCATACGGATAAAAAATCGCGAGCTTCGCCGGCCACACGAACTTGACAAGGTAAACGATGTAGGTGACGAGCGCGTTTTCGATCCGAAGTGTCACAGGGATCCGGTCGAGGGCCGCGACCGCTCCACTCTGCCTCTGCGCGATAAATGCGATGATCGACGCCGCTACTGAAAGCGCCAGCAGGGGCATTTTATCGACTACGACGCTCCGGCCGAGCTTCCTGCGCAATGGCCAGTAATCGAGCAGCAGCATCACGAAAGGCAGCGTCACCAACATCGGTTTTGACATCAGCCCGCACACGAACAATCCGGCGATGGCGAGGTATCGACGCCAGGACGGCTGTTCCGAATACCACACGTAAGCCCACAGCGTGAGGATGCAGAACAGCACGCTCAACACGTCTTTCCGTTCTGCCGCCCACGCGACCGATTCCACGTGCAGCGGATGCAATCCGAACGCGAGAGCCACGAACGCGCTGGGCCATCGTGCGCGAGTCATACTCCATAAAAGTGCGAACAGGCACAACGTGCTGATGGTGTGCAGCGCGACGCTACTCAGATGATGCCAGCCGGGATCGAATCCGAACATCTGGACATCCAGCATGTGCGAAAGCCACGTTAGCGGAAACCAATTGGAATGCTCGAACGAAGTAAACGCCCAGACGATTCCATCCCAGGTGAGTCCATCGTGGACGTGCGGATTGTCGGTCACGTAAACCGGGTCGTCGTAATTGATAAAGTCGTGAACCCGGACCGGGCTATAGACCAGCAGCACCACCGCACAAAGCAGCGCGTAGATCCTGAGATTACCTCGCTGATTATTCATCCTTGCTTCGCAATTCTTTCACGTCGATCCCCAACTGCGCACATTTTTTGTAGAGATGACTGCGCTCGAGCCCCAATGCGCGGGCGGCCTCTGCCAGATTATTCCGCGCACGCTCCACCTCGGCGCGAATGGTCTGGCGCTCGAACTCATCCACGCGCGACGCCAGCGTTCCGGATGCCGCGGCCTTGCCTTCCGGAAGCGTCGCGCGCACGATCTCTTCGTCCACTTCCGCGTCGGCCAGCAGCAATAATCGCTCGACCACATTGCGCAATTCGCGCACGTTTCCAGGCCAGGAATGACGATCGAGCGCCTCCACCGCGCCCTTCGTAAACGGCTTCATCTTCCATCCGTTGATTTCGCAAACCCGCTGCGCGAAATGCTCGACCAGCACCGCCACATCTCCTTTGCGCTCGCGCAGCGGCGGGAGCACGATCGGAAACACGTAAATTCGATGATACAAGTCCTCGCGAAACGCGCCGCTCTTGACTTGCTGTTCCAGATTCCGATGCGTCGCCACGACGACGCGCACATCCACGCGAATGCTGCCCGATCCTCCGACGCGCTCGACTTCGCCTTCTTCCAGCACACGCAGCAGCTTGGCCTGCATCACTGCCGGCATATCGCCGATCTCGTCGAGGAACAGCGTCCCACGATGCGCCTGCTCGAACTTTCCCAAGTGCCGCGATGCCGCGCCGGTGAAGGATCCTTTCTCATGCCCGAACAACTCGGATTCGATCAGCTCGCCCGGAACCGCAGCACAATTCAGCGTCACGAACGGACCGGTCTTGCGGGCGCTGGCTTCGTGAATCGCGCGCGCGATCAATTCCTTGCCGGTTCCGGTTTCACCGAGGATACATACCCGCGATTCGCCTGGCGCGACGCGTTCCACTTGCGCCGTCACGCGCCGCATGGCGTCGCTTTTCCAGACGATTTCATGACGGCCGACGCGCGCCCGCAGCTCGCGATTCTCCAGCTCCAAACGCCGCAGCCGCAGGACATTTTCGACGGTCAGGAGCAGCTTGTCCGTCGAGAGCGGCTTTTCCAGAAAATCAATTGCCCCCAGCTTGGTGGCCCGAACAGCCATGTCCACGGTCGCCTGACCGGACATCATCACCACCGGCGTGGTCACTCCCAATGCGCGCATTTCTTCGAGCAGCACGATCCCGTCTTTCTCCGGCATGACGACGTCGGAAAAAATCAAATCGAACGTCTGCGTCTTCACCAATTCGATGGCGCGAGCCGCGTGATCGGCGACCGTCGCTTCGTATCCTGCCATGCGGAACGCGCGCGCCAGCGACGCCAGCGTGTTGGGGTCGTCGTCGACGATCAGCAAATGACTCAAGAAATTTCCCCTTGTGAAGCCGGAAGATCAATCGTGAAAGTCGTGCCGCGTCCTGGCTTGCTCTCCACCGCGATCTTTCCACGATGATCGCTCACCACGCTCTGCACAATCGCTAGACCCAGCCCGGTTCCATGCTGTTTGGTTGTGTAATACGGCGTGAATAGGCGCGCGCACTCCTCTTCGGTCAGGCCCTGTCCCGTATCCGAAACCGAGATCCGAGCATTTCCGTCCTGCCGCGTTGTGACGATGCGCATGGTGCCGCCTTCCGGCATGGCGTCAATCGCGTTCAGCACCAGGTTGCCGAGAGCGCGGCGCAACTGATCGGCATCGACCGCAGCCGTCAACGCTCCTTCCGCTAAGTCCACCGAATACTGGATGCTATCTTTGAGTCTCGCATCGTACAGCTTGGTCACGTCGCGCACGATTTCATTGACGTCCACGGTTTCAAATTGCGGCGCCGGCATTTTGGCGAAATCGCTGAAGCGCCCGATGATGGTCTTAAGATTGGAGAGCTCCGCAAGCAGAGTTCCCGTGCTTTCGCGAAACACTTCTTCGAATTCGGGACGCTCCCGCGCGCGCTGCAGATTCTCCACCGTGATTTGCAGCGGGAACAGGGGATTCTTCAATTCGTGCGCCAGCCGCCGCGCCAGCTCGCGCCAGGCGGCGACGCGTTCGGCCTGAATCGCACGATCGCGATGCTCCAGAAGCTGCTCGGTCATATGATTGAACGCCTGTGCCAGCTCGCCGATCTCGTCGTGCGAGAGAACTTCCACTCGCGCCGACCAATCTCCTCCTGCGACCGCTCGCGCGCCGGCAGCGAGGCGTTCCACGGGCCGCGTGATCCGCTCCGTGGTCCACCATCCCAGGAGTACGCCGATCACGATGCCTGATCCACCTACGATCACGCCGATCCACAGAATCGCACGCTCCAGGCCCTGTTGCTCACGCAGCGAAGTTCCAGCGAGCAGCGCGCCCATCAGCCGTCCACGCCGGGTGAGTGGTAAAGCCGCGAAGGCTTCCGCGCTGGATCGAACCGTTCCCGTGGCGGGCTTGCCGGTGCGCCGCACTTCCGCGATCAGCGTGCTGAGTTTCTGCGGATCGTGGATCGCGCCTTCCGCGTCGATCACTTCGCCCGTCGCGAGCCACAATAACGCGCGCATCCCAGGAGCGACACCTAGCGATTTCAGAAATTCGGGGCTGAGCCGTCGTCCGCCGATCACCAATCCACCCGGCACCGTGCGCACCGCGACCAGCGCCACCGCATTCCCGTCGGACAGCGGTACGCGCGCCAGGAACGGATCGGCAGCATTCCAGTCTTCGGCGGCAACCTCCCAGTCATTCTTGTATCCGAATCGTGCCGGCCAGTGCGCCGAGGAGATGATGGTCAGGTCCGGCTTCAGCACGTCCAGAAAATCGAGCATCTGCGCTTCGGCCTCGGCTTGCGCGCGATCGTATTCCGCGGCGCCGGCGACCAGTTGTTGCACCGTGGTGGATGCAGCGGCTCGCGCCACCTGCTGTGCGACTTCCGCTCCACGCGCGTCAAGCTCACGCCGGAATTGATCGAGCAGCGCATCGCGACGTTGGGTATCGATCCGGTCGAACGCGCGCCGCGTGGAAACCGAAACGGCGCCGGTCACCAGCGCGACAGCGCCGGCCACGGTGAACGACGAGATGAACAGGAGCTTGGTGCGAAATGTCATTGGAGGGCGGACCCGCTGGTCCGCGGCCGATCCCCGGATCGGCCTGGCCTGTTCTCGAAATGCGCGATCAGGGGATCGCGCGCGGACCAGGGGGTCCGCCCCCCAATCATTCCAACCATATATCTGCCAGTCGTGGCCAATTTTTGACGCGCGGGCTTAGCGCCCATGCTTTCGCGATGTGAACGATCGGTACGACGCGGAAACCATCCAGCAGCGCGCGCTCCCATTCATACGGACTCGCGGCCGCGACTGATGGGGCGTTCAGGATCGACGCGATTTCCTCGAGTGCCACCCACGGATCGCGCGACGCGACCAGCAACCGGATCAAGCGCACGTCGGGCGATCCCTGCGCCGGACGCGTCACGATTCCGGCTTCCCGCACGTTGACTTCAATTCGCTGGGCGACGGCCTTGATCATCGGATCTTTGACATCGTATGAAAATCCGAGCGTCGCGGATCCTGCTATCTGCCGCGCCCGCGCGACGTTTCGGTCCACGGGAAACAGAAATGAGTAGCCCGTCAGCCAGCGCGGCAGCAGAGCGCCCGACACTTCGCCCTGGCCCTGAAGAATGACTTTGTGAATCGCGGCACGATCGATGGAAAGCGCGACGGCTTCCCGAACATTTTCAGGGACCCGATGGTCGAACTCGAGTGCAATTACTTCGTCGGGCGCTCCGCTCGGCCGGCGCGCGATCTGCCCTTCCACGACGTCGGCCTTACTGAGTTGCAGATCGGCGTTCTGGTCGCTAAGGTCGCGCCCCATGCGGACGTCGATTGAATCGAGATAGGGCCGCCCGCCCCAATATCCGTCGTGCGCGACAAGCTTCGCCGATTTTTCCGCATCCCACTGGGCGATCTTGAATGGACCGGTACCGGTCAGCGATCCATCCGCGTTCCGAATCACGACTGCGTTGCGCGTCCGCGACATTTCGCGCAGGATCCGCTCGATCGGTTGGTCGTCCGGCGCTTCAATCGGCGCGGGTGTCCACACGATCCCGTTGTGCAGTATCACGTTGGCTCGGGGCGTGAAGACCCAGCATTTGCGAGCCGTATCGTGCATCCACGAAATTGCCAGCGAGGGCTGCGGATCGCCGCGATTGTCCAGCCGCACCAGTGTTTCGAACACGGCTTGCGTCAACAGAGCTGCTTCCGGCGGCGCCTCGATTGGATCAAGCGTGCGCATTGCCGCCCGCATCTCGATGCGCAGATCGCCTCCATAGCGTGGACGGCGCGCGGCGTCGATCGTTCCGAGCACGGCCAGCGTGCTAGCGGCCGCAATCCATCGTAAGGCTGTACGCTTCATACCGTCCTGTCGAAAGATTGCGGACTACCGCGCGCGCAGGAGATTCCCATAACGCGGTCACGGGACCGGGAAACTCCACCGGATCGCTGACGCGCACGGGCGTGCGGTTGGTCAAATCATACAAAGCGACGAAATCGCGTGATTCGCGGTCGCCCGAGCCGGTGGCAAGAATCCGCGTTCCGGAGCATGCGGCAATGAAATCGCTCCCCCATTCGTCGATCGTACCAGTGGCTTTTCGATCCGCATCATATATATGTGCGCGTCCGTCGATCTGCGCGAGCAACGTTTCTGCGCCGATTTGGGCGTAGGAATAATGCAGCGGCCAGCCTGACGATTCCAGCGTGTCGCGACCGGAGGAAATATCGCCGCCAGTTCCGCAAGTGAGCGCGAGCGTCTTCCATGTCCCTTGACACGCCGTGCCCGAGACGTAGACCGTCAGCGATTCGCCGGCGAGCTCAATGCGCCCGCGCGGATCGCGCGTAGTCGATGCCGCGATCGGAACCGATTCCGCCGGCGCGCGATGCTCATATCGCGTCAGACCATTGATATCCAGCACCAGGATTTGATCGTCGATCAACGCCACATCCAGAAGCGGAGCTTCTTGTTCCCACATCATTCTCTTTTCGACCATGAGCTTCGGACGCGCGGGCGCGGGATCGATGCGGAATGCCGCCATCTCGACATCCTGCCGAATCTTTGCGACCAACACATAGCCCCGCACGTCTTCAGAGATGGTGAGCACCACATCGACGGCCGCGGGATTG
This sequence comes from Bryobacteraceae bacterium, assembly GCA_035568415.1. Taxonomy (GTDB): domain Bacteria; phylum Acidobacteriota; class Terriglobia; order Bryobacterales; family Bryobacteraceae; genus Palsa-187. The sequence continues at coordinate 28,252 of DATMOC010000017.1, read as the reverse complement.
CGGACGCGCTTCCGTAGTGTTCGCTCCAGCGCCGCGTGAATTTTGTTCGCATCGCCCGGACCTAAAGTGCTGAGATTCCGCGAAGTCAAGTGAGCGGTCTCATTCGGCGCGAGATGTGCCGAGACCTTACCTGCCAGGGTGCGAACCGCATCGTCCAACGTCTGTCCACCAACAGCACAACACAAGAAAATCAGCAAAAGCCCCCGAAGCGCCACGGCAGGATCATAGCAGAATCACCCTGGCAGCAGATGTTCATAGTGCCGATCCTCGGTAAACACGTTGCGAGCCCCGCAATCGGGACACCGGTACGTCTGAAGAAGCAGCCATCTGTGGATCGCTCCCTGCCCACGCAGCCACTCCGACGAATGTCCGGAACCGCACCGCACGCACACGTTGGTTCTCGTTTCACGATCGATTTCGAAATCGATGCTTCCAAAATAGAGCGCCCAGCCATACACGCTGAGGCGTGTGCGAAACGCCCGGTCGGCAATACGAAAAAAATAGTTCAGCGCCAGCAGAGAGAACTCGGTGCCACCGCCTAACAGGAGCAGCCGCCGCGGAGCGCGCGTGCGCTGGTTTCTTCGATTCAAGAAAGCCAGCGACGTACAGAGCGTGCGCATCGCGACCAGCTTCAGCCCGGTCGCGCCCTCCACCAGCGTCGCCAGCTCCGGCGCCGAGCGGAACGGATTCACATGGCCGCCTCCGCGCGCCAGCCAGCGATAAATGTTGTCGGTGACAGTCGACGCGTCCGGCACCGCAATGTACAGAGCTCCGTTCGGTTTGATTACCCGCGCGATCTCCTGCAACGACTCCGCCAGGTCCTCAAAATGCTCCAGGCTGTGGTTGGAAACGATCAGATCGAAACAGCGGGATTGAAACGGGAGGCTCGCGCTATTCGCCTGCACGCGGGCGCCGGCCATCGCGCCTGGAAACTGGAGATCCACGCGAACCAGCAGAACGCCGGCGTGCGGCGGATCGAAACTGCCTTCGTCGCACCCCAGATCCAGAATGACTGAACCTGGCTGCAGCGCCCTCAACAAATTGTGCATCGGCGATTCGTAAAACGCCTGAAGCAGGCTTCGCGGTGGAAGCCTGCCCCCTGCGGTCCAGTCAGCTCCTCAGTGTACAATCCCGGGAGCTGTTATCGTCCCCTTCAAGACATCGTTGGCGAAGAAAAACTTTCCGTCGTTCGGCACCATCATGATCTGTACCTTGTCCGAAAGCTTCTCCGCGATGATCTTCTGAATCAGCAGCGGATTTTCCTTCAACACTTCTGCTTCAAGCTTCATGCGTTCCGCATCGGCCATCGCCACGCGGCGAATGCGGTATTCGTCGCTTTCGCTCATCATCTTGCGCTTCTCGAGCTCGGCTTTGCTGTCGATCACCTTGGCCTGCGCCATCGCTTCGGCGTTTTTCACCGTCGCCTCTTTACGGGCTTCGGCCTCCAGCCGCGATTGCTGGATCTGTTTCTCTTTCAGCGGAAGCGTGTGCTGCATCGCGTCCGCCTGCGCCTTCGCTTCCAAGACCACCATGGCGGCGCGCGATTCGGCCCCCGTCACGTCGCGAGCCTTCTGCGCCTCGGCTTCGAGCTCGGCCGTGCGAACCATCTTCTTCTTCACTTCCAATTCGATGTTGAGCCGTTCGTTCTCCTGCTCCTTGAGCAGCAGGCCTTCCAGGCCTTTGGCGTATTCGGTGGGAAGCTGAATGTCGCGCAACACCACCTCCTTCACGACGATCCCGTCCGAGCCGAGCTTCGCGGCGATCCGCGCATTGGCCGCGGCCCGGACTTCTTCGCGTTTGGTCGAAAACAGTTCGCGCACAAGGTATGACGGAGCTAGGTCGCGAAACGCCGACGCCACTGCAGGCGCGATCATTTCTTCTTCAATCGGTTGCGGCAGATTCGAATGAATGTAGGCGAGCTTCGAGGGGTCCAGACGATACCGCACCGCCACGGCCAGCCCCACCACCAGCCCTTCGCGCGTCTGCACCTGCATTCCACTTTTCTTTTTCGGATCATCCTTTTTCGGATCGTCCACCGTCGAGGTCGCGAAAACGCTATCGCGAATGTTGTACGTCTCCACTTCCTCGATGAACGGAATCTGGAAGTGCACGCCGGGATACAAGGTCGTTGGCCGGGTCCCCGCAAACTGATTGACGCGCACTCCGGCCGCTCCGCTGGGAACCACGGCGATGCTCAACCCGGCCAGCAGCGGCGCTGCGGAGAGCATGGCCAGCGATCGCGCCTGCTGCCAACGAATCGCGGGCTCCCTCAATTCCCCCACTTCCTCCGGGGATTTTTTCCTGAACTTCAGAATCTGGTAAAGGTCCCATGCCAGAATGGCGGCCGCTCCCACCAACAGGCCGATTCCGGCAAAAATAAGCAAATATCTCAGAACGATCATGGTCTCTTCTCCTTTTCGAACTGTTTAGAAATGCTTCAATCTCCAACTGCAACCGCGAAAATCATGGCGACCAGCGCCGGCCGCTCACCGTGCAGCTCGACTGTGGTGCCCACGTCGACTAGGGCGAACAATTCCTCGACATCGTGCTGCCGCATCCGGATACATCCGTGCGACGCTGCCTTGCCGATGGAACTCGGCACGTTCGTTCCGTGAATCCCGTAGCCCTTGTATCCGAGTCCCATCCAGCGCGTGCCCAGCGGATTATTTTTCCCGGGGCCCACCACTTGGTCCGGTCCATACCAGGTCGGATTCGGAACGCGGTTGACGATGCTGAACTCGCCTTGGGGGCTGGGCGTGGAAGACTTCCCGACAGCGACGTCGTACATTTTCAGCACGCGGTCGCCCTGCATCAGGACCAGTTTCTTGTCGGGGATCGAAATGACGATCCGCTTCTGCGAGCGCCGCTCTTCCGCGCACGCATCGACTGCGGCCACCGCCAGGATCGCCGCCACTTTCATCAGCATGTTTTTCGTTTTCATGCCGTGCTAGATCGCAGTCCGCGGGCCACCCGTGAACTTATTGAAAATAAAAATCTTTTGACGATTTGGGGGCGTGTCAGCTCAAACACGGCGTGTGTGGGCTGCCACGTGGCATAATGGGCGATTCGAGTGCGCGCCCTCCAACGATTTCTTCTCTGGATCCACCAGCATCCGCGCTGGGCCTGGGTCTGTCTGGTGGCTTACGCGGCGGCCGTGACGTTTCCGCACGAAAAAGTGCAATACATAATGAACGAGATCGCCATTCGCATCAGCCACCGGCGCCTGTACCAAGCTTCCGCCGCGATCGGATTGATCGAAGTCGGCGTGCTGACACTCATCCTGTTGTGGCGTCTTAAAGGCCAGAGTGCGCGACGCCCGATTGCCGTTTTCTGGATTCTGACCATCGCGCTCATCGTGGGGACGTGGCGATTGCTGACGGCGAACAACGTGGAACTGGTCCACTATCCGCAGTACTTCCCCGAAGGTGTGGCGCTGCTGGCGTTGACGCTCTCGCCGGTGGAATCGATTGCGTGGATCACCGTTTTGGGCGGCCTCGACGAGTGTTTCCAGTACTGGGATCTGATGGGAGGACGTCCGGTTCCGTTCGACTTCAACGATATTTATATGGACCTGCTGGGCGGAGCGGCCGGCGTAGTGCTGGCGATGGTGTTTTTTCGTTGCGACCGGCGCGATCCTCAGGCGGGTGACTGGCGCGGCCTATTGATGCGTCGCGGCGTGCTGGTGCTTCTGGGAATCACGGCCCTCGGAATCGTGCTCGGGCTAACCGGATTCATGCTGGTCTACGAGGACAAAACGAACCTGCAGTACTGGTTCGCCTTGAGCCGCGACAAGCCTCCCACGTATTGGTTTATCAATCCATTGTTCGGACCGCACAAATTCCACACTTTGTCGCCGGCGGAGGGCCCGGTTCTCATTTTCTTCACGATTTTTTTGTACTCGATTCTGGAGCGGCGCGTCCGAATCGCTGTGAAATAATGCGGGCACATGAGGTATTACGCGCTCCATAACTGTCACGCATCAAACCTGAAGTCCGCGCGGCCGTTAGTTGAGGCGCGACAGTTATGGAGCGCGTTGCTCAGAGCAGGTTCACACCTGCTTCAGCGCGCTCAATTGCGACGTCAGCGTCCCTAAGATGAGGCTCCGGAGCTTCGGCTCAAATACATCAAACGCCCCGGTCAACACAAATGACCAGACTCCGTGCACGTCGCCCGGCTGATTGGCGAAGGCGTGCAGCACTGTTTTCACCCGGTTCAGCGCTGCATCGGCCACTTGCTCGAGGCGCGCGGCAGTGGTCTTAAATTGATCGCGCGGCGGCGCTAGGATCTCTTGCCTCAGCGCTGGCATCAGCGGGATGATCGGATACCAGCGTTTCCCGTTCTCCACGAAACTGTATTCGGCTTCGAAGGCTGGTTGAAGCTCCGGCTTCTTGGTGATGCCCGCCGTTATCGTCACGTTGTCTTGAGGCAGGGCGAAAGATTTGCGCAAAAACTGCTGACAGTTGCGCCGTCCGAGCTGATAATCGCGATCGCGGAATTTCTGGTCGATGAATCCCCCGAACGCACCCAGCGATCCACACAATAACGACGGCAGATCGGGCGCAGTACTGTCCGATGGCGCGATGGCGAAGCGGCTGCTGACGTCCTCGTCTTTGGTAAGGCGCAAGTCTTCGCCTTGAAATCGCGTTTGACTGATCAACGTTCCCAGCAGCGCAGTGAGCACGTTCACCAGCTCGGATTGCTTTTGCGGATCATATCCCGGGTCAAACGGCGCCTCGCCCGGAAACGGTGCGACGGTGATCACGGCGGCGTTGGCGTCCTTCGGGTCGCGCGGATTACTTTTCGAATTTCCTGCGGCCTGAACCAGGTACTGGCGCGCGCACTCGAACGGATTGTTGTTGGTAACTCCGCCATCGGCATACACGTTGGGGAACGTCGCGGGAACCACGTTGTCATCCCAGGCTGGCGCGATCTTCACCTCCGACTGGCACTCGCCCTGATCCGGCTCCGGGTTGTTGATGTTCCACAGCCGGTTTTCATACTCCGCGCGTTTTCGCTCGATCGTGCGGGACGCCAGCATCACGGGAAACGCGCCGGTCGCCATGGCCGCGGTTCGCAAGGCCGGCCAATTCGGATCCGCCGCATTTGAGGAATCCAGCCCAATCGAAGTATCGGTGCTGGCTACCAGTCCATTCCTGATCGCAAACTGAATCCGGTCCGCGTGGTACGCGATTCGTTCTTCGAACGACCCTGCGTTCGCCAGATCGACGCTGTAAGGAATACCGCGCAGATTGGACATGGTCAGGATCACCGCCATCTGCTCGGCGATCCATTCACGTTTCTGCTGCCGGCCCGCCTGGGCTTGCAGCGCCGTGTTTGCGATGGCGCTTATCGGTGTGCTGTCGAGCAGTGAATGCACCGGCCCTTGCCGGTTGGGCAGATCGACGGTTCCGAGCAGCGGCACAATGTCGATACTGCGGACCCAGCTCTGATACAGGCGATTCACGGGCAGGCCCGCCGGCGGGCTGGTTTGATGCACATGATCGAACTCTTCCTGCAGTGCGATGGAACTGATCGCCGCGCACATACCGCCCGCCGAAGCTCCACTCATGACATCCAGAGACACATCGTGCGCCGGAATCGTCCACGACTGAACATCGTCGCCGTGGAGCCGGCGTTGGGACTCGCGCGCGTCGTACCACTCGTCCAGCGCCTCCACCAGAAAATCCAGGACGCCGGCCGTATAGGCGCCCGCCGAAACCGCCCCGGCCATGTTCAGTGCAATATGAAACGCCATGTGTTCGACCCTATCTTGCCTCGTAGTGTGATTCGACCGCCGTCCACCGTATCACTAAGTTGAACTAAAATAGGCGGCTATGGACGCAAACCGGCGGCAATTCATTCAATCCAGCGTGGGCGCGGCGCTCACCACCCAGCTTTTTACGGGCAACGTTCGCGGCGCCAACGACCGGATTTCCGTGGGCTTCATCGGCATGGGCAAGATGGGACGCGACAATCTGCGCCACGCAATGGCCCAACCTAACGTAACGGTGGTCGCGGTGTGCGACGTGTTCGAGCGCAATCTCAAGACCGCTCTCGATCAGGCAAATGCCCAGACCAAGGGGCAAGCTCGCGCGGTACGCGATTTTCGCGAGATTCTTGCCGACAAATCCATCGACGCGGTGTGCATCGCGACGCCCGACCACTGGCACCCCTACATGACCGTCGAGGCATGCAAGGCGGGCAAGGATGTCTTCGTCGAAAAGCCGCTGGCCGTGAGCATGGAAGAGTGCGGCAAGATGCTCGAAGCGGCTCGCAAGTATAACCGCGTGGTGCAGGCTGGAACCATGCAGCGCTCGGCCAAACATTTTCAGAAAGCGGTGGAGCTGGTGCGCAGCGGCGAGCTGGGTGAAGTCACCTTCGCGCGTACCTGGTATTACGGCCATTCGGGACGCGAAGGCATCGGCAATCCGCCCGATTCCGATCCGCCTCAGGGTCTGAATTGGGATATGTGGCTGGGCCCCGCGCCGATGCGTCCGTTCAATGCGAACCGTTTCGGCGTCGATCCCGGCGACGGCTATTTTTCACGCTTCCGCTATTTCTGGGATTACGCCGGCGGCATGATGACCGATTGGGGCGTGCACCTGCTCGACATCGTGCAATGGGCCTTCAACGAAGCGCTGCCCACCAGTGCCACGGCGAGCGGCAACAAGTTCTTCATTAAGGACAATCGCGATACGCCGGACACCATGCAGGTAACCTACGACTATCCCGGATTCGTCGCTGTCTTTGAGAGTCGAGAGGCCAATGCTCAATCGATGTTCCGCCACGATTACGGGATCCTGTTCCACGGCGATCAAGCGACTTTGTTCGTCGACCGCGGCGGCTTGCGTTTGGTTCCCGAAAATGGATCGCGAGTGACCGAATGGGAGATGAAATCGGTCAACTCCGGCAATCGCGAACACTGGGCGAATTTTTTGGAATGCATCCGTACCCGGCAGCGTCCCATCAGCGATATCGAGACGTGCCAGCGCTCGACTGCAGCCTGCTTATTGGGCAATATCGCGCTGCGCAGCAAACAGCGCGTCGATTTCGACGCACAGCGCTGGACGGTGTCACAACCCGAAGCTAAAAAATATTTCGCACGTGAAGCGCGTGCGCCCTGGAAATTGAGTGTTTAGAAGTCGTAGCGCCGAGCCCTGAGCCGTGACCATAGGAAGCGGTTCAACCTCGAAGGAGAGAACAAATTGATTCGTCGCCGAATACTACTCGCGATCGTTTCTGCCGCATGCCTGTGCCTCGCGGGCGTCATCTGGGCGCAATCCAGGAGTGCTACCCCGCCCACGCCGAACGCGTCCACCGACCCGCTGCTGCGCGGATTCGAGTTCCGCTCCATCGGTCCCGCCACCATGATGGGACGTGTCGACGATATCGCGGGCTCCGAGAAAGACCCGATGATTATCTACGTCGGCTTCGCCACGGGTGGACTCTGGAAATCTACGGACGGCGGCAATCATTGGCACTCGCAGCTCGACAACAATGCGAACGAATCCGTTGGAGCGATCGCGATCGCGCCCTCCGATCCGAATGTGGTTTATGTCGGCATGGGCGAATCGAACAATCGTCAGAGTTCGTCGATTGGCGATGGAGTGTGGGGAACCACCGATGGCGGTGAACATTGGACGCACCTGGGTCTCGACGACACGCAGTCGATCGCGCGCATTGTGGTCGATCCGACGAATCCGAGGATTGTTTTTGTCGCCGCGAACGGGCATCTGTTCGGACCGAATCCGGAGCGCGGCTTGTACAAATCGAGCGATGGCGGAAAGACGTGGAAGAAAGCCAAGTACATCGACGCCGACACGGGATTTACGGACGTCGCCATCGATCCATCGAATCCGAGAATTCTGTACGCGGCATCGTTTCAGCGCCGCCGGACGTGGTGGGGATACAACGGCGGTGGTCCGAATTGCGCGCTGTGGAAGTCCACCGACGGCGGCGAAAACTGGACCAAGTTGGATGGTCCCGGCTGGCCCAAATCGAAAGACGGGATCTACGGCCGCATCGCGATTTCCATTTTCCGCGCGAAGCCCACGACGATTTACGCGCAAGTAGAAGTCAACGCGAGCGCCGGCACGGGCGGCGGCACTACTGCCGAGGGTGGACCGGCGCGCGGCGGACGTGGAGCGGGCGCGGCGGAAGGCGACCCGGCCGCTGCTGGTCGTGGTGGACGCGGCGGGCGTGGCACCGCGGCTCCTCCCGATCCCAACGCGAGCGGCGTGTATCGCTCGGACGACAGCGGCAAAACGTGGACCTTCGAGAGCAATCAGAATCAGCGTCCCACATATTTCAGCCAGATCCGCGTCGATCCGGTGAACGATCAGAAGCTTTTCGTCGGCGGCAATCCCGGCCAGATGTCGCTCGACAGCGGGAAAACGTGGACCGGTCTCACCGGGTCGCACACCGATTACCACGCGTTCTGGATCAATCCAAAAGATCCGCGCATCGTCGCCGTGGGTCACGATGGCGGAGTCGATTTCAGTTACGACGGCGGCTTCACCTGGGATTATCATAACGACATCGCCAGCGGCCAGTTTTACCAGGTTTCCGCCGACATGCGGCGTCCCTACTATGTGTGCGGCGGGCTTCAGGATAATAATGCGTGGTGCGGTCCGAGCGCGGTGCGCGCCAACAACGGTCCCATCAATACGGATTGGTTCACCGTTTCCGGTGGCGACGGATTTTATACTCGTCAGGACCCCACCGATTGGGCTACGGTCTACGCCGAATCGCAGGACGGCAACATGAGCCGTCACGATCTGCGCAACGGCACGCAGAAGAGTATTCGCCCGACCGTTGCGGCACGCGGCGGCGGCGCGGCGGCTACAGCAAATGAAATTCAGAGGGCGAATAATCCTCCGGTGGGCGTGACACCTCCGCCGGAAGAAGCCGCGCAAGGTGGACGCGGAGGTGGCGGCCGCGGTGGACCTCCTAACGTGACGAATCCCGCTCCGAATGCCGATCCCCTGCGTTTTTATTGGAACGCGCCGTTCGAAATTTCGCCGCACAATCCACAAGTTGTGTACATGGCGTCGCAATACTTTTTCAAGTCGACCAATCGCGGCGATTCGTGGTGGATGAACTCCACCGATCTGACCAAAAACGTCAACCGCTGGTCGCCCGAAATGGCCATCATGGGCGTCGCCGGCGACAAACCGATGGCGGAAAAGCACGACGGCTACTCGGCCAGTTCGCTGATCACCCAAATCCGCGAATCTCCGTCGCGGCCCGGCGTGCTGTGGATCGGCACCGACGACGGCAATCTCGAAGTCTCCACCAACGGCGGCGAGACGTTTACCAACGTGATGGGCAACATCGCCGGAGCACCGAAGGGTTTCGTGCAAGTCTCACGCATCGAGCCGTCGCATTTCGATCCGGGAACGTCCTACGTCGCGCTCGATAATCATCGCAACGACGATTGGAAGCCGTACCTGTTCAAGACCACCGATTACGGCAAGACGTGGACGAATCTCACGTCGAATCTTCCCGGCAACGGAAACGTCAATGCCCTGCGGGAAGACCTGGACAACCCGAATCTGTTGTTCGCTGGAACGGAATTCGGGTTCTATGTCAGCGTCGACGGCGGCAAGGAGTGGAAGCGGTTCATGACCAACCTGCCGAGCGTCCGTGTCGATGACATTCTGATTCATCCGCGCGATCGCGACCTGATTATCGCGACCCACGGAAGGTCGATCTGGATTGCAGACGACATCAGCCCTCTGGAACAACTCAAGTCGGCTGAGGGTCGCGACGTGGTGCTGTTCGATCCGCGCCCGGCGGTTCTGTGGAAGAACGATACGCAGGCACTGCGCCGCGCGACGAATCGTGATTTCATCGCACAGAATCCGCAAGGCGGAACCGCGATCAGCATCTGGGCCAAATCCGACGCGGGCGCAGGCAAAGTCGAATTTCTGCAAAACAATCGAGTAGTGAGCACCATGGACGTGGAAATCAAATCCGGGATGAACCGGTTCCAATGGAGCATGCGCGGTCCCGCGCCTCCGCCGCCTGCGAATCCGCCTGCGGGCGCCGCGCCGGAAGAACCGGCAGGTCGTGGTCAAGTGCGTATTCCATTTGTCGCGAATGGTCGGGGCGGAGGGGGTGGTGGTGGAGGCGGCGGCCGCGGCGGCCCCGTGCTCGGTCCGCTGCTCGAACCGGGAAATTATATGGTGCGGCTGACGGTCGGCGGGCAGACACTGACGTCGTCAGTGAATTTGCTGGAAGACATCTGGATGCGTCCGCAGTAGTGTTCTTGAGGACGTGCTTCTGGTCGGCGCACAGGAACTAGTGCAGGCGGCGAGATGGAAACGCAAATGGAACAAACCATCGAGGATAGAATCACTAGAGCAGAAACGCTCGCGAAATCCGATGACGTAGCCGGGGCTTTGGTGCTGGCTGAGGGGTTGGTTGCGCAGTATCCAGAAGACCCTCAAGTCTGGTCTTTGCTCGCGTATTTGCATGCCCGCAATGGTGAATACGCAGCAGCCGTCAGCGACGTATCGTCAGCGATCGCCGTAAATCATTTGGAGCCTTGTCTATTTTTTGCCCGCGGACGGTATGAACTGAACCTCGGCGATTGGCTCGCCGCTGAACGCGATTTTACGAAGGGCTTAGATCTTTGTGATTCCTACAAGGATGACTATTATCGGGAGACCCTGCATTTCCTCCGTGCCGAAGCTCGATTGCACCTGGGTAGAAGAAGCGATGCTCTGCTTGATCTCAGTAGAGTGGACAACAGCTTTACGTTTTGGACCTATCGACTTGTGACAAAAGCCGCGCTGCTAGCCGAATGTGTTGATCAGACCTAGGAGGCGGTTGAAAAACTCTTCTGGCAGCGGAAAGCCCACAGGCTGAAGCCCGTGCCACAACTCAGGGTTGCAATCCATGTGGCACAGGGCTTCAGCCTGTGTCGAGGGTTTGCAGAAGCTCTAAGCGTCATTTAACGACCGTGACCTTAATATCCTCATCCGCCCACAGCGCTCCATCCGACGCATGCCAGCGCAAAATGTAGGTGCCCGGTTCGTCGAACTTTACATTGACCGTCCACTTCCCATCCGCAGGCGCTGGTGGAGCCGCCCATAGAGGCGACCATTGGGAGTTGCCTCCTGCGCGCGTGTCTTCCCACGTCTTGGCTTGATCGGGACTGATCGACACCTTGCCCGCCGAGCGGTACACGTAACAGGAAACCCACAGCCCGGTCGCGCTGCCGACGGTTACCTGGCGTGGCGGAATCATGCGCATGTCTTTCACTTCGTCGTTGCGGCTACGATCCAGAAACGCCCCGCGAGGACGAGGCTTGGGGATGCCGTCGTCGGTCACATGCGCGGAAAGCGCGAGCGTCTCGCCCACCTTTACGGTCCGCATGCGGTCGCCTGCGGCTTCGAGCACTGGAGGTTTGTTCGCTCGGATTTCCGGACTGCTCACGCCCGCGCCGATCGCGCCGGTTTCAGACGTGAACACCATGTTGTCCAGAAAATAATCCTGGCGCAGCGTGCCGTAGGCTTTGATGGTCTTGCCGTGCGAGGTCAGCGTCCAGACCAATTCTTTCTCGCCGAAATCTTTAGGGACGCGGACGCGAAACACGAAGCGGTTGCGGCGCGGGAAAAAATGCGTAGGCTGGCCCTGGTCGGGTCCGCCGGGCTGGATGTTGTTTTCAGGGCCGACCGGAATATCGAACTCTTCTTCCCAATTCGAGTTCATGTATCCGAACAGCATGTCGATGGAGCCGTCGGCGGTGCGCTCCCATCCTTCATAGGCGGGCGAGACGTTCTGGCCGCGCGAATAGGAAAGCTGGGCGTACGATGCGCCGCAGGTCAAAATCACCGTAAGCGCGAACCGCATTACTGATTTCCGCCCCCCGAGGTGGCCGGCGTTTTGCGAACAGGCAGCGGGATGGGATCGCCATTGCATAGCGGACATCCGATCACGACGTCATTCGGCGTCAGATGAAGTTTCTCGCGGCGCTTGGCCATCTCGGCATAAAGCTGTTCGTCGGTCAGCGCGACACCTTGCCCCAGATCGATGAACATATTCGAGATGGACCGGTTCCCCGAACCAGACCAATTCCGCGGATCGGGCACATTTTTGTTCGCCGTCGAATTATCCATGTAGCCGATGATGTGCAGGATGGTCCCTTTGGGCAGCAGCGGCGCGTAGTCGTCTTCGTATTCGTAAACGCGCACCCAGTTGTGGTCGTAGCCCGAGCAACTCAGCGTTTGGACGTTGATTCCCCAGATGGCTTCCAGGCACATGCGGATGCCGGGGGCATGCAAATGCGGTTCGTACGACGTGATCTTGGTGTTCTCTTGCAGGACGTTGTATGCATCCAGCCGCTGGCCCGCTTCGCCGGCTTTGATGTCGATATCGACGCCGTTGCCAAGGCCGCGGCGCGCGTAGCGAACTGTCGGCTTGTAGCCTTTCGGGAAAAACTTGAACCCGAACACGAGTCGAGCCTTGGTATCGCGACCGTTGGAATGAATGTGGCTTGACGCGAACACCAGGTTCGATCCAGCCTTCAGAAGTTTTCCGGCGTCGTCGGGGAAAACGTCGGCATTGCGGCCGACTTCGTGGATGGGCCACGTCCCGCTACCTTCGCCGACGTCGGTTCCCAATGCCGCTTGTTGACCGGGAACCGTGGTGGTCCAGATCATGTGATGAAACACATAGCGTGCGCCGACAGTTGCGCGCCCGCCGCCGGTTTCCGCGGGGATGTCGTTCACTTCGCGCATCTCGACCGATCTGACCCAGCGGTCTTCAGTGAGTCCCGTTGGAGCGGATTCGAGTTCACCCCACCAGTCGGGGACACCCGCCTTCACTGTGATTTCAGGTGTGGAGACCACCAGGTCGGGCTCGCCCAGCGTCCACTTTGTTCCATCGATCAGCGGGACTGGAGGCGGCAGATCTTTGGGATCGCCTTCTTTCGCTCCCGTGTCGGCCCATTTTGCGATTTTGGCGATTTCGAGATCGCTCAGCGACGGATCGTTCTTGAAATGCTGAATCCCGATGTTCTTTTCGATGTACCAGGGCGGCATGACACCACGACGGTCGCGAATCATGGTGCGCTCTTTGATGGCTCGCGCCCAGGGCCGGACTTCTTTGTAGGTGATGAGCGTCATCGGCGCGACGGAGTTGGGCTGATGGCAGTTCTGACAGCTCCGCTGGAGGATCGGCGCGATGTCTTTGGAGAAGGTCACGTCGGCAGTAACCGTGGGCAGATCGGCTCCGCTTAACAGCGTTAAGCCCATTCCGGCGCAGATGTAGAATCTCATCGACACACCTCTCTGTTCGGACGAATTATAGCCCAAATTCAACGCGTTAGGAAGGGGTACGGAGATGAACTGCGCGCACGACAGGCCACAAAAGGCGATGGCCTGTCCTACTCTTCCCGCAGGACCTGCAGCGGATCGACGCGCGTCGCGCGCCACGCTGGGATGATGCTTGCCACCATCGACACCACCGCGAGAATGAACGCGACCGTGGCGAATGTCGCTGGATCACTCGGGCGGATGCCATAAATCAGCTTCGTGAGCAGCGTACTTAGCGCGAAGGATCCGATCAGGCCGATCACGATTCCCGCCATGGTCGGCCGCAAACTTTCGAGCGCCACCAGCCGCAACACATCTTGAACCGACGCGCCGAGGGCCAATCGAATCCCGATTTCGCGGACGCGGCGGCGCACCGTGTACGCCAGGACGCTGTACAACCCGAAGGCCGCGAGCAATAGTGCGAGGCCCGCAAAGGCCGCCAGCAACAGCATGCTCATCCGGCGGTCGGAAATAGACTCATCCAGGATGGATTGCATGGTGCGGACGTTGCGCACCGGCTGATCGCGGTCGAGTTGCTGCAGCGTGTCGCTGATCGCACTGGTGAGGGTCTCCGGACACAACGCGGAGCGAACCACCAGCGACATCGGCCAGGGCGTTTGCTGGGCTACGGCTTCATACAACGTCGGCGTCGGCTCGCCATCGTCCAGGGCGTTTTGCTTGACGTCGCCGACGATGCCGATAATTTCGCGCGGCTTTTCGGGAGTGAAGGACAAAGTGATGTGCTTGCCGATGGGATCCTCGCCCGGCCAGAATCTCTTCGCCATGGATTCGCTGATCAGAACCACATGCGGACGGGTGGCCGTGTCGGAAGCGTCGATTTCGCGTCCGCGCAGCAGCGGAATCCGCATGGTGTGCAAGTACCCGAGCGAAATGACGCGTTCAGGCACTACCGGCTGTTGGGCGAACAAAGGCGCGGGCCGGCCTTCGATCACAAACGGAACGTTGCTGCCGCCGCGGAACGGAAGGCCGTCGATCAGCCCTGCGTTTTCGACACCCGGAAGAGCTCGCACGCGCTGCAATACCTGGTCGTAATAATCCGCCTTCTGGACCGGTTCGGGAAATCGTTTGGTGGAAACCGCCACAGTGAGCGTCAGTACGTTTTTTGCATCGAAACCGGGATTGACGCCGCTGAGCATCCACAGGCTGCGGACCATCAGCCCAGCGCCGGCCAGAAGCATCAGCGAAAGCGCCACTTCGGCTGCCACCAGCGCGCTTCGGGTGCGGCGCGCGCCGGCATCGGACGCACCGCGGCTTCCGCCCTGTTTGAGCGCATCGTTCAGATCGGTCTTCGATCCGCGCCAGGCGGGCAACGCACCGGCGAGGATTCCGGTTGCGATCGAAATTCCCAGCGTGAACAGAAGCACGCGAGCGTCCAGCGGAATGTCCGCGGCAAGCACGAACTGCTCGTTCACGTATTTGGTGAGCAAGGGCATCACGGCGAATCCCGCGGCGAGTCCGGCCATTCCCCCTGCCAGCGACAACACCAGCGTCTCGCACAGCAGTTGTTGCATGGCGCGTCCGCGACTCGCCCCCAGCGCGGCCCGCACGGCGATCTCTTTTTTTCGCGCGAGGTTCCTCGCGGTGATCAGATTCGCGACGTTCGCGCATGCGATCAACAGCACAAACGCGACCGCGCCCAGAAGCACCAGCAACACTGGCCGGACGTTGGTGACCAGGTTATCGCGCAAGGAAGTCACCACCGCGCCCCAATCGCGATTGGCTTCCGGGTCCACCCGCTCCAATTGGCTGGAGATGGTGTTCATCTCGGCCTGCGCCTGCGACATGGTCACGCCAGGTCTCAGCCGAGCCGCTACCAGAACGAAATGGTTCTTGCGGATAGCGCGAGTGGCGGCGTCCCAGGCAAGCGGCACCCAGACATCCGCGGATGTCGCCGACCACGCGGGAAAATGCAGATTCGGCGGCGCGACTCCCACAATCGAGTACTGCGTGCCATTCAGGACCAGCGTCTTGCCAAGCGCCTCCGGGCTCGATCCGAAATGGCTGTGCCAAAAGCCGTGACTGATTACCGCGACGTTTCCACGGCCGGGCTGATCGTCATCTTGAGTCAATAGGCGTCCGAGCAAGGGTCGAGCGCGCAGGATCGGAAAAAAATCTGCTCCCACCGCCGCCGCCTGCACTATCTCTGGCCGGTCGACTCCGGTCAAGGTCCACTGACGCCCTCCGTAAGCCGCCATTCCGTCGAACGACTTGTTGAGCGCCCGCCAGTCGAGATAATTTCCTGGTGAGACCGCGAAACGCTTGACGCCTGGAAAGCTCGCGGCGGGCGGGACGTGGTACACCTGCACCAGACGATCGGATTCGGGAAACGGCATGGGTCGCAACAGGACCGTGTTCACTACGCTGAAGATGGCGGTGTTCGCGCCAATTCCGAGAGCGAGCACGGCAATCGCAGCGATGGTGAATCCACGACTCTTCAGAAGGACGCGAATCGCGTAACGCAAGTCTTGCAACGTACCCATGGGGTCAGCGGATGCACGTCGTGGACCGTGCTAACTAATTGAAAATATGGGTTCGAATGCGGTGGAGCTGTTCGATTCCGGGCAGTAGTGTTACTTCTTGGTTCCCTCGGTCTCCAGGCGGCGGGCGCCGCCGAGAATGTCGGGCATGGCGTAGTTGCCTTCATGGCAGGCGTACTCATAGACCGGACCCTCGGTTGCGTTGAACGGATATTCCAGGGTCCACGGCTTGCTGAAAATAGTTGGATCCTCGACGGTCGCGCGGTAAAGAACGGTGTTCGCGTCCATGCGTTTGAAGCGTTCGATGACGTGCAGGTTTTCTCCCGCTCCACGGAATCGCGTCTGGCCGTTGAAGTTGGTGGTGTCGACCACCAGCGTGTCGCCATCCCAATGACCCACGGAATCGCCAAACCAGCGCCGGACGTTAGAAGGAGCGTGTGGCTGATTCATGCGCACGATGCGAACGTCGTGGACCATCTCAACCAGAATCATGACGTAATCCGGCGTCTGCACGATCTGATAGGTGTTGTTGTACAGCACCGGCAGCATCGGCGGTCCTGATGTGGAGCCGAATCCGACCAGGCACCGCTCCGCCAGCGGACGATCCTTCACGCTGTTATACCGGTCGCCGCCGTATCCGGCCAAAGCTCCACCACGCCCTTGCCGGGCGGTGGCGGCCATGGGAATTTTTCCATCCGCGGGGTCGATCACGAGCGCAGTGCGCTTCACTCCATCCACTCGCGCGAGCTGCGTTCCGCGGTCGATGAACAGATTGTTGTACCCGCCTACTGCCGTGGGTCCGGAACCGGACCCGGCCCTCGCTAGCAAGGGAGCTTCCGGATCGTCGATATCGTTGGTCTTCAGATCGCTTGTCTCGTAGGCGGTTGCTTCGGCCTCGGAAATCGTGGCTTTGCCCGCGAATTGAGCAGGGCGCTCCATCGGAGTGAGTGTGGCGTTGGTCCAGATACCCTGGAAATCGGGATGACCGTCCGGAGTGCGCGGCATGCTCCAGGTCTTTGCTTTGGGCGCTTTCGGTGTCGTCTGAGCGACAGCGAGCGTCGCGAGAGCACCGAGAATCACGAAGAATCGCATTCGATTTCCTACCTCTTGTGGAATACGTTGCAAGAATAGCGCGTTTTTAGCCTGTTGCCAACGGCTACGGGAGCTTCACCAGGGTTGGCTTGTGGAACCACGTTTCATCTCCAATGATGAACCAACCAATGGGAAATCCGCCCTGGTGGGTGATGACCAGACCAAGTTCGCGAGCATCCCCCGGCACATTGAAAATACGTGGAGCCGTGACGGACTGCCCGGGCTCCAACAGGACGTTCAGGCGTACAGCCGAATCGACCGGCACTGGGTTGTAGCGCCGACCGTTGTGATCCTCAAGGTACACAACTACGCCATTTTCGCGTTGAGACACCCGGCGGGCACGGCTGGACAGGCGCAGGTTGACGACGTATGAGCCGGGCTGCCGGATGGCGCTCTCGACACCGATGCACCAGTCGTCGAAACATCGATCGTCGTCTGGTTGAAGAACGGTTCGCGGCCAGAAAACGGACGCGACCACTACTGCGCTGAGATAAACGGCCGCACATACACACCATCTAAAGAGAAGAACCAGCGCGCGGCGGCGTTGCCGGTGGATCGCCAACACGATAGTGCTGAGCAGGGTCCCTATGGTCGCCAGGAACGCGACGATAAACAGCAGATCAAATAGCCCCATTGGATCGTCTAAAAGTACTTTATAACATAGAGTTAAGCGACAGCAAATGCAAGAATCGGATTTCGCGACGACACCTCACGTCCCCGATCCGCATACGCCGGGGTTGCGGTTCCAAAATATCCCTTGGACTGATAGAGATGCGCCATTTTCATGACTTCTTCATGCCTTTTCTATGACTTCTTCAGGCGTCGCCGAATACTCTCAATACGTGGGGAGGCCGCAATCACATGTCGCTCGCGATTGAAAGAATCCACGTGCCCGCAACTGGACGTCCCGCGCGGCCCAGAGCGGAGGAGGCGGATCAGCAGCTAAACATCGCCGTAGTCTTTACGTCGGTTGGATCGACGCTGGCTGCTTTGAAAGAAGCCGGCAAGCTGGCGAACGACCTGGGCGCGCGCATTCGTCTGCTGGTGGCGCAGGTGGTACCGCATCCGCTTCCGCTCGAAGCGCCTCCAATTCCGCTGGATTTCAACGAGACTCGCTTTCGAGTGATCGCGAGCGAAAGCCGCGTGGAAACCAGCGTGCAGATCTATTTGGGCCGCAATCGTTTCGAAACGCTGACATCGGTGCTGAAGCCCGGCTCTATCGTGGTCCTGGGCGGGCGCAAGCGATGGTGGCCGACCAAGGATGAACTCCTGGCACGGCGGCTGCGCCGCGCAGGGTATGAAGTGATTTTCAAGGAAACGGAGTAACCCACATGCTCGACCTTTTATACGTCGCCGTTGGGTGCATTTTTCTGCTGCTGTGCTGGGCGTTCACGAAGGCCTGCGACAGGCTGTAGGAGATAACTCATGGACTATATCATTGCCGGAATCGCGTCGTTGGGGTTGTTTATCTACCTGATTTACGCACTTCTCCGTCCCGAGAAGTTCTGAGGAGAGCTCTATGACCAGCATTGGAATCTTACAAATCGCGATTTTTTTCGGGCTGATCCTGGTTTGCGTAAAGCCCCTGGGCGCATTCATGGCGCGTGTCTTTGAGGGTCAGCCCACTTTCTTACATCCGGTATTGCGGTGGCTGGAAGTGCTCACGTACAAAGCCATCGGCGTGAAAGAAGAAGTGGAACAACGCTGGACCCAGTACACGGCCTCGCTGTTGAGCTTCAGCATCTTCGGATTTCTGCTGACGTACCTGATCCAGCGGGCGCAGGGAATTCTGCCCTTCAATCCGCAACACTTTACCGCGAGCAATGTGCCTCCGGATCTGGCCTTCAACACCGCTACCAGCTTTGTCACCAATACCAACTGGCAGGCTTATTCCGGCGAATCGACCTTGAGCTATTTCGTGCAGATGGCGGTACTGGCGGTGCAGAACTTCGCTTCCGCAGCCGCGGGCATCGCGATTGCGGTCGCCGTGATCCGAGGATTCTCGCGCCAGGAAAAGAAAACCATCGGCAACTTCTGGGTGGATGTGACGCGCGCCACGGTGTACGTGCTGCTGCCGCTGTGCATCATCGGCGGACTTTTGTTCGTCTCGCAGGGCGTGATCCAGAATTTGCATCCATACACCGAAGTGACCACGGTGGAGGGCGCGAAACAGATCATCGCGCAAGGACCGGTCGCATCGCAGGAAGTCATCAAGCAGCTGGGGACCAATGGCGGCGGATTCTTCGGTGCCAACTCTTCGCATCCGTTCGAGAATCCGACTCCAATCAGCAATCTGGAGCAGATGTTTCTGATCTTCCTGATCCCCGGCGCGCTGACGTATACGTTCGGGAAAATGGTCGGCGATACGCGGCAAGGCTGGGCCATCTTCGCGGCCTTCTCGGTGATGTTCCTGATCGGCGTATTCGTCTGTTATCACTTCGAGCAGGCCGGGAATCCGATTCTGACCAACCTGGGGATTCAGAACGCGGCCACGTCGGGGCAAGCCGGCGGAAATATGGAAGGCAAGGAAACCCGTTTCGGAATCGCCAACTCCGCGCTCTTCGCGACGGTGACCACGGACGCCAGTTGCGGGGCGGTGAACTCCATGCATGACAGCTTCACTCCGCTGGGCGGCCTGGTCCCGATGTTCAACATCATGACCGGCGAGGTGATCTTCGGAGGCGTAGGCGCAGGGCTGTACGGGATCCTGTTGTACTGCATCCTGGCGGTGTTCATCGCCGGCCTGATGGTAGGCCGGACGCCGGAATACATCGGCAAGAAGATCGAGAAAAAAGAAGTGAAGATGGCCATGCTGGCGGTGATCGCCACTGCTTTTAGCATTCTGGTGTTCAGCGCGCTCAGCTCGGTGATTACGTTCCAGCCCAAGGGTTATTGGAATCCTCCGGGCGCAGCGACAGCGAATCTTGCCAACAACGGTCCGCATGGGCTGAGCGAAGTCCTGTACACCTACGTCAGCTCCACCGGCAACAATGGCAGCGCGTTCAACGGAATCACTGTAAACACGCCCTGGTATAACCTCACCACTGGACTTGCGATGTTCATCGGCCGGTTCCTGTTCCTGATTCCGCTATTGGCCGCGGCCGGAAGCCTGGCAGCCAAGAAGAAGATTCCTTCCACGGCGGGAACATTTCCGACGCATGGACCCCTGTTCGTGGGATTGCTGGTCGGCACGGTGATCATCGTCGGTGCCCTTACGTTCTTCCCGGCGCTTTCCCTGGGCCCGATTGTCGAACACTACTTGATGCACGGCGGCAAGCTCTTTTCCATAATTCTCTTGCCGCTTCACGGGATGTGGAGTTAGTCATGTCTATCACTACTACTCAGGAGCCCCACGTGACGCCCCAAATTCCACACGACGATTCCACCTCGCTGCTTCCTAAGAAGCTGGTGCGGGCGCGTCCGCTGTTCGACCCGGAAATCGTCCGGCGCGCGACGACGGCATCCTTCGCCAAGCTGAATCCGGTCACCTTGATGAAAAATCCGGTGATGTTTGTGGTCGAGGTGGGCGCGGCGATGACCACCGTGTTTTTGATCCGCGACATTTTCACCGGCGCAACAGGCCTCGGATTCCAAATCCAGATTTCGGTGTGGTTGTGGTTCACGGTGCTGTTCGCGAACTTCGCGGAAGCTATGGCGGAAGCGCGCGGCAAGGCGCAAGCAGATGCCCTGCGAAAAACCAAGACGGACGTGAGCGCCAAGCGCCTGACCTCGGCTGGAAAAATCGAACAAGTGCCTGGCTCGCTGTTGCGCGTCGGCGACATCGTGATTTGCGATGCGAACGATCTCATTCCCGGAGACGGCG
Organism: Bryobacteraceae bacterium; assembly: GCA_035568415.1. GTDB lineage: Bacteria > Acidobacteriota > Terriglobia > Bryobacterales > Bryobacteraceae > Palsa-187. The sequence goes on along the minus strand of DATMOC010000017.1, from coordinate 7,517 downwards.
AAGTGATCGAAGGAGTCGCGACCGTCGACGAATCCGTGATCACCGGCGAAAGCGCGCCGGTCATTCGCGAATCCGGCGGCGACCGCAGCGCCGTAACCGGTGGCACGCGCGTTCTATCCGATCAAATCAAGATCAGGATCACTTCGAACCCCGGCGAAACGTTCCTCGATCGCATGATCGCTCTGGTGGAGGGCGCCCAACGGCAGAAGACGCCGAATGAGATCGCTCTAAATATTCTGATCGCGGGCCTGACGCTGATCTTCCTGTTGGCGGTGATTACGCTGCAACCGTTTTCGGCGTTCAGCGTCGCGCAGGCGGGCGCGGGATCGGTTCCCACCGTCGCGGTACTGGTTTCGCTGCTGGTGTGCCTGATCCCGACGACCATCGGCGGATTGCTTTCCGCCATTGGCATCGCCGGAATGGACCGCGTGATGCAGCACAATGTGCTCGCCATGAGCGGGAAAGCGGTGGAGGCCGCCGGCGACGTGAACTCGTTGCTGCTCGATAAGACCGGCACGATCACGTTAGGAAATCGCCAGGCCGTGGAGTTTCTGGCCATCACCGGAGTCACGGACGAAGAATTAGCCGACGCCGCGCAGTTGTCCAGCTTGGCGGACGAAACGCCGGAGGGCCGGTCGGTGGTGGTCCTGGCGAAAGAAAAATATGGCTTGCGCGGCCGGCACATTCCGGAACATGAGTCGACGTTCATTCCGTTTTCGGCTTACACGCGGATGAGCGGCGTCGATTTCGAAGGACGCCAGCTTCGCAAAGGAGCCACCGACGCGATCATCAAGTTCGTCATCGAAAAAGGCGGCGACGTTCCCGGCTATTTCAAAGACATGAGCGATCGCATTTCGCGCAACGGCGGAACGCCGCTGGCCGTGTGCGACGGGAGGCGCCTGCTGGGTGTGATCCACCTGAAAGACATCGTCAAGGGTGGAATGAAGGAGCGCATCGCGCAACTGCGCCGGATGGGCATCCGCAGCATCATGATCACCGGCGATAATCCGCTGACCGCGGCGGCGATTGCGGCGGAAGCCGGAGTGGACGACTTCCTGGCGCAGGCCACTCCCAAAGACAAGCTGGAATACATCAAGAAAGAACAGGCCGCCGGACGCCTGGTAGCGATGACTGGCGACGGCACCAACGACGCGCCCGCGCTGGCGCAAGCCGACGTCGGGCTGGCCATGAACACCGGAACGACTGCCGCGAAAGAAGCCGGCAACATGGTGGATCTGGACAGCAATCCGACCAAGCTGATTGAAGTGGTCGCCATCGGAAAACAATTGCTGATCACACGCGGCGCGCTGACCACGTTTTCTATCGCCAATGATGTGGCCAAGTATTTCGCCATCATTCCGGCGATGTTCATGACTATGTATCCGGTGCTGGGCCGGCTGAACGTCATGCGTCTGCACACGCCTCAGAGCGCGGTGCTGGCGGCGGTCATTTTCAACGCGTTGATCATCATCGCGCTGGTGCCGCTGGCCTTGCGCGGCGTGAAATACCGGCCGGTGGACGCCGCCAGCCTGTTGCGGCGGAACCTGCTGATCTATGGCGTCGGAGGAATCATTGCGCCGTTTCCTGGAATCTGGGTGATCGACCAGCTTTTAGTCGCCATGCGCCTGGCATAAGAAAGAGACATAAGAGGACATTTTTATGTGGGAACAAATCTTACCGGGACTTCGAATCAAACTTTTCATGACGGTCGTGTTGGGCGTGGCCTATCCGCTGTTCATGACCGGAATCAGCCAGGTCATTTTTCCGAAGCAGGCCAACGGGAGCTTGATCCCGGCGGGCGACAAGGTGGTCGGCTCGGAACTCATCGGCCAGAACTTCAGCAAGCCCGAATATTTCCACCCGCGCCCATCATCCGCCGGCAGCGGGTATGACGCGACCGCTAGCGGCGGCTCGAACCTGGGGCCGACCAGCGCCAAGCTGGTCCACGGCACGACCAAGCTGGAGGACAAGAAGAAGGAGGTAGTCGATTTCGACGGCATCAATCTTCGCCTGGTGCACTACTGCCTTGAGAACGACATTCCTTATGAATCGTCGGTACCCCTGGAACGGTTTAAAGACGCCAACGGCGGCCTCGATGACGTGAAACTGATCAAGGCTTTCAATGACGACAAAGCGCCACTGATATTCAAGCCGTTGGCGGCGATACCTGCCGATGCAGTCACAGGGTCGGCCAGCGGCCTCGATCCGCACATCAGTCCGGCTTCCGCGCAAGCGCAGGCCGCGCGTGTGGCGAAAGCTCGCGGCATTTCGGTGGATCAAGCCAATCAACTCATCGGCCGGTTCACAGAAGGCGCCGATCTGGGGCTGCTCGGTGAGCCGCGGGTGAACGTACTGAAACTAAATCTCGCGATGGACCAACAATTTCCACGCAGATAGCATCTCAAATCGAAAGGGTCATGAAAACCATGTCGTTTTTCACTAGAAAATGCGCTGCATTGTTATGGGGAGCGTGGTCGCTTCCGGCGTTCGGGCAGGCGGCTGTTGGCCTGGTGGGCGGCGTTGCTCGCGACTCGGCCAGCGGGAAGCCGGTGGCGGAAGTGCAAGTCGTCGCGCACAATGTAGACCAGGGTACCGATCGCGCCACGGTCACCGACGTCGATGGAATCTTTACCTTCACCAATTTGGAGCCGGGCCCGTATGAAGTTGCGGCCATTAAGAACGGATTTCAGAAATCATCGGCTCGAGTCGAGGTCGCCGCACGCCGGACTGCCCGCGTGGATCTTCCCCTGCAACTTGCAGTCGATTTGCCTAGAACTTCGAGCGTGCAGCCGCTGACCGACCGCGAGAAGCTCCTGCTGGACCGAATCGACCGGCTGGAATCGCGCCTCGCGGCGATGGAAGCCATCACGATAGGAACCCGGCCGGCACCCGTCCGGAATGCTATGGGGACTGATACGCTGGTGGCCTCGATCGCACCGGCGGCGCCTGTAGCCAGCGGGGGAACACCGGAAACGGAGCCTTCACGGGGCCCGATTACGCCTCAGACCGCGCCGGCGGTTACTCCTCAAAACCCCGCCTCGCCGCAGCAAGCGCCCGGAAAGAAAAAACCCGCCGAACCGTTTGCCTTCGGCGATTGGTCGTGGCTGACCGGCAATTCACGCACCACCGAATCGCCAATGGACACGAAGTTTTTCACGCCGGAAATCCGAGCCGATGTCGATTACGTCTATGACTACAATCATCCGGCGGATCACACCATCGGGGGGTCCAGCGAAGTTTTTCGCGCGGGCGAAGTGCAGCTCACGCAGCTCGGCGTCGGGGGCGATTTTCATTGGCAAAACGTGCGCGCCCGTTTGATGACGCAGTTCGGAATGTACTCGACGACAACACCGCGAAATGACGCAAGTCCCGCCGTTGGCGGGTGGGATCTCGCAAATTCATATCGCTATGTTTCAGAAGCGTACGGTGGATATCACTTCGATAAGCTGCACGGAATCAATGTGGACGCTGGAATTTTCATGTCCTACGTCGGGTTGTTCAGCTATTATCAATTCGACAATTGGGCGTACCAGCCGTCGTACGTGTCTTCGAATACGCCGTGGTTCTTCAATGGCGTGCGCATACAGGTGTTCCCGACCGAGAAATTGAAAATCGAACCGTGGTTCGTCAACGGGTGGCAGTCGTACGGGAAATTCAACAAGGCGCCGGGGATTGGACTGCAGATTCTTTACCGGCCTACGACCTGGCTTTCGATCCTGGGGAATCAGTATGAAGGCGCCGACGCGCTGGGCATACCCGGACGGCATCGCATACACACCGACGATAGCGTGCAAATCAAGTATTACGATAACCCCAAGCGTCTGCTGGACAAAGCCGCGATGACGGTGACCATCGATGCCGGCTGCGAGTTCGGACAAAACAGCGGTGTCAGTTGTAGTGGCGGAACGCGTGCCAAGCCGTCGCAGTATTTCCTCGGCTTTATGGCGTATCAACGTTTCTGGTTCCATCGCGACCTGTTCGGAGTCACACTCGGCGGCGGAGCCATCAACAATCCCGGCCGCTATCTGGTTCTGCTCCCGCCGATCAACGGCGCGACGGCCATCACGGGAACACCGTATTTCACCGAAAATCCCGGCGATCCCTACAGAGCCTGGGACGCTTCGGCGACCTTCGACTACATGCCGAAGCAGTACATCACGTGGCGCTTCGAGTACAACCATCGCGCCTCAAACGTTCCCTACTTCTCCGGACATGGAGGCATCACGCCTCCGGGCGGCGTCAACGGATCGCCGGGAACGCCGGTGCCCGGTTGGAAGCCGGATCTGGCGAAACGCGAAGATCGCCTGATCATCGCGATGCTGGTGAAGTTTTGATGGCGTGGCCGCGGGCTTAGGAAAACCCCGCGCGGCGCGCAGCAGCCCAATGATTGAGAGCGCTCCCGAAACGGAGCGCTCTTCGTGTCTAAAGACGTTTATCCTGGAGGTTCCACCGTGATCTACCACAACCACGCAACTGGAAAGAAGCATGCCCGTTGAAATACGCCGCAAAACGCCGGAAGAGTATCTGCGCGATTGTCAGGCCGAAGAAGAGGCCGCGACCACAAGCAGTAAAGGGAGCCTCAAGATCTTCCTCGGATATGCGTCCGGAGTGGGGAAATCGTTCCGGATGCTGGACGAGGCGCGCCGCCGCCGGGAACGCGGGCAAGACGTGGTGGTGGGCGCCGTACAACCGCACGTCCCCGCCGAAGTTGAGCCGTTGTTACGAAAACTCGACGTGATTCCGTTGAAGGCCGTCAACGGAGGAACCGCTATCGACATGGAGGCATTGATCCAGCGCCATCCTTCGGTTTGCATTATCGACGGTCTGGCGTACGATAACCCGCCGGGCTTATCGAATCCCACGCGCTGGCAGGACGTGGAGGACTTGCTGGAGGCTGGAATCCACGTGGTGGCGTCCATCAATATTCAATATGTCGCGGAACTGCGCGACCAGGTGGAAGCCATCACCGGAAAGCACGTGGAGCAGGTGGTCCCGCTTGCGTTCCTTCAGAGCGCGGACGAAATCGAGATTGTGGACGCGCCTCCCGACGAGCCCATGGAACGATCGCCGGATGAACAGGTCCAGATCCGGGAACGTCAGGACCGATTATCGAAGCTCCGTGAATTGGCCTTGGTGGTGACCGCCGATATTGTGGACCATCAGCTGAACGAATACCTGGACCGGCATGGGATCCGGCAGAGTTTGGGCACGCATGAGCGGATTCTGGTGTGCATCACACCTCGCGCCAACATGCAGGCGATGATGGAGATCGCTCAAATCGTGGCCAAGCGATTTCATGGAGAACTCATGGTGGCTTACGTCAAGCAGGCGAAAATTTCGAAGAAGGATCAATCCGCTCTGGATGCCCGGCTGGCGATCGCGAACGCCGCCGGCGCGCATGTCGAAATCCTGGAAGGCGCGAAGCCTGCCGACGCGATCCTGGAGTTCGCCAGATCCCGCGGGATCACCCAGCTTTTCGTGGGACACAGCCAGCGCACCGGACTGGCGCGGCTCAAAGGCAGTCCGCTCGACAAGTTGATCTGGGAAGGCCACGGCATGGACGTGTGCGTGTTCCCGCGATAAAACATGACCGAACACCCGCGCGGGCGATTGAAGATCTTCATGGGCTACGCCGCCGGCGTCGGAAAGACCTACAAAATGCTGGAAGAAGCCCAGGATCTGAAGGCTTCCGGCGTGGATATCGCGATCGGTTATTTCGAGCCTCACGGCCGCAAAGAGACCATTGCGAAGACCGAGGGTCTAGAGATCCTTCCCAGAAAGAAGGTTCAGTATCGCGAGGCAGTCTTTGAGGAGATGGATATGGAGGCCATCCTCGCGCGGCATCCTCAAGTATGCGTGGTGGATGAGTTTCCACACACCAATGTTCCCGGCATGGAGCGCGGCAAGCGCTGGGAGGACGTGGAAGTCTTGCTGGCCGCGGGTATCGATGTTCTTACCACCATGAACATCCAGCACCTGGAAAGCCTGAACGATCAGATCTGGCAGATCAGCGGCATCCGGGTGCGTGAAACGGTCGCGGATTGGGTGGTGCAGCAGGCGGATGAAGTGGTGATGGTGGATCTCACTCCTCGCGCCCTGCTCAACCGGCTGCAGCGAGGCGTGGTGTATGAGCGCGAAAAAGCCGAGCGCGCGCTGCAGAACTTTTTCCGGGAACAGACGCTGGTTGCTTTACGGGAACTGGCTCTTCGCCAAGCCGCGCATGAAGTCGAGCATCGTATGGCCGACGAGGAAGCGCGCCAGGCGCCCGCCGGCAGCGCCCCCGCCGGTCCACGGAAGCATCACAAGATCCTGGTATTAGTAACGGCCGATCCCAAAACGGCGATGGTCATCCGGCGTGCGAAACGCGTGAGCGACTTTCTGGGCGCGGAGTGTTTCGCGGTGGCCGTCCAGCCCACCGGCGATCTAAGCGGTTTGGCGATAGCGGATCGCGAGGCGATCGAACGGCATTTGAACTTTGCGCGCAACCTGCACATCGAGACGCGCATTCTCGAAGGAGACGACGTGGCGTTGACGCTGGTCGATTTTGGGCGTCGTAATCAGGTGACGCAAATCTTTCTCACGCGTCCACGGCGGAACGCATGGTCGGCGGTATTTTCCCAAGATCCCGCGCAAAAAGTTATCGATCTCGCCAAGGAGATGCTGATTGTCATCGTGTCCGATCGGGAGCCGTTCGCACAGTAGCCGCATCCCGACCCTTGAGCCGCGACCAAAGGAGGGTAACGACATACTTGGCTTACCTATGGAAATGGCCAGCGACAGTCGATCCGACGATCGCGATTCGTGGCCGTAGCTGGCCGGGTGCCTGCGAAGCCTGCCTCGATGTACAATCGAGCCGGTGAACCACACGCATCCGATGCTTCGAGCCGTGCTGAAAAGCCAGTATCACGCGTCGCTGGCGATGCTCCGCGAAGCCATCGAGCGCTGCCCGCCCGAGGAGTGGTTGAGCACCGGCCACAAGAATGCGTTCTGGCAGGTGTCGTATCACGCGCTGTTCTTTGCACACCTGTATCTTCAGCGCGATGAAGCTGCGTTTAGGCTGTGGGAACAGCATCACGGCGAGGGCGACGGCATCGCGAGTGAGCCGTACACGCAAGCGCAGGTGCTCGAGTACTGCGAGTTCTGCGATCGGATGATCGATGACGCCGTGGACGCGTTGGATCTCGACCGCACCGAAAGTGGGTTCAGTTGGTATCGCATGTCCAAGCTGGAGCACCAGTTCGTCAATATCCGCCATATCCAACATCATGCCGCGCAACTGATCGACCGCGTCCGCTCGGCCGCCGACGTCGGGATTCGCTGGGTGGCGGCACGCTAGCGCCTTGGTGAGTCAGTGGGAATGGTGCGTTGAATGCGTTGAATGGTGCGCCATTGACAAAGACCTAGAATTGGCATAGGCTTTGACATATGCCAAGACGACTAGTCACAGCCGAAAGACACGTGAAGGTCTTTAAGAATGGGCGAAACCGGGCTGTGCGGATTCCTCGGGAGTTCGAATT
>DATMOC010000016.1:0-316888 GCA_035568415.1 Bryobacteraceae bacterium | reverse complement strand
TCATGGCTTCGGTGGTCAGCATCAGCGCGCTGATCGAAGCCACGTTCTGGAGAGACGAACGGGTGACCTTGGTCGGGTCAATGACGCCGGCCTTCACCAAGTCTTCGTAGGTCCCGGTGGCTGCGTTGAAGCCGTGGTTGTGGTCCTTGCCCGACCGGATCTTCTCGATCACGATCGCGCCTTCCCAGCCGCCGTTGCCGACGATCTGGCGCACCGGCTCTTCGCAAGCGCGCTTGATGATGTTCACGCCGATCTGTTCGTCGTGCTCCGCTTTCAGGCCTTCGAGCGCGGAAGCCGCGCGCAGCAGAGCTACGCCGCCGCCGGGAACGATGCCTTCCTCGACCGCAGCGCGCGTGGCATGCAGCGCATCCTCGACGCGAGCCTTTTTCTCTTTCATCTCGGTCTCGGTCGCAGCGCCCACTTTGATCACCGCGACGCCGCCCGCGAGCTTGGCCAGGCGCTCCTGGAGCTTCTCGCGATCGTAGTCGGACGTGGTCTCATCGATCTGCGCGCGAAGCTGTTTGATGCGCGCTTCGATGGTCTTCGGCTGGCCGCCGCCGTCGATGATGGTGGTGTTGTCCTTATCCACCGTGACGCGCTTGGCCCTGCCCAGGTCCTTAAGCTGTACGCCTTCGAGCTTGATGCCGGTCTCTTCGAAGATGGCCTGGCCGCCGGTCAGGACGCCGATGTCTTCGAGCATCGCTTTGCGGCGATCGCCGAAACCCGGAGCCTTCACCGCGCAGGCGTTCAACGTGCCGCGCAACTTGTTGACCACCAGGGTGGCCAGCGCTTCGCCTTCCACTTCTTCCGCGATGACCAGCAGGGGCTTGCCGCTGCGCGCGATCTGCTCGAGCACCGGCAGCAGGTCCTTCATGTTGCTGATCTTCTTTTCGTGGATCAGGATGTAGGGATCTTCGAGTACGCACTCCATCCGGTCCGGATCGGAGATGAAGTAGGGCGAAAGATAGCCGCGATCGAACTGCATGCCGTCCACGGTTTGCAGCTCCGTGACCATCGTCCTGGATTCTTCGACGGTGATGACGCCGTCCTTGCCGACCTTCTTCATGGCTTCCGCGATGGTGTTGCCGATGGTGGTGTCGCCGTTCGCCGAAATCGTGCCGACCTGAGCGATCATATCGCCGCTCACGGGCTTGGAGAATTTCTTGACTTCCTCCACCACTACTTCAACGGCCTTCTCGATACCACGCTTCAGCGCCATCGGATTCGCGCCGGCGGCCACGCTCTTCACGCCTTCGCGGAAAATGCATTGCGCCAGAATGGTCGCGGTGGTGGTGCCGTCGCCGGCGACATCGGAAGTCTTCGACGCGACTTCACGCACCATCTGCGCGCCCATGTTTTCGAGCGGATCCTTCAGTTCGACTTCTTTGGCAACCGTCACGCCATCTTTGGTGATGGTCGGTCCGCCGAACTTTTTCTCCAGAACGACGTTGCGGCCTTTGGGACCGAGGGTGACCTTCACCGCATCGGCCAGTTGATTGACGCCGCGCAGGATCGCCTGACGGGAATTTTCGCTATAAACAATCTGTTTTGCAGCCATTGTTGTTCTCCTCTCCTATGCGGTCTTTTTGCCTGAGATCTTTTGCGTGTCTTCGAGGATGCCCAACACCTCGTCCTCGCGCATGATCATGTATTCCTGGCCGTCCACCTTGATGTCGGAACCCGAATACTTTCCAAACAGGATGCGATCGCCGGCCTTCACATCCAGCGGAATCAGCTTCCCGTCCTCGTTGCGCTTGCCCTGGCCGACAGCGACTACTTCGCCTTCCTGGGGTTTCTCTTTGGCCGAATCCGGGATGAACAACCCGCCGACCTTGGTTTCCTTCTCTTCAATTCGTTTGACCACAATGCGGTCGTACAACGGACGAATCTGCATAATTCAACCTCCCTTAAGATGTTGTTTCTGAAAATCTTGCGTTGGCTAAATGGGTGCAGCCTGTTGCCCGCGACCCAAGTTCTATTATTAGCACAGTAGGACGAAGAGTGACAATACCTAGTTGTAAGTAACTGTTACTACTAGGCTTATGGAGGCGTCTTACTCAGGCCAGATTTCGCCGATAGGGATCTTGACATCCGGGAATCGCGTCGGTTCCAGGTTTCCGTCGGCGAGGATCTTTGCTACTGCGAGCTTTCCTTCGACGAGCAGCCGAATTTCGACGGTCTGAGCTTCAGGCGAGACGATCCAGGCTTCGAGAACGCCGATTCTCGCGTAGTCGTCAAGCTTGCTTTGTTTGCGACGTCTATTCTCGGACGGCGAGAGTACTTCGACAATAAGGTCCGGCACTGAACACACTACATCCTCGTCGTCGCGAACCATGGTCTCGCGCCAACAGATCACCATGTCGGGAGCTCGACACGTCAGCGGCTTGGGATTGATCATCAAGCTTACGCTCGATTCAATGACGCTGACGCGTTTCCGGTCCACCTGAGTCGAGATCAGGAAGCTGAGATTGTGAACAACTTCGGCGTGAGTATATTTGTTGGGCGGCAAGATCTGAAGCTCTCCATTGACAACTTCTTCTCTGCCTTCCCCAACCGGAGGCATCGCGAGCCAGTCTTCGTACGTCAATAACCGTGCGACCGTCGCCATCACCTACCATTATAGGCAGTGAAAACCATCATCGAGCCCTTTCGCATCAAGAGTGTCGAGCCTCTACGAAAAACTACCCCTGAAGAACGCGAAAAGCTTCTCAAAAAGGCCGGCTACAACCTGTTCGAGCTGCGCGCAGTGGATATCCTGATCGACCTGCTGACGGATTCAGGCACCAGCGCCATGTCGACCAATCAGTGGGCTGCGATGATGCGCGGAGACGAATCGTATGCCGGAAGCGAAAGCTTTTTCCGGCTGAAATCCGTCGTTGAGGACCTGACCGGATTCAAGCACATCATTCCTACGCACCAGGGGCGCGCCGCGGAACGAATCCTGTTCACGGTAATGTGCAAGCCCGGGCATATCGTCCCGAGCAATACCCATTTCGACACGACCCGCGCCAACATCGAGTTCACCGGAGCTCGCGCGGTGGATCTTCCATTGCCCGAGGCCGCCGACACGCAAGCGAAGATCCCTTTCAAGGGGAACATGGACGTCGCGGCGCTGGAGAAACTGATCGCAACCGAAGGCGCCGATAAAATTCCGCTGGTGATGGTCACCATCACCAACAATTCCGGAGGAGGCCAGCCGGTATCGGTGGCGAATCTGCGCGCCGTAAGGGAAGTCACCTCGCGCCATGGAATTCCGCTGTATCTCGATGCGTGCCGGTTCGCCGAAAACTCCTGGTTCGTGCAGCAGCAGGAACCGGGATTCAATCGCCTGACCCCAAAACAGATCGCGCAGGCCATCTTTTCTTTTGCCGACGGCTGCACTTTCTCGGCGAAAAAAGACGCGTTCGCCAATATCGGCGGCCTGCTGTGCACCAACGACGATCGTCTCGCCCAGTTGGAGCGCGACCTCCTGATTCTCACCGAGGGATTCCCAACTTATGGAGGTCTTGCGGGTCGCGATCTGGAGGCCATCGCCGTGGGGCTCCAGGAAGTGCTCGATCCGGATTATCTCGAATACCGGATCGCCTCGACGCGCTACCTGGGGCGCCACATTGCCGATCACGGCGTCCCTATCGTCGAGCCGCCCGGCGGGCACGCGATCTACATCGACGCGGGACGGATGTTGCCGCATATCCCCAAACACGAGTTTCCAGGGCAGGCGCTGGCCATCGAACTGTACCGCTACGCCGGCGTGCGGTCGGTGGAAATCGGATCGGTGATGTTCGGCGAACACGCCCAACATGAGCTGCTGCGTCTGGCGATTCCGCGGCGCGTGTATACGCAGAGCCACATCGATTACCTGGTGGAGGCGATCCTGGAGATCAACGCTCGGAAGGATTCGCTGCGCGGCGTAAGAATCGTCTCGGAACCAAAATCGCTGCGGCATTTCACGGCGCGATTCGAGCCGGTGTAATTGCTCCCAAACATCTTTGCACCTTTGCGTGAAATAAAGCCGCTACAATAATTGCTTCCATGGGCATCGATTGGTTCCCGTTGTGGCTCAGCTTGCGCGTAGCGGTTATTTCCACTGCGATCGCGCTGGCCACGGGATTGTGGATCGCCTACATTCTGGCGAACCGCAATTTTAAAGGCAAAGAAGCGCTGGATGCAGCCGTGACGCTGCCGCTGGTGCTGCCGCCCACCGTGCTCGGCTACTATCTGCTGGTGCTGATCGGGCGAGCGAGTCCGTTCGGCAAAGCATGGGAAGCCGCGTTCGGCGCGCCGCTGGTGTTCACCTGGAAAGCGGCGGTGGTCGCGGCGCTGCTGCACTCCTTGCCGTTGCTGGTGAAATCGGCTCGCGCCGCGTTCGAAAGCGTCGACCGGACTTACGAACGCGCAGCGCGGAACCTGGGCGCATCGGAATGGAAACTGTTCTGGCGCGTGACGCTGCCGCTGGCTCGGCGTTCGATTTTCGCGGCTTCTGCGTTGGCATTTGCGCGATCGCTCGGCGACTTCGGCGTCACTCTGATGGTCGCCGGGAATATTCCGGGTCGCACGCAAACCGCTGCGGTCGCCATTTACGACGCTTATGAATCCGGCAACAACACGCTGGCGCTGGCGTTGGTGCTGGTGCTTTCCGCAGTGGCGCTGGCGATTCTTTCCATCGCGAATCGTTTGGGTGCGCGATGATCCAAGCCCGGTTGTGCAAGACATTTCCGGCCCACCCCGATTCCGCCGGATTTTCGCTCGATCTGGAGTTTCAAGCGTCCGCGGGCGTCACGGTGTTGTTCGGACCGAGCGGATCGGGCAAAACGCTGACGCTCGATTGCATCGCCGGATTCGTCCGTCCCGACGAGGGCCGTATTCTCCTGGACGACGAGATTCTGTTCGACGGCGCGGCCGGTGTGCATCGTCCGCCGCAGGAAAGGAACTGCGGATATGTGTTCCAGAACTACGCGCTGTTTCCGCACATGACGCTGCGCGAAAATCTGGCGTTCGCGGCAGAACGCCGTCCACGCCTGGAGCGGCATCGTCGCGTGAACGACATGATCGAGCGTTTCCACTTGCAGGACGCCGCGGGTCGGAGGCCGCATGAAGTGTCGGGCGGCCAGCGGCAGCGTTGCTCGATCGCGCGGGCGTTGATCGGCGAGCCGAAACTTCTGTTGCTGGATGAGCCGGCCCAGGGTCTGGACGCTCCGTTGCGATCCGAACTATACGAAATCCTGCGGCAAGTGCGCGCCGACTTCAAAACTCCGGTGCTACTGGTAACGCACGACCTCGATGAGTGTTTCGAACTCGGCGAGGAGATGCTGATCCTGCGCGAAGGCCGCATCGTACAGAGCGGCGCACCACGAAGAATCCTGGATCAGCCGGCGAACCTGGAAGTCGCGCGATTGCTCGGGAAATTCAACTTGCTGCCCGCCGAAATCCGCGCGCTCGATCCCGGCCGCAACACCAGCCGGGTGCAAGTGGGCGAATACGAGCTGGACGGTCCGTACTTTCCCGGTCACCTCAAAGGCGATCGCGTGACGCTATGCGTGAGGCCGGAACAACTGAAGGCGTCGGCACGAAACGGAAAGCCGGGGCGGAATCAGATCCCTGCGGAGCTGAATCGAACCGTGGAAAAGCCGCACGGTATGCGCCTGGAGTTTTCAGGCGGGATCACCGTCGATCTTCAACAGGCCGAGTACGAGCGCGAACGCGAGAACCGGGAATGGGTGATTGAGTTTCCTCCGGATACGTTGCGGGCGTTGTGACACGATCGCGACCCGATGACTACGGCTCACGACGACGCCTCCTCGCACGGTTCAGTCTGTGCTCGTTTTGAAGCGGCGTCGCGTGAGCATACGTTGTCTCGCGTCGGCCTATTGACCTTCGCAGCTTACCCGCGTGTTCCAGTCTACAAATGCGCCGTTGGGGTTGTCTCGCCAAGCCCACACGTGCAGTTCGAAGAAAGCGGCCAGGCCAAAACGGTTCGGGCTCGACACGAGCTGGAACACCTGGCCCTCGAGCACCGGCGGACCATTGTGGTTCAGCAACCAGGTGGCGGCGTCCACGATGAACTCGACGCCCACCAGCCGCATACCGCCCGCCGACGGCTCGTAGATCAGAGCTTCCGGCCGTGAGGCATCGATCTGTCCGTCGCCCACCAGATTGCCGTTGACATAGTGCACGCCCATGGCCCCCTGGTCCGGACCACTGACGCAGCCAAGGAACGGCATGTAGCCGGCGGCTGTAGCGGCATTGACGTCGATGAATTGCTGCGTGGCGCTTCGTACCAGCGCAACCAGCTTCGCCGGAGCGCTACTCTCGTGCGCGGCGTGCGCGTGCTCGTCCGTCGCCGCCAGAAGCGGCGCGGCTGCGGTAAGGATGCTTACCAGCACCAGATGTAGAATGCTCATGTTTGATTTGTGGGTTGTCATAAACTTCGTTTTCTGAAATCTCCTTGTTTCCGTTCTTCTTTCGTAGAAATCGCTTCAGAAGGTCAGGACATGCTCGAGAGAAATGCCCAAGGCCCTCATCGTATGTACATGCGAAATTCTGTCTCGAAACTAAATGGCGGGGACAGGAAAGATCGCAAACGTTAAGGCTTGGCGCGTTCCGGCCTCATTTTTCGAGCCTTATCGGCCGGCGTACGCATAGTAAGGACGAAGGCCAACACTAGCGCAGGCCATACCTGCACAATGACACGATTGTTCGACGTACCGAGATGCCACGTCAGCCCGCTCATCGTGATCAGGTAAATCGCGAAGTCCGCGGCAAGCATACCGACCGGAGCAATAAACAGCCAGAGTCGCGAGCGAGCATCGGCGGCAAACCCAAACGCCCACGCGACCACGGCCATCAACAGGAACGGATGCGCCCACGGGAATCCCAGTTCCCAGAAATTCCGCGCAAAAGACGCGACGATTTCTGACCACCGCGAAACGTCGGCAATCATGTGAATCGCCTGGCCCGCCGTCGCCGGGAACATTATTTCTTTGCCGTCGACCAGGAGAGCTTTGAATGCGAGCGTAACGATCAGCATGGGCGCGGCTCCGGCAGCGAGCCATCCAGCGGACCGGAATCCTCCGCGCCACAGCGCGATCAGGAATACCAACGCGACGAAGGGGAGTCCTTCGTTCTTGGTCCACGCGGCACATCCAGCGAAGATCCCAGCCAGAGTGACGATTCCAGGCGGCCATTCTCGCCCAGACGCGATCGCCAGCAACGCGACGCTGGCAAGAACATAGAAACTGAGCGGAACGTCCGCGTACTGCACCGATGCCTGGGAAACGAATCCTTCGGTCGCGAGCAGCACCAGCATCGCCAATAAGCCCAGCGCCTCGCCTGCGAGTTTCCAGACGGCAGCGCACAGTAGCGCAATCGTCGCCAAAGCGAAAACAGCACTCACGATCGCTGGCGTCGACGATGGTAGCTCGCCCAAAAGAGTCCAAGTACGCGCGATGAATCCTGAAGTCAGCAGCGGATATCCCGGATGATTCGTGCCGGTCTTGTCGGAGACCGCGTAGTGCCAAGAAGGAGCACCGCCGGCAAGATAGCGCGCCCGAATATTCCAGATCGCTGCTGCATCGTATCCGCCGTCGGGATTCGCCACGAGCGATTGCGAAAAATCCGCCGCAACGAACGCCAGCGCCACCACGGCTCCAACGCGCAGTGCCCAAATCCACCCCGGCTGGGCGCGACTCGCCACGCCATCCTTGGTACGCTTGCTGCGGAACAAGAGCAATCCCGCCGCGGCGAGCAATACAGCTTCGCACGAGAGTACCGCGACGCGGCTCGCAACGCCGGCCCAAGTCAAGAAGAAGAAAATGACCGAGGAAATCCCGGCGCCTAATCCCAGCCCAAGCGGGATTTCCAGAAACCAGCCCAGCGGCGCCAGCAGACGCACGACGATCCATCCCAGGACGAACGCCGGCGCCATCGCCAGAAAGTCGATCACGGACGCGCCCTCCGGTACACCACCACTCCGTTTCCGAAATCGTGGACCAGCCGGAATCCCGCCTGCGCGCCTCGTTCGGCGAAGTTGCCGGGGCGCGCGAAATTGCCGAGAGCCCATTCGACCGGCGATTTCTCGACCGGCACAATGGCGCGCGGCGCGACCGCATACTGTGCCGCCATGTACGCGATCGACCCCGCGTTTTCACCGGCAGGCAGATCGCTGAGATATCCGATCACACCGCTCGACGGCAGTATCTCGAGCGCTGCCGCGAATCGTGTTTGAGCCGACGCGATGCCGAACGGATCGGCCGCCTGTTGCGAGCTCAAGTCGGAAGACTTCATCGCCGCGAACACGGCGAGCACTGCGACGGCGATCGCTCCGATGACGGCACGCTTCGGCATTCCATACAGGATAGCGAGGTACGATGTGATTCATGATGACCCGCAGACGTCTGATAGGTGGTCTAGGGCTGGCCGCGGCGGCGCAGGCGCAAACACGCCTCGCAGCCGATTCGCCCCTCAATCAACTGAAAAGCCGCCGTTCGGAAGCGACGCCGATCACCGTCGATGAACGGCGTGCGAGGCTCGCCCGCGCACAGGAGCTGATGCGCGAAAACAAAATCGACGCTATGGTTCTCACCGGCGGAACTTCGCTCGAATATTTCGGAGCGATTCGCTGGGGCTTGAGCGAACGCCTGTTCACCATGGTGGTTCCCGGGAAAGGCGACCCGTTTTTCGTCTCGCCGGCATTTGAGGAAGATCGCGCGCGGGAGCAGATCGCGCTGGGCCCGGGTGGGAAGGACCCGCGCGTGCTCATCTGGCAGGAAGACGATAGCCCGTATGCGCGCGTCGCCGCGGGATTGAAAGAGCGGGGGCTGACCACAGGAACAGTAGGCATCGAAGAGACCGTGAAATTTGTCTTCGCCGATGGCATCGGAAAAGCCGTTCCCGCGATGAAGCTGGTGACCGCGACGCCGGTTACCGCGGGATGCAGGATGATCAAGAGCGCGCATGAAATTGCCCTGATGCGGCTCGCATCGCAAGTCACGCTGCAGGCCTACGAAGCCGCGTGGAAAAGTCTGCGTGAAGGCATGACGCAGAATGATTTCGCGGGACTCGTTTCCGCCGCGCATGCGAAGCTCGGATTTCCGGGCGGCGCCGGCGTGCAAACCGGCGAATATTCGGCGCTTCCGCACGGCTCGGCTACGCCGCAGGTGATCAAACCAGGAACGATCCTCTTGATCGATGGCGGCTGCCAGGTGGAAGGATACCATTCCGACCTCAGCCGCACGTTCGTGTTGGGAAAACCGACAGACAAAATGAACCAGGTTTTCGATATCGTGCACCAGGCCCAAACCACCGCGGTGAAGACGGCGCGTCCGGGTCTCGAAGCAGCAGCCGTGGACGCCGCGGCACGCAAAGTGATCGCCGACGCGGGCTATGGCGCGAATTACGACCATTTCACGCACCGTGTCGGCCACGGCATGGGAATGGACGGGCATGAGTGGCCGTACCTGGTGCGCGGCAATACTCTGAAGCTCGCGCCGCATATGACCTTCAGCGACGAACCGGGCGTGTACCTTCGCGGCGAGTTTGGCGTGCGCCTGGAAGACGACATGCTGATCACTGAGAACGGCGCCGAGCTGCTCACACCTCAGAGCCTGTCCCTTGAAAATCCGTTCGGCGGAAAAACCGCTTGAGGTTTGAGCCGACGCTAGCCCGGTTGACGGCCGTCTTTTTCCGGATCGGCAACACAACCTTCGGCGGCGGCGATCCCACCATGGCCGCTCTGCGGCGGGAGTTGATCGACCGCAAAGGCTGGATCACGCAAGAGGACTACGGTGTGGCGTATGCGCTGGCGCGGATCACTCCCGGGACCAACATTCTTGCGTTCTGCGCCGCTGTCGGAGCCAGGATTCTAAAACTCCCCGGTGCACTCGCGGCAGTGGTCGCAGTCACATTGCCGTCGGCCGCACTCGCGGTTCTGTTCACGGTCGGATACGAATCGTGGCGCTCGAATGCACTGGTGATGGCGGCCATCGGTGGCACCGCTGCGGCGGTCGCCGGGATGATGTTCTCCACCGTCTGGCTGCTAGTCCGATCCCAACTCAAAGCGATCAATGCCATCTGGCGGGTCGCCGCGTTTTTCGGCGGTGCGTTTTTCGCGACCTGGAAGTTGGGCATCACGCCAGTCCCGATTATCGCCGTCGCCGCACTCGCCGGATTTCTGTGGAAGGAAGAATGAACGTCTTCCTGTTGTATATCCTGCTGCTGAAAGCCACCATGACGTCGTTCAGCGGACTCGCGTCGCTGCCTATGGTCCGCAACGACTTCGTGGTCGAACGGCATCTCCTGGCCGATCGCCAGTTGAATACGGCTGTGGTCGCCGGGCGAACCGGCCCCGGACCCAACGGCCTGTATCTGGTCAGCGTGGGATATTTCGTCGCCGGATGGCCCGGCGCCGCGGCCGGACTGATGGCGGTGATGACGCCGGCGTTCCTGATTCTTCCTTTGATGTATTGGGTCGGCGCCCGGGCCGGAACTCCGCGAGTACGTGGCGCCATTCGCGCGGTTATTTTGGCCAGCGCCGGATTACTTCTTTCGGCTTCCCTGCCGTTGGCCCGCGATGCCATCACAGGGCCCCTGCCACTCGCGATCGTGGCCGTTGCGTTCGCAGTGCTGAGCTTCACCAGGATCGATTCGGCGTGGATGATACTGGGCGCGGCGGCCCTGGGAGTCGCAGTGAAACTGGTCCGGTGAAACTACCGGCCTTCGTCGTCGATCGCGATCTTCAAAGCCCGCAGGAATTTGTGATCCTGCGAAGTGAGCTTGATCTTTCCCACTTTGCGGCGATTGGTTTCCGGTGGCGTGTTCAGTTCGATGGTCTCGCCTTCGTCCGCATCTTCCGAGTCCTCGCGTTTGTTGAAGCCGATGGTCGCTTCCAGAACCAGGAACACATCGTAGCCGGCGCGCTTGATTTCGCCGATAGCCGCAGCGATGCGGTCGGAATCGGAAAGTGATTCGTTGATGGCGTTCCCCAGTTCCTGCATGAGCTCCTTCAATCGATCTTCCAATTGATTCCTCTCTCTCCGCCGGGAGGTTCGTTCCTTTCGTCCGTCCCAGCCCCCGAAACCACCTTCAGCATATCACCTGATGCCATGTGCAGCTATCCGGTTTCTCCTTTTTAATTATCGGCAGATAATGCATGAACCTTAAGATCCCGGGGTTGCCTTTGTGTAGCCTTTGTTACGATGAGTATATCAACCATGGGCCGCTTGATTCACCGCTTTCTATGGCATGTTGTTCCCGCCGTGATTCGACCCATGCGCGCGCTCTGGAACCAGTTGATCGGGTTCATTTTCCTGCTGCTCGCGGCCTCCGGAATGTTTTCGGGAATCAACAATCTAAGACATTCGAAAGGCGACGCCGAGGACACCGGACGCATCATCGTCCTCTTCACTTTTGCGGCCATCATGGCGTTTTTCAGTGTCACGTCATTCCTGCGCGCGCGGAAAATCTCCCGCCCATGACGGAACTTCCCGGCCGCTATCCATTCACCCGCGGCATCTATCCCGATATGTACCGCGGCCGCACCTGGACCATGCGCCAGTACGCGGGCTTCGGCACGGCCGAGGAGAGCAACCGTCGCTACCGATACTTGCTCTCGCAAGGCATCACTGGACTTTCCGTCGCCTTCGACCTGCCTACGCAAATGGGCATGGATTCGGATCATCCGCTGGCTGCCGGCGAAGTCGGGCGCGTCGGTGTCGCGATCTGTTCGCTGTCCGACATGGAGCGCTTGCTCGACGGCATTCGTCTGGATCAGATCACTACGTCCATGACCATCAACTCGACCGCCGCGATCCTGCTTTCGCTGTACGTGCTGGTCGCTAAGCGTCAGGGCGTGGATCTGCGCAAGCTTTCGGGGACCGTTCAGAACGACATTTTGAAGGAATACATTGCGCGTGGAACCTATATTTATCCGCCGCGCCCGGCGATGCGCATCATCACCGACCTGTTCGCCTGGGCTGGAGCCGATCTTCCCGAATGGAACACGATTTCGATTAGCGGTTATCACATCCGCGAAGCTGGCTCCACCGCGACCCAGGAAGTCGCGTTCACGCTCGCTAACGCCATCGCTTATGTCGACGCGGCCGTCACCGCGGGACTAGAGGTCGATTCCTTCGCGCCACGCCTGTCTTTCTTCTTTAACGCCCACAACAACTTTCTGGAAGAAATCGCCAAGTATCGCGCGGCACGCAGGCTGTGGGCGCGGATCATGAAGGAACGCTTCAGCGCAAAGAATCCCAAGTCGATGATGCTGCGGTTCCACACTCAGACCGCCGGCTCGACGCTAACCGCGCAGCAGCCCGACGTCAACGTGGTCCGCGTAGCGCTCCAGGCGCTCGAAGCCGTGCTGGGCGGGACGCAATCGCTCCATACCAACGGCCGCGATGAGGCGCTGTCCTTGCCGACGGAGGAATCCGCGCGGCTCGCGTTACGGACGCAGCAGATCATCGCCAATGAAACCGGCGTTACCAGCGTTGCCGATCCGTTCGGCGGCAGCGTGTACATCGAGGACTTGACCGATCAAATCGAGCGCGGCGCCCGGGATTACATCGACCGGATTGATTCGATGGGCGGGACGCTGGCGGCGATCGAAAAGGGATACATCCAGGCGGAAATCCACAACGCGGCGTACGCGTTCCAGCAATCCGTGGAAAAGGGTAAGACCGTCGTGGTCGGTGTGAACAAGTTCCGTCAGGACGAAGAGCATCCTCCAGTGACGTTCCGCATGGACCCCGCG
The DNA here is from genome assembly GCA_035568415.1 of Bryobacteraceae bacterium. GTDB lineage: Bacteria > Acidobacteriota > Terriglobia > Bryobacterales > Bryobacteraceae > Palsa-187. Next base: position 304,140 of record DATMOC010000016.1, on the reverse strand, counting down.
CTGGAGCGATCGCAAATCGAGCGACTCCGCGAATTACGCGCGTCCCGCACCGCGTCCGTCGTCGAAGAACGCCTGAAGGCCCTGGAGTTAGCCGCTCGCGGATCGGACAACCTGATGCCCCGCATTCTAGCCGCGTGTGAAGCGTACGCAACCGTCGGCGAGATCTCCGACCGTTTGCGAACGGTATTCGGCGAATACAAAGAAACCTAGTTGCATCGTTGCGGCGCGCGCACTCGTGCGTGCGCCACAACGATGCAATACAATCGTGGACATGCGACGCGTGATTCTTTCTCTTTCGCTGATCTTGTGTGTCCAACTCAGCGCCCGCCAGCCGGTGCGCGCACGGCATGCCATGGTCGTAGCTCAGGAGCCGATCGCAGCCGATGCCGGCCTCCAGGTGCTTAAGAACGGAGGCAACGCCGTCGACGCCGCCGTCGCTGTCGGATTCGCGCTCGCCGTCACATACCCGTATGCGGGCAACCTTGGCGGCGGCGGATTCATGCTGATCCGTATGGCCGACGGCCGCACCACCTTCATCGACTTTCGCGAACGCGCGCCGGAAAAAGCCTCGCACGATATGTATCTCGACGCGAACGGAAAGCCGACTCGCGATTCCATCGAAGGCTGGCGAGCCCCCGGCGTTCCCGGCAGCGTTCGCGGATTCGAGCTGGCCATGCAGAAGTACGGACATAAAAAATGGTCCGATGTCATGCAGCCGGCGGTCGACCTTGCGACCAAAGGATTTCAGGTCAGCTATTCCTTCGCCGAATCGCTGAAGAACTCTAGGAATCTCGGAAAATATCCTGAGTCGAAACGAATCTTCCAACGCGACGGCAAATTCTACGACGTCGATGAAATCTTCGTGCAGCCCGATCTCGCACGCACGCTCGAACGCATCTCCAAAGGCGGCGCGAAAGAGTTCTACGAAGGCGAGACCGCCAAGAAGCTGGCCGACGCGATGGCCAAGAACGGCGGCCTCATCACCATGGCCGACCTGAAGAACATGACCGCCGTCGAGCGCAAGCCGCTCACCGGAAAATACAAGGGATACGAAGTGATCACTTCGCCGCCGCCTAGCTCCGGCGGAATCGGCATCCTTCAAATGATGGGAATGCTGGATGGCACGAACTATGAAAAATCCGGCGCGGGATCCGCTGCCGCGATCCACTACGTCGCCGAAACCATGCGCCGCTACTACGCGGATCGGAACGAATACCTCGGCGATCCGGACTTTATCAAGAATCCGATCGCGGGTCTGCTCGATCCTGTCTACCTGCAAAAGCGCCGCGCGTCGATCGATCCCAATCACGCCTCGCCAAGCGATCAGGTCAACCCCGGCCATCCCAAGGGAAGCGAGCACACCGAAACTACGCATTACTCGGTAGTCGATGCCGACGGCAACGCAGTCGCCGTGACGTACACCTTGAACGGTGGATTCGGATCCGGTGTGACGGCGCCCGGCTTGGGATTTCTTCTCAACAATGAAATGGACGATTTCGCCGCCAAGCCCGGCGAGCCGAACATGTTCAACCTAGTGCAGGGCGAAGCCAACGCGATTCAACCCGGAAAACGTCCGCTGTCTTCCATGACGCCGACCATCCTTGTGAAGGACGGCAAGCTGTTCATGACCGTCGGCGCACCCGGCGGATCGCGCATCATCACTTCAGTAACACAAGTCGTTCTCAATGTGATCGATTTCGGGATGAACGTGCAGGACGCCGTCGATTTCCCGCGCTTCCATCATCAATGGAAACCGGACAAGCTGTATCTGGAGAGAGTGATTTCACCTGACACAGTCGCGCTGTTGAAGGCGAAAGGTCACGATGTGGATTATTCGCAAGGAGCGATCGGCGCCCGCGTCGAAGCGATCGTGATCGACGGCGGCTGGCTGCAAGGCGGCACCGACGGGCGCGGAAACGGCAAGGCAGTGGGATACTAAAACTCTGCGATTCTCTCTGCGTTCTCTGCGTCTCTGCGTGATTCCGGTGTCTCCTGATTTCACGCAGAGGCGCAGAGGACGCAGAATTCGCGAATAAAAATGACCCACGGCCTCTCCACCCACCTCTTCGTCAACCACCGCCTCACCACGCTGTGGCTCGAACGCATCTGGAACGCCGGGATTCCTTTGGTCGAGATTTTCTCCGCCCGCCAGCATTTCGACTATCGCAACCGCGCCCAAATCGCCGAATTGGGCCACTGGTTCCGCGATTCGCAACTCAAACTTCATTCTTTGCATTCGCCGTTGTATTCCGACGACGTGTGGGGCCGCTCAGGTCCCGATGCGGTGGTCAGCATAACTGAGCCCGTGAAGCATAAACGCCTCGTGGTGCTCGACGAAATTAAGCGCGCGCTCGACGTCGCCGAGGTTGTGCCCTTTCGCTATCTCATCCAGCACATGGGAGTCGGCGATGAGGAATTCAGCGAACACAAAATCGACGCCGCGTTCTCCTCGCTCGAAGAAATCAATCTATTCGCGCGCCAGCGAGGCGTCGAAGTTCTGCTCGAAAACATACCCAACGCCTTGTCGAGCGCGGAACGTCTGCTGCTGTTCCTGGAAACCACTCACCTGGACCTGAATTTTTGTATCGACGTCGGTCACGCCAACATGAATGAAGGCGTCGACACCGCGTTTCGTTTGATGAAGACCCGCATCCGCTCCACTCACATTCATGACAATAATGGAGTAGACGACTCGCACCTGTTTCCGCTGGTGGCTGAGGGCGGCACCATCGAGTGGAACCGCGCCATGGATTCCTTGCGCTCCATCGACGTTCCGCTGCTGTTGGAATTGAAAGAAGTGCCGGGCCTGGAACATCCGCTGGACGCGGTCCGCGAGTCGCTGGAACGTCTGGAAAGAGCACAATCGCCGAATGAGTCCTGAACCTTCTATACCCCGCGTGGCCATCGCCCACGCCGGCAAGCATGCCGGTGAAACGGTTGAGATCGCGGGCTGGCTTTACAATCTGCGCCGCAGTGGAAAGATCTGTTTCCCCCAGTTGCGCGACGGCACGGGCATTATGCAGTGCGTCGCCGTCAAGAGCAATCTTCCCGAAGAGCTGTTCGAAAAATTGAAAGATCTGACGCAGGAATCCTCGCTGATCGTGCGCGGTAAGGTTCGCGCCGAGCAGCGCGCGCCAGCCGGTTACGAACTGGACGTCGAGGGCGCCGACATCGTCCAGCGCGTTCCCGAATCCGACCCGTATCCAATTACTCCCAAGGATCACGGCATCGATTTTCTGATGGACCATCGCCACCTGTGGCTGCGCAGCCGCAGACAGCATGCCGCTCTCGCGGTCCGTCACGAAGTGATCAAAGGCATTCGGGACTATTTCGATTCCAACGGATTCGTGCTGGTCGACACGCCCATCTTCACCCCCGCCGCCTGCGAAGGCACGTCGACACTGTTCGAAGTGGATTATTTCGAAGACGAGAAAGTCTACCTGACCCAGTCCGGTCAGCTTTACAACGAAGCGACCTGTGCCGCGTTCGGCAAGACCTACTGTTTCGGCCCGACGTTTCGCGCCGAAAAATCGAAGACGCGGCGTCATCTGACCGAGTTCTGGATGGTGGAGCCCGAAATGGCCTACGCCACGCTCGAAGACGTGAAGCGCGTGGGAGAAGAACTGATCTGCTTCGTCATCAGCCGAGTCTTAGAACATCGTCGCGAAGAGTTGAAAGTTCTGGAACGCGATGCATCCAAGCTGGAATCGGTGAAAGCTCCCTTTCATCGCATGACCTACGACGACGCAGTGAAAAAGCTGCAATCGAAGGGTAGCGAAATCCAATGGGGCGGCGATTTCGGTAACACCGACGAAACGCTGCTCACCGACGATCTGGATCGCCCGGTGATGATCGATCGTTATCCCACCGAAGTCAAAGCATTCTACTTCCAGCCGGCAGAAGATCGTCCTGAAGTGGCGCTCGGTGTCGATTTCATCGCCCCCGAAGGCTACGGCGAAATCATCGGCGGAGGCCAGCGCATTCACGATCTGGATCTTCTCCTAAAACGCATCGACGAGCACAAACTGCCGCGCGAAGCGTTCAACTGGTACATCGATCTACGCAAGTATGGTTCGGTTCCCCACGGCGGCTTCGGTATGGGCGTCGAACGCTTCGTCGCATGGATGTGCGGTCTGGAACATATTCGCGAAACCATCGCGTTCCCGCGGATGCTATACCGCACGCGGCCCTAACCCATTGAGCAGTGTCGCCGAATGGCTGATGGATACCAGACCATTTAAGTCGTATATCTGACCGCTCAATCCTAATTGCAATCCACTTGCTGAAAGATCCTCGATTTTGCAATATTGTCTCTCTAGAATGAGTATGTGATGCAACTCTCTTGCAACTAAGAGGACGACGTGCTGAGGCTTCGCCCTCGAAAATCGCTGATGACAGCCATCCTTGGGTTGTCTTCCTGCTACGCAGCCGAGGGTCCATTTTTTATCACCTATACGCACCAAATGGAGGAGCCCGGGAATCTCGAATTCGCGATGAAGAATGTGACCGGCCGCCCTACCGATGGGAACCGTTTTCTGGGTGCAACCACGGAGTTCGAGTACGGCGTGCACGCATGGTGGACCACCGAGTTCTATCTCGATGGGCAATCCACGCGTTCAGAAAGCACCCTGTTCACGGGATTCCGCTGGGAGAATCGATTCCGGCTTCTGCCACGCGAGCACTGGATCAATCCGGTGCTCTACCTCGAATTTGAAAATATCAATGGAGCCGACAAAGGGCTTCTCGAAGTGGTAGGACATGACGGCAAAGACGATCTGGCCAGTCCCAACGCCCTGGCACGGCTCGAAAAGAAGCGCGAGCTCGAAGCGAAGTTGATCTTGAGCAGCCACGTCAAAGGCTGGACTATCGCTGAGAATTTCATCGCCGAAAAGAATGTCGTGCACGCGCCTTTCGAGTTCGGCTACGCCGTTGGTGTAAGCCGGCCCTTGGCGCTTGCGGCACGTCCGGATCGATGCAATTTCTGTGCCGAGAACTTTCAGGCCGGCGTCGAATTGTACGGTGGGCTCGGCACGCACGCCGATTTTGGATTGACCGGAACGTCGCATTATCTTGCGCCTACTATGGCCTGGACGCTCGCGAATGGGACCACGTTCAAGGTGTCGCCGGGATTTGGACTCACTGGCACCAGCACCGGTTTTCTGCTGCGGTTTGGCGTGTCCTACGAAGTAGCCCAGATCGGCCGTTGGTTCAAGGGACGCCGGCCATGAAAAGGATTGGGCTGCTTTGTAGCGTGATTGCGATTGCGTGGGCGCAAAACGGGGGACTGCTTCAGCGGGTCCCGTCCGGTGCGGCCGCGAAGAGCAGTCCGTTCGACGACGATGATCGGGCTCGGCGCGCGGGGGCGAAGTTATTCGCCCGGGAATGTGCCGCGTGCCACGGGGAAGACGCCGAGGGGACCAGAAGAGCACCTGCCCTAAAGCGCGAGGACATCCGTCAGGCCGCCCCAGGAACGCTGTTTTGGGTGTTGAGGAACGGATCGCTGCGTCGCGGGATGCCTTCCTTCGCACATTTGCCCGAGCAGCAGCGCTGGCAGATCGTCACTTTACTTTCTTGAAGTCGCTTGATCTGCAGTAAGGCGCCTTAAGACGCGATAATTGTCTTTTACCCTCTCATCTGAATGCGCCAATCTCACATCGCCATCATCGGCGCCCCCATGGACCTCGGCGCAGGACGCCGCGGAGTCGATATGGGACCATCGGCTCTGCGCCTGGCCGGTTTGAACGAAAAGATAGCTTCGCTCGGTTACGAGGTCGAAGACCTGGGTAACATCGTGGTCGATCAGCCCGAAAACCTGCCCGTCGGTCCCACCAATGCGCGGTATCTTCCGCAGATCGCACACACGTGTACGCGCTTGGCCGCCATGGTCGAGCAGGCGGCGGACAGTGGCCGCGTTCCGCTGGTGCTCGGCGGCGATCATTCCGTGGCCATGGGGACCGTCGCCGGAATGTCCCGCCATTCCCGCAAACACAACCAGAAAATCGGACTCATTTGGATCGACGCCCATGCCGACATGAATACGCCGGAATCGAGCCCCAGTGGAAATATCCACGGCATGCCGCTCGCGTGCATCATCGGGATGGGCCCCAAGCAACTAACCTGCCTGGCCGGATACGCGCCAAGCGTCGATCCGGCCAACGTCGCGATCATTGGACTGCGCAGCGTCGATGAAATCGAGCGCCAAAATGTTCGCGGCACCGGCGTCCATGCGTTCACCATGCGCGATATCGACGAGCGTGGACTTCGCAGCGTGATGCAGGAAGCCATCGATCATGCCTCCAACGGTACCGCCGGGTTTCACCTTTCCTTCGATATGGACGCCGTCGATCCTCAGGAAGCGCCCGGCGTCGGAACGCCGGTGCGCGGCGGGTTCACCTATCGCGAAGCTCACTTGGCTATGGAAACGATATGCGATAGCGGGAAAATGGCTTCTATCGAGCTCGTTGAGGTGAATCCAGTGATCGACGAAGTCAACCGAACGGCCCTGCTAGCCGTCGAACTAGTGATGTCGGCGATGGGAAAGAGAATTTTGTGAAAACCAGAGTCGCAGTGTTGTACGGCGGCCGCACCGGCGAGCATGAAGTTTCGCTGCGATCCGCGGAATCCATCATCGCAGCGATGGATCGGCATCGCTACGAAGTTCACCGGTTCCTGATTACCAAAGAAGGACGGTGGGAGCCGCGTGCTATTTCGCCGGAGCCCGGCGCGAATTCGGATATCGACGTGGTTTTTCCCGTCCTTCACGGCACGTTTGGAGAAGACGGAACAGTGCAAGGCTTGCTCGAACTGGCGGATCTGCCATACGTCGGCGCGGGCGTGCTCGCCTCCTCCGTTTCCATGGACAAAGAAGTCATGAAGCGCCTGATCCTCGAACGCGGACTCCCAACTGTTGAATATCTGGTGGTCAAGCGCGGGAAGTTTCGCAGTGAAGACGTCTGTGGACGATTTCCGTTTCCCGTATTCGTCAAGCCCGCGAACCTGGGATCGTCGGTCGGCGTTTCCAAAGCCAAAACATGCGAAGATCTGCTCGCCGCGCTGGAAGTTGCCGCCCAGTTCGATCGCAAAGTGATCGTGGAGCGCGGAATCAAAGGGCGCGAATTCGAATGTTCCGTACTAGGTAACGACGATCCCGTGGCCGCTGTTCCCTGCGAAATCCTGCCCTCGCGCGAGTTCTACGACTACGAAGACAAGTACCTGCTTAACCAAGCCCAGACCATTGTCCCCGCCGACCTGACTACTGAACAGACGCGAGAAATTCAGCGCCTCGCAGTCGAATGCTATAAAGCCGTGGATTGCGAAGGCATGGCCCGCGTCGATTTTCTGCTGGAAGCTTCGACCGGCAAATTCTACATCAACGAGATCAATACGATTCCCGGATTCACCTCCATCAGCATGTATCCGAAAATGTGGGAAGCGAGCGGACTGCCCTACGCGAAGTTGATCGACCGCTTGATCGAGCTGGCCCTCGAACGTCATCGCGCGAAACAAGTGACGAGGTTTAGCAGGTAGGCAATGCGGTTTCTCCCGATCCTGTGCTTGTCGTTGACCGCGCTGGCCGCGGACGATCCCGCCGATCAAATGGCGCGAGAGCTGAAGAAAGTGATCGACGTCTACACTGCGGTCGAAAGCGAGTCCGCCGAGCCCATCGCTCCTGAGATCGCTTTCTATCAGGGAGCGATTCCCGGAATGTTGCGCACCCTCGATCCGCATTCCATCTTTTTCGACCCCGGCCAATATGATCAGTTGAAGCAGATGGAAAAAAGCGAGCACAAAGGCTTCGGCACCATCGTCAGTGTGCTGCCAGGCCGCGTGATCGTGCTGCAGGCGGCGGCCGGCAGCCCATCCGCCAAGGCAGGACTTTCCCCCGGCGACGAAATTCTCGCGATCAACGGATACGTGCTCGCGCGCCTGGAGTTCGAACAACTGGTGCAGCTCTTGACCGAAGCGCGCCAGCACGAAGCCGCTCTCGACGTTCGCCGGCCCGGCAATTCCCGGTTGATCCGCATGACGCTGACTCCGGAGCTCATGGATTCGCCTAGCGTCGACCGCGCGTTCATGCTCCAGCCGGGAATAGGATACCTGCGCGTCACCAGCTTCGATCAGGACACGGCGAAGCTGGTGAAGGAAACCATCGAAAAACTCGGCGGCGAGAATCTCAAAGGACTGGTCCTCGATCTGCGCGACAATCCTGGCGGTGTCGCCCAAGCCGCGCTGCAAATCGCCGCGCTGTTTCTGGAGCCGGAGCAGCTCATCTTCTCCATCCGCGGACGCGCGCAAAAAACCGAAGAAGTCCGGGCGCCGAAGGAATCCAAGCCGTACAAATTTCCCCTCGCAGTGCTGATCAATGCAAAAAGCGCCAGCGCTTCTGAGATCGTCACCGGCGCGCTTCAGGATCACGATCGCGCCGCGGTTCTGGGTCAGCCGAGTTTCGGAAAAGGCCTGGTGCAAAACGTCTATCCGCTTTCGAGCAATACCGGCGTGGCCCTGACCATCGCCTTTTACTACACGCCCAGCGGCCGGTCGATTCAGCATCCGCTCCAAGGCAGCACCCTGGAGGCGACCGCCGCTGCGATGAAAGGTGTTTATCACACCGACTCCGGTCGCGAGGTTCGCGGCGGCGGTGGCATCGAACCCGACGAAGTCGTCTGGCCGCCGGAAATGGACCGGCTCTCCATGGTTCTCGACGCGAGTGGTTCGCTCACCAACTTTGCAGGCGAGTATGTGCGGTCCCACAAGATCGAGGAGAATTTCGATGTGACGCCAGAAGTCCTCGACGAGCTGCAGGTGTTCCTTTCGGCCCACGACATTCGACCCTCGCTCGGCGATTGGCTGAGTCACCGCCAGTGGACCCAGAGCCGCGTCAAGCAGGAAATCATGACGCTGGCGTTCGGGGTTGCCAGGGGCGACGAAATCGAGGCTGCTCGCGATCCAGTAGTGCAACGCGCCCTGAGCCGCTTAACCAAGAAACTCAACTAAAATCCCCTGAGCCGTGACCAAAGGGAGCGGTTAGCCCTGAATATTCCCGCATCCTCTCCCTTGCTCCATGTACCTCTTGACTCCCGCCGCGATTTGCCATACACTGTTGGAGAAATGATGCAGTTCGAGCAAATGGTCCTCACCGCGATCCTCGGCCTTCGCGACGATGCATATGGCGTGAGCATTCATGACAGGGTTCAGGGACTCGCCAAACCGAAGAAAGTCTCGCTGGGCGCAGTGTATGTGACGCTCGATCGTCTGGAAGACAAAGGCATGGTGTCTTCGTGGCTGACCGATCCGACGCCGGAGCGCGGCGGGCGCGCCAAACGCTGCTACCGGCTGGAGGCGCTGGGCGAGCGGGCGTTGCAGGAATCGGCCGTGACCGCGAAGCGCGTCTGGGAAGCGATTGAAGAAGCGCTGGGGAACCGGCGTCCGAAATGGAATCCGGTACGGCCGAAATGATCCAGCGCACACTCGCGTTGCTGATTCCGCCAGCGTGCCGCGAAGAAGTGCTTGGTGACTTGCACCAGCGCTCCGCCGGCGTCGCTGAAAGGCTGCACACGACGTTGTATGTGGTCCTCAGCCGCGTTCGCCGCACCAGCGACGCAGTCGTTCTGTTGATGGAAGCGCTCGCGATGTATACAGCGTTCGTGGTGGTCGCACTGTGGATCGATCCGGCCCTACTGTCCGATGCGTCCGGTATGGCGCGGTTGGCGATTCCTCCGGCGGCGATGCTCATCATTCTGATGCTCGCGGATGCGTACAGCGATCCGAAGAAGCGCTGGGTCTACAAGCCGCTGCTCGGCGTGGTGCTTGGCAGCGCCGCGGCCGCTGCGGCGGGTAGCACGGCTCTGCCGCGCTCCGTGTTGTTGTTGGGAACCGCATTCGGCGCATTGCTGATCCTGCCTATCCGTACAGCGTTTCCTCCGGTCACCGAGCGCCCCCAAGCAATCACAGGTGCCGCACTCTGGCACAAACTGGAATTGGCTCCAGTCGGCGTCTTCGCAAAATATGTGACGGCCGCCGCGATTCTTGGCCTGCTCACTTTTGTGATGTACGCAATCTTCTCTCTTCGATGAAGTCGCGCTACGGTTTCCTCCCATTGATTTGCGTCATCGCCGCTTTGATCGCCATCAGCGTGACCGCGGCATGGATCTGTCTCCAACGCGGCTACATCCTTTACTACGGCGATGCGGAAGCGCACTTGAACATCGCGCGCCGTATCGTGGATTCGCGCACACCCGGCCCGGAACAGATCGGCACGGTGTGGCTGCCGCTGCCGCACCTCCTGATGATTCCCTTCGTCATGCGCGACCCCTGGTGGCGGAGCGGGCTTGCCGGAGCCATCCCATCGATGTTGTGTTTCATTGCCGCCGGAGCCTTTCTGTTCGCGGCGGCGCGGCGCAGCTACACCTCAGCAAGCGCTGCGTTCGGGGCGATGCTGATTTTCGCTCTCAATCCGAACATGTTGTATCTGCAATCGACGCCCATGACCGAGCCGCTCTTCGCCGCATCGCTCGCGGCGCTACTGTGGGCGAGCGTGTGGTTTCGCGATTCGCAAAGTATCTGGGCAGTGTTCGCCGCCGGTGTCGCATCCAATGCGGCCTCGCTTACGCGTTACGAAGGCTGGTTTCTCATCCCCTTTGTGACTCTGTACGTGTTGTTCGTGGCAAAGCGGAAATGGCACGCAGTGTTGTTTGGATCGATGGCCGCGCTCGCTCCGCTCTCCTGGCTCGCGCACAACCAGTTCTACTATGCCCACGCACTCGAGTTTTACAACGGACCCTGGTCGGCCATGGCGATTTACAGACGCGCCCTGGACGGCGGCATGAAACCCTACCCAGGCGATCACGACTGGCTCGCCGCGCTCGAATACTACTTCACCGCGGCGCGGCTCGTCATGGGATGGCCTGCAATCGCGGTGGGCGCTGCCGGCGTCGTCATCGCGATGTGGCGCCGCATCTGGTGGCCGATCTTACTGCTCGCACTGCCCGCGGCGTTTTACGTCTGGAGCATGCATTCGTCGGGTACTCCGATTTTCGTACCGAATCTCTGGCCGCACAGTTACTACAACACGCGCTACGCGCTGGCCGTGCTGCCGCTCGGGGCGTTTGCCGCCGGCGCGATCGTCGACGTCCTCACACCTCGCGTTCGTGTCGCCGCCCTCGCCGTGATTGTGGCGGCGGCCGGGGCTGCTTGGATCGGCGAAGCTCCGATATGCTGGAAAGAATCGGAAGTGAATTCGGTCCAGCGCCGTGCCTGGACGAATGAGGCCGCGAGTTTCCTCGCCGGAAACTATCGGCATGGTTCAGGCATCATGTTCCCGTTTGGAGATTTGACCGCGGTGCTGCGCGAAGCGGGAATCCCGTTGCGCGAAGGATTGCACGAAGGCAACGGACCCGCCTGGACCGCAGCCGTCACGCGGCCGGACCTGTTTCTGCGGGAAGAATGGGTCATCGGCTTTTCGGGAGACGACGCCACCACGGCCGCCCTGAGAGCCGACCGGCGTGGAAAGCACTATCAACTGATGAAGAGAATCACAGTCAAGTACGCTCCGGTGGTGGAGATTTGGAAACGCCAATGAAGATCCCCTTCACAAAAGCGCATGGAGCGCGCAATGATTTCCTGCTGACGTGGCGCGGCGAACTTCCCACGGACCTGAACCTGGCGCAGGCGGCGCAAGCCATCTGCGATCGCCATACGGGAATAGGGGCCGACGGCTGGATCTTGATGTCTCCCTCGGAAGGCACCGACGTGGCGATTCAGTTGTACAACTCCGATGGCAGCACCAGTGAGCTTTCGGGGAACGGCACTCGCTGCGTTGCGGTATACCTTCTCGAAAACGGCCGCGCGGGCGACATCGTGAAAATCATGACAGGCGCGGGCTTAAAGGAACTGAAGCTGATCTCGCGTAACGGTCACAAATTCGTCTTTGAAATGAACATGGGAAAGGCCCGCATCGACGAGTTGCGCATCATGTTGCCGTTCGGCGACAAAGCGAACGACGCCACCATTCTCCACGTGGGCAATCCGCAATGCGCGGTCTTTGTTAACGACTTCGCATACGACTGGCGCGCCGAGGGAGCCTGGATCGAGCGCCATCCAAAATTTCCAAACAGGACCAACGTTTCGTTCGTGCGGGTGGTGGATGAACATACTCTGGAGGTCCGCTTTTGGGAACGCGGCGCGGGTGAGACCATGAGTTCTGGAACCGGCGCGACCGGGGCCGCGGCAGCGGCCGTCGCGCGCGGCCTGTCGAAAAGTCCGGTGGAGGTGCAGACGCCAGCCGGACCGCTTACCTTGCGATGGGAACACGATGACATTTACTTAGCGGGGCCCGCGGAGATCGTCGCCGGCGGCGATTTTTACTGGGACTACTTTCCGAAATAGGTTTCGTCGAACACGATGGTGGTCTTCTTCTTCAGGTCTTCCAGACCCTTCTTGGCCATTTCCGGTTTCATCTTCTGCTCCATCTCCGGTTTCGCTTCGGCGAAGGTTTTGGTGCCGCGCGAATCCACCACAATCAGGTGATAACCGAACGGGCTTTTCACCGGCTCGGTGATCTTGCCAGGCTCGGCGGCGAATGCGGCCTGTTCGAATTGCGGGACCATGCGGCCCTTGCCGAAGGCGCCCAGATCCCCACCGTGCGGAGCCGTTCCGGCGTCGTCCGATTCAGTCTCGGCCAGCTTTTTAAAATCGCCGCCGGCCAGGACTTTCTCGCGAATCTCTTTGGCTTTCGCGAGCGCCTCTTCATCCGACAGATCTTTCTGATTGGGCTTGAGCGGAACCTGCGAACCCTTGAAACGGATCAGAATGTGGTGCGCTTTCACCTGCTCGTATTCCTGTTTGTGCTGGTCGTAGTAGGCGTGCAGCGCCGCATCGTCCAGCGGAGTCGATTCGCCGAGCTGTTGATACACGCCCTGCGCCAGGATCTGATCAATCTGAATCTGCACTCTGAAACCTTGGTCGAGCTTGCGCGCCCGAGCTTCGCGTGCGAGCGTAAGCAAGTCCGCAATATTCTCGGCAAGCTGCTTCCGTCCGGTGGGCGTCGCCATTTGCGCCCTCTGTTGCGGCGGTACGGTCGCTATAATCTGCTCGAATTGAGATTTCGTGATCTTTTCCGATCCCACGGTGAGGACCACCGGATCGGCTGCCGCAGCGTCGGCCGGTTTGGTCTCCGTGGGCTTGGTTTCCTGCCCCCAGCTTAGGGCCGCGAGCAGAACAAACAAATATTTCATATATGTCAGGATAGCGCGATGATATGCTGATAACCAATATGAAGTGGATGGCCCTACTCTCATTCTTGGCCGCGCCGTACCTGCATGCGGCGGAGGCATACTCGATTTACGATCTTCAACCGCCGGCGACGCACTCGTTCGACATTTTGTATGACGTTTCGAGCAATCGCGAGGGCGCGGCTTATTTCTTCAATCCCATCCGGATCGGCTCGGTTTCGACCAAGGAAAGCGTGATCGATCTGTTCACCGGCAAGCCCCTGCAGTTTGAGGAAGTGGACGCCGCTGCGGCGCGAGCGTCGGGACTGGTGCGGGGCAAGATTGCGGACGATCAGAAATACATCCGTGTGAAGTTCCTGCATCCGGTTCCCAAGAACGGCGAAGTGCGCATTCGAATCATCAAGACGTACACCGATCCGCCGTCGTATTTCGACAAAGACAACACGCTGGTGTTCGACCGTCCGCTGGGGATTAAGCGCAATGTCGTGATCCTGCCGCGCGGGTATGAACTTGTGAGATCGGCATCGCCAGGAATCGTCTCCACCGATCCGGATGGGCGCGTGCGCGTCAGTTTCCTGAACGACCGCGACGATCAGTTGCCGGTGAAGATCATCGGGAGGAAGCTGCCATGAAGTGGACCTTTCTGTTGATTCCCACGTTGGCGTTCTCACAATTTCACCGCGCCGATCAGGATCGCGACATTCGTTACTGGCTGCTGGATCCGTCGACGCATCAGTTCAGCATCTCGCACGACTTCACCGTGGATAAGCCCGGCCAGGCGTCGGTGCACAGCTTCGTGCGGAAAGGCAGCGATGTGAAGCCGGATTCGAAGATCACGCTGCTGGATACGGGCGAGCCGCTGCGGACGCACATCGTCAGCGGCAAGGACGTAAACGCGCTCGGATATTACACGCAGAAACAGGACGACGATACGGTAGTGGTGCAGGGCGATCTTCCGAGGGCGATCGAGAAAGGTCAATCGTCTCGGGTGCGCGTGGAGGAGACCTACACCGATCCGGTCGGCTACAAGATGGACGGGAAAGAGCTGGTGTGGACGCGCACGCTGGGGCGTCCAGTAAATTTCGTCACGCTGCCGGATGGGTGGATGCTGTCGAGTGTGAATACTCCGGCGGTGGTTACGCTGGATGCGCAGGGTCGCGTCACATTGCGGTTCACGAACACGCATCCGGGGGATCTCGCGGTGACGATTAAGGCTCGGCGGCGGTAGACTGAACACGCCCGACAGGCGACATACGGCGATCGCCTGTCCCACGGTGAACAGTGTTAAGTTGCTAAACTGCTGTTTTTGGGATTGAACATGCGAACGATTCACCGTGTAGCCGTCCTTGGCGCCGGCACGATGGGCTCCCGTATTGCCGCCCACTTCGCCAATGCTGGGGTACCTTCCGTTTTACTGGACATTTCCACCGAATTTGCCCGCAAGGGCGTGGAAAACGCCGCCAAGCAGCGACCCGGCGGATTTTTCGTCGACTCTGCCGCCGCCCTGATCACCACCGGCAATTTCGATGACGACCTGGGCAAGGTTGCCGATTGCGACTGGATCATCGAGGCCGTCACCGAGAACCTGGAGATCAAGCGGTCGCTGTGGGGCAAGGTCGAAAAGCTCCGCAAAGCGGACTCGATTGTCTCGACCAATACCAGCGGGATTCCGCTGCACCAGATTTGCGAAGGCTTCTCGGCCGGGTTCCGGAAGCACTTCCTGGGAACGCATTTCTTCAATCCTCCCAGATACTTACACCTTCTGGAGGTGATCCCGGGGCCAGAGACCGATCCTGAAATCCTTGGGTTCGTTTGGTCGTACGGAGATCGGCGGCTGGGCAAGGGCGTGGTTCCGTGCAAGGACACGCCGAACTTCATCGCCAACCGGATCGGGAGCTTTTTCGGCGGCACCGTGGGAAAAATCACGGTGGAGGGCGAGTACACGGTCGAAGAAGTGGACGCGATCACAGGTTCTCTCATTGGTCTTCCTAACAGCGCAAGTTTCCGGCTGCTAGATATTGTCGGCCTGGATGTGTGGGCTTTCGTCGGGACGAACCTGTATCATGCTGTTCCGAATGACCCTTGGCGCGATCGCTTCCTGATGATCGAGACGCAGAAACAGATGATCGAGCGCAAATGGCTGGGCGACAAAACGGGCCAGGGTTTTTACAAGCGCGTCGGCAAAGAGAAGGAAATTCACGCAATCGATTTGAAAACGCTGGAGTATCATCCGGCGGCGAAGGTGAAGTTCCCGGCGGCGGACGCGGCGCGCGGGATTGAAGATCTGGGCGAGCGGCTGCGTGCGCTGGTGAAGGGCAACGATCGCGTCGGACTATTCCTGTGGCAGCTATATAGCGATTTATTCCTTTATTCGGCCGCGATGGTCCCGGAGATTTCGGACCGGATTGTCGAAATCGATCAGGCGATGCGCTGGGGCTATGCGCACAAGCTGGGTCCGTTCGAGTTGTGGGACGCCCTGGGATTCGAGGATGTGTGCAAGCGCCTGGAAGCGGATAAACACGAGATTCCACCGAACATCCAGAAGATGCGCAAGAGCGGGGCGAAGTCGCTGTATCGATTCGCGGATTCGGGTGGAAAACCGGGGACCGAATATTTCGACCTGGCGGGTGCGGGGTATAAAAAGCTAGAAGAAAAGCCTGGATTCGTCGTGTTGAGCGACGTGAAGCGCGCGCACGGGGTGGTGAAACACAACTCGGGAGCGTCGCTGATCGACGTCGGCGACGGCGTGTTGTGCGTCGAATTCCACAGCAAGATGAACTCGATTGGCGAAGACCAGATCGGCATGCTGTACGCGGGGTTGGAAGAGACCGAGAAAAACTTCGAGGCGATGATTATCGCCAATCAGGGCGAGAATTTCAGCGTCGGGGCGAATTTGATGATGGTGCTGCTGGCGGCGCAGGAAGGCGAATGGGATGAGCTGAATCGCGCAGTGAACCGGTTCCAGCAAGTCAACATGGCGTTGAAATATGCGGCCAAGCCAGTGGTGGCCGCGCCGTTTTCGCGATCGCTGGGCGGCGGCTGCGAGATTCCGCTGCATGCGACACGAGTGCAGGCGTCGGCGGAAACGTACATGGGATTGGTCGAGGTCGGCGTCGGATTGATCCCCGGAGGCGGCGGCTGCAAGGAACTGCTGCTGCGATTGAAAGATCCTCGGCGCGCGTTCGAGTTGATTGGCATGGCTAAGGTTTCTTCGAGCGCCGAAGAAGCTCGCTTGTTTGGATTCCTGAATAAGGGCGATCACATTTCGATGAACGGAGAGCGGCTGATCGGCGATGCAAAAGCTTTGGCGCTGGCTTTGGCTCGCGATTATGCGCCGGGGACGCCGCGGACCGACATCACCGTGGGCGGAGAATCGGCGTTCGCGATGCTGAAGCTGGGCGCGTGGACCATGCAACAGGGCGGCTACATTTCGGATTACGACGTGGTGGTGGCGGAGAAGCTCGCTGGGATTTTGTCGGGAGGAAGACTGACTGGGGAGCAGACGGTGAGTGAACAGTACCTGCTCGATCTGGAGCGCGAGGCGTTTTTGAGTCTGTGCGGGAATCCGAAGACGCAGGAGCGGATGCAGTATATGTTGAAGACTGGGAAGCCGCTGAGAAACTGAGTGCTTCAACGCGCTCCATCACTGTCGCGCCTCAACTGACGGCTTTGAGGCGCAACAGTAATGGAGCGCGTTGGTGAAATAAATAGGAACTCCGAACTATGAACGAAGCAGTGATTGTCGATTGTTTGCGGACAGCTGTGGGGAAGGCTCCGCGTGGGACGCTGAAGAATACGCGGCCGGACGATATGGCGGCGACTGTGTTCGACGAATTGTTGAAGAGGCATCCGCAGGTTCAGAAGAGCGACATCGATGACGTAATTCTGGGGTGCGCGAATCCGGAAGCGGAGTCGGGGATGAACATGGCTCGGGTCGCGGCATTGCGAGCGGGATTTCCGGACACTGTGCCGGGAGTGACCATCAATCGATTCTGCTCGTCGGGATTGCAGGCGATCGCGATGGCGGCCGAGAAGATTCGCTCCGGTGGCGCGGAGATCCTGCTGGCGGGTGGCGCGGAATCGATGAGCCTGGTTCCGATGTCGGGTCACAAATTCGCGCCAAATCCGTGGATGGTGGATCACATCCCCCAGATCTACATGGGCATGGGGCTGACCGCGGAAGAGGTGTACCGCAAGTACAACGTCAGCCGCGAGGATCAGGATCAATTCTCGTATCGCAGCCATCAGAACGCGCTGAAGGCGCAGGCCGAGGGCAAGTTCGACGAAGAGATTGTCCCGCTGGAAGTCGACTACACGGGATTGAGCAACGGGAAGGCGTCGACAAAGAAGAGTGTCTTTAAAAAAGACGAAGGACCGCGCGCGGATACGTCGACGGACGCGCTGGGCAAGCTGCGGCCGGTGTTTCATGCGGCGGGCACGGTGACGGCGGGCAACTCGTCGCAGACCAGCGATGGAGCGGCGGCGGCGATCGTCATGTCGGAAAAGAGGGCGAAGGAACTGGGGTTGAAGCCGATGGCTCGATTCGTGAGTTTTGCCGTCGGCGGCGTGCCTCCGGAGGTGATGGGGATCGGCCCCATTGTCGCGATTCCAAAGGCCCTCAAGCTGGCTGGATTGAAGCTGGAAGATATCGGAGTGGTGGAGTTGAATGAAGCGTTCGCGGTGCAGGCGCTTGCTGTCGCGCGCGAGGTGGGATTAAATATGGACACGCTGAACGTCAACGGCGGCGCGATCGCGCTGGGGCATCCGCTGGGATGCACGGGGGCGAAATTGACGGCGACGATCCTGCGGGAGATGGAGCGTCGGAAAGCTCGCTACGGGATGGTCACGATGTGCATCGGCGGCGGGCAGGGCGCCGCGGGGATTTTTGAGAGATTGAATTAGTTTGAAGGAGCGCGATCGGGGGATCGCGCGCGGACCATGGGGTCCGCCCCCCTTCCTTTTCGAGTCATTGAGAAAGAGGTAGATGTATGGCGACGACGGTTGCGATTCCGAAGACCAAGGGTGGCGCATTTCTGTTGGAGACACGCGCGCCGGAAGATATTTTTACTCCGGAAGATTTCACAGCCGAGCATCACGCGATCGCGAAGACCACCGAGGAGTTCTTCAACAAAGAAGTCCTGCCGCATCGGGAAGAGATCTGGCACGCACATCACGAAGTGCCGGCGGCGATCCTTCGCAAGTCGGCGGAGCTGGGACTGACGGCGGTGGTGATCCCGGAAAGGTTCGGCGGCATGGAGATGGATCTCACGTCGATGATGGTGGTCGCGGAAGGGGTCGCGCGGGAAGGGTCGTATTCAGCGTGGCATGGCGCACACACGGGTATCGGCACGCTGCCGGTGCTGCTGTTTGGGACGGAAGAACAGAAGAAGAAATATCTGCCGAAGCTGGCCAAGTGCGAGATGATTGCGGCCTACTGTTTGAGCGAGCCGCAGGCAGGGTCGGATGCGTTGGCGGCGCGGACGCGCGCCGATCTGACGCCGGATGGGAAGCACTATATCCTGAACGGCCAGAAAATGTGGATCACCAACGGCGGCTATGCGGACCTGTACACGGTGTTCGCGAAAGTCGGCGGCGAAAAGTTCACGGCATTTCTGATCGAGCGAGCCTGGCCCGGAGTTTCGACGGGCAAAGAAGAGCAGAAGATGGGGATCAAGGGTAGCTCCACCACCGCGGTTTTTCTGGACAACGTGAAAGTGCCGGTGGAGAACGTCCTGGGTGAGATTGGGCGCGGGCATATCATCGCGTTCAACATTCTGAACGTGGGAAGGCTGAAGCTGGGGCCGTTCGCGAATGGCGGGTGCCGCGATGATCTGGCGATCTCGATCAAGTACGCGAAAGAGCGCAAGGCTTTCGGAAAATCCATCAGCGAGTTCGGAATGATCCAGCACAAACTCGCCGAGATGGCGCTGCGCACCTTCGCGAGCGAGAGCATGACGTATCGCGTCGTCGGCGACATCGAAGCGCAACTCGAAGGATTCTCATGGGACCAGCCGAATGCTGGAAACACAATGTTGAAGGCGGTGGAAGAGTTCGCCACCGAATGTTCCTTCATCAAAGTGTTCGCGTCGGAAACGCTGGATTACGTGGTGGATGAAGGCGTGCAGATCCACGGTGGTTACGGTTTCCATCAGGACTACGCGGTGGAGCACGCCTATCGAGATTCGCGCATCAACCGGATTTTCGAGGGGACCAACGAGATCAACCGGCTGCTAGCGACCGGCATGATGCTGAAGCGCGCGCAGAAAGGGACGCTGCCGTTAGTCGAGGCGGTGAAGAAGCTGCAAGCGGAGATTCTCAGCGGGCCGTCACTGGGCGGCGAGATTGACCTGGTGGCCAACGCGAAGAAGGTGGGCCTGCTCGCACTGGGCGTGGCCTATCAGAAATACATGGCGGCGATCGAGGAGCAGCAGGAAGTGGTCGCCAACATCACCGACATTCTGATGAACGCGTTCGCCATGGAATCGGCGGCATTGCGCGCGGAGAAGATCGCGCGGAGCGGCAAGAACGCAGAGAATGCTCGGGAGATGACCGCGGTGTTTTCGCGGGAAGCGATGGATACGATCGATAGCGCCGCGCGCACCGTACTGGCGGCTTGTTCCGAAGGCGATGCGCTGCGAACGAATCTCGCTGTGCTGAAGCGGTTCACCAAATATGAGCCTCTCGATATGATCGGGACGCGCCGCAAGATCGCGGCTCGGCTGATCCAAGCGGAGCGCTACGTCGTTTAAGAAGGAGTCAGAATGAAACCCCGCATTGTGGTGTTGGTGGGGTTGCCTGGTTCCGGAAAATCCACGTACGTCGAGAAGGCCGGCGGAACTGCGTTGTCGAGCGATGAGATTCGGCGGCTGCTTTCCGATGACGCTGCGAATCAGAACATTCACGCGAGGACGTTCGCCGTGTTGCGCGATTTGCTGAAGCAGCGGCTGGAACTGCGCCGTCCTCTAACGTACGTCGATGCGACCAACCTCACACCGTACGAGCGTCGTCCCTATATCAAGCTTGCGGAGCTGTACGATTGCGATATCGAAGCCGTGTTCTTCGATGTCCCGCTGGAAGAGTGCCAGCGCCGGAATCGCTTGCGGCATCGAATCGTGCCGGATGAAGCGATCGCCGAAATGGCGCGGCGCCTGACACCGCCAACGGTTGAAGAGGGGTTCATTCGCGTTATCGTAGTGGCATGAAATGGATGGCTGGACTGGCCGCTGCGCTCACCTTGAACGCCGCGACTATCGATGGCGCGAAGATCAATTGGGCCGTGGCGGGCAAGGGCGACAAGACCGTGGTCCTGGTCCACGGTTGGACGTGCGATTCCACCACGTGGGCAAAGCAGGTTCCCGTATTGGCGCGGAAATATCAAGTGATCACACTCGATCTTCCGGGACACGGGAAGAGCGGCGCTCCCAAGAGCGCACTATCGATGGATCTGTTCGCGAAGGCCATTGAAGCAGTGCGGCGCGACGCGAAGGTGGACAAGATGATTCTGGTGGGCCATAGCATGGGGACGCCGGTGATTCGCCAGTACGCGCGTCTGTTTCCGAATCACGTGACGGCGCTGGTGCTGGTGGATGGGACAGTGATCACGGAAAAAACCGCGGCTGGTTTTGGAGGCGTGGCCGATCGATTCAAAGGCCCCGATGCCGCTAAGGCTCGCGTGGAGTTTATCCACGGGATGTTTACTCCGATGACTTCGCCTGAGCTGCGCACGAAGATCGAAAAGATGATGACTGCTCCGCCAGACGCAACGGCTGCGGGGGCGATGACGGCCATGGCCGATCCCGCGATCTGGAAAGAAGACGCGACCACGATTCCGGTGCTGGGGATTTATGCGGATAAGTCACGACTCGGAAATCGCGAGCTGCTGTCGAAGATTTTCCCGTCGATTGAGTACACCGAGATCGCGGGCACGGATCATTTTTTGATGCTGGAGAAACCCGAAGAGTTCAATCGCACGCTCATCGCGTTTCTCGACAAGCTACAATAGCTGTCGTTTTGGAAATCCGGTCCATTGTCGACACGCAGTCGGAGAGGTATCGCTCGAACTACGCCTGGATGACGCGCGAAATCGAGCGGCTGCGGGCGGAGTTGAAGCGATCGACGGAAGGCGGCGGGGCAAAGTACGTCGAGCGTCACAGAGCGAAAGGAAAACTGCTGCCGCGCGAACGCGTGGAGGCGCTGCTCGACGAAGGATCGTACTTTTTGGAGATCGCGCCGCTGGCCGGGATCGGCATGGATGGCGAGGTGCGGGGCGCGGGAATCATCGGCGGCATCGGGCTGGTGGAAGGCCGCGAATGCCTGATCGTCGCCAATGAAGCGACGGCTAAGGGCGGGGCGACGGGCGAGCCTGGCGGCCTAAAGAACGCGCGACTGGCCGACATCGCGCGTGAAAATCGTCTGCCGACGATTCTGCTGGTGGAGGCCGCGGGCGCGGATCTTCCGCAACAAGCCAAGGTTTTCGTGCCCGGGGGGCGGGGATTTCGCGAGATCACGCGGCGTTCCAAGCTGCGGATTCCGACCATTTCGGTGGTGTTCGGGCCGTCGACCGCGGGCGGCGCTTATCTGCCGGGCATGTCGGACTACGTGATCATGGTTCGGAAGCGTGCGAGCGTTTATCTGGCGGGTCCGCCGCTGGTGAAAATGGCGACGGGCGAGACGGCGGACGAAGAATCGCTAGGTGGCGCGGAAATGCATTCGCGCGTTTCGGGACTTTCGGATTATCTCGCGGAGAGCGAACTGGACGGGTTGCGTATCGCGCGAGAGATCGTATCGCATTTCAATTTGCCGAAGCCGGCGATTGAGCTGGCGCCGGTGGAGGAGCCTTTATATGACGCGGATGAGTTATTAGGAATTGCGTCGGCCGATCCGCGGTTGCCGTTTGACGCACGCGAAATTATCGCGCGGATTGTGGACGGCTCGCGATTTTCGGAGTTCAAAGCGTCGTACGGGACCACGCTGATTACGGGATTCGCGCACGTTCACGGATTTCCTGTCGGGATTCTGGCGAACAACGGCGTGCTGATGTCCGAATCGGCGGCGAAGGGCGCGCAGTTCATCGCACTGGCGAATCAGCAGAACATTCCACTGGTGTTTTTGCAAAACATCACTGGCTTCATGGTGGGCCGCGCATACGAAGAGCAGGGGATCATTCGCAACGGCGCGAAGCTGATCAACGCGGTGTCGAATTCGACGGTGCCCGCGATCACGATCATGATCGGCGGATCGTATGGAGCGGGCAATTATGCGATGTGCGGGCGCGCGTACGATCCCCGTTTTCTTTTTACGTGGCCGAATCATAGAATTGCCGTGATGGGGCCGCAGCAGCTCGCGGGGGTGATGGACATCGTGAAGCGCGATGCTGCGGCTCGCCAGGGGATCCCTGTGGACGAAGCACAGCTTGCCGCACAGAAGAAAGCGCTGGAGGATCAGATCACGCGCGAATCGGATCCGTATTTCGCGACGGCGCGGTTGTGGGATGACGGGGTCATCGATCCGCGCGATACGCGGACAGTACTGGCAATTTCGCTTTCGGCGGCGCTGAATCGTCCGGTTGAGGGAACCACGGAGTGGGGCGTATTCCGTCATTGAAGCCGCTTGCGCGGCGGCCAGTGCGCCTCTGGCGCAGAAGCATGAGTGGAAGATGACAAGGAAGCCAATCCGAAAGCTGCTGGTGGCGAATCGCGGGGAGATCGCGCGCCGGATTTTCCGAACGTGCGATGAGCTGGGGATCACGACGGTCGCGGTGTATTCCGACGCGGATCGTGATGCGCCGCATGTTCGGGAGGCTCGGGAAGCGGTGCACATCGGTCCCGCGCCGAGCCGCGATTCGTATTTGCAGATCGACAAAATTCTGGAGGCAGCGCAGCGAACGGGCGCGGATGCGATTCATCCCGGCTACGGATTTCTCGCAGAGAACGCAGAGTTCGCGCAGAGGTGCGCGGAGGCGGGCCTGATATTCGTGGGGCCGCGGCCGGAGACGATTCGGGCGATGGGCTCGAAGATCGAGGCTCGGAAAATCGCGGAGCACGCGGGAGTACCGGTAATTCCATCGGACGGATTTCCGCTGTTGGTGAAGGCTGCCGCGGGAGGCGGCGGTAAGGGAATGCGGCGCGTCGATCGGGTGGAGGATTTGGAGGAGGCGAAGGCGGCGGCGGCTCGCGAGGCCGAGGCGGCGTTTGGAGATGCGACGCTGCTGATCGAACGATATCTGGGGCGCGCCCGGCACATCGAAGTGCAGATTCTTGGCGATCTGCATGGAGACATCGTCTCTGTGGGCGATCGCGAATGCTCGATTCAACGGAGGCACCAGAAGATTATTGAAGAGGCTCCCGCGCCGAATCTGGATTCCGCGCTACGCAAGCGCTTAGCAGAGGCAGCGGTGACAATCGGTCGCGCGGTCGAGTATTCAAGCGCCGGAACAGTCGAGTTCTTGGTGACGCCGGGCGGCGAGTTCTATTTCCTCGAGATGAACACGCGCATCCAGGTAGAGCATGCGGTGACCGAACAGCTCTACGCGATCGATCTGGTGGCGGAGCAGCTTCGGATCGCGAGTGGGGAGGCGCTGAACTGGCGCTCGCGGCAGGAAATGGGTCATTCGATCGAAGCGCGGCTCTACGCCGAGGATCCCGCGAACGGATTCCTGCCGTCCGCTGGGAAGATTCTGCGTTGGCGGCCTTGGCTACGGGAAAGATCTCCGTTTGCTCGCGTAGACAGTGGGATCGAGGAAGGAGTCGAGATTACGACGCACTACGATCCGCTTCTCGCGAAGTTCGTGTTCTCCGGGCAGACCCGCGAGCAGGCGATCCGAAACCTGCGAAGCGCACTGGCGCGCACCACGGTGCAAGGCGTCATCACCAATCGCGAGTTCCTTGTGCAGGTCCTGGATCACCCCGATTTTCGGCAAGGCAACGTCTCGACTGAATGGAAGATCGACTATAACCCGGATCGAAGCGATGAAGGGAATACCAAAGCTGTGCTGGAGGTCTATCTGGAAGAGCGCCGCCGGATGGAGCGCAAGATCCTGCCGTCGATCGAACGCGGGTACCGGAACAATCCGTTCCAGCCACGGGAAAATCGAGTTGCACTGATTTCCTGTGAGGCCGGGCGAATTTGTGCCGAAATCGACGGGCTGCGACTCGATCTGGAAGTTTCCGAGGACGCGAGTATGTATTGGATCGGGGACTACAGTTTTCCGCGTGTTTCTCGTTACCCGACTTCGGCGAGTGTCGCTTCGGAAGAATCCGCCAGCTCACCGATGCCCGGCCAGGTGCTTCGTATTCTGGTCGAGCCAGGCAGAGAAGTGCATCCGGGCGAGCCGCTGGTCATACTGGAAGCAATGAAGATGGAGCAGACCGTGCGCGCGCATGCCGAGGGCGTTGTCGATGCGGTACTGGTCAAGCCGGGGCAATTGGTCGCGCCGGGCGAGACGTTGGTTCACGTGCGGCCCAAGGGGGAGCCAAAATGATCGCCGAACAAGTCACGACAGAGTTTCCGTATTTCACCGAAGAACACAATATGATCCGCGAGACGGTGCGGAAATTCTCGCGCGCTGAGATCGCGCCGTATTCGGCCGAATGGGATGAAGCCGGAGAATTTCCACGCGAGCTGTTCAAGAAGGGCGCGGACCTGGGATTGTTCGGCATCCGGATCAATTCCGAGTTCGGCGGAAGCGCACACGATTGGTGGGCATCGGCGGCGTACTTCGAAGGCATGTCGTATTCGGAAAACGGCGGCGTGAACATGGCGTTCATGGTGCAGAGCGATCTGACGGCTCCGGTGATCGAAGAGCTGGGGACGCGTGAGCAGAAGGAAGAATTTCTGCGGCCGGCGGTGGCCGGAGATTTGATTGCGTCGCTGGGGATCAGCGAGCCCGGCGGAGGCTCCGACGTTGCGGCGATCAAGACGCGCGCGCGGATCGACGGCGGCGATCTGGTGATCTCCGGGCAAAAACTTTGGATCACGAATGGCACGCGCGCGGATTTTATCGTGCTCGCGGTGCGCACGGGGGAGGATCGTTATAAAGGACTCTCCTTCGTGCTGTTCCCCACCAAGACCAAGGGATTCTCGGTCGGCAAGAAGCTCGATAAGATCGGTATGCTGTCCTCCGATACGGCTGAGTTGTTTTTTGACGAGTGCCGCATTCCGCGCCGCTACCTTCTGGGCGAGATGAATCGTGGGTTCTATTATGTAATGGAGAATTTCCAAGGCGAGCGATTAGCAGCCGCGCTGGGCGCGCTGTACGGGATGGATCGAATGATCGAAATGGCGATGAGCTATGGCCTGGAGCGGAGCGCGTTCGGAAATCCGATCCGCAAGAATCAGGTCTGGAAACATCGCTTCGCCGAACATCTCACCGCGATCGAGGCGGGCCGTTGGATGTGTTATCGCGCACTGGATCTGATGAATCGCAACCAGAAATGCGTTCGCGAAATTACGATGGCGAAGCTGTATACAACGGAGCTGTGCCAGAAGGTCGCCTACGACTGCATGCAGATTTTCGGCGGATTCGGCTACACGGTGGAATATCCCATTGGACGTCTTTGGCGGGATGTAAGGCTGCACACCATAGGCGCCGGGACTTCGGAGATCATGAAAGAGATCCTCGCGAAGGACTACAAAATCTAATTTATGATTCGAATCGCGAATGGGCAGGGCTTCTGGGGCGATTCGCTGGAAGCTCCGGTCGAACAGGTCCGCCGTGGACCGATCGATTACCTGACGCTGGACTATCTGGCTGAGATCACCATGTCGATCCTGCAAAAGCAGCGGTCGCGCGATCCCAAGGCCGGGTACGCGCGTGATTTTGTCGACATGATCGCGCGCGTGCTGCCGGATCTGGTGGAACGGCGCATACGGGTCATCGCCAACGCCGGCGGCGTGAATCCAGCGGCATGCCGCGATGCAGTGCTCGCGGTCGCGAAACGGCAGGGAATCGACGTCGCGGTGGCCACGGTCGCCGGCGACGACATCATGGGCAAGCTGGACGAATTCATCGGACGTGGAGTTGCTCTGAAAAACATGGAGACGGGCGAGCCGCTGTCGTCGATTCGCGATCGTGTACAGAGCGCCAATGTGTACTTCGGCGCGTTTCCGGTGGCGGAGGCGCTGGGGAACGGAGCGCAGATCGTCATCACCGGACGCGTGACCGACACAGGCCTGGCGCTCGCGCCGATGATTCACGAATTCGGCTGGAAAGTGGACGACTGGGATAGGCTCTCTGCGGGTACCATCGCGGGACACACGGTGGAATGCGGCGCGCAGTGTACCGGCGGCAATTGCCAGATCGATTGGGAATCGATTCCCAACATGGCCGACATCGGCTACCCGATCATCGAGGCCGAACCGGATGGTACGTTCGTGATCACCAAACACGCGGGCACGGGCGGACGCGTGACGGTCGCGTCGGTCAAGGAACAGCTTCTATATGAGATGGGCGACCCGCGCGAATACATCACACCGGATTGCGTCGCCGATTTTACGACGATTCAGCTCGAACAGTGCGGTCCGGATCGCGTGCGGTACACGGGAATCCGCGGCCGTCCCGCAACGCCGTTCTACAAAGTTTCGGTCAGCTACGCGGCGGGGTTCAAGGCGATCGGCAGCCTAGTTTACGCGTGGCCCGACGCGTATAAGAAAGCTCGCGCGGCGGATCGGATCATCCGGGAGCGTCTGGATCGTCTGGGATTGACGTTCGATGAAATTCGCACTGAGTTCGTTGGCGCGAACGCGACGCAGGGAATTCCATCGGCTGAGCCGTCGCCGGAAGTGGAGCCGCAGCTCGCCGAAGTTCTGATGCGGATCGGAGTGCGCTCGAACGATCGCGCCGCCGTCGACCGGTTTACGAAGGAGATCGCTCCGCTGGCGCTGAACGGTCCGCCGGTGGTGACCGGGTTCGGCAGCGGACGGCCCAAGGTGGAAGAAATCGTGGCGTACTGGCCGGCTCTGATTCCCAAGACCGAAGTCGCTCCGGAGGTGACGCTATGGCGAAACGAAAACTGATCGAGCTGGCCCACGCGCGATCCGGGGACAAAGGAGACACAGCGAACGTCGGCATCATCGCGCGGAAACCGGAGTTTTATTCGATCCTGGTGAAGGAAGTCACGGCGGATCGCGTGAAGGAACACTTCAGGGGAGTGTGTCTGGGGAAAGTCGAGCGGTTCGAGATTCCTAACCTGGGCGCGCTGAATTTTCTGCTGCATGAAAGCCTGGATGGAGGCGGCACATTGGCGTTGAAGGCCGATCCGCAGGGGAAAACTTATTCAAGCGCGCTGCTGCGTATGGAGATTGAGGTTGATTGAATACGACGTCGAATCCGGCATCGCGCGCATCACGCTGAATCGCCCTGAAAAGCGCAACGCGCTGAACGCCGAGCTGATCGCTGCGTTGAAAGACGCAGTGGCAAAATCGCGTGCGGATCAAGATGTACGGGTAGTTTTGCTCACGGGAGCGGGATCGGATTTCTGTTCCGGCGCCGATCTGACGGGACTCGATCGCGCCGCAGAAGCTGGCGTCCTCGATCATCTGGATACGGCGCGCCACATGGCCGATGCGTTTCTCGCCATGCGGCATCATCCACGTCCTATCGTGGCTGCGGTGCGGGGACGCGCGCTCGCCGGCGGATGCGGGCTCGCGACTGCGTGCGACTTGATTCTCGCCGCGGAATCCGCGCAGTTCGGATATCCCGAAGTGAAGATCGGATTCATCCCGGCGATGGTGATGGCGATTCTACGCCGTTCGATCAGCGAAAAGCGGGCGTTCGAGCTGATCGTGACCGGAGAAATTATCAGCGCGCCGCAAGCGCACGCGGCGGGGCTGATCAATCGCGTATACGGAGATGCCGAGTTCGACAGCGGCGTTGAAGACTACGTTAGGGCCCTGGCATCGAAATCGGCGTCGGCGGTGACGCTCAGCAAAAACCTGCTTTATCATATGGACGGAATGACATTCGACGCCGCGCTCGAAGCCGGTGTTCACGCCAACGCAATCGCCCGGCTGACCGAAGACGCGCGGCGCGGTATCGAACGATTCGTCAAGAAAAGCTGATGGCCCAGGCTTATCTCAAGAAATTGCGTAAGATTTGCCTCGCGCTTCCGGAGACCGAAGAGACGAACAATTTCGGCCACGAATGGTTTCGAGTGAAAAAGAAGGCGTTCTGCGTGCATCATGGGCGCGAAGGTGAACCCGCGATCGCATTCAAAGTCGCCAAAACCGAGCAAGGAATATTTCTCGAAGATCCGCGATTTTTCAAGACTCCTTACATGGGGCACAACGGGTGGGTTTCGATTCGCGTCGAGGGGAAGCTCGATTGGGAAGAGATCGAAGAATTGATAAAGGGCAGCTACCATTTGGCGGCTCCACGTAGTCTACTAAAGCATGGATCGAAGAACACTCCTCGCTAGTTTTGGCGCGATTCTCGCGCAGGCACAAACCCCGAATCGTTCCCGCGGACCGATTTTTCAGCACGATCTGCCCGACGTCAACCTGCACGGATGGGCCGTTACTGCTGTGCATGTCGATTACGCGCCTGGAGAAAAATCGAGTCCGCACCGCCATCCGGGAATCACTATCGCCTACGTCGTGGAAGGAGAGATCGCTTCCAAAGTGGACGACGATCCGGAAAAAACATACATGAAGGGTGAAATGTTTATCGAGTATCCCAACCAGGTTCACGCGGTTTCGCGCAACGCCAGCGATGTGAAGCCGGCGAAACTGCTCGCGATTCTGCTCGCTGAAAAAGGGAAGACGCTAACCACGCCTGCCTGACTATGGATGCCAGACTCGATATCGCTAAACACGCACCAGCCGCGGGCCAGGCCATGTTCGCGCTGGAGAAGTTCGTGCGCCAAAGCGGACTCGAAGCGCCGCTGCTGGAACTGGTGCGCCTTCGGGCGTCGCAAATCAACGGCTGCGCCTATTGCATCGACATGCATACCAAGGATGCGCGAGCCGCGGGCGAGACCGAGCAACGTCTCTATGCGCTTTCAGTCTGGCACGAAACTCCGTTCTTCGCGGATCGCGAACGCGCCGCGCTGGAGTGGACTGAAGCGGTCACACAAGTTGCTCAATCGCATGTCCCAGATGATGTTTACGAGCGCGTCCGGCAGCAGTTCAACGAAACCGAACTTGCGAATCTGACCATGGCGATCATCGCGATCAACGGTTGGAACCGCATCGCGATCGCCTTCCGTTATCCGCCAGGAACGTACCAGCCGAAACTCAAACCCGCGGTGTAGACTGTAGGCTTGCTTCTCCGATCGATGGGTCTGGTGCGGACCACCGCGATGGTGGTGGGGATCATCATCGGTGCGTCGATTTTCGTCCAGCCTTCCGAAGTCAGCCGACACGTGTCGACCATTCCCGCGATGTTCGGCGTGTGGTCCGCGGCCGGAGTGTTGTCAATTGCGGGCGCTCTGGTTTCGGCATCACTGGCGACGGCGTATCCGAAAACCGGCGGGATCTATGTCTACCTGCGGGAGACCATTTCGCCCGTCGCCGGATTTCTTTGGGGCTGGGCCATGTTCTGGATCGCACATTCCGGCATTATCGCCGCAATCTCCATGGTGTTCGCGCGCTACGTCTCGGTTCTGACGCCGCTGAGCGATACGGGAATTCGAGTGGTGGCGATCGCGGTCATTTTGGTTCTGTCTGCCGTGAATTATTTCGGCGTGCGCGCAGGCAGCACCGTGCAGACGACGTTCACTATCGCCAAACTGGCCGCGATCGCGGCGATTCTGATTGCGGTGGTGGCGCTCGCTCCGCCGCAGGCGCAATCGGAGGCCGTGGTGAACGGACCGCACGGCATCCACGAATTTCTTCTGGCGATCAGCGCGGGGTTGTTCGCGTTCGGCGGATGGCATCAGGTGACCTACGCGGCAGGCGAGACGCACAATCCTGAGAAGACGGTTCCGCGGGCGCTGATGATCGGGATGATCGTCGTTACGGTCGCTTATTTGTCGCTAAACGCGGCTTATTTGTACGTTTTGCCGCTCAAAACGGTACTAAACTCGCAACACGTCGCGGCCGATGCGGCGGGAGTACTGGCCGGATCGCGTGGAGCGACCCTGGTCGCGGTCCTGGTGATCGTGTCGGCATTCGGCGGACTGAGCGGGACCGTGCTTGCCGGGCCGCGCGTGTATTACGCGGTCGCGCAGGATGGCTTAGCGTGGCGAGCCATGGGCACCGCGCATCCGCGTTACTTCACGCCGCATGTCGCCATCGTGGCGCAGGCGATCTGGGCGAGCGCGCTGGTCGCCACGGGGACTTATCGCACGCTGTTCACGCGCGTGGTTTATACCGAATTTCTATTTTTCGCACTGATGACCATCGGCTTCGCGCGCGTTCAGAAGCGATGGAACCTCGCGTCGCTGGTTTTTCTGATCGGCTGCGTGGTGGTCGTTGGAAATCAGCTCGCGGCCGATTGGAAGGAGTCCGCCATCGGTCTGCTCTTCGTCGCCGCCGGACTACCGGTTTACTATTTCCTCACGAGAAACAAGAATGCCAATCATCGACTTTCATAATCACTACTACCCGCCTGGATACTTGAAGGTTTTGCAATCGGGCCGGAGCGCGGTGGAAGTCACCATAGACGATCACGGAAATCCGCTCCTGCATTATCCCGGCGACTACAACATCGCCGTGCCCGGCCAGCGCGAGCTGAAGATTCGCGAGAAGATGCTGAACGATCTCGGGATCGACATGCAGGTCCTCACCATGACCACGCCGGGGACGCACGTCGAGACACCAGCGAACGCCGTCAAGCTCGCGTCATTGGTGAATGATGAATTTGCGGCAGGGATCGCCGCGCATCCGGGACGATTCAGCGCCCTCGCGACGCTGCCCTTGAACGATCCCGCGGCGTCCGTCAAGGAACTGGAACGCGCCTGCCGACAACTCGGTCTTTGCGGCGCGATGCTGTTCAGCAATGTGAACCACGTGCCACTGGCCGATTCGCGATTTCTTCCGTTGTATGAAATGGCGAACGATCTGGAAGCGGTGCTGTACATCCATCCCACGCATCCGCTCGGGGTCGAGGCAATGACGGATTACTGGCTAATGCCTTTGGTCGGGTTTCTGTTCGATACGACGCTGGCGGCATCCAAGCTGGTGTTTGCGGGGATTCCCGAAAGGTTTCCGAAGATCACCTGGGTGCTGACGCATTTGGGCGGAGCGATTCCATATTTGGCAGAGCGGCTGGACCGCGGACATCGCGCGTTCAAGGAATGCCGCGTCAACATTCAGCGTCCGCCGAGTGAGTATCTGAAAAAGTTCTACTACGACACGGTAAATTTCAATACTGACGCACTGAACCTCGCGATCGCGTTCGCCGGTGCGGATCATCTGCTGGCAGGCAGCGACTACGCACACCAGATCGGCAGTCCACGCCTGATGCTCGAGAGCCTCCGTGCGCTCAACATTTCGGAATCTGATCGAGCGGCCATCCTCGGAGGCAATGCCGCGCGGCTCCTGCGGATCGGATCTGGAAACGCTACTAGAGATTAGTTGGGGCGTCGGCACCCTATCTCTACATGGCAAAGACTCCAGTCCGCAAACGCCAAAAGACGCTCCCAGTCCCTATGGGATCCATCGGGACCCAGATTTATCTCGTCAGGGGGCAGAAGATCATGCTTGACGCTGACTTGGCCAAGCTCTACCGCGTGGCGACCAAATCACTGAACCTGGCAGTGCGGCGCAATCTCGCCCGGTTCCCCGAGGATTTCATGTTCCAACTCACAAAGCAGGAGGCTGCATCTTTGAGGTTTCAATTTGAAACCTCAAACGGACGCGGTGGTAGTCGATACATGCCGCATGTGTTCACCGAGCAGGGCATTGCAATGCTTTCGAGCGTCCTCAAGAGCGGCCACGCAATCCAGATGAATATTCTGATCATGCGCGCCTTCGTCAAGATTCGCGAAGCACAAAGATGTTGTCGAGAAGCTATCTGAAATTGAACGCATCCAGCATAGACATGGCGCGTACATTGCCGGAATCTGGAAGGAAATCGAAAAACTGATGCAGCCTCCCAAGCGCCCAAAATATCGCATTGGCTATTCTGCCTGATGTTATGCTCCGCGCCGAACGTCCTGGATCGAGATCGCGACCAACGCCAAAGTGAGCCCGATCATCAACGCGACCGACGCCCAGGCGACGATGTTATAGAACCGCGAATTGGTCCACTCCTTCATCAACTTATGTTTGTTGATCAGAATGGTCATAAAGATCAACACGAAGGGTAACAGGGCGCCGTTGACCACCTGCGAAAACAGGATCATCTTCACCAGCGGAAAATGCGGTGTCAGAATCACGCCGGCTCCCACCACGATGAGCAGCGTGAAGAGCCAGTAGAAGATCGGCGCCTCGCGGAACCGCTTGTTGACTCCGGACTCGAATCCCAGTCCTTCGCAAACGGAATACGCAGTGGAAATGGGGAGAATGCACGCGGCAAATAGGGAGGCATTGAACAACCCCGCCGCGAAAAGCAGTGACGCGTATTGACCGAACGGCCGCAATCCAAGCGCGGCTTCGGCGGCGTCTTGAATGTCACGCGGTTTAACGGAGTAGATCGCGCCCGCACACGCGACTACGATAAAGAAGGCGACCACTGTCATCGCAATACATCCGACGATCACTTCCAGCCGCGACTCGACGTATTCGCGCGCGGTCACGCCTTTCTCGACAATTGCGGCTTGAAGATAGAACTGCATCCACGGTGCGATCGACGTTCCCACCATCCCGATCAGCATATTGAGGTAGCCGCTATCGAAAATCAGCACCGGCCGCACGCTGTCGATCATGGCGAGCTTCCAGTCGGGCCGCACCAGAACTCCGGAAATGATGTACGCGATATACACCACACACGCCCATAGGAAGATTTTTTCCACTCCGCGATAGGTTCCCTTGACGACCAGCAACCACACGGCGGCCGCTCCCAGTGGCACGGAAATATAACGCGAGACGTGAAAGATCTCGAGCGATCCCGCAATGCCTGCAAAATCGGCCATCAGGTTGAGTTGGTTCGCCACTACCAGGATCGCCATCATGATGAACGTAGTTCGCAACCCAAACTCTTCACGAATCAGATCCGAAAGACCTTTCCCAGTGACCGCACCCATGCGCGAACACATCTCCTGGGTTACGATCAGCAGAATCGTAATCGGAAGCAGGGTCCAGAGCGGAAGGTAGCCGTATTTAGCGCCGGCCTGCGAATAGGTGAGAATACCGCCGGCGTCGTTGTCCACCATCGCGGTAATGAAACCCGGTCCGATGACGGCAAAAAAAATCGCTATGTGGTAGCGGAACCGTTTCAGCATCGGGATCCTTTGTGGTCGTCATTTTTGCCTCAACACGGAAATAATATCGTCGGCGGTAATCACCCCGGTGAGCTTACGATGTTCGTCGACCACGGGCAATGCCAGCAAATTGTACTTGTCGAACAGCTCCGTCACCCGATCCTGCCGCTCGTTCACGGGGACGTCGATCATGGTCTCCGACGCAAGCGTGGCAAGCGGCGTCGCGCCTTCATGCAGGAATAACCGCGCCAGCGGAACGGTGCCTTTCAGACGATCTTCCGCATCCACCAGGAACAAAGTATTCAGATTCTCGAGCAATTCCTCGTTCCCCTTGAGAGCAGCCAGCGCGTCGGCCGCCGTCGCGTCTTCCTTCAGCGCGACGTATTCGGTGTTCATCAAGCCGCCGGCTGTGTCCTCTTCATATTCGAGCAGCTCTCGAACCTCGGATTTGGGATCGTGTTCCATCTCCTCCAGGATCTCTTCGCTGGTTTCCTGCTCCAAGTCGGCGAGAACATCGGCAGCGTGATCAGGCGCCATCTCCTCGACGATGTCGGCCGCCGTTTCGGTTTCCAGCGACTCGAGAATGCTCGCCTGAATATCCGGATCCACCTCGGTCAGCGTATCCGCAGCCACCTCGCTGTCGATGTTTTCAAAGATCGCCTCGCGATCGTCGGGGCTCAAATCTTCGACGATATCGGCCAGGTCCGCCGGATGCATATCCTCCAGCAGTTTGTTCGAAATGTTGAGACGCAGTCGCCGCTGCGGGTCGGGCTCGAGAATATTCACGAACTCCCAACGGATCGAGTGGATCGGAATCTTTCGTTGAAGCTTACGGACCCAGCTCGACGGCAACCCGCCTTGCACCAGCCGCCGGAAAATACTGCGGATCCCAATATCGACTTCCAGAATCCACAACTGATCGCCACCGGGCTCGTTGCGCAGATCGAAAGTGACATCGTTCACGCGGACCACCTTGCGGCCCTGTGCATCGATTATCTGCTGATCCAGCAGATCGCGCACCATCCGCAGCATGTATTCGTCGGAATGGTAAGGAGTTAAATTCTCGTCGCGGAGGTGAATGCCGGCCAGGGAAATCGAGCGGATCTGATCGTGACGAATCGTAAGCCAAGCCGCCCCGCCCCCGATCAGGAAGCGGTCGATACGGACCGGATCAATCAGGGGGACCAGTGCGGCGTCTTTGACCACACCGATCCTGCGCCCCTTAAGGTCGTACACCTTGAGGCCGACAAGTTCGGTGAGGAACAGAAGCTGCTGGTCCGCCATCCCAAACAATCCACGTGCAACCAATCCGTGTGATCCGAGCCCATATATGGACGTGTGCCCAGTCTTCTAATATGACCTATGCCAACAGCCATTCGCAAGATGTTTTTACTGATTCACGATTTTGTAGTAGCGGGCCATCCAGTACGGCAGAATGTAGTCGATTCCCGCACTCTCAATTTGCCCGCTGCCGCCGCCGGAAAGCTGGAAGGGGCTCCTCTGCCACAGAAAATCGGTGGGGGCGCGCAGGGCGACCGGAATCGGGTCGCAAGCCTGGTCGCCACACACCGGGACGGTCCCGTGCAGATCCACGAAAACGTCACGCCTGGGCCGCTCGAGCCATTGATCTAGAAACGCCGCCGTATCGGAATCACGCCTGCGATCCGCACCGTGGACCACGCGATCGATCATGTTGAAATGCGCGTTTTGATGACCGGCCACCGTCGCGCGAAATGTGTCGTAGGCGACGCCGTAGAACAGCCGCCGGAAGAAATTGCTCTCCAGCGGGAGCAGATGATCGAAGTTGATCGCGTCCAGGTTGAATTTGTAGTACGATCCCGATGGGTCCGCTACATCCACGCTCACCGGCACCGGAACCAACGCAGCCTCGCCCGCGAGCTTGTTGTAGACCGATCCAAACTGCCCGGAGTTCAAATGCCGCCCGATTTGAAGCAGCGCCAACTGCTCGTCGGGACGGATGAGGAACGTCGTGCTGATGGATCCGTCGGGAAGCACGATGTTCCACAGCCTGTCGATCAGGAATTGCAACAGCCGGGTAGCCAGACCGGACGCCTGAGTGCGGACGCCGGCGTCGTCGATCATGTCGTAGGCGACGCCGAGACCGAAGAAGACGCCGGAATATTGGTCGCGCGACGTGTTTCCGATCCACAAATAAGCCTGGCCGCCCGCCGAGCCGAACCACACGCCGTTGGCGGCTTCTTCCTGCGTGATTCCAGGAGCGAAATCGGACTCGACGGGCACAGCGCAACGGGCCAGAAGATTCGTGCCAGTGACGTCGGTGAGCAGCGTCAGTCCGTCCAGTGCGCGCTTCGCATTGGCGAGCGCATCGGCTGACCGCGTCACTTTGTAGCGAAACGCTTCGGCGGCAAGATAGTGACCGGTCCAGATCGCGGAATCGCCGCAGCGCGTGTAGCCAGTGACTTGATCGCTGTCGGGAGCGGAGAAGATCGGATCGAGCATCGTCCCAAACGGAGTGTGTCGCGCCTGGATGTTCGCCGAGATGGCAACAGCATCGGATTCAGCGGCCAAAAGCAGGGAGGAAGAAAAACAAAAGAGGAGTACAACAGACCGCATACAACAAACCTCGAGGTCAGTATATCAGTCAGTTGGCGCTTGCTAGGTCTGAACCGGGATTTCCTGGAAGGTTTTCAAAGCTCGCTGAGCGCATGGACCAGCGCGCCCTTCGCGGTAGTGTGGAGCGGATTCTGCGCCATCCGGATTTCCGATACGCCGATGGGGAAATCCTGCTCCCACAGCAGCTTTTCAAAACGATCCCGAAATCCTGGAGGCAGAGCCGTTCCGCCGCTCAACACCATCGGTACCGGACGGCTGAACTTCGGAACGTTCTTGGTCCGGGCGAAAGCCTCTTTCAGCGCGGTGACCAGCGACCGGATCATGTCGTCGTAATAGACTCCGATCACCTGTTGGGTCTTGTCCGCGAAGAATCCGTTGAAATGGAAAGAATCCTCTTTCACGATTCGGATCTGATTGGCAAGCTCGCCGGTCATCGCCGCGGCGTTCGAATCGATGAAATCGCCCGCTTTGGGAATACTGAAGCTCAGTACCGGCACTGACAGGTAGGCGAGGCAAACGTTGCACAGTCCGCCGCCCAGGCTGATGCCGATCCCGGTATAGTTGGAAGCTTCGAGCTCGCCATACACCACCGCGAGTCCTTCATTGATGCTCGCCGATTGATAGCCGATCTCGGCAAGGATCTGCCTCACGGTCGCTTCGTGATAGGTGAGGCTGCCTTCGGCGCCGAGCGGAGCGGCGGGAACCGTGAAACACAGCTTCTGCTGGTCCGGATTCCCGGCGGGCAGCATGCTCATGATGATTTCGCGCATCATCCGCAGGCTTTCCGGCTCCTTCGCGTCCAGGACGCCTTGCGACATCGGCCGGCGGATTTCGGCATTGAGAAGGCTCGCGAATTTTTCGCTCTCGTTGCCATGAACAATGATGTCTCCCGCCAGCGACGTGTGCGGAACGCGTTCACGCTCCAGCGCGGCCTGAGTCATCTTCGAGTAGGGAATCGTGACGAAGGCGTTCAATTGCGAGTCGTAGCGAATCTCGCTTTCGGCGCGCTTTGCCACAACGATCCGGCTGGTGCCGACGTCGAGTCCTACGGCCGGGCTGCTCTGTTTGGTCATCTTACGAACCTCCCTCGCTCTCATTCTTAAGAGCGGCTGCAATGTCCTTGTAGCGATGCCGGAGCATGGCGCGATACTGCGCGACCGGCACGTGCTCGACCGCTGCCTGCCGCTCCATTTGCTCCACGGCCAGATTCAGACCTTTCCAGCGTCCGCCCATCACGCGCAGAAACACGTCGTCGAATTCGAAGCCGAATGCATACAGGCTCGGCAACGGGATCGCGTAGTTATCGGGCAATCCCAGTGACAAAAACGGAAAATTGCTCGCCCAGTCGGTGTGATTGGCGATGTGCATGTTCAGCGGATTGACGGAGACCTGCGCATGCGTCACGCAATTCTCCGGTACGATGCCGTACCTCGAACGAAGCATTTCCGTCAAGGTTCGCGCCGAAAGAATCTGCGCCGGCGTGACCTCTTCCGAGGACGCCGTCTGTCCCTCGAACGACACGCCGATGAAGCTGTCGTTGAGATTGATATAGATTCCTTCGGAATCGGCCCAGATCGAATTTCCCGCGTGATTGGCCGCATCCGATTCCGCCACCACGGAAAATACGCGCCCAAACCGGTCGATGACGTAATGATAGGCGCGCTCCTGCCGGATGGTCTCCAGCGCATAACGTCCGAACCGCTTCAACTTTCGCGTCGCTTCCTCCTCGAATGGCGCCAGGTTGCTTTCGTTCATGTGATACAGGATCCCGACGGGAGCTTGGCCGGTCTTGACGGGAGTGTAGGCGCCGGTCAGCGCGTACACCGGGAAACTGGATCGCGGACGGTTGGAAACAGTAAACGTCAGATCGACCCGCAGGCCGTTGCTGTAGACTTCGGTGGATTCCGAATGCTCCACCAGCCAGACGCGCGAAACGGTTGAAGGGAGATTCACCGCAGCGTCAGCTCGAGGGACCAGTAGCCCGCGTTCTCGAGCCATGGTTTCTGCGGCCCCTTTCGGCGTAGGCGCAGTGGCCAGCGGCAGGATCACGAAGATGCCCAGCCAGCCTGCATACTGCAACGCACGAGAATTCCGGGTTCTTACGGGCGGCGGCTGGACAGACGAAATCGCCATTTCCCTCCGCAGGAAACGCAGCCGCTCGACAGGATCGGAGATGCGCTCCGCCCGGCGGTCGAGCCGTGTTTTGAATCCGAAAGTGCGAATTCGCCCCAGCATCGAAAGAAATCTCTTGCTCAGATATAATCGACCGACACGGGGGAAAACCTTAGTCCTTCCTTAGTGGACGTCCCAGTGCGGCCACTATTTCGATTCGGTAGCCACAATCCGAGAATCGGTTTGGAACTTCTTGTAATCGCTATAGTTTAGGTCGATTTGGGTGCGGATCTTCTTGACGTAGCCGATACGGGCGTCGGCGTGGATTCTCGCGTGGGCGGGCAGCCAGACCTCATCGTTGATGCGCGTTTGCTCGAAGGTCACGCTTCCGCCTGGAGCGATCCGAAACAGCGCCAGCCCGAGAGAGATCGTGTCCAGAACCTCGCCCTCCACTTTGACCCATTGATACTCGGCCTGATCGACCCAAATTTTTCCGCGCACCTTGCTGAGAATTTTCGCGCGAAGATCTTTGGCTCGAAAAGCCGGCTTGGGCTCGGCCTCGATCACCCAGGCCGGCTTCCCGCTGACCTGTTCCTGACCGGCGAGCCTGAAGGTGAACGCGTCCGGTAGCTCTAACAGAAATTTGCGATTTTCGGCGCGCCGCTTTTCGAGCTTCTGTCTTTCCGCCTCGGAGAGATGGCTGCGCCGTTCAAGTTCCTTGTCCATCGCCTCCTGCTCTTTTCGGGCGTCTTTTTCAGAAAGCGGTTTGTCGTTCTTCGCGACCACCTTTTCGTAAGGACGTCCTCCAAGGATTAGGACCTCGGTGGTCTCGGACTCGGTCTTCTTGAGCTTACCGTCCTTGTCGTATTGGCGATCCTCTTCGCGCTGCTGGTAGGTATAGTTTTTGAGGTGTTCGAAGTTGCTGATGTCGCGATCGAGCGATTTCCGGACGATCTCCAACGCGTCCTGGGGCCACACGGGCGCGGTAGCGAGGAAGACAATCAGCAGGAGGCGCACATAAAAGAGACGGGTGAACATCCTGGGTGATTACAAGAACTTTCACGCAAAGGTCGCAAAGTTTCTCGCAAAGATCGCAAAACTATAAAGCGCTGTTTGTACAAGCAGCCAACTGGCGCACGAGTTCCGGCTCTTCAGCTTCCAGCACCGTTCGCAAATCCAACACCAGACGATCGCTTTCGATCCGTGCAATCACCGGCGGGCTGCCCGCACGTAGCGAACCTTCCATCTCCACCGCGTCGCCAGGTAGCGCCAGCAGCCATGTGGGCAAACTCTGATCCGGAGTCGAGCCTCCACCCGCGACGCTTTGCCCTGCGATGATTTCGAGTCCCGCGACCTGCGCGCGGATTCGTTGGGCGCGGATCCGGATGTCCTCCGCACTGGTGCGGATCATTCGCAGCGCCGGAATCTGGTCCCATTGTTCGAACAAGATGTGGCGCAGGGTGGTTTCGAGAGCCTGCGTAATCAGCTTATCGAGCCGCAGCGCGCGAAACAGCGGATTCCGCCGCAACCGCGTCACCAGTTCGACGTCGCCCGCGATCAGGCCCGCCTGCGGACCTCCGAGCAACTTATCGCCACTGAACGACACCAGATTTACGCCAGCCGCCAGGCTTTCGGATACACGCGGTTCCTGGATTCCGTAAGGCGCCAGATCGGCGACGCAGCCGCTGCCGAGATCTTCATAAAATGGCAGGTCCCGTTCGCGCGCCAGGGCCGCCAGTTCGCGCAGCTCTGGTTTGGAAGTAAACCCGTCAATATGAAAATTGCTGGGATGGACGCGCATGATGAGTCGCGTCCGCTCGCCGATCGCCGCGCGATAGTCGTCCAGATGGGTGCGATTGGTGGTCCCGACTTCGCGTAAAAACGCCCCGGAAGCGGCCATGATGTCGGGGATTCGGAAGCCATCGCCGATTTCGATCAGTTCTCCACGGCTGACGATCGCTTCGCCGCCGCCGGCCAGTTCATGCAGCGCGAGCAGTACCGCAGCAGCGTTATTGTTCACCGCGATCCCGGGCTTCCCTGCGATTCGCTCGATCAATCCCACGAGATGCGAATCGCGTTTTCCGCGCCGTCCATGGGCGACTTCATACTCGAGGTTCGAATATCCTTCGAGCGGTGCGAACGCGACCGAAGGCGCGCGTCCAAGGTTGGTATGCAGGACGACTCCGGTCGCATTGATCACGCGCTCTAGCGACGGCCGGGCTAGTTCCGCCAAACTGTTACGAACGCGCTCCGCCGCGCTCGCAGGGTCCATCGCGATGCCCGCCACCAGATCCGCGCGCATCGCCGCCAGGACGCGCCGCGTTTCGGAAACGATCAGGCCGCGTGGAGCCTCGACGTCGCTCAAACTCGCCGTCACTTCGTCGACCGAAGGAAGTTCACGCAGTCTTTGATGATGAGCTGCCATCTGTTTTCATTCGTGCGTATTCGTGTGCATTCGTGGCTAACATCATTTTCGCGCTTTCGGATGCGCCCGATCGTACACCGCCATCAGGTCCGTCAAGGAAACCTGTGTATACTTCTGCGTCGTGGACAACCGCGCATGTCCCAACAATTCCTGGATCGCTCGCAGATCGGCTCCATCCGATAGCAAGTGAGTCGCGTAAGCGTGCCGCAGGCTGTGCGGATGCAGCGACGCGTCGGCTGAAATCATGCGTGCATAAAACGTCACGATGCCACGCGCACCGCGATCCGAAAGACGCGTCCCGCGATGATTCAACAATAAGGCACGCTCATTCGCCCTAACCGCCCGCACCGCAAGATATTTCTCGAGTGCGGCGCCGGCCTTCGATCCGTAAGGAACCTGCCGTTCCTTGCGGCCCTTGCCGCGGACGCGAATCCAGCGCTCAGTGCGATCGAAATCGTCGAGGTTCAACCCCGCTAGTTCGCTGATACGCAGTCCGCAGCCGTACAGCAGCTCGAACATGAGCAGGTCGCGCTCTGGATGCGGGCGCTCCAAAGTATCTGCCGCGACTCCTTCAACCAATCGATTGGTCTGCTCGGCCGTCGGCACGATCGGCACGCGCTTGGGAGCCTTCGGAGTCCGCACCAACCTCGCGGAATTTGTTGCAATCGTTCCTTCGCGCAGCATGAACTTGAACAGCGAGCGCACGGCCGCCAGCTTTCGCCGGATCGTGATCACGCTTAGCCCGTGATCGTACAGATCGCCGAGCCATTCGCGAAGGTGGAGCGGTTCGATCCCAGCAGGCGAAGGTGGTGGCGTCCCGGGCGGTGAAAAGTATTGGATGAACTGTTCGAAATCGGTGGCGTAATTACGGAGCGTGTGCGATGACGCATTCTGGCGGCCCAGATCGGCAAGATAGCGCTTGACTGCCGTCGCCAGTTCAGACATGGGCGCAAAGAAACTGATCGAGCGCGGCGAGCGCACGCCGGCAAACTTCCGTCTGCCGCACCTTGCGATCGCGCGGCGGCGGCTCCAGTTTCGGCAGCAGGTCGAAAGTGATATTCGCCGGCTGATAATTTTTTGGATCGGCGCCCGAGACGTAAGCACAGAGCGAGCCAATCGCAGTCTGCCGTGGAAACGCCGCGACGTCATCGCCGGCCACTGCGCCACGCCCCGCGACAAGGCCAGTAGCGATCGATTCTACGTAGCCTTCCACTCCCGAAATCTGGCCGGCGAAGAAAATGTTCATGTTCAATGAAGCGCGCAATTGCAACGTGGGCGTCAACAACGCCGGACCATTGATGTAAGTATTACGATGCACCTGCCCGAAACGCAGGAATTCGGCGCTTTCCAGACCGGGGATCATGCGCAACACGCGAGCCTGTTCGCCAAAGCGCATGTGGTTTTGGAACCCAACCAGGTTGTAGCCCCCTGCGCGCGCATTTTCCTGCCGCAGTTGGACCACCGCGTACGGCCGCCTGCCCGTGCGCGGATCGGTGAGGCCCATCGGCTTCATGGGACCGAAACGCAAGGTATCGCGTCCGCGACGCGCGATCTCTTCAATCGGCAGGCAGGCTTCGAAGTAGCGCGCCTGATCCTGCTCGATGTGCGCGGGAACGCTGTTCGCCGCAAGCACAGCATCCACGAACGCTTCGTACTGTTCTTTTGAAAACGGACAGTTCAGATAATCGTCGGTTCCGTCGAGGGATTTTCCGTAGCGCGACGCGCGGAATGCGATCGAACCGTCGACCGTGTCGCCGTCGACAATCGGACTGATGCTGTCGTAAAAAAAAAGCCGTTCCGATCCCGTAATCCGGGCGATTTCCTGGGCGAGCGCATCGGAAGTCAGCGGTCCACTGGCGACGATCCAGATGTGATCGCCAGTAAGGGATGTGACCTCCTCGTGGCGGATTTCGATCGCCGGTTCACGTTCGATCATCCGCGTGATTTCGGCCGCGAATAGCTCGCGGTCCACGGTGAGTGCATGCCCGGCAGGCACGCGCGTGCGTGCCGCGACGTCGATCAGCAGGGATCCCAATCTCCGCAGTTCTTCCTTGAGCAGCCAGGGCGCCGTGTTTTCCTGCTCGCTCTTTAGAGAATTACTGCACACCAGTTCGGCCAGCGCGC
The DNA here is from genome assembly GCA_035568415.1 of Bryobacteraceae bacterium. Classification (GTDB taxonomy): domain Bacteria; phylum Acidobacteriota; class Terriglobia; order Bryobacterales; family Bryobacteraceae; genus Palsa-187. Next base: position 261,355 of record DATMOC010000016.1, on the reverse strand, counting down.
CGGTCTTATGCGCGGGAGTTTGCCGATCAGGACGCATTTCATAGAGCACGGCGCGTCTACCGGCGCGGGCGATCTGCCATGCGGCTTCGCATCCGGCCAATCCCCCGCCGATGATGTGGACTTCGCGCGTCATCTGCGATTCTCTGCGCCTCTGCGTCTCTGCGTGAATGCCCCGGCTGACTCAAGCGGAATCGCAAAGAACGCGGAGGGGCGCAGAAATCGCATAAATCCATTATGATGGCTGGAACCTGGTTGCACCGGAACGCGTATGATTTGGAGGGGGTGCGTCGATGTCAGCTGACGCGCAAAGGGTTGGACCGGTAACCGCAGCCGAGCGGATTCTCTACATCGACATCCTGCGCGGCATGGCGTTGTTCGGCATTCTCGCCGCGAACATGCGCGGCTTTAGCGCGCCTGCCTCGGTGTACGGGAATATCAAGCTGCTGTTCCACGGCCCCGCGGACATGATCGCGCAGGGCTTCATCGACATCTTCATCCAAGGCAAGTTCGTCACCCTGTTTTCGTTCCTGTTCGGGCTCGGATTCGCGGTCCAGTTGACGCGGGCGGAAGCGCGCGGGGCGAAATTCATGTCGTTCTATCCGCGCCGGCTCGCTGCATTGGCAATGTTCGGATTAATCCATGGGCTCCTCATCTGGTGGGGAGACATCCTGCTCAGCTACGCCCTGGCGGGCGCCATGCTGCTATTCTTCCGAAACCGTGAGCAAAAGACTTTGTTGTGGTGGGCTGGAACCATTTTCACCGCGCCGATCCTGGTCATCTCCGGTATCTACATCGCTGGCGCGCTGGGACACGGTCCGGCGGCTGCGAAGCCTCCCACGCCGCCGGACATGGCGAAAATCCAGTCCGTGGTCGCGATCTATTCGCATGGAAGCATTCCGCAAATCCTGCGCGAAAATCTCGTTGTGTGGAAAAGTGAGCTGCCGACACTGGGATTCGCTATATATGCGCTGTTCCTTTTCCTGCTGGGTCTGTGGGTGTGGCGATCGGGCATCGTCGAAAAACTCGACGAATACAAGCCCCTGCTGAAGCGCGTGTGCGCCTGGTGCATCCCGATCGGCATCGCGGGCAGTACGTTCGTGACCCTGGCGAGCCTGAGGGCCCCCACCGGCAAGCCGACGTTGATCGGGTTTTTCGCCGGCGTGTTGATGTTCCCGTCGGCGCACATTCTGAGCGCGGGATATGCCGCAGGATTGGCGGTGCTGGTCCAGAACCCGGCATGGAAACGACGCCTGACCCCGTTCGCCGCCGTCGGAAGAATGGCGCTGACCGACTATCTGACGCAATCGGTGGTGTGCACGGTGTTCTTCTACAACTACAGCACCGGACTGTTTGGCCGAGTGGGTCCCGCTTGGGACCTGGTCCCAACCGTAGTGCTGTACAGCTCGCAAGTGGTGTTCAGCAACTGGTGGCTGTCGCGTTATCGCTTCGGTCCAATGGAATGGCTGTGGCGCGGACTCACCTATGGAAAACTCCCGTCGATGCGAAGAGAAGAGCCGCTGCCGAGCGCGCTTCCGAGCGCCGAGAGCGCATCGAGCGGCCTACCGTAACGCGTGTCCTCCCAAACGCAGATCGACGATTCCCTTGCCGCAAGGCTGCGTGGATTCGGACCTCTCGGGTTCCTCGCGATTGTTTTGGTCCTGCTGGGGAATGTTGGGCTAGCTCCTCTCGGAGCGATTCTTGTTCTGCTGTGGGTCCAGTTGTCCCGCACGCCCTGGCGCGAGATCGGGTATGTGAGGCCGGCGAGCTACATCGGCAGCGCAGCCATCGGCATCGCTTTCGGCGTCGCGTTCAAGTTAGCGATGAAAGCGATCGTGATGCCGCTTCTCGGGGCCGACCCGATCAATCAGGCCTACCATTATCTTGTCGGGAACCCGGCTGCGATCCCCGCAACGCTCTTCACGCTGATTTTCGTCGCGGGCTTCGGAGAAGAGACCGTTTTCCGGGGCTATATGTTTGAGCGCCTCGGGAAGCTGTTTGGATCGAGCACGGCCGCCACCGTACTGATCGTGCTGATCACTTCAACTTTGTTTGGATTGGCGCACTACCCCGAGCAGGGGCTTGCGGGCACGGAACAAGCGATCATCACGGGGCTCGTCTTTGGCACGATTTTCGCGGTCACCGGCCGGATCTGGATGCCGATGGTCGCGCACGCCGCGTTCGATCTGACCGCGTACGCCATCATCTATTGGGACTTGGAAACCACAGTGGCCCACTGGGTCTTCAAAGCTCAATGATCGCTTTACCGACGCCATCGGTGTAGTGCGTCAGCATCTCGAACGCCTTCGGCGTTTTTTCCAGCGGCAGCGTATGCGTGATCAGCGACGTCGAAATCTTTCCCGACGCGAGCAGCTTCAGCGCTTCCGCTGCGCGATGATTTGACCGCTTTAGCGTCTGCAGCCGCAACTCCTTCATCATCGCCGAGTGAATGTCGATCTTCGGATACAACTCACTCAGAATACCGATCAGCATCACCGTGCCGCCCAGCCGAGCCATACGGATCGCCGCATTCACGGTCTCCGCCGATCCAGCGGCTTCCAGCACCACATCGACGCCGCGCCCGCCGGTCGCATCCATCACGGTTTCCACCAGCGACTGCGTCGTCGTGTCGATCGCGCAATCCGCGCCCATTCCTAGAGCAATTTTCAAGCGATACGCCAGACGATCCGCAATGAACACGCGTCCCGCTCCGGCCGCGCGCGCGGTCGCAGCGCACAACATGCCGATGGGACCGGCGCCAGTCACCGCCACCGTATCGCCCACGTGAATGTCGACCATTTCCAGCATGTGCGCCATTACTGCGAGAGGTTCCACCAATGTTGCGGTCGCGAAACTCATGGATTTCGGTACAGAAGTGCAGTTCCCGGCGGGAACCGTCACGTATTCGCGAAACATCCCGGGAGCTTGCGGACCGCCCATGAACACACTGCGGATGCAGTTGTTGTGAAATCCCTTCAAACAATGTTCGCAGTGGCCGCAAGTGAGGCTCGGCTCGATGACGACGCAATCGCCTGCCGCGAATTCGTGAACACTCGCGCCGATGGCGATCACTTCACCCGCTGGCTCATGTCCCAACACCTGCGGATACGCTGCCGGATATTCGCCGACTCGGCCGTCCTGATACCAGTGCAAATCGCTGCCGCAAACGCCCACCGCCCGAATCCGGACGGTTACTTCTCCATGGCCCGGATCGGGCGGCTGCGGCATTTCCCGTTCTTCTAGAATTTGCGGAGCGACAAGCTGGATCGATCGCATTCCCCTATTCGACCACTTTTGCGGTCACCACCAGAATGATCGCGTCATCGGGGCTGTTCAGGCTGGAGCGTCCCACCACAACTTTCTGCCCTTCGGCCACATCGATATCGGTCCGTAGAGATGTCCTGTAAATAGCGCCCTTGCCCTCGGTATCCTTAGTCGGCCACTGAAGATTGAATTGGACGCCGTCCAAACGGAGCACCCGCGGCGTGCTCCGAGAGAGACTGCTTGAGCCAAAGTGGAAATCGTACGGCGCCGACGTCGTCAGCGTCCCGGAAACGTCGGCGTGCCGGCCCTCGCGATTACGCGTCACGAAAAAATCCACCATGCGGTAGCCCTTGTATGGAAAAAGGGAATGCAGTTGCTTGCCAGTGGACGCCAGATCCTTAGGTAGATCGTCGCCCGCCTGGGCTGACGCCGAAAGAATGTAGACGGTAATGTCGACTTCCATCGGCGCTACGTCCAGCTTGTGGATCATCGCTTCCACTTGGGTTACCGCGCTCTCGATTCCGTACACCATAATCACGTGCATAGTGCCGTTATATTTCACGGAAATACCGGGAAATTCGACCAGGTGCGCGATTTGAATCGCATCCGCGTTCTTCACCTCGATCATCCTCTGTACCATCTTCGGCGCCTCGGGCGTATTCCCTTGCCCAAGACACAACCCGGCGGCTCCCAGGATTGTCCAAATCATGCGTCTCATTCTGCCCCCTCTTTCTTTTCCACCAGCCAATAAATCACCACATCCGGATCATCCGTCAGTAACTTCACCCTCAAAACCTCCGCCGGATGGGGGGTGGGCCCCCTGGCCCGCAGGCGATCCCCTGATCGCCTTGCAGGGGTGTTGGAAGCGCCGGTACCAACCTCGACAGGCGCGATCAGGAGATCGCCCGCCGGCCGAGGGGCGCGCTTCTCTCCAGCGACTTCTGCCTTCCGATGGGGCCACACATAAATCAACACCACCACAATCGCCGCTGCTGCCAGCACCCAGCCCCAGCGCATCACCCGCCGAGCGTTCGACTGTGACCGGATCAGCGCCATCACTCGGTATCGCACCGTCGGCAACGGATCGTCGGCGAAAGATTCAAACGCCATCGCGTTCGAGCGCAGCTCTTCTGCCAACTCACGGCACGACGCACACACCGCCAAATGCTCGTCGACGTTTTGATCCAACCCTAATGCCAGCTCGCATTCCTGACAAGTCATTTCCGATCCCTCACATACTTCGCCAACTTCACACGCGCCACTGAAATCTGGCTGCGCACCGTGACTTCCTCGACTCCCAGAATTTCGGCCACCTGCCGCGTCGACAGGCCTTGAAATTCCCGCAGCACCACCGCCGCTCGTTCGCGCTCCGCCAAAGTTTGAATCCCTTCCATAAGCAGCCGTTTTCTTTCGTCCATTTCGAGGACTCGCTCCGCGCCGGGAGACGGATCGGCTTGCCGTTCATCCGGTTCGGCTACCGAAGTCCGGCGGCGGAAATGATCGTTGCACACGTTCACCGTCACGCGATACAGCCACGGTTTCGGATCGCCTTCGATCCGTCCTAAGTTCTTGAATAAACGGAGAAAAACCTCTTGCGTCGCGTCCTGAGCGTCTTCCATCCGGCCGAGCAGCCGGTAGGCTGTGCCCATCACCATGCGTTCATGGGCGGCCATCACCGCCTCGAAAGCGTCTGAAGCCTTCTCTGCGGATACGATCGCCAGGGTGAGCTCCTCGGTAACCACTCACAAGGAGATACGCCGGCCGGTGCGAAAGCGTTGAGAACTAACTGCGGGATTCGTAACCCGAAACAGTCAAGGCATCGATGATCGACGTGCGGATCGCGCCGGTTTCCTCGGAAGATAAGGTCCGATCCGCCGCTCCAGCGGTGATCCGGAACGACAGGCTTCTTCGCCCGTCCGGCAGCGCAAACTCACGCAGGAACTCGAGCGAAAGCACTTCAGACGATCGTGGGATGGCCGATTCGATCTCGCCGATCAACGTCCGCGCGGGGACGGCCACCGTGACGTCGAACGCGCTGGTGGGAAAGCGCCGTAGCTGCTGATACCTGGCCACCGCTGGCTGAAGTTTTTCCAACATTGTCAAATCCAAGTCGAGCACCGCCGCCCGTCCCGTTTCCACCATTCGGGGATGAAACTCGAACAGCCGCCCGATAAGCGTTTCGCGATTATAGACATCCGCCGCGCGCTGCGGATGCTCATAGGCACGCGCCTTCGCGGGTTGCACGCGGATTCCCGCCAGCAGACACTCGGCAACGCGCTTCAATTCCAGCAGCCCCGCGACTCCGTCATCCTTCGCGTAAATCGCCGCCGCGAAGTGCGGGATCTCGCCGTCTTTGTGAATCTCACGGCCAATCTCGAACAGCCTGAACGTATCGAAATGGCGCGCATTGTCGACGATGTTCTTCCAGATCCCCGCAAGCAGATTCGACCGCAACAGGTTCTGATCCGCCGCGATGGGATTCGCCACCTGCACGTGATCCTCCGGCTTCAAACCGAATGCGCGCGCCTGCTCCTCGCTCACAAACGAATAGTTGTAAACCTCGGTGAACCCCTGCGCCGCCGCCATCTCCCGCACGCGATGATGAAACGCGCGCTCGGGATTCGCCGGGGGCACTCGTGCCGGAGCAAGCGGCGCCGCCGGAGTAATGTTCCCGTACCCGATCATGCGCCCGACCTCTTCCACCAGATCGTCCTTGATGGTGACGTCTTTCGTCGCACGCCAGCTCGGCACGTGAACCCGAAATTCGCGCGCGCCAATCTCGTCCACCCGAAATTCGAGTGACTCTAGAATCTTCCGCACTTCCGGCGCTGGAATGGCCCGCCCCAGTTTTCGATCCAGCCAATCGAGATGGAGCACGATCGGCACTGGCGCAGGCAACGGCCGGTACGCGTCGGCGAGCCCACCCACCAGCCGAATCCCCGGCGAGACTTCTTGTAGCAATTGCCAGGCCCGCTTCAGTCCTCGATTCGTATTGGCGGGATCTTGGGACTTCTCGAATCGCATGGAAGCGTCGGTTCGCAGTCTGATGCGCGACGATGTCTTGCGCACCGACGACGCATGAAAGCATGCGCTCTCGAGCACGATGCGCGTGGTCGTATCCGAGATTGCGCTATCCGCGCCGCCGATCACCCCCGCCAGCGCGACTGCTCCCGCCGGATCGGCGATCACCAGATTCGACGGATCCAGATCGTACGATTCGCCGTTAAGCGCCGCAAATCTCTCGCCCTGCCGCGCCGTCCGGACGATGATTTCGCCATGCAGTTTGTCCGCGTCGAACGCGTGCATCGGCTGCGTGAGTTCGGCCATCACGAAATTCGTCACGTCGACAATATTCGAGATCGGATTGAGTCCAATCGCCTCCAACCGGTATTGCAGCCACAACGGCGACGGCTGGATCGTCACGTTCTCAAACACCAGCGCGGAATAGCGCGGGCACAACGCAAAGTCCTCCACGGTGACACGAATCGCCGCGGGCGCATCCGGCAATACGCCACGCACGGGATCGCGCAGCCGGTTCCCGGTGATGGCAGCGACCTCGCGCGCCATTCCGTAATGACCCCACAAATCCGGCCGGTGGGTGAGCGATTTGTTGTCTACCTCGATTACCTGATCCGGCGTGAGCGTGAACGGCTCGCTCAACTCGATAATCCCTGTATGATCGCGGCCGATTCCGAGGTCCTTCGCGCTCGCCAGCATTCCGTCGCTCTCGACGCCTTCAATCCTTTTCTTCCCGAGCTGAAGATAAACGGTACGCATGCCGACGCGGCAGTCCGGCGCTCCGCACACCACCGTCTTCTGCCCGTATCGAATCGTCTCAACCACGGCTCTGCGATTGTGGCTCGCACCCATCGGCTCAACCACGACCACCAGCGCCTCCGACGCACCCGCGAGGGCCGCGCCGATTTCTTCGACGCCCTCGCATTCCGCCGTCTTGATAGTCATCAGGCGCTCGAGTTCGTTCGCGGACGTCGTCAGCCCATCCACCATCTCACGCAACCAGTTGTAAGAAAACTTCAATCTGCGACCCTCTGCGTCCTTTGCGTCTCTGCGTGAAATTCTTAGAACTGCTCCAAAAACCTCAAATCCCCACTCGTAAATAACCGGATATCGTCGATCCCGTACCGCATCATCGCCAGCCGCGTCAGTCCCAGCCCGAATGCGAAGCCGCCCCACTCCTCCGGATCCGCGCCACCGTAACGCAGCACCGCCGGATGCACCAAACCACATGGGCATAGTTCGACCCACCCGGAATGTTTGCACACGGGACAGCCCTTGCCGCCGCAGATCAAGCACTGGATGTCCAGCTCGAACCCCGGCTCGACGAACGGAAAAAATCCCGGCCGCAGCCGCACCGTGACGTCACGTTTGAAGATCGCCGAAAGAAACGTTTTCATGAAGTAGATCAGGTGCGCGACCGAAACATCGCGATCCACCATCATCCCTTCGAGCTGGTAAAACGTGTGCTCGTGCGATGCGTCCACTTCTTCGTTTCGAAAGACGCGTCCCGGCGCGATCATCTTCAGCGGAGGTTTCAACGTTTCGAGACCTCGAACCTGCACTGGCGACGTATGCGTGCGCAGCAGCCGCCCGTCCTTGAGCCAGAACGTATCCTGCATGTCCCGCGCTGGATGATCCGCCGGAATGTTCAGCGCGTCGAAGTTGTAATACTCCGATTCCACCTCCGGCCCGTCGAGCACCGCGAAGCCCATCGACCGGAACAGATCTTCCAATTCCTGCTGGACCTGGGTCACCGGATGCAAGCTCCCCGGCCTGACGCCCAGCGCGGGCGCGGTCAAGTCGACCCATTCCGATTCAAGGCGCTTGTTTAACGCCTCCTCTTCGAGCGCGCCCTTGCGCGATTCGATCTTCGATTCCAGATCCTGCTTTACTGCATTCAGTAGTTTCCCGGTCTGCGCGCGCTCCTCCGGCGCCAGCTTGCCCATCTCCTTGCTGATTTCCGCGACGCTGCCCTTACGCCCCAGGAATTCAACGCGGACCGCTTCGACAGCTTCGAGTGTGGAAGCCGAAGCGAGCTGCGCCAGCGCGCTCTCGAGCAATTTGTCGAATCTCTCCAGCACTACAGCTTGGCTCCATTCGCTTCGAGATAATCGACCATCGCCTGCTGCCCCTTGGTGAGCGCAAGATCGAGCGCAGTCTGATTGTTGTCCGCTCGTGTCAGCACGTCTGCGCCGCCTGCCACCAGCGCGCGAGCCGTTTCCAGATCGCCGTTCTGCGCCGCGGCGTGCAATGGAGTCCAGCCGCCATGCTGCCGCGCATTTGCACTTGCGCCGTGCTCCAGCAGAAGCTTGATCACCTCGGCATACTTACCGGCCGCCGCGGCATGGAGGGGCATGTTCTGCATCGGATTCGTCGATCGCGCGTTGACCACCGCTCCTTTGTTCAACAGCAGGCGCACCGCGTCCACCTTTCCGAAAAAAGCCGCCAGATGCAATGGAGTCCAGCCATCCGTCGAAAGCACGGATACCAGCGACCGATTCCCCGCGATCAACGCCTCAAGCGCTGCCGTGTCGCCCTGAATCGCCGCCGCGAAAATCGCCAGCGACGGATCGCCTTTGACCAGCGCGGCGACGCGAGACGAGTCTCCCGCTCGAACGGCTTCAAATAGTTCTTTCATCAGGCGGCAGGGGCGAACACATCCTCCGCCTTGGCGATTTCCCAGGCGAGGTGATTGATATAGAATAGCAGCGGCGCGGGCGGAAACGTCGTGTGGAACTTTTCCCAAGTGCCCTGCCGCCAGCCCTCTTTCAGATGACCGGCGACGTCGGCATCTTTCGCGAAAAATCCGTCTTCGTGCGGAACTTCCAGATGATCGAGCACTGCCTTGATCAGGTCGAGATGCGACACCAGGATCGCCTGCGAGATGTCCGTGGCGAATTCGTCGTCGTGCTCTTCCAGCCGCGACCACACGCGGGGCGCGGCTTTTCGCAGCGTCTCCGAGTTCAGCTTGTTCAGGTGCAGCCGCGTCTTCAGGCGATCGAATAGCTGGTAGGTTTTCAATCGACCCATCGAAACCGAGCGCATGTTCTGCTCAAATGTTTCCGGCCCCAGGCGCAAAAAAATGTCGCAAAGCTGCATTAAGGCTATTGTAACGATTTGAACTCCGGCGGCAGCGGAGCTTCCACCGTCACCCGCTCACCGCTCGCCGGACTCATAAACGTGATCCGCCAGGCATGTAGGAAGATTCGTTCCGCCGCCCGCGCTCCATACGCCTTGTCGCCCACCACCGGATGGCCGACGCTCGCCATGTGCGCGCGAATCTGGTGTGTGCGACCCGTGCCGATCCGAAGCTCCAGCAGCGTGGAATCCTCCAATCGTCTGAGCACTCGATAATCCGTCAGCGCCTCGCGCCCGTGGCCGAGCTTTGCCGTCATTCTGGTCCGATGAACCGGATCGCGCGTGATCGGCTTCGCGATGCGTCCCGAATCGCTGTGCAGAATTCCCTGCACCAGCGCCATATATGTTTTCTCTGTCGTGCGATTCGCAAACTGCGCCGCCAGTGCCCGATGCGCCGCATCCGTTCTCGCCACCAACATCACGCCGCTGGTCCCGCGATCCAGCCGATGCACGATCCCCGGCCGCAGATCGCCGCCCACCTGCGAAAGCGATTCGAAATGATGCACCAGCCGGTTCACCAGCGTTCCGGAATGTGCTCCCGCGCCAGCGTGAACGATCAGCCCCGCCGGCTTGTTCACCGCGATGACGGCGTCGTCTTCATAGAGAATCTCAATGGGCAGATCCTCCGCAGTCGCCTGCAGCGGAGCGAGATCCGCCGGATTCACCTCGATCCGCTCGCCACCCTTCAGCACCAGCGAAGCCTTCGCCGCCGACCCGTTCACAGCGACGCGTCCATCCTTGATCCAACTCTGCAACCGAGCCCGGCTGTAATCCGCCAACTGCTCCTGCAGGTAATGATCAAGGCGCTTGCCTCGATCGGAAGCGCCAGCGTTGAAGGACGACATATGTGGACCCTGAGCCGCGACCACAGGGAGCGGTCCAACACCGGGGCGCAGCGTCTACTTCTCCGCCCCGATCAGTTTGTTCAGCTCCGCGACCCGCCCATCCAGTTCCTTCCGCAGCACCCCGTACCGCTCCACTGCATCTTTCCCGATCTTCTGATCGGTCGCGGTCGTCAAGCTGTACAAGTAGGTGATGTGCGTCTGCAATTCCGGCTGGCTGTAACGGATCGACGGCGTGATCAGATGCGACGCCAGCTCATCCAGCTTCGTCTTAACATCGCCGCTGGCCGTTCGTTGCGCCGCCCGCAATCGAGCGACCGCCTTGTTCACATCGCTCACCAATTCCCGAACGCGCATGTTGTGATCGAACTGCTCCCGAAGATTCGCTTCGGTCACCCCGGCTTTGGTGATCCTCGGATCTTCCACCAGCGTGAACGGTTGGGTCGACGTCCACGTTCCCACCGTCAGCTTCACGGAATATTTCCCCGGCACCGCCGCCGGCCCGCCCGGACCCTCTGGACGATTCGCATTCATCCACGGCCCCGGATAACGCAGGTCCCAAACGAATCGATGCATACCCGCGGTCTTGTCCAGCCGCGTTGGCCCGCCCCGGAACCGGAACCCGCCTTCTTCATCGTCGCCACTCGTATCAGCCGGGGTCTCCGCCGCAGCAGCGCCCGCGCTCGTGAACGCACGGACCACTTTCCCCGACGCATCCAGAATCTCCATGATGATATCGGCCGGCGGAGTGCTCCCCAGGTAGTAGTCGATTTCCCCGCCAGGCTGCGGATAGCGCACCAGCGATGCATTCAGCCCGCCTCCGCCCCCACGCTGCGGCGTCCGCACCGCTTCCCGAGGCGTAAACAGAAACGCCTGCGCCGAAGCCGCCTTGTCGAGCTGATGCAGCGGCGTCAGATTATCCAGAATGTAAAATGATCGTCCCTGCGTCGAAACCACCAGATCCTTGTGCGCCACCTTCAGATCGGTCAGCGGCGACACCGGCAGGTTCATCTGGAAACTCTGCCAGTGGTCCCCATTGTCGAACGAAACATAAATCCCGAATTCTGTTCCCGCGTACAGCAGTCCCGCGCGATCCGGATCTTCGCGAACCACGCGCGTCGGCTCATCCGCGGCGATCCCGTTCTTGCCATCGGTCAAACGCTTCCACGTTTTTCCGAAATCGTCCGTTCGATAAATGTACGGCGCGAAATCACCCAGCAAATATCGATACACCGCGACGTACGCCGTCCCCGCGCGCAGCGGGCTCGGCTCGATGTTTTGTACTCGCCCGCCCCCCGGCAGATCTTTCGGCGTGACGTTGGCCCAGGTTTCGCCGTCATTCCGCGTTACGTGAATCAGGCCGTCGTTCGAACCCGCCCAGATCAGTCCCTTCGCCACCGGCGATTCGCGGATCGAATACAGCGTGCTGTAAACTTCTTCGCCGGTCGCGTCGCGCGTGATCGGCCCGCCGCTCGCGTCCTGCGTCCCCGGAGGATGCGCCGTCAAGTCGGGACTAATCTTGGTCCACGTCACCCCACCGTCGCGCGTGCGATGCACGAACTGCGATCCGTAATACACCACCCGCTGATCGTGCGGCGAAACTTCCATCGGAGAGACGCGCTGGAACCGGTACGTCACTGTGTCGCCGCCATTTCCGTACAGCGATTCCGCGCCAATCCAGTAACGATCCTCCTCCGTCGTCGCGACATTCTGCCGGCTGAACTGCCCCTTGCAGCCGCCGTAAACCAGATCGGGATTCGTCAAATCAGGAATGATCGGACCGGTTTCGCATCCCGGTCCGCTGCGAAATTCCTGGCCATTTCCAGTCGGAAGGCTCGGCACGATCACCGTAGTGTTATCCTGCTGCGCGCCGTAGACGCGATAGGGATACTGATTATCCACGGCGATCTGATAAATTTCCGCCGTCGGCTGATTCGCCTGCGTGCTCCACGTTTTGCCGCCGTCCATCGAAATGTTGGCGCCGCCGTCGTTGGATTGAATCATGTAATCCGAATTCTTCGGATTGATCCAGACATCGTGATGATCGCCATGCGGAGCTGTCGCGCGTCGAAATGTCTTGCCGCCATCCGTCGATTTGAACCAGCCTTCGTCGCCCACCCAGACGACGTCGGGATTGTTCGGATCCACGCCCAGCGTGTCGTAATAAAACGGACGCGTGATGATCGCGCCGGTTCCGTTCACCAGCGTCCATGTCGCACCGGCGTCTTCAGACCGATACAGACCCGAGCCTGGTTTAGCTTCAATCAGCGCATAAATCCGTTGAGGCCGCGCATTGGAAATCGCGACGTTAGCTCGTCCAAACAACTCGTTCGGCAAGCCGCCGGCGAGTTTGGCCCAATGATCGCCGCCGTCGGTCGACTTGTAGATTCCGCCTTCGCGCGCGCCGCTGATGATGGTCCACGGTTTGCGCTGCCCGTGCCACATCGACGCGAAAATCGCCTTGGAGTTGCCCGGTTGAATCTCGAGATCGGCCGCGCCGACCTCATCCGACACGAACAACACGTTTTGCCACGTCTTGCCGCCATCTTTCGATCGATAAATGCCGCGTTCTTTATTCGGCACGAACGGATTTCCCAGCGCCGCGACGTACACCAGATCCGGATTGCCCGGATCGACGCGAATGCTCGAGATCTGGCCGGTATCGCGGAGACCGATGAAGGTCCATGTCTTGCCGGCATCGGTCGATTTGTAAATGCCACGTCCGATCGAAACGTTGCTGCGGATCTTCGACGATCCCGTGCCCGCGTACACGACGTCGGGATTCGATTGCGAAACTTCCACTGCGCCCATGGATCCGACGGAAAAGAATCCATCCGACACGTTGACCCAGTTGTGGCCCGCGTCGGTAGTCTTCCAGACGCCGCCTCCGGTCGAGCCCATGTAATACGTGAGCGGTTGTGAAGGCACGCCGGTGACCGTGGTTACGCGCCCGCCACGGTAAGGCCCAATCAGGCGATAGCGCATCCCGGACCATAGCGCGGGGTTAGGTTGAGCAGTTGCAATCGCAACGAAGAGTGTGAGAATCGTGCTGAGCTTCATAAATCGTGATTTTGCTCAACATGATATCTCATCCGCCACCTTCTATTCGTATTTATTCGTGTGCATTCGTGGCTTGAAGATTCTTATGTGGTTTTCGTGACCCGTTTGGGCGACAATGTGCATCCAATGAAGTATGAGGACGTTACTGTTCGCACTCTCACTCTTTCTCGCCGCCCAATCCCCTCAAACCCAGCCTCAAGGTGGAGTCCCGGTCAGAATGACCGTTACAGTGGAGGCCAAACACGGCCATGAGGTGCCGGCCATCACCCGTCAGGACGTAATGCCCTACCAGGACAAGACCCGAATCGCGGTTGCGGACTGGGTTCCGGCGCAGGGTCCCCATGCAGGACTGGAGCTATTTATTCTCGTTGACGATGCTGCCGACAGCTCGCTCGGCTCGCAGTTGAACGATCTGCGCCAGTTCATCCTGGCGCAACCTGCGTCGACCCGGATTGGGATCGCGTATATGCACAACGGCATTGCCGATGTCCTCGAAAACCTCACCCCCGATCGCGCGCGAGCTGCTGCGGCGCTCCGGCTTCCCTTGGGGAATATTGCCGAAGGCGCCAGCCCGTACCTCTCGCTCACCGATCTGATCAAGAAGTGGCCTGTGTCGATGGACCGTCACGAAGTGGTGATGGTCTCGGCAGGTGCCGATCCTCTGGCAGGACCGCCGCCCACGAATCTTTATCTCGATCGGGCGATTGACGACGTACAGCGCGCCAGAACCATCGTGTATGCGATCTATACTCCTCACGCGGGTCATTTCGGCCACAGCTTCTGGACTGTGAACTGGGGGCAGAATTACCTCGCGCGTCTGGCGGAAGAGACTGGAGGCGATTCCTTCATGCTCGGCTTCGGCGCGCCGGTTTCGTTCGCGCCCTACTTGACTGAAATCTCCAACCGGCTGGAACACCAATACATCGCCACCTTAGCGATGAATCCCGGAACGCGGCCCGCATTCGAGAATGTACGGCTGACCACCGAAGTCCCCAATGCCGAGCTGATCTCAGCCAAGCGCGTCTATGTGCACCTGGGAGGATGATTCTTTTCGTTCCTGTAGCCGTTAATGAACATGAATGAACGTGAATCTCAGTATTCACGTTCATTGACGTTCATTAACGGCCCCACTCGGTAAGCTGCGCGAGGATCTGCTGCGCCGCGCGCTGGCCGGCGCTCTTTTTCGACAAGCCCTGCGCCTGGCTCACCCATTCCTTGCCCAGCCGCACTTCCACCGTGAACGTCTTGGAGTGCTCGGGACCTTCCTCGGCCACGATGACATAGCGCGGCGGCGGGAGTTTGAGAGCCTGAGCCGTCTCCTGCAGCGCGCTCTTGTAATCTGTGACTGCGCTCTCCGGGTCGTCCTGGTCGCCAGGACACGGCGCCATGACCCGGGTTTCGATGAACTGCCGCGCCGTTTCCAGTCCTGCATCCAGATACACCGCCGCGATCAGCGCTTCCACGGCGTCTGAGAGCAGCGCTTTCTTCTCCCGGCCGCCGCTCATCTCTTCACCACGGCCCAGGAACAAGTAGTCGCCCAAACCCAGTTCCTGCGCCACCTCATGCAGTCGCGCGGCGCTCACCAGGTGCGCTTTCAGCTTCGAAAGACGGCCTTCCGGATAGGAAGGAAAGCGGCGCACCAGGCACTCGCTCACCACGAATCCGAGAATCGAATCGCCCAGGAATTCGAGCTGTTCGTTATCGGCCAGCGCTGCTCCTTCCGCCGTCTTTTCATAGATCCGGGATTTGTGCGTAAGGGCGCGTTCCAGCAGCTCCCGGCTGCGAAACGTGCAGCCAAGCGCCTGCTCCAGAACTGTCAGATCCGCGGTCATGTCGATACGGTGAACTTGAAGGGTTTTCAGATCCTGAAAACGCGCAGCGTCGCGGAGTTGAAAAATCTCCGCCCTACTTCTTGTCGTTCTTCGCCTTTTCGGCGCGAGCTTTCTCCGCCGTGGCGTACTGTTTGATAACCGGATTGAGGTTGGGCATCGCGAGCACTTTGTCCAGCACCGCGATCCCGTCATCGGGCTTGCCGCCCAGATCGTAGGCGGAAGCGAGCCGCACCCAGGTTGCGGGGTCGGGCGTCGCGGCTCCATCTACGGACTTCTTGAATTCGGCGACTGCGACGTCGTACTTCTTGCGCGCCAGCGCGGCTAGACCCAGATTTTCGTGTACCTGCGATACCAAGTCCTTCTTGTAGGTCGCCCACTGCTCGTCCGTGATCGTCGCATTGGGTTTGGTTGCGCCTTCGATCGCGGCGACTGCGTCGTTCGACATCTTCTCGGATTTCGCCAGCTTCTCTTCTTTGTCCAGATCGTTTTCGCGAGTGCCCTTCGCCAGTTCGCCCGAAACCACCAGCATCGCCTGATAATTCTTGGGATCGGCTTCCAGCGCGGTTTCCGCGTAGGTGATCGCCTTGGCCGCATCGTTCTTCTGTTCCGCGGCCTGCGCAGCCATGGTCAAAGCCATGCCTTTGAGCTGCGAATCGGCGAAGCTGGTGACAAATTTGTCCGCTGCTGCAATCCGCGCATCCACTGTGGTGGCCTGCTGGATGGCAAGAAATGCATCCAGTTCCTTTTGCGATTTGGCCTTGGGCTGGGCCACCATAAGACCCGCCATCATGAGTCCGGCCACGCAGGCCAAGAATCTTTTCCTCATCTCTACTCCTTCAATGTTTTGATCGGTCATTTTTTTACTAACGGCGCCTTCAAGCCCTGTTCCGCGGCTTGGCGAACGGAATCCGGTACACCCTCAACGGCTAGAGCCGCCTTGTAGTGCTCCACCGCTTCTTCATGACGTTGCTGCGAATCGGCTAGGCGTCCCAGGTACAACAGACTCCACGACTTGGTATACGCGTCCGGGTCCATTTCGAGGACCTTCCGGAACAGGCGATCGCCCGTCTCCGGGTCCTTTTCAAGCACCGCGATCCGCGCCAAACCATAATACGCCTTCGCATGGATCGATTTCTCCTGCGCGTCCTTCAACACGCGAAGAAAGGTCTCGCGGGCGCGCGGAAGATCGCGATCTTTGTAGGCTTGCTCCGCTTCGTCCAGGATTTTCTCAGTGCCGGTCGGCTCCGCCTCTGCCACTTGACGCGTCACGCTGCGAACTCGTTTCGGCGTTCCCTTAGACGCGAACTCGATATGATCCAGGCGTTTGGCTTCGCGCTTCAGATCGATCGCTTCCACCATGTCGGGAAAATAGAGGCGCATGGCCTGCTCCTGCTTTTCGTACACTTCCAAGCCCTCGGCGAACGCCGGCGTCATGACGTATCCCTCGCGCATCGCCTGCACGACTGCGGCGGGTTTCTTGTCCAGGCGGCTCTCGATGGCTTTGATCAGACACTCGGTGGTGAGCAGGATGAAGTCGGTTTTGTACTGTTCTTCGAGAATTGGCGACCCCTGCGCGTAATCGATCAGCCCGCGTTTGGTGTCGGCGATTTTGGAGAATTTCAGCGGCAGTGTATCCAGCAGATAGTGCAGGTACATGTGCCGGATCTCTTCGATAGGCAAATCGGCCGAGGGTGTCACGACCACGAAATAGTCGTCGACGTAGCTGCGGTTCTGCACTTGATTCGGCGCGCCCAACAAGTCTACGTAAACCTGGAAGCGCCGGCCGAGGAATCCACTGGTTTGGTTGCGAAGATAGGCATTCACTTCGAGCACAGCTCGCGCGATGGGCGCCTGATACTGGGCCAGCTCATGCTCGAAGGCCGGCTGCAATTGCTGCCACAGATCGTCGAGCTTGGCTTCCCGATAAAACCGTACCAGCAGCGGACCGAATTCCTGCAGTGGGAGCACATCCGGCGGCAGAGCCGACGAGTCGTAACGATAACCGAAATCCGGCGGGCCATTGCTGACCAGTCCATACGAAACGTACTGGCTGAACTCCGCCGCGAGATTCCTGGGACGATGATCGCGCACGAAGCGCTTTAACGCCTCGATGCTTTCGAGGTTCTGGGCCTTGAAGTGGTCTCGGAGCGCTTTCCGCAACGGATGGTTTGTAGGAGAATCGGCATCGGCATCGTAGCCTCCCGCTGTCAGAGCCGCCATTACTACGAACAGCGGTTCACTCACATCGAGTTGCGTTTGCTGCTGGCTTTGTGGACGCACCGGACGCGCTGGCTGCGCGGCGGCGGACATCGCAATCACAAAAATACCAAACGAACCCAAGGAGGTGGATCGCAAATCGCTAACCCTTTACTCTCCTAGTATATCCAGTGCCGATTGAAGCTCGCTTCGGGCGTGCGGATCGCGCGCCGCGGCGATCCCCCGGCGGTAATAATCCCGGGCGCCGTCCAGCCGTTTCAACTTCTCGAGCGTCTGGCCGCCGTGGAAATAGGCGGCGGCGTAGGACGGATCGGTGGAAAGCACGGCCGCGAACTGGTCCATCGCGCGGGCCAGGTCGCCGGATTTCACATATTCCATCGCGAGTCCATAGCGCGCGAACGTGTTGGCTGGGTTCTGATCCAGCATTTGTTGGAGGATTTCAATACGAGTAGGTTCCAAAGTGTTAGGATACCGCTGTGGCATGCCCCTTCTTCCTGCCCGTCAGCCGGATGGATCAGGATGCCTGGATTCACCCTCCGCGACTTCCGTTAAGCGATCCATACCAGGGAGTCTGCCGCGCGGATCACGAGTTGTTTGAGCCGTCCGAACAGTCGCAGCGCGAATTGTGTAACTGCGGCTACGCCCGCGGGCATTGCGACCACTTTCCGGCGGAGAGCGCGGCCGATGCCGTGCGCTTTTCGATTACTGGAGAGCAGGAAGGAATCGTGGAGCTGGTGTATGTCCTCGAGCGGAACTACGCCCCGGTCGAGTACGGGCAGCTGCATTATTCGAGAGCGGAATCGCGATTGACCAATACCGCGATCGGAGAGGTGTTGGCGGCCCAGGCTCGGGCATTCCTTGGAAGCTATCTCCGTCGCGTTGTGATCTGACTATCCAGCAGAAATAAAGTTAGAACAGATCGCCGATATCTTTTGCAGCCGAACGGGCTTCGATATGGATCAGGCCGGCGTTGCCGCCTTGCGGGCTGATCACGGCGAGCACGGCTTTCGATCCAGCGGAGTAGACGAACAACGCGCCTTCTTCGGCCTGGATGGAAACCTCGCCCAGAGTGCCCGAGCTCATGCTCTCGCTGATGCGGCGTCCCAAGCTTGACGCAGCCGCGGCCATCGCGGCAATGCGGTTCGGGTCCGACCCGTTAGATAACGAATGCGCGATGGGCAGCCCTTCATTGGACGCCAGCAACACGCCTTTAAGTTCCGGAATCGCGTTGCGGAGAGCCTCAATGTGGCCCTTCAACGCTTCACCTTTCGCCATACACCCTCCCTATGAGTCTCTGCACGATAGTCTTGATCCAACATGCGCTGGAGCAAACATATGATCGTCGGGTAGGGAAATAACTTTAATCCAGGTGCGTAGGGGAAAACATTAAATCGGCATAGGGCAACCGCCGGAATCCAACAGCACTCAGACTGGAAGGATTGGGCTTCGCCCCGAGTACCCCCAATTCCCTACGCCTAAGGTCTTGTTCCTAGGGGGCCATAAGGTCATCACCTGAAAACCGCTACATAAGTGCTTTACCGGATGGAAAGCCGTAAGAGTGCTCTTTAGCATGAGGTAAGAAGGGACGATTAGAGACACATGCGGTGTCTGTATTGCGGCAAGGAGCTGGCCCTGCTCAAACGCTGGACCGGCGGCGGGGAGTTCTGTTCCGACGCTCACCGCCAGCAGTACCAGGAAGAGTACAACCAGCTCGCCCTGAACCGCCTGCTGCAGGCCAAGCCTCCAGGTGACGGCATATCCCCTGGCGAGGGGCGGGGGCAGGAGCATAAGAGGGTTGAGCCGGTAGCTCGTCCAGCGCAGCCCCAAATTCAATCGCCTGCTCAGATCCCGGCTCCAATACCAGCTCCCATAAAAGCCCAACCCCAGCCTCAGGCGAACGCCACGGCCCCTAAGGCCTTGGAAGCCCGCAGGCCGGTACCGAAGTACGAAGAGCCGGTTCGGGCGGCAGCGCCTGAACCGATGGCAGAACCCGTCGTTGAAATCGAGGATGAGGAAGCGGCTCCCATGGAGTCCACCGGATTCCTCATCGAACTGCCGGTTCCGGTGATGGCTGCGGTGGCCGATTCGAAGTTCGATCTCGAGATGGCATGGCAGTTCACTCCGGTCCTGCCGGCGCGCAACGGCGAGGGCCGGGAAACCAAGCTGGTGCCCGCCGGACAAGTCGAATTGGAGCCTACGGGACAAGTCCGGGATTACCCCGCGCGTCAAGGCGATCGGCGGCTGGAGGTACGCGAGTTCGTACGAAGCGCACCGAAAGTCGAATTCCACTTGCGCACCGCGGGTGAACCAGGGATAACCGAGATTTCGGAGGAGTCAATGGACATTCTGATCTTTCCTCACCCTCCGCAGGGGTCTCCGCCGCTGTGGCAGGAGGCGGAGCAACATTTTTCTTTCGACACGGAGCTCGGCGCGTTCGCGCGAGTCGCGCTGGGCACCACCGGAATCGAAGACAACCTGGAGAGCACTGTTCAGGCGAAGCCCGAGAACGGCCTTCCTGCTCCTGACGCCGTTCAGGAAACCAAGCCGGTTGTGGAACCGCGACCTGTCGTGTCGGCTCGGCCGTTTCAGCCGATCGAGAAAATGGAACCGCTGCCAAAACCGGCGGCGGTGGTTGAGCCGCCTGCAGCGCCGAAACCTGCGCCGATACTTTCGAGACCCTCCTTTGTGGCGCCGGCGACCGCGAGACCCGCGGAGAAACTCCCAGCGGAGAAACCGGTCACATCAGAGAAACCAATCGCGGTCCGGGTAGAAACGACTCCGGAGCGTAAACCCGAGCTCACGCCAGCGCCGATCACGAAGCCACTTCCCCTGACGTTGCATGGGCTCTCCGCCGGACGGGGAAAGCCGGTACAAGTGTTTGCCTCCGCGGTGACGGCCGGTGTAGACGTCCAGATTCCCCGTTCCAGTGCGCTGCCGCTGCGGCCGGTGATGATTGTTGGTCCAGCGCAGGTGGAGGAGAAGAAGGCAGAAGTCGGGAAGCCGGAGGAAAAGAAACCCGCCGAGCGAACGGTCGTGGTCAAGACCGATCCAAAGCGTCCGCAACCCACCAGTCCCGATCCACGTTTCACCGCTGGAAAAACCCGCAAGCCAGAGGTTCGCATTCTTGAACCCGAAAAGACCGTAGAGAAAGTCTCGGTCGCGGCAACGGTAAAGGAAGCGGCCGAAAAGATCGTACAGCAAAAGCCCGTGCCGGAGATAAAGCGGGTGGATCCGAAACCGGCAGAAACGAAAGCAGCAGAAACGAAACCGGCTGCCGCAACTCCCAAAGCTCCAGCGGCTAAGGAACCGGAAAAATCAGCGCCGGTGAAAGAGCCTGCCAAGCCGGCTCCCTACGCTGCGCCGGACCTCGGGCTCCCAAGTCTGTCGCTCGAAAACGGAAACTTCTTCAGCAAGCTTCCCTTTGCCGCAAAGGCCGGGGCCGCGCTGGTGATCGTGGCTGCGATTGTCGGAATCGCCATGATGGGCGGAAAAGGCCGAAGCGCGGCGGGCGCGGGCGAGCCTCAAGTGGTGGAAATCGGGACTCCGCTTCCAGCGGTCGAGTCAGGCTGGATTACGGATTGGGGCGCCGAGCCGGGAGTCCGCAAGCTTCACGAAATTTCCGTGCTGCGCCCGTCGGTAAGCTTAAGCGATTACCGCATCGAATTTCAGGCTCAGATCGAAACCAAGGCGCTGGGCTGGGTGTATCGCGCCAAGGACGGCAAGAACTACTATGTGAACCGGCTGGAGGTTGTGAAACCGGGCCTGAATCCAACCATCGCGCTGGTGCGTTTCGCGGTGATCGACGGCGAGGAGCAGCCACGCTCGCAGTTCCCGCTTTCCATTCCGGTGCATGTCGACACTCTGTACAAGATCCGCTTCGACGCGGTGGGCGACCGTTTCACAACCTACGTTCAAGGCCAAAAGGTGGACGAATGGAGTGACAACCGCATCCGCACGGGTGGCGTGGGCCTGTACAACGAGCGGGGCGAGCGCATGTCGCTCAAGGGCGGGCTGAACGTAGTGCCGTTGGCGATTCGCAAGTAAACGGGAGATGAGCATGGCTGAAAATAACGAGAACGTTTTCGTAGTCGACGACGATCTGATTGAAAGACTGCTTCGCGGCGACGCGGCCGAGGACAGCAGCGCTAAGAAGCAGCGGCCGGTTGCCTCCAGTGCGCTGGCGACGGCCCTCAAACTTGCCGCGGAAGGCAAGATCGACGATGCGGTGCGCGAGTTGGAGCGCGCGGCGGCGAAGGGCGAGAATCCCAACGAAGTGCACACTGCCCTGGGCCACCTCCGCTTCGAACAACAGAACTGGACCGACGCGGCGAGCTGGTATCAGAAGGTTGCGAGCGCGGACCCGAAACATCGCACGGCGCACTACAACCTGGCCCTGTGTCTGGAACGCCAGGGGAAATTCGCGGACGCCGCCAGCGGGTTCGAATATGCTTTGTCCATCGATCCCAAGCGCTGGCAGGCGCAGTTGGGACGGGGGCTATGCCTGTTGCAACTGGGCAAAGCAGAGCAGGCGCTCGAATGCCTGCAGGCGAGCCTCAAGGAAAGCCCGGCGCAGGATCAGGCGCTGTTCGGAAAAGCGGTGGCGCTGCATCAATTAGGCAAGCTGGAGGAAGCCGCCGAGATCTACCGGAAGCTGCTGCCGTCGAATGGAAACTCGCCGGAGTTGCTGGCGAATCTGATCGCGGTGTTCACGGCGCGCAAGGATGACGGGAAGGTGAAAGAATTTGCGGAGCGGCTACTCAAACTGCGTCCGCAGTCGCGGCAGGCATTGCAGGGGTTGGCGGCGGTAGCGCTTTCGCGCGGCGATTACAGCGGAGCGGTGCAGCACTGCTCGCAACTGGTGAAAGTCGCCTCGGATTCCTACGAAGGCTGGTTCAATCTGGGCGTCGCGTACCAGAAGACCGGACGCCTGGAACAGGCGGGCAACGCATATCGCGAAGCCGCCCGCATCCGTCCTGAAGCAGTGGAGGCGAACGCCAATCTGGGAGTGGTTCTGCAGGAGCGCGGCGATGTCGCGGGAGCGCGCCGCGCGTATGAGAAAGTGCTCGCCACCAAGCCGGATCTGCCGGGTGCGTTGTGGAACCTGGCGCTGGTGATCGAACGCGAAGGCAAGCCAGAAGACGCTGAAAAGATTTTCGAGAAGCTGGTGGCCGTCAAGCCGGATTTTGAAGACGCGGCGTTCCGGCTCGGGTTCCTGCAATTGCAGCGAGCCGAGTACGCAGGCGCCGTCGACAGCTTCGAAACCTGCTTGAAAAAGAAGAAGGACTGGGTGGAAGCGCTGCTGAATCTCGGGCTGGCTTGCTGGAAGTTCGAAGATCTGGACGCGGCGTCGGAGACGTTCAATCGCGTGCTGGGGCTACAGCCGAAGAACATAGATGCATTGCGCGCCTTAACAGCCATCGCGATCGAACGCAAAGATCACAAGCGAGCCTGGGAACTGCATCAGAAATTAGCGGCGCTAGGGGAACGGTCGGTCGAGCTGTCCTACAATCTCGGTTTGCTGCTGCAAGCCGCGGGTGAGAATCAGCAAGCGGCGGATTGCTATCGGATCGCGGTGGAGAAGAAGCCTGATTTTTCCGAAGCGCTGCTCAATTTGGGGCATGCGTTGAAGGCGGTCGGAAAAGAAGACGAAGCGAAGCAGGTGTGGAGCAAAGCGGTCAGCGCGGATCCAACGCTCGCGGACAAGTATTTTCACTAGGCGTTGAACCCGCTCACTGCGTTCGCGGTTCTGTGCTGTCCCGCGGGCGCCAGCGACCGGTAATCACGGCTTCGATTCGTCGCCCACCACGGATTCATCGGTCTTCAGGGCGGCGACCACTTTGCGGGCTACGGCGCGCCCGGTGACTTCGGCGATCTCCATTTCCCGAGCCTGCCGGACGCGTTCGAGACTTCCAAAGTGGCGAAGAAGTTTCGTCACCGTCTTTTCGCCGACGCCGGGGATCTGATCCAGCTCGCTACGCAGGCGGCTGGCATTGCGGCGGGTGCGATGGAAGGTCACTGCAAAGCGATGCGCTTCGTCGCGAACCGTTTGCACCAGGTGCAGGACCGGTGAAAACTTGTCGAGAATAATCGGCTCGTCTTCCTGGCCGTAAACATAGATCCATTCTTCTCTCTTGGCGATGGACGCCAGCGGCTGGTCGGTGATACCCAACTCTTCGAGCGCCGCCGCGGCTGCGTGTAGCTGGCCCAGTCCGCCATCGACCAGTACGAGCCCAGGACGTTCGCCGTTCTCTTCCTTGAGGCGTCCATATCGGCGCGAAATGACTTCGCGCATGGATGCGAAATCGTCGTTGCCTTCCACGGTGCGGATTACGAATTTGCGGTAATCCGATTTCTTCATCCGTCCGTCTTCCCACACCACCATGCTGGCGACTTTGTCGGTGCCTTGAATGTGTGAAATGTCGAAACACTCGATGCGTTTGGGCGCGGACTCCAGACCGAGGGCGTCTTGTAGAGCTTCCTGAATCGCGTTCGACGATGGACGCATCACGCGGAAGCGCTGATCGAAGCTATGCTTGGCGTTGGATTCGACCAGATCGATCATGGCGCGCTTCTGGCCGCGCTGCGGCGTGTGAATCTCCACCTTGCGGCCGCGGCGTTCGGTGAGCAGCTCTTCCAGCACATCGCGATCTTCGAACTCGGCGGGCACATGGATGAACGCGGGTACGTAGGGCTCGTTCAGATACACCTGCTTGAGCAGGGAAGACACGAATTCCTGTGGATCGAAATCGCGCTGGTCCTCCCAGAAAAATTCGCGCCGATCGACAATGTGTCCGCCGCGCAGGTGAAACAAATTCGCCGCGACGAACGGAGGCTCGGCGTAGTAGGCGAAGATGTCGGTGTCGTTGCCTTCAATCGCCGCCATCTTCTGTTTCTCGGCCATCTCTTCCACGGTTTCGAGCAGGGAGTGCAGCGCGGAGGCCTCTTCATAGCGTGTTTCCGAACTGAGTGTTTCGACTCGGCCCTTAAGCTCCCGCGCCAAGTCTTTATGACGGCCTTCCAGAAACATCCGAACCGAGCGGACTGCTTCGGCGTACTCGGGATCGGTGGTGAGTCCTTCCACGCACGGGCCCAGGCAGCGATGGATGTGGAATTCGAGGCATGGGTGGGTATGCTTGCGCGTCAGATCGACACGGCACGAAGGAACTTTGAAATGGCGGTGGATGAAGTGCACCAATCGATGCGCCAGATTCGCGGGGAAATACGGGCCGAAGTAAGTGGAACCGTCCTTGCGCAAGCGGCGCGTGACGTAAACGCGCGGGTACGTTTCATTTGTCAGCTTGATGTAGGGATAGGTTTTGTCGTCGCGCAGCAGGATGTTATAGCGCGGCTTCCACTGCTTGATGAGATTGTTTTCGAGCGCGAGGGCTTCTTTCTCGTTATCGACCTGGATGAAGTCGATCTGACGAGCTTCGCCGATCAGCGTTCCAGTTTTCGCGTCGGCCAAGCGATCGTCATTGAAGTAGCTGCGTACACGACTGCGGAGATTTTTCGCTTTGCCCACATAGATGACAGTTCCGTGGGCGTCCTTGTACAGATACACTCCGGGATCGGTGGGCAGCTCGGCAACTCGATCGCGAAGATGGAAAACGTCGTCGATACTTCTATTTTCGCACCTGGGTCAAACCAGCCTGTCCCATTCGCTGCCGCTCGTGGTTCGGTGCGGGGGCTGGAATGACAAGGTCGGCACAGAACCACGAACGCCAGTGAGTGCGGTCCCCGCGAATCTCTATGAACTACAATGGGCGGAAGTGCGCGAAGTCAAGCATTTCCAGCTCGTTCTGATCAAGCCGTCGCATTACGACGACGACGGTTACGTGATCCAGTGGTTCCGGTCCGCAATTCCATCCAACACGCTGGCGGTGATGAACGGGCTGGCGCTGGAGTGCAAAAAAGATCAGGCGCTCGGGAGCGATGTCGCGATCGAGATTTCGGCAATCGATGAAACCAATTCGCGCGTCCGGCCGGAGAAGATCGCGCGACGGCTCTCGGGCGGCCGGGGCGTGGTGATTCTGGTTGGCGTGCAGTCGAATCAGTATCCGCGGGCCATGGATCTCGCCCGGGTTTTTCGTGCGGCCGGCGTCCAGGTGTGCCTGGGAGGATTTCATGTCTCGGGGTGCCTCTCGATGCTTCCCGAATTGACGCCGGAACTGAAGGAAGCTCTGGACCTGGGCGTGTCGCTTTTCGCTGGCGAAGCCGAAGGGCGTTTCGCGCAAGTGCTTCGCGACGCGTGGCAGGAGGCGCTCCAACCGATCTACAACTACATGGACGATCTTCCGTCCATCGCGGGGGCGACGCTGCCGATACTTCCAGCGTCGAGAATCAAGCGAACCGGCGGCAGTATGACCAGTTTCGATGCGGGCCGCGGCTGTCCATTCCTGTGCTCGTTCTGCACCATTATTAACGTGCAGGGGCGCAAATCGCGACGCCGGTCCGCTGACGATGTCGAACAGATCATCCGGCAAAATCTGGCGCAGGGCGTCAACCGGTTTTTCATTACGGACGACAACTTCGCGCGCAACACGGATTGGGAGAGCGTTTTCGACCGGCTGATCGCGATGCGGGAGCAGGAGAAACTGAACATCAAGTTCATCATTCAAGTGGACACGATGTGCTACCGGCTGCCGCATTTCATCGAAAAGGCGGGGCGCGCCGGGGTCGCGCGCGTGTTCATCGGGCTGGAAAGCATCAATCCGGATGCACTGCTGGGCGCGCGAAAGAAGCAGAACAAGATAACCGAGTACCGTAAAATGCTGCTGGCGTGGAAACACGCAGGCGTCACGGTATTCGCGGGGTACATTCTTGGATTTCCAGGGGATACTCCGGAATCGATCATCCACGACATCAATATCATCAAGCGCGAGCTGCCGATCGATCTGCTGGAGTTCCACTGCCTGACGCCGCTGCCGGGCTCGGAGGATCATCAGCGTTTGTATAAGGCCGGAGCCTATCTTGATCCCGACCTGAACAAGTACGATCTGGAACACGTGACGGCGAAGCATGCGGTGATGTCGCAAGCGCAGTGGGAGCAGGTATATCTGGACGCGTGGAAGACGTTTTACACGACCGAGCATATGAAGACGGTGATGCGCCGCGCGACCGCCACGGGGAGCAATCCTGGCAACATGCTGCTGCTACTCAGTTGGTACTGGGGCTGCATCGAGCTGGAAAAGATCCACCCGTTGCAGGGCGGCTATCTGCGCCGCAAGTATCGCAAAGAGCGCCGTCCGACGCTGCCTGTAGAGAGCCCGTTGGTGTTCTACCCGCGCTATGTTTTCGATCTGATCGCGAAGCATTTGAGGTTGGCGGGGCAGATCTGGACCCTGGGGATGTTTCGCCACAAGCTGAAACGCGACCCCGACGCGCGGAATTACACCGATCTAGCACTGACGCCGGTGATCGCTGAGGAACTCGATTCCTACGAACTGTTTGCCAACAGCGACTCGGCAAAATCGGAAGCAGCGAAAGTCCGGAAAGAATCGTCGCTGGTCAAGATCGGCCAGTAAGGTCGGCACCCGGTCGCTATCGCTCGCGGCTCTGTGCAGATGCGAAGAATCCGGAAATGCCGTTCGCGATGCGCTGGGCCGTCAACGGCGTCAGTAGAATTCCATTGCGGAAGTGACCGTAGGCGAGCCACACGTTGGTTCCTTCGACATTGCGGATATGCGGACCATCGGGTGAAAAGGGCCGATGGCCGATCCAGCGGCGGCATGGCGTGGCGCGTTCGAGCACCGGAAACAATTGAGCTGCACCGCGATGGATTTCTTCACAAGTCGCGGGATCGACGCTGCGATCGAACCCGGCGTCTTCTTCGTTCGATCCGGCGATAGTGAATCCGCTGGAGCGCTGCAATACATAGGTGTGCCCGCGGCGGAGCATGGGACCGAGGGAGCCGGGTTCGAGTTGGAATCCAATCAGGTGTCCCTTGATCGGCTTGACGGACGGCAGAGGCACAAGCCGGCTACGATAAGTCACGCGGATCTGACTCGACCAGGCGCCCGCGGCCAGCACTACCGCGCCGTATTCGCCAGATTCAATCTCTGAAATGGCGCGATGCTCGCGAAGATCG
This sequence comes from Bryobacteraceae bacterium, assembly GCA_035568415.1. Classification (GTDB taxonomy): domain Bacteria; phylum Acidobacteriota; class Terriglobia; order Bryobacterales; family Bryobacteraceae; genus Palsa-187. The sequence goes on along the minus strand of DATMOC010000016.1, from coordinate 233,900 downwards.
GCCTTCGATGCTGAGCGAAGCGCACGGAGCATATCTGTCGGATCGACAAACGCGTCGCCGGGATAGAACAGTCCACGGTCCGTAATTTCGACGCGAATGCTCTTCGACGATTGAAACGCAGCGCGACGTTGAGCGGTTTCGGACCCTACGAAATGATGGCATCCGCAAATCTGAAAATCGATGGGAACGCCCGTTTCAGACGCGAGTTCTTCGACGAACGCCGGATACATCCGCATCCCCTCGACTGCGAGATCGATCCAGACCGAGGGCTTATCGAACTCGCCGCCGGGTGAGAGCATGCCAGCGCCGGCCGAGCTGGTTTCGCCGCCCAGCGTTCCGGCGTCGCAAAGCGTGACGCTCGCGCCCGCTTGAGAAAGCCGCCAGGCGATGGAGCTCCCGATGAGTCCGGCTCCGGCGATAAGGACATCCGTCATACCTCATTTTCCCAGCCCGGTGGTCCCTGGTGCGGGACTACTGGTCCCGTATTGGTTCCGGTTGTGGGGCGACGACCACATACTTGGGCAATGAAGCGCTACACCAGCGGTCCGGCGATCGTACTGTATATCGCGGCAGCGAAGCTGATTTTCCATCTCGCGACCGCGAGCCGCTATGGCATTTTTTGCGACGAGCTGTATTACATTGCCTGTTCCCGCCATCTGGACTGGGGCTACGTCGATCAGCCGCCGCTCATTGCTTTGATTACCTGGATTGCGCTGCATGCATTCGGCACGTCACTTCTTGCGCTGCGGCTGCTGCCGGCGATGGCCGGGGCCGCGCTGGTGTGGCTGACCGGAAAGCTCGCGCGAGAGATGGGCGGCGGACGATTCGCACAGTCGCTTGCCGCGCTGGCTGTGGCCTGCGTGCCGATTTACATGACCCTGGATCACTGGATGACCATGAACGCATTCGAACCGCTGTTCTGGATGGGGTGCGCGTGGTGCATCGTTCGCGCGATCAATACCGGCGACGGGCGCTACTGGTTGTGGTTCGGCGTGCTCACCGGGCTGGGGATGGAGAACAAGTACGGCGTGGCGTTCTTCGTGTTGGGGGTCGCGGCAGGATTGATCGCGACGCGCGAGCGAAAATGGCTCGCTTCACGCTGGATGTGGATCGGCGCGGCGGCCGCGATCGCCATTTTCCTCCCCAACCTGATCTGGCTGGCGCGCCACGATTTTCCGTTTCTCGAACTGATGCGCAACGTGCGCACCAGCGGCCGCGACGTGGTCCGAGCACCGGTTCCCTTCATCCTCGACCAGGCGCTGATCATGAATCCGGTGTCGTTCCCATTGTGGGTGGCGGGCGTGGCCTGGCTATTCTGGAGCCGCTATCGCGTCCTTGGCTGGACGTTCGTAGTGGTGCTCATGACGCTCATGGTCTTGGGGGGCAAGGATTATTACGTCGCGCCGTTGTATCCGATGGCGTTCGCGGGTGGAGCGCTGGCATTCGAATCGATCACCAGGGAACGCGCGCGGTGGAGCCGGGCTGTATATCTCGCCGTGCTGGTCGCGGTGACGGCCGCGCTGGCGCCAATGGCTGCGCCGATCCTGAAGCCCGAATCGTTCAGCCGGTATCAGAAAGCGATCGGGTTGGACCCGCCGCAGATCGAGCATCACGATAACGGTCCGTTGCCGCAGTGGTTCGCCGACGAGTTCGGGTGGGAAGATATGGTGCGCGAAGTCGCACGCGTTTACGACAGCCTGTCTCCGGAGGATCGGGCGCACACAGCGATTTTCGGCAACAACTACGCGGAGGCGGGCGCCATCGATTTTTACGGACCGAAATACGGCCTGCCGGCGGCGGTCAGCAGTCACCAGAATTACTGGTATTGGGGTCCGCGCGATTACGACGGTGGAATCGTGATTGTCATGGGCAGCGATAGCACGGGCGACCGGGAGCATTTCCGCAGTGTCGAAGTCGCGGGGCACGTCGGCCATCCGTATGCCCGTCGCGACCGGCATTTCCCGGTACTTGTATGCCGCGGATTGGTCGTCGATTTGAGAGCTTTCTGGCCGAGCGCGAAGAAATGGGGATAGTGAAACCTGTTCCCATTCCGCTACGTAGAATGAAGCATGCTTGCGGATTTGCGGTTCGCGCTGCGGACGTTTGCAAAGGCTCCCGGATTTGTGGTGGTCGCGGTTTTGATCACGGCTCTCGGCATTGGAGCCAATACGGCGATTTTCAGCGTGGTTCGCGCAGTGATTCTGCGTGCGCTACCTCTTCGCGATCCGGACCAATTAGTCATGGTCTGGGAAAAGAATCCACAACTCACCGATTTTCTGGGTGAGCGTTCGCCCGTGGCGCTTCAAAATTATCTGGAATGGAAGAAGTCCGCACAATCGTTCAGCGCGATGAGCGCGTTTACGCCTGACCACGCCACGCTGACCGGACTGGATAAGCCGGAGGAGATCCAGATCGCGGTGGCGGCGTACGATTTGCCCGATCTATTCGGCGTGCGGCCCATGCTGGGACGGATGTTCGTCCCCGATGAGGAACACACCGCGGTGATCAGTCACGCGCTCTTCACGCGCACTCTCGGCGGGGACGCAAGACGGCTTGGTGGAACCATCGAGCTGAACGGACGGAAGTACACTATTGTCGGCGTGTGGCCGCCCGAGTTTCACTTTCCCGCGATGTGGCAGGGATTCGATGAAACCAAGGCGGACGTGTGGTTACAGCTCAACGTGCGCGCAAACCAGCCGGTTGAGCGGCTCCGGTCGCGAGAGAAATTCGTCTACGGGCGGCTGCGGACCGGCGTAACGCTGGCGCAAGCTCGCGCCGAAATGGAGGTGATCAACGCACGCATCCGGCGCGAGAATCCAGAGCTGAACGCGGGGTTCGGCATCAACGTCTTTTCGGTTTCGCAAGAGGACGTCAGCCCCAGCACGCGGCGATATGTGCTGATCCTTCAGGGAGCCGTAGGACTGGTGCTGCTGATCGCGTGCGCGAACGTCGCAAATTTGCTTTTGGCGCGATCTATCGCTAGAAGAAAAGAGATTGCGGTGCGGATCGCGCTGGGCGCAAGCCGTTGGCGGCTCGCGCGGCAGGCACTGTCCGAGAGTCTTCTGCTCTCGTTCATGGGCGGCGCAGCCGGGCTCGCTCTGGCTCGCTGGGCGATCGCGGGAATGACTGCAATGGCGCCTCACGATACTCCTCACTTGCACGATTTCAAACTGGATGCGGCCGGGCTCGCGTTTACCGCACTGGTGACGGTCCTCACCGGATTGATTTTCGGACTGGCTCCTTCGCTCGACGCCGCGCGGCGCAATATAAACGACGCCCTCAATCAAGGCGGACGTTCGGGATCAACCGGCATTTCAAAGCGGCTCAGAAGCGTATTGGTGATCGGGGAGGTTGCCCTCGCCCTGGTGCTGCTGGTTGGCGCGGGATTGCTCATCCGCACGGTCCGCGCGATGTTCGCGGCCGATCCCGGATTCCGCCGCGACGGGCTACTTACGGCTCGTTTGAATCTTCCGCCAGCGCGTTACGCGAAAGATGAACAGCTCGGCACGTTCAACCGCGAGCTGTTGGCGAAAGCGTCCACGGTCCACGGAGTCATTTCGGCCACCATCGCCGAAGGCGTGCCGACGCAGAACTTGAACATCAGGTCTTACAGCGTGGACGGAACTTCGAAGCAGGCTGGCGTGCCCGAGTCGATGACGGCCGTCCGGTATGTGGCAGAGACCTATTTTCAGACGATGATCATCCCGCTGCTTCGCGGGCGGGCTTTCACTCGTGAAGATGTAGAGAATCCAAAATCAAACGTGATCGTGATCAACCAAGCGTTCGCGAGACAGGTCTGGCCCGGCGCGGACCCGATCGGCAAAGCGATCCAGGAGAGCGGAGAGCGCCGTGTCGTGGTGGGCGTGGTCGCCGATGCTGCGCAGCTCGGTCCGGACATGCCCATCGATCCCGAAATCTACTTGCCTGCCGAGCGCTATCGCCAAGTGACTCTGGTCGTCCGGACCATACGAGACCGAAAAGACATCTCTGCCGAGCTGTCAGGACTCGTCTGGTCGATCGACAAAGACTTGCCGGTGCGAATTCAGACGCTGAACGAATCGCTCGGCGAGTTCATTGAGGAAAAGAAGTTCGTGATGAATCTGCTCGGCTCGTTCGCGGGCCTTGCGCTGCTGCTCGCCGCCGCGGGGATCTATGGAGTCCTGGCATATTCGGTCAGCCAGCGCACCCGAGAGATCGGGATCCGGATGGCGGTCGGCGCGAACTCGGCGGACATTCTCAAGCTCATTGTGCGGGAAGGTCTGGTGCTGGCGTTCCTCGGAGTCGCCGGCGGACTGGCCGGCGCGGCGGCATTGACACGTTTGATGAGCGGGTTGTTGTTCGGCGTGAGCACTACCGATCCGTCGACGTTCCTCTTTGGCGCGATCGCGCTGATTGGCACCGCGGCGTTCGCCAGCTGTGTTCCGGCGCGCCGTGCGGCGAAGCTCGCCCCGCTGGATGCGCTGCGCGACGAGTGATGGCCACGCATTTTGCATCAATGTATTTCAGTCGCCGGCAAATCCTGCTGAAGGGTTTGGACCGGGGCGAAAAAATCTCCGAGTTTCGCAACGCGCTCCAGCGCGGCCTGCGGCGAAAACCTTAACGCGCTGGCATCGCGTTTGGCGAGGTTGTCCTTCAGCTCCTTCCAGGTAACCGGCATCGACACGTACGGCTCGCGTTGCTTCGCGCGGAGCGAGTAGACCGAAACCGTCGTCTTGAAATCCGAGTTCTGGCTCCAATCGATGAATACTTTCCCAGGTCGAGCCGACTTGGACATCTTCGCCACCGCGACTTCGGGATGCTCGCGAACAAGGTGCTCCGCAACGCCCTTCGCGAACGGTTGCGTAGCGGCATACGTCGCATGCTTGTTCAGCGGAACATACATCTGCAATCCTCGCGATCCGGAGACTTTGACCAACGCTTTGAGCTTCCATTTTTCCAGAAGGCGCTTAATCGACAACGCCACCTCGACGCAATTCAGAACGGAAGCTCCTTCGCCCGGATCTAGGTCGAACACCACCGATGTGGGCTCAGCGATACGCGGGACGCGATGTAGAAAGGGGTGAATTTCGAGATTCGCAAGGTTCGCGCACCACACCAGGGTGGCCACGTCGTTGATCAGAATATAGCGGATGTCGCGTCCGCCGGCACGACGCGGGACATTGTACGTCGAAACCCACGGCGGCGTAAACTTCGGGGCGTCTTTTTCGTAGAAATGCGCGCCCTCGACGCCATCCGGATAACGTTTCAGAGTGACCGGACGATCCTTCAGGTGAGGCAACAGGTAAGGCGAGACGCGGATGTAGAAGTCGATCACCTGCGCTTTGGTAAGTGAAGGATACAGAGGCTTTTCGAGATTCGACACCGGAATCTTGCGGCCTTCGACATCCAGGATCTGTTTGGTCGCCAATTCACGATGTTAGTGCATCCGGTACCGAGGTACTACCTGGAATTGGCCCGATTCAACTATTGCCGCGTCCGGCCACCGCTGGCATCCTGATCTTGGCCATGAACGCGAGAAAAGATCCCTTAGACCGCCGCTCTTCGGAGCGCATGTCGATCGAACGCGATGTTCAATATCGCTCCCTCAGCCGAGGTCAGGTGGATGCGGAAGCTCAGGGCAAGACTCTCAATATTTCCAGCTCCGGCATTCTATTCACCACGCAACATTTGCTGAGCCCCGGGCGTCGGGTCGAGATCGCGATCGACTGGCCAGCCGAACTGGATAACAAGTGCGCGCTGCGCCTGATCGCGCGTGGGCGTGTGGTTCGATTCGATGGCGATCGGGCCGCGATCGAAATTTTGCAGCACGAGTTCCGCACCCGCAAAAAGGGTTCCTGAGCTACCAGCCGACGGCGTAACCGGTGCGACGCGGATCGGCCCCGGCGAGCATAGTCGATTTTTCCAGATCGATCACGATCGCCTGCATCCCGCCCACCGCTGCCGTGAAATCGGACGTGACATTGAGATGGTGTCCCATGTCCGTAAGGGCGCGAGTGACGTTGGGGCCGACTCGATTCTCGATAGTGACCGAAATCTCGGCGCCGGGCTTGTAGAAATTCGGCTTGGCGTCCAGCGCGAATCGCGGATTTTCGACCGCCTGCTGCACCGGGAGATGAAAGTCCAGGACGTTCACCAACATCTGAAACTCGGTTTGTCCGATGGTTTCCCCGCCCGGTGTTCCAAACACCATCGCGAGCCTCCCACCCTTGAGTACGATCGTGGGCGAGTTGTTCAGCAACGGGATCTGTCCCGGCCGCACGTAGTTGACATTGTCGGGGTAAGGCGAGGTCGATCCGAGCCGGATTCCGTTGTTGAGAAGGAGTCCCGTATTTCCCACGACCACGCCCGCGCCGAATCCGCCTCCGAGGGTGGGAGTGCATGCGACTGCGTTACCGTATTGATCCACGATGGAAAAGCTGGTGGTGTCGCGCTCCATTTCGTAGTTTTCCGAGAACGCTGGGCCCGTTGGTGGGCGTAGCATCGCGGTCACGTTTCCAGGCTGACCCCATTCCGGATACGGGATCGACTTGTGCGCGTCGATCAGCTTGCGGCGGGTGTCGGCGTAATTCTTCGAAAGTAGTGCACTCGCGGGAACCTGCGTGAATTTCGGATCGGCGACGTAGTGATACACGTCGGCTTTGGCGATCTTGATCGCTTCGATTAGCAGATGCAGAGCCTCGGGACTGTTCGGGCCGAGCTTCGCGAAATCGTAGCCTTCCACCAGATTGAGCTGCATCAGCAGTTCCATGCCGCCGCGCGACGTGGTGGGGTTGCTGTAAACGTCGTAGCCGCGATAGGTCGTGTGAACGGGCTCGGTCCAGGCAGGTTTGTAGGCCGCCAGATCATCGGAGGAAAGCGCGCCATGATTCTCTTTGAAGAAGCGATCGAACTCCTGGGCGATGTCACCCTTGTAAAAACGGTCAAACGCTGCTTCGATCGCGTCGGCCCGCGATTTACGCTGCTTGAGCGCAGCTTGCTCGGCTTCCACGGTTTTTCGCAAGGTAGCCGCGAGATCACGATTCTTGAACAACTCGCCCGCTTGAGGAGAGCGTCCATCCGGCAGAAAAACTTTGGCCGTCGTCGGGAATTTCTCAAGTCGCGACTTCGCCCGGGCGATCGCAGTAGCGAGCGAAGCATCCATCGGATAACCGTGCTCGGCGTAATCGATGGCGGGTGCCAGGACCTCGGCCAGGCGCATGCTGCCGAACCGTTCGAGCGCAGAGAGATAGCCTCCGAAATTCCCCGGCACGATGCCGGCATCGATTCCCCAGTCGAGCGATTCAGGCGTCATCGCCTCGGGTTTCAGTGCCTTCGGCGCCGCGCCAGCCATCGCCAGCGAATACACGCGGCCGGTGCGCTTTTCGAAAACGGTCATGAAGCCGTTGCCGCCGATTCCATTCATCTGCGGCTCCATCATGTTGAGCGCGGCGCCGACGGCCACCGCCGCGTCGATTGCGTTTCCGCCTTTCATGAGGATCTGCAATCCGGCGATGGCGGCCAGCGGATGACCGGCGGCAACCAGCCCATGCAGGCCCGGAACTGCGGGCCGATGCGCGGTCAGCGGGCGTCCACGCGCTGCGCCTCCATCGGGATCCTGCGCGAGGACGATGGCGCCGCTAAGCACGATCGCGGCAAGCTTTCGAAGTGGCATATCGAGATCATACTCCGCCAAACGTCCGCATGATACGATCACTCCGAAGATGCTGACAGGAAATTCTCAAGACCGCCGCCGGTTCCTGGCCACCACCGCCGGGTTCTTGGCCGCGAGCGCCTGCAAGAAGGCCGTGCCCTCAGAGATTGGATCGCCCATGCGCGCTTACGGCGAGCGCTCGCCGTATGAAAAAGCGATCCGCGACGTGAAGGAGTCGGTGACGCCGGGGACGGGCGCCACGCGTACGCCGCTTCAGGATCTACAGGGGATCATCACACCGTCGTCGCTGCATTTCGAGCGGCATCACGCCGGCGTACCGAATATCGATGCAGCGAAACACGAGATTCTTCTGCATGGATTGGTCGAGCGGCCGCTGGTTTTCACCATGGACGATCTGCGCCGCTTCCCGTCGGTTTCCAGAATATATTTCATCGAATGCTCGGGAAATAGCGCGGCCGAGCAGGCCGGTAATCCGCAACCCGATCCGCAGACCAGCGCCGGCCTAGTCAGTTGCAGCGAATGGACCGGCGTACCGTTGTCACTGCTTCTGAAAGAGGCGGGACTAAAAACCAAAGCGAAGTGGATTGTCGCCGAGGGCGCGGACGCCTGCATGATGGCGCGCAGTATTCCCATCGAAAAAGCGCTCGACGATATTCTGGTCGCCTACGGTCAGAACGGAGAGCCGCTGCGTCCCGAGCAGGGCTATCCCGTGCGACTAGTGGTGCCTGGGTGGGAGGGGAACATCAATATCAAGTGGCTGCATCGGATGCATGTGGTCGATCAGCCGTCGATGACGCGCGATGAGACGTCGCATTACACCGACCTGATGCCGGATGGACGCGCCCAGATATTTACGTTCGTAATGGAGGCAAAATCGATCATCACGCGGCCGGGCGGGGGTCAGCGGCTCGCTTACGGGCCGGGCGCTTATGAAATCACCGGATTGGCGTGGTCCGGGCGTGGTAAGGTTCAACGCGTCGAAGTCTCCACCGACAACGGCCAGACCTGGCGGGATGCGGAGTTGCAGATGCCGATTCTTTCCAAAGCCGCGACGCGCTTCCGCTTGCCGTGGACATGGAACGGCGCAGCGGCAGCGCTGCAATCGCGCTGCACGGATGAAACCGGATACGTGCAGCCATCGCTCGACGAACTGGTTCGCGCGCGCGGCCGTTTCACCTACTATCATTGCAACGCGATCAAGACTTGGTTCGTTCACGAAGACGGGAGCGTGTCGCATGCTTAGGTTCATCGCGCTTGCGCTGGCTTCCACGGCCGCGTTCGGACAGGGCCGTCCCGCGACCGAGGCTGAAATCAAAGCCCAGGATTTCACCGTGCTTCCCAACGGTGCCGGGCTTCCGAAAGGGAGCGGCGACGCGTCCCGAGGCAGGACCATCTATGAACAGAAATGCACGGAATGCCACGGCCAAAAGGGCGAGGGCCAAACCGGTAAATATCCTGCAATCGCCGGCGGCATGGGAAGTTTGAAGTCGCTGAAACCGGTGAAAACCGTCGGCAGTTATTGGCCCTATGCGACCACGCTGTTCGATTACATCCGGCGCGCGATGCCCTACGATCATCCGCGGAGCCTCTCGACCGACGATGTTTATTCCGTGGCTGCTTTCGTCCTGTATATGAACGGGATCGTGACGGAGACGCAGGAGCTGAATGAGCGATCGCTTCCGCAGATTAAAATGCCGAACCGCGACGGCTTCATCCCCGATCAGCGCCCGGATATCAAGGCCAAACACTAACCTGATCCGCATTTCTGCGTGAGATCATTGAACTAAGCGTGTCTCGAAATTCTGCTTCAGTGGTGATTGTTGGCGCGGGAATCGTAGGATCGTCCATCGCATATCATCTCGCGGCTAGAGGTTGTACCGACGTCGTCATTCTTGAAAAGGCTGTGACGGAAGTCACCGGCAGCACAGCTCGTTCGGCGGCCGGTGTGCGGCATCAGTTCGCGAATGCCGTGAACATCCGCCTGTCGATATACAGCATCGAGCGATTGAAACACTTTACTGAAGAAGTCGGCGGCCACTCGGGGCTGAAGCAGATCGGTTACCTGCTGCTGGTTTCGGACGAGACCACATGGAAACTGCAACAGGCGAGCGTGGCGCTGCAAAACTCGCTTGGCGTGCCGAGCAGCACGATTTCCCCGGCCGATGTCGCCAGGTTGATGCCGCTCGCAAAGATCGACGGGCTTCTGGGCGCGACCTGGTGCGCTGCCGACGGCCATTGCGATCCACATGGCGTCGCCACCGGGTATCTCAACGCTGCGCTCGCCCGTGGGGTGGAATTACGCCGAGCGACTCCGGCCATCGGGTTTCGCATGAAGTGCGGCCGGCTGATCGCGGTCCAAACACCGGACGGCATCATTGCATGCGATACGGTGGTCAACGCGGCCGGCCCTTGGGCAGGCGCGGTCGGGGCGCTCGCCGGTCTTGCGGTGCCGGTCCAGCCGTATCGGCGATGCATTTATATGACTCAACCGATGCCGTCGCTTCCGCCCTTTCCGTTTGTGATCGATACCGCCAGCGGATTCTACATGCGCCCCGAAGGCGACAAATTGCTGATCGGTGTGACTAACGAGAATGAACCTCCGGGAGAGAATCTGGCGGTCGATTGGGAATGGCTCGAAACTGTTTTGGAACGTGGCTCTGCGCGCTTTCCATTTCTTGCGGATGTCGGAATCGTTCGGCGGAATTGCTGGGCCGGCCTGTACGAAAATACGCCCGATCATAACCCGATTCTGGGTCGCCATCCGGAGTTGCCGAACTATGTCGACGCCAGCGGGTTCAGCGGCCACGGTGTAATGCATTCGCCTGCTACCGGGATGCTGATGGCGGAAGAGATTCTCGACGGCCGCGCACACAGCATCGACATCGACGATCTGCGGATCGCGAGATTTCTAGCCGGGCACGCTGCGGCGCGCGAAACCAACGTCTACTAGAGCAAATCAGTTTTGACAGACCTTATCGATTCCACCCGTGGAGCAAGTTTTTTAGAGGCTGCGAAAGAACCAAAACAGATAGACTTACGAGGCTAATGGGGGGCAGACCCCCTGGTCCGCAGCCGATCCCCGATCGACGTTTGCGCGTGTCCGTCGGCCTGATTTAATTGGCGAGATAGCGCGATCAGGGGATCGCGCGCGGACCAGGGGGTCCGCCCCCCAAGCTGCGAAAATTTACTTGATTCGAGTTTTTTCGCTCTCTATTTTAGATTGCACCGACGGCTTTAGCCGGTGTCAGGACCGGACCTTTTCCGCAACCCCTTCAACTTGTAACGGCGTGACACGTCACGATCGACCGCTTTCTATGGTCGCGGCTCCGGGAGTAGTCGATCCTGAAGGCATTCTAGTGGCGCTCCGCCAGAGTTTTCTCGCGTGTCTGCGCGATTACCGCGGTCAGTTCATCGATCCTTTTCAACCGAGCCGGCGACAGCACGTTGCGTTCGCGAAGGCCGGCATATAATTTGCGGGCCTGCTCATACTCGATTCCCGCGGCCGCCCAATTTTCGGGGGCTCGCGTTCGCTTTTGGGCCATTGCCACGTAGACGTCGCCGAGATTCCAATGCGCATCGGCGAGCTCCGAAACCGTGGCCCAATCGCCGTTGCGCAGCTCACTCATGCCGGTCCACAGGGATACCGCTTTCTGCCGCCAAACCAGCGCCTGATCGAGATCGCCCATTTCCTCATAGACCCCGCCTATTCGCCCGGTACTGCTGGCAACCGCGGTCGCGGAGCGGACATCGCTGGGATCGGATTTCGCCGCAGCCTGGCGAATCTCCAGCGCTTTCAGGTGCGACGCGAGAGCTTCCGGTTGTTTTCCGAGCCGCGACAACACCCAGCCCAGGTCGCTGTAGTCGAACGAAAGATCCATTTGCGAGCGGCGGTCGGCCGGGTTAAGGGTGCATCTCGCTTCGTCAATCGCACGGGCCTCCTGGTAGGCTCGATGGCTTTCGTCGAAGCGTTTCAGAACGCCGTACAGCGCCGCCAGTTTTTTCGAAGCCACGGCGAGCGAGCGCTGCGTTTCCTGGCTGGCCGGATTCGCGTCCAACAGCTTGCGCGTCAGAGCGAGTACGCGTTCCCGCAAGGGAACCGCGTCGGCGTAGCGGCCTTGGTTCGTAAGGGCATCCGCCAGAGTACTGGTAGACGACGCAACGTCGTACATGGCGGTCGAGTTGGAAGGGTCGCGCTTAAGAATCTCTTCGGAAAGCGCCACACATTTTTGCGCCACCTCCTGTTGATGCCTCAAATCGCCGACGTGGGAGTAGGCCGACGAGAGTTGATTGAGCACACGCAGGTAGTCGCGCTGCAGCCGTTGATTTGCCAAGGAACCGCTCGAGAGTTTTTCGAGGATTGCCGCACTCTTCTGGACACTTTCGAGCGCCGCCGGTCCGTTGCCCAGGTTCGATTCGGGGGCATACCCTTGCACCAACCCGATACGTTCATAGGCCAAGGCAACTTCCCAGGCGAGCTTCGGATCGCCGCGGGCTTCCTTCGAAAGCCGTTCCAGATATTCCAACGCCCTGGCGATCAGAAGATTGCGCGCCGCAGTCGAGCCGGGCAGGGGTGCGATCGCATCATGCAATTCGAAAATGACGGAGTGCGCCAGGCTGCGGACCTCTTCGAACCGGCGTTGTGCGCTTCTGGCTTCCCACCATGCGGCCGCCGCAAACGCCAGAATCAAGAGAGCGGCCGCCGCGCCGGCCGGAATCGCGATCCGATGGCGCTTAAGCATTTTCCCCGCGCGATAGGCGAAGGTTGCGGGGCGCGCCAGCACCGGTCTGCCGTCCAAATAGCGCCGCAGATCGGCCGCGAGTTCGACCACCGTCGCATAACGCCGGCGCGGATCTTTTTCGAGCGCCTTGGCCGCGATGGTGTCCAGGTCGCCGCGCAGGCGTTTCTGGAGCCGCTCGTCGCCGGCGGCTAGGCTCAATCGCTTCGGCTCCTGCTCACAAACCGTGCGCACGATCTCAGCCAGCGATCCGCTGGGAACGTCGTAGGGGCGGTGCGCGCTCAGCAGCTCATACAGAACGACGCCCAGCGAGTACACGTCGCCTGATACGGTATGCGGCTCGCCGCGCACCTGCTCCGGACTCGCGTAGGCCGGCGTCATCATCGGAAATGCCTGGGTGATCTGGTCGTTGTCGCCAGCGTCCAAAACACGCGCCAGGCCGAAATCCAAAAGCTTGGGGCTGCCTTCGTCGGTCACCAGAATATTGCCCGGCTTTAAATCGCGATGCACCACCAGGTGCTGATGCGCGTGCGCCACCGCTTCGCAAATCGACAGGAATAACTCAATTCGCTGCGGGATGGAAAGGCTGTGAGTCTCGCAGTATTCGAGCAGCGGCAGACCCTGGACGTACTCCATGACGAAGTACGGCTGGCCTTCCGCGGTCGCGCCGCCGTCCACCAGGCGAGCGATGCCGGCATGTTCGAACTGCGCCAGGATCTGGCGCTCCCGCCGGAATCGTCCGTCCAGTCCCAGATCGCGCCGGCCGCTGGTGATCAGCTTGATCGCCACCTGTTTCTTGTATTGGCCGTCGGCGCGCTCGCCCAGATACACCAGGCCCATTCCGCCGCGTCCGATTTCACGCAGGATGCGGTACGGTCCGATGGCTGAGGGCGGCGGAGGAACCTCGGTCTCGGCGCGGAGCACGGCGCCGGGCATCGCGATCGTTTCGAGCACCGCGTCGGCGCGCGATTCGAGCGCCAGCAGCGATTCGACTTCACGTCTCAACTCCGCATCGACGCCACACAGTTGATCGAGCGTTTCCGTGCGCTCTCCTGGATCCGTTTCCAGCACCTGGGCGAGAACCGACTTGATCGCGCCCCAGCGTGCCGGTGTCATTGTAATGACGGTCCCTCAATCTGCTGGAGCAGCCACAGCCTGGCCGTACCCCATTCGCGCTTCACGGTGGCTGGGGAAATCCCCATCACTTCCGCGGTTTCCTCAATCGTCAGCCCACCGAAGTAACGCAGCTCGACCACGCGTCCCTGCTGGGGATCCAGGTCGGCTAACTCTTGCAGTGCCTGGTTCAACTCCAGGACATCCACCTGGGGATTCGTAAACACGCTGAGCGCATCCTCCAGGGCGACGGCTTGTGTAAAGCCTTCGCGTTTGGCCGCCTGGTTGGCGCGTGCGTGATTGATCAGGATGCGCCGCATCATGCTGGCGGCAACCCCAAGAAAATGCGCCCGATTCTTCCAATCCACCGCGCGCTGATCCACCAGCCGCATGTAGGCTTCATGGACCAAAGCCGTGGGTTGAAGCGTGTGATCGGGACGTTCCGCGGCGAGAAAATGACGAGCCAGACGACGCAATTCCTCGTACAGCACCGGAGTCATCTGGTCCAGCGCGCTCTTATCCCCATTGCGCCAGTTTACAAGGAGTTGCGTGAATTCTGGCGGCGCGAGCACAGCAGCGTTAACTATTCTACAAGGAAATTGCTGAGCCGTCGATTGAGGTAGTGGCGCTCTGGCCCGTCGCGTGCTTCGCTCAAAAAGGCCTTGCTCAGTATCATCGAATTACATATAATCGATCCACTTATATGGAAGGCACCCTGAAGCCCGCCGATTTTCATATTCTTCTCGCACTCTCCGATGGCCCGCGGCACGGCTACGGAATCATGAAGGAAGTGGAGCGCGAATCGGGCGGCGGCGTCCGCCTGGAGATCGGGTCGCTCTACCGATTGCTGGGCCGGTTGCTGGATGCAGGGCTCATCGAAGACGCGGATGGCGACGAACGACGCCGGTATTACCGCATCAGCCGCTTAGGACGGCGCGTTTTGAAAAGCGAAGCCGAGCGGCTCGCAGGACTCGTCGATTTGATTCGCGCGCGCCGGTTGTTGCCGGAAGGCGAAGTGTAATGGGACGCCTAATGCGACGGATCGTCGCCGTTCTACTTTATCTATTCCCCGCTGCGTTCCGGCGCGCGTTCGGAGCAGACATGCTGGCGACTTTTGACGATCGGTGGCGCGAAGCCCGCAGCTTGCGGCTCGCGATGCGAACCATTTTGGAGTTGACCGCGAGCGCGGTCCTACAACGATTGTCGAATCGTGCGCCGGCCTCGGCGTCCGTCAGGAAAGGAGATTCAGCAATGGCCATTCTTTGGCAGGATTTTCGTTTTGTTCTGCGAACCTTCGCCAATAGCCCGGCGTTCACCTTGGTCGCTCTGGCTACGCTCGCGTTGGGCATCGGAGTCAATACGGCGATGTTCAGCGTCGCCAATGCGGTGTTGTGGCGATCGCTTCCCTACACGCATCCTGAAGGCATCGTTTGGGTAGGCGCCGTCGCGCGCGCGAATCCGGACGAAGCCTGGGGAACCTCCTATCTGAATTTTCTCGATTGGCGGGCGCGCTCACACTCGTTCGAGCGAATGGCGGCGATCCTGGGCGCGGACAAGATTCTGCGGGACAGCGCGGAGCCAACGCGTGTCTCTGGATTGGGAGTTACCCACGAGTTCTTCGAGGTTCTGGGAGTGCAGCCCGCAGTTGGGCGCGCATTCGACGCTTCGGACGAGAAGGCACAGGCGCTGCCCGTGATCGTGCTGAGCGACCGGATGTGGCGACGGAGATTCGGCGGAGACGCGGCCCTGATCGGGCGCACAGTTCACTTCGACGATTCCGCCTTCACCGTGATCGGCATTATGCCGGAGCGATTCGAATACGGCGAGGCGGAATTTTGGGTGCCGCTCGAACAGGTGAATAATCCCTATTTTGCGACGCACCGCGAAGTGTGGGTGATGAACGCGATCGGGCGGATGAGGCCCGGCGTAACGACGGCAGTGGCGCAAACTGAAATGGAAGGGATCGATCAGCAGATCGCGCGTGAAAACCCTGAGGCCAAGCGGGATCTGGTGATGCGAGTCAACCCGCTGCGGATTCAGATCAGCCGGGATTTGCGGCCGGCGCTGCTGGTTTTGCTGGGCGCTGTTGCCGTCGTTCTGCTCATCGCCTGCGCGAACCTGGCGGGATTGATGTCCGTTCGCGCCGCTGCCCGTGCCCGGGAAATGGCGATTCGCAGCGCGCTCGGCGCAGGACGGCGCAGAATGATCCGTCAATTGCTCACCGAAAGTCTGACGCTGGCGCTGTTGGGAGGGATCGCGGGAGTCGGACTCGCGTTCTGGGCCACGCGCGGGCTGCAATGGCTGAGCAAGGATCCACGCCTGCTCGGCACCTCCATCGATTTCAAGGTGCTGCTCTTCGCTTTCACCGCCACGCTCGCGACCACTCTTCTATTCGGAGTCGCGCCGGCGATCCACGCGGCGCGCGTCGATGCTGCGGAAGCGCTCAAGAGCGGACCGCGATCCGGTCCTCAGCGGGCGGCGGCAAGACAGATTCTGGTGGTCGCACAGGTTGCATTATGCCTGGTCCTGCTGGTGGGCGCGGGGTTGCTGTTGCGAAGCTTCCGTCGAGTCCTGGACGTGAATCCCGGTTTTCGGACCGACCACTTGCTGTCCATGCGCATTGGTCTGCCGTCGAGCTACAAGACGGTCGCTTCGGTCGTGCAGACTTCAGGCCAGTTCACCGAGCGATTGCGGTCGCTGCCTGGAGTGACGGATGCCACCATGGTCAATTCCCTGCCGATTTCGGGCGGCGATGCGAACGGCGATATCACGGTGGAGGGCATAGCATCCGGCGCGACCGATCTTGGTGTCGCCAGCTTTCGCCGCGCGATGCCGGGCTATTTTCGCACTATGGGAATCCCGTTCGTCCGCGGCCGGGATTTCACCACCTCCGACGATACGCACCATGAGCGGGTAGTCATCATCAACGAAAGCATGGCGCGGCGTTTCTGGCCAAATCAGGACCCGGTGGGGCGGAGAATCAAGATCGGTCCGCGCGACGCGTCCGAGTGGATGACCATCGTCGGCGTGGTAAGAGACGTGCGCCAGATTGGCCTCGATTCCGAGATCGGGTTTTCGACGTATCAACCCATGACTCAACAGGTGCGGCTGCAAATGCAGATCGCTATTCGAACGGTGGGCGATCCGGAAAAGGTGGCCGCCGCGGCGCAGCGTGAACTGAGGCGTGTGGAACCGGCCCTCATCATCGATCGAGTGGAGACCATGTCACAGCGCATCGACGAGTCGGTGGCGCCACGCCGGCTGATCCTACTCTTGTTCGGTTTGTTTTCCCTGCTCGCGACGGTGCTGGCGGCGATCGGATTGTATGGCGTAGTCGCCCACGCGGCCGGACAGCGGACGCAGGAATTCGGGATTCGCATGGCGCTGGGCGCGCGCTCCGCCGACGTCCTGCGGTTGGTGCTGGGCCAGGGACTCAAGCTCGCAGCGGCCGGCGTCGTGATCGGAATGGTCGCGGCGCTGGGGCTCACCAGATTGCTGACCAAGCTGCTTTTCGGAGTCGAGCCCACTGATCCGTTAACGCTGATCGTTGTGGCGATGCTGCTCGCGTGCGTCGCGATGATTGCTTGCTGGCTCCCGGCGCGCAGGGCGACACGAATCGCGCCGACGGAAGCTCTACGGATCGAATGAGAGATGATTTGACCGAATCTTGTGGGGCCGCCAATCTTGGCGGCGAGCCGGCTTTCAGGCCGGCTGGTCTTCGCGCGCATAGAAGCCGGTCGGGGGACCGGCTCGCCGGCAGGACTGCCGGCCCCACAGGGATTGGTCAAATCAAAAAGGGCTGCTAGCTCTTCCCACGCGCCGCGACGGCTGGTGCTGCCGCAGGCACTGGAGGAGCGGATTGCGGCTCAGCTCGAACCAGACCCAGCAGCTTGCGCAGCTCCGCGTCGAGCTTCTTGCGCGCGTCGGGATTGTCTTTCATAAACTGCCTCGCGTTGTCGCGGCCCTGTCCGATACGCTCGCCTTTGAAGCTATACCACGCACCGCTTTTTTCCACCAGGTTCTGGGCGACGCCCAAATCGATCAGGTCGCCTTCCTTGGAAATGCCTTCGCCGTAGATAATGTCAAACTCGGCTTCGCGGAACGGCGGAGCCATTTTGTTTTTCACGATCTTGATCTTAGTGCGATTCCCGACCACGGTTTCGCCGTCTTTAATGGCAGCAATGCGGCGGATGTCCACACGGACGCTGGCGTAAAATTTCAGCGCGCGGCCACCGGTGGTGGTTTCCGGATTGCCGAACATCACTCCGATCTTTTCGCGAATCTGGTTAATGAAAATCAGGCAGGTATTCGACTTCGAAACGATTCCGGTCAGCTTGCGCATGGCCTGCGACATGAGCCGCGCGTGGACGCCCATGAAGCTGTCGCCCATTTCGCCGTCGAGCTCTGCCTTGGGAACCAGCGCCGCCACCGAGTCGACCACCAGAACATCGATGGACCCGGAAGTGATCAGCGCGTTGGTGATTTCAAGAGCCTGCTCGCCGTAGTCCGGCTGCGAGACCAGAAGATTGTCCACGTCGACGCCGAGCTTTTTCGCATACACCGGGTCGAGCGCATGTTCGACGTCGATATACGCGGCCATGCCGCCGACTTTCTGCGCTTCGGCCACCACTTGCAGCGCGATGGTGGTCTTGCCGGACGATTCCGGCCCGAAAATCTCGACGATGCGGCCGCGCGGGAAGCCGCCGATGCCCAGCGCGTAATCGACCGAAATCGATCCGGTCGAAATGGTCGGCACGGCTTGCACGGGCTGCGCCCCCAGCCGGATGATCGATCCTTTTCCAAATTGTTTTTCGATCTGGCCCAGCGTGGCGCCAAGGGCTCGGGAGCGTTCTTTCTCGTCCATAGTGGAAGGTCCTTCTTCTCGGGGGGAGATTCAATTATAAAACGTAATCGATCTGCCTTGTTCGGCCGCCCCGGAGAACCGCTGGATGGAACGGCTGAGGCCGCTGCGAACGGATTCAGATTGTATAGAATAGCTTTCAATCCGGCAATAGGCCGAGAAGTCAATCTTTGGAGGCACGCAATGGATAAGATGCAATTCTTGCATGCTGTTTCCCTGGCCCTGCTCGGCACTGTTGCCGCGCTTGCGCAAACGACAACCAACATCACCTTCGATGTCACGATAACCGGGACGCAAGACACCGCAGAAAACATTTTCATCATTGCCGAAAATGGCTCGGTGGGCGCGCTTGGCAACGCAACCCTCAACATCAGCGCTGTTGGGACCATCCAGAACAACAGCGTGACCACTCCTATTCAGGTCGCGGCGGGGTTGTACTTCAATCAAGTCGACACGATGAATGCGAGCTTCACGAGCTCGGTTAATTTTTTTACCGGGCCCCGTACGTTCACCTTGTCGAACGGCACGATCACCGGCGGAACCGGAGCCTATGCGGGTGCGACGGGCTCGCTCACGCTGAACTTCACTCCTACCGATCTGATCACCGGCTCGGGAAGCGTAACTGCCGGAGGGAAGACCACGCCGTTAACCCTGACCAACTTTCACGGCTCACAAGGTTGCCCGAGCTGCGAGCGGGACTATTCTAATGGAACCCTCAGCGGCACAGTGAGCCCCGCGGGAAAGGTAACCGGGACTTTCAGGCTGGACAACACTTTGAACAATCAAGACTCGTCCATACCGTCCCAAGGCATCGTCCAAGTTGTCCTCAACAGCACCGACAGCATCAATCTTTTCACGGTCTCCAACTCCTCGACGCTGCCGGTGGTCGGAGGCACGGGAGCCTACGCCGGCGCTACGGGGTTATTCACTGCGACCAACGTGACTCAGACTTCGAATTCCCTCAGCGCCCAAGGGACGGGGACCATAACCACCCCGGCGCCGGGCGCGCCCATCATCACTCAGGTCAAGACGGCATTTGGCTCGACGCCGATTGCAAATAATACCTGGCTTCAGATCAATGGGACGAATCTCGCGCCTGCGAATACTCCGTCTACTGGGATCGACTGGAGCAACGCTCCCGATTTCGCCAGCGGCAAGATGCCGACGAAGCTCGGCGCGATCGATAGCGTTACCGTGGACGGTAAACCGGCGTACCTTTACTTCTATTGCAGCGCCGCGACAAATTCAAACTGCGCCACCGATCAGATCAACGTGCTCTCCCCGTTGTTCGATCCTCAGGGTCTGGTGCCGGTGGTCGTCACACGGAATGGAGTTGCTAGTGCGCCGTTCGTCGTGACCAAGACCGGCGTTTCGCCGGCACTCCCTTTGTTCGATGTCAAGGGACACGTCGTCGCCCGGCACCTGGATTTTAGCCTGATGGGCCCCACCACTCTGTATCCTGGATTGTCGACTCCTGCCAAACCAGGAGAGACGATCATCCTGGTCGCCTACGGCTTCGGCGCCTCGACCAACCCCGGCGCCACTTTAACGGAAGGATCGGCGACGCAGTCTGGCCCTCTGCCTTTCACCCCCCGATGCTGGATTTCGGGCCTCCAGGCGAACGTCGCCGCGGCTTTGATCAGTCCCGGACTGTTCCAGTTAAACGTCACGGTTCCCACCCAGACACCCAGCGGGGATAATCCCATCATCTGCGTGTATCCGGGTTTTCCGATGTCTCCCGGCGCACTCATCGCAGTGCAGTAAAGTTGGGTGAGGCTGCCCGCCTAAAATACTAAAGCCGGGCCCCTTTTTAGGACCCGGCCGAGACTTTCCGAATTTCTTTCGACTGCGCGCACCTAACGGCTAGGCAACCTGCTGCGGCCGCGATCGAGCCAGAATAGCATTCATCTGGTCCTTCAGCCGCAGTTTCTGTTTCTTCAGGCGAACCTCTTCCACCTGTTCCTGATCGGACAAGTGGCCGCCTTTGGCCTCCAGCTCTTCCAGCTGTTTGTGATACTGGGCGTGCTGGGCGGCCAACGTACGAAATTCCTCGTCGGTCGCCATCAGATGCGCTTTAAGTTCATCCTGCGTGTTGTTCTCCATCAAACACTCTCCTGTTCGTGTGTTGTGAGATCCACGCCGAGTCTGATTTTTGATTGGTTTGGTCGGGCTCGGTGGGTCGTAATCATCAGTCGTGGAGCAGCCGGTCACCGATGGCCGACTGCGCATCATGACAATATCATGAAAAAAAACTCATGACAATAGCCGCCTCGGCGGGATCGTTATAGTAGTCCTCCCGCCGTCCCGCGAGTTTGAACCCTAAAGACGTGTAAAGCGCGATCGCCGCCGTATTGGACTCCCGAACCTCTAGGTACCAGTTCGCCTCGGAGCCGGTAAGGGCGTTCTGGACCAGCATTTTGGCGATCCCGTTCCGGCGCCATGCAGGATGGACGGCCAGGTTCAGAATCTCGCGTTCGCCGGGCGTGGTTTCACGCGTGACAAGGAACGCGATGACTTCGCCGGCACTCTCGACAACCGAACAAATGTACTCCAGCGGGTTCCAAGCGGAGGCTTCCGGCGAAGCGGCCTGGATCGCCGCGATCGCCGGCCGGTCGTCGGGCGTAGCGGGGCGAATCAAAACAACTCTCTTAACCTTCGGAATTCGCGTGTATTCGCGTTCATTCGCGGCCTATCGTCTTTTGCGGTTTGGTGGTGAGGCCCAGGATCAGCACTCCGATGACTGGCAGCGCCGACATCGCGAAACAAACGGTGTTGAATCCAAATCGATCCACTACACTCCCGATCCTCGGCGAGAGAAACGCCTGCATCGCTCCATACGCGAAAGTGAGCACCGCGACTCCGAATCCCGCGCGTGAAGGGCCGAACATATCGATCGGCATCGCATACAGATTCGTCGAAATGCAAATCCCCCAGAACGCACTGCTGGTCACGGCGACGGCCGCCAGCGGAACGTTGGGCATAAACGGAACCGCTGCCGTCGAAATCAGCGCCGCCACCCCGCAAATCCACGACACGCGCATTCGCGCGGTCCGGACCGGCATGCCGCGGCGAATCCAGTGGAACGCGATCCAGCCGCTCAGAAAGCCGCCAATGGTCGCCGCGACCTGCGGAATCCAGGCGAAGCGCGCGTTCGCCTCCACCTGCGTCAGATGCCATTGTTCGACGAAGTACAGCGTGGTCCAGTTGGTCCACAGCGTGTAGAGCGCCATGATGAAGATGGTCGAGACGACCAGTCCCCAGATCCGTGGGTCGCGCAGCAGTTCCACAAATCGCGCCGTCGATCTGACGGTTTTCTCCGGCTTGGCTGGAACTTTTTTCGCCGTGAACCACCAGATCGGCGTCCAGATGACACCCAGCGCTCCACAAAAAATGAACGCAGCCCGCCAGCCGTAGTGCGGCGCGATAATCGCCACCGCGATCGGCGCCAGCACCAATCCCAGACTCACGCCGACTTGATTAAATGCGCTGCCCAGCGCCAGTTCGCCGGGTTCGAGGTACACCCCGTTGGCTTTTCCGAAACACGGGATACCCGCGGCTTCTGCAATTCCCAGTAAGGTCCGCGATGCCACCAGTTCGCGAAAGCTGTGCGTCAATCCCGTCGCCGCGCCCGCAAGGGACCAGGTGAGAACCGCGATGCTCACGCCCACGTTAAGCCCGACGCGATCGATAAAAACTCCCGCAAGCGGCGCGGTCACCGCGTAAACGATCGAAAAAATGGAAAGGATCTGTCCGTATTCGTGATTGGTCAGATGAAATTCAGACTTCAATGCGGGCGCGGAGGCGGCCAGCAACTGCCGGTCGAGATAATTCAGCGTCGAGGAAAGCATGACGACAACGATCGCGACCCAGCGCAGCGGGACCCTTGGCATTTACGGGAAGTCCACCATCGCCACGTCGCCCACCGTGTCCATCTTCGCGTCAGCTTTCAACGTGTAGATCACTCGAATCTTGCGAGCCTGCTTCTGGATGCCGCATCCGAACTTGGCTTCCGCGGCGCTTTTCACGGTCAGATGGTTCGGATCGCGAACCAGCAGGCGAATTGTTCCGCCGCCGTCGATCTTGATGGTCAGGCGCAGGGGTCCGCTGGGAAGGCAATCGACGCGCGCCAGCGATCCAGAGATTTTCTCGCCCGGCGGCTCCTCCCACCATGCTTGGGGTTTCTCGCCCGGCTTGAGGCCGCCGAGCTTTTGATTCATCGCGGCCTCGGCTGCATGAACCTCAGCGGCGGCGGAATCTTTCGCGCGTTGCAAGTCCGCGGCCTTCTCATCGGCGATGCGTTTCTTCTCGGCAACTTCGAACGCAGCGCGCTTGTCGTCGAGGTCGAAGCGAACTTTTTTGATGCGTTCGCGCTCGGCATCGGTGGGCGCGGCCTTCATCGCAGCGGCCCAGGATTTGTCGGCATCGGAGTATTGATTCGCCCCGGTTTGCGCTTCGGCGAGCGCCTGCCAATATTCGGGGTTGCGCGGCTCGAGCTTGGTCGCGATTCTCAGCTCGACGATTTTCGGGGCTGACTCCGGCTCGAGTGCGGCGATACGGACGTGAGGCTCTCCCCATTTCGGATTCGCTTTCGCCGCAAGCTCCAGTGCAGGACGCGTACGCTTTGCGACCAGCCCGCGTGGACTCTCTGGCGGAAAATCCTTTCCACCCGCGGCCAGTTCCGAAAAGAGAGCGTCGATCGCCGCTTTGTCCACAGGTTTCTCGATGAAGTCCTTATTCGGATTCAACGGCTCGCCCGATGCAGGCGCCGCCTCGAACTTTCCCGCGCCAACGTACGCGTCCACTTGTTCATCGAGTTTGGCGACGGTCAAACCGAAAGCGTTCCGCGTGGCCAGCACTTCGTCACCGACGCCCTGCATGTTATTCAAATACACGCGCAGCTTACCGGTGAAATCCGGATTGGTGACGAGAAGTTGTATTTTCGCCCACGCATGCAGACGCTCCGCCGGCAGTTCGCCCGACGGCAGCGGCGCGCCGATCATGATTTTCGTACCGGTCACCTTGATGGTTGAAAAGAGATCGCACAAAGCGGTTTCGATCGCGTCCGGCATCCGTCCGGAGTTTTGATCGATCAGCATGCGCGTGAGCTGACGGAGCCAGTCCCGCGGCATCGGCGTGTCCGCGGTCCAGGCGCTCAGCAATGCCGATCCGCCCTCGATAAATGGTTTCTGAAGCGCGTGCGGGCCGTATTCCTTAGTGTTCCCAAACAGGACGACATCGATCGGCCACACGGTTTCAAGCTGGCTCGCCGAGGGCCCGCCGACGCCGAGACTATCCTTGCCCAGCATCACTCCCAGCACATGCCGGAGCTGTTCCATTTCATTCAGCCGCTCGCGCGCAGCTTTATCACCTGCGTCGCTGATGACATGGAAGGGGCCCATGCGGTATTCAACCCAGCTCGCGGCGGTAGCCGAGGCGGCCAGGAAAACGGCGAGTGCGAAGCGGTACATCTCCTTCTATAATGACAAGCTCGAGATGGCTTCGTATTGCCGCTATTCGGCTCGGAGCGAGGTAGGGCGGATAAGGCGAATCTTTGCTCACTCCCTCACTTCTTAACGGGCTGGAGGACGATCCGCTCGAAGTATTTCGGCACGATGACCCTGGTCTTGGGTGAGGCAGCCTTCATTTCGCGCAGGAAAGACTGCAGCGCTTCTAGGGACTCTTGCTGGGAAGCACCGTAGGGGATTAAGAAGTTATCCCAATGCGTCGGCACCACCAACGGTGGAAATGCCAGGGTGCGCATAAGCCGCCCGGTGTAGTCATAAATCTCAGAGCGCGATGCCGCGGCACCGACTAATACGACATCTGGTCGCAGTCCCTCAATCTCCCGCTCGATGTAGTTCATGCCCCCAAACGCAAGAATCTGATGCCCATGAAAACGGATCAGGTACGCCAGCGTGCCTCCCTCTGGATGCATTTGCCCCAAGGTCAGCGGCGATTTCATCCCGGCTGGAGTAGTCGTCGAACTGAAGTAATGCTTGTGGTCTAGAGGGCTGTGAAGGCTCGGGATTACCTTGAGAGACAAGGCGCCAAATTCGTAATCCTCCCCGCCGCGGACTGTGATCAGTTGTTTTTCGGGGACGTCATATGCCCGGAGCACATTCTGGGTGCTCTCGGTCCCGATGACCGTCGCGCCGGTTTTTCGCGCGATGTGCGGGACATCCAACACATGATCGTAGTGCGTGTGAGTGACTAAAATGAAATCTGCTCGTTTCACATGGGAATCGATAGCCGCCGCATCAGGCGCGGCCACGTCATCCATCGTGTATGTGGGACGCGGGTCGCTGGGCGTTTGGGATATCGAGCGCCCCGGAGGCGCTGGTCCAAGGATTCGCGAGATGTAGGGATCCAGAAGAATGACCGTGCCGCCATTGCCGATCCGCCATCCCGCCGCACCCAGGTATTCGAGGAAAACCTTGCCGCCTGCCTGGTTAGCCGAATCTTGTCCCCTGAGGAGGCCAGTGAAGGCCACACTGAAGGCGACACCAATGAGTAGCGTTTGCCGAAGACAGATCATATAAGACCTCTATCCAAACGAGGTCCGACACCGCAGCGCGCAGCGTGAACGCAGGCTTGAGGCATCGTATCACTAACTCACCATGCATCATTGTGGACGCTGACCCGCTCGCTCCGCGCAGCGCTCGCGTGATAAGATAAAGATTCTCCTGGAGTTTCTGTGGATCGACAAACCCGTAAAAATCTCAAATCTGATAAGTTTGCCGAAGAAGTCAAACACGGCTTCGACTTCATGTCGGAACATCGCGCGGACATCAAGCGCTACGGACCGATTGCCCTCGGCCTGATCGTCATTGCGGTTGCGATTTTCTTCTACATGCGGAATCAGGCTGACGTCCGCGAAAAAGTGCTGGCCGACGCGATCCGTGTCGACAACGCCCACATCGGTCCCGCTCCTCCCGGATTCCTGACCTATCCGACCCAGCAAGAAAAAGACAAAGCCCGCGCCAAAGCGTTCACTGACTTGGCGTCCAAGTATCACGGCTCCCAGGAAGGCGCGATGGGCGAGTTCTATCTCGCCTCGGACGCAGTCGACAAAGGCAATCTGCCGGAAGCCGAGAAGCGTTACAAGGATGTAGTGGATTCGGCTCCGACGCCTTACGCATCGCTTGCGAAACTGGCGTTGGCGAAAGTTTATTCGGCCGAAGGCAAAGATGCCGAAGCCGAAAAGCTGCTGCGAGACCTGATGGCCAGCCCCACCGTGACGGTTTC
Organism: Bryobacteraceae bacterium; assembly: GCA_035568415.1. Lineage (GTDB taxonomy): Bacteria > Acidobacteriota > Terriglobia > Bryobacterales > Bryobacteraceae > Palsa-187. The sequence goes on along the minus strand of DATMOC010000016.1, from coordinate 208,294 downwards.
CAAGGAGCAGGCCACCATTCAGTTAGCGGTTGTGATCGGAAAGAAAAATCCGGATGCCGCGCGTAAGATGTTGGAACCGCTGCGCACCGAACGAACCGCGGTCAGCCGCGCCGCCGTGCAGGCGATGGGCGACGTCACAGGCGCTCATTAATTTGATTACGGGCGCTCTCGCCCATCTCCGGTTTCCAGTGGAACGCGGCCGCGGCCGCCGCTATCCCGAACTTCCACATCCTTATCGCAACGACTTTCAGCGCGATCGCGACCGCATCGTGCACGCCCGCGCGTTCCGGCGCCTGGAAAATAAGACCCAGGTGTTTACGCCCGGTCTTTCCGATCATTTTCGAAACCGGCTGACGCATACCATCGAAGTTTCACAAGTCGCGCGTACTGTTGCGCGCGTGCTGGGCCTAGATGAGGATCTGACGGAAGCGCTGGCGCTCGCGCACGACATCGGGCATCCGCCGTTCGGGCATGCAGGCGAAGCGGAATTGGATCGCATGATGCATCGCTACGGCGAACGCTTCGATCACAATCTTCATGCACTGCGCATTATCGAATCTTTCGAGAATCCCTACGCGCGCTTTCCCGGATTGAATCTGACCTTCGAGGTTCGCGAAGGAATCGTCAAACATTCCAGCGATTTCGTCCCAGAAGAATACTTTCCAGGATTGCGTCCCACGCTCGAGGCGCAGCTGATCGACCTGTGCGATGAGATCGCCTACAATGCAGCCGATCTCGACGATGCCTACGGCGCCGGCTTGCTTTCGTTCGAAGACGCGCGCGCGTCGGTGGACAAATTCCGCGAGCTGGACGAGACCTCCTCGCAACAGTTTCCGGGCGCCACCGAGCGCGTCCGGATGCATGAGATCGTGCGTGGCCTCATCGATTGGCTGGTTTCGGGCCTGATGGAAGGAACCGCCGCTGCGGCCGCGCATCTGGCCAATTTCGAAAACGTCCAAACGAACCCAAGACGTGTGGCATGCCTGTCGCCGGAGCCGGCAATTGGGACCGCGCAGCTCAAAGAGCTATTAAGGTCAAAGGTTTACAACTCCGACGCGCTCTCTGAAGCCAGGCAGGTTTCGGTCTCCCGCATCGGCAAACTGTTCGACATGTACATGCGGCACCCCGAACTGATGCCTTCCAACTACCTGGAAGATTCAGCGCGAGAGCCGCTGCATCGTCAGGTTTGCGACTACATTGCCGGCATGACCGACCGATTCCTGTTAAAGACTTGCGAACAGATGAACATTCGTTAGCGTAAAGGCCAGTCAACTTTTCCTCCCATTAGGCGTTTAATAGTATGAGAGGCAAATGTACGATGCGGAAGTCCCTGGCGCTAGCCGTCGCTGTGCTTTTCGCTGCCACACTTGGCGCGAAGAAGAAGACCGACGCCGATTACGCCCAATTTCAGAAGAAGTTAGCGAAGGATGAGCAGGTCCTGCACGCGGTGGACCGGCTGACGTTCGGTCCCAAGCCCGGCGACGTCGAGGCTGTCAAGAAGATGGGCGTGAAGAAGTGGATCGACCTGCAGCTTCATCCCGAGCGCATCAAGGAAAATCCAGAAGTAGAAAAGAAGCTGGCTCCTCTGGAAGCGCTTCGCATGTCGCAGACGGAGACGGTGGCCGCGTATCCGTCACCGCAATTGATTCGAGCCGTAGCCCAAGGGCGGCAACCGCTTCCTGAGGATCCGATTGCGCGTGCGGCCGTGGAACGCCTGGCCAAGCGCTTCAAAGTGAAGAAAAGCGAGAACGATAACGATCCAATGGATCCGGCCGTTCCCCTCGACCAACTGCTGACGCGCGAGCAGATTCAGACTCTGCGCACGGGCAAGATCGATCAGAAAAAGGAACTGCTCGAATCGATCCCGGAAGATCGAATCGACGACATCGTGATCGCGCTGCCTCAGCCGTTGCGTAATCAACTGATCGCGGCCGCAAATCCTGTACTGCGGCGAAAGCTGGTGCTGGCGAATCAGCCGCAGCAGGTGGTCTTTTCGGATCTGGCGGAAGGAAAACTGTATCGCGCAATCTATAGTAGTCGGCAGCTGGAAGAGGAGCTGGCGGACTTCTGGTTCAATCATTTCAACGTCTTCCTCGACAAAGGCGCGGACCGTTTCCTGGTGCCCACCTACGAGCGCGAATCGATCCGGCCGCATGTGCTGGGACATTTCCGGGAGCTGCTGGAAGCCACGGCTTCAAGCCCCGCCATGCTGTTTTATCTGGACAACTGGCAGAGCGTCGCGCCGGATCAGGTGCGCCGGCCCAACGGCAACCGTCCACAGCGCGGATTGAACGAAAATTATGCGCGCGAGCTGATGGAGCTGCACACTTTGGGCGTCGACGGCGGGTACACGCAGAAGGACATTATCGAAGTCGCGCGCTGTTTCACCGGCTGGACTATCCGCAATCCGCAGCAGGGCGGAAGCTTTTTCTATAACGATCGCGTGCACGATAAAGGCGAGAAGATCGTGCTCGGCGTCACCATTCCGGCAGGCGGCGGCAAAGAGGATGCCGAGAAAGTGCTGGACATTCTGGCCAAGCATCCTTCTACGGCGAGGTTTATTTCGACAAAGCTCGCTCAAAGGTTCGTGGCAGACAATCCTCCGCCGGAGCTGATCGACCGGATGGCGAAGACCTTCGAGAAATCGGACGGCGATATTCGTGAAGTGTTGAAGACCATGCTCGAGTCGAAAGAATTCTTTTCGGCGGGTGCGTATCACGCCAAAGTGAAGACGCCGTTTGAAATGATCGCGAGCGCGGTTCGCGCCACTGGGGCGCAAGTCGACTACGCTTTACCGCTGGCCCAGCAAATCGGACAACTGGGCGAGCCGCTGTATCGCAAAATCGAGCCGACCGGCTACTCCAGCGCGAACGCGGAATGGGTCAGCTCGGCGTCGTTGCTAGGCCGGATGAATTTTGCGATTGCTTTGACGCAGAATAAGGTAGCCGGGGTCAAAGTGGATACGTCCAAGTATCCGGACGATCCCTCGAAAGCCGCACGATTGATGCTATTCCATGACGCCACGCCGCAGACGCGGGACGCGATCGTAAAAGCGCTGGCGGATAAGACTCCGACACCGGAGCTAATAGCAGGATTGGTGATCGGATCGCCGGATTTTCAAAGGCGGTAGCCTACGGCTACTCTTGGGTGCCGCGTGCGGTGACTGTTGATTGTGAGTGTGCGGGCCGGTTCGGTTAGGAGAACTACCAATGAATCGTCGAATCTTTCTGAAGAGTTCCGCGATGGCGATGGTCGGCGTCGGGTCGACGCCGGTGTGGCTTTCGCGAGCATTGTACGCCGCCGATGCGCCCAGCCCGCGCAAGAAGATTCTGGTCGCGATTTTCCAGCGTGGCGCAGTGGACGGATTGAACGTCGTGGTCCCGCACGGCGAGCAGCGCTATTACGACATGCGCCCGACCATCGCGGTTCCCAAGCCGGGCAGCAACGATGGCGCGATCGATCTGGACGGGTTTTTCGGCCTGCATCCTTCACTGAAGCCGCTGAAGCCGATTTACGATTCCGGCCGGCTGGCGATTGTGCATGCCGTAGGTTCACCGGACCCGACGCGCTCGCACTTCGATGCCCAGGATTATATGGAGTCCGGCACGCCGGGCCGCAAGGCGACTACCGATGGCTGGCTGAATCGGGCGCTTGCGCCGCAAGACAAGAAATCGCCGGTGCGCGCCGTGAGCTTCAGCGCCGATCTGGCGCGCACGCTACGCGGCCACAATGAAGCTGTCGCCATCAATAACCTGAACGATTTTCAAGTACGCGATCAGCGCGGCGCATCGACATTTGAATCCATGTATTCGAACACCGTGGACAAAGTGCTGAACGGCACCGGTCGCGAGACGTTCGAAGCCGTCAGGCTGATGCAAGCGATTCAGAAACAGACGTATACGCCGGCGAGCGGCGCGCGTTATCCCAACGGGCGGCTGGGACAGTCGCTGAAACAGATCGCTCAACTGATCAAGTCCGATGTCGGCCTGGAAGTCGCCTTTACCGATGTCGGTGGATGGGACACGCACGTCAATGAAGCGCCTCAACTCAATCGGCTGTTGGGCGAATTCGCTGAATCGCTGGCAGCCTTCTATCAGGATCTGGGCGACCGCATGGCGGATGTCAGCGTCGTCACCATGAGCGAGTTCGGCCGCACCGCGCGTGAGAACGGAAATCGTGGGACTGATCACGGCCACGCCAACGTGATGTTCGCGTTCGGCGGCGATATCCAGGGTGGCAAAGTTCTCGGCGAATGGCCGGGCCTGGCGGAAGAGCAGCTCTACGAGAATCGCGACCTGAACCTCACTACGGATTTCCGCGACGTGCTGGGTGAATTGGTGACGCGGCATTTGGGGAACCGGCAGCTCGCGTCAGTGTTCCCGGGATACGAAGATCCCAAGTTTCGTGGTCTGGTGGTTTAGAGCACGGCAGGTCACTCTTTGCGTGTCGCGTTAAACCGCGAATTGTGGAATACGCTTGAGAGACTGCGAAAAACTCAGCATCCACCGCTTCCTCTGGTCGCGGCTCAAGGTGCGGCATGACGACGCCCTAATTTTCGGTCGGCTTCTCCACTCGCTCGATCACGAAAATCTCTACGGGGCCCTTCTGCGAATCGAGCCTTAAGCCGAGTTGTTCCTGCAGTGCGGTGAACAGTGAAACTCCCAGAGGATCGGGAGTCGGCGCTCCAAAGCCTTCCGGGACATTCATCGTTTGGAAATTCGCGACCTGATTCTCGTCGGGCATCCATTCGAGCTTCAAATCGTAATTCCCTGTCAGACCCGTCTTATCGATAACGGTGCGGCCAAGAATTCTGGAAAGCTGAGTGATGAGCGCGGCCATATTGCCGCGCGGCGCCACCAGCAGGCCGCGACGAATTGTAAACACAGGCTGGGCTGATTCGCTCGCATCTTTAAACTTCGGGCCGGTCTTGGCGATCACCAGCGCGTACACCGGCATTTCCCTGGTCTCCCGACGGATGACTAACTGGAATCTTTCGGCCAGCATGGACTGGAGCATCAATTGAATCTGATCGAACTTCGCTGAAGTCTCCGGCTTGGCCGTGAGATCGAAAAGATCAGAGGCGATCCAGCTTGGGCCGCCTGAAACCTGATAGTAATTGACGCCGTACGCGACTTCGATCAGCCTCTTGACCGTGACGTTGCCCGCAGTGAAACGCCCGGGCTGGATGTTGAACATCATGCGGCGATCCGTCGAATTGCTCGGTTTGATCGACGCTACTTCGAACGATGGCCGGGGCTGCGCGCACGCCATCGCCGCCAGCGCGAACGCCACGATGCGCAACTTCATGCTCTCGATTGTATTAGAATGCCTGGCGGACGCGCTCGAGATAGATGTTCCCGGTCCCGGTCTTCATCCGCACGGTACGGCGGCCGCGCCCAAAATGTCCGGACGCAAACAGGCCGTGATTGTGATCGGACTTGAGCTGTAGCGGGAAGTCCGAAGTGACTTGCCCCATTGCGGTTTCGGCGCGAACCTCGGCGCCCACCGCGGGGTTCATGTCGACGCTCACATCGCCCAGCACGCTGTGCGCTTCCACGTCCTGATCGTCAAGATGTGCGGAGACTCGCCCGTCGATGGTGCGACCGATGAAGCGCAGCCGCTTGGGTAAACGCACCACGAAATCCACGCGGAGATCATTTAGCAGGACGTCGCCGCCGCCGCCATTATCCCAGCGAATGTGCGCTTCCGAATCCGAGGTCGCGGCCAGACGGAATCCTCCGCCGTGGCTGGGCCGGCAGTCGAATGGATGGTCGGTGTTGGCGCTGGGATACACCGCGCAAATCGTGACTCCCCATTTGTGCTCAACCACTTCAATGGCCACTTGCTGGGGATCGTCGCTGCCTTCCTTGAGCGCAATCACTTCGATCTCATCACCCAGAGCGGTTTCGGCACGGACGTTGCCATGCACATTGTTGATTTCGACCATTTGGCCGGTAGGAACCCAGCCGTGCCAGCGCATCTCTTCCTGGACGGTGGGGGCACGCATTCCTTCGAGTGCGGGTCCAGCCAGCAGGACCACGCTACCCGTTACGAAAAAGGCAAGCAGCTTCATGGGACCGCTCCTTTGAGTAAGGCAATGTAAAGCACGTTAACTTCCCTAGTATTTAATTGATAATAAGAGACTTTCTATACCCGCACTGTTCGTCTTTGGGACACTGATGTGAAAAACGACCAATCATTCGCAGCGCAGAGCATCGATCGGATCAACCATGGCGGCCCGCCGCGCAGGGATCCAGCATGCCAGCAACATAACCGTCGCCAGGAGAATCGCAACGCCGACCAGGGTAGACGGGGTGGTTCCGCCGATCCCTGCCAGGAAGCGCGTCATGGCGCGACTGGTGGCAAGGCTGGCGGGAATGCCCAACATCATCCCAGCGAGAGCCAGCGTCATCCCTTCGCGGATCACTAATCGCGACACGGAAGCAGGCGCGGCCCCGAGAGCGATGCGAATGCCAACTTCGCGGGTTCGCTGCGCCACGGATTGCGCGATCACGCCGTAAAGACCGATCGCCGCCAGGACCAGCGCCATCAAGCTGAACACGCTGATCCAGCTTGCGGCCATGCGCTGCTGCCAAAGCGAGTCGGCGGCGTGCTGGCTCATGGTTTCCGGATGGAATACCGGAACGTCTTTGTCGATCTCGCGAACCACGCGCTCGACTTCGGCGAGTGTGGACGATGGATCGGAGGCGGTGCGAACCACGACGTGCGTACGACTATCGTATTCGGACAAAGCCGAGAGATACATGAGCAGGGGCGCGTCGGCGATGAGCGAGCGGTATTTCGCATCTGCTGCGACGCCGATCACCTCGAACGGCGGGCGCGGCGCAGCTCCCGGCTCTGGCCATGCGATGCGTTTGCCGACGGCGTTTTGCCCGGGCCACAGTCGCTCCGCCAGCTTTCGGGACACGATGACGGCGCCACGGTCGTGATCGTTGAAATCGCGGCCCTGGATCAGCGCGATCCCCAAAGTTTGAAAATAACGCGGCGCGACACGATCGATATCGACGCGCAGACCCAGTTCGAAGGCATGGCCGCGCAGCACGTCGGGCGGCGGTTCCTGGCCGGGATAGAAGATCGAGACGCGCCCACTGAAATCCTGCGGCGGAACGGTCCAGGCAAGACTCGCCGAAATGACGCCTGGTAAAGCCGGAAGGCGCTCCAGCAGTTGGCGATAGACGGCTAGTCCGCGCTGCTCGAAATTCGGGAGCGTGCTCATATCGATGGCCATCATCGCGACGTTCTTAGTCTCGAATCCGGGGTTGGCGGTGAGGATGCGATAGACGTCGCGCAACAGAATTCCGGAACCGCTGAGCAGGACGAAAGACAGCGCGACCTGTCCGGAGACCAATGCGGCTCTCCATCGCGTACGCCGGTAACCGGCTCCGGCCGATCCGCTTTTGAGCGCGCCGATGAGATCGACGCTGGAAGCTTGCGCGGCCGGCAGCAGCGCAAACGCGAGCCCGGCGACGATGCATGCCAGCAATGTGAATGCGAAAACGCGCCAGTCGGGACTCACATCCATGCTGTGCAGCAAACGGATCTGCTGATTGAATTTGGCGAGACCTTGCGTGGCCCATTGCGCCGCGCCGAATCCGACCACGCCCGCGGTGAAGGCGAGCAGCATTCCTTCCGTGAGCAATTGACGGATGATGCGTCCGCGTCCCGCTCCGACCGCGACGCGCATCGCGATTTCGCGCGTTCGCCGTGAAGAACGAACCATGAGCAATCCGGCGACGTTGGCGCAAGCAATCGCCAGCAGAAGAGCCACTGCGCCGCCTAGCAGAACGAATAGGCTGCTCATGTCGGAACGATCGTCGGGATACAATCCCACGCCTGCAATCGCGGCCACGGAGCGGCCGGTGTTGGTGACGGGAAAAGCCGCGGCTAATTGTGCCGCGATGGTTTTCATTTCCGCTTCACCGGCTCGAATATCAATCCCAGGCTTCAGGCGTCCGAAGATCCGGAGCCATCCAGCGGAGCGATCCTGAAGGATGCCGCTCGATAGTCTGGGAAGAGTTCGCGGCTGCGTGGTCAGCGGAACCCACACGTCGTAGGCGTCGTTGGTGGTCGATCCACGAAAGTTTTCCTGAGCAATTCCAACCACGGTGAATGCATTACCATTGAGCGTGATTCGGGAGCCGATCGCGCCAGGATCCGCTCCGAAGCGGCGCTGCCACAGCCCATAGCTCAGCACAGCGACGGAAGCGCTTTCCGCATCGTCCGATGGACTCAACAGGCGGCCGATCGCCGGACGCGCACCCAGGACCTCGAAATAATTTCCGCTGACCAGATCGCCCAGGAGCCGTTCACTGGTCTGGCCGGTGAGCGTCAGCGGAACCGCGATATGAGCGGCGATCCCCTGGAAGGATCGGGTGCGGTCGCGAAAATCGCGGTAATCGGGATAGCCGAAGTTATCGAACGATCCCGTGGGCTGCGTGCGATACAACGTGACCAGCCGGCCAGGATCGGCGATGCCCGGAAGCGGACGGAGCAGGATCGCGTTGACTACGCTGAAGACCGCCGTATTCGCGCCGATGCCAAGCGCCATCGTGAGAATGGCGATGGTCGCGAAGCCTGGATTCTTGACCAGAATCCGCATGCCATAGCGGAGGTCTTCGATCATCGATGCGTCAAGTGCAATCGACGGGCCGTGCTAAGCGATTGAACACATGAGCTCTGCCGGTGTGTTTTCGTCCCACGGGCGGACACTATTCGTAGCGCAACGCGACCAATGGATCGACCCGTGCCGCTCGGCGTGCGGGGATCCAGCAGGCCACGAACGCGATCGATGCGAGGAGCAGGAACGTGGTGATGAATGCCGTGGGGTCCGCGGCCTTTACGCCATACAGATAGGTCGCCAGGGCTCTCGCCATGAAGATTGCGCCGACGATTCCCACCGACATCCCGGCCAGCACGATGGTCATTCCCTGCCGAACAACCAAGCCGAGGACGTCGCGGCTACGGGCGCCGAGGGCCATGCGGACGCCGATTTCCTGGGTCCGCTGCGCGACCGAATATGCCATCACGCCGTACAATCCGATGGCGGCGAGAAATAGCGCGAGTGTGCCGAAGAATCCAGTCAGCTCGGTCAGGATTTTATCGGGAGCGGTTCGTTCTTCCACGCGCGCCGCGATGGTGACGATGCGCGCGACGGGCTGATTCGGATCGAGTCCCCGCACCACGGATCGAATCGACTGCGCCACGGCGGACGTGTCTCCCGCGGTGCGCACCACGATGGTCAGATTCTGGGTGGGCGCCTGGGCGAACGCAACGTACGCCTGGTTTTCGGGAGGATTTCCCGGGTTGTAGTATTTCACGTCCTTTACGACCCCCACAACCGTATACAACGTGGGATCCTTTCTTAGCCGGACGCGTTTTCCGAGCGGGCTCTCGCCGGGAAAATATCTACTCACAAGGGTCTGGTTGATCACAATGGCGCGGGTTGCGTCTGGTGAATCCTCGCGGGAAAAAGTTCTGCCGGCGATCAATGCAATACTGAGCGATTCGAGATACCCAGGCGAGACCGCATTCAAGCGCACCAACGGAACCTGGCCCAGCGGCGGATCCGGTCTGCCGTCGAAGTAGATTATGCCAACGCTGCCGTTCTCGCTCATGGGTGTGTACTGCGCGATTGAGGCTCGGTCCACACCGTGAATTGGAGCGAGACGCTCCAGGACGGAATCGGAAAACTGGGTAATGCTCGCCGGCGTTTTATGGCTGGGTGGGAGCTGCATTTCCGCAACCAGCACATGATCGCCATTGAATCCCAGATCGGTGTGCAGCATGTGCACAAAGCTGTTGACGAGTAGGGCTCCGCAGACCACTACCATCACGGCCAGCGCCATCTCGCCGCCTACCAGGATTTTTCGGAAGCGGCCGCCGGCTGCGCTCGACGATCCGCGCGAGGAGGCGTCTTTCAGGATTCCGTTCAAATCGAAACGAGTGCCTTCCAAGGCGGGCATCAGGCCGAAAGCGATGCCGGTCAGAAGTGTCACTGCCAGCGTGAAGAGCAGCACTTGCGAATCGACTTCGACGTGGCCGTGGTTCGGCAGATAAGGCAGACTGCGGGCAGGTATCGCTCGATACAACCAGGCGACGCCCCAGCGGGCGAACAACATTCCGCCAGCCGCGCCGGCGACGAAGAGAATCAGAGTTTCGGCGAGCAGTTGGCGAATCAGACGCCAGCGTCCCGCGCCCATCGCCAGGCGAATCGCCATTTCTTTGCGCCGCGCACTGGAGCGCGCCATCACCAGGTTCGCTACATTCGCACACGCCATCAGCAAAACGAAGCACACGATTACGTACAAGGTTTTTACCGCGGAATTGCCGGATTGCTGATTAATCTCGTCGGTAAGCGACCGGACCAGGACGCCTCGATTCGTGTTCGTCACCGGATATGCACTTTCGAGCGACGATTGCAGTGCCGTCATGGCGGCGTTGGCGCGCGGCACGTCGAATCCCGGTTTCAATCGCCCCACCGGTCTGAGGAAGAGGCTATCGCGCGAGGCTAACCTTTGCGGCGCCAGCGCGAGAGGCTTGAAAACCTGAGCGGGCCCCATGGGGATGTACTGGAAGTTATCGGGCATGACGCCGACAACGGTGGTAGGCAAGCCGTCCAGCGTGATGGTCTGACCCAGGATTTTCGGATCGGAACTAAATCGGTCGCGCCACAGTTCAAAGCTGAGAACCGCGACGTTGTCCTGCCCGGCGATCTGCTCGGCGTCGGTGAACTCGCGGCCCAAGGCGGGCTTGATTCCCAGAGTACGGAAGAAGTTCGCCGAAACGTCGAATCCGGGGATCTTCAAGGGCTCGTCCGAGCCGGACAGGTTGAAGCTGTCGAAAGCCGCGGTGGCAAGCTCTTCGAAAACCTCCGATTTCTGCCGCCAATCGGTCCAATCGGCCGACGACACGGAGCTGGTTGCGCCGGTCCTCTTATTGGTTTCTAACAGAATAACGATGTGGTCAAGGTTCGGAAACGGCGACGGCTTGAGAATCCAGGAGTTGATAAAGCTGAAGATCGCGGTATTGGCTCCGATCCCGAGCGCGAGCGTCAGTACCGCGACAGCCGCGAATCCAGGACTCTTCGAAAGCTGGCGGAAAGCGTACTTGAGGTCCATCGTGGTTGGTTATACGTGAACCAGTCCGCGGATGTTCCCCTGACTGTTTCAGTCGGTGGCGATCCAGCCGTCGACGATCTTGATGATCCGGTGCCCGTAGGAAGCGTTGGATTCGGAATGGGTCACCTGGATGATGGTGGTCCCGGATTCGTTGAGCCGCTTGAACACTTCCATGATTTCCTTAGCCTGGCTGGAATGGAGGTTCCCGGTGGGTTCATCGGCTAGAATCACTTTGGGATTGGCGATGATCGCGCGGGCAATCGCCACCAGTTGCTGCTGGCCGCCGGAAAGCTGGTTGGGGAACAGATCCTTCTTGCCCACCATCTGGAATTTATCGAGCACATCGCAAACAATGCCGTCACGCTCGGATTTCTTGACGTTGCGGTAAGAGAGCGGAATGTCGAGATTCTCGTAGACCGTCAGCGAATCGAGCAGATGGTAACTCTGGAAAACAAAGCCGAAGTATTTCTTATAAATCTCGTCGCGATCCTTCTTCTTGAGCTTGTGAATGGGATGTTCCAGGAAGTTATACTCGCCGGTCCAGGCGCTGTCGTGCATCCCGATCAGGTGCAGCAAAGTGGATTTGCCTGCGCCGGAGGGTCCCATGATGGAGACGAACTCGCCTTCCTTGATGTCGATATTCACGCGGCGCAGCACGAACGTCTTGGTCGGGCCATGTTCGAAGTATTTTTCGATATTACGGAGCGTAATCATACAGAAGGCTTAGGATATCTCACTCTGACCTGATAGACGCGCTCGATTGTGTCCGGTGGTATCGGATATGGAATTCTTTCGGGGTCCAGCCAACCGCGGGGGAACGAACTCGTCTTACTTACATCTATGACGGCGATGTCCCGGGTATTAATTGCCGCGATGCTTGTGACGCTCAGTTCGGGCTGGGCGCAAACGCCTGCCGATGGCAGTGTCCGGTTCCAATTCCAAAACAATTTCTGGGTCAACCTGCATCATTTCGTACGTGCCGAAGCCCGCCGCCGCAGCTTCGACGCCGCGCCACAGATGCCTGCAGTCGATCTGAACGAGAAAGATCGAGCGACATGGAATGCCGCGCTGGACGCCTACGCGCCGCTCGCAAAACTGAATCTTATCTTTGACACGCGGCTGATAAACATCAACAACGCGCTGTCGACGATCGCGGATGGCGCCGCTTCACCCACGGGAGCCGTCGAGCCGGAGATTGCAACGGCTCTGAATCTTGCGGCGCCCCTCTATCGCGCGCATTTGTGGGAACGGCATCGGCGCGAGAATCAACATTGGATTGAGGAGTTCGCTCCGAAGATCGAATCGCATGCGGCCACGCTGATGAAGGCTCTGGCGGGCGCCTATCATGCGAACTGGCCGAGTGCACCGATCGTTGTCGATCTTTCGTGCGATAGCGGTCCCAACCTCGCTTACACCACGCAAGGCCCGCCAGGGACTTCCGGTCACACCGTGATCGCGCCTCTGAAGGCGATGGACCCGGATGTGGCGTTTGAGCTCGCTTTTCACGAAGCGTCGCACACGGTGGATTCCCAGATCATGGAAGCGCTCGACGGCGAAGCGGCGAAGCAGCACGTGAAGCTGCTGGAAGACCTATGGCACGCGCTCATTTTCTACACGACCGGCGAGGTTGTAAAGCGCGAATTGCGAAAACAGAACGACCCGGCGTACAAGCCCTACGCCGATCATGTGAACCTGTATGCCGCAGCCGGGTGGCAAGAGATTCGCGCGGCGCTGGAACGGAACTGGCAGCCGTACCTTGACGGCAAGGCCAGTTTCGAGACCGCGGTCCACGATCTGGTCAGAGATGCCGGTCAACACTGATACAATGCGCGTGAATGAGAACACTGTGTGCTTCGCTCTTCATTTGTGCGTTGACTGCCTTCGCGCAGTCCATGCCCCCAGCACAGGGAGAGATCAAAATCCAATATTCGATGCGCTACATCGAAGTGGCGGTGGGGACGGGCAAGCTCGTGGAACCGGGAAAGGTGTACGTCGTGCAGTACACCGGCTGGCTGAAAGACGGGACGAAGTTCGACTCTTCGCGCGACCGTCCGGAGCCGTTCAGCTTCGAGCAGGGTAAGCGCAAAGTGATTCCGGGTTGGGACGCGGGTTTCGAAGGAATGCGCGTGGGCGGCAAGCGCCGCTTTATCATCCCGTATCAATTGGCGTACGGCGAAAAGGGTCGCGGAAAAATTCCACCCAAGGCGGAGCTGACTTTCGACGTCGAGCTGATGGACGTGACGGAGCCGCCGCCGGAGCCAGCTCCGGCGAAGTAGAGCGCTCGTGTTCGGTCGCTGGTTTGACCGAGTCTTGTGGGGCCGAGAGTCATCTCGGCGAGCCGGCTTTCAGGCCGGCTGGTCTTCGCGCGAAAAGAAGCCGGTCGGGGACCGGCTCGCCGGCAAGACCGCCGGCCCCACCTAACCCCAGATATCGCCGACCGTGAATCCTTCGGGAAACGGATCCTCGGGATCGAGAACGTACTGTGCGAAACCCGTGATCCATGCGGTTCCGGACAATGCCGGCACCACTGCCGAGTACGGCCCTACGCGAGTTTCTTCGATCAAGCGTCCGGTGAACGTAGTACCGAGGATGCCTTCGTGGACGAAATCGCGGCCCAGCGGGAGTTGTCCCTTGGCGTGGAGCACGGCCATTTTCGCGCAGGTGCCGGTTCCGCAGGGCGAACGATCCAGCGCGCCGAACGTCGCGGAATCGAGCGTCCCCGTCGAAACGACCACCGTGTTCTTGCGATCGACACCGGGGCGCGATGACGGTCCAGAAAGCTGCGCGATGGTCACGCCGTGGATCCCGGGATTTTCAGGGTGAGCCGCCGGAAGCTGCTCCCGCGCAGCGATTTTGATCGTTTCGGCGACGCGGACAATGTCGCGTGCTTCGTCGGGAGTAAGGCGAAACCCTAGCGGCTCGGCATCCGCGATCACGTAGAACATTCCGCCGTAAGCCACGTCGACCGTGACAGTTCCCAATCCGCGGACCTCGATCTTCGCGTCAAGGTGTGTAGCGAACGCGGGCACATTGCGGAAGGTCACACGCTTCACCTTTCCGTCGTGCACTTCGGCATCGACAGCGATTAAGCCGGCCGGCGTGTCGAGCTTCAAATGCGTGACCGGCTCGACTGCGGGGACCATGCCGGTTTCGATCAGCACAGTCACGACGCAGATCGTATTGGTGCCGGACATGGGCGGATATTCGACTTGCTCCATGATGACGAAGCCAGCGTCGGCTTCGGGATGCGTGGGCGGAAGAATCAGGTTGCAGTTCGAGGCGGGGTATCCGCGCGGCTCGCGCAGCATGCGTTTGCGGATGTGATCGGCATGCGCTTCGAGCCAGACCTTTTTTTCGAACATGGTCTTGCCGGGGACGTCGAGAACGCCGCCGGTAATGACGCGTCCAGGCTCGCCGCAGGCGTGCGCGTCGACGGCGGTGATCATGCTTGAGAATCGCATTGGGTTGATTGTAGAAAAGCGTCACGCAAAGGCGCAAAGGGCGATCATTCTTTGCGACTTTGCGTGAAACGGCTTATACTCCTTTTGTGCCAGACCCGATCACACGCCGCAAGGCCGGTCAGATTCTCGGCGTCGCTGCCGCGCAAACGCTTGCCGGCGCGACGCCCGATATATGTTTCATGAGCGCGGTTGAAATGGCCGGGCTGATACGGCGAAAGAAGCTGAGCGCTCGGGAAGTTCTTGCGGCGCACCTTCAACAGATCGAGCGCGTGAATCCCAAAGTCAATGCGATCGTCACACTGGTGGCCGATCAGGCGATGGAATCCGCGCGCAAAGCCGACGAAGCGCAGGCGAAGGGCGCGGCGCTTGGACCGCTGCACGGGCTTCCGATCGCGCACAAAGATTTGATCGATACGGCGGGAATCCGCACCACGTATGGTTCGCCGATTTTCAAAGACAACGTGCCCACGGTGGACGCGATTCCGGTAGAGCGCGTCGCGCGCGCGGGGGCGATCACTATCGGCAAGACCAATACGCCGGAGTTCGGAGCCGGATCGCAGACTTTCAACAACGTTTTCGGCGCGACGAAGAATCCTTATGACTTGACCAAGACCTGCGGCGGATCGAGTGGCGGCGCGGCCGTCGCGCTGGCCTGCGGAATGCTGCCGATCGCGGATGGGTCGGATACCGGAGGCTCGCTGCGCAACCCGGCGGCATTCTGCAGCGTGGTGGGATTTCGGCCAGCGCCGGGCCGCGTTCCGCTTGCGGCGAAAGGATTGGCATGGACCACGTTGAGCGTCACCGGGCCGATGGCGCGCAACGTCGCGGACGTCGCACTGCTGCTCAGCGTAATGGCTGGGCCCGATGCGCGCTGTCCGATTTCAATTGAGGAGCCGGGCTCGAAGTTCACGGGAAATCTATCACGGAATTTAAAGGGCGCGCGAGTGGCGTTCTTCAAAGACCTGGGAGGGATTCCTTTCGATCGCCGGATTCGCGACGTGGTGAACGCACAGCAGCGCGTGTTTGAAAGCCTGGGTTGCATCGTCGAGCAAGCCGAGCCCGATTTGACCGGCGCCGATGAAGCCTTCAACACACTGCGCGCGTGGGGCTACGCGACGGGCTATGCGGAACTGGTCCGCACGCATCGCGACCAAGTGAAGGACACCATCATCTGGGAAGTGGAGCGCGGGCTGAAGTTCACGGCGGCGGACCTGGGACGCGCTGAAACGCTGCACGCACGGGTGTGGGACCAGGTTCGGGCGTTCCAGGAAAAATATGAATATTTCATCCTGCCGACAACGCAGGTGCCGCCGTTCGATTTGACGCAGGAATATGTAACTGAAATCGAGGGTGTGAAGATGAACACGTACATCGAGTGGATGAAATCGTGTTATCTGATTTCGATTCTGGAAAATCCATCGATTTCAATGCCTTGCGGATACACGCCCGAGGGACTGCCGGTAGGGCTTCAAATCGTTGGCCGGCACCGGGATGAGTGGAGCGTCCTGCAACTGGCGAGTGCATTCGAAGAGGCGACCCGGGCGGGCCGACGGCGGCCGCCGATTGTCTAGAAATAATCGGGATGAATTTCGGTCCCGGCGGCATTCTAGCGGGTATGAAACTCTTTCTGTCCATACTGTTTGCCGCTTCGGTCATGATGGCTGCCGACGTCCTCACGGAAGGGACCAAGGCGCCCGACTTTACCCTCAGTTCGCAGGAAGGCAAGGCTATCAGCCTGCACGATTACGCCGGAAAATGGGTGGTCCTGTATTTCTATCCGAAAGACATGACCCAGGGCTGCACCATCGAAGCGCACAATTTCCAGCGCGACATGGCGCAATACGATCAGAAGAATGCCGTGATTCTCGGCGTCAGCGAAGACTCGGTCGATTCGCACGTCCAGTTCTGCACCAAGGAAAGCCTGACGCTCAAACTGCTGGCCGACGACCAGCACGTAGTCGCGCCGATGTACGGGTCGCTGGGCGAGTACAACGGCATGAAGATCGCGGCGCGGAACACGTTCCTGATCGATCCGAAAGGCGTGATCCGTAAAGTTTACGTGAAGGTCAACCCGAATCCGCACAGCCAGGAAGTGCTCACAGCTTTATCGAGCATGCAGTAACCCGATACTATCGAGATAAGTGGCGACACGGCAGCAGGAATTCGAAAGCATCGCGATGCCGCATACGCGGAGCCTGCTGCGTGTCGCCCGCCGTTTGACCTCCGATCCCGAAGATTTAGTGCAAGAGACGATGCTGGCGGCCTGGCGTGGATTCCACCAGTTCCGCGGCGGAACCAATGTGCGCGCATGGCTGTTTCGAATCATGATGAACGCGTTCCACGCGCGCGGCAGGAAAGTCCGGCCCGCGCTGGTTCCGCTGGGCGAGCACGATGTTCCGACCGCCTCGCATGTGGCGGCGTCGGCGGAGGTCGCCGAAGCGCTGGATGAACTGGCCGTGGAACATCGCACGGTGCTGCTGTTGGGAGTAGTCGAGGGGTTTACCTGTCAGGAGATGTCCGAAATTCTGGGTGTGCCCATGGGGACGGTAATGTCACGGCTCAGCCGGGGACGTGACGCTTTACGCGAGCGCCTCGCTCCAGGGTTGACCACGCGCTGTACCGCAAAGGAAGCTTCATGATCTGCCAAGACGTGTTGGGGCTGTCTTCATTATATTTTTCCCGGGAGTTGGAAGAGGCCCGCGCAGCCGAGTTTCGCGCGCATCTTCAGGGCTGTCCGGCGTGCGCCGCGGAAATCGATCAGATGGCCGAAGTGGATGCCCGGTTGCGAGACGCGATGCAAACCGAGCCGGTCGATACCGCGATGCTCGACGCGCGGATTCGCCGGCACATCGCCGCACCATCGCGACGCTGGATCAGCATTGCGGCAAGTTTCGCGGCGGCTGTGGTGATCGCCGGCATCGCGTACCGGGTTTCGGCAGGGCCGGAGCGCGTGTGCACCGACGCGGCTTCCGATCATCAGCGCGAAGTAGTGGAAGGGCAACGCCGCACGTGGTTGTCCGATACGGATTCGATCGCGGCGCTAGCGGTCCGGCAGGGGATTGCGTCATCCGCGGTGGCTCAACTCGCAGATTCCGGGTTTCGCCTGGATCGCGGCAAGTTGTGCCGTTTGGACGGGCGAATATACCTGCACCTGGTGTACTCCGGCGACGGACGCGCGATTTCGGTTTTCTTGCACCCACACGATTCACAGACGATTCACGACGTTCGTACGCTTCATTCCGGATCCGAACACGTCGCGTATTTTGAGACGCAGCGAGTCAGCGCGATCGTGGTAGCGGATCAATCCAGCGAGCCGGTGAACAGGATGGCGCAAGCTGCGGCGCGCGTACTCTGAAGAAATCGGCGAATTCCAGGGCCTGAGATACAATAAAGCCTTTACTCGTAAAGGGAGCCTTGTGAAATACGCCTTAATTTGTTTTTTTGCGGCGATTCTTGCAAATGCAGCCGACGATCGGATCACGGAACCCATCGACTCGAATCATCGAATCGCCTTGCATGGACACGTTCATCCCGCCGCGCAAGCCGGCAACGATCAAGGCGCGCTGGCGCCGGACGCGGAAATCAGCTACGTCGCTGTCTTGCTGAAGCCTGCGCCTGGATTGGAGACCTTTCTCGCCGAACAGCAGAATCCGTCGTCACCGGAATATCGCCGCTGGCTGACGCCGGAACAATTCGCGGAACGATTCGGTCTGACAGCCAACGACACGGGAAAGATCGCTGCCTGGCTTGGTTCGGAAGGTCTCACCGTGCACGATGTGGCGCGAGGTCGGCACTGGATCACCTTCAGCGGCACGGCCCAGACGATGGGCCGCGCGCTGAACACGCAATTTCACCGGTACAACGTTAATGGCCGGATGCATTTCGCGAACACATCGGAACCGGAAATCCCCGCTGCGCTCGCGGGCGTGGTTGCAGGAATAGTCGGGCTGAACGATCTGGACCTAATGCCTGCCAGCAGGAAATCCTCGCTCAGCCCGGAGAATAACATCGGCACGTCGCACTATCTTGTCCCGGACGATGTCGCGGCCATCTACAATTTCGCTCCGCTATACAAGGCGGGAATCGATGGGACCGGTCAGAAGATCGCGATCGTCGGGCGCGCCGACATCAGCTTAGCCGACATTAGGAGTTTTCGAAAGCGCTTCAATCTTCCCGCGAAAGACCCGCAGATCGTGCTGGTGGGTCCTGATCCCGGCAGCACAGAAACGGGCGCTGTGGAAGAAGCCGACCTGGATCTGGAATGGTCCGGCGCGATGGCCCCGAACGCGACAATTATATACGTTAATGCGCGAAGCGTGACCACGTCGGCGCTGTACGCCATCGATCAGAACCTGGCGCCAGTGCTCAGTGAAAGCTTCAGCGGTTGCGAACGCGCCTCTCAGCCCGGGCTCCGCGCGATCGCACAGCAGGCCAACGCTCAGGGCATCACATGGATCGTCGCGTCAGGCGACCAGGGGGCGGCGACTTGCGATGCCGGCGCACCCAACCAATATGCGTCCAAGGGTCTTGGCGCGGGCTTC
This sequence comes from Bryobacteraceae bacterium, assembly GCA_035568415.1. GTDB lineage: Bacteria > Acidobacteriota > Terriglobia > Bryobacterales > Bryobacteraceae > Palsa-187. Next base: position 189,154 of record DATMOC010000016.1, on the reverse strand, counting down.
CCGTCGAGCATTCCCGAGGTCACCGCGATGGGCGGAACCACACTCAATGATGCCGCCGGCAACTACTGGGCGGCTACCAATGGTCCCAACCTGGGATCCGCGCTGGGATATATTCCGGAAATCGTCATGAACGATTCCGCGGAGCGCCACGAGCTGTTCTCCGCCGGCAGTGGCGCGAGTGCATTTTTCGCGAAGCCGATATGGCAGACCGGTCCAGGCGTGCCGCAGGACAACGCGCGCGACGTTCCGGATATCGCGCTCGCCGCTTCTCCCGATCACGACGGATACGAAGTGGTCATTTTCGGAACGTTGGCGGTTTTCGGCGGAACCTCGCTGGGGACTCCCGTATTTGCGGGCGTGACGGCGCTGCTGAATCAGTACCTGGTCTCGAAAGGCGCGATTACGACGCCGGGATTGGGGAATATCAATCCCAATCTCTATCGACTGGCACAAGCCACCACGGACGTCTTTCACGACATCACCACCGGCGATAACAAAGTACCGTGCGAGCAGGGAGCGCCGGATTGTATTGATGGCCTGATGGGATACGCCGCCGGTCCAGGCTACGACCTGGCTACCGGGCTCGGCTCGATCGATGCCAATGCCCTGGTCACGAAATGGACCATCGGGACTGCCAGCACGACCACGCTGACCGCGAATCCTACTACGTTTGGGCTGGGCGACAAGATTCAACTCACGGCGACGGTGACTGGCGCAGGTAAAGTTGCGCCCACGGGAACCGTGACCTTCGTTTCAAACGATGTGGTGGTGGGGACGGGGACGCTGGCGGCGGGATCGGTCAGCGTGAGCGCGGACGGACTCCTGGTTGGCGGCGGAAGCGGAAAGATCGTGGCGGAATACAGCGGCGACGCCGTATATAACGCGTCTGGCGCCACGGTTTCAGTCGCGCTGAATCTTCCCGCATCGGGCTCGCTAGTGGTGCCATCGGTGACGCCGAATCCGGTTTTCCAGAGTGCGACGAACTGGCCCTACACGCTGAGGCTGGATGAGAAGGCCGGCGTCGCGACCAAGCTGACGGCGTTCACCGTGAACGGCGTGAATAACATCAACGCTTTTGCGAACCTGAATATCCCCGCGCATGGATCCATCTCCGCCAGCCTGGCTGGAAACAATGTCAGCGTCCCGCTCGACCGCGTGTATCACTTTACAGGTACGGACACGAATGGGAGGACCTGGACGCAGGACCTGACAGTTCCGTTCGTGGGTCCCGCTGGCCCAAAATTCGTGCCTGCGATGACGCTGACCAGCGTTCCGCAAACGGTGCAGATGAATCCGCAAGCGGATCGCTCGTGCGCTTTCTCACAACAACTGATCGTGCAGGAGACCACTGGGTTTTACAATCTGCTGGAGCAATTCACGGTGGGAAATACGGACTTGACCGGTCAGATCCAACAAATCTTCGGAACCGACCGGTTAGCTCCCTTTGGGACATTGATGGGCACTGTTTGCTGGCCGTCGACGACGGCGCCGGGAGCGAAGAACTATCAGTTGCTCGGTGTCACTGAAATCGGTACGGTAACCGCGGCGACGGTCAATACGACGCTGGTGGCAGGCACTGCACAGCCGTCTTTTCTACTATCGGTTACTCCGCGGATCGTGGAGATGATCGCGGATAGTTCTTTGAGGACCGGATCGGCGACGGTGAATGTGAACGTCGGCGGCAGCTTCGCCGTTTCGGTGATTCCGGATCGAGCCTCAAGTTGGCTGACCGTTCAAACAGTTACATTTGGAATTCAGACCGTTCTGTCATTACGAGCCTCCGGAGCCGCGCTTTCGAACGGCGTTTACGACGCGACGTTGGTGATTCAATCCACCAACGCCGTGCCCCAAGCTGTGATGGTGCGCGTTGTGTTCGCGGTGGGGCAGTCGTTTGCCACCATCGTCGATTCGGTTTCGAACGCGGCTGCGTCCAATCCGGTGACTGCACCGGGCGCGATGGTGAGAGTCACTGGATCGAATCTGGCACGATCGAAAAAGGCAGCAAGCATCGTGTTCGACGCGCTCTCGCCCACCCTCGATGGTGTCTCTGCGACCGTAAATGGGATCGCCGCGCCATTGTATTCTATTGCGCCGGGCGAACTGGTGCTCCAGATCCCGTATGAAACGACGGCCGGTCCCGCCGTGCTGGGCATTAACAACAACGGCCAGATCGCGGCATTCGTGTTCCAGGTGAACGTCGCGGCTCCGGAACTCTTCAAGACGGCGAGCGGATTCCTCGCGCCCACCGGCACGGCGAGCCAAGGTCAAACCATCGGGGCGTTTATGACCGGCGATGGAGACGTCACGCCATTTCTTCAGACCGGCGGATCGCCCGCACAGGGGACCACCGCCGCGAATCTACCAGGCCCTGGGTTGTCGGTCAGCGTCAAGGTCGGCGACCTCAAAGCGCCTGTGACGTTCGCCGGAATCGTGCCGGGGTTGGTGGGCGTGACGCAGGTCAACTTCACGATTCCACTCGGCACTCCTGTAGGAATCCAGCCGGTGGTGGTGACGGTTGGTGGAGTGGCGAGCGGTCCGGCGAGCGTCAGAGTTACCGCTGCTCCGGCGAAATAATGCGGAGTAAGCTTCAGAGGGAGCCGAAAGACTCGAATCAAGTAAATTTTCGCAGCTTGGGGGGCGGACCCCCTGGTCCGCGCGCGATCCCCTGATCGCGCTGTCTCGCCAATAAAATCAGGCCGCCGGACACGCGCCAAGGCCGATCGGGGGATCGGCCGCGGAGCAGGGGGTCCGCCCCCCATAGCCGCGAAAGTCTATATGAATTGAGTTTTCCCGCTGCCTCTTTCAGCTTGCAGCGGCGGCCACAGGCGACGTTGTGACACGTCAACATCCACCGCTTCCTTCGGTCGCGGCTCAGGGGTCGGCATACAGGCGGAAATCGGTTCCGTTCAATGAATATAGAAAATGCGCTAATGGGCAGGTTCAGCGACCCGCGCGGCATGATCGCCGATGAGCAGTTCGGTCCCGGGCTCTGAGAACGACACATGGACATAGGCCATCGCGACGGTTTTTCCGAGCGCGGGTGAAAATGCCGCACTCACGATTTCGGCCTGATCGGTCTTGGTTCCCGGCGCCGGTGGCTCCGCCGTGTCGATTTCCAGCCGCCTCAGGATGCGATGGATCTGCGCCCGGCTACGAACCCGCTCGACGATTTCTTGTCCCAGGTAGCAACCCTTGTTGAAGTGGACTGCATGCAACTGGTCCGTCTCCTGAGCCAGGTAGCGCTCGGTGATCTCCTCTCCAAAGCGAGGCCGGCCGTGCTCGATCCGCACGGTGCGGGCGTCCTCCGCGGACGCTTCGGGGACCCCGAGTCCCGCGATCAGCTGGTGTTTCTCAGCGATGGGCGCAAAGATAAAAAATCCATCCGAGCCCGTGGAATTCAGTCGCGCGACGATGCTGGACCCTTTGTGAACCCATCCATAGGGAGGAATCTCTACGTCCATCACCCGAACCGCGTCCGGCCCTTCGACCGCGATGGTGGCCCACTGGTTGGTCACATCTTCGAGCGTCACGTCATCGGCAATGATGTAGCGATCCAGATGCTCGAAGACTCTCTGTCGCGTTTCGGGCTCGGTATCCAGCAGAAAATGATCCTCGAAGCAAAGAATGTTGACGTCCGCGAGAATGCGGCCCTGCGCGCTTAGGAAGAACGCATAGCAGCCTTGGCCAGGCGTAAGCTGCTCGACGTGATTGGTGGTCATGGCGTGCAGCAGGCGCGCCCGATCTTCGCCTTTCACGTGGATTTTGCCGCGCGTCGAAAGGTCGATCCAGGCCACGTTTTCACGCAGGGCGCGATAGCCGGGTGTCACTGCGAGATCCATCTCAAGTAACCCGAAATCGCCACGATGACGGCTCCGAAAATAACCACCCTCGTCAGCGACCGTTCTTTGCCTGGTTTGTAGAGCGCCACGGCGGCCAGCACGTCGAGCGCAAGCAAAACCTTGATTCCAAACCACATATGGTAGTGCTCGGGATAGGCGGTTTTGCTCAAGAAATTGTACAGCCCGGAGACAAGGATTCCACCGATGGCCATATAGGCCACGGGTCTAAATCTTAAATCCAGCCCGTTCACGAGGCGCGCGTAGAAGACTCCACCGAGAAGCACGATCACCGAGGCAATGTGGAGCCAGCGCATGGCGATGTGAAGGGCCGCGTCCATACCACGAGTATACTGGGCGCGCCGCATTTACAATCGAGGAGTGATCCATGAAATTCTGCCGGTGGGGATGCTCCAATGCAACTGCTCGATCTTCGGAGACGAGCAATCGCGCGAGGCGATCGTAGTCGATCCAGGCGACCAGATTGACGACATCCTCGCGGTCCTCACCAGGCATTCGCTTAAGGTGAAGGCGATCGTGATCACGCATGCGCATATCGACCACATTGGCGGCGCGGCCAAGTTGAAGGCGGTCACCGGCGCGCCGGTTTACATGAATCAGAATGATCAGGAATTGTACGATCGACTGGACATGCAGGCGGGCTGGCTGGGGATGGCGACACCGTCGCGAACCGAGATCGATTCCGCCGCGCAGGAAGGCGACACGCTCGAATTGGGCGTCGCTCAGTTTCACGTGCTCGAAACGCCGGGGCATACGCAAGGCAGCATCTCGATCTGGATTCCCGCGGAGAACAAACTGGTAGCCGGCGACACGCTGTTTCGCGACTCCATCGGTCGGACGGATCTGCCCGGTGGCGATGGACGTCAGATTTTGAAGTCAATCCATACCAAGCTGCTGACGCTTCCCGAAGACGTGGTGGTCATTCCAGGGCATGGGCCGAACACGACGATCGGCCGCGAAAAAGAGCGGAATCCGTTCCTAAGCTAAGGACATTGTCTTGGTGCTAACATGGTCTTACCTGGATCTTACCGGTATGGAAAAGACGCGACTCTCGTCGAAAGGTCAACTCATCCTGCCCAAATCCCTGCGGGATGCGAAGCATTGGAGCCCTGGCACGGAGTTCATGGTCGAGCTGGTCAGAGAAGGAGTCTTGCTCCGGCCGGTGAAGCCGTTTCCGCCCACGAAAATTGAGGATGTCTCGGGGTTTCTGAAGTACTCAGGACCGGCGAAGACGATCGAGGAAATGGATCAAGCCATTACTGATGAGGTGAAACGCCGGCGTGCTCGCGGTCGATACTAATATTCTTGTGCGGTTCCTGACGCATGACGATCCGAGTCAAACGGTGCGTGCGGTCGCACTGATGAAAGCTAGCGATATCTGGATATCAAAGACCGTGATGCTGGAGACCGCTTGGGTACTTCGAAGTATGTACGCGTTCGCCCCGAAGAGCATTCTGGAAGCAATACGACGGATTGGCGGCATGCCCAACGTCTCGTTTGAGGACCCACGTGCTGTTATTGATGCAACCACGCTATACGAAAACGGATTTGATTTCGCCGACGCCATGCATCTAGCAAGCCGGGGAGAGTCGGATGAGTTCGTGACGTTTGACGCGAGACTGGTCCGGCGCGCGCGCACCCACAGCCAGTCTAAAGTTACCCTGGCCTGATCTGGGCTACTTCTTTTCGACGTCGGATGTGTCGGTCGCGGATTTGATCGCGTCTTTAAATCCGCGAATGCCGTCGCCCAGTCCCTTGCCGAGTTCCGGAATCTTTTTGGGACCGAACACGAGTACCCCGACGACCAGGATCACCAGCAAATGCATCGGTTGAAACAAACCTTCAAACATAGCAGCTTTAGTATCCCACATTCCGCCTTAGCGAAAAGCCAAGCGATGCGATAATTTAGCGTATCGCCTCCATGTCAACTCCCCTCGACGGCATTCGTGTCCTGGATTTTTCCCACGCCCTGGCCGGCCCGTATTGCACCATGATCCTGGCGCATTATGGCGCCGACATCTACAAAATCGAATCGCCCGACGGGGGCGAGATCGGCCGTACTTGGGGACCGCCGTTCACCGGCGACGAAGCGTCCTATTTTCTGGGGATCAACGCGGGCAAACGTAGTCTCGCCATCGATTTGAAAAAGCCCGAGGGAATCGCGCTGTGTCTGGAGATCATCGAGCGCGTCGACGTGCTTCTCGAGAACATGCGGCCGGGCACGATGGAACGGCTCGGGCTGGGATATGAGGTCGCCAAAGCGCGAAATCCGCGTCTCATTTACTGCTCGGTCTCCGGATATGGACAGACCGGCCCGTCGCGCGATGAGCCCGCCATGGACCTGATCCTGCAAGCCTCCAGCGGCTTGATCAGCATCACTGGAGTGGAAGGCGGCGAACGCGTCCGCTGCGGCCATTCGGTCGCCGATATCACCGCGGGGATGTTCTCAATCATCGGAATTCTGCTCGCGCTCGAAGCCCGCAACCGAACTGGCATGGGTCAATTTGTCGATGTATCGATGTTGGACTCGATGATGTCCGCCATGTCGTCGAACTACGCGTACTTCACTGGCTCAGGTCTGGTCCCCGAACCGCTCGGGACGCGCTTCGGCGCAATCGTTCCTTACCGTGGATTTCCCACCGCGGATCGAGATATCGTCATCGCCGTGGCGAGCGCCAAACTCTGGCAGGATTTTTGTGTCGCGATCGAGAAGCCCGAGTGGACCGAGAATCCCGATTACGCAACCAACGCGCTTCGCGTCAAGAATCGCGAAACTCTGGAGCCCGCCATCGCTTCGATTTTCCGGAGCAACACCAGCGCATATTGGGTCAAAAAACTGGCTGCGCATGGAATTCCGTGCGCGCCGGTGCGGACGCTGGACGAAGTCGCCGCCGATCCGCAGGTGGCCGATCGCGGAATGCTGCCGGTGATCGGCGGATTCCGCGTAACCGGCCCGCCAGTGAAGTTTTCCGCGACGCCTGGCAGCGTCCCGCGCCGCGCGCCGCGACTGGGCGAACACTCCAGCGAATTACTCTCCGAGGTTCTAGGCTTGAATGAGGCTCAAATCGCCAAACTGATCGCGAGTGGAGCGATTCGCACATAAGATGAATCGCCTCCGATCCATCCGGCGCATGTTTTACGTCGCTGCCGCGATCTTCGCTGCATTCGTAATCATCCATTTCCCCTACGCCACCGATGCTGAGCCGTCCAGCGCGGAGATTGCAAAAACGATCGCCTACTACCAGCAGGCCTACTCGGCTCCGGCCGCCACGGCGGATCCGAATGAAGAAAACTACGTCAAGACCGCCGAGCAAGCGGCCATCGGATTCCATGTCAAAGAGAAGCTCCAGCAGTTCGTGATCGAGCACGGTTTGACGAGCAAGAAGGCCCTGGAGGTCGGCGCCGGCCAAGGATATCTGCAAGACGTTGTCGACGACTACACCGCGCTCGACATTTCACCCACCGCGAAACGCTTTTTCAGAAAGCCATTCGTGTTGGGCTCAGCTACCGCGTTGCCCTTCGCGGATAGTCAATTCGACTCGGTGTGGTCGATCTGGGTCCTGGAACACATTCCCAATCCCGAGCAGGCTCTGCGGGAAATGCGGCGAGTGGTCAAAGACGGCGGGTTCATCTATCTCTTTCCAGCGTGGACCTGTACTTCATGGGCCGCCGACGGCTACGAGGTTCGCCCCTACTCGGATTTCAATCCGTGGGGCAAGCTGGTCAAGGCCTCGATTCCACTGCGATCCAACAACTATTACCACGCCATTTACACCGCTCCCATCCGCGGCATGAGATTTGCGACGTTCACGTTGACCGGATCGCCCACGCGTCTCCGCTACACGCGGCTGACGCCCAACTATGCGAAGTATTGGGTGGCGGATAGCGATGCGGTCAGCTCCATCGATCGGTACGAAGCGTTGCTGTGGTTTGTGAGCCGAGGCGACGAGTGTTTAAACTGCCGGGCTCCCTTCGGCGCAATAACGGAGCGAGTCACCGATCCACGCTTGCTCATCCGGGTCCGGAAACACTGACGAACTCCCCTATTCGTGCCGCAGAGCCTGCCCTGGACCAGACGTCGGTTTGGCCATATACCCTGATAATCCACGCAGACGTGCTCGATTCGATGTTGGCTCAGCATGGCAGTGAAATCGAACGAGTGAAGAGAGTCGAAAACCGATGGATGCTTCTGGTTCAGAAGCAGTGCTAGATCCGAAGCGGCACGCGAATCGGATCAAGTGGTACAGTACTCGAAATGAAACGTGCCGCCCTCGCTGCTTCCCTCTTGCTCGCCGGATGCACGAAACAGCCCACCGAATGGATCAAGACTGACGTCATGATTCCCGCGCGCGACGGCGTCAAACTTCACACCCTGATCTTTTCTCCGAAAAACACATCGGGCAAGCTGCCTTTCTTGATGGAGCGATCGCCTTATGGATTCGTCAACGGGGGCGCAGAACGGGTGCTCGCGAATCGCTACAAACAGCTCGCCGATGAAGGATTCATTTTCGTTTTGCAGGATATTCGCGGGCGCTACGGATCGGAGGGCGAGTTCGTCATGCAGCGCCATCCACGCGACCGGTCGAAGCCCAATTCCATCGATGAAGCCAGCGATGCCTACGACACCATCGAGTGGTTGCTCAAGAATGTTCCTAATAATAACGGCCGCGCCGGCATCCTGGGGATTTCCTACGGCGGATGGCTCACCGCGATGGCGTTGATGGAGCCGCATCCGGCATTGAAGGCCGTCAGCGAGCAGGCCTCGCCCGCCGACATGTTTCTGGGCGACGATTTTCATCACAATGGAGCTTTCCGGTTGAGCTACGGATTCGAATACGTCGCGCGAATGGAAACCGGGAAGGTGCAGTCCCGCTTCGATTTCGACAAGTTCGATACGTTCGACTGGTATCTTTCGCTGGGGCCGCTGGGCGACATAGACAAACGCTATTTCCATGGCGAAAAGCCGACCTGGAACAACTTCGTCAACCATCCCAACTTCGATCCGTTCTGGCAGGAGCAAGCTGTACAGTTGATTCTTTCGAAAACCACCGTCCCGAATCTCAACGTCGCGGGTTGGTGGGACCAGGAAGATTACTGGGGGCCGTTGAAGATTTACGAGACGCTCGAAAAGAACGATGCGGATCACAAGAATTATCTGGTGATCGGACCCTGGCGTCACGGCGGATGGGGCGGGGAAGGAAAAGCTCTCGGCCCCATCGATTTCGCGGGCGATCAGTCCAGGTATTTTCGCGAAAAGATCGAAGCGCCCTGGTTCGCGTATTGGCTGAAGGACAAAGGATCGTTGAAGCAGCCCGAGGCGATGACCTTCGAGACGGGGCATAATTCCTGGCAAAAATACGACGCGTGGCCTCCCAAGGACGGCATCGAAAAGCGGAAGCTGTACACGTCGTCCGCCGGCGGGCTTTCCTTCGATGCGCCGCGTGATGCTTCTGACAGCGCGTTCGACAGCTACACGTCAGACCCGGCCCATCCTGTGCCGTATCGCCATCGTCCCATCCCGCCGACATATTCGCCCAATTCCGGGTGGACGACCTGGCTGGTGGAGGATCAGCGCTTCGTCGATCTGCGGCCTGACGTGCTGAGCTGGTCCACCGAGGCGCTGAAAGACGATGTCGTCATCGCTGGCGACGTAGTCGCGCATCTGTTCGCGTCGACGTCAGGCTCCGACAGCGACTGGATCGTGAAACTCATCGACGTGTATCCGGAGAATGACGAAAAACTCCCCGGCTATCAGTTAATGATCGACAACGAAGTATTTCGCGCGCGATTCCGCAACAGCTTCGAGAAACCGGAGCGCGTCGAGCCTGGGAAAATATACGAATATCCGGTGGACCTGCATTCGGCGAATCACGATTTCCGGCGAGGCCACCGCATCATGGTGCAGGTCCAAAGCACCTGGTTCCCGCTGATCGACCGCAACCCGCAAACCTTCGTCGAGAACATCTACAAGGCTACGGCTGCGGATTATCAACCGGCATTGCAGAAGATTTTTCGCTCGGCGAAGTACGCGAGTTACGTCGAGTTGCCAGTGCAGAGGCGATAATCTATCGGTCTGGATTAACGCAACTCGACGTCGGACTTCAATCTAAACGTGAAGACCGTTTCGGCGGGGATCGATACCTGTTCCTTGCCCGTCGCCGCAGCACCCGCGGTTCCAGCGCCGGCGCCGGCCGCCGCTCCTATCGCTGCACCTTTCCCGCCTCCGGCGAGCGCGCCGATCAACGCGCCGACTCCCGATCCGCCGCCGATAAACTCGATATTGCGTTTCTTGTGCGCCTCGCTGGTCTTGGTGTCGAGCGTGGTCACGATGGGAAGGTCGTGGCCGCTATACTCGACCGAATCCAGCGTAATGCCGAGAGCGGCTCGTCCTTTCATTCGTCCCGAGGACCGCGAGGTGGTGACATGGCCGCGAATGCGTGTGCCACGCGGAAGCACCTCGCGCCCTCCGATGTCCACGGGAAGCTCGAGAGAGGCTGCGAACCGGTCGCCTGGCTGGTTCGTGGAAGTCGAGAGCGTCTGGTCGATGCGCGCCTCTAGAACCGTTCCCTGCGGGATCACGATCGCCGGCGCGGACACCGGCGCCGAGGGTGCCGATCCAGTTGCGGCCGGCGAACCCGCAGTCGCTTGCGGATCGGATTTCGTGCAGCCCGCCAGCGTCAGCATTACACAACCCACCAAAGACAGGAAGCGCATCACACTCGGATGATACCGGACCTCGCCAGAACGTTTCACCGTCCGGAGGAACCAAATCCACCTAGTCCGCGCACCGAATCGCCCAGTTCCCCCTCTTCCCACTCAATCGCTTCATAGCGCGCAACGATAAGCTGGGCAATACGATCGCCTTTCTCAACCACGTAATCGGAGCCGCCCAGATTGAACATAACCACTCTGATTTCTCCCCGATAGCCGGGGTCGATGGTCCCGAAATTGACGGTAATAGAGTGTTTTAGGGCGAGTCCGCTGCGAGGCCTGACCTGAGCTTCGTAACCCGACGGCAGCTCAATTGCGAGCCCGGTCGGGACCCCTTGAGCCGTTCCGGGCTGAAGTACTATACGTTCTACCGCTCGCAGGTCGAGGCCCGCGTCTTCTTCTGCGCCGTGAGCATAGGCAGGCAAGACTGCGTCGGGATGGAGTTTCTTGATGCGGATTTTCATGGGAGGGGAAACAGTTATCATAGCCGTTTGAGCAATCCAAAACCTCCCCGCGTGCTGGCGATTTCGCCGATGCCTCCCGAGAAGAGCGCGTATGCGTTGGCGCGCTACAGCCGGTCGCCCGATTCGATTCGCGATTCCATCGAATGGGTGCGCACCCACGATTCCTCCAAATTTCTGGAGAGCTTTTATTTCCAGTACGGCCACGCCTCCATTGCCGATCTGGGGCACGTCGCGCTGTGCTTCGAAGGCGTCTCCGAACTGGCCGCCACCGAGATTGAAGACGAGCAACTCTGGGACGGCCAGGCTCGGTCATCCAGATATCAGGATTTTTCGCGATCCGGATTTGTCACGCCGCCCGAACTCGAAGATCCATTCCTTTACCAAGCTGCAGCATCGCGCCTGCTGGCTGCCTATGACGAAATTCATAAACGGATGTGCGAGCATCTCGCCGAAAGCCTGCCGCGTCCGGACGAGATGAAGCCCGATGTTTATAAACGTAACATCGAGGCGCGCGCGTTCGATGTCGCGCGCTACGTTCTGTTCTTCGGGATTCCCACCGGCGTCGGACAGGTGACCAGTATCCGCACACTGGAGCGGCAAATTCGACGTTTAAAGTCGTCAGAGTACGCTGAACTGCGCGAGATCGCCGATGAAATGGCCGCGGCATGCGCGACGCCGCCGGCGTGCGTCTGGTCGGAAGCAACGGGACACGAGCCGCTCGCCCCCACGCTTGCGCGGCACGTCGATCCGGACGATCACGCCGCTCGTTCCCGCAAGGATCTGGAGGCGTGGGCCTGCCAGAATCTTCCGGCGGCTTCGAATCGGCTGATGGAAACCGTGCACGTCGTGCGCCCCATCGACACGCATGCGGACATCGCCGCGACGCTGCTGTTTTCGGTCACCAACCGCCCCTATTGCGAGCTGTACGAAATGGCGAGTAGTTGGAGCGCAGCGCGGCGCAATGAGGTGATTGATGTGGCACTGCAATCGCGGACGCGTCGCGACGAGTTATTACGCGGATTCCGCGGCGGCATTTACGCCTTCGACATCACCATGGATATCGGCGCGTATCGCGATATGCACCGTCACCGGCGTTGCCAGCAATTCCGCCAGGCGTACTCGGGACAGCTCGGGTATGACACGCCCGCTTCGCTGTTGGACGCCGGCTTGAAGGAAATGTATGACGGCGTGATGGCGGAAACGTTGGCGACTATGAACACGCTCGGCGGCAACGCGGCGCACTACCTGCTCCCGTTCGGCGCGCGTTCGCGATTCCTGTTCAAGATGGATTTCGCGGAAGCGGAGTACATCGCGCGCCTGCGCAGTGGCGTGAAGGGACACTTCAGTTACCGCAAAGTGGCCTGGGAAATGAAGTGCGCGATGGAAAAGCTCGAGCCGGAATTAGGCAGGCTGATGGAAGCGACTCCACCGTGGGTGGAAGATCCGCTGAAGAGATGATGGCCGTTAATGAACGTGAATGAACATCAATCCGATTGACGTTCATTCACGTTCATTAACGGCTAGAATTCTTCTCCGCCAGCCTCTTCGCGAAGCGCTCGACGTTGATCACGAAGCGCTCGTGGGTTCCATCGGCGATCTGCTCTTTTTCATCGAAAGCAGCGACCTTGAAACGGATACGGCGGTCGTCCACGGTGATCACTTCGCTGGTGAACGTCACTTCCATTCCCATCGGCGTCGCGGCGAGATGTTTTACGTTGACCTCGGTCCCAACTGAATCGAATCCGGCGTCAAGCAAGGGCAAAATGGAATCGCGGCAGGTCATCTCCAGCAGCCCGATCATGGCGGGAGTCGCCAGCACCCGTGCTCCATCTAAACCTAAGAAATTAATGGCGATCTCGTCGGTGACGCGGCGGCGATGCTCGCCCTTGAGCCCTGCCGGAATGGTTGCCATGGTGGTTCTATGTTATCTTGGTTTTGTATGTCCATTCCGAACGTGAAGCGCTATCGCATTACCAGTCCCGATGGATCGATGAGTGCCAGCCTGATGGCGGTGCTGCCGAAGAATATCGACGTGAACGCGTATCTCTCGGATGCCGCGCAGCGGTTCGACTGGAAAGCGTACCAGGAAGCGCAACAGAAGCAGTTCAAGATCCGCGTCGGACAGCAAAAGCAGAAGAAAGCGAAATAGTCGCTTACTGCAATCTCGCGCGAAGCGTGCGCAAGCTCCGGATTCCTTCCTGTGCCACATCCGCATCCGGATCGATCGACAGCGTCTCCAGGAACTGGATACTATCGCGCTCGCCTGAACGCGCCAGCACTGTGCTCATCTGGATTTTTTCGTCCTTGGTCGCGCCGGTCAGCATGGGATAAATTGCTTGGCGAACCTTGGCATCGCGCGCCAACTCGGTAAGGTAAGCAACGGCGAACCCGCGATAAACGCGCTGATTCAGCGAGTTCACCAGGTAGCGAAGCGGGCTGAATTCGCCGGTCTCGATCGCGCCAAGAGATACCAGCGCGAACGCATCCGACAAGCGAGGATTCATTTTCTTTTCCTCGCCGAATGCTTTTTCGACCACCGGACGATCCGCGGGATTCTTCACGCGCGCCAGACCCTCCGCGGCGGCGGCGCGAATCGCATCGTCTTTGTCGTTCAAGTCGCGCAGGAACGCCGCATGATCGCCCGCGTCGCCGATCATCGACAAGGCGGTGAAAGCGGCGCGGCGAACTTTGATGTTGCGCGCATGGGCCATCGCATCGCGCACGTCGGGCGCGGCTTCTTTGTTCCGAAGAATGCCGGTGGTTTCGAGCGCGGCGATTTGCACCTTGTCATCCAGGTCGCGCAGCAGGAAGGCGATGCGCGGCGCCGCGGACGGATCGCGGATTTTTTCCAACGCGACCAGCGACTCATACATCACCGTGTCGTCTTTCGAATGCAGCGCTTCGATCAGCTCCGGAATCGCTGCGCGGCCGCGCAGTACGCCCACCGCCCGGGCCGCATTGGCGCGCGCTTCCATGCTCGCTCCACCACGCGCCAGTTTTCCCAGGACTGCGATCGCTTCGGGACGAACCTCGACGAACGCATCGATCACCTTGTCGTTAGTGTCGGTGAACCGTCCGCGGATCGAGTTGCCGGCGCGTTGTAACGTCCCGCTCATCCCGGTTTTGCTGTAGCCCGGAAGATAGATGTTCACTAACCCGTCGGTGGCGCGCACTTGAATTTCGGGATCGTTATCGCGCGCCGCACGCACCAGCGGATCCAGCGTCTTCGGCCCGCCGATCTCCACCAGCGCCTTGGTGGCCTCAATGCGGACGCCGAGATCGACATCGCCGAGATAGTTCGCGATCTGCGGAACCGAGTCCTGTCCCTGCTTGGCCAGATCGTGAACGGCTTTGACGCGCTGCTTCGTATCGGCCTGCTGGCCGGAAACGAGCGTAGCGATGAGAGCGAAAAAAAATCTAATTTTCAACGCACAAACTCGAGCGTAACGCGGTGCGGAATCAGCCCGGCGTCGTGCCCTAAATCGAGCAGCTTTTGGGCCGCCTTCGGCACCAGCTCCCCGCAATCCACGGTGTAATGGTTGACGTACATGCCCACGAATTTCTCCGCCAGCGACGGGTCCATGTCGCGGGCAAATTGCAGCGCGTAGTTGAGCGACTCCTCGCGATGGTCCAGCGCGTACTGAATGCTTTCGCGCATCAGACGGCAGCACTCGGAAGCCGTCTCGGGGGAAAGATCGCGGCGCAGCGCATTGGCGCCCAGCGGCAAGGGAAGCCCGTACATGTTCTTCCACCAGCGTCCCAGATCGATCACGTTGTGGAACCCACCCTTAGCATAGGTCAATTGCGCTTCGTGAATGACCAGACCCGCATCGGCCTTGTTTTCACTGACCGCGTCCAGAATCTGATCGAACGGAATCACCACCGGCTCGAAATCGGGCTGCATCAGTCTTAGCGTGAGATACGCGGTTGTGAGCTTTCCAGGGATGGCGATCCGTTTCCCCTTCAATTCCTCCAGCGCCATGGGATGCAGCGAGACCACCATGGGACCGTAGCCGTCGCCCACGCTGGAACCGGACGCCATCAGTTTGTACTTGTCCGCGACATACGGATAGGCGTGATAGGAGATTGCAGTCAGCTCGTATTCGCCGGCGCGCGCCTTCTGATTCAACGTCTGGATGTCATCCAGCACGTGCCGGAACTGCACCAGCGGAGACCGGATCTTGCGCGTCGCGAGCGCATAGAACATGTAGGCGTCGTCGGAATCCGGGCTGTGCGCACAGACAATTTCTGCGGGTTCAGTCGGCATGCTTGGGGATGAACCATCATCATAGCAGGTACCTGCTCGATGCAGCGCTTGGGGGTCGCGCGTGCATCATCCGCCCTCACTGGCTGAACTGATTGGAAAACGCTTCTACGGCTCAAATAGGATCGCCATCGCCGTTCCGCCCAACTTTTAGCGCACCTTCGTAGTCTTCACGCTGATGCTCATCGCAGCATACGATCAGAGAATCGCCTGCGCTTTCGCCGTAGCACCTCTGCGATAAGCAGGAGCCCCGAAACACTTAGCGCGACCGTGCTCGGTTCTGGAATCCCGGAAGTTCCGAGGACCTGGAACGTTTCGGAACAGTTCCCTGAGGCGCTGCTTGTGCAGTCATTATTGGCGACGGTCAAAAAACCAAGCGTGCTCCCCCATGCTTGTGATGGGCCATCGTTCTCATCCCAAAACATCACATCGCTCTGTGCTGTAGCGCCGTTCATCAGCACAAGCCAATAGGTCCCAGTACTGAGTGATAGACTTCCTAGATCGAAACGTTCATCGTAGACGTCGAAGCCAGAGCTGTTCGTCAGAAGGAACGTGTTTCCAAGAAGGGCACCTGAACCGGAGTAGAAAGTTGTGCTGACCTGATCAGTCGGATCACCGACGATCGCCCAGTCCAACGTTTGGGCAGCATCTCCAGAGGAGACCCAGGCCGCAAAGTCTACTCCGGTGAGCGTAGAGGATCCAGCGAGAGTGAACGAATCCGCCACTTGGAACCCGGCGCTGATGGTCCACCCCGCGATGTTCCCATTGAACGAGCCGTTGTCGTAGAGAAGGGATGCCGCCGAAGCGCTAGTCGCGCCTAACACAATCCCAATCGTCAGCAAAGCCAGTATCAGGTGGCTCCAAGTTCTTATTCGCTTGTCCATACAACTAAGTGCAAACGGCGGGAACTTTTTCTCATGAACAAAATCACGTCCCGCTCGCCGCTAAGGAGTAAGGTATAGAGCCGTTCTTAAATACTTTATAACCTAGCTCTTGGACCTGAGGGAGTCCACGTTTCAATATGCAACGTAGACGAAGCACAATTAGTCAGTCATCTAGCATCGCTCGACCTTACATTTTCCAAAACGATCCCAAGACTGTGTCAATTAGAGATCCAGTGCGGTGCCGATGGATGGTTCATGGAGCTTTTATTTCGCTCGTTTCAAAAACGATCCCAAAATGGATCGAAAACCTACACAGTCTTGACTGGACTCATCTTCGCTGCGGCCGTGTCAGCGTTTGGTGCTACGCCAACCAACATTACAGCCCTTTGGGCGAATGAGGGTGGAGACAAGGTCAGCCAAGACGAACTACGCGCTACGAACCACCAGGAGAATTTGACTGGCCACGTGATCAATCGGGCTTGGAATGGAAGCCACATCATACTCTCGGGCGCTCGCAATGAAGTCGCGAGCTTCAATCTTGTGCTTGAGGCTGCGGGACCGGCGGCAACCAACGTCAGCGTAACTTTCAACTCGTTGAATGGGCCGAAAGCTGGCATGAGCATCCGTTCCACGCCGACCACCGGCAACGGGGTTTTCAATTGGGTAAACCGGCCCATCGAATTGTTTTACATGCGCTATTTGCAAATCCAAGGGCTCAGCTTCTTTGGCTACAACAAATGGGACGAACGGCAGATTCCGGCTCGATTTCAACGACCCTGGACTGGCGAAGGTGTGGGGACTGGGCTCTGGACGGATCGCCCGGATCATGACAAGTTCTACCCGGACATCATGGTGCCTATGGAGTTGGTGCCAACCTTCACCATCGCATCCGGAACAAATCAAAGCATTTGGGCTGACATCTACATTCCCAAAACGACGGCGCCCGGTACCTACAATGGCACCGTGACGATAAAAGAGAACGGTATCCCAACACGAACGGTTCCCGTTACCCTGAATGTCTATAACTTCTCACTGCCGGATGAGCCATCCGCGAAGACGATGGTTCAGGTGGACACCGGAGATATCCTGTGGCGCTATATTTCCGGTTACCATAACTACTTCACCTCGACAAGTCCGCAAGGTCTGGAAACCGTCGCCATCACCGACAAATACTTCCAACTATTTCATCGCCATAAGATCTCATTGATAGGCGAAAATGATTGCGTGATCCTGGATCAGCCATGCGCAACGTCTGTTCCCAGGCTCAACGGAACCTTGTTCACGGCTGCAAATGGATACGACGGGCCAGGGGTCAATACTCCGAACAGCGTCTTTTCAATCGGCACGTATGGCACGTGGGGCTGGAAAGGCCAAGGCGAACCGGGAATGTGGAGCCATACCGATAACTGGGTGAACTGGTTCCAGCAGAACTTGCCAAGCACAGACTACTTCATCTATTTGGAGGACGAGCCTCCGCCGTCGGATTACGCGCAGGTAAATACATGGGCTCGATGGATCTCAGAAAATCCCGGACCTGGCCGCAATTTGCGGAGCATGGCTACGACATACCCGCTGTTCGCTCAAGAGTCAATGCCGTACCTAAATATCCCGGACATGGGGGCGGGTTGGGGAATCTGCCCCTACAATCAAGAACCCTGTGACAATGTTTCTATCAGCCAAGCGGCGGCCGATCACTACCGCCTGACTCCCGGCGACAAATTATGGGCTTACAACGCCACGGATCCGGCTACCGGTTCGAGCGACACAGAAGACAACGGCGTCGCCATGCGCCAGCTGCCATGGGCCCAGTACAAGAAACAGATAGACCGATGGTTTTATTGGTATGCAAACCCGCCTACTCCAGTCGATTTCTTCACCCAACCCGTCACCTTTGGAACCCAGACGTACTACGATCCCATCATTGGCGAAACCGGTGATGACGGTTCATCGAATGGAAATGGATTGCTGGTATATCCAGGCACAAGCGTTTACAATCCAACCAACTCCTATAACGTCAAGGGTCCATTTGCGAGTCTGCGCCTGAAAGAGTGGCGACGAGGCGTTCAGGATGCCGACTATCTAACCCTTGCCGCTCAATATGATCCCGCTGCTGTGAACTCGATAGTAACTGGACTGGTTCCGAAGGTACTCTGGGAGTACCCCGCACCGAACCCGAACTCCTACACGGGTGGGGGAATCAGTTGGTCCTCCGACCCCGACCAATGGGAGGCCGCCAGGGCAGCGCTGGCCCAAATCATTTCCGCTCATTCTACAACTTCCAGTCACTGATTCCTGCGTGGTGGGTCAATTTCAAATTGACCCACCACGTCCCCCGCGCCGCGAAACTTACAGCGCTTCGAGTTGCGGACGCAACGCGGCCAGCGCCAGTTCCAATGTGTGGACCACCTGGGAGACTTCTTCCAGGCGTTCGGCGCGCCCCAGCGCCTCCACTATGCGAGCCGCTTCCACCGCATCGCTGGCGCCGAAGTTGGAGACCGATCCCTTGATCCCGTGCGCGGTCCGCTCGACGCCTTTGGCATCGCCTTGCGCCATGGCCTCGCGCAGTTCCTGGAGAACGCGAGGATAGTCCTCCAGAAAAAGCTGTGCGATTTCCTTGAGTAGTTGCACGTCTCCCCCCACCCGCGCCAGAGCGACTTCGCGATCGATCTGCGGGGCTGACAACGGCACACTCATATCCCTACATATCGACAGATGGGGCCGATTTTGTAATAGAAAAAATGAGAAAACCGGCACCTGCGCTGTTCTATCATGGAAGTTCTTGGAATCAGTTCAGATACAGACGGAAGCCGCCTATTTGCTGCACGTTCCGCCGACCGCCGGGAGCCAGTCTTTGTTGGTGTTAGCGCTGCACGGCTATGGGTCCAATCCGGAGGCGATGCTGCGCCTTTCCGTCCCCGCGATCGGCGAAGATTGCGTGGTGGCGAGCTTGCGAGCTCCCAATCATTTCTACTTATCCGGAAGTCCGGCAACCGAAGCCATCGGCTACAACTGGGGAACCCGCCGTCACCCTGAGCTGAACATTCGCCAGCACCATGACATCGTCCGGGCAGTCGCGGGGCAGCTTCGCGCCCGTTTCGGGATCGCACCCGCCCGCACGGTGCTGATGGGTTTTTCGCAACCGGTCGGATTGAACTACCGTTTCATCGGAACTTATCCACAGGAGGCCGGCGGCGTGATTGGGATTTGCGGCGGCGTGCCTAAGGATTGGGAAGAGGATAAGTATCATCCGGTGCCGGCTCCGATCCTGCACATTTCCCGATCGGAAGACGAGTTTTTCCAGGAACAGACGGCTCGCGGTTTCCCGGAGCGTCTGCGCCACCACGCATCGGACGTCGAGTTTCACATGCTGCCGGGCACACACCGGTTCCCATCGAAAGCGCATCCGATCATCCAAGCCTGGCGCGAGCGTGTGTTCGGCGGCGGCGAATGAGTCTTCAGCGCCATGATATCCTTACGAAAGAAGCCACCCTAGCTCAGTTGGTAGAGCGGCTGATTCGTAATCAGCAGGTCGCCGGTTCGATCCCGGCGGGTGGCTCCAGTTAACGCCTGAACGCTCATCTGTGCTGTGGCGATAGATCGACCATTAGGGCTGCTTCTGTATTTCCTCGTCGCGGATTTTTGATGATTCTAGGCACAGTCGTTTCGGGGGACAATTCCGCGAAGCCGATCGCGAATAGGCTAAAATCGTTCAGCATCTTATGCCCCTGGCTCCCGGAACCCGCCTGGGCCCCTATGAGATCCTGGCACCCATCGGTGCGGGAGGAATGGGCGAGGTCTATAGGGCGACCGATACCCGACTCGGCCGCATCGTCGCGGTGAAGGTGCTCGCCAGCGAGTTTTCGGAACGTTTTGAGATAGAAGCGCGCGCCATCTCGGCGGTCAACCATCCCAACATTTGTGCGCTTTACGACATCGGCACCCACGAAGGCCGTAGCTACCTCGTGTTGGAGTATGTGGAGGGAAAACCGCTGCACGGTCCGTTGCGCGCGGATGAAGCGTTGCGCGTAGCGGTGCAGATCGCGGCCGCGATCGAAGCGGCGCATCGCAAGGGGATCACCCATCGCGATCTCAAGCCGGCCAACATTATGGTTGCCGAAGACGGATCGGTGAAGCTACTCGATTTCGGGCTTGCGAAACTGGCTGGAAATGGAAGCACGGATGTCACCCGCACGCTGGCGGGAACGGTAATAGGAACCGCGGCCTACATGGCTCCGGAGCAAGCGGAGGGAAGGCCACTGGATGCGCGCTCGGATGTCTTCAGTTTTGGCGCCGTTATATACGAATTGATCACGGGCCGCCGGGCATTTCCAGGCGAATCCATGGCGTCGGTACTCAGTTCGGTGCTTAGGGACGATCCCATGCCTCTGGGATCCGTGGCTCCGCCGGGGCTCGAGCCTATTCTCATGCGATGCCTTCGGAAAAATGCGGGGGAGCGGTTTCAAGAGATGCGGGACGTCCGCGCCGCACTGGAGGCGTTGCGGTCTCCTACTCAGGCTGTTCCAGTCCAGCCGGCGCGGGCCGAGGCGTCAATCGCCGTGTTGCCCTTCGCCAACCTAAGCGCCGACAAGGAGAATGAGTACTTCAGCGACGGATTGGCGGAGGAGATTATCAACGCGCTGACCCGCGTCCGCGGCTTGAAGGTGACTGCCCGTACGTCCGCATTTGCCTTTCGCGGGGAAAATCAGGACATTCGCAAGATTGCGGAGACGCTGAACGTGCGCACGATCCTGGAAGGAAGCGTACGGCGCGCCGGCAGCCGGATCCGCGTTACGGCCCAGTTGATCAATGCCGCCGACGGCTACCATCTCTGGTCAGAGCGGTACGACGCGGAAATGGCCGACGTGTTCGCGGTGCAGGATGAGATCGCTAGCGCCATCGCCGCCGCACTCAAATTGAAACTTTCGGGCGAACTGGCGGAGATGCGGCGCCATACTCCTACGCTGCCCGCTTTTGAGGCCCTGCTGAAGGGCAGGCATTACCAGTTCGACGGGACGCCGGAAGGCTTGAAGCGGAGCAAAGAGTTTTTCGACACCGCGATTGCTCTCGACCCGGAGTATGCGTTGGCCCACGCCGCTCTGGCTAGTTATTTCTGGTCGCTGGCGTTCAACGGGCTGGAGCCCGCTCGCGACGTGATGGGATTCGCGCGAGCAGAAGCTCTCACGGCCCTGGATCTCGACCCGTCCCTGCCCGAGGCGTTGGCCGCGTTGGGGGTCGGTACAGCGGCCTACGACTATGACTGGAAGGAGTCCGAGCGCTGGTTCAAGCGGGCGATGAGCGGCGATTCAGTCACGGCCGGGGCGCGCTGGTGTTACGCGTTCTACTATCTGATGCCTTACGGCCGTCTGGACGAGTCCGTGAAGCAGCTGGAACGCGTGGTCGAAGAGGATCCGTTAAACCTGGGCATGCGAATTGCATTGATCAATGCCCTTCACGCCGCGGGACAGGACGATCGCGCGCTCACGGAGGCCGATAAGGCCTTGGCCATGGACAAAAACCGGTGGAACGTCTATCTGGCGCTGGGCCGTATTCACGCATTCCGCGGCCGGCTTGCTGAAGCCCTGGTCGCGGCGGAAAAAGCTTATCAGCTAGCGGCCTGGAATGTTCGTGTCATTGCGATATTCGCCGGGGTTCTGTTTCAATCCGGCAATCGCAGCCGCGCCATCGAGTTGGTTGAAAAACTGAAAGCGGAATCCGGCGGGGCGTACGGAACTCCCATGGCCCTGGCAGTGTTCCATGCCATGTGTGGGGAGACCGATGCGGCCGCGGGTTGGTTCGAGAAGGCTATCGAGCAGCGCGATCCGTCGGTAGTTGGGTATCTGAGGACTCCACTGATGAAGATCTTGCGTTCCAGTCCGCAGTGGCCTGCGCTGGCGAAACAGATGAACTTGCCGGAGGTTGCTTAAGCCGCCATCCAATGGAACGAAGGAGACGGCATTATCTGCGGTGGTTCGCACCGATCCGGAGCGGCCGCGTCTTGGTATTGATCGCCTGAAGCTCGGGCTCGCCTGTGAGGGGGCACGGAGCACGTATGGCGGACAAATCGCCGCGTGGATTTGACGTAATATAAGGGGACCATTCAGCATCATGGCCTCCGATCCGCCTCCCGACGAAATCACGGTTTTGCTCCACCGCTGGAGCGAAGGCGATCGCGACGCCCTGTCTAATTTGACTTCCGTCGCCTATCCGCACCTGCGCGCGATCGCCGGCGGCTACCTGCGGCGCGAGGGATCCGGTCACACGCTACAGGCCACGGGCCTCGTAAACGAACTGTATCTTCGCCTGGCCCAGATTAAAGATATCAATCTGATCGATCGCCGCCATTTCTACGCTTTTGCCGCCCAACTGATGCGCATGATCCTGATCGATTATGCACGCCAGTCCCGCGCTCTCAAACGCCCGAGTTCTTCGACACGCGTTCCGTTGCATGAGGAAATGGCCTGGATCGACGCGTCCAGCGAGGAAATGCTCTCGTTGGACGCGGCGCTCAGAGAGTTGGAAGCGAACGACGAGCGTAAGGTGCGTGTGCTCGAGCTGCGGTACTTCCTCGGCTGCACCAACGAAGAAGCGGCAGAGCTGATGGAGGTCTCACGCGCCACCATCGATCGCGACCTGGAGTTCGCCAAAGCCTGGCTTTACCGCCGCCTCTCGCCAGCCGTGAGGTGAAAATACGGCGGATTACGCAACGTGATTGAGGGCACGGATGTCCCGAATCGAATCGCTGTTCCATGACGCCCGCCAGATCCCCGCCGCGGAGCGCCTCGATTGGCTTCGGGTGCAATGCGAGGGGGACGCGGATTTGTACCAGGACGTAATGTCTCTGTTGCAGGCCCACACGGCCATGACCGGAGCGTCGGCGGAACCAGCTCCCGATCCTCAAATTCCAGCAGCGAATTTTGGCGTCTATCGCGCCAGCGAGCTGATCGGCCACGGTGGCATGAGCACCGTGTATCTCGGGCGGCGCGTCGACGGCCAGTTCGAGCAAACCGTAGCGATCAAAGTGATGGCCGCGTACTTGGGTGGCCGCGAATTCTTACGCCGCTTTGAAACCGAGCGCCGGCTGCTGGCCGCGCTCAGCCACAACAACATTACGCGGCTGTTCGATGGCGGCGTTTCCTCCTCGGGCGATCCGTTTCTCGTCACCGAATACGTCGACGGCCGGCCGATCGACAAGGATTGCGATGAACGGAAACTCTCTGTAGCAGCCCGCCTCCGCGTCTTTCTTCAGGTCTGCGAAGCAGTCGACTACGCGCATCGCAACTTGATCGTCCATCGCGACTTGAAGCCCGCCAATATCCTGGTGAACGCGGAGGGCGTGGTGAAGCTGCTCGACTTCGGCACTGCATCGCTTCTGGCGGGCCAGACTGAAGTCACGGTAACGCGAATGCGGATGCTAACTCCGCGTTACGCCAGTCCCGAACAGCTCCGCGGGGAACGCGTCAATATTTCCACCGACGTTTTCTCGCTCGGCATTATTCTCTACGAGCTCCTCACCGGTGCGTGGCCCTTCGGGAATCCAAGCTCGGTCCTCAGCGAAATCAGCCGCGCTACGGGAGATACGCAGGCGAGTCCACCTTCCACCGTGATTACCGAAGAATCGGCGCAGTCCCGCTCGATTCCGCGACAGCAGCTCAGCAAGATCCTGCGCGGCGATCTCTCCGCGATCGTATTGAAGGCGCTGGAGAACGATCCGGCCCGGCGCTACGAATCGGTGCGCGCCTTCGCTACGGACTTGGAGAATTACCTTGAGGACCTCCCCGTTCTGGCGAGGCCGCAAACGGCCCTTTATCGTGCTGGAAAATTCATTCGGCGACGATGGGTTCCAGTTTCGGTTGCGGCCATCTTTGTACTTGGACTTTCCGGCGCCACTATCGTCGCTCTTCAACAGGCACGCTTGGCCCGCCGTGAAGCTTTGAAGGCGCAAACAACCAGCAAGTTCCTGCAGGATATGCTGGCAACCGACAACTCCGTCGACAAGAACATCACTCTTAGCGCGATGGTGGACCGTGCCGAGGCCAAGCTGAATCGCGCCCGCATCAGCGATCCCCTGGTCGAGGCGGATTTGCGCCTGTGGCTGGCTCAGTCTTTCCTTAGCCGTCAGGAATTCGAAAAAATGCACCGCGAACTCGATCGCGCGGAGGCCCTGTTCCAGGCGTCCGGACGCATGGACGATCTGGTCAAGGTGGAAAGCTGGCGCGCCACCGGATTCGACGCCAGCGGCGATCGCAAGACCGCGAAGGTGCATCTGGATGAAGTAGTCCGCCGCTGCCGAGTTCCAGGCAATCATGCGGATCCCGAAATCTGCATCGAATCGTACGTCAATCTCCTGATCACTCACGTTCCCGACGTGACCTACGATCAGCAGAAGCAACTGGTGCGGGAAGCCGAGGGCATGCTCAATGCCCACCCTGAAATCGACCCGTCGCTGCGCGCCAACGTACTTAAAGGCGAATCCCGAATCGCGATCCGTGAGCGCCGTTACGCCGATGCGGATCGCGTTCTTACCGAAGCGTTGCGGTTGGACCGGGACCAACCGGATCCCTCGGACAGCGCCGTCGCGCAAGACCTCTTCGCGCTGGCGGATCTGCGCTTTCGCTTGGGCGACGTCGCTGGCGCCGCCGGCTACAATCGACAGCGGATGGTCCTGTTCGAGCGCGCCTCCGGCCCCGATGCGTCGGTTACTCAGCATGCTGTCGCGAACCTTGCCTGGATGCTCGCTTATCAGGGAGAACTGGTGGAAGCTCGTCAACTTGCCGACGCCGCGGTACACAAAACCGAGGGCGCTTTGGAGTATCAGCGGATGATTCCGCTGTTCGCCGCCGCAGTGGTCCGCAACTTCGCCGGTCAACCCAAGGAAGCCGAGCCGTTTGCGCGCGAGGCCGCCCGCATCTCGCTCAAAAGCTATCCGCGGACCACTTCCGTCTACGCTGAACATGCGGGCGAACTTGGCATCTCATTGCTTCTGCAAGGGCGCGCGAAAGAAGCTCTCCCCATCCTGCAGGAATCGGATCAGGTGTTCGCAAAGCTCAACATCCCTACTCACCCGTTCACCAACCGCATTCATGGTTACTACCTGGACGCGTCAAAGTCCGGCAAATAAACGTCTCTCCGCACTTGTTGGCCCGTCGCGCCGCATGTATCGAGGCGCGATAGTCATGGAGCGCGTTGCTCAGAATATCGGATTTCCCGCGATACGCAGTAGTGAACCGTCCCGGTGACTCGGACAGCGATTTTGCTAAGAATCGGTTTAGCGGGGCCTAGGACGCTCGCAGACGCGATTTACGAAATCTCCGCACCCTTGGTATGGCGAGTGCCCTTTGAGCCCGTCGATTTTGGTCTATCAAAGTCGCAAGAAGTTGATTCCGTGAACCTTGCCGAAAAACCGGTGCGATTCGCAAGCGACCCGGGATCCGCTGTCGAAATCACCGGGAAAACGCCACCAGTGGCCTGTCGTATACATAACGTTCGTACGCGCTCTATGACTGTCGCGCCTCAAACCACCAGGAGTCTTCAAATGCTTGAGGCGCGACAGTCATGGAGCGCGTTGCTCATAGTAACGGATTCGACGCGACAGGCCACTAGTTTCTTTTTGAGGCATTCCGTTCGCATTTCACGCTTCCACTGGCAGGAGACCTTAGATGAAAAAAGTTCTGCTGCTCACTCTCTTCACCGCCGCTTTGTACGCCGAGTCGACGCCAACACCGTCCTCCACTACGGTGGTGATCGTCAACATCAACACCGCACTGGTATCGTTGCTCCACAATGCCGCCGGGTTCAGCAACAACAATCCCTACGCGGAAATCCTGATCGTGCATCCGAGCCTTGCGGTGGACGGCTACCGCATCCACATCACCTACTACGACAACGACGGCGTGAAGCACGAGGTTCTGCGCGACGCACTTTCACCGGCTACCTCCGACGACCGTCCCATGCTCGAGGTTTTCTGGATCGATGCCGCCACCATTTCAGCCACCGTCACCCCCTACAAGCTTCAAAGGGACTCCATCGCCACTCAGTAACTGCAAAAGTTACTTGGAGGCGTAGTATCCGTCCCTAGCCTGCACGATCAATCCCTTTTGCTTCGCGAAAACGTGGATCTTACGGAAGCCGGGACCATCTTTCTTATCCGGTGTATATCCGAGGCTGTATTGATTGCGCAGCTCTTCCTGGATCTGCCGGTAGATGTCGTCAAGCGAGTGTTTTTTTGAGCCCTCAAAAAAGCCGCCGCCAGTTTCCTTGGAGAGCCGTTCGAGGATTTTCTTCCCGTCAGTACGCTCCCGCATCGGAGGCCGTCCCATGCCGCCGCGCCGGCCTCCTCCGCGTCCGCTCCAGGGACTCGTCTGACCGAGGCCCTGTTCGTCCGCGAAAAGAATTGAGTAAACCAGCGTGTCGGTCTTCTGGGCGGACGCGATCGCGTCCGGCAGCGTTGTCCTGCTCGCGTTATCGACGCCGTCCGTCAACACCACCAGCGCTTTCCGCCCGGTCTGCTTCTTCATGACTTCGTCGGACGCGAGCAGCACGGCGTCATACAGCGCTGTGCCCCCGCGCGGGCGAGGAGTCGGATTAGGATTGTCACGCCGGTTCAATTGCCGCGGGGACCCTATTTCGAGTTCGCGCAGCGCGTCTTGTAATTTCTTTCGCGAGTTGGTCAGATCCTGCAACAGCTCGATTTCAGCGTCGAAATGAATGACGAACGCCTGGTCCTTGTCCTCGCGAAGCACCTGCTCGAAGAATTTGTAGCTGGCCCCGCGCTCCTGTTCCAGCACACGACGCTGACTGGGACTCGTATCGACCACCAGACCCAGCGTCAACGGAAGATCGGATTCCCGGGAAAAATAGGCGATGGTCTGCGGTCGGCCGTCTTCGTCCAGCGTGAAATCGCCTTTGGTGAGATCGCGCACGATCTGGCCTTGTTTGTTGCGGACCGTCGTGAAGACGTTGACGACATTGACGTCGGTCGAGATTCTCTCCTGCGCCTGCAGCAACGGGGCCGCTGCGAAAGACACCAATAGATCGCGCCTGGAGATCATCTAAATGAACCGATGCCTATCCTTTCCAGACGGTTACATCGGAATATGGGATTACACGAATGGTTCACGCAAAGACGCAAAGAACGCCAAGGGCTTCCTTCGCGATCTTTGCGTCTTGGCGTCTTTGCGTGAATCCGTGACTTGTCACTCCGCTCGCAGCGCGTCCGTTGGATCGATGCGCGACGCCTTTCGCGCAGGCAGATAGCTGGCGAGCGCGGCGACCAGCAGGAACAGAATAGCGCTGGTGGCCAACGTAACCGGATCGGTCGCGCTGGTCTCATACAGCATGGTCGACATCAAATGCGTCAGCCCGACGGAACCGAGCAGTCCGATCGCGATTCCCGTAGCGGTCAGCATCAGTCCGTTTCCGATCACCAGTCGCAAAATGTCGCCTTTGGCCGCGCCCAGCGCCATGCGGATCCCCAGTTCCTGCGTGCGCTGCGCAACCGAATACGCGATGACGCCATAAATTCCGATCACGGCGAGGATGAACGCCGTCGCCGAAAATACGCCTAGCAGGAACATCATGAACCGGGTTTGTCCTTGCGATGCCTCCAGCAATTCCTGGCCGGTATGAATCTCGATCACTGGTTGGTCGCGGTCGACTGCGGCAATTTCGCGGCGGACTGCGGAAACCAGGCTGTGCGGCTCGACCGCAGTCCGTACGCTCAGGCAGAAAAACGACCAGGGAAGTTGTTCGAACGGCAGGAAGACTTCGGGTGCGGGCGCAACGGCGAGATCGACGTTCCGGGAGTCTCCGAGCAGCCCCACAACCTCGGCAGGAGCGGGCAGGTTTCCGATCCAGACTCGCTTGCCGATCGGGTTTTGGTCCGGCCAGAACCGCCGTGCAGCCACCTGATTGATGATGGCAACCTTGGGCGCCTGCGCGTCGTCATGATCCGTGAACGCACGCCCGGCGAGCAGCGGAATTCCTAAAGCCTTGTGGTAATCCGCACTAATCTGCTGAATATTGATGATCGGCCGCTTGCCTAGCTCAAGCGCCGGGTGTCCTTCGAAAAGCACCGGCGTTTGATGTGTCGCGGTCGGCGGAAGCGCGGTAGAGATGGCGGATGCAGTAACACCAGGAAGCGCGTTCACGCGCCGAAGCACCGCCTTGTAGAATGCGATGCTCTGCTCGGGTCGCGCGTATTTACGCAACGAGACCTGCATGGTCAGCAGGTTGTTCGACTCGAAGCCCGGATTCACCGAACGGAGCTGGAGGAAACTTCGAATCAGCAATCCCGAGCCGATCAGCAAAACCATGGAGATCGCCACTTGAGCGACCACCAGGACGCTTCTGCCTCGATTGCTGCGGCGGTTCCCGGCAGTGCCGCGGCCTTCGTCGCGCAGCGCTGGATTCAGATCCGCTTTCGAAAGCTGCAGCGAGGGTGCGAGTCCGAATAAGATCCCGGCACCCAACGAGATCGCCAGCGTGAATACCAGCACCTGCAGATCCATCGAAACGTTGGCGGTTCCGGGCAACAGGGCTTGGCCGTACAGCGACAGGACCCGCGTACCGGCGAAGCCGAGCAGGATCCCGACGGCGCCGCTCACCAGTCCGATTAGCACGCTTTCAGTGAGAAGCTGGCGAATGAGAACTGCGCGCGATCCTCCCAGTGCCGTGCGGACGGCGAATTCCTTACGCCGGCCCAGCGCCCGCGAAAGCAACAGGCTCGCCACGTTGGCGCAGGCGATCAACAGAACCAATCCGACAGCAGCGGAAAGCATCAGCACCGTCGGCTTCACATTGGCCACCATGCGGTCCTGAAGATTGCCGATCTGCATGACCAAGTCCGTGGTCGCATCGAAGTTGCCGGGTTTGTCGGCCTTGTATCGCTGAAAGAGCACCTGCGTTTCCGCGCGCGCCTGATCCTTTGAGACACCCGGCGCCAGACGCCCGATCACTTGAAAATAGCGGCCGCCGGCAGCGACGCGAGCGGGCGTCACCAAGGTCCATTCGGTGACGCGAGGCGCCCAGATGTCGACTTTCCCCAACAGCGACACGGTAAAGCGCGGGGGCAGGACGCCGATCACCGTAAAATCGCGCGTTTCAAGCGTGAGACTGCTGCCAACCGCATTGCGATCGCCGCCAAACAGGCGCATCCACAACTCGTAACTGATCAGCACAACTGGCGGCCCGCCACGCTGGTCTTCCTCACGCGTGAACGTGCGCCCCAGGATCGGCCGCACACCGAGCGTATCGAAGAAATTCCAGCTCGTTCGAGCCGCGTAAATCTGTTCGGGATCCCCGTGTCCGGTCAGGCTGAAAGTTTCGAAGTTGCACACCGCGAGGTTCGAAAACGAGCGGTTGTAGTCGTTCAGCACGGTGAAGAACGGAAACGAGAGCCAGCCCGTTTCGGAGCGTTCATTCGCAGGCGGCGCCGACACCAGGACCAGTCGGTCGGGATCGGCAAACGGCAGAGGACGCAACAGAAGTGCGTTCGCGATCGTAAAAATCGCGGTGTTGGCTCCGATTCCCAAGGCGAGCGTCAGCACTGCGATCGCGGTGAATCCAGGATTCTTAACCAGAAGTCTGACCGCATGGCGCAGGTTCGACATTACGGGGACTCCCACACGTATGCGGCAAAATTGCGACGATTCGTAAATCCCATGCGTTGGTACAAGCCAACGGCAGTCTCGTTTGAAGCCGTGACCGTGAGGCTGACACTGCGGCATCCATGAGCCGCCAGCGTAACCATGGACTGCCGCACCAATTCGTAGCCGAGTCCGGTGCCGCGTTCGGAAGCCGCAACGCACACTTGTGTGATGTGGCCGATGTCGGCCGCCACCAGGCTCGCGAGCGAAACACCGCGTAGCCGGCCTTCGGCATCGATGGCCGCCAGCGAGGCCAGCGGAAAAAATGCACCGCAGCCCGGATATTGAACGATGTTCGTCAGGAAGCGACGCGCCCCGCCCGGAGACCGGTATTGATCGTTGATCTGGCTATCCACGTGGCCCTGGTAGGCCTGGGCGATCAGGCGGGCGGTCTGATCGTGCCGGTTCACGGTCCACGGGACGATGGAGCTGCCAGCGTGCGGCTTGGTGGGAAGCGTTGTGACTCTCTCGAGCGGCGCTTCCAGAAAATATCGCGGATAGGAGTGGAACCAGTTGTGGCGCGGAATGCTGCGTTCGAGCGGAGATGAAAGCATCATGAGCTGCGCCTCGACGCGCCGCACACCCGCCGAACGCCACACTGCGTCCAGCACCGCGCCGAGCAGGATGTTCTCATTCTCGAGCGTGCGGAACGCGCGCCTTACGTACAGATCGCCGATCAGTCCCTTGCCTTCTTCGCATACGTAATAGCAGTAACCGGCGGCGTAGGCTCCATGCATCAGCGCGAATCCGCTGAGGGCCTGCATATGCACGAATCTCCGGACCAAGTCGCCGGAGAGGCGGAAATCCCAGTCGAGCTCACTGCGCCACTCCCCGGTTTCTTCCTCGAGAAGCGGTTCCAGTTGTTCGGCGGAGATACGTCGAAGTTCGACTACCGGGTCGGCGTACCGGTCCGGAAGGGCGGCCATGCTTTGATCCTAGCGCGGCACAGCGCTTTTCGCGAGACCGGCTCAAAACGGAGCCTGATTACTTCGCCGTGTACCCCGCAGGCAACACCTTGTGAGGATCGATTCGAATCACCAGGTACACCACCTGATCCGAATTAATTTCGCTAAACCAGTGCGGGGTATTGGGAGGGATAACGATCACATCTCCCGCGGTGACCTTGCGGCTGGTGCCGTTCAGGATGGCTCCGCCGCCGGTGCTCGGCCCGTTGAGGACCTTCACCACCTGGCTATCGGGGGCTGATTCCTTGGGATTTTCAAGCGTGCCACCGGTCACAAATGTCGCATCGCCAGAGATGAAGTGATACACCTCAGTGATCTGGCTATGTTCGATGCCGTTGGGGGTCTGTTTGCCTTGAGTCCTGGAGCGATGCACGACGCCCACTCCGACGTTGTATCCGTCGTTTATCCCCACCACGCGGATCTGCGTATCGCTTACAGGGGCGCTGGCGGTTTTCTTCACGACCGCCATGATCTCGTCGTTCTTAACGTCGGTGGCGGTCCCGCGCGGCTCGTGCTGAGCCCACGCAGCGGCACAAACGAAGAGTAAAAGCGAGTACTTCATGGGATCGGACTCTTCGCCGATTTCGGCCAGAGGACGCCTTGATCTTCCTTCAACACCGGTCCAACACCCTTATACACAAACTTCTGGATACGCTGGCCGCGATAGGTTTCCGTGGTGAAGATGTTGCCCTTGGAATCCGTGGCGATGCTGTGGACCGCGTAGAACGCGCCCGGCTGGCGTCCGCCATCGCCGAAGCTGGTCAAAACTTCCAGCGTTTCGCGGTCCAGAATGTGGACCTTCTCGTTCGCGCCGTCGGCCAGGAAGATGTACTTCTGGTCTTTATCCTTCGAGAACGCGATGTCCCAAACCGATCCATCGCCCAACGTTTCTTTGTACAGAACTTTTTCCTTGACGAACTTCCCATCTGGTGAGAACACCTGGATACGATCGTTGGGACGGTCGCACACATACAGGTTCCGGTCGTTCGATAATTCGGCGCAATGCACCGGATTGCGGAACTGCTTCGCCGGCGGATCGTTCGGATTGTAGGGACCGAGGTTTCCGTCATCCGGCTTGTTGCCGTAAGCGCCCCAGTGCCGTTTGTATTTTCCGGTTTCGGCGTCGAACACGATCACGCGCTTGTTGCCGTAGCCATCGGCCACGTACAGTTCATTGGCCTTGGGATCGACGTACAGCTTGGCCGGCAGGCCCAGGTTCTCGGTGTCGTTGCTGTCCAGTTTCGCTCCGGATTTTCCGATCTGCATCAGGAATTTTCCATCCTGCGTGAACTTCATCACCATGCTGTCGTGAATGGTGACCGGACCGCGCCCGCGGGCGATGGGAGCCGATTCGTCAACCGGAGCGGCCGGAGCAGCCGGTGCAGCAGCGGGCGCCGCACCGCGACCAGCCGCGCCACGTCCCGCCCCACCCGGAGGTGTCCCACGGCCGTTGCCGCCGATCCAGACGTTGCCTTTAAAATCCACAAAAATCCCGTGATTCGAGTTGGGCCACACATAGCCGTCCCCATCCTTGCCGCCCCAGCTCGCCAGCAGGTTCCCTGCCTGGTCGAATTCGAGGACCGGCGGAGCGGGAATGCAGCACTCGGACTCCACTACGCCATTGCGCCGCTTGTTCGCGCCCACGGGAGCGTTCGCGACCCCGTACAATTCCATCGCCTCCAGCGAACCTTGCCTGTGAATCAGCCAGATGTGATCGTTCGAGTCCACAGAAACGCCGATCACGTTCCCCATCACCCAGTGGTTCGGCAGCGGCTTAGGCCACATCGGATCGACTTCGAAACGGGGTGCCACTTTGCCGGCCGCAGCGTGGGCGGTGCTCTTCTTGTCCAGCACCACGGATCCAACTCCGAGTGCGACCACAAGCGCGGTGACCGTCGCGACAACACGGAGATTTCGGCTCATATCTTTGTCAATCCTCCTCAATCCTCTCTTTTCGATGTATCCTGACTGTTCGGACAGTGGGAGCAATTATACACGATTCGGTTTCCCGTAACTAGTCCCTTCCGGCAGTGAAACACATGTTATTACGGCATTTTGCGGCGATCGCTCTGGCGTCAACGGCGGTCTTCGCACATGACATTCCCAACGACGTGACGGTTCAGGTCTTCCTCAAGCCGGAAGGCAGCCGCCTGCATTTGCTGATCCGCTGCCCGCTCAATGCCATCCGCGACGTCAATTTCCCCGAACGCGGCCCCGGCTATCTGGACATCGCGCAGACTGAGGCCCTGATGCCGGATGCCGCGACGCTGTGGCTCGGTGACTTTATCAAGCTGTATGAAGGCGAGTCGCGGCTATCGAAGCCGAAGGTAGTGGCAACGAGACTGGCGCTCGAATCTGACCGTTCCTTTGTTACCTACGAGCAGGCTGCCGCGCACGTCACGGGCCCCATGCTCCCGCCCGACACCAACGTCGTCTGGAACCAGACTTTCCTCGACGTGCTGTTCGACTATCCCATTCAGTCCGATCGCGCGGAATTCTCCATCGATCCCGTGTTCGGCCGGCTAGGGCTGAGAGTCGTCACAGTGCTTCGCTACATCCTGCCCGACGGCCGGATTCGCGCTTTTGAATTTCAGAGCGATCCAGGATTGGTGCGGCTCGATCCGCGCTGGTATCAAGCTTCGTTCCGATTCGTCGAAGGCGGGTTCTTCCACATCCTGGACGGCACGGATCACCTGCTGTTCCTGTTCTGCCTGGTGATCCCGTTCCGCAAATTCCGAGCGCTGATCCCGATTGTCACTGCGTTCACGGTGGCGCATTCGATTACGCTGATTGCTTCTGCGTACAACTATGCTCCCGACGCGCTGTGGTTTCCGCCGCTGATCGAAACCGGAATCGCGACGTCGATCGTGTACATGGCGCTCGAGAATATCGTGGGAACGAGTAACGTCCACCGGCGGTGGATCATCGCATTCGGCTTCGGACTGGTGCACGGTTTTGGATTCTCCTTCGCCCTGCGCGAAACGCTGCAATTCGCCGGTTCGCACATGTTGACATCGCTGCTGTCGTTCAACGTCGGAGTCGAATTGGGTCAGTTGCTGGTGTTGATCGTGATGATCCCGGCGCTGGATCTGCTGTTCGAATACGTGGTGGCCGAGCGGATGGGGACCATCATTTTGTCGGCGCTGGTCGCGCACACAGGATGGCACTGGATGGTAGAGCGATGGTCGGTCTTCCGCCAGTTCCGCATCGAATGGACCCCGGCGATGGTCTTGCGGGGGCTGATGCTGCTCGTCCTGTTCATAGGCATTCTGTGGTTCTGGGGGGCGGACCCCCTGGTCCGCAGGCGATCCCCCGATCGCCTTGCCGATAAAGAGAAAAATCCTGATCCAGCCGCACTACTTTAGAAGTGCCGGACTATCGCCGCCGTCTTCCACATGTCTTCAAAACAGACAAACCTGTCTTTCTGACTTGCCGGCTGCATGGAAGCCTTCCGTCAAATCGCTATTTTAGACCCGGCACCCTGACGGCGGGGCAGCAATTCGTCGCGATGGATAGAATCCTAGACGCGGGTCGAACTGGACCGCTGTACATGAAGGATGCTCGGATTGCAGACTTGGTCGTCGATGCGATTCAACATGCCGAAGAGAGTTTGAAGCATTTTGAACTTCACGCCTATGTCGTCATGCCAAACCACGTTCATATGCTAGTAACTCCGAGAACGTCACTCCCGCTCCTGCTCAAGTCGTTGAAGAGCATCACGGCCAAACGCGGGAATGAGTTGCTCGGCTTGACCGGAACACCATTCTGGCAGGACGAGAGTTACGATAGAAACGTCCGGAATCGCGAAGAGTTCGCGAGGATTCGCCGGTACATTGAGATGAATCCTGTGAACGCAGGGCTGGCTCGGAGTGCTGAGGAGTATGAGTGGTCCAGCGCACGAACGGCGATCGGGGGATCGCCTGCGGACCAGGGGGTCCGCCCCCCTCTACTGAAGAAACTTAGGGGATGAGAGTGAAATGAAAAGAGGCGGCAGTGGATTTCTGCCGCCCTTTCGGAAACTAACGCTGCGCCTGAGTCGAGCTTTCTTCCGACTCCGGTAACGCGAACGCGATGTATTCGCCGGTATAGGTACCGCCGCTGACCGCGATGATGATGTACTGCCTGCCCTGCCACTCGTAGGTCATGGGCGATCCGCTGACCGGAGCCGGCATCAACACCGCGCCGACTTCTTTGCCGGTGTTCTTGTCATAAGCGCGGATCATCGCGCCGCGAGGATGCGTCACCGAAGTGATCTGGCTGTCGCCGAGAATCACTAGCGTTTTCGTAATCAGCACGCCGACACTGCCGTTCATGCCGGTGTTGCCGATCTTGTCCATCATGGCCTTCAACACCGGATGATTGCGGATGTTGTCCGGAGTCTCACCGTAGGGAACCGTCCACTTGAGATCGCCCCGGTTGACGTCGATCGCGGAGATGACGCCGTAAGGAGGCTTCACGATCGGCAGACCCTGGACTTGCAGTCCGCCAAGCCCACCACCGCCGGCAGGAGGAGTCGCACCACGGCCGCCCGGTGCCGCCGCAGCAGCAGCCGCCGCCGGTGGAGGAGCAGCCGCGCCACGTCCGCCACGTGCTCCGCGCTGCGTCGGATAGTCCGCTGCGCTGCCGTAGCCAGGACCTTCCGCTTCACGGAACGGCATATCGTTGCGGCCCGAAACGTAGCGAATGTCCGAGAAGCCTTCAGGAGGAGTACGCAAGGAAATCGGCGTGACGAACGATTGCGCGGCCTGTGCGTACGCGATTCCCGTCTCCGGATCAAAGCCGGCACCGGGCCAGTTGGTGCCGCCGCTGGCATTGCCCAGGTTGATTCCGCCCAGCCAATGCTTCGGATCGCCAACAACTGGAGGCGTAAACATGCCTTCCACGCGATAGCTCTTCAACCGGTCGATGGCATCGGCGCGCATCTCCGGCGTGAAGTCGATCAGATCGTCCGGAACCTTGATGTAGTTCCGCCCGTAGGCCGGCGGCTTGGTCGGGAACGGCTGGGTTTTCGCAGTCTTCTCGCCAGGGACGTCGGTCTGCGCGACGGCGCGCTCTTCGATCGGCCAGACCGGCTCGCCAGTTACGCGATCGAAAACGTAGAGGAACGATTCCTTCGACGGCACCGCAACTACTTTGCGCTTTTTCCCATCGACGGTGACGTCCATCAGCAACGGCGCGGAGGACAGATCGTAATCCCACACCGGGTGATGCACAATCTGGAAATGCCATTTGCGCTGGCCGGTCTTGAGGTCGACGCAGACCAGGCTTTCGCCATAAAGATTGTTGCCCGGACGCTCGCCGCCGTAGTAGTCCGAGGTCGGGGATTCGACTGGCAGGTATACCAGGCCGAGCTGCGGGTCGACCGTCATCTGCGTCCATACACCAGTATTCCCGTTGGTGTCGGCCGAACCGTTTTCCCAGGTGTCGTAGCCGAATTCGCCCTTCTTTGGAATCGTGTGGAAAGTCCACATCAGCTTGCCGGTGTGCGCATCGTAGGCGCGAACCAGACCCTTGGTGTTGTTGTGGGTCTTCACCGTCATGCCTTCTTTGAAGGCCGCACCGACGATCACCGTATCGTTCACCACCAGCGGCGTCGAGTGCAGGCCGGCTTCGCCATCGTCGAGATCGATCTGCTGTCCGGTGCCGGTGTACATTCCTTCCTTCAGGTCGACCATGCCGGCCTTGCCGAAACCCGAAATCATCATTCCGGTCTTGGCATTCAGTTCCACCAGGCGATAGCCCGTGGTGACGTACACGATGCGATCGTCACCTTTGCCGTCGCTCCAGAAGGAGACGCCGCGTCCAGAGAGCTGGCGGGGCGAAAAGGCCGCGCGCTTGCCTTCGCGCAGGGTATGAACCCAAATAATCTCACCGGTCTTCGCATCCAGCGCCACCACATCGCGCCGCGTGCCGGCCGTCGCGTACACCACGCCATTCACCATCAGCGGCGTGCCTTCCAGTTTGTACTCGGGCTTAGTGCCGAAGCTCTCCGTCTTGAAGCGCCAGGCAACTTCGAGCTTGTTGAAGTTGGACGCATTGATCTGGCTGAGCGGGCGGTATTTCGAGCCCGCCAGATCGGCGGTGTAATACGGCCACTCGCCATCTTTGGGCTTGAATTGACCCTGTGCGGTGAGCGAAAGGCACACGAGGCCGGCGGCGATTCCGGAGAACGAGCCGGGCCACGACTTGGTGAAAAAGCGATTCATGTTTCTCTCCTGATAACCAGCTTTGGACAATGATATAAACAGAGGCGTCCAGACGCAAGCCCTACGCCCCACAACTCCAGATTTTTAGCGGCCGCCGCCGGTGGTCGCCGCCTTCACGCTGACTTTCATCTGCGCGTTAGTCCAGCAGCATTGGAACCCGCCGCCGCCGTCGCGGGTCCAGTCGTTTGCCACCACGCGAAGCACGTAGTCTCCCGGTTCGCTGAATGTCGCTGTCGTGGTCGCCGTACCCTGAAATTCCTTCACCGGCGCGTTGAATTCGGCCTTCTGGACTGGGGGACGTTCGTTGGAGAATGTCACCTTGCCGGCGCCCCGCATCTTGGTCCAAAAAATCGTCGCGGCGGGCGTTCGCGGGCGCTGAGACCCCGGCACCACGTTGGCGTCATCGGCCACCCACAAATTTAAGGTCAGCGGTGTGCCGACCGTTGCTGTCGCCGTCGTGCTCTGCCCAGCGGGACCGTTCAAGAAAGGACCCGACTCGGAAAATGAAAGGTACGGCGGCGTGTTCTTCGAGGCATCCTCGAACGGCGAGACCTCCCAGTCCGCCATCAGGTACATCGGGATCACTGTGGTCTTGCCATTGACCGTGAGAGTCCAGGTCAGCTTCTTGTCGCCGAAATCCTTGGGGACCTTGATGACAAATTCGCCCCACATCCGGCCGAGAAGGAAGTGCGTCGGCTGGCCGTAATCCGGACCGCCCGGATCGATGTGGTTGTTGGGACCGATGGGAATGTCGACTTCTTCGCGGGTGTTCCGGTTGTAATAACCAAGCAGCAAGCCGTAGCTGCCGTCCTTGTTCTGGAACCATCCCTCAAAAGCGCCCGTGATGCTTTGCCCGGTCGTGTGCATCGGCTCCATGGGCAGCGACTGCTGCGCCTGCACGGATGCCAGTCCTAGCGACAAGGCTATAAGTGTGACCCGCCCGCTCATGCAAAATCTCCCTCAGAAAGTTTACGCGTAAAGTTTACGCGCTCGGGACACGCGAGTCAACACGGACTCGGGATACTCGTTCGAAGCACTCACTCCGTTCGTGACTCTGATCGAAAGACCGGAAGCACGGACGCAGAGAGCATTTTGAACGAATACCCTACAGGTGTGAAAAAGGAGCAGCCGGTTTTGACTGCTCCTCTCGAAGGACTCGGAATATAACCGCCTACTGCTGCTGAGCGGTGCGACCAAACGCCGGACGCTCCGGCTTGTGCTTCGCCGCCCACTCCTTGTAGTCTTCCTCCGTGATGTTGGTCACGTTGACCCACGCGTGCGACATCTCATCCACGGTGCGATCCCCAAACCCGACCCACTGGTTCGGATCCGGATTGTGCGGATTGGCGGATGTATTGTCGTACCAGCCGGTGATCTTGATGATAGTGCCTTTGGGCAGCACCGGCGCCGCATCGTCGGCGTAAATGTAATTGTTCATCCAGTTGAAGTTGAAATTGTTTACGTAACTCAGCAACTGGACGGTGCCATCCGGAAGGATCGCTTCCATCGACATGGCCTTGCCGCGGAGGTGCATATGCGGCTGATAGTTTTCGAGGCGCGCGGGCGACCGGAGCAGTGTGTAACCGGTGGTCTCCGCAATCGAGTTCGGGGCGATGTCCAAGCCGCGGTTCTGTTGCGACATGCCGCTGAACAGCGCCAGCCGCGTCCGATACTTTGGCTCCTCGCCTTTCGGATAGAAATATACGGCGAGTTCCGCGTGATCCCGAATCTCTTCGCCTACCGCGTGCAAGTGGAGTTCCCACCAGATATGCGACCCCGGCAACAGCAGCTTGCCGGTGTTGGGGCGATAAATGTCGTAGTTCTTTCCGATGGCCCATTCCATCAGGAGCCCTGGACCGTTGCCGCCGGGCGCATTGCCTCCTCCGGCGTTGGCAGCGGCATCGTCTGCGGTCTGCACCAATCCGGGTTCATCCTGCTGCAAGCGGGCGAGCACGTGATGCATGATCTTGCGGCCAGCCGGAGTTCCCGGACGAATCTCGACCGCGCGCACCCAGCGAGGTTCTTTGATATCGACCGAGGTCAGCGGCTTGAACCATACATCTTGGCCGTGCGCCGGCATCGTGTAGGGTTCCGATTTCAGAACGATTCCCGGTTCGCCGAATTGCTTCGCCAGGATCCATTCCTCGCCATCGGGCCACTTTTTCGCGGCGGGCATGTCTTTCGGATCGCCTTTGAGCGAGCCGCCGTCTACCCAGGCCACGATGGTCGCGATCTGATCGTCATTAAGGGAGCGGTCATTCGCGAAATGCTGAATGCCCGACGTCTTGTCGAGATGCCACGGCGGCATGGTTCGCGTCGCCACGCGTTGCTTGATCGACTTGGCCCACGGACGCGCCTCTTCGAAAGTCGTCAGCGTCATGGGAGCGCCAGTGCCTTTGCGATGGCACTCTTCACACTTCGCCTGAAAAATTGGGGCGACGTCTTTGGTGAACGTCACGGTCTTCTTGGTGGCGTTCGTTTCGTCCGCGGCGCTTGCAGAAATCGCCAGCAACGTTGCTGCACCGAGCATCCAACTCGTCCGGCACACGACGCCCGTTAACTTGAGGTGCGACATGAACATGCTCCTTCCCTTACATGTAAAGTCTAGGTTCTTCTAGTATGGGTGTCAATCCCATTCGGCATATGCGGCGGACGGGGCCACGCGCCAAAACAACTTTACAAATCTATACGTTACGCCCAGCTAAACCCGTGCTTAGCGAGCGGGAGCGATCGGACTCGCTTGCCCGATGCGGCGAAAATCGCGTTGCAGATGGCCCCCGGAGTCGGCGGCAGGGCGGGTTCGCCCAAACCAGTCGGCGGGAACTTGGTCTTCAGGAAGTGAACCTCGATCTCCGGTGGAACCTGGGTCAGGCGGACCGGAGGATAGGCGTCGAAATTCTTCTGTACAGCGCGGCCGTTGACGTAGGTCATTTCCCAGCCCATCGCGTGGCTAAGTCCTTCTACTACCGCACCTTGCGTCATGTTTTCGGCGCTCAGCGGATTGATGACCTGACTGCCGATATCGCCGGCAACCCACACCTTGTGGACTTTGACTTTGCTGTTCGCGTCGACGCTGACTTCGGCAACATGCGCGAAGTAGCCGCGATGGCTGTACTGGAAAGAGACGCCTTTGGCCCGGCCCTTGGGCAGCTTGTTGCGCGACGCCCAGCCGGACTTGTCGGCCACCAGTTCCAGGACACCCTTCATGCGCGCCGGATCGAACCCGTCGTCGGCTTTCGCCAATTCGGGTGTATTCAGGAGGTCCAGGCGGAACTGCACCGAATCCTTGCCGGCGGCATAAGCCAGCTCATCGATAAACGACTGGAAAACGAAGCTGTAGGCATTCGTTCGCGGCGCACGCATCGCGCCGGTAGGGACACCCAGCGACATCAGCGTCGCGCCGAAATGGAAGTTCGGCACGAAACGCCCCGGGAATTCCGAGGGACCGCAGTTCGCGGATGCCGCGAAACGGTCGCCTTCGCCGTAGCTGACGAAGTGATTCTTCCACGCCACCAGCTTGCCCGACGCGTCCACGCCACCCTTCAGGTAGTGGAATCCGCCGGGACGATACTGGTCATGCGTCATATCCTCTTCGCGCGTCCACAGCAGTTTCACCGGGACGCCGATTTTCTGAGCGATGAACGCCGCTTCCACCATGGGCTCGTTATACAAACGACGCCCGAAGCCGCCGCCCGAACGCGCGATGTGGATGAGGATGTCGTTGTTGGCAAGTCCGCAGGTCTTAGCGACCAGCGCCTGACCGGCGCTCGGAGTCTGCGTAGGCGACCAGATTTCCATCTTGCCGTCTTTGAACACTGCGGTGCAATTCTGCGGCTCGAGCGGAGCATGCGCCAGGAACGGATACGAATACGAGGCTTCCACTACCTTGGCCGCGCTGCTGAACGCCTGATCGACGTCGCCGTCCTTGCGGAACTGGATCTTGAACGGCTGTTTTGCCAGTTCGTCGGCCTGCTTCTGGAATCCTTCGGTGGATTGCGAAGCCGTTGGACCTTCATCCCACTTCACTTCGAGCTTGTTTCGAGCCGACTTGGCCTGCCACCAGCTATCGGCGACGATCGCGACGCCGGGCACCAGACCTGCCAGGTCCGTCGTGCCCTCGATCACAAACGCGTGCTTCACTCCAGGTTGCTGCTTTACGACGTCCAAATTCGCGCTGACGACTTTGCCACCGTACACCGGACACCGTTCGTACACAGCCCACAGCATGCCCGGAAGCGTGAAGTCGATTCCGAAAAGCGGTTTGCCGGTGACAATCGCATGATTGTCGACGCCCGGAATCGGGTGGCCGATGATCTTGTACTCGCTGGGATCCTTTAGCTTCACGGAAGCCATATCCGGAACCGGCAGAGCCGTCGCCTTCGCGGCAAGCTCGCCGTAGCCCAGCGACCGGTTGCTGGCTTTGTGCATCACACGACCTGACGCGGTGGTACATTCGGCTTCGGGCACGCTCCACGTCTGGGCAGCAGCCGTGACGAACATCGCTCGCCCCGCCGCGCCAACTTTGCGCAATGGATCCCAGTTCACTGGAATCGCGGTGCTGCCGCCAGCGTTCTGGGCGCCGTACTTGGCTTGATCCAGATCCGCCTGCTCGACCTTGACGTCCTTCCAATCGACGTCGAACTCGTCGGCGATCACCATGGGCAGCGTGGTGCGGATGCCTTGCCCGATCTCGGGATTCTTGCCCATGATCGTCACGATGCCGTTCGAGGCTACCTTGATAAACGCCATCGGCGCGAAAGTTGCCGCGGGACCGCGCTGCGCGCGCAGCGGTTTGACGTACAAGCTGAGCATTAGACCGCCGCCACCGAGCGCGGTCACATTGAGAAAGGAGCGACGTGTGGTTTTCATGAGTAGTCTCCTTTAGTCCTGATGTTGCGATCCGCCGCCGGCAGCCGCGCCGGATGTGGCGGGCGCGCCGTGCATGGCCGCCGCCTTGTGAATCGCCTGCCGGACGCGGAGATAGGTCCCGCAGCGGCAGATGTTTCCATTCATGGCAGAATCGATATCCTGATCGTTGGGCTTGGGTTTAGACGCGAGCAGCGCCGCCGCCGACATGATCTGTCCAGCTTGGCAATATCCGCACTGGGCGACGTCGATGTCCTGCCAAGCGACTTGCAGCGGGTGCAATCCGTCCGCCGACAAACCTTCGATGGTCGTGATGGGCCCTTTCGCAGCAGCCGCGACCGTGGTCAGGCACGACCGGACGGCTTTGCCATTCATATGAACCGTGCAAGCGCCGCACTGGCCGATTCCGCAGCCGTACTTGGTGCCTTTCAGATTCAGGACGTCTCGGAGTACCCACAACAGGGGCATATCCGCCGGCACATCGACCGTGGTCGAGTGCCCGTTAACGGTCAATTTATAGGACATGGTTGGTTAGCTCCGTAACCGGGCGAAGAAATACCTAGCCGGGGTCAGCGTAACATCCAGGAAGATCCACGTCAAGCGTAGGTGGTGTTCTCTATCGGGAAACTACACAGCGTCGGTAGTGTCTGAGTGCTTCGGGGTCTCAATAGATTCTTGGCGGACGGCGTGTAAGGCAAGCTGGGCACGTGCAAGTGCCGCCGGTTCGCGTAAGATGCACGAGTCCGTGAATCACCCCGTCCTCCGTGTCGAACTTCGCGATAATCTTATCAAGTAGTCGAGTATCCCCTCGCTCGTATCTACGAAAAACGGCATAGGCGACCAAATCGGCTAGCTGCAATAGCCGGGTTGCTTTTGAATTTGCGAAGAAGGGAACGTCCGCAAAGTTCTTAAACGTGCCTCCGTACCGGGTGCCAAGACTTCGGTACTCTGCGAGCAACGTTTGAAGACTCGCCTCGTAGCGACTTTCATCGAAAATAATGAGCGCCCGCTGAGTGTCCCCGCGTGCATGGAGACGACGCAGGAACAGATCGCAGCGGTTGCAAATCTCTTCAAAAGCGCGTCCCACTGGATCATTCGTTATAGCTTTTTCAAGTGCGATCCCGAAAAGCACTACATGTCGTGAAGAGATAGTGTTACACAGCTCATCAATAATCGCGTTCCGCTGCTCCGTTGGACACGAATGCCAAGGCTCGTCCCTGTGCGAGGCTATGGCCTGAGCATGGAACTCGATTTCTGTGTTCGGGAAGTACTTCTCCGCAATGGTGTTGACCTGCTCATTGATCCAATAGACTTCGCGTTCAAAGACGGCGACTCCGCCCAAGACAAAATACTTATCCTCTGCACCATCAGGATTTCCGGATTCGTCAACGTAGAGCAGGTGCATTGGCCGGGATCAACAGAAGGCGAGTCAGATGAAGAAAAATAGCCAGGCGGGCGTAAACCCAACGAGCCACGAAGAACGTAGCCCTACCTAGCCATCTCTATTGTACTTCCCTAACGGATTCCGTTCAAGTCTTAATATATTCTTATAGAATCATCATTTTAGAGGGTTATTGAGATACCCGATCCGTGGTTACGTCTGAGCGTGAGGCGGCATGCCCGACTTCCGGAGAACGACCACCTCTTGCAGGCTGTCGCAAGACAGCAATCAGGGCGTAACTTCATTTCCTAGTGAACCTCTTGAACCGTAATACAACAATACAACCGCCTTCTTCGATCCAACGTAAGATTTCCGGCGCAACCTAAGGGTGTTGGTGCCGGAGTAAGCTGGTTCGGTATATGCACCCGGTCCTCAATCGCGTCGAGTCGATGACCGATGAAATGGTCGAGTTTCTGCGGAGACTCACCGCGATCCCGACCGTCAATCCGCCTGGCGCCAACTATCGCGATTGCGCACACCTGATCGGTGCACAGCTTAAGAGATTCGGATACGAAGTTGCGTACATTACAGCGGACGCGAGCACTGAACACACCAAAGAGAATCCGCGCGTCAATGTGATCGGCGGCATGAAGAACGGGCAGGCCCGCCCGTTGCTGCACT
Source organism: Bryobacteraceae bacterium (assembly GCA_035568415.1). Classification (GTDB taxonomy): domain Bacteria; phylum Acidobacteriota; class Terriglobia; order Bryobacterales; family Bryobacteraceae; genus Palsa-187. The sequence continues at coordinate 145,232 of DATMOC010000016.1, read as the reverse complement.
TTAACGGTCATTTGGATGTCGTGCCTGCAGGCGACGGCTGGACCGTCGATCCTTTCGCCGGGACCGTGCGCGATGGAAAGATTTTCGGCCGAGGCACCACCGATCAGAAAGCCGGAATCGCTGCATCGATTTTCGCCGTCGAAGCGATTCGCCGCGAAGGCATCCGCTTGAACGGCACGGTAGAGCAGAGCGCCACGGTCGATGAAGAAAGCGGTGGATTCGCCGGCATGGCCTATCTGGCCGAGCGCGGTTACATTTCAAGTGGCCGGACCGACTACGTGATCATCACGGAACCGCTGAATGTCGATCGCATCTGCCTGGGCCATCGCGGCGTGTATTGGTTCGAGGTCCGGACATTGGGACGCATTGCACACGGCAGCATGCCGTTTCTAGGTGTCAGCGCCATCAGCAAGATGTCCGACCTGATCGCCGAGATCGAGGATAAGCTGAAACCGACACTTTGCCGGAAAATCACCGCGATGCCGGTCGAACCGCCGGAGGCGCGGCATCCGTCGATCAACATCAATTCGATTTCCGGCGGGCAGCCCGGAACGATTCAAACTCCCTGCGTGGTGGACCGGTGCGAGGCCATCTTCGACCGGCGCTACCTTTTGGAAGAACCGTTTGCAGAAGTTCGCGGCGAGATTGCGGAGATTTTGGACGCGATGGCTCGCCGCGATCCGGAGTTTCGTTTCGAGCTGCGCGACTTGATGATCGTTCCGCCGGTACAAGCCGACGCGGGATCTCATCTGGTGACGGCGCTGAGCGGCGCCGTACGGGATGTGCTTGGCTCCACGCCTCCGTTGATCGCGAGTCCCGGCACGTACGATCAGAAGCACGTGATGCGGTTGGGACACGTCGATCAATGCGTCGCGTACGGGCCGGGAATCCTGCATCTGGCGCATCAGCCGGACGAGTATTGCCGCATCGATCACCTGGTGCAAGCCGCGAAAGTGATGGCGCTCGCTACACTGCGGCTGTTGTAATTTGGCCGACCCTGAGCCGCGACCGAAGGAAGCGGTCGATGTTGACGTGTCGCAAACCGCCGGCTGAAGCCATCGCTGCAAGCTGAAGAGACTGCGGAAAAACTCTCAACACGCAGACTCTTGCCATGACTGGGGGGCGGACCCCCTGGTCCGCGGCCGATCCCCCGATCGGCCTTTCCGCGTGTCTGTCGACCTGATTTTACGGAGGAGAAGCGCGATCAGGGGATCGCGCGCGGACCAGGGGGTCCGCCCCCCATAGCCGCGAATCGCTCCACATCAGACGGGCGGCTGGAATCTTCCGTCGATCGCTGTCCATCCGCCGTCGACGAACAACACTGCGCCCGTCACGTAGCTGCTCGCGTCCGAGGCGAGGAACACGATCGGCCCCGCCATTTCATCCGCGGTCGCCCAGCGCCCCAATGCGTTTTTCGCGGCGTATGCGTTGTACCATTCCGGACGGCTCTTGATGGGGAGCGTCAGCGGAGTCTCGACCACGCCCGGCGCGATGCAATTCACACGCACGCCCACAGGACCTAGCTCCGCGGCCAGTGCGCGGGCCAACTGGACGATCCCGGCCTTGGTCGCCGCGTATGCGCCCTGGCCCGGTTCCACCGTCACGGAACGGATAGAGGACAACAGGATGATGCTGCCGCGTTTTTGCGCGCTCATCACACGGCCCACCTCGCGCGCAATCAGAAAATTCCCTTTGAGATTCAGCCGCAGGACTTTGTCGAACTCGTCGGCGGTGTAGTTCAGAAGGGGTTTGCGGACATTGACGGCGGGAGTGCTGACCAAGATGTCGATCGACACATGCCGCGCTACTGTGTCGCGGACCACGCTCGCCACCGAGGACTCCTCCGTGACGTCGAGCGCGAGCGATTCCGCTTTCCCACCGCCGGCGCAAATCGCGGACGCTGTCGCGGCCGAGCCTTCGGCGTTCAGGTCGGCACAGATGGCGAAAGCTCCGGCAGCCGCCAAACCGTTTGCGGCCGCTTGCCCGATTCCGGATGCAGCGCCGGCGACCAAGGCGATCCGGCCGTCCAATCGAAACGCCGCGTTGAAATTCACTTCGGCACCGCTGCGCCCAGGAATTCAAGTACGACGCGATTGAATTGATCGGGCTGATCAAGGGGACCCGCGTGACGCGAATCCTCCAGCACCGCGACGCGGGCGCCTGGTATCTGTGCCGCGTAAGCGCGCTTCCACGCGACCGGAGTGTAGTCGTGATCGGAGGCGACAATCAGAACGGGACAGGAAATGTTTCCGATCCGTTCCGCGACGCTCCATCCATTGATCGCGCTGAGCGAAGCGAGATAAGCCTTCGGATCGTTTTCGGCGACGCGATCCTCGAATTTCTTCCGCAATTCGGCCTGCTCGGGTTGGGGAAAGAGCGGTCCCGCCACCATCCTCGCCAGCGCACGCATCCCGAAAATCCTGACGACCGCGTAGCGCGACTGAATCAGGAGCTTCTGGGAAACAGTACGGAGGATCATCGCCGGGCCACTGTTGATGATGGTCAAACTGCGCACCGTTTCCGGCGAATCGACCGCCATCTGAAACGCGATCATCCCGCCCATCGACAAACCGACCACGTGAGCGGGCGTGGCATCGAGCGCCCGCAAAAGCGCCACGGCGTCCGAGGCGAACTGCTTCACGCTGTAAGGTCCCGGCGGTTTGGCGGACCGGCCGTGCCCGCGAACATCCATGGCGATCACGCGATGCGACTGAGCCAGCGGTGGAATCTGATACTCCCAATCGCGCGTGCTCGATCCAAGGCCATGGAGCAGAAGGACCGGAGCACCCTCGCCGGCCGACTCGTAGTAGAGATCGACATCGTTGATTCGAACCGTGGCCATAGCCGCTTATGATCGCCGCTTTTCCCTCGACCGGCAAGAAGCAGGTTCAGGCGCCCAAGGCTTTGGCCGCCAGGATGTGGTCGCCTTCCTTAAAATAAATTACGTAGCCATAGTGACCGGTTCCGTCGGTTACACCGCTGGACGAGTAAATACTCACGCCGGCATCCAGCAAAGCTTTCTGGATTTCTGCCAGCGCGCCCAACTGATCGTCGCCCTGAATGAGACAGGCATGATACGGACCCGTAAGCGTCCAGCCGAGCCGCGTCGCCAGACTCAGCAGTTGCTCGCTTCGATCCGGGAAAATGGTCAGCTCCACGCGATTCGGTCCGAAAGGCACGGCGCTGAACGCCAGCAGGTTGATCTCTTCGGACGCGAGTTTCGCCAGGATTTCGTAGGCTTTCCCGGCTCCGTCCTCGATCCGCGTGTAGAAGTATTCGACGGTCCGGACTTTGAGCGCCATTGCCGCTCCTCCCCTTCTAACACAACGCCGACCCAATGATGACACACTGACTCCGCCCGACACACTGACTCCGCCCAACGAAGATCACGAACGGGCCGGTGATGTGTTAGAAATAGTTCGGGGTCTGGGGGAACGGTCTGGAGGTTGCAACGTGCGCGGATTTGTTTCGCTCGCCATTCTCGCTGGAGCCCTGATGTCCGCTCAGGAACCGCAAACCGGGCCGACGCAGTTAATCGTCACCTACCGTTGCCCACCGCCGCGTCGCGCGGCATTCCGCCAGTACATGACGGAATTGGGTGTGCAGCGCTTCGACCGTTGGAAGCAGGAAGGAGTCCTCAAGGACTACCGGTTTCTGTTCAACTGGTTCGTCGACGTGGATACGTGGGACGCCATGGCCGTGCTTTCTTTTCCCAACTACGCGGCGGTGGCGCGCTGGAAAGACATTGAAAAGGCCAATCCTGGCGGTCTGGCGCGCGACGCTCTAGACATGGCGTGGCCGCTGAACAGTTACTCGGCCGACATGGTCGCGCGCGAAACCGGTGAGTCTCCGCTGGACCCGACCCACACCGTGTATTTTGTGATCCCCTATGATTTTGCGAGCGGAGCCGCCTATCGCGACTACGCCACGTCGGTGCTCATCCCGCAAGCGAAAGCGTCGATTCGCGAAGGCGTTGTGACCGGCTTTAGCGCGTATGTAAACCGCTACCCCGGAGGAAAGCGCTGGCAGGGGCTGGTGGTGCTCGAATATCGGGACATGGACGCGTTTGCGCGGCGGGATGAGGTCATCGCAAAAATTCGCGCGCTGCTTCGAAACGACCCGGCGTATAAGACGGCAGAATCCAAGCAGATGGCGAATCCGGAGCGCGAAGCAGTGATTGCCGACTCCGTCGGACCGCGCTGATGCCGCGCGATCCGTTCCTGGAAGCGGCCATTGACCAGGCCCGCAAGAGCTATTCCGAGGGCGGCATCCCCATTGGCTCTGTACTGGTCCACGAAGGAAAGATTATCGGCCGCGGGCACAACTGCCGGGTCCAAACTGGAAGCGCCATCGATCATGGCGAGATGAACTGCTTGCGCAATGCCGGACGCTTGCCGGCGTCGGTGTATCGCAAGTGCACGATTTACTCGACTCTATCGCCATGTCCGATGTGCGGGGGCGCAATCGTGTTGTATCGAATCCCGCATGTTGTTGTGGGTGAAAATCGAACCTTCCTCGGCGCCGAGGAATATATGCGTAGTAACGGCATTGTAGTCGAGGTTCTGGACGATCCTGAGTGCGTAGAGCTGATGACCTCCTTCATCCGCGAAAAACCCGAACTGTGGCATGAAGATATCGGCATTTGAGGACTTGCCTGTGCAGATTCCGGATGATAGGATCACTGGTAATGCAAACTGAACAGATTGTTGCGCTTCTGGTGGTAGAACGCGATCGATTGAATCGTGCGATCGAGGCTCTGCGAGGTCCCGCAAAGCGCCGGGGCAGACCGCCGGCTAGCGCTGCAATGGGCACGACGTCAGCTCCCGCCGGGCGACCTCGGAAGCGGAAAGCGCGCACTGCCGCGCAGCGTAAAGCCCAATCCGAACGGATGCGGGCGTTCTGGGCGGCGCGCAGGAAGAAGACACAAAAGTCCAAGTAGTGGCCCAAAACCACCATCCGGTGGATTTCGGCCAGAAGTGAACCGCTTCTCGGGTTTTGTTATCAACTGGTTAGAAGTGGTGAAACATGTGCATCGTAGTGTTCGTCGCACTTATTTGAGAGGACACTATGCATAAGATCCCATCGAGTCGTTATTTTGTTTTGGGCACGCTCGCTTTTTCGTGCCTGGCGGCAGCTCAGGACCCGCAGAACGGAGGTTGGCGGCGCTTGGGTGAATCGAATCCATATCCCGCCAACTCGGCGCCAGCGAACGCTCCGCAGGATTCGCAGCGCGGTCCGCAGAATCCGCCTCCACCAGCGAACGTTCCGCCCACGTTGACCATCAAGCCTGGCACGTACGTGACGGTGCGGGTCAATCAGCCGCTTTCCTCCGACCGGAATCAGCCTGGTGACGCCTTTTCCGCGACTCTGGTGAAGCCGGTTGTGGTGGATGGTTTCGTGGTAGCTGAACCCGGCCAGACCATTGGCGGGCGCGTTTCCGAAGCTCAGAAGGCGGGCCGCGTTTCCGGCGTTTCGAGGCTCGGACTACAGTTGATCGATCTTCCGGTCGTGGATGGACAGCAGGTTCCTATACAGACCCAACTCGTCAGCCGCACTGGGCCAACTTCAATCGGCCGCGACGCAGGCGCGATTGGAGCGACGACGGTTGCAGGGACGGCCATCGGCGCAGGGATTCAAGGCGCTGGCGGAGCCGCGGTTGGCGCGGGTGCCGGCTTGCTGGTAGGTGTCGTCGGCGTGATGCTGACGCGTGGACATCCAACCATCATCTATCCTGAATCCGTGTTGACGTTCCGCATCGAGCAGCCGGTGACAATTTCGACCGAGCACGCGGCCTATACGTTCCGGTTCGTTGAGCCGGCGGATTATCAACAGTCTGCTGCGCCGCGATTGCAGTCCCGAGGACCGGGCTATGGTGGTCCGGGTTACGGTCCGCCTCCACCGCCGTACTACGCGCCGTATCCCTACTACGGTTATGGTTACGGCTATGGCTATCCCTTCTATGGCGGCGGATTCTTCTATGGTCCGCGTGTGGCGTTCGGATTCCGCGGACGGCGCTGGTAAGCGCAAGAGCTGCTTTTCTTCGACCGCAAGTTTCGCATAACCTCTGAGGATGCGAATCTGCTTCATGGCGGGTTATGCATCGATCTTCAGCGCCGAGACTTGCGGTCGCTCTCGTTTGCTGTCGAGCGTCAGAGACTTGCCGCGCGAATGATCTATCTGCTTAGGCCAAATAGAAGAAGGCCGACGCCCAGGAACATAGTAACGACTGCTGGCGAGAACCACTTCAATTTGCCGCTTGGCTGCCGATATGCAACAAAAAAACCCGCAGCCATCAGAAGCCAACCCAAGGTCCAGGGTGAGGACCAACCGCTGCTCGTCATGCTCAGGACCGCGTTGAACAGGTACAGGCACGAACACAGCAGATAGGGTTGAGAGCGACCTAATAGGGGCGAGGAGCCACCCATAAGAGTCTGCATACTCTGAAATTATATCAGTAGGTTAAGAACAGAATCGAGATCTTACTTGGTCAGTTTCTAGCTCCACCACGTCCTCCGCCGGGAGCAGTCGCGGCGGGGGCCGGCTGGAGGAATTTTGGATCGAGAATCTTCGCGATCTGATCCTTCGCGCCTTCGAGATGCGCCTTGGTATCGTGATCCGTTGCCTTCGCCAGCGCCGCATTGATCGATGCGGTCAGCACGTGCAGCTCGGCTCGGAAGAACGGCTTTTCGTCGTCACTGGCAGGCGCTGGTCCGCGGCCGCCACGGCCTCCGCCACCGGGTGCCGGGGTAGCCTGACGCGATCCGTTTAGCTTGGTGTTGACCAGATCGAGATACGCGTTCTGGAGGTTGCGCCGATACGCGTCGATTTTCACTTGCGATGCGTCCAATTCTTTCCAGACGCCTTTGCGGACGGTGGAAAGCAATTCGGCCGCGGTGTAGGCCGCCGATCCATCCACGGTCTGCTCTTCGATCAGGCGCGCGAAGCGCTGGTCGTTGAGCAATGTGTTGAGCACGGAACGCTGCGCATTCGCGATCCGCGTCAGAACGCCGGTGGGCTCAATGCGGCGCAGGATTTCCGGGTCCACCATCCACAGCGGCGTGGTGAACGCGTTTTCGATCAGGAATTTCACCGCTTCTTCCTGCTTGACTTTGGGGATCAAAGTAAAGACGCGGCCTTCCTGCCCCACCACTTTTTCCTGGCTGTTGAATCCGCCTACGACGCTCGCCACATGATTCATTTCGAGCTGCCATTGGCTCAGCATGCGGCCGTACAACTCGCTGAGATCCTCATAGGTTTCGCCTTCTTTCCACGCGGTGGCGGGCATCAGAAGTTTGGCGACGCGCTGAAGATTTTTCATCCCCATCGCGGTGGACTTGACCGGATCGGCATCGCCCACGGCTTCGGTTTCCTCGCCGGGATCCGCTCCAGCCGAGTTGGCGGTGCTGAAACGAAACCACGGCGTGTTGTCCTGCTCGCGCGCCCATTTGTCCAGCGTGGGCTTTTCGTCTTTCGGCGTCGCCGCAGTGGCAATCGGTGTGTAGCCCCACTTGGTGGCCCAAACGTCGTAGGGCCCGATGCGCGGGATAAGGTCTTCGGCCGCGATGCCGTCCTCGGGCTGGGCCACGTAATTGAAACGCGAATAGTCCATGATCGAAGGCGTGTGTCCCATCTTGCGCACCCACTCTTTGTCGCGAACTTTTTCGGCGGGATACATGGAGCTGGCCTTCATGTTGTGCTGGAATCCGAGTGTGTGGCCGACCTCGTGCGCGACCACATATTCGAGCAGACGACCCATCAAGTCATCCGGTAATGGGAGCTTTTGCGCGCGCGGATCGAGCGGGCCCACTTGCACGAAATACCAGTCGCGGGCCAGGTTCATAACGTTGTGATAGAACTGAATGTCCGCATTGAGAATTTCGCCGGTGCGCGGATCGGAAATGTGGGGACCGCTCGCGTTTTCGACCGTCGACGGCAGCCAGCGGATGACGGAATGCCGTACGTCTTCGGGAGTCCAGTTGGGGTCCTGCTGCGGCGTGGGGGCGTCTTTCGCGAGGATCGCGTTTTTGAATCCGGCCGCCGCGAAGGCCTCGTTCCAATCCTCGACGCCCTTCTTCAGCCATGGCGCCCATTTTTTCGGCGTCGCCGAATCGATGTAGTAAACGATGGGTTTTACCGGCTCTGAAATCGCGGCGTTGGGATCTTTCTTTTCCAGTCGCCAACGCGCAATGTAGCGAACCGTGCGGGCGCGATATTCGTCGGCGGTATAGTCCATTTGCGCGGAAGTGAAGTAGCCGACACGCTCATCGAATAAGCGCGGCATCATGGGTTTTGCGGGCAGGCGAACCATGCTGTGATGCAGCACGATGGTGGCGCTGTTTCCACGCATGGTGCCGCCTCCCAACCCGCCGCCTCCGCGTCCTCCGGCAGCCGGAGTTCCATTGCCCGTTCGCGTGTACGTGGCGGTCACTTCAGCTTCCACGTTTTCCGGATACGGAGAAATGTGATCGATGAAGGATCGTGTCGCGTCGAACGTGGTGGCGCCCAGCTGCTGGCGCGCACTGATCTCGGGAACGTCGGTGTTGAACAGACGCGACACGTCGATCACCGGGTCGCCATCGTGATAAGCGGCGACGTTGAACGCCATGATAATGGTGTCGTTGTTGGCGGCCTTCACGGCTTCCGCGATGGGCGCATCGGACTTGGCCGTCACGCTGAAATTGATATCTCGAAGATAGACGCGGTTGTTGTGCAACTCCCATGCGACCACGCGATTCGCGACCTGGCCGCCGCCGTAGCCCACACCGACCGTCGTCTTGGCGATCTGCGTGTTCCACAGATATTGCACGCCGAGTTCGCTCTTGGGAACTTCGTAATAATAACGTTCACCGACCTGATGAATGGTGAAGAGCCCCTTTTTCGTCTTCGCGTCCTTGGTGACCACGCGCTCAAAGGATTGCGGATTCGGAGGAGGTAGAGGTTGCGTACCAGTGCCACCTCGTCCTCCACCACCAGTTTGAGTGGGTTCGTCCTGCGCGCAGAGCATGGCGGCTGCGGCTACCGCGAGAAAGAGCGTCGAGGGGGTACGGGTCATGAGGGAATCTCCTGAACAGGGCTATCCTACCAGACTGCGAAAATTCAGCCAGGATTCCGACTCGTGCTTAATCGTGTGCATTCGCCGTCACTCTGAAAATTCCGGCGAGCAGCAAGACGCCCGCGACAATGTACAGCGCCGCGGCCATCGCGATCGCGGAGCCCAGGCTGCTCTTGGTGGCGATGAATCCGATCACCACGGGGGCCGCGCCGCCGCCGATCCAACCCACCATGTTCACGAATCCAGCCGCTGTTCCGCGAGCCTCCTGTGGGACGACGTCAAAGACCGATGCGAAGATGTTCGCGTCGTAAAGTCCCTTGAAAAATCCCCAAGCCGCAAGGGTCACGACCAGCACCGCGACCGATTTCGTGAGGCCGCACAAAACGACGAACGGTGCGCCGCCGAACACGCCGAGAGCCTGCACGATCATCCGACCCCCAGGGGTGCGTTTTCGGAAAATGTCGGCGAGCCAGCCGCCCAGCGGCGATCCGAGCATACTGGCGAGTTGCACGTAGACGGTGGCGGTGAAGCCCGCGGCAGCCAGGCTCATATGAAATTCGTCGTACAGAAATTTCGGCATCCAGGAGAGCAGTACAACGGCGACGAAGTTCGCGCACAGAAATGCCAGCATCAGTAGTACCGCTTCCGGCTTGAGAGTCCGCAGAAATTCGGCCAGTGGCAAACGGGCGGCGGTTGCGGTGCGAACAGGCTCGATCAGGAAGCGGCTGAGGATGAATCCGAGCAACACACCCGCCGCGCCGAAAACGACAAACGACCAGCGCCATCCATAGTGCTGTCCGATCAACCCGGCGAAGAATCCTCCGCCGATGGTGCCGATATAAACACTGGTCTGATGCAAGCCGAGCGCGCGGGATCGAGTGGCGGCCCCGTGATAATCGCTGAGCATAGAAACGCCGGCGGGAAAATAGAGGCTTTCGCCGAGACCTTCCGCCGCGCGAAAAAAAAGCAGGCCTGAAAATCCACGCGATGCGGCGGTGGCTATGCAGATCGCGCTCCACAGATGCAATCCTCCCAGGATCGCGGTCTTGCGGCGGACGCGATCGACAATGTGTCCAGCGACGGGCGATAGCAATCCGTACACCAACGCGAACGACGATCCAAGCCATCCGAGTTGCACGGTGGTCAGGTGCATTTCGCGTTCAAGCAATGGGAAGACGGAAAAGATTGCCTGGCGGTCCGCATAGTTGAAGAACGCGATCCACCACAGCATCGCGACTACGGACCACTTGTAATGTGGCCCGGTCAATAGAGCTGGCCTGAGGGCGGCCCGCCGGTGGACTTTTTCAGCGGATCCAGATACTGTTTGGCGCCCGCGGAAAAGAGGCCGATTTCAGAGGGCGCCTGAAAAAGCTGAAAACCCTGTTCGCGGAATTTCACGATCTGTTCCGCATTTTTGGCGGGCCGGCCGAGAGATTTCTTGTGACGCTTTCCGGCGTCGACGACTTTCGCGATGGCTTCTTCGAGCTTGGGATCATTCTGTTCCCCGCGCAGGCCGAGCGAAAAAGACAAATCGTTGGTGCCGATGAACAGGGCGTCGATGCCGGGCGTGGCGGCGATTTCGTCGATACGGTCGACAGCGCGCGCTTCTTCGATAATCGCGATGACCGTGACGTTTTCGTCGGCGCAGTCATGATAGTCTTCCTGTTCGGGCCAACCGAAGCGGGCGAGTCCTGCGCCCGATCCTCGGCGTCCATGTGGAGGATAGCGGCACGCCGCTGCGGCCTGCGCGGCCAGCTCGGGCGTGCTGGTGAACGGGAACATCACACCAAACACGCCGGCGTCGAGGACCCGTTTCGCAGTCCACAGTTCGTTGACCGGGACGCGCGCAAAAGGTAGCGCGGGCAACCCACGCGTCGCGAGTACCATGTGGCGCAGTGTTTCGAGTGTGATCGGGGAATGCTCCATTTCGATCCACAGAAAATCGAATCCGAGACGGGCCGCGTGCGCGGCGACGTCTACGCTATTGACTGTGATGGTGCACGCGATCACGGTCTCGCCGTCGCGAAGTTTCTTCTTGACCGGGCTTTCCCACTTCATTTTTTGATCAGCCATATTTCGGAGACCTGGCAGCCTCGTCCGTTGCCGCCGAGGCCTTGTTCGCGGGTCCACTCCAGGTTGAGTTCGCCGTTCGCGGTGGCGGCTTTAGGGATGTCGAACTCGACCGGCTTCACGGGATTTGGTTTTTGGATCAGCGGGTGAATTTCGTAGCCGTCAGCAACCAGACGAATTTTCACGTTGGGGCTGTCGCCGGCGTAGACGACGCGAATCTTGTATTCCGCATTTGGATCGAGCTTCTCGTAATGCATCCGCAGCGGCGCGTCGATCAGTGATTCAGCATGCGTCCACCATGAGCTGCGCAACGCAGGACGATAGGAAAATCCAACCAGCGGCGACTCGAGAAATGCCGGGTCTTGTGCGTAGTTCTTTCCGCGCACGAGATGTATCTGGCGCAGTGGATTGCCAAGATCGTCGTAGAATCCTCCCGGTCCGGGATCTTCCCAATTGATGATGAGCTCAAGTTCTTGTATCCGCTCCGCCTCGCTTTCCAGTTTGCGAATCTCCGCGAAACGGCTTTCGAGCCACCCTCGGCTGTTCACAGGATTATCGATGGTATCCAGACTCGCGCCACGGTCTGTCGAGATGGCCTTGAATCGGGGTACGCTCAACTGCATGCGGACGCTCTGAAATAGCGCCTCCGCGAGCTCGAATACCCGCGCACGCAGTTCAACCTCGGTCCGGTCGGTGGCGCGCTCCAAGATTTTTGAAGCACGATCCATGACCACAAGGGATCCATCTCTTTTCGCACGCCGCAATTCATCCATCGCTTTGGCTTCGAGCTCTCGCTCATAGACGAGCCGTGCGCGCGTGTAGGCGTCATAGTATGCACGATACAGTGCCTGCTGAAATCGCCAATTCGCAAGCACGCTGGGTGGTACCGCGCGCTCCATCGACTTGAAATCGCCCAAGGTCGAAGCGACGTGCGAGTTCGCCATAAGCGGACCGCGCCAGTTTTGCTCTAGCATGATCAGGCCGCTCGCAAAACTATCGGCGTAACGGTACCCAATGAAATATCGCGCATATTCGCGCACGATTTGCATGATGTCGGCTTCGGGACTCCATCCGAGCGCGCTCCAGACGATCTTATTCACATCGTCATTGCAACCTTCAGAATACGTAACGAACCCGTTCGTGTACGGCGCTGTTGCTCGAAAGATCGCAGCTTCGCCGACAGGCCGCGGGTTGATCACTTCGCGCGCTTCGGTTACCGCATAGGCGACGTCCCAATCGGGGACTGGATACTGCGACTGGCGGCTGTGTGTGATGTCGGGATAGTGGCGAATGGGAAACCGCTTCGGAACCGCGGCGCGCAGATCGGGCAGGCTCATGCGAATCTGCGGACCGAAGACGATGCCGGAGAGCCACTTCGGGTCGTCGTTCTTGAGAATGCCGAGGAATTCATCCATCCATTCGCGGTTGAAACTTTGCGGCGACACCCATATCTGTGCTTTCGGATGGTAGCGATGCAGGTTCGCCGTCTGCTTTTCGAGCAGTGACATCAGGTACTTCGGCTGCGTGTGGCCGGGATCGCCACCGGGGACGAACACGGCATCGACGCGGGGAAGCTGGCGGAACACATCGCCCCATTCTTTCAAGGCGAACTCGACCGTCTTCGGGTCCGAATAGTCTTTATCCATCGCCGGATACCAGATCCACACGTCGAGGCCATATTCATTCGCGAGGCGCGACATTTCGATCATCATCTGCATCGGGGGCAGCGGGAAGTGCGGGCTATCGGCGGCGTCATCGGAACGCGGCGGAATCAGCTCGATCGCGTTGGTGCCGAACACGGCCAGATCGCGGATGTACTGTTCCCATTGGGCGACGTCCCATCCGTCATAAGAATTCGTTTTCGGACGATACCCGAGCTGATGGCCGCGCAGCGGATATTTCGGCGCGGAGGCGAGCGCCAAGTTGTCGGGCGCTTCGATCACATCGCGATCCATATGCAGATGACGAAGCAGCGCACCGGCGCCGAACAGAGTTCCGCGCGCGTCGTTTCCGGCGACGAAGATGGTGTTGCCGAGCGTCTGGACGCGGTAGCCGTCGGCTCCGGGCACTGCGGGCAATAGGCGTACCTCTTTCGGTTCATGGCCCATCAGAATCGCGGGACCCGAGCCGGCGCGCTCGGCTACTGGAATTCGGATGCGCGTGCGTTTGGCGATCTCGTCGGAAAGCATCGCCGCAGCTTTGCGCTCTGGGCTCGGCAGAGTGGATGGAGCCACGATGGTGGCGTTTCTCAAATCCATCGCGCCTAGGGGAAGAATTAGAAGTGCGATCGCCGCGCGCATTGGATCATTATAGGTGCTAGGAAATCGGCCGCGAATGGACGCGAATTCACGCGAATAGAAAACAAGGGATTTATTTTTTGATTTCGAAGGAGGTGAAGGCGAGGCCGAGCTCGCGCGGATCCGGCGGGGCGTGGAAGGTGCGATCGAGTTCCAACTCTATGAGCAGTCTTTTTTCAGCGGGCCCGGGAGGAAGTTCGAAGCTAAACTCGAATGCGGATTCGGGCTTGCGGACCACGGCGGTCTGAAGCATCTCGCCGTTCAAAATCACCTGCAGAGTCACTGGACCGTCCTTCACTGCCGCGGCGGGACAGAATCCTTTGACTACGAGCGTCCGGCCCAATCCCGGCAAAGTCACCGACGCGCGCTTCGGCATCCAGCGATAGCCGCCTTCGTTGCCGTACCATGTCGGACCGAGTTGATCGGCGTAGAGATCGTCGCCGAGATCCACTCTCGAGGGCAGGGTGTCGTCTGTTCGGGCGAGCAGAGAAGCCTTGTAATCAGCGGTGACGTCGCGAACGCCGTCGTGCAAATCGTACACCACCGCCCGCCCCTGCCCCAGAGCTCTTCGTTCCACGGCGGGACTTATGAAAAGATCCTTCGCGAAGGGTGCAGCCGAATGCAGATCGATGTTGCGCTCGTCTTCCGGGACCACGTAGACTTCCTTGATTCCGATTAATGCGAACGCATGATGGTAGATCAGGTCGTTGAACATTTCCGTGTTCACGCTTTTGAAGATGACCATCGCATCGGGATGATTCTGGTGCAGAGCTTCCACGGCGTAAAACGTATCGCGCAGCCGCATGCTGCGATCATGAAAGATCGCCGTGAGCGCGTGCCCTACGGGAATCGACACGCAAATGTAGATTGCCACGAGCAACACCGTAGCGGCCTTTACCCAAAGTCGGGATGCCCAGCCGGAGACGATGGCCCAGCCTGCCCACATCGCGAATCCAATCAACGGCACCGTGAGATATTCGTACGACATGTGCTCGCGCAGCGGGAGCAATGGCGCAAGCACGATCAGGAACCACGCCGGAAACAGCAGCACGATCCACTGCCGGTCGCGGATTTTCCAAAGCAGAAAACCAAGCAACCCCAGCGCCAGCGGCAAGGCCAGCGCGATCCGGAGGGCGTATGAGTTGAGATGCACAAGGCTCAGCCAGCCGGTTCCAAAGGACCAGTTCACATACGTGATCAGCGTCGGAAGCATGTGCCAGTCCCAATACAGTTTGTACGGTCCAGCGGCACGGAGCGGCGAAACTGCAAAGTGCAGGATCATGTACAACCCGGAGATCGGAAACATCCAGACGAACTTCCACGCAACGTGTCGCGCGCGGCATAGCACGATGATCAAAGCGATCGCGGGATAAACCACATTCAGCTCCAGGACGCCGAATCCAAGGAGGAACGTCACGAATTGAGCCGCGTAGTAGCGGTTATCATGGGTTTCGATGTAGCGCAGCAGGAGCCAGACGTCCAGCAGGAAAAAGAACGCACACATCAATTCGTAGTACACCGCTGTCCAGGAAAGCGGCGTGGCGAGCGCGGCGTTGACGGTCCACAGGATCGCCGCCCAGTAGCCCGCGGCGCGCGATCCGGTGAGCTTCACCATGGCCGATTGCAGAAGACATAGAGAGATGACGAACGTCGCGAGCGCGGCCAGTCGATAGGGCAGAGGATTCAGTCCGAACAGTTCGTAAAACGAGGTGAAGAAAATCCGCTCGCTAAGGGTTCTGATCGTCCCTTGTGCGAGCGGCTCAAACAATAGCCAGCCGATCGACTTGCCCGCGACGAGAAGATTCCGCAGGTTGAGCCACACGAAATCGTCTTTCTGAAACCAGGCGGTGAGTCCGCCCCAGTAGAGCGCCAGCGCGAGCAGCGGCGGACTGATCCACCGCAGTCTGGCGGCGAAGCGGGACGACTTTTCCACCACCGCATTATAGGGGATGTTCGCTATAATTCGAATTCTTTGTACGAGATCTTGCGCAACTTGCGATGCGGCGCCAAGGTCCTGGACCTGGGATCGAGTACTGGAAGCTTCACCGCGTCGGACTTCCCGGAGATCGTCGTGATTCGGCTGGACAACAAGCCCGTTCCTACTGACGATCCGCGCGGGATCGTGCAAGGCGATGCCGGTCGTCTTCCATTTTCGGACCGCAGCTTCGATGCGGTGATTGCGAACCACAGCCTGGAACACGTGGCCGACCTCGATCGCACGATCGAGGAGATCGCGCGAGTCGTGCGTTCCGACGGAGCCTTGTATGTCGCGGTGCCGGATGCCTCGACCTTCACGGATCGCGTGTACCGATGGCTGCATCACGGTGGGGAGCACGTAAACGCTTTTGTCTCGGCTCCTCAATTGAATGGCTTGATCGCTGAAAAAACGGGTCTGCGGCTGGTTGCGACACGAACGCTGTATTCGTCGCTAACCTTTCTGTGTCGCCGTCATTACGGCCCCAGGCCGCCTCGAAAGCTGTGGCTATTTGGAAACGGCAATCTTCGTTTTCTGGTCGCCGTCAATTATGCACTGCGGCTGTGCGACCGCGCGTTTTCGACGCGACTGAGCGTGTATGGCTGGGCTTTCTACTTCGGACGAATTATGGAACCTGTGGATACCATTCCATGGACGAACGTTTGTGCGAATTGCGGTGCGGGGCATTCCGCGGCCTCGCTGCACACCAACGGCTGGGTGCGCGAATGGACCTGGCCGCGTTCCTACGCCTGTCCAGCCTGCCGCGGGTGGAATGTCTTCACCAAGGACGGGTAAGATAACGCAGATGCCGGAACCTTCCCGCCTGAGTCTGCACATTCATGCCGTTGACGGCGAGGCGACTGTCAAATGCAGCGGCAAACTGGTCGCTGGCGTGACCGATACCCTGTACACCGAGGTGAAGCAGTTGATCCCCGGCTCGAAGCGCATCGTGTTGGATCTGACCGATCTAACTCAGATGGACAGCATGGGACTGGGCACCGTCGTGCGGCTCCTGGTTTCCGCTAAGAGTTCCGGGTGCAGGCTGGAGCTGATTAACTTCAACAAGAGGATTCGCGAATTGCTGGGCATCACCAATCTGCTTTCCGTATTCGAGGTGTGTGGGGAGCAGCGGATGAAATTGCCGTAGCCGGAACCGGTCGCTGTCGCTCGCGGCTCGGTGCGAGGCTCATTGTGATAAAGTCAACCGGCGGTGGATCATGACACGATCTCTTCTCTCGATTTTTCTTGTAGCTCTGGTGGCGCAGGCGCAGACTGATCCGGATCTTCTGGCCCGTCTCCATGCGGAAGCGATGGAACGCTCGCAGGTCGAGCCGGTATTCAATACATTTACGGTGTCCATCGGCCCGCGCCTGACGGCTTCGCCCGCACATAAGAAAGCCGCTGAATTTGCACGCGAACGCCTCGTGTCCTACGGCCTGACGAATGCGCATTTGGAGCCGTTTCGCTTCGGCCGGGGCTGGGAACTGCAAAAGCTTACTATCGAGATGATCGAGCCGCGCTACTTGCCGCTTCTTGCCTACGCTGACGCGTGGTCGCCGTCGACCAATGGAGAAGTCATCGGGACGCCAGTATTTCTCGGCGGAAAATCGCCCGAAGGCACTCCCGTGAAAGGCGCGATTGTGATGACCGCGCCGTTGATGTCGAATTTCGTCCGCAAGGATCGCCCGCAGCCGAGCGATCCAAACTACGTGCCAATGTCGGCCGCTTATGCGACCAGCGTAGGGCAGGCCGGACGCGCCGCGGCTCCGAACCCCGCTCGGCGTGCCGCACAACTTGCAGGAGAAGCCGGGGCGGCCGTGATCCTCAAACCAAGCATCGGCGAACACGGAACCGTGTTCGTCACCGGATCCAAGGACGGTCCTCCCGGCGGCGCGCCCACTGTGACTCTCAGTGGCGAGCAGTACAACATGATCGCCGGGATGCTCGCACAGAACATCCCAGTGAAGCTGCGCATCAACGTCCAGACCAAGTTCTATGACGCCGACAATGGGAACGCGTATAACGTGATCGCCGAGCTACCGGGAACAGACTTGCGCGATGAGATCGTCATGATCGGCGGCCATCTCGATTCCTGGCACACCGGAGTCGGCGCGACCGATAACGCCGACGGCTCAACCACCGTAATGGAGGCGATGCGCATCCTAAAGGCGGCCGGCGCGCGTCCACGGCGGACCATTCGCGTCTCGCTATGGGGCGGCGAAGAGCAGGGCATGGTCGGATCGCGCGCGTGGGTCGCGGAGCATCTGGCGGGCGCGGCCAAAGAAAAGTTCGACGTGTATTACAACATCGACAACGGCACCGGTCCAATCTACGGCTGGTATCTGCAAAACAACGAGGGCGTCCGCACTCTTTTCGACGCGTGGCTGGAGCCGCTCAAGTCCGCAGGCGCGCGCCGCAACGTGATCGAGCCGGTCGGTTCGACAGATCACATGAGTTTTCTCGAAGCCGGCGTCCCCGGGTTCAATCCGATTCAGGATTACACCGGCTACGACGTTCGTACGCATCACACCAACATGGACACGGTGGACCGTGTGGATGTGAAGGATATTCGCCAGGCCGCACTCGTCATGGCGTGGTTCGCCTACAATTCCGCGATGAGCGATCAGAAGATTCCGCGTCCGGCCTCGAAATGACCCGTGGGCCCCAGGAACCGGGCGGTTTATACTGGGATTTAAATCCCCCCTGATTCGATGCAAAAACTTTCTACGCAGCCCTACAAAGGCACTCGCGACTTTCTGCCGGAGGAGATGTCGGTCCGCACGCAGATCTTCGAGACCATGTTTCGGGCCATTGAACGCTACGGGTTTCGGCGCTACGACGGCCCCATTCTGGAATCGGCGGCGATTTACGAAGCCAAGTCCGGTGAGGAGATCGCCAATCAGCAGCTGTACCGGCTGGTGGATAAGGGCGACCGCGAGCTCGCGCTGCGCCCTGAGATGACGCCGTCGGTGGCGCGCATCGTCGCGGGTAATGCCGATCAGATTGTTTTTCCGGCGCGCTGGTATTCGCACGTGAATTGCCACCGCTACGAACGTCCTCAGCGCGGCCGCGTGCGCGAACACTGGCAGATCAATGTGGATATCTTCGGAAGCGAAGAGGTCGAGGCCGAAGTCGAGATTTTCGATCTGGTCGCCGACCTGATGAGCGCCATGGGCGCGACTCCGGAGATGTGGATCTTCCGCGTGAACGACCGCATCCTGGTGGAAGCCGCTCTGCGCAACTTTGTCGGCGTGCCGCAGGAAAAACTGGCCGGCGTAGGGATGGCGATCGATCGATGGGAGAAAGTCGACGCGGACACGCGCAAGCAGACGCTAACGGAGTTGGGAATGAGCGGCGATCAGATCCAGCGTCTGGAAGAGCTGGTCCAGATGGATCTGAAGGCCTATGGAAAGGCTGCGGGTGAGGAGGCGGTATCGCGATCCAAGCTTGCCAAAATCGTTTCTGAGAACCTTTCGCAAGCGCCATTGAAATTCGATCCGTTGGTGATGCGCGCGTTCAACTATTACACGTCCACTGTGTTTGAAGTGTTCGACGCATCGCCAGAGAATCGCCGCTCGATCTTCGGAGGCGGCCGCTACGACGATCTTGCGTCTCTGTTTACGACGCGGAAAATTCCCGGCGTCGGGTTTGCGGTGGGCGACGTGACCACGTGGAACTTCATGGAGCAGCACCATCTGCTGCCGAAGCCCGATCTTGGTCCCGATGTGTTCGTGTTCGGTACTTCGCCGGACTATCGTGGGCCTGTGAGAGATTTGACGCGCGCGCTGCGTCGGGCAGGCTTCCGAGCCGAACCTGCGCTGGACAGCCCCAACATCCGCAACGGCCTGAAGCACGCCAACCGCCTGGGAGTAAAGCATGTGGTGATGGTCGCCGACGAAGAGTTCAAGTCGAACTCGGCAGTGGTGAAAGACATGGTTGGATCGACGCAACAGACACTTCCGTACGATGCCGTGGTTTCGTTCTTGACGAAGAGCTAAGCGATCGACCCCTTTGTTGCCATCTTGAAACGGCAGCGATATAGTAGCGGTCCATGAACCGCGTTTTGCTCGTTCTCGCTGCCGGATCGCTCGCGCTGGCTCAGTCCAGCCCCGACTTCTCCCAACTTCGCTATCGATACATCGGACCGGTCGGCAATCGCGTGATCGCTGCTGCAAGCGTTCCGGGCGATCCGCTCACGTATTACGCCGGCGCGGCCTCCGGCGGTATCTTCAAGAGTACCGATGGCGGCGTGCATTGGGATCCGATCTTCGACGCACAACCCCTTTCCTCCATCGGCTCGCTGGCGATTGCGGCCGGCGATCCGAACCTGATTTGGGCCGGCACCGGCGAAACTTTCATCCGCAGCCATATTTCCGTGGGCGCCGGAATTTACAAATCCGGCGACGCAGGCAAGACATGGACGCTCATGGGGCTCGAAAAGACCGGTCGCATCGGCCGCGTGGCGATCCATCCAACCAATCACGACGTCGTGTTCGCCTGCGCGCTCGGCCACGCGTACGGACCGCAGCCGGAACGCGGTGTCTTTCGAACTATCGACGGCGGCAGGAGCTGGGAGCAGGTGCTCAAAGTGGACGAAAACACGGGCTGCTCCGATATCGTGATGGATCCGAATAATCCACGGATTCTGTTCGCGGGCATGTGGCAGCTCGAAATGCACACATGGAATCGCACCAGCGGAGGCCCCGGCAGCGGTGTCTATAGATCGACCGATGGCGGTGCGACCTGGAAGCTTCTCACCGGCAATGGCCTGCCGCATTCGCCTGTAGGAAAAATTTCTGTCGCGATGACGCGCCGCAACTCGAATCGCGTTTTTGCGTTGATCGAAACCGGCGACGGTGTTCCGTTTGACGGCAAACCTACGCAGAAGGGCACTCTGTGGCGATCTGAAGATGGCGGCGACCACTGGGAAATGGTGAGCACGGACCGGCAACTGGTGGGCCGCGCGGCATATTACACCCGTTGCGCCGTTTCGCCGGACAACGAAAACGAGATCTACTTCATGACTGCGGCATTTTCCCGATCGCTGGACGGCGGGCGCACTCTGAACGATTTGCAACAGCTCCCCGGCGGCGACAATCACGACCTGTGGATCGACCCAGTCAATGGCGATCGCATGATGGTCGCCAACGACAGCGGCGTAAGCATTTCCGTGAATCGTGGGAAAACGTGGAATCGAATCCAGCTTCCGATCGCTCAGCTTTATCACGTCACCGTCGACAACCAGATTCCGTATTTTGTGTACGGCAATAAACAAGACGGATCGTCGTATCGCGGGCCGAGCAACAGTCTCGGCGGAGGATTCGGCGGGCGCGGAGCGACCATCACGCGCAGCGTGTGGCACCAGGTAACCGGAGGCGAAAGCGGATTCGCAACGCCCGATCCGGTGGACCCGAATATCATCTGGTCCACTGCGTCGGGATCGGGCAGCGTGGGCGGGATCGTCACCGTGTTCGATGAGCGCAATCATCAGGCGCGCAACGTCGAGTTATGGCCCGACCAAACCAGCGGATCGACCGCTGCGGAGTTGAAATACCGGCTGAATTGGGAATTTCCGCTGATGATCTCTCCGCACGATCACAACCGCGTTTACATCGCGAGCCAGTACGTCCACGTGACCACCAACCAGGGTCATAGCTGGCAGACCATCAGCCCCGATCTGACTCGGAACGACAAAAGCAAACAGGGATTTTCGGGAGGGCTCACCGGCGACAACATCGGCGTGGAGTATGAAGACGTGGTTTTCGCGTTGGCTGAATCGCCCAAGGAAGCAGGATTGATCTGGGCCGGGACCAACGACGGCGTGGTGCAACTGACACGTGACGGCGGTAAAAACTGGACCAACGTCACCGCGAATATTGCGGGAATGCCCGAATGGGGTACTGTGTCGAACATCGAAGCGTCGCGGTTCGATGCGGGCACCGCCTACATAACGGTCGACTTCCACCAGGTCAATAATCGCGATCCGTTCATCTACAAGACCAACGACTACGGCAAAAGCTGGAAGCTGATCACCAATGGCATTCCGCATTCCATGCTGAGCTATGCCCATTGCGTCCGCGAAGATCCGTTCCGGCGGGGACTGCTGTTCGCGGGAACCGAAAACGGTCTGTATGTTTCCTTCAACGACGGCGAAATGTGGCAGCCGCTGCAGAACAATCTGCCGCACGCGCCGGTTTATTGGCTTGCGATTCAGGAGCATTTTCACGATCTGGCGATCGCGACCTATGGCCGCGGATTTTGGATTCTGGACGATCTCAGCGCGCTCGAGCAGATGACTCCGCAGGTGCTGGATGCGAGCGCGCACCTGTTTGCTCCACGCGATACGTACCGGTTCCGGACCACAGTGGAACCAGAGGCTCCGGCGTACGATCCCACGGCGGGCCAGAATCCGCCCTACGGCGCGACGATCGATTACTATTTGAAATCCGCACCGGCAGGCGACGTTCGGATCGTCATTCAGGATTCCGGCGGCCGGACGGTGCGGACCTTTGCGCGAACGGCGAAGCAGGCCGGCTTGAATCGGATGTACTGGGATCTGCGGTTTGAGCCGACGCACCAGATGAAGCTTCGAAATGCTCCCGAGTATGCTCCCGAAGTCACCAATGGTCCCGATGGGTGGCGTCCTGGCGGAGAGCGCCGCATTGCGATCCTCGCGCCTCCGGGAGCATACACCGTCAAAATGACGGTGGATGAAAAGGACTACAGCCAGCCCCTGAAGGTGATCAAGGATCCTCACTCCAACGGTAGCGAAGGCGATATTCAGATCCAGACCAGATTGATGACATCGCTTTCCACGGAGATGAACGGTGCGGTGGACGCCGTGAATCAGATCGAATTCATCCGTGCGCAAATCGCGGACCTGAAATCGGAACTCGGCGGCGAGCAGAACGCGGCCATTCGTACTGCGGCGGATCAGCTCAACGCGAAGCTGGTGGAGGTGGAAGACAATCTGATCCGGCTCAAGGTAACCGGCCGCGGCCAGGACAATGTCCGATTCACTCCCAAGCTGGTCGAAAAGCTGGGCTATCTATCCGACGAGATGGAGAGTTCCGACTACCAGCCGACCACGCAGCAGGTCGCCGTTCACGACGAGTTGAAAGAGCGCGCGGCGACGTACCGGCAGCGGCTCAGTCTGGTGCTTCAGAACGAGGTTGCCTCCTTTAATGCACTGTTAAGGCAGCGCAACGTCTCGAACGTGCTCACCAACGCGCAGTAAGCTTTCAGGCGATCTTCAGTATTTCCACGTACGCTAAGAGCTGGCGTCTGTGAAGCTCATTCTCCTCCTGTTCGCGCTCTCCTCTTCGATCTTCGCCCAGACCGGCACGTTACGCGGCCAAATTACCGATGAATCGGGGGCGCTGGTACCTGCCGCGAAAGTCACTTTGACGGCGGCGGATGGTTCGGTGAAAACTACCGAGGCCGATAGCCGCGGCGCGTACGTCTTCGCCGAAATCCCCGCTGGAGACTACTCCGCGATTGCGTCCGCGCCACAGCTCTCCATGCTTCAGCCCGCAGCGATCTCCATCCGATCGGGTTCACAAACATTGAATCTTCAACTGAAGGTCGCGGCCACCACCCAACAGGTCACGGTCAAGGAAAACGCGGGACCGACCGTGAGTACCGAGGCTTCGAATAACGCGAGCGCGCTAGTACTTCGCGGCAGCGATCTGGACGCGCTCTCGGACGATCCCGAGGATCTGTTGGCCGATCTCCAGGCGCTCGCCGGGCCTTCCGCCGGGCCCAGCGGCGGATCCATTTTCATCGACGGCTTCAGCGGCGGTGACCTTCCGCCGAAAAACTCCATTCGCGAGATCCGCATCAATCAGAATCCGTTTGCCGCCGAGTTCGACAAGCTCGGCTATGGCCGCATCGAGATTTTTACTAAGCCGGGTTCCGACAAGTATCACGCGCAAGTGGACTACAACTATGCCGATTCGTTCTGGAACTCGCGCAACCCCTACTCGGCCCAGAAGGCTCCGTTGCTGCTCAACGAACTCGAAGGCAATGCGGGGGGGCCCATCACCAAGCGCAGTTCGTTCACGCTCGATTTTCAGCGCAACGCCGTGAACAACGGATTTATCACGAATGGCTTCCTTCTCGCTCCGCAGACGTTGGCGATCCAGCCGTTCAGCAGCGTTCACGTCGTGCCGCAGCGATTCCTGCGGCTCAGCCCGCGCATCGATTATCAGCTCAATCCGAACAACACCTTGATGTTCCGCTATACGATCACACGGTCGTATATCGACGGCGCCGGGATCGGGACCTTCGACCTACCCGCGCGCGGATATTATTTCCAGTACACAAATCAGACCGTGCAGTTGACCGAGACCGCGGTCATCGGGACCACGATCAATGAAACACGCTTCCAGTACTACCGGGCGGCGCCGCACAGGATCGCCAAGACCGATGCGCCGGAAATTCAGGTGCTGCAATCGTTCAACGACGGCGGATCGCAGCAGGGCCATGGGTACGACTATCAGAACAGCTTTGAGCTTCAGAACAACACGATGATGGCTCGCGGCGCGCACGCAGTGAAGTTCGGCGCACGATTGCGCGGCCAGACCGATGACCTGACGTCGCCGTACAATTTCAACGGGACCTTCACGTTCGGAGGCGGACTCGCTCCAGTGCTGGATGCGAACAATCAACCGGTTCTCGATTCATCCGGCCAGCCGTTGACCACCGACATCAGTTCAATCGAGCGCTATCGGCGGACGCTGCTGCATCTTGCAGGCGGCGGCGCCACGCAGTTCAGCATCAACGCCGGGAATCCCGAAATCGCGGTCCATCAATTCGACCTGGGAGCCTATGTCGCTGACGATTGGCGCCTTCGTCCGAACATCACACTGAGCCTCGGCCTGCGCTATGAGATGCAGACGAATATCAGCGACTGGCGCGATCTCGCGCCGCGCGTGGCGATCGCATGGGCGCCGGGCGGACGCGGCAAGAACGCGCGCCCGAAGACCGTCATTCGCGGCGGATTCGGCACGTTCTACGATCGTTTCGCGCTTGGCAACACGCTGAACGCCCAACGCTACAACGGAATCCTCCAGCAGCAATATGTCGTGACGAATCCCGACTTCTACCCAAATATTCCGCCTATCGCAACGCTGACAGGGTTCCGATCGTCGCAAGTGATTCAAGAAGTCAGTTCCAG
Organism: Bryobacteraceae bacterium; assembly: GCA_035568415.1. Lineage (GTDB taxonomy): Bacteria > Acidobacteriota > Terriglobia > Bryobacterales > Bryobacteraceae > Palsa-187. Next base: position 120,660 of record DATMOC010000016.1, on the reverse strand, counting down.
CATGCGCGCGCCCTACATTCTTCAAACCGCAATCACCCTGGAGCGGCAGTTGCCCGGCAACACTACGCTCGCCGTCACCTACACGAATTCGCGTGGCGTCCACGTATTTCGATCCAACGACATCAACGCTCCGCTTCCTGGGACCGGATTACTTCCCTTTCCCAAGGCGGGGCCGATCTTTCTGATGGAATCGTCCGGAATCTACAACCAGAACCAGTTGGTGACGAACGTCAACGCGCGCATAAATCCGAGCTTCTCCATGTTCGGCTTCTACGTGCTGAACAAAGCCATGAGCAATACCGACGGGCTGGGAACATTTCCCGCAAATCCATACAACTTCGCGGGAGAGTATGGACCGGCTTCCACCGATGTGCGTCATCGCGTGACGCTGGGCGGATCGATCAACACGCGTTGGGCGGTGAGGTTCAGCCCGTACATCGTGGTTCAATCCGGCCCGCCCTTCGATATCACCAACGGAAGCGATCCCTACGGGACGACGCTGTTCAATGCGCGGCCCGGTCTTGCGACCAATGCGGCCACACCGGGCGTCATCCAGACCAAGTACGGCCTGCTGGACCCCAATCCTGCACCGAACGAAACCATCCTCTCGCGAAATTTCGGACGAGGACCCGGTCAGATCGCCATGAATTTGCGCGTCGCCAAGACTATCGGTTTCGGCCCTGAAAAAGCGTCATCGTCGAGAGCTGCCTCCAGCGCACCGGCGCCCAGCGGGGGAATGGCCAATGCGCAAGCAGCCAGCGGAGGCGGGCTGCGCAACGTGATCGGATCGCCGTCCAGCGACCGGCGTTACAATCTGATCCTCTCCATGTCGATCCGCAATCTGCTGAACCACACCAATCCAGGTCCCATCAACGGGAACATCACCTCGCCGTTGTTCGGCCAGGCGAATCAGATGGCCGGCGGGCTCAATGGCGAAGGGTTCTCGGAAAACGCCAATAATCGCCGTCTGGAAGCGCAGATCCGATTGACGTTCTGAGCCCCAAAGTCGTTGCGAAAGCGGACACTTAGTAGCAAAATCGAACAGAAGTAAGTTTCAGCCCACTTCTATCGTCTTTGGAACTGCTTGCAGCCGAAAATCGTAAGTGGAAGAGGAATTGCACCTCTCGACCACTACAGAATCAGGTCTATACCAGGATTTTATTGAAAATGAGCTACTTGAGAATTCTATCGACAATCGGCCTGTGCGCGTGCGCGGCCTTCGCGCAGAGCCCCCCGGGACTCGAAGTCTCTATTCAGGAGCCGCCGGGAATACGCTACATCGGGCCGATCCTGACGCCCTTTCACCTTCAACAGCGAATCGTTGCGCCGGCCAAGCTGACCAACTCGCAGCGTTTCGATTCGCTAATCCGCGCCGGGAATTTGTACCTCTCGGTGGATGATGTGATCGCGCTCGCGCTCGAAAACAATCTGGACATCGCGATTCAGCGCTATGGTCCATATTTGCAGCGCGAAGTTTTGCGTCGCGCCGAAAGTGGTCAGCCTCTTCGGCAAGTGGGGCAGCCCGTGGTCGCCGGTCCGGTGAGCGTCAGCACTGCAGGAGTGAGCACACTCGCGGTTGGGGTGGCCGGCGGCGGAAGCGGAGTCACTTCCGGCGGAGGACTGGTGGCGCAAATCGGCACGCAGCCGCCAAGTTTCGACCCTTTCCTGGTAGCGGTAGCGCAGTATTCGCACAATACGACGCCGTTGAGCAACACTGCGGTTAGTCTGGTTCCCGCAGCGGTGAGCTCCAATAAGATTTATCAGATTCAGTACGGGCAGTCCTGGCAGACCGGAACCAGCGCCCAGCTCACCTATTTCACCGTCCATACCGACGTCAACAGTCCGGCCTACTCACTGAATCCGTACCGGTCTGGGTACATCGATCTGTATATTCAGCAGCCGCTGATGCAGGGATGGGGGAAGCCGGTCAACAATCGCTACATCCGGATCGCCCGGAACAATATCAAGGTCAGCGAGATCACTCTGAAACTTCAGGTCACGACGACGGTTTCCGCAGTCCTGAATCTGTACTGGGACCTGGTGAGCTTCAACGACGACGTGCGCGTCAAGCAGAAGGCCTTGGAAACCGCCGAGCAACTTTACCAGGACAACAAGCATCAAGCGGACTTGGGAACGCTGCCAGCGATCGAGGTGACCCGCGCGGAAGCGCAGGTTTCGCAGAGCAAGGAAGACCTGCTGATCGCGCAGACCAACGTCGCCCAGCAGGAAGTGGTCCTCAAGAATGCGCTCAGCCGAACCGGGATTGCGAGCGCTGCGCTGGACGAGATCCATATTGTCCCCCTGGACAGCATCGTGGTGCCGGAAAAAGACGAGGTCAGGCCGGTGCAGGACCTGATCCTGCATGCGCTGGCGAACCGTCCGGAGATCGAGCAGGGCAAGATCAACATCGAAAGCAACAAGATGCAGACCGCGGGCACCAAGAACGCTCTGCTGCCGAATTTGCAAGGTTTCGTCGATCTGACCAACAATGGTCTGACTGGTTCGCCGAACCCTTTGTGCTCGACGTTGCCGCCGAACCAGCGCGTGTTCTGCACTCCTGACAATTACGTCGTCGGAGGAGTCGGGAATTTCCTCGGCGAGGTCTTCCGCCGCAATTATCCCAGTTACGCTGCCGGCCTTTCTTTGAATATCCCCTTCCGGAACCGCGCTGCCCAGGCCGATTTTGTCGCCGATCAACTGACGCTTCGGCAATACGAACTGGGATTACAAAAAGTGGAGAACCAGGTTCGTCAGGATGTGCGAAACGCGGTGGTCGGGTTGCAGCAGGCGCGCGCGCGCTATGAAACCTCGGTGGCTACCCGTAAGCTGGCCGAGCAGACCCTTGAAGCCGAACAGATGCGATTCAAATTCGGAGAGTCCAGCATTCCAGTAGTCGTGCAAGCTCAGCGCGATCTGGCCAACGACCAAAGCCTGGAGATCCAGGCGATGGCGAACTACACGCACTCCAAGATCGCATTTGACGACGCGATCGGCCAGACGCTCGAAGTGAATCGCATCTCCATGGATGAAGCGACTGCGGGCGCCGTGGCGCGGCCGTCCGTGATCCCGGCAAACCTTCCTCAAAACAAGTTCGGAGCGAGGCAATGAACACCCAAAAGCTGATCGCGATTTTCGCCGCGTGGTGCTCGCTGGCGTCGCAATTGGGAGCGCAGCAACCCTTCGTCGAAAAGCCGCAGGCCCCGGTGGTTTGGCGCCCATATAAACCACCGACGGTTCCCCATGTTGTGTTATCGAACTCCGATCGCCTGCACGGCCTGATGCGGGCGGGAAGGTTGTATCTGACGCTTCAGGATACGATCGCCCTAGCCATCGAGAATAATCTGGATTTGCAGGTGGATCGGTATGGTCCTCTCAATGCCGAATGGAATCTGGCACGGCAGAACGCCGGCGGTCCACTAAAGGGCGTGACCAGCGGCAGCAGCGTAGTGAATCAGGTGACCAGCGGCCAGGGCGTTGCGGGCGCCGTGCAGGCAGCGGGACTCAACCAAAACACGGGAACCGGCGGCGGGGGCGCGAGCAATGGAAACATATCCCAGATCGGTCCGATCACCCCCAATCTCGACCCGGTTTTCCAGAACACCAGCGCCTGGTCGCACGTCAGCCGGCCGCAACAGAATTCCCAGATCAGCCAAGTCCCCACGATTGTGGATGTGAATCACAATTTTCAGTCGCAGATTCAGGAAGGCCTCATCACCGGGGGCACCGTCCGCGTCAGCATGAGCGAGGCGTATCAGAATGAGAATGCTCCTAGCGATTTGTTAAATCCCTCGCTGATTCCGAACGCGCAGATCTTCGTGCGGCACAGCTTTCTGAACGGATTTGGCACGGGCGTGAATGCGCGATTCATTCATATAGCGCAAAAGAGCATTGTCGGGGCGAATGTGACCTTCCGGTCGCAGTTGAACACCCTGGTGCAGGGCGTGGTGAATCTGTATTGGGACATGGCTGCAGCCACGCAGGATCTGCGGGCGCGGGAGAATGCGCTGCGGGTTTCCGAAAAGTTTTTCGAGGACACCAAAAAGCAGATCGATCTGGGCGCCATCGCCAAAGTGGATATCTATCGCGCCGAAGCCGATTTTTCCTCGCGCAAACAGGACGTGTTGTTGGCTCAGGTGACCGCCAGCCAGCAGGCAACCCAAATGAAGAATCTGATCAGTCGCACGCCGGACCCGATGCTGGACGCGGCCGAAATCGTCATTCTGGATCGCATTCAGGTTCCCGATACCGACGATTTGCCGCCGTTACGCGATCTGGTGACCAAGGCTTTGGCGAATCGCCCCGACGTGGAGCTGGACAAGATCAACAACGAGGTGTCGGCGATCTCCTCCATCGGAACCACCAACAATCTGCTGCCCACTCTTCAAGGCACTGCCTCGACCACGAATACAGGCCTTGCCGGAGGGATCAATCGGGCGTCCGGACAAATTCCATCTTCCTACCAGATAGGTGGCTTTGGGACCGCCTTGGGACAGATCTTCAAGCATGATTACAGCAGCCGCCTGGGCCAGCTCGTTTTCGTGGGGACCTTCGAGAATCGCTCCGCGCAAGGCGACTACGGGATCGATCAATTATCGTTGCGCCAGGGTGATTTGGTGGAGCGCCGCAACCGCAACGATATGGTGGTCCAGATCTCCAACCAAATGATCGCCGTGAGGCAGACCCGGGCACGATACCGGAACGCTGTCGCGACTCGCACGCTGCAGCAGGATCTGCTCGAAAAGGAACGGCAGAAATTCGCGCTGGGCAGTTCCACCATCGACCTGGTGATCGCCGCGGAACGCATCTTATCCGCGGCCCAGTACGCCGAGATCGCGTCGTTATCGGCGTACAGCCGTGCACGCGTGGCGCTGGATCAGGTGCTCGGATTGACGCTTGAGACCAACCACATCTCGGTGGATGAGGCGCTGAAGGGAAAAGTCTCGCACGAATCGAAGCTCCCGGATTCTGCTCCGGCCGGCGACAAGTAAATCGGCGCCTTATGTAATCTGGTGTCATGAAAGGCCGGCGTCACGCAAGTCCGACCCGTGACAAGTGTCTATAACTTCGGTCCACATCCGTGGCGATGGAATTGCGGCGTGGTGTTGTGCGCGCCTGCTTTCCGGCTCGGGAATTTCCGTCTCAGTCGAAAAACCTCCGGATCGAATGCGGCCATGGATCCTGGTAAGCGACGCTGCGCAACGGTTGCTGTGCGACCTGGCGGCGGATCAGGAACTTTTTCGAGATTCCCCTCGCATCCGGAAACGCACTGTTCTGTGGAACCCCGCCTCGGAAGCAGTCACACTGGACCATTCCGCTGCAATCGTGGCCGAGCATGACTTGCTCGCGCGCCTGTGGCCGAAGATCCTCCAAGCCAGCCCCGCTGGCGGCTGGACCATTCTCGCGGCTCCTCCCGTTCCGGCCCAGCATCATCACTTCGGATCCCGGAAGGCATGCATCGCTGAAGTGGATCTACACGACGCCCGCGAGGCGTGCTGGATCGAGTCGTTCGACCGCGGATGGTTGTTTCTCATCGCAGGAACCGGCTCGCGAGGATCTCTGATCGCCGTAGGCGCGCGTCCGGAAGATCTGCTCGAATCAAGCCGGTGCGTCGCGCCGCACGTGGCCGCGGTTCGTGACGTTCGGACTGAGCTTCCCGCATATCCGCGAATCGCCTCGCCGATGTTCGGCGAAGGATGGCTGGCCTGCGGAACAGCCGCCATGGCGCTTGATCCGCTGTGCGGGGACGGCTGCGGTCACGCGATTCGCGAAGCGATCCTCGCCTCGGCTGTATTGCGAGGAGGCGCCGACACGGGACTCCTGGAACATTATGAGGCCAGATTGCGGGTCACGTTCGAGCGGCACCTCGCCCTGTGTCGAAGCTTTTACGCGCCGGGGCGCGCCGGGTCATGGTGGGACCGGGAGCTGGAACTGCTCGATCACGGCCTCGAATGGACGCGGGCACATGCGTTAACCGAATGGCGCTACCGCCTGGAAGGATTCGACCTGGTGCCGCTGGCGACGAATCGAGCCTAGTCTCCGGCGGCGGCTTCCAAACGCGCAAATGCACCTACGAGATCGACGTCGAGCACGATCTGCCCCTGGTCATCGATGTGAAATGCCGGGCTGAATTTCGCCCCCCACACGATCTCGTCGTATCGATACGAATATCGCGTGTTCACGGTCTGGCTGAAGGTGTCGTCGAAGCCTTTGATCAGAATGAGCAGTTCGGCCTGCAACTCCTCGAGTTTCGCAGCGGTCATCCCATTGAGCGGGCTGGATTCATCGATGGGATGAACCACGGTCCAGGTGAGCGGGAAGAAATACACTCCTTCCCGTTCGAGTGTCAGCGGTTGATAGCGCCGCGCACGCTGGCCCGGCGGACCCTCTACGGTCATTAACAAGACGCTGGCCTTCAATTCGATCAGCACGTTGGACCGTCTGTTCACGATCCTGAACTGAAGACTGGTGCGATCCTGATACGGCGTCACCAGGGCCTGGTCGCTGAACCCGATCTTCGCCGAGGGTTTGGAGACGCGCCCAAACAGCAAACCCGTGGCCAGCGCGAACCCCATCAACCCGACCATCGCTTCAATCGCCGCCACGGCATTGGCGGTCATGCCGGCCGGCGCCAGATTTCCGTAGCCGACCGTGGTCAGCGTGTGCGCGCTGAAGAAAAAATCGTTAAAAAAACGTTTCGCCGGAGTGGTCGCGTCATTCCCCTGTACTTGGTTGGGCGCGAGCGCGAAGTACACGCACGCGAACATCGTATTGACCACCAGATACGACACGAACACGATCGTCAGAAAGACCGGCAACGGTACGTTGATCAGATGCAGGTAGGGATGAATGTCGCGCCAGCTGGTTCCCTCGCGTTCCACATTGAAGCTTCCGTCTTTATTGATGGCGCGCCGAAGCGTGCCAGTCACTTGCTGCGTTAGGCCGGGATCAAACGAAGGTTGTTGCATACATCACGATCTTAAACCGAATGCTAGAATTCATAGGCCGTGAGATTTACACTACTTTTCCTTGGCTTCTGGAGCGTTCAGGCCGCCGACGTCGAGTGGCCCGTGAATGGCGGTCCCGGCAATATCCGCTACAGCGCGTTGAAGCAGATCAATGCGTCCAACGTCACCCGGCTTCAAGTCGCCTGGACTTACGATGCGCACGACGCCTTCAAGGATTCGGAGATGCAGAGCAATCCGATCGTGGTCGACGGCATTCTCTACGCGACGACTCCCAAACTCCGCGTGATCGCGCTGAACGCGGCGACCGGACGCGAGATCTGGTCGTTCGATCCCAATCAGGGAGCGCAGTCGCAGCGCCGGTATCGGCATCGCGGCGTCACAGTCTACAAGGATCGCGTATTCTTCACGCATCGGAACTATTTGTGGGCGCTGGACCGCAAGACCGGCAAGCCCATTCAGCCTTTCGGCGACGATGGCCGAATCGATTTGCGAAAAGGGCTCGACCGCCCGCCCGAGTCCGTCACGATCAGCGCGAGCAGTCCGGGCGTAATTTTCGAGGACACGATTGTGATGGGCAGCACAGTTCCCGAAACGCTGCCTGGCTCGCCCGGCCACATCCGCGCGTTCGACGTCAACACCGGGAAACAGCGCTGGATTTTTCACACCATCCCCCATCCCGGCGAGTTCGGATATGAGACCTGGCCGCCCGAGGCCTACAAGATTTCCGGTGGCGCGAATGCGTGGGCCGGCTTGAGCGTCGATGCGAAACTCGGCATGATCTTCGCCGCAACCGGATCGGCATCGTTCGATTTTTACGGCTCAAACCGCATCGGCGATAATCTGTTCGCCGATTGCGTGCTGGCGCTGGATGCGCGCACGGGAAAGCGGATCTGGCATTTTCAGGCCATCAAACACGACGTCTGGGATCTCGATTTTCCAGCCGCTCCAAGCTTGGTCACCGTGACGCGCGGCGGCAAGAAGGTCGACGCGGTCGCGCAGATCACCAAGACTGGTTTCGTCTACGTCTTCGACCGGCGTACGGGCGAACCGCTGTTTCCGATCGCGTACCGCAAAGCGCCGGCATCTCCGCTCGATGGAGAGAAGCTCGCCGAGACGCAGCCCTATCCCGTCAAGCCGCCGCCGTTTACTCGCCAGGCGTTCACCGCCGACATGATCACCAATCGAACTCCCGAAGCGCACGCGGCTGTGCTGGAAATGTTCCGGAAGCTCGATTCGAACGGCATTTTCACGCCTCCCAGTCTTCGCGGAACTGTGCTCATGCCGGGAACCGATGGCGGCGGCGAATGGGGCGGCGCAGCGTTCGACCCCGAGACCGGTCTCTTGTACGTCAATTCCAATGAGCAACCCTGGGTCATTCGCATGGTGACGCATGACACCACATCGCTTTACAAGAACAACTGCGCGAGCTGCCATGGTGACGATCGCACCGGCGCACCGCCGACCTTTCCGTCGCTGGTCGACATCGGGAAACGGCGCTCTCGTGAAGACATCGCCAGCGTGATTCGCGAAGGAACCGGCCGCATGCCCGGATTCGATTACTTGGGCCGCGGGATCAACGAGATCGTCGATTTTCTGACCACCGGCAAAGACGCCGGCTCGTCAGTCGCGAAAGATTCCAACTGGCAGAAGTATCGCAATGAAGGCTACATTCTTTTTCGCGATCCCGAAGGCTACCCGCCGTTGACACCGCCGTGGGGAACGCTGAACGCCATCGATTTGAACCAGGGAGAAATCCGCTGGCAGATCCCGCTCGGCGAGTATCCGGAGCTGGTGGCCAAAGGCATCAAGAACACGGGTAGCGACAATTACGGCGGACCAGTCGTAACTGCGAGTGGACTGCTATTCATCGGGGCAACCAACTTCGACAAAAAATTCCGCGCCTTCGACAAGCTGACGGGCAAGCTCCTATGGGAAACGGTTCTGCCCGCCGCGGGCAATGCCACGCCGTCCATTTACGAAATCGACGGCCGCGAGTACGTGGTAATCGTCTGCGGCGGCGGCAAGAATGGTGCACCCTCCGGTAGTAGTATCGTCGCCTTCGCACTCCCGCGTTAAGCAGTTACCGCAGGAGATCCGAGTACTCGGGGTGCCGTTGAATGTACTCGGCCACGAACGGGCACGGCGCCGCGACCTTGAGATTCTGCTGACGCGCGTAGTCGAGGGCTGCCCTCGCCAACTTCCCGCCGATTCCATGTCCTTCCAATTCAGGCGGAACTTCGGTGTGCACCATTACGATTTCTTGCGGACGCTGCCGGTAGCTCAGGAACGCGATCTTCCCGCCCACATGCAGCTCGAACCGATGCTCTGAGTCGTTTCTCGCGACGCCTTCGTCTGGCATATCTTCTATTGAAGACAAACATGCCGGGTTCGCGTCAATATGGAAGATATGCGCTTCTTGCTCTCGCTTTGCCTGACCATCGGACTCGCGTCCGCCCAGAAGTTCACCGGCTTCGATCCGGCAGCCCTCGACCGCTCGGTCGATCCGTGTGTCAATTTTTATCAATACGCTTGCGGCGGCTGGACGGGGGCCAATCCTATCCCCGGCGATCAAGCCCGTTGGGGACGGTTTAACGCTCTGCAGGAGCGCAATCGGACCGTCCTGCAGAACATCCTGGAGAGCGCGTCCGCCGACAAGCCCACTCGCACCGTGGTCGAGCGCGAAATCGGCGACTACTACTCCGCCTGCATGGATACCAAGGCGCTCGACGCGAAAGGCAGCGCGCCGCTCAAGGACGACCTGGACCGGATCTACGCAATGCGCGATAAGCCCGCCATCACGGACGTCGTGACGCACCTCTACGGGATCGGCTCGACGCCGTTCTTCTCCTTCAACTCGGCGCAGGATGCCAAAGACGCGACTCAGGTGATCGGCGACCTCGATCAAGGCGGCCTGGGTTTGCCCGAACGTGACTATTACTTCAAGACCGATGAAAAATCCGTAGAACTTCGACAGAAATACGTGGCGCATGTCGCGCGCATGTTCCAGTTGGTGGGTAATTCGCCGGATGTAGCCGCGAAAAAGGCCGGCGTGGTGATGGCTATCGAGACGGAACTCGCCAAAGGCTCGCTGGACGTGGTGTCGCGGCGCGATCCCAACAAGGTTTATCACAAAATGACGGTGAAAGAACTGACTTCGCTGGGGCCGACGTTCGATTGGACCAAATTTTTTGAAGGCGTCGGCGCTCCGCCCATCGACGGTCTGAACGTCGATTTCCCGCCTTTCATTCGCGCCATGGAATCGATTCTGGTTCAAACCAGTCTGGACGATCTCAAGACCTATCTCGCCTGGCACCTGGTGCACGATTCGGCGACGGTGCTTCCCACCGCTTTCCTCGAAGAAAACTTCAATTTCTACGGCAAAACGCTTAGCGGCACCAAGGAAATGCGTGCGCGGTGGAAGCGCTGCGTCGATCAGGTGGACCGGCAGCTTCCCGATGCGACCAGCCAGAAATTCGTCGAAAAGACGCTGGGCGAGGAAGGTAAGCGCCGCACCCAGCAGATGGTCGCTGCCATCGAAAAGGCCATGGCCAAAGATCTGGAATCGCTCGAATGGATGACGCCGAAAACCAAGGAGCAGGCCATGATCAAGCTCCATGCCGTGATGAACAAGATCGGCACCAAGGACCATTGGATCGACTATTCAAAAGTGAAAGTCGGCCGCGACGACTTGTATGGAAATAACGCGCGCACTAACGAATTCGAGCTGCGGCGCACGCTCGCCAAGATCGGTAAACCAGTGGACAAGACCGATTGGGCCATGAGCCAGCCGACCGTCAACGCCTATTACGACCCGCAGGAAAACGACATCAATTTTCCCGCCGGTATTTTGCAGCCTCCGTTCTGGGACAACAAGCTCGACGACGCCGTGAACTATGGCGCGATCGGCGCCGTCATCGGCCACGAATTGACCCACGGTTTCGACGATCAGGGCCGCCAGTTCGACGCACAAGGCAATCTTCGCGACTGGTGGACGGAGCAGGACGGGAAAGCTTTCGAGCAGCGCGCGCAATGCCTGGTCAAGGAGTATTCCAGTTTCACCGCAGTGGACGAAGTGAAGGTCAATGGCGAGCTGACCCTGGGCGAAAACACAGCCGATAACGGCGGATTGCGGCTCGCTCATATGGCGCTCATCGACGTCTTGGCCGGCAAACATCCCGCCAAACGCGATGGCTTTACAGCGGAGCAGCGCCTGTTTCTGGGATTCGCACAGATCTGGTGCGGTAACAGCACGCCGGAATCGAAGCGCATGCTGGCGCAGACCGATCCGCATTCGCCGGAACAGTATCGCGTGAACGGTGTGGTTTCGAACATGCCCGAATTCCAACAGGCATTCGCGTGCAAAGTAGGCCAGCCGATGGTGCGCTATCCCGCGTGTCGCGTGTGGTGACACTGGTTGCAGATCGCCACCTCGGCATCCACCGCGCCTACGAGCCGCGTTTTGCGTGAGCTTCCGGCGATTCGATCGGGAACGTGAAGGTCTCCCCCGCCGCAGTAACCACCAGTTGCCCGGGACCGAGGGGCTTTCCCTGGTTTGGATAGAAAATCGCTCCATCGGTGGACTGCCCGGGCAGGAGCTTGGTGGTGACCAGCGCGATCGCCGACGCTGCCGCTGCTGCCTTCAGCTTTCCCGATCCCATTTCCGCCAGCGCATTCTGACGCCGCGTTTCGTAGCCGTTGGTCGAGTGCACCTGCGTATTCCCATACAGCGCCGCTTCATACGCCCCGATGATTCTAATCACGTCATTTCGCCCGGCTTTCTCCATCAGCGTATCCACCACGGTTCTGGCCGCAAGCGCCGGCATTACCTGACCGTCAGGACGCTCGAATTTGAAATCCTCAGGCTTGATTGCCCAGGAAACCGGTGAGCCGTTGGAGATCGCCACCTGGAGAATGGCGTAGTCGCGGACATGTGTGGGCAGGGCCGCGAACATAATGGTGACCCCATTGTGTGTCATGGTTTTGTATTTGAGTCCGGCAGACTCAAATTCAATAATTTGTCCGCGGAGTCCCGGGGCAATCCACGCCATGAACCAGATCACGGCGAGCCCCAGCGAATGTCGTGACCCCATATCTACATGATAAACTGGATGCTGTCGTTCGATTTTACTGGCAAGCGCGGCCCCCAAAAAGCCGCGCTATTCACTTTATGGAGACCTTCTAAATCCTATGCAGAATGCAGGTGTTCGTCCCAGTCGCTACGAACTCAGCCGGCACGGACTTCAGGGAATTCAGACAGCGTACTGGAATCTTGGCACCGCGCAGTTGATCGAAAATGCGATTCAGCGCCACGAAGGCGAGCTCGCCTCGGGCGGAGCGTTTGTGGTCCGGACCGGGCAATTCACCGGGCGATCGCCGAAGGATAAATACATCGTTCGCGAGGCCGGCACCGAAAACACAGTGAACTGGGGATCGGTCAACCAGCCCATGAGCCAGGAACACTTTGACGGTTTGTTTCACCGCATGCTGCAGTTTTGGAAGGGCCAGGACGTTTTTGTCCAGGATTGCTTCGCCGGCGCCGACCCGGCCTACACCATGCCCATCCGCGTGGTGGCCCAACGCGCGTGGCATGCCCTGTTTGCGCGCCAGTTATTCGTCCGGCCCGATCCGCTGAAAACCGAGGACCACGTTCCCGAATTCACGTTGTTTTTTGCGCCTGCGTTTTATGCCGATCCGGCGAAAGACGGCACCCGCTCGCAGACCGCCATCGTGATCAATTTTGCTAAACGGATCGTCCTCATCGCCGGAACCGAGTACGCCGGCGAAATGAAAAAGAGCGTGTTTTCGGTTCTCAATCACCTGCTGACATTCAAGAACGTGATGCCGATGCATTGTTCGGCGAACGTCGGCTCGGATGGCCGCGTCGCGCTGTTTTTCGGCCTTTCCGGAACCGGTAAAACGACGCTTTCAGCGGATCCAGCGCGCAAACTGATCGGCGACGACGAGCATGGCTGGAGCGATCGCGGCGTATTCAACTTCGAAGGCGGATGCTACGCAAAGTGCATCAACCTTTCGCAGGAGAAAGAGCCCCAGATCTGGAACGCGATCCGCTTCGGCACCGTCTTGGAAAACGTCAAGATGGATCCAGAGTTGCGTCTTCTAGATTTCGATTCTGACGAGCTGACCGAAAATACCCGTGCGGCTTACCAGATCGACTTTATCGATAATGCGATGATTCCAGGCGTCGGCGGCCATCCGACTCACGTGCTGTTCCTGACCGCCGATGCGTTCGGCGTGTTGCCGCCAATTTCGCGGCTGACCTCCGAACAGGCCATGTATCACTTCCTTAGCGGCTATACCGCGAAGCTCGCCGGAACCGAGCGCGGTTTGGGCAAAGAACCGTCGGCGACTTTCAGCGCCGGTTTCGGCGAACCGTTTCTGCCCCGTCATCCGCAACTCTACGCGAAGATGCTTGGCGAAAGACTCGATCGCCACAAGGTCAAATGCTACCTGGTGAACACCGGTTGGGCCGGCGGACCGTTCGGCGTCGGCGAGCGTATGAGCCTCAAATACACCCGCGCGATGGTCAACGCCGCCATCGCAGGCCAGCTCGATAACGTACCGGCCGAGCCGCATCCTGTATTTCGCGTTCTGGTGCCGAAAAGCTGTCCCGGCGTTCCGTCCGAAGTCTTGGACGCACGCGGTCAGTGGAAGGACAAAGCGGCTTACGATCGCGCAGCCGACGACTTGAGCGCCCGCTTCAAAAAGAATTTCGAAAAATTCGGCCAGGTCGCCGAGCAGATTATGGAAGCCGCGCCCGCTTAGATCGTCGCACCGAACCCGCGAGCGACAGCGACCGGGTCTTGACCGATCACGGATTGCCAAACGCATACAGCGTTCGCAAGGTGCGCACGAAAATCGTGCCGCCAGCGATCGCCGGAGTCGCTACAATATCCTCGCCCAGTTCGTTCCGCGCGATAACGTCGAGGTTGTCTTTTCCAGCCGCGATCACGGTCACCACGCCTTCCGACGACGCCAGATATACACGTCCAGCCGCCGCGACTGGCGACGCATAGTACGCCCCTGGAGCGCCGACGCGCGAACGGTAGATGACTTTGCCGGTCACCGCATCCAGGCACGTGGCGACACCGCCGTTTCGGACCAGGTACAGACGCCCGTGATAAAGCAAGGGCGACGGCACTTCCGGAATCGACGTGTTCTCGCGCCAAATCACGGACGCGGTGCTTCCCTCCGGGCGAATCGCCAGCAGCCCGTGGTCCTGCGCCATGCCCTGGACTCGCGTCCGATAGGCCTCCCACTCCGCTGCATCGATGCGCCCGTCCTTGTTTCGATCCACATTCTTGAACGCCACGAAATTCTGCGAGTGCGGGATGCTTTCCAATTCAGGCCGCGCCGTATAGCGCAAAACCTCTTCCGGAAACTCCCCTTCGCTGATCGACCCGTCGCTGTTCTTGTCGTACAGCTTTAGCAAACCGGTGAAGTCCGGGAGCGAGGCCCGCTGATCTTCCTCGCCCAACACATTCCAGGTGTTCACGTAGATGATGTCGGCTGATACCGCAACCGTGCTCGCGCCCGAAGTATTCTCGGCCAGCGACCACACGCGCCGGCCGCTCGAAACCTCGTAACCCTCGATCACGCCCGCCCGGTGAAGGATCAGTTGATCGCGCCACACCACCGGCGTCGAATAGCTCTCGACGCGCCCCCGCTCCACCGGGTAGGCTTGCCGCCATGCTTCTTTGCCGGTGCGCCGATCGATCGCCAGCAGGTATCCGCCTTGCATCGCGTCGTGATTGAGAATCAGCAGATCGCCCGCCAGAATCGGAGAGGCTCCGCTGCCGTGATGCGTCTTGGGCATGGGCAGCGGCAAGGTCCACTGCGCTTCGCCGGAGTGATTAAACGTCATCAGGCCATAGGACGAAAAGTACGCATAGACGCGCTCCTGATCCACGGCGGGAGTTGCCGTGGCCGGATTGCTGACCACATGCGACTCTTCGATCTCGACTGCAGGAGTCGCGCGCCGCCACAGGATCGCTCCAGTCTTGGCATGGATGCAGATCAACTCGAGCTTTTTCGAATCCGAATGAAACGCGGTGACGAAGAGTCGATCGCCCCAAACCGTGGGCGAAGAGTGCCCCGTCGGTAACGCCTGTTTCCAGAGCAGGCGCTTAGCTGGACCGAATTCAACTGGCGGTGCGGCATCCGTGGCGGCGACCCCGCTCGCGTTAGGTCCGCGAAATTGCGGCCAGTCGGCTGCCTGTGCGACAACCATGGTGAGCAGCAGGAGCGCGCGCATGGCTGGATTGTATCCTAGGCCTCGGCAAGTCTTGAATGGAGCACTGCGGCCAACACCCATGCCCGTCACCTAAGAATGCGCTCCGGAAACCCCGAAGTCACATACCGCCGGCTCCATGAGACCGTCGCCCCATCTTTCATCACGATCTTATACTCGCCATGAAACCACGGCTGCAGCTCTCGAATACTGTCCAGCCGCACAATCGCCGACCGGTTCACTCGAACGAACGCCGAGGGATCCAGCTTCTTCGAAATTCCATCCAGCGTGCCGCGGATCGTAAAAGTCTTCGCGCCGACGTGCAGCACTACGTAATTCCGCGCGCCCTCCATCCAATCGATGTCCGTCACGGCCACAAAGAACGCCCGCTCGTTTTCGGCGACCATTACGCGATCGGGATAACGAGTCGAAATCTCGCCCAGCATTCGTTGCAGGCGCTCCACCAGCTCGTTTTCGCCGCGGCGCCGTTTCCGCACCCGCTCCAGCACCTTCTGGAAACGCTCCTGGTCGTACGGTTTCAGCAGATAGTCGAGCGCATGAACTTCGAACGCCTTCAGCGCGAACTTGTCGTGCGCCGTCACGAAGATGATTTCCGGCAGTGGCGCCGTCAACGCGGATGCGACGGCGAATCCGTCGACTTTGGGCATCTGCACATCCAGAAAAACCACGTCGGGCCGGAGCCGCTCCACAGCGGCGATCCCCTCGGCTCCGTTCTCCGCCTCGCCGACCACTTCGAAATCCGGCGCGGCTTCCAGGAAGCGCAGCATCTTTCGCCGCGCCGGCCGTTCGTCATCGACCAACAGGGTCCGGATCGACATGAAAAGGAACCTTCACCGTGACTACCAGCCCGCCATCGTTGCGCAAGTCGAGATGATCCGAACCGCCGTAGAGCCGGTCCAGCCGCTCCTCGGTGTTGGTCAGGCCGATCCCGCGGCGCGCTCCCTTCATCCCCGGCCCGTGATCCCGAACCTCCAGAAGTAGCGTGCCATTTTCTCGCCGCGCGCTCACCTGCACTTCGACAATGGAATGCGCGTCCGCGCCATAGCGGATCGAATTCTCCACCAGCGGTTGCAGCAACAGCGGAGGCACCAGCGCGCCGCGCGTATCGTCCGCGGCATCGATGGCGACATTCAGCCGCTCCTCAAACCGAGCCTTCATCGTTTCCACGTACAACCGCAGAAATTCGATCTCCCGTTCCAGCGTGACTTCTTGCGCCCCGCCCTGCTCCAGACTCATCCGCAGTAGATCGCTCAACCGCGCGATCATTTTGTCGGCGACGCGCACGTCTTCATACATGACAGAAGAAATCGTGTTCAGCGTGTTGAACAGAAAATGCGGCTGCATCTGCAACCGCAAATTGTGAAGCTGCGCCTGCGCCAGACTCTTTTCCAGTTGCGTTGCGCGCGTCTGCCTGTCATACAGCAAAGTCAAACCCACGGTGATCGAATACCACAGCACTTGGAGTGGAAATTCCATGAAATAGCGCGTCGGCATACGGCCGTAATCGTAGGGACCTAGGCCGGCGAGCGGGAACAGAAGCGTCCGTGAACCCCACATCACGGAGGTTGCCGTGAACCCGGCGACCACCATGACCACCAGATGGATCGGCACATAGCGCAATTTGCGTCCAAGTCCGGGTGGAAACCGGCGCGTCGTCCAGATCACGGCGGGAACAAAGAAGAAGCAAGCGTAGGCGCCGGTGAACTCCTCAATCAGTTTGACCCACGGCGATTCGTGCCCTTCGCGCGCCATCACGTCCAGATAGCGATAGGCGAACTGCAGTAATCCGAAGGCAGTCCCGAAGGCGAATAACAATAGTGCAAAGCGGACACGCTTGCTCACACTAGAAACTATATCGAATCGCCAGCGACGCGTACGAATTGCGCTGGTATTGCCCTAGAAAATCCGCCATGTCCCCTCGGATCCACGCGATCCCCGCCGTCGCGCGCCAATGCTGGCCATAAGTCTGCGAGTATTCGAATCGGGTAAACGATCCGTCCGCCCGCACTGCCGTTTCCACTGCCAGGCTGCGATTCGGATCGATGGTCCACCCCGCTCGGCCTACGAAAGACTTAGCGAATCCCCGATCCGGCGCAAATTGCAGCGGACTTCCAGTTCGCGTCAGGACTTCGCCCGCATATCCTCCCACGAACGACCACTCCTTCACCTGCCGCTCCACTTGGATCACGTACAGCGCATACTGATCCGTGTTCGGAGTCGAAGAAGTGAAGTACGCCGCTTCCCCTTTCACCGTGAACCAGCGCAGCGGAACTGCGGCGTCGGCGCCATACAAACGAAGCCCAGGGTAAAATCGCTGCACCGCAACCGCTGCGTTCAGCGCATCGAGTCTTGCATCGAACAATGGCAGGTTGTTGAACCCGTCGAAATACGAGAACGAATACTCGTATCCCGATCCGATGTGATTCCAGCGCGCGCCGAATTGCGATCGTCCCGGATAACGCGCGCCCCCATCTTCGATCGCGATTCCCGCCGCCTGTTCCGGAATCACGATCCAGCGCTGGTTCAGCAGCGGCGTGCGGCTGGGAGTAAATTGCGGCTGCCATACCGCTTCATAACTATTCGATCCCGACTCGACCGTCACCCGAGCCGCCACGACGCCCAGAAAATCCGGAGCAATCACGTTGCTCAAGTAATCCTTCGGCGCGAAGCGATCCGTCGGATTCAAAATGTCCGCCTTGCCCCATCGTATGAACTGCCGTCCCAGCTCCGCGGTGAATTTTCCCTTGTGAACCGTCGCGCTGTATCGCCGCAGCGAAAAAGCCGGACGCACAATCGACCGGTCGTCTACATCCAGCCGGAACGCTCTTTCCACCTGACGATGTGAATCCGTCTCGGCATCCAACGCGCCATGCACCGTCAGCCACGGCGCGACTTTGTACGATACTTCCCATCGCAGCAGCGTCGCATTTACGACGTGCCCGCTATCGTTCGGAGCCGTTTGCGGATAAAACAGTGTGCTGTTTTCGATGAATCCGCGCTGCTCGAAAGTTTGCGCGAGCAATGCCGCAAACAGCCACGGAATCATGACTCGCGACGCAGCGCCTGCACAGTGAAGTCTTCCTGCTTGAGCGGCACGTCGTATTCCAGCTTGTCGAATTTCAGGATGGTCTTGCTCTTCCGATTCACGTCCAGAACTTCCGTGGTGCGCGCCGTCCAGATCCCCTTGACCTGCTCGAAATCGCGGTAATCGATCACGCGAACCAGCCCCTTCTTGTCATACGCTTCCACTTTGGTGAAGGTATAGTTCTCCTTCTTGACCCAAAAAATCGAATGCGTATACTGTGACGATTTCCACGGCCGCGATTCGATCTTCCACTGCGCGCCTTCGTCGGCGAGAAGCTTGAAGTCGTATTGATTCACGTCGCGCTCTTCCAGGTCTTCAAAACTGAAATCCGTTCCGAAGAACCGTGTCGACCGGTCCTGCAGCGCGATCCGCTGGTCGCGCCCGATGCTGGGCCGCCACATCCACTGGTCGCTGCTGCGGTCGGGATGATTGACGATCAGCAATGCGACGCCTTTCACTTCCGGCGGCGCCGTAAATCTCAAGATCGATTTACTGTCTCCAAACGATCCGATCCGCTCGAACACCCACCGCTTGGTCGCCACCCGATTTTCCGCGCCAATCACTTCCAGCGTCCCTTCGTAGCGCTGTGAATTCGATCTGGTTCGCTTCTGAACTTCTTCGATAATCTGCTTCGGATCCTGCGCAAGTAGTGATGTCGCCAAAAAACTCGCGGCAAGAATGCTGTAACCGCACCGGCCCATTCCTCCAATCACGCCTCCAAGGCTCGCGGCACGCAAAGGTAGGCGGAGCCTACTCATATTCAAGGGCCTCCACCAATGATCCTCGAACCGCACTCTCTCCCGGCGCGATCGCCGCCAGAAACGCCGCGCACAGGATCACCGGAACCAGGGTCAGTGCCATCTGGATCGGATACGAATACCCGATGTCGATCCCGATCAAGTCCCTTCTCGCGATTTCCACACTGTAATAAAGCTGTACCGCGCCAAGCGCCAGCCCCAGCGCTAGCCCGATGACGCCGATGGCCGACGCCTCCATCCACACCGTGTGGCGGACCTGCTGCCGCAACCCGCCCACCGCACGCAATACGCCGATCTCACGACGTCGGTCCGTGATCGAGACCGTCAGCGCGTTCACGATTCCCAGCACCGCCACCAACACCGCGACGGCGATCTGCACGTAGGTCAGTCCGAACCATTGGTCCGTCAGCCGAATCACATAGTGCCGAAGATCCGCATTGGTCAGCACAAACAGCCGCTGCCGTGTCCCATACGCATCCAGAATGCGCTGGCGTACATCCGCTACGTTGGCTCCTGGCTTTACGTAAATCCGAAAAAGGTTCACGGATTCGTCGTGCCAGTATTTGATGAAAACACTTCGCTCCACCAGCAGACTTCCTTGTTGATCGGAAAAATCGCGGACGATCCCTACTACCGGCAGCCGAAGCACGCCCTCCGGCGCCGGGATTTCGAGAATCTCTCCCATCCGCGCCCCATGCAGCCGCGCGAAATTTTCCGACGCGATCAGGCCCTTACCTTCCGATGCGATGCGATACATCTCCACCGAAGTTCCTTCTACCGGCGGCAGCATCGTGCGCCGCGCTATGCCGTCCACATCGACAGCGACCACCATCACCGGCGTATTTTTAACCAGAACCCGCACGCTGCGTACTAGCTGCACTTCGTCCACTCCGTCGATCTTGCGCAATCCCTCCCCTAGCGACGCCGGGAACACGAAACTGCGTGCCGTCACCGTCTCTGCCGTGGTCACGAACAGGTCGGGATTCAGAGCGATCCGCATCCAGTCCGAAATCGAGTCATAACTCGAACGCGCCAGTCCTCCCAGCGAAATGACCAGCGCCAGCGATAGCATCAGCGCGGCAACAGTCCCAGATGTTCGCCGCGGCCCTTGAATCAAGCTGTCCGCCGCGAGCGTTCCCTCCACGGGACGCAATCGCGCCAGCACCGGCCGCAGCGCGCGGGAAAGCCACAACGCCATCGCCGGCGCCATCAGCACTGCAGCCAGCACCGCCAGAACGTACCCGGCGTAAAAGATGATCGTGAATCGATTAAGTACCAGCGCAATCGCCGATCCCGCCGCGCAGGCAAGCGCCCAATTTCTTCGGACGCGGTTTTCGCCTGCGCCGAGCGATTGATATCGGCCCTTTTGCAGCGCTTTCACCGGGTCGATGTACGCCGCCGCGCGAGCTGGAATCACGGCGGCGATCAGGCTGGTCGCTACACCCATCAAAATCGCGGCCGCGATCAGCCAGGGTTCCACATCGATCGATTCAGTTCGCTGCGCCACTCCGTAGACTTCTTCCAGCAACCCGCCGATGTAACCCGCCATGCCCCGCGCCATCGCGATCCCGAATGCCACCCCCACAAGTGTCCCGGCGAGCCCTGTGATCGCGCTCTCGGTGAGAAACAGCGTACGAATCTGTCCTCGCGTCGCCCCCAAAGCGCGCAGAATGCCGATCTCCGAACGGCGCTGCGTCACCGCAATCGCGAAGGTGTTGTAGATGATGAACATCCCGATGAACAGAGCAAATACGCTGGTGATGTTCGACGCGAGTGCGTAAATGTGCGAGGTTGCTTCGAATTGCTCGCCGCGTGAGCTGGGCGGCTCAATCTGAAATCCGGCGCCGATCGCGCCGCGCAGCTTGGCGATCCCTGCGGCGAGCGTCACCCCGTCCTGTAACACCACATCGATGCGATCGAACTTGCGCCCGCGTCCGAATATCTTCTGCGCGGCGTAGATGTCCATGATCGCCAGGTTGCCTCCGAACGCGCTCGCTAACCCGCCCGGCCTCATGATGCCGCGAACGGTGAACACGCGCTCGCCGTCCATGGTGCGCATCGGGATCTTGCTGTTGGCCTTCAGCCTGCGCTCGTCCGCGAAGCTTTTCGTGACGATCAGCGAATCAGGCTGAGCCAGGAACACCAGCGGATCGTCGATCGCGTCGTCGCCTTCCAGGTCGTAAGTCCGCAAGCTGCGATCGCCCAGCATGTCGACGCCGAGAATCAGCAGATTGCCACGATCGGTGGACACCGTCGCTTCAATTACCGGTGCAGCCGCGCGAACTTCAGCCACGCTTTGCGCCTTTTCCAGAACGTCTTCATCGAACCCCGGCTCTCCCGCGGAAATTTGAATCTGCGTCTGTCCCGCGATCCGGTCGATGGTCTGATGAAATGCCGCCAGCACGCTCTGATTGGCCGTGTGCATCCCCACGAAAACCGCGACGCCCAGCACGATTCCCGCTGTGGTCAGCAGCGTCCGCAGCAGATGCTTCCGCGCATACGGCCAACTGATCAGGCGCAGCAGGATCATCGGCGCACATCCTGACACACGTGTCCGTCGCGAAGATGAATCGTTCGTGCACAGCTTTCCGCCACAGCAATATCATGCGTCACGATCAGCACGGTGGACCCGAGCCGATCATGCAAGTCTCTGATAAGGCGGAGAATCTCCCCACCCGTGGACGTGTCAAGATTGCCGGTCGGCTCGTCCGCCAGCAGAATCGGCGGATACACGCTGAGCGCCCGCGCGATCGCTACGCGTTGCCGCTCTCCTCCGGAGAGCTCATCGGGAAGGTGCTCCATACGATCGCTAAGCTGCACCAGTCCGAGCAGCTCCGTCGCGCGTTCCTCGATCCTTTTCCGCGCCCATCCGCGAAGATGCAGTGGTAGCGATACGTTTTCCAAACACGTTAGCGTCGGCAATAAATTGAAAAATTGAAAAATGAACCCGATCTTGTCGCGCCGGACCCGCGTCAGATCGTCGTCGTTCAATTTGGCCAATGCCGATCCATCGACTTCGATTTCTCCGCCACTCGGCTGATCGAGTCCGCCAATTAAGTTCAACAGCGTCGATTTTCCCGAGCCCGACGGTCCCACAATCGACACCATCTCGCCGCTTTCGATCGAAAGATCGACGCGTTCCAGCGCAGTTACCTTGCGCTTGCCCTCAAACTGCTTTGAAACGCCCCGGAGGTGGATCACCCTTTTAAGTACCATCTTAAGCAATTCGCTTTACGGAAGTTTTCTTGAAACCAAACCGGCCATCGCCGGTACTGGATTAGAGGACTTATTTCAGTGACGTACAGAGGCTATCTCAAACACAGCGTGGAACATGGCCATTCGAACCACCGCGCCCGTGCTTAAGCTAGAACGATTGCGAACTTAAGGGGGGTATTCTTCGTCTAAATCCAATATGGATCTGCGCAAACAATTCGCGAAACCCGAAGGGACGCTCGGCTGGTTTGTCGGGCACGTCATGGCGATGAAAAACCAGGAACGCAGCGAGTTCGTGTTCTCGATCCTCGAACTGCGGCCTGAGGACCGCGTACTCGAGATTGGATTCGGCCCCGGAGCCGATCTTCAACGTGCCAGCCGTGCAGCGGCATTCGTCGCCGGGATCGATCATTCGGACGTGATGGTGAAACAGGCGTCCCGCCGCAACGCCAGCGCGATTCGCGACGGCCGCGTGCAGGTTCAGCTTGGATCAGCCAACAAACTGCCTTTTCCCGAAGCGCATTTCGACAAGATTTTCGCCATCAACTCGGCCCAGTTCTGGAAGGATTCAGTAGGGACCCTGACCGAGGTGGGACGCGTGCTGAAGCCCGGCGGCGCCATCGCCCTCGCCATCCAGCCGCGCAACAAGGGAGCTACGGAAGATCACGCCTATCAGGCCGGCCGCGGCCTCGCCGACGCCATGAAGAAGGCAGGATTCTCCGACATCCATTCCGAAGCCCGCCAGATGAAGCCGGTTTCGACCGTGTGCGTGCTGGGCAAGAAATAATTCCTTCGACCGGTGGGGCAGGTCCTGACCTGCCACTCTGATCTATAACTCTGCCCTCGCCTTGCCGCCCCACATGCGAACCTGAGCCCGCCGATGCGACGGCATTGTTTTCACCGCCTCAATACACCGCTCGAACATCTCCTTAGCCTCAGCGGCCCGCCCCATCCGCTTCAACACGATGCCGTACCAATACAGCCCTTCCGGATCGTAGGCGCGCCGCTCGACATACTTGGCGAGCGCGGCCGTGGCCTCCTCCATGCGATTCGCTCCCAGATACGCAGAGCCTAGCTCACGCCACACATCGCTTTGCGCCAGCTTGTCATCCAGCGCGACTGCCGAGGTCAGATGCCGGATCGCATCGTCGAACCGGCCTTGCTGGCGCGCGATGACTCCCAGTTGCAGGTGCGCATCCGCGAAAGTCTTGTCGATCTCGACCGCGCGCTCGAAACGTGAAATCGCATCGGTGTACTGCCGGCGCGCCTGATAAATCAGCCCGAGCTGATAGTGCGCGTCGGCGTCATTTGGATTCACCGTTGCCATTTCGAGTTGCTGCCGGAAGTGCTGTCCGGATCGCAACCCGTCGCCGAATCCGCGCATCTGCGATCCGAACGCGATGTACAGGTAATACAGCACGAACGGCGACGCCAGGTATCCCAGCGCAGGCCCGACGACGCCCAGCAACACCGCGCCGATCACGCCCGCAACCCATGCCAGAATCGTCATGCCGATCGCCGCGAAGAATCCGGTGCCAAACACGGCACGCACACACACCGCCAGCAGCACGACAAAATACAAGCTGAATGCGACGTAAACCAGCGGTTGATGCAGCTCCTCGAGCCAAAACCGCGCCACGGCCAGCGGGAGATACGCCGCGGCCCACGTGAACATCGCGCACATCAGTAACGGCGCGTAGTCCCGATTGAGTAGCACCGAAGCGCTGCCAAACCCGCTCCAGGCGCGGATCAGAATGATCGATGGCACCATCACGATCGCCACCAGTGCCAGCGCGGCGAGATATCCGCCGGGAGAGTACGAGATAAACCGCAGGAACGGACTTGAAGCTCCGCGTTCCGGGACGTCGGGTGCGTGCAAAAGGATCGAAACACCCAGCGCGGCGACACATGCGAACCACAGCCGTCCGCGATCCAGAATGCCGCTCGCGGCGGTCGCCGGCCTGACGTACAAGAGTAAGAAAACCTTGAAGTTCTCAGCCAAAGGGGTTGCTTCCTAGAATAAACGAAACCTAGTGTGCCACACTAAAATTTGTGAAAGACAGATCCCGCATTCGTTCCACTACTATTGTGTGTGTCCGCAGGGACGGAAAGGTCGTGATGGCCGGCGATGGGCAAGTGACCCTCGGGTCGGAAGTGCTGAAAGCCACCGCTAAGAAACTGCGCCGTCTTTACGGAGGCAAGATTCTGGCCGGATTCGCCGGCGCCACCGCCGACGCCTTCGCACTGTTCGCGCGCTTTGAAATGAAGCTCGAACAGCATAACGGCAATCTCTCGCGCGCCGTGGTCGAACTGGCGAAGGAATGGCGTACCGATCGAGTGCTGCGGCACCTGGAAGCCCTGCTGCTGGTGGCCGATACGCAAAATACGTACATTGTGAGCGGCACTGGCGACGTCATTGAGCCGGACAACGAAGTGGCCTCCATCGGCTCCGGTGGTCCGTTCGCCAAAGCCGCCGCCACGGCCCTGCTCGAAAATACGAAACTTTCTGCGCGCCAGGTGGTCGAAAAGTCCATGGCGATCGCCGGCAAGATCTGCATCTATACCAACGAGAACATCGTCTATGAGGAGCTTGGGTGAATAAAACTGCGTTGTTGCTGTCGGCCTGGGCAGTCAGTGCCACGGCATCGCCGCAGGATTCGCGCGGACCACAGGATCCGCCGGTGCTTACAGGGACTCCGGAAAGATCGCGCGGCACTGGCGGAGGGTGCACCTTCCAGGGCCCCTTCCTTCACATCCCGTCCAAGACCGGTGGGGCTGAGGGCTTGCTGGTGCGGGTTTCTCCGCCCGCCAAACCTCGATACGAATCGGGCGCTCCGGTGGCGGTGCACGTGATCAGCGCGCTGCCCAATGTCACGGGTTCCATTGCCTGTCTTTCCGAGCAAGGCTTCGTTGACGTCGGATTCCTGTGCCCGGGCGTCCAGTATCGCGCTCCTGACGGCATTGTGATGAAAAGCGGCGGTAGCGGATTTCCACCCGGCCCCTCCGGCTGTGTGGAGGCCATCGCCGATGTTCTCGCGTTCACTACGGGACAGACGCGTTCGGTCGACGGAAAATCGATTCAGGACGTTGCGGGCGTGAAGATCGCGGACAATACCGGCGTGATCGGCTGGTCCCTGGGCGGGAACCTGAGTGTACATGCCATGGCTCGATTCGGGGACAGACTCCCCGGATTGAAATGGTACGCGAGTTGGGAATCGCCGATGCTCGGCACGAATGAGGACCTGGGAAACATGATCCAACCGAACCCGTTCTACGACGCAAAAACCGGGCGGATCGATTTTAGCCGTCTGCGATATAGCGCGGAGATGCCCATTTGGGTCTTCCCAACAATTCCTCTGGGGCCGGGCAGGCCTCGTGGCGGCTTGTACCTGGACGGCGATGGAAACGGAAAGTTCAACCGCGATGCGGATTTCGCGTTCTTCGCAAACATCGGCGGACCCGCGAAGTTCTTCTACTCGCCCACGGTTACGCATGAGGCTGCGGATCGCAAAGTTTTCGGAGCGGATTGGCCGAAACACATTGCGACGCTGGCGGAAGCCGACGCTCGCTTCGCTCAGGAAGATCCACTTGTGGCCATTCCGAACGTTGTGAAACGCTTCCCGTCCCTTTCTGTGCTGGTGTTCGAATCCCGCCAAAACCACGTCATCGATGCGACCGATCATCCGCAGGCGATCGCTCAGGTGAACGCCTGGATCGATGCGAAGGCTCACTGGGTGCGCTTCAACCCCGACGCCACTTATGTTCAAGCGATAATGGGACGTAAGCCGTCTCGCGTGGTCCAGTATCCCGCTGGAGCGAAACTCGACCGCAACAAGATCTCAAATTTGCTCGAGCCTGAGATGGCCGAAGGCGGGCCGAGCGATAAGCAAGGCATGACTGCCGCTGTCTGCGAGCTTGCCGACAGAACAGAGCGGAACAACTGGTCGCCAAAGCTTAAACATACTCTTCGTTAGTCGTTGAGAGGCTCGATTGTAGGCGTTCTAGAATATTGCGAACGCGTATGCCACACTGAGATGTGTGATTCTAAAGACGTTCAAAGTTTTCGCGCCTGACATGTTGCAGGTTTCCTCGCCCGGGGAGCTCGGCTGATGGTCATCTATCTGCCCGCCCAAGCCGCTGAAGACGAGCCGGTGCTCGATGAGCTGACCCCGCGCGAAATCGTTCGCGAGCTCGACAAATACGTCATCGGGCAAGCCGCCGCGAAACGCGCTGTCGCCATCGCACTACGCAACCGGATCCGCCGCCAGAAACTCGAACCCGAGATGGCGGATGAGGTGATGCCCAAGAACATCCTAATGATTGGGCCTACCGGCGTCGGCAAGACGGAGCTGGCGCGAAGACTCGCTAAGCTCGCCAACTCGCCGTTTCTCAAAGTCGAAGCGAGCAAGTTCACCGAAGTCGGCTACGTGGGCCGCGACGTCGAATCGATGATTCGCGATCTGGTCGAAATTTCCATCGACATGGTTCGGGAGGAACGCCTCAACGAAGTTGGCGAGCGCGCCGAACGCAACGCCGAAGAACGTCTGCTCGATCTGTTGATGCCCACGCATACCGAGCCTTCCGAAAGCGCCGAGCGGACTCGCGAAAAGCTGCGCGAGAAGTTACGCGCGGGCAAGCTCGACGATCGCATGGTCGAGATCGACGTGAAAGAACGCGGCCCGACGTTTGAAGTCTCCACGGCGTCCGGAATGGAGGAGATGGACATCAACCTGAAAGATGTCCTGCCCGGCCTGTTCGGCGGCCGCACGCGGAAACGCAAGATGCGCGTCGGCGAAGCGCTGGACTATCTGGTTCAGGAAGAGGAACAGAAACTGGTCGACATGGACCAGGTGACCCGCGTTGCCATCGAGCGCGTGGAGCGCAGCGGCATTGTCTTTCTCGACGAAATCGACAAGATCGCCGGACGCGAAGGCGGCCACGGCCCCGATGTCAGCCGCGAAGGCGTCCAGCGCGATATTCTGCCCATCGTCGAAGGCACCACCGTCAATACTCGTTACGGATTCGTGCGCACGGACCATATCCTGTTCATCGCCGCGGGCGCGTTTCACGTTTCGAAGCCCAGCGACCTGATCCCTGAGCTGCAAGGCCGCTTTCCCATTCGCGTCGAGCTGAAATCGCTCACCGAAGCGGATTTCATTCGCATTCTGAAGGAGCCCAAGAACGCGCTGATCAAGCAATATCAAGCTTTGCTCGATACCGAGGGCATCAAGCTGACGTTCACCGAGGATTCGCTTCAGGAGATCTCGTCGTTCGCGGCGCAAGTGAACGAATCCACCGAGAACATCGGCGCGCGCCGCCTGCACACCATTCTCGAAAAACTACTGGAAGACGTTTCCTTCGACGGCCCGGACCTGAAGAAGAAGGTGGTCAAAGTGGATGCGGCCTATGTCCGCAAGCAACTGGCGGACATCGTCAAGGATCAGGACCTGAGCCGGTACATCTTGTGAGGCTTGCGCTTTTCGGAGCCGCTGCGCTAATGGCGGGATGCGGCTACGTAGGGAACCCGCTGCCGCCCACGCTCGACATTCCGCAGCGCGTCACCGATCTGGTGGTCGCTGAATATGGCGATCGGATCCACGGGCAATTCACGGTGCTGCCGCTGACTACCGAAGGGCTCGCGCTAAGAAGCGTGCGCGAGATCGAGCTGCGCATCGGTCCGACAATCGAGCCGTGGAATCAGGACGCGTGGGCTGCCTCCGCCAAGCGGATTCCAACTCCCGCGGCCGGAGCTGGTCCGGTCAGTTTCGACGTTCCGGCGTTGGAATGGATCGGAAAAGAAGTGGCCGTCGCCCTCCGGGTTACGGGACCGAAGGGAAAGACCTCGGATTGGTCGACGCTGAAAACGCTCCCCATTCAGCCTCCGCTGGCGGCGCCGGTTGGAGTCACAGCAGAGAATCAGCCCAACGCCATCAACCTCACGTGGCGCGGCGATTCGTCCCACTATCGAATCTTCCGCGCGGTGGGCGACGCCCAACCGGAATTGCTCGCGGCGAGCGACCAGCCGGAATATCGCGACGCGGAGATCGAATACGGGACGACGTATCGATACTTCGTCCAGGCGACCGCGGGCGAGCTTCAGCAGAGCGACACCGCCGCTTCCTCGCCGATCGCCGCGGAAGACAAGTTCGCGCCGGCCGCGCCTTCGGGTCTGACCGTGGAGCTAGGAACCAACTCCATCGAGCTTGCCTGGGACCGCAACACGGATCCACGTTTCCAGGGCTACAACGTGTATCGATCGACGGAGGGCGGTCCGTTTGAAAAGGTCGCGTCCCAGATCGCGTCACCGGCGTACAGTGATCGTCAGGTAGAGCCTGCCAAGAAGTATCGCTACCAGGTCTCGGCGGTGGGAACCAACACGCTGGAGAGCGCGCGGTCCGCAATCGTCGACATTGCGACGCCGTAGGCGCTACCAGCACGCGCGAGAATCATCAACCGGCGTGGGACCCACTCCCTGCGGTCGTGGTTCGGTGCCGACACGGAACCGCGACCGCAGGTAGCGGGTGGCGATGTGCAGTTTCAGGTTGACGGTTCTGAACCTTCCCCAACCCGCTTGCGTATACTGATCTGGGGGAAAACCCATGCAACAGCATGTCAAGATTCTGGCGATTCTGCACATCATCTTCGGGGGCCTGGGGGTGGTGGTTGGGCTGATTGCGATGTTGTTCTTCGGCGGCCTCGCAAGTTTTCTCGGAATGACCGACCACAGCACCGATACCTTCTTCGCCAGTGGCGTGCTCGGATTGATTGGCGTGGTGATTATGGTGGTGGTGGTAGTGATCTCGCTGCCGGGCTTGATCGCCGGCATCGGTCTGCTTACGTATCAGCCGTGGGCGCGGATTCTGACCATCGTGCTTTCGGCGATTGAACTGCCGGCGTTCCCGTTCCACACCATGCTGGGGATTTACGGACTGTGGGTGCTTCTGTCGAACGAAGGTTCGGCCCTGTTCAACCAAGCAGCGCTGCGTCCGGCGCGGTGATGCAAGACAAAAAGAAACGGCCCCGATTACTCGGGGCCGATTGGGTTGAACTCGAACTTAAGCGCTGCTGTGACTACTTCTTTTTCTTCGGAGCAGCCTTTTTCTTCGCAGGCGCTTTCTTCTTCGTTGCGTTCTTCATCGATTGATTCTCCCTTTACATCAAAATTCGCGCCACTCGTGAGAGAGCGCGGTTGTGTCCCCTTTATAAGGTGGTTTGCATGGAAAGTCAAGAAAAAAATGCACGATGCGCTCCGCGCCAATCCGTGACCAGACCGGTTGCGCATCCCCAAAACACACCGAAACGTAGTCGAGTAGAATTGTTCTAGGTGTTCCGAGGCCCTGTTCATGCGGGTGCGGTTGGTTTTCATCCACGCGCTTCTCGCGGTTCTCGCGATCGCGTCCGGCTGCTCGCGTAAAAGTGCCGCGCGTGTTCCCGCCCCCGCTCCCTCCGGTTCCAGTGAAACTGGAATCGCCAGTTGGTACGGCGCTCCCTATCATGGACGCGCCGCTGCGTCTGGAGAAATCTACGATCAGGAACAACTGACCGCGGCGCATCGCACGCTTCCGTTCGGGACCTGGGTGGAAGTGACCAACCTCGATAACGAAAAACACGTCGCGGTGCGGATCACCGATCGAGGTCCATTCGTGGATGGACGCATCGTCGACCTCTCGCTCGCCGCCGCGCGTGAAATTGACATGCTTCGATCCGGAACCGCGCGGGTACGTTTGAAAATCATCGATGACCCCGCCCCAGAAACCGGCGGCTACACCGTGCAGGCCGGAGCCTTCTCCACACGCGATCGCGCCGAAGCCTTCGCCAGAAGTCTCAAAGATTTTGACGATTCGCGCGTCGCCGAGGCAGGCACGGTTTGGAGGGTACTAGTGGGACGTCGCCTATCGCTCTCCGACGCCAACCGATTGGCGGAGAAGGTGAGAAACGCGATGGGCGAGGCGATGGTCGTCTCCGACCGGTAAAGATTACCCGCATTCGCGGGATCCCAGTCCCCGCAACGGACTTACACCAATTGCCCTGACGTGGGTCTTGAGGAAGTTCGAAAACGACCGTAGAGTTTATGTTTGCTCAACACACTACATACTTGGACACCTGAATCGGAAATGCTCCCTAAAATGGACGATTCCCGAAACGTGCTGGTGGGTCAGTCGCCCCGGACCCGGCACGTGTTGCATATGATTCAAAAGTTGGGAAAGTGCCGCTGGCCGGCCCTGCTGCTGGGTGAGACCGGAACCGGAAAGGAAGTAGTGGCGCGCGCTATCCATAATATAAACCACACCGGACCGTTCGTAACCATCGACTGCTCTTCCATGGTCGGGCCTCTGATGGAGAGTGAGTTGTTCGGCCATGTCAAAGGTGCATTCACCGGCGCGGCAGTCACCAAGATCGGATTGATTGAAAGCGCGAACGGCGGTACGGCGATGTTCGACGAAATCGGCGAGCTGCCCCTGGACTTGCAGGCTAAGTTGTTACGAGTCTTACAGGAAAAGGAGTTCAGACCAGTCGGGTCAGTCAGCTCGCGTCGGTCGGATTTCCGCATCATCGCGGCCACCAACCGTGACTTGGCCAAAGAAGTGGAAAAGGGCACCTTCCGGCGCGATCTGTACTTCCGGCTCAACGTTATTAATATACGGCTCTCCCCGCTGCGGGACCGGCGCGAGGATATCCCCGCTCTGATCAATCACTTTCTGGCTCGTGTAGGCGGAAACTACACACTCACGGCCGAAACCATGGAAGTGATGCTGAACTACGACTGGCCGGGCAATGTCCGGGAACTGGAAAACTGCATTCAACACATGGTGGCGATCAATTCGGGACCGCTGCTGCATGTTGCTGATTTACCGTCGAATCTGCAGAATTTTCTGCTGCAAAAGAAGTCCCAATACCTGATGGCCGCTGCCTCTGCACAGCGCTCTTCTGTACCAAACGAACCCAACGTTTCCATGTCCGACGCCCCGCTGGCTGCCGCGATTCCGAACTTTCCCTCTGTGATTCCGCTCTCCGAACTGGAGCGCCGGGCCATTATGAACGCGCTCGAATACACCAAGGGAGATCGCGCCGTGGCCGCGCATCTGTTGGGGATCGGACGGACCACGCTGTATCGAAAACTGAAGGAGTACAATCTCGAAAATTTAAATTGAGAAAAAACAGCCGCGCCTGCACTAACTTACTACCATGTCTCTTCGCGTTTTATTGGTCGAATCCGAAGCGGAAGACGTGCTCTTCCTGCGCGACGTTCTGATCGAAATCGAGGCTGGCCGGTTCTGGAGCAACTGGGTCCACATCGAAGCTCTCCACGCGGCGTCGTGGAGCGAGGCTTCCGCCATCCTCGCCAATGAAGCCATCGACATCATCCTGCTCGATCCAGACTTGGCCGACAGTCAAGGCGTGGAAACGTTTCGACGGGTGCATTCGGCCGCCGAACAGGTTCCCATGATCCTGCTGGTCCGCCCCGAGGACGAGGCTATGGGCGCGCGGCTGATCCGCGAAGGCGCGCAGGACTTTCTGGTCAAGCGGCAAGTCGACTGCGCTCCTTTGGCGCACGCGATTCGCAACGCGATCGAGCGCCATCGGATCCTGTCGGCCGCCCGCGCCGGCGCGATCCACGATTCTTTGACCAGTTTGCCCAACCGCTCCGCTTTCATCACCTTCGCGGATCGCGATCGCAAGCTGGCCGAGAGGCTCGGGCGCAGGATGATGATCCTGATCGCGGAGCCGAAGAATCTGACCGAGCTGGCCACCGCGTTCGGCGAGCAGCGCCGCGATCTCGCGCTGGTGGAGACGGCCGATCATCTGCGCGGAATCGCCGGAGCCACCGATCTGGTGGCCCGCGTTGGAGACAGCCGTTTCGCGATCGCCACCTTCGAAACCGATGTCGAAACCTTGGAGGCAGTATGGGCGCGGTTACACGCCGCGACCCAGGCACACCGCGTCTCGATCGGAGCCGCGATCTTCGATCCGCAGCGGCCCGCGTCACTTGAAGTGCTCCTCGAGCGGGCGTCCACGGACCTGACTCCCGTGGCGGTCGCCATGCACCAGTAGACTGATTGAACAAACTGTCGGCTCGTCGTCTTTTGCGCGATCATAGCCAACAGTGCCGATCGCGCTCGACGCCACCTACAGCCTGGGACGGAATCTATCGGGAGTCGGTGTTTACTCGCGCGAAATCCTGTTTGGCTTGGCGCGAGCGCACCCGGAAGAGGAGTTTCTCTGGTCCTATCGCCCGCACCGCTTTCCGCGCTCCTACCGCGAGCGGATCCCTAAAAATGCCGTGCGCAGACTGCTGATTGGAGCGCCCCCCGGCGAGTTGTTCCACGCACTGAACCAACGCGTCGAAGCACGCGCACCCCGCACCGTATCGACCTTCCACGATCTATTCGTCATGACCGGCGACTATTCTTCCCCCGAGTTTCGCGCTCGCTTCACGGAACAGGCTCGCCAGGCCGCGCAATTGAGCGACGCGATCATCGCTGTTTCGCGCTTCACCGCGAGCCAGATCGAGGAACTGCTCAAAGTGCCCGCGGAGCGGATTCGCGTGATCCCGCATGGTGTGCACATTCCCGCCGCATCCAACGGCCCGCGTGAAAACCTGGTGTTGTTCGTGGGCGCGATCCAGCGGCGCAAGAACGTGGCCCGTCTGGTGAAAGCGTTCGAGCGGCTTCCCGCCGACTGGCGTCTTGCGCTTGCCGGCGCTTCCAACGGCTACGGCGCGGCGGAAGAGCTTCACGCCATCGAGGAAAGCCCGCGGCGCGGCGCGATCGACGTCCTCGGCTATGTCTCGTCCCCCGATTTGGAACGCCTCTACCAGCGCGCTAGGATCTTCGCGTTTCCGTCGCTCGACGAAGGCTTCGGCATGCCGGTGCTGGAGGCGATGGCCCGCGGAGTTCCCGTAATGACATCCACCTCGTCCGCGCTTCCCGAGGTGGCTGGAGACGCAGCGTTGCTGGTGGACCCGCTCCAGGTCGATTCGATTGCGGATGCCTTGTCGCGCCTGGTGGCAGATGACGCTTTGCAGGGCGATTTTGCGCGGCGAGGCTTGGAACGTGCGCGGCAGTTTTCATGGACGTCCGCGGTGGAGCGCACCTGGTCGGTTTACCATGAACTGAGATGAGGTTTTTCGCCGCAACGATATTCGCGGTCGCTTCCGGCCATGCAGCGGATCTGTTGATTGCGGCGGCTTCCGATCTGGCGCCGTTCACGCCGGCATTCGAGAAAAGTTTCACAGCGAAGATCCGATTCACCATCGGGTCCAGCGGATCGCTCGCGCGGCAGATTGAAAACGGCGCACCCTACGATGTGTTTCTCTCCGCCAGCGAGCAGTATGTCAGGAATCTGGCCGCATCGGGTAATCTTGATTCCACGACGATTGTGGTCTACGCGACAGGCCGCATCGGGTTGTGGTCGGCGGACGGTTCGGTGCGCTCGCTGGATGATCTGACCAAGGCGCACGTCAAGCACATAGCGATTCCAAATCCCGAATTCGCGCCGTATGGGATTGCCGCGCGCAAGGCGCTCGAAACGCGCGGGCTGTGGAAGCAGATCGAGACGAAAATCGTCTACGGTGAGAACGTCCGTCAGGCAATGCAATTCGCCGAAAGCCGCAATGCCGATGCAGTGATCACGTCATGGACTTTGCTGAAAGACCGGGGAACTCTGTTGCCGGCGGAGTGGCACGATCCAATTCGTCAAGCCGGTGGAGTGGTGAAAACCAGCGTCCAGCCCGCTGCGGCGCGAGAGTTCCTGCAATTCCTTCGCGGAACTGAAGGACGCAGAATTCTCGAATCGGGCGGATTGTTTCCTCCGTAGAACGGAACGCGCTCCATGACTGTCGCACCTCAATGGACGGCTGGAGGCGCGGGAGTCATTAATCAGTACCATTCCCGCGCGAGCGGGCGAGTTCCCGGTGCTCGTCACGAGCGGCGCGCCGCAGCTCGCCGATTTTCGATCCGGTCAGGAACAGCGCGACAATACCGCCAATCAACAGGCGCAGCGTGACGATGCCCCAAAACACTACGGCGAAATTCTCTGCATCGCGTGGAACCACGTTGAAGATCCGCACCAGGATCTCTTTCGTGACCAGATAAATGCCGATGTTCCCCGGCGCCTGCGGAACCGCGCTGATCATGCGGATAATCACCGCCGTTGCAAAAGCGTATCTCAAACCGAGGTCTTCGAAGCCGTAACCCTTAAACGACGCATAGATGGGGATGGTTTGCAGCAGCAAGCACGCCAGGCTCTGCAAGAACGCGAAATAAAGATACCGTGAATGGCCGATCAGGCTGAGGTCGTCGATCAAGACGCGCAGGTGGCGTTTCCAGGAGTCTCCGGCAAGCATCGCCCGCGCATGGTGGCGATAGAACATCGCCACCGCAAGCAGCGCGGCGCCCAGCAGGACCACGGTGGCGAGTACGTATTCGCTGCCGATGAGAAACCGCATGTGGCGCGGATGCGGCACAATGCGCAGCGCAACCAGCACGGCCAGACAAAGCCAGATGCCGTCCAGAATGCGCTCGATAAGGGCGCTCGAAAGGGAAACCGAAAAGGGGAGGGACGTCCAGCGCGTGATCAGATAGCAGCGAACGACTTCACCGGCATTGAAGCCGACCACCTCGTTTCCGAACAGGCCCACGTAGACTGCGCGGACGGTCTGCCACAAAGAAGCCGGCTCGACCGGCCGCAACAAAGAACTCCAGCGCCAACCCTGGCAGACGTAGACGGCGATGTCGGCGGCGATCGCCAGGGCGACCCACCACCAGTTCATCTCCTTCAGATCCGTGATCAGCTCGCCGAGCTTGAAGTCGCGCAAAGACCAGATCAGGAATCCGAGAGTAGTCGCACTGATGACAATCAGGACGGCACGCGTGCGCATGCCGGTCGAGTTCTTCTCACCCAAATCACCATGATAGCTTTCTGGCCACGGGTCGTTAACGCGTGGAGGGTGGGCTTTCAACCCACCCCCCCAATGACTATCGCGCATAGCCGTCAAAATGGCCGACCGTTTGAGGCGCGACAGTTATGGAGCGCGTACTAAGAGATGAACTCGCGAATATAGCCGTTCACCAGATCGGGCTTCTGGTGGACCACCCAATGATTCGCGTCGGGAACACGGCGCACGGTGAGATCCGGCACGAATTCTTCCAGGCCGTCAAGATTCGCGGCGATCAGCGCCGTATCGCGCTCGCCCCAGATGACCAGCGTCGGCACGCGGACCGTCAGGGATGCGCTATCCAGCGGCAACCCGGCTTCCGGTAGCGGCGTCCCGGGCGCGGGAGGCAGCATGCGCGACGCCCGATAGTAATTCAAGCCGCCGGTCAATGCGCCGGGTTGCGACCAGGCCTCAACATACGCCCGCTTGTCGTCTTCATTAAAGTAACCGCGCTTCAACCCATGCGTGAGCACAATATCGACGAGCGGCTGGTAATGGTCGCGAGATAGACTTTCTTCCGCCTGTGGAGTGCAGAACATCCGCATGTATTGGCTGGCACTCTGCTGCTCGGGATTCGAATGCAGCAGCCGCGCGAAAATGCCGGGATGCGGCGCATTGATAATCACCAGTTTTTCGAGCAACTCCGGATGCGCCAGGGCGAAGGCCCACGCGACGGCTCCACCCCAATCGTGGGCTACGAGTGTGAACTTCTGTGCTCCCAAATGGGTGGCGAGCGAGCGCAGATCCTCGACCAGGTGCCGCACGCGATAATTCTCCACGCCTTCCGGTTTCTCAGTCAGGTTATAGCCGCGCAAGTCCGGCGCGACGGCGTGGTAATCCCGGCCGAATTCTTCAAGCTGGCGATGCCACTCATACCAAAACTCAGGAAACCCATGCGCGAATAAAATCAACGGTCCGGAGCCCTGTGTGACATAATGCATCCGAATACCGTTCACCACTGCGTACTCATGTTTCATAGGACAACGTGTACGACTATATCGTGATCGGAGCCGGCAGCGCCGGATGTGTTCTTGCGTCGCGTCTCACCGAAGATCGGGAGACCAATGTCCTTCTGATCGAGGCCGGTCCTCCCGACCGCCAGCGCGAAATCCACATTCCGGCAGCGTTCTCGAAGCTGTTCAAATCGCCGCTGGATTGGAATTACTCGACCGAGCCACAAGAGCAGCTCAACGGACGGAGCCTGTATTGGCCGCGCGGAAAAATGTTGGGCGGTTCCAGTGGGATGAACGCCATGGTCTACATCCGCGGACGCCGCGCCGACTTCGACGCCTGGCGCGATCTGGGAAACTCCGGCTGGGGATTCGACGGCGTTCTCCCGGCGTTTGAAGCCGCGGAAGCGCAGCTCTCGATTGCGGATTTGAACTGCGTCAATCCCCTGTCGCACGCGTTCGTCGAAGCGTGCGAGCAATCCGGGATCGCTCGCAACTCCGATTTCAATGGACCACTCCAGGAGGGCGCTGGTTTTTTTCGAGTCACGCAAAAGAACGGCCGTCGATGGAGCGCCGCTGACGCCTATCTGAAGCCGGCCCTACGCCGTGGGAATCTTACGGTCTGGACCGGCATCCACGCCACGGGGCTGATCGTCGAGAACGGCCGTGCCGCGGGTGTCGAGTTCCTGCAGAAAGGCTCCGTGAATCAGGCTCGCGCGGCCCGCGAAGTGATTCTTTCGGCCGGCGCCATCGGATCGCCGCAACTGCTGCTCCTCTCTGGCATCGGTCCACAAGCGCAGTTGGAGTCGCTTGGCATTTCAGTGGCGCTGGATCTTCCCGGGGTCGGCGAGAATCTGCAGGATCATCTGGCGGCCATCGTGGGATATTTCTGCACGCAGCCCATCTCGCTGGATGGCGCGGAAACCATTCCGAATGTGTTGAACTATTTGATCCGGAAGAACGGTCCGCTCACATCGAATGTTTCCGAAGCCGGCGCATTCGTGCGTACGCGGCCGGAACTCCTGGAGTGCGATCTTGAATTTCATTTCGATCCGGTGCACTACGTGCAACATGGCTTGGTCAAGCCGGGCGGGCACGGTTTCAGCATCGGTCCGACGCTGCTCGCGCCACTAAGCAGAGGACGCATCACGCTGCGAACGGGCAACGCTCTCGACGCGCCGGCGATCGACCCGTGTTATTTGGCCCAACCGGCGGACCTCGCGAGATTGGCCGAAGGCGTAAATCTCGCCCGCAAGATCGCGTCCGCGAAAGCTTTCGACGTCTATCGCGGAGAGCCGGTCTCCAAACTAGATGACGCTGAAGCTTACGTCCGAGAGCACGCGGAGACGCTGTATGATCCGGTAGGCACGTGCAAAATGGGACAAGATGCGACCAGCGTCGTAAACTCCAGGCTGGAAGTTCACGGTATGGCGGGGCTGCGCGTGGTGGATGCTTCGATCATGCCCGTCATCGTCGGCGGCAACACTCAGGCGGCGGCCATGATGATCGCGGAGAAGGCCGCTCAGATGATCGTGGAATCGCGTTAGCAAGTGTGGGCAACGCGCTCCGTGCCTGTCGCGCCTCAAGCATTTGAAGATTCCCGACGGTTTGAAGCGCGACAGTGATGGAGCGCGTACTACCGCTAGATCTGGGACAGTCTGCTAGGCGTTGGCATTGCGACTTTCAAACTCACCTTCCATCAGCACGATCCGGTGAATCAGGCCGCTGAATTCCGGCGCGGCTCGCAAGCTCTCCATCCGGGGATCGACGGTGAGGAAAGCAACGGCGGGTTCCCTTTCGCGCAGCGCTTCATGCAGCAGCGCGAGGGCTGCACTTTGATTTCCCAGGCCTGTTTCGATGAGCGCCATGTCGTAATTTCCGACCCACGCTCCGCGCTCGCGACGCTCGCGCAACTCGGCCCGTAACTCGTAGGCCTGCTCGGTTTGCCCCGCCACTCCGTAAGCGAATCCCAGCGTCGGAGCGATCCTTGTCCGTTGCGGTTCGTGGTGGCGCTGGCGCTCCAGCAGCCCGATCGCTTCCTGCACCCGGCCCAGTCCCAGCAGCGCGCAACTCCGCATCCACGGCCACCATGCCCCCGACGCACCAGTCGAGTGCTCGCTGAGGCGCAGCACTTCTTCGTGCTGTTGGGTGAAGTACGCGATCAGACCGGTGGCTTCCTCCAGAAACGGTGCTCGAGCCAGTTCGTGCGCCCGCCGCAGCTCCCGCTGAGCCTCCGCGATCTTTCCGATCGGAATCAGGCACGCCAGTGCGCGCCAAAGGTGACCCGCACCAGAGTAGGAATCGCGCTCCATCGCTTTCTGGAAATGCAGATCTGCATCGCTCCAGCGCCAGTCGAGCAGCGCATACGCCGTGCCGAGTGCGAGATGCGCTTCGGACGACAGGTCATCCAGGTGCAGAGTGGCTTCGGCTTGAGCCCGCACCAGCGGCCACACCTCGCGAGGGCGACGGAAGCCCAGGAACGCCTGGAGCGCATACACGTTTGCCAGACCAGCGTGGGCCAAAGACCAATCGGAATCGGCTTCGATGGCTTCCTCGAACTGCTCCGCGGCCGCAGCCAGCGATTCCTCATTGAACTTCGCCGCCAGAAACTTTCCCATCGAGTAGGAGTTGCGGGAGCGCAGCTTCCGTTCCACCTCGGTTTGAAGCTGGTCGCGGCGCTGAAAACGGGGGACGTACTTGCCTTTGGGGAACTCGATCACCAAAGGATCCTCCGCCCCGCCGTTACTGTAGTATTCCTTTAACTTCACCCGCAGGCGGCAGGCCAGCACCCGCACCAGAGAATCGCTGCGCGGATCGTAAGTATCCGGCTTTTTCAACACTTCCGTGCCGATGACGTATTCTTTCAGGGTGTCGGCGTTACCTTGCAGAGTCTGAGCCACTGTGAATTCAAGTAAGCTCCGTAACCGCTTGGACCGTGCGAACTTCTCGCTCGACAGGATCCGCTCGACCTCGCTCTGGATCGCTTCGGTGGAGAGGTCTTCCGCACCAGCAAGCTTATCGTAATGCGACATGAGTTGGATCTCCCTTTTCGTTAGATCTGATAGCGAGGCGTGGCGTAACAGAATTTCTAGGGAAAACCGCTTAGTTGGAAAGTTCTGCCACCGATCCTGTAGAAAATCCTTACGC
Source organism: Bryobacteraceae bacterium (assembly GCA_035568415.1). GTDB lineage: Bacteria > Acidobacteriota > Terriglobia > Bryobacterales > Bryobacteraceae > Palsa-187. Next base: position 81,336 of record DATMOC010000016.1, on the reverse strand, counting down.
CAGAGTCGGATCGAGCCCGCAACATCCTTAAGAATGAACGGAACCTCGGTGGAAGGTGGCGTGCTTGCCATTACACATGGCGAACCACGACCAATTTCCGTCCGCTGATCTGGTTTCGGTCGGCAGCGGTGCGTTCATCGGCCCCACCATGCGCATCATAGGAGACGTCTTCAGCCGGGACGAACTTAGAGTCGACGGCGAAATCGAGGGGAAACTCGAGTCTCAGAATCGCCTCACGGTAAATGCCGGTGGCAAGGCCAACGCGGCGATTAAGGCAGCCGAAGTAGTGATCGCTGGAACTGTCAACGGAAATGTAGAAGCTACGCAGCGCATTGTGTTGCGCAAAGGCGCCAACCTGGTGGGCGACGTAAAGACCGCCGGCATCGTGATCGAAGATGGCGCCTACTTCCGCGGAGGGATCGACATCACGCGGCCGGAAGTTTCCAAAGCCGTCGCGGGCTAGCCAAGGCTCACGCGCATTAGATTACTTCGCGGCGCACGTAAAATTCGCCGCATCATCGGTGCTGCCCGATCCTTTGTACTTTGCGACTTGGGGATACGGACACAGCGGCCGCGTGCGCGCCGCGTTCTTGGCAATCACCTTGTCCGGGGCCACGCCGTCTTCCACCCACCGTTCCAATGACTTCGCCATGCTGTGTTCCGGATCGAGAGCATTCGGAGAGAGAGCGCCAAACTCGTTCGGACCCGGCCCCCCGGCGCAATGCTCCATCCCGGGAACCATGTACAACTGCACGAATCCACTGGCTTGCTTCGCACCCATCTTCGAAACCACGCTTTCGTAGTAGTTGATGGTATTGACGGGAGCGATCGCGGCGTCGCTCCATCCATGGAAGATCAGCAGTTTGCCGCCCCGGTCCTTAAACGCTTTGAGATTCGGATCGGTGGCGTTGAAGATGCGCGCGCCCTTGTCGTCCGTGATCTTTACGTCGCGGTCGAAATCGAATTTATGAAAGTCCCAGTTCGCGTCATTGAAAATCATGTCGGAGAAGAATCCCTTGGCGAACGCGAATTGAAAACTTTTCCCAGGACTGGCGCCCGTGATCCACGCGGCCCATCCACCCAGACCGGCCTCGCCGCCAGGAAGATAGCCTGGAAAAATCTGTTCGCCTTTGGAGTTGCGCGGCCCGGCGTAGATCTTCTTTAGCGTAGCCACCTGACCCTCCGTCAGGCACGCGTCCGATTCGGCGCCGCTGCACAGCAGCTTCGAAGGATCGAAATGACACTTGGTGGGATCGTCGATCACGCCGTCTTTGACGCCATCCAGCGCATCGCAAGCCTCCAGCGCTGCGCCTTCGATGGCCTTCATCTTGACCGGCGGGATGGGAGCCGCTTCTACTGCTTCGGCGTTCCACACAAAGCCACTCAGATGATGGGTCAGAAAGTTCGCCGGCGCACCCGCGATGATGCCGTCGTAATCGTTGGGATACCGCTGGGCTTCGAGCAGGGCTTGCCTTCCGCCGTTCGAGCATCCGCTGAAATACGAGCGCTTCGCGGCGCCGCCATAATAGGCCTGAACGATGGCCTTGGATTTGTCCGCGGTCTCATGGATCGCGCGATAGCCGAAATCGACGATTTTCTCGTAATGGCCCAGGGCCCATTCGCCGTCCGTCACGCCGGCTTTGTGACCGGTGTCCGTGGTGGACGTCGCATATCCCGCGCGAACACCGGCCGCGAGCAGATTCAGTCCGAGCGATCCCGCGAATCCACCGTTGCCGACCCCCTGATACCTCCCATTCCATCCCGACGCAGGTAGCCACATTTCGAACTGGATGTCGGAATCCGCCGACGGCTTGATGGTTCCCTGGACCCGGCAAAATGCAGGCACGTCCTTGTACAGCGAGGCTGATCCCGAAGTCGGCGCAAACGCTCCCGCGGCGACTTCCTGCGCCGTGATGGTGGTGTCCTTGAGCTTCAATCCCGCGAGCCCTCCACAATCCGAGGCGATCAAAGGAACCGCCGCCAACATAAGAATCATGCGCGTCGTCATTATTCTGACTCCTGTCTTCTAATCTTCAGATATGATATACCCCATGGGGATCACCGTCCGTTACACACTGGCTATTTCGCTCGCCATCTTTTCCTTAAGGGGGGCGGACCTCCCGTCAGCCGCGCCAAACAGCGCCGGATTTTCCCCTGAACGACTCGGCCGCATCAGCACCGTCATGCGCGAGCATGTCGCCGCAGGCCGTCTCAACGGGGCCTCTGGCTTGATCGCCCGCAATGGTAAGGTCGTCTTCCGCGAGACTTGGGGCGATTATAAACCCGACACGATCGTTCGCATGTATTCCATGACCAAGGCCATCACCGGCGTCGCCGCCATGATGCTGTATGAAGAGGGCCGTTTTTCGCTGAACGATCCGGTCTCGAAATATCTGCCCGAGTTCAAAGACATGCGCGTGGGCCGCGAATCGACGGATGCCGCCGGAAAGCACATCTACTACAACGTCCCGGCCGAGCACGTCATGACCGTTCGCGACCTGTTCCGCCACACCACCGGTCTCGATTACATGGGTCCCAAAGACGAAATGGGCGATCCTGCGTACAAAAAACTGGAGATGCTGGGCGGCGCGCCAAACGTCTCTTTCAATCTCGCCGAAGCCGTGAAGCGCCTGGCGACCGCTCCGCTCAATGACGAGCCTGGGACGAAATTCCGCTATGGATACTCGATCGACGTGCTCGGACGCCTGGTGGAAGTCGTGTCGGGCAAGCCGCTCGACCAGTTCTTCGAAGAGCGCATCTTCCGCCCGCTGGGTATGAAGGACTCGGCTTTCTTCGTGCCCGAACAGAAGTGGAGCCGCCTCGCCGTCCTGCAAACGCCCAAGCGAGATGGCGGAATCGAGCCCAGCAAAGGCTTCGCGCAGGACCACTATAAGATGAAGCCGGCGCTCATGTTGGGTGGAGCCGGTTCCGTGGGCACGCTCGACGACTATGCCCGCTTCGTTTCGATGCTGCTGAACGGAGGCGACCTCGACGGCACGCGCCTCCTCGGCCGCAAGACCGTGGAGTTGATGCACGCCGATCACCTGGGCGCGCTTCCGCGTGCGGGGTTGCTGGCGGACGGTTACGGTTTCGGCTTGACGTTCGCGATCAATCTGGGACCGGGCAGGTCGGCCACGGTCGGTTCCGAAGGCGAATACTATTGGGGCGGCGCGGCGGGGACCTCGTTCTGGATCGATCCCAAGGAGCACATGATCGGCGTGTTCCTGATCAACATCCTGCCGCCTACCAGCGCGCCAGCCGGCGATCAGTTCAAGCGCATGGCTTACGAAGCTCTCATCGACTAGTAAAAGCGACAGGACCCGCTTACTCGCGTTCGCGGTTCAGTGCCAACAGAACCACTGCCGGTAGCGATGACAAGCGCAGACCCTGAGCCGCGACCATAGGAAGCGGTCGATGCCGACGTGTCACTACGGTCGTAGGTTGAAGCCAAGGCTGCAGGGTGAAAGCTGACGCTCATGGCTCGCTGGCGACATCCAATACACTGCGGCGGCAGCGCCGAGCCACGCAACGCCGCGTTACGAAAGCGCCACGAATGCACACATACTCACACGAATAATTTGTAACTCGATGTGGAGCGCTGAGTACGTTCCTTTATTGGAGGGTGCATTGTGATGCTTCGTGTGGCGATGCTTTTATGTTGGTGTGCCTCGATTCTTGCCGCGCAAGCTCCCGCGAGGACCACTCCGGTGGGACGCTGGAAAACTGTGAGCGACGTGAACGGCAAAGCGACCTCGATCATTTCGATCTGGGAGGAGAACGGAAAATTATACGGCCGGATCGAAAAACTGCTCAATCCGAATCCGCGCGATCCCAATCCTCGCTGCACGGCCTGCGCCGGCGAATTGAAGGATCAGCCGGTGGTCGGACTGCGGTTCATGTGGGATCTCCATAAGGATGGCTCGCAATGGTCCGGCGGGCGAATCCTCGATCCGGACAGCGGGAAAGCCTACAGGTGCCTCATGGCTTTGGAGGACGCCGGAAAAAAACTAAAGGTGCGCGGTTTTATCGGCGTCTCGATGCTCGGCCGCACACAGTATTGGTATCCCGAGGATTAGGTTTGCTGGTCTCCCGGAGGAGCGGCTCGCCTGACGTTCGGTTCGCTGAAAATGAACTCGCCCTCGACTTTGACTCGTTCTTCCGGGCCAAACCAGCCCGAAACTTCGGACCAGATGAGTCCAGCAATTTCCCCTGACAGCACCGCTCCAAGAAATTCCTCGAGAATGACGCCGAAGAACTCACCGACGACATCGCCAATGAAGTCCAGCACACTTCCAAGGACGTAGAATGTGCGTTGGTTGTTCCGCTCATGCTGTTCCCCAATTTGCCAATTTGCGACAATGGGCTCTATAAGCGCAAGAGGCGCTCTGCGCCCGTTTTGCGAATCTGGACACGGGCCCTTAGCACAGCGGTTAGTGCAGCGGACTCATAATCCGTTGGTCGATGGTTCGAATCCATCAGGGCCCACCACCTTCGAACGTGTCACAAATGATCTGCCGGTCGGTAGACTACTTCTTCAAACGTCTAAATTACGAACATCCAGCGCGTTTTCTTCGATGAATTTCCGCCGGCTCTCGACGTCCTCGCCCATCAGCGTGGTGAAAATCTGATCCGCTTGCGCCAGGTCCTCGAGCGAAACCTTGAGCAGCGTACGGGTCTCGATGTTCATGGTGGTTTCCCACAACTGATCCGCGTTCATTTCGCCCAGCCCCTTGTACCGCTGGACGTTTACTTCGCGGGTGCCCTCATTCTTGATGTATGCAAGCAGCTCGCGCCAGCTTTGCTGAACCTCGCGGCTGCTTTCCTTGAGCACCGCGAACGGAGGCTGGTTGAACTTCGAAACCAGTTTCGATAACGACCGCAGCCGCCTGTACTCCGGTTGCGAGGTCAGCTCGATGTCGATGGCGCGCTCCGCGTTGGTCGGATCCTTGAACGTCACCGCCCAGGCGGAATGTTCCTCGTCCTGCTTCATACCGGCCTCGATCTTCATGGCCTTGAGCGCTTCGTAAACCGGCTTCAGATTCTTTTCCTGAGTGAAGTCGGCCTTGGTGTCGATCGACAGGTCGGTGCGCGCCAGCACTTCCACCACGCGCGGATCGCGCATACGCCGCTCCATGCGCCGCCAGGTGATCTGGATGTCGTCCAGCTGCATCAGGAAATTTCGCAGCTCGGTGCTCTCCAGCAAGGTCTTGTCCTTCAGCTCCACCTTCATGTTTTCGGTGGCGCGACGCAGAATCTCACGCGTGAATTCCTTGTCGTCCTTGATGTACTTTTCCGACTTGCCTTTCTTTATCCGGTACAGCGGCGGTTGCGCGACGAAAATGTGCTCGCGCGTAATCAGCTCCTGCATGTGCCGGAAGAAAAAGGTGAGCAGCAGCGTGCGGATGTGCGAGCCATCCACGTCGGCGTCGGTCATGATGATGATCTTGTTGTAGCGCAGCTTGGAAACGTCGAAATCGTCCTTGCCGATCCCGGTGCCGATGGCCGTGATCATGGCGCGGATTTCTTCGTGGCCCAGCATCTTGTCGTAGCGGGCCTTTTCCACGTTGAGAATTTTGCCCTTCAGCGGCAGGATGGCCTGATAGCGCCGATCGCGACCGCTCTTCGCCGTGCCACCGGCTGATTCGCCCTCCACCAGGAACAGCTCGCAACGCTCCGGATCTTTCTCCTGGCAATCCGCCAGCTTTCCCGGTAGCCCTCCCGAATCGAGCGCTCCTTTGCGACGCGTTAGGTCGCGAGCTTTACGCGCCGCTTCGCGCGCCCGTGCCGCGTCGATCGCCTTGGAGACGATTTTCTTCATCACGCCGGGGTTCTTATCGAAAAACTCGCCCAGCTTTTCATTGATGAGCTGGACCACGTAACCGCCGATATCGGAATTCAGCTTGCCCTTGGTCTGTCCTTCAAACTGCGGCTGCGGAAGCTTCACGCTGACCACCGCCGTGAGTCCTTCGCGGACGTCGTCGCCGGTGAGGTTTTCCTTGACGTCCTTGAAAAGTCCGCCGGCCTGGGCCGCTGCGTTGATGGTGCGCGTCAACGCGCTGCGGAAGGCCGTCAAATGCGAGCCGCCGTCCACCGTGTTGATGTTGTTCGCGAAGCTGAACACCAGTTCGCTGTAGGTGTCGTTATATTGCAGCGCGACTTCCATGCTCAGCACGCCGCCAGCGGGCATCTCGCGTTCGCCTTCAAAGAAAATCGGCTTATCGTGCAACACCGCTTTGCCGCGGTTCAGGTGTTTGATGAACTCGGCGATTCCGCCGCTGAAGTGAAACTCGGCAGCGCGGGGCGGATCTTCGCGCTCGTCAATGAGCGTAATTGTCAGGCCCTTGTTCAAGAATGCGAGTTCGCGCAAGCGCTGCGCGAGCGTATCGTAATTGAACTTGGTCGCGTCCATGATGGACGCGTCAGGCTTGAAGGTGACCTTCGTGCCGGTCTTGCGGCCTGCTTTTCCAGTCTGCGCGAGAGGAGCTTTGGGGATTCCCCGGGCATACTCCTGCTCCCAGGTAACGGAGGCAGTCTCGCCCTTCCGGGGACGCCAGATTTCTAGTTGAAGCGCTTCAGACAGCGCATTCACGCAGCTCACACCCACGCCATGCAATCCGCCGGATACTTTGTAGGAGTTTGAATCGAACTTGCCTCCGGCGTGCAGCTTGGTCATGACCACTTGCGCCGCGGAAACACCTTCCTCTTCGTGGATGTCCACCGGAATGCCGCGGCCGTTGTCGACTACCGTGACCGAATCGTCTTCGTGAATGGTGACGTTGATCTCGGTGCAATATCCCGCCAGCGCTTCGTCAACGGAATTGTCGACCACTTCATACACCAGATGGTGCAGCCCGGTCTCACCGGTCGAGCCAATGTACATGGCCGGCCGCAGTCGTACTGCTTCCAGCCCTTCGAGCACTTTGATGCTGGTGGAATCGTAAGTCGGAGGAAGATTGGTAGCCATAGTAAAACAAGGACTCTGATAAACGGAGCGCTCAGATGCGCATGGGCATAATCACGTAACGATAGTTTTGCGGTTTCTCGCCCGCGGGCCGCAATTCGCCCGCGCTGTTGGGATCCTTGAACAGGAACGAAACCTGCGGCTCGCCCACGGCGCGCAGAAAATCGAGCATGTATTGCGCGTTGAACCCGATCTCGACCGCGGTACCGTCGTACGTGACCGGAATACTCTCTTCGCTCTCACCGGTCTCGGAGACCGACGAGTGCACTTTTACTTCGTTCGATCCAACCCGCACGCGAATCGCCCGTGAGCGTTCATCCGAAAATTGCGAAACGCGCTCGATGGCGCCGCGTAATTCTTCGCGTTCCAGCGTCACCGAGTTGGGCTGCTCTTTCGGCAACACGCGCTCGTAGTCGGGGAAATTTCCGGTGAGTTTGCGGCTGAGCAGCAGCCGTTCGCCGAGCTGGAAGAATAGATGGTTGTCGTCGCCCGAGAAGCGTACCACAGCGTCCGGACTTGCCTCGCCCGCAAGCTTTTGCAGTTCCTGCATCGCTTTTCTTGGGAGCAGCGCACGATACGCCGCGTTGACGCCTGGCAGCTCGCCTACGCTTTCGACCATCGACAAGCGATGTGAATCGGTGGCCACCATGATCAGCGTGCCTTTTTTTAGGACCAGCAGCGCGCCGTTCAATGTGAAGCGCGACTCCTCGGCCGAAATGGCAAAGATCGTTTTGGAGATCATCGAAGCCAGCACGCCGATCGGAATCTCCGCCAGTGCTTCCGGCATCTGCGGAAGCTCCGGAAAACTTTCGCGTGACATTCCTGCAATGCGCGTTCGTGAACGGCCGCACACCAGGCTCGCCCAATGATTCTCCTGAATCTTTACTTGAACGTCGCCATCCGGAAGCAATCGCACATAGTCGAGTAAACGCCGCGCAGGAATCGTGCCGCCGCCGGACTTTTTTACTCGCGCCGGGCAGGAGCAGCGGATCCCAAGTTCCAGATCCGTCGCCGTGAGATGAATGCGGTCGCCATCGGCCTCAACCAGAACGTTGGACAGAATGGGAATCGTCGTCTTCTTCTCAACCACACCCTGCGATAGGTTCAGCTCGCGAACCAGATCGGCCCTGCTAACGGTGAATTCCATGGACGTTTCCTTGGCGATTCTTCTCTCTGGTTCCTATAGTTCAGATACCTAGGTAAGAAGAAGATTCATAGGGACTGTTGAAATGTTGATTTCTCTCTAAATTATAGCAAGGCCGAGGGGTTAAATTCACCTGAAAGTGTGCGGATCCAGGTGAGTTTCGGTGCACCGTTCGGCCTCATCGAAGTGTTCCACAAGCGTTCACAGGAGTGTCTGTAGTACGAGTGTGGAAAAAGAATCTAAACTTAATGGAATGTATCGATTACGCTGTGTATCAACCTGTTCAAATCTGGGTCCCTCTGGCGTAGCGCTTCAATCTTCTGTACCGAGTGAAGGACGGTGGTGTGGTGCTTGCCCCCGAACATGCGGCCAATCTCTGGAAGCGACGATTGTGTAAGGTCCTTGATCAAGTACATTGCGACCTGGCGAGGGTACGCAATCTGGCGCGCATTAGTCTTCTGTTTGAGCTGTGCAGGCTGCAAACTGAACTTATCGGCGACGGCTCGCAGCACCGAATCCATAGTGATCCGCCGCTCCTGATTCGGGATCAGATATTTCAGAACCTGCTGCGCCATGGCGAGAGTGATCGGCGATCCAGTGACCTCTGAATAGGCGATCAGTTTTACCAGCGCGCCCTCTAGTTCACGGACGTTCGATTTTGTTTTGGTCGCGATGTAACTCCGCACGTCTTCCGGAAGAGCGATTCCTTCCATTTCTGATTTCTTATCCAGAATCGCCATCTTGGTTTCGAGATCGGGTGGCTGAATATCCACCATCAGTCCCCACTCGAATCGCGAGCGCAGGCGTTCGGTTAGATTCGGCGTGCTCTTCGGAGCGGAATCGCTCGAGATCACGATCTGTTTCTGGTGATCGAAGAGTTCGTTGAAGGTATGGAAGAATTCTTCCTGTGTGCGCTCTTTTCCTGCGAGGATCTGAATGTCGTCGATCAGCAGCACGTCCGCCGAGCGATAGTGCCGGTGAAACGACGGCATGCGATCGGAGCGGAAGCATCCGATCATTTCGTTCATGAAGCGTTCGCTCGACGTATACACGATCCGCATTCCCGGATATCGATCCAGCAGCTCACGTCCGATTGCGTGCATCAGGTGAGTCTTTCCGACACCCACACCGCCATAGATGAACAGCGGATTGTAGCTCCGCGAAGGCGTGTTTGCGACTGCCCGCGCGGCCGCATGCGCGAACTGATTGCAGGACCCAACTACGAAATTCTCAAAGCGGAATTTCGGATTGATCTGACCACCCGCCGACGCAAAGATCGGCTCGGCAGACCCGTTCTCATTCGGTGCGGTATGCTGCACGGGACGCACCGAATATTGCACCTGATCGACTCGCAAGTTCAGCTCGCGGAAGGAGCATCGAATGTCCTCTCCATACTCATTCTCCATCCAGTCTTTAGTGACCTGATCCGGCACGCTCACCTGCAGCGTAGCGCCGTCCATGCCCTCAAACGAGGTCCGCATCACCCAGTTCTGATACGCCTGAGAACTGATCTTTCCCGACAGTCGATTCTTGATTTGATCCCACGGATTGTTCTCCAGCTGCATTACGGCCGCGGTTCCTTTTCCGTCTGTATCCACTCGCACCATGTCCCTCGCTTATAGGCGTAGAATTCCCACATAATTTCCACATACTGTGGAAATCTAGAGTTTGAGCTACCGATTCTGTTTGGAATCGCCGACCGTTACTACCGATGGCAGGGGCCCGATGAGACCGCCTGTTCTAACGTGACGAGTTTCAGCATACCATAACCGCTACTCCGCGCAAGCAGTAAGTTACTATTTTTTGAATTCTTTATTTTCATGTACTTATAGGCAAAAATCCAATTAACCGAACATTTTATCCACAGTCCGTTTTGTAACCGAAGCAACGGATTTGACATTCTCCAAGGCGGGCGCGACAATATCTGCTAGTCACGTTTTTAGTCCCTTCTTTGGGCCTCCGAGCGGGAGTAACTCAGTTGGTAGAGTGCGACCTTGCCAAGGTCGATGTCGCGGGTTCGAATCCCGTCTCCCGCTCCAGTACGACCAAACGAACCCAAATCCCCAACCGCACAACGGATTCCCACCAACGAACAGTCCCAATGCGCCATAAGTAAGAACTTCCTTGTGCAATCTATCGTTTACGACCGAATCGACGTTGGCCGGAGGCGTGCATTCTTGGCTTTGGGCTTATAATCCTCTCAGGCGGGAGCCATTCCTATGGACGTAAAACGCGAAGGCGTCGCGAAAAAGAAGATGGTCAAAAGGATCATCATTTTAACCCTGACGGTCGCGGCAGTAGGAGCGATCAGTTGGCAGCTCTCCAAATTGAAGCCGGCGGCTCCCACAGTGGAGCGGGCAACGGTCTGGATCGACTCCGTCAAGCGTGGGCCCATGGTCCGCGAAGTCCGGGGCCTGGGAACGCTGGTTCCCGAAGATATCGTCTGGATCCCGGCGCAGTTCGATAGCCAGGTGGCCAAAGTTGGCGTGCATTCGGGCGATGAAGTGAAACCCGGCACCATTCTGGTGGTATTAAGCAATCCGGACATGGAAGTGACCGCCAACGATTTCGAATGGCAAGTCAAGCGAGCCGAAGCCGCTTATGCCGACTTGAAGGTGAAGATGCAAAGCAACACGTTCGACCAGCAGTCGATCGTGGACACCACCAACAGCGACATGAAACAGGCGGAGCTAACCAAGGAGCGCGACCAGGAACTCCTGAAGCTCAATCTCAAAGCTGACATGGACGTAAAGCTGTCGGTAGCGAACTGGGAGAAACTGGTCGGTAAGTACAAGATTGAAAAGCAGAAACTCGATATCTTGAAGCAGTCCGTCGACGCGCAGTTAGAGGCCCAGCAGGTGCAGATCGATCAGCTTAAGGCGCAGTGGGCGCTCAAGAAGAAGCAGGTCCAGGAACTGACCATCACGGCTGGGATCGCTGGCCGCGTCCAGGAGATGACGCTTCAGCAGGGCCAGAAGGTGAAACCAGGTGACGTGCTGGCGAAGGTGGCCCAGCCGTGGAAGCTGATGGCTCGCCTGAATATAGCCGAAACTCAGGCGAAAGACATCATCCTGGGACAAAAAGCGGAAGTAGATACACGGAACGGAATTGTTGCGGGGCACGTAATTCGAATCGATGCGTCTATTGTGAATGGCACCCGCACGGTAGATTGCAAATTGGATGGAGCGCTTCCTCCGGGAGCCGTTCCGGACTTGAGCGTGGACGGGACCATCGAGATCGAGCGGCTGGCCGATGTGGTGTTCGTAGGACGGCCGGTGTTCGGCCAACCGAACAGCCAGGTGGGTCTGTTCAAGCTGGATGAAGATGGCAAGGGCGCGACTCGCACGACGGTGAAGTTGGGACGCAGTTCGGTGAATACCATCGAAGTTACGGAAGGGTTGAAAGTTGGCGATCAAGTGATTTTGTCCGACATGTCGGCGCAGGACCAAAATCCGCGCATTCGACTGAATTGATTTCTAAGGGAGACCGCAAATGGCTGACGGGTTGATTCATCTGGAAGGCGTGACCAAAGTTTTCGTCACGGACGAAGTTGAGACGCACGCGCTGGCGGGCATTCACCTGGATATTCAGAAGGGCGAATATCTCTCGATAGCCGGACCCTCGGGCTGCGGCAAGTCGACGCTGCTCGCGATTCTAGGCCTGCTCGATTCGCCCAGCGACGGCACCTACATCCTGAACGGCAAGCCGGTGCAGAACCTGAAGCTGAGCGAGCGCGCGCGCATCCGCAACCGCGAAATCGGGTTCATCTTCCAGGCGTTCAACCTGATTGGCGATCTGACGGTGTATGAGAATGTCGAGCTCCCGCTCACCTATCGCGGCATGCCCAGCGCGGAACGCAAGAAGCGGGTTCACGAAGCGCTGGAACGCGTGGGAATGTCGCATCGCGTGAAGCACTATCCTTCGCAGCTCTCCGGCGGTCAGCAACAGCGCGTCGCAGTAGCGCGCGCCTTGGCTGGCGATCCGTCGATCCTGCTCGCGGACGAGCCTACTGGAAACCTGGATTCGGCCAATGGCGAGGCGGTGATGGATCTATTGCGCGAACTGCACCGCGGCGGCGCCACGATTTGCATGGTGACGCACGATCCGCGCTACGCCCGCTACGCCGATCGCAACATTCACCTGTTCGACGGCCGCGTGGTGGAAGAGTCCAGCGAAGCCGCCTAAGTAACCTTCTCGGCAATTTCATTGCTGCCTGTGGCGCACGCACCTAGCGTGCCGCGTTCGCACTCGTGCGAACACCATTCTGCGCGGGAAAGCCACGTGTTCGCCAAGCGCGAACACGGGACGCTAAGTGAGGCTGCGGAAAAAGTCAATTTCCGGCCGGGTTCGGCGCAAGAGGGGGGCGGACTCCCTGGTCCGCGGCCGATCCCCCGATCGGCCTGGTCGCGTATTCGCAGGCCTGATTTTATTGACGAGAAGCGCGATCAGGGGATCGCGCGCGGACCACGGGGTCCGCCCCCCATAGCCGCGAAGGCCTACATGATTTGAGTTTTTCCGCATCCTGTAAGTGCGTGCGCCACAAGCCTGCCGGCCATCAGCGACGAAATCGCCGGGACAGGCTACTAATCGACGTAAACGCGTTTTACCCGCGCGTGGATTCCGCATAGCACGCTATACGAAATCGTCCCCGCCCACCGCGCGATCTGTTGCGCGTCGATGGAGACATCTCCTTCCGTCCCTAAAAGCGTCACCGCGTCGCCGACGCGCAGCGTGGAACAGCTGGATGCATCAATGGTGGTCAGATCCATCGAAACCGCGCCGATGATCGGCACCAACTTTCCTTGGGCGATTACTTTGCCACGATTTCCCATACGATGCGGGATTCCGTCGGCATAGCCCACGGCCAGGATCGCGATCCGCATGGAGCGCAGCGCGCGGTGGATCCCTCCATAGCCAATCAATGCCCCTGCCTCGATGTCCTTCACGGCGAGAACTGTCGCTTTCCATGTCAACGCCGGCTTCACGCGCAGCGCCGACTGGGGGATGGGGCCGCGCCCGGGAGAGATATAACCGTAGATCGCGTGACCGGGCCGCACCAGGTTGCCCCAAGCTTCGACGCGCCGGTAGGCGACAGGAATCGAACTCGAAAGATGAACGTACCGCGGCGAGCTCCCCTGCGCGCGAAACTCTGCGACGACGGAGTCGAAACGCGCGATCTGTTCCTCGGTCTGCTTGCTTTCGTAGTTCGCGGATGACGCAAAGTGCGTCATCAACCCTTCCATCGGCGCGCTAGCTGCAGCGACGCGGCGAACGATCTCCGCGGGCTCGGCACGCGTCCCCAGACGGCCCATGCCGCTGTCGATTTTCAGATGATAGGGAACACGCACGTCGCCAAGATCGTCGAGCGAATGCACCACCGGCGTGAGATGGAATTTCTCAAGCGCCGGGCGTTCTTCCGGCAGAAAATCCGCCATGACCAGAATCCGTGCGCCGGTCCCGGCTTCTCTAAGCGCGACGCCTTCTTCGACGTTCGAGACCGCCAGCCAGCGGACGCCTTCCGATTCGAGGACCCGCGAAACTTCGATCGCGCCGTGACGATACGCGTCGGCTTTGACCACCGGCATCACTTCCGCGGTCTCGGCTACCAGCGCTCGTACGGCGCGATAGTTTTCGCGAATCCGGCCGCGCGAGACTTCTACCCAGCTCCGCATTTCCTACATCGCTCCGCCGGCAAGCCTCGTCAGTAGCTTTTCGTACGCATCCGTCACTGCATCCCAACTATAACGATCGCGGACACGCTCGACTGCGCGCGCGCGCCATTGGTCGCGTTCTTCTTCCGTCATCCGCAATACGCTTTGCAGCACGTCCGTTAGATTTGCGTGAGTGAACGCGATTCCCGCGCCGCCGGCGACTTCGGCGTTTTCGGGCGTATCGAGATACAGGGTGACCGCGCCCCGGCCCATGGCCTCGATGAGCGCAGGATGCGTTCCTCCCACTTCCGTCGCGTGCACATAGGCGAAGCAGTGCGATCCCAGCTCGCGATAGCCTTCGCCATAAATCGCGCCGGGAATCACGACGCGCGCGTCCTTGGTAGCGCGAACTTGCGCGATGTAATCCGCGGCGTAGGGCGCATCACCGATCAGCGCGAGCCGAAGAGGCGTCTCCACACGCTCGAACGCTTCGCGGACCAGGAGCGCGTTGTTTTCGGGCTCCATACGGCTCACGTACAAGAAATACTTGCGGCTCTCCAGGCCCAGCGCCTTCAGCGCTTCGCACGTTTCGACGCGGCCGGTGTCGGCGCCATACGGGATCATCAAGGATGCGCGATGGTAACGATCGCGATAATACTCGGCGATGGCTGCGGCGTCGGTGACCACGGCGTTCGGCATCCACGTGGCCAGCCATTCAGAGGCGCGATACCAGGCCCTCGCCGCGCTGTTCCACTTTTTACGATGGCGCTCCAGGCCGTCGACATTCAGAGCGACCGGCATGCCCAGCAGCCGCGGCATCCACGTGAACACCGCGTTTGCGGCGTTGCAGTACAGAACTGCGTCGTGATGCGTGGTCAGCAAATGCAGTGTCGACAGAAACGTGTGAACGATCGTATCGAAATATTTGTGACGGATGGTGGGCAGGTATTCGAGCTGTACGCCGCGGTATTCGGTGGTAGTGGGTTCGCGGCAGTAAACGGTCACCTGGTGGTTGCGGGCCACCAGCCGTGTAGACAATTCCTCTGCGAAGGTTTCAAATCCACCGTAGCGGGCCGGAATGCCGCGAGTGCCGACAATCGCGAATTTCACCTGGCAGGATTCCTGGAGAGTTGGGCCACGAATGTACACGAATGGACACAAATAACTGCTTCGTGTGCATTCGCGGCGGACACTTTCTTAGCCCGAGCCCACGCGATGAAATTCTCAGCCTCGCGCCGCACGGGCTTTGGCCAGAGTGCGCGCAGTGGGCCGCGGAGCAGGCCGGCTCACCGGCTCATAGGAGAACCAGCTGGCCATGTAGTCGTCCTTCGCACGGCGGCGCTTCATGATCTCCCCGCGCTTGACCACCACGCGGCGCCAGTTCCTGGCCAGGTACCAGAACGCTTTGAGCGAAGTCCGTTCGCGCAATAGACAGGCTCCCACCACCACGATGTCCCGCGTGGTGATCGAAAACCAGTTGCGCCGGTACAAATCCGAGGTCATGTTCTTGATGCGCATCAGGAACCGGTTCTTCACCGAGTGCATATTGATCTCGGGCGGCAGCGCGCGGCGATTGCCGGGAAGCACGTTGCGCACATGGTATCCGCGGGCAAGCGGCGTGTACACGCAGCGCCAGCCCATCAGTTGCGCGCGCCATGCCACGTCGGCGTCCTCGCGGTACACGAAAAAATCGGGGTCGAAAAACTCGCCCAGAATCGAAATGTCGTCGATCATCTGCCGCCGGTACAACGCAGCCGCCGCGGTAGCGCCGAAGACGTATTCGAAATTTAGATAATGCCCGTTGTCGATCTCCTGGCTGCCGCGATCCAGATGACGCAGCATCGGCGTGAAGTAGATGCCGGTCGAATCCACCAGTTGCTTATCCGGAAGATCGAAGGATGCGCGGATAGTCAGCAGTTTGCCGCACACCGAACCCGCTTTGGGATCCATCTGGCCGCCGTCGACCAGCGCCTGGATGAAATTCTTCAGCAGCAGGACGTCGGGATTCAGCGTGAGCACCCATTCGCCGCCGGAAAGTGCGATGGCCTGGTTTTGCGCGGCGGCGAAGCCGATGTTTTCGTCGTTGTAATAGATCCGGCAGCGATCCTGAAACGGTTCGAGGATGTCAGCGGTGCCGTCTGTCGAGGCGTTATCGACCACGATGACTTCCAGGTTCGGGTACTTCTGTTCGAGTACCGATTCCAGGCATCGTTTGATGAACCGGCCGCTGTTGTAGGTGACGATCGTTACGGAAACTAAGTCGTTGGAGGCCATTGAATTATGAAGTCGGTACTTGAACTACCCCGCGCCTCCTGGAAGATATAAGGCACAGGCCCGCAAAACACGCAACTTTACAATAAGCAGCTACCGGAGAGATACTTCGCTCCCGAATGATCCCCGCGAACATCCGTGGAATCGAACTGAGCAGCACCGCCGCGCATACGGCTCGGTAACCCAACGCTGAGAAGTGCTTAGCTGCATACATTAGAAGGCTAACACACCAGTACCATGACCGGCAGCCCTCGGATAAATGACGGATAGAGTGAGCTCCTTCATGACACCCCAGCACGTTGGGCAAGTACTCGATCTGAAGCCCTGCATCCCAGGCGCGCCGGCAGAAATCCACATCCTCGAACCAAATGGGATGAAACTGCTCGTCGAAACCACCGAGTTTTTTCCAGACGTCACGCCGGATCATGAGAAACGCCCCGGCCGGCTGCTCGACAAGGCCGGGCTCATCGAGCGAACGGTCCAGGTAGCGATACCGTCGATTCACTAGATTCGAAGGCCACAACCGGTTGATCCCAAAGAGTTCGAAGATCAGGGTCGCGGGCGTTGGGAATCTTCGAATGCTGAAGCCGGTCTGCCCGTGCCCTGTCGCGTCAACGAGTTTGCCCGCTGCCATTCCGTAGCGGCGGCTCGATTCCACCAGCGCGTCAACCGCGGACAGCAGATTCACGTCAGGGTTCAAAAGGAGGATGAATTCGGCATCGGTGGACGCGATGCCCTGGTTCACAGCGGCGGCAAATCCCCGGTTGGTCCGATTGGCGATCACGCGAGCTCCGTGAACCCGGGCGAGCGTAGTGTCTTGGGATGCGTTGTCGACGACAATAGGCGTTATCGCGGGAGCCATTTTAGCCAGACACTCGAGGCACGCCTCGATCACTTTTTCTGAATTGTAAGTAACAATTACCACCGCAGCAGCCAGAAGTATACCCTCCAGTACCAGTCGAAACCGGTCTGCTGCCCAAGGTCGAAGATGGCTCGCTCACTGGCGGCGAGGATCGTTTGTATCCCGTTCTTTTCGTTGGCAAAACCATCCCTACGAATGTTCCGGGCGATCCTGAACCCGGAAGCCTTACCGCGCACCCACGCGATTGCACAAAAGTGACGAAGTGCGAGAATTCCCCAAAGCAACTGGCCTGCCATGATCGGCCAGCGTGGCAATCCACGAAAGTACTTCGCCGTTAACACCACCTGATTTTGAGAGATCAATCGAACCGTGTCCGAATTCCACGCTCCGAGCGTCGCGCTCCCCAGATGATACGCGACCGCTGCTGGAATATAGATCCCAACCCGGCCCCGGAGGGAACAGCGAATTCCGAAATCGACGTCTTCCAGATACGATCCGAACTGTTCGTCGATCGGCCCGACCTCACTGAACAACTGGCGGCGGAACAGCGCTGCAGTCATGGGGGCGAAGCGGATCGGTTGGGGCTTGTTCCATACAGCCGAATCCGGTTTCCCGGAGCCGCAGCGGCAGGCGCAGGCGCCGCGGGAGATCTCGTCGAAGGTTCCATCAATGATACGCGGATCTCTGGCGGAAAGAGTTTTTCCCGTGGCGAACCATGCATCTCCGACATTTTCAAGCAGCGTCGCGAGCCACTCCGAGTCGAGAGTGACATCGTTATTCAGAATCGCGATCCAATCGCCGCGAGCAGCTTCGATCCCGCGATTCACCGCGGCCGCGAATCCAAAGTTTCTCTCTAAGCGCATGACGCGCGCGCCGTTGGCTTCCGCGAACGCCGCCGAATCGTCAGTGGAGCCGTTGTCCACGACAATCACCTCATCGAACGGCCGCCGCTGTTCGCGAACGCTCCGAAGGAGCGTCCCCAAGAGTTCGCGCCGGTTCCAGTGCGGAACGACCGCCGAGACGATCATGTGAACCGCTTCTTGATCAGGAACCAGAGGTTATAAAATCCATCGCGCCACGGATTCAGCTTGATTTCGCCGAGCCGCGACGTATACATGATGGAGATCTCTTCGAAACGCACGCGATGGCTTTTCAGCGCTTCGATCTTGATCTCTTCGGAAAAGGCCATGCCATCGGAGATCAGCTTCATGTCCTTCAGAATCGAGCGCCGGAACACCCACATGCCCGATTGCGAATCCCGCACCCAGCGGAAATACAGCACCGACATCGCGAACGACAAAACCAGATTCCCGAATTTATGTTTGAAGCTCATGGCCTGGCGGTCGCGCACGGGAAATCGCGACGCATTCAGAAAATCGACATTCAGGTGCAGGAACGCCTCGAGCAGATAGGAGATCGCATCCGGCGGATAGCTGTGATCGCCGTCCAGCGTGACGATCAGGTCGCCGGTAGCTTTCGCGAATCCGGTTTTATAGCTGCGTCCGTAGCCGCGCACGTTCTCGCGAATCACGGTCGCGCCGAAACTCTTCGCCACGTCCGAGGTCCGGTCGGTGGAGCCGTTGTCGACCACCACCACCTCGTCAACAAACTCCGGCATGCGCCGCAACACCGACTCGATTCCCTGCTCTTCATTGAGACACGGAATGATCACCGTGATCCTCTGGCTTTTGTACAATCCACCAGAATATCGCGCTCCGCACGGTATTATGGATGGCATGAAGCTGTTTCTTCTATTGGCGGCGAGCCTGGCCGCTTCGGCCCTTGACCTGGACGGGATCAAAACCGTCTATATGCTGCCGATGGCCAATGGTCTCGATCAATACCTCGCGATTCAGCTCACCACGGGTTCGATCCTTCAGGTGGTCACCGATCCGCAGAAGGCGGATGCTATTTTGACCGATCATGTCGGCAGTAGTCTGGAGCAGAAGCTCGATGAACTGTACGGACAGAAACAAAAGCAGGACCAAGATGCCTTTGGCTCGCAGCGTCCAGTCTCGCAGTCGATTTCCCGTGCCAAGGGCGCGATCTTTCTGGTCGATCGTAAGACGCGGAACATTGTGTGGAGCGACTACGAACGTCCCAGGAACACGACCCAGCCGGAGGTCAAGCACATCGCCGAGAAGATCGCGGCGAAGCTCGCCAAGGACGTGAAGGGCAAGTAGTGCTCACGCGCCGCTTCGAGGAAGCGCTCCTCTATGCGACTCGCCTGCACGCCGGACAAACGCGCAAGGGTTCGGGAGTTCCGTATATCTCGCATCTGATGGCGGTGGCCGCGCTGACACTCGAATTCGGCGGCGGCGAGGACGAAGCCATCGCGGCTTTGCTGCACGACGCAGTAGAGGACCAGGGTGGTCCCGAAACCCGCGCCGAGATTCTACGTCTATTTGGTCCGCGGATTACTGCCATCGTCGACGGCTGCACTGACACGGACGAACATCCTAAACCGCCCTGGCGTGCTCGCAAAGAAGCCTACATCGAACACCTGCGCACTGCGCCGCGTTCCGTGCGTCTGGTTTCGGCGTGCGACAAACTCCACAACGCGCGCAGCCTGGCGCGAGACTATCGATCGGAAGGGGAGTCCCTGTGGGACCGTTTCAGCGGCGGCCGCGAAGGCACCCTGTGGTATTACCGCGCGGTGATGGATGCACTAAGCTGCCATGGAGTGTCGCCGCTGATCGAGGAGTTGGATCGCGCAGTCGCGGAGTTGGAATCACTCGCCTCGGGGTGAAATGTGGAGCAAGTTTTAGCTTGAAGCCTCGGCTTTAGCCGGGATTCTCACTGGGGATGGGGTCCGATCATGATCGTTATTAGATCTGGATTCCTAGCCGCAAGGACGTATGGGGCATCCTTGTCCAGTGCAAAGCCTCTTGACTCAGTCATTGCAATCCAATCTGGGTCCTGTGGTAGCAAGGTTCTATCCGAGAATGGCGGAAGTATCTTTACTAGTTCTCCAGCTAGGGTCTTGGCTGCCTGTGCTGTTCGCGCTACTGCCTTCGTGCTGACCCACACGTGAATGCCCACGACTCGCCGATCCCTGTCAGCGAAGGTGAGGCCGCCATGCTCCAATTTCCACTTTGCTCCATCGGTACCAAGTGCCTCTGCGAGCGCTCCCCATGTGCTCATTGTTTCTTCGTCTGCCAAGATCTGCGGCCCAGAAATATATATATCCACTCTCTGTCCAGAAAAGGCTGATAAGACGTTTACTAATTCTTGTTTGGCCGCTCTTAGAAGTCGCCAACGCGGTCCCTGTTCCTTGACTTGGTTGGATAATGCCAACCGTGCCGCATCCGCTTCCTTCTGGAAGCGCGCGGTTTTCTGTTTTTCTTTTTCAAGATCGAGCGCAAATCGCTTGTTGGACGCTTCCACATTGGCAGCACGCTCACGAGCATTACTAGCATCGGACATCGCGACAGACAGAAGGATATCGTTGAAGTTTTGGAGTAGGCCATCCGCCTTTGCGACTAGTGCCTCAGAAGCACCCTCTCCGGCAACTCCAACTGCAACAAGAATCCACCCGAGTAGCGCCAGTATCGTGATCCAGCGTCGTTTGGCCTCATTTCGGCCAGATATAGCGAGCCTTGCTTCGTGGACCACTTCTGGCCCCTCCAAAATGATGCCAAGTGCGACAACGCCCGTAAGTATCAACAGCCAAGCGAAATACTCATCTCTCATCCCCTGGATGTCGGTCTTGATCAGGAAATCTAAGCGGCGCGCCACTTCGGATGTGCTATGCAATTTACTCCTCAGTCTCGAACGCCTTTTAAACCGCTATTAAGCTGATTCCATTGGTCATGATTCATTTGTACGTAAGTCCTTACACTTTGTAAAGTGCAGAATCCCGGCGTTAGCCGAGGTGGCGTCGACGGCTAAAGCCGTCGCTGCAAGCTGAAGCTTGCTCCACGCATCCTTTGCAACTCCGCTCGATACGACTCGAACAGTTTCTCCGTCATCGCGCGCATATCCCGTTTCTCACACACAAACGCACGAGCTCTTCCAGCCATTTCCGCCGCCTTAGCAGGCTGTTCGATGGCCTGCAGAAGTCTCTCGGCGAATCCGGCGGGATCGTCCGCAAGCGCGCAGATTTCGCCGTCGACCGAGGCCAATCCTTCCGCTCCGATGCGCGTCGATACTACCGGAATCCCTGCTGCAAAGGCCTCCAACAACTTCACTCGCACACCGGAACCGCTCAGGATCGGGCAGACAAACAGCCCGTATCGAGAAAGCGCGTCGCGCACATCGTCGACGAAGCCAATCAGTTCGATGGCGTCGGCTTCGGGAAGCGAATGCCGGGGCGGCGGATCCGATCCGATCACCACCAGCCTTGCGCGAGGTTCCCGCGCCCGAACCAGCGGCAACACCCGATGTACGAACCAGTGCAGCGCTTCGGAGTTGGGAAGATGGCGAAAACTTCCCAGGAACAACATCGTGAACGGCTCGCGTCCTGTATCGCGAAATGCGTACAGCGACGTGTCGATCCCAGCGCGATATTCGGCATCGATCCGGCCATGCAGCTGCGGTAAGAATGACTCCACGTAACGAGCGTTATCGTCGCTGCAAACCTGAATGCGATCCGCGTGCGGCAACAAGCGTAGTTCATAGCGCAACGAGCGCAAATACTCCCAGCGCGCCTGGATCCGCGGGATGGTTCCGATCATATACGGTAGGCGTCGCGCGATCGATTGGAAATAAATGTCGTGCTCGAACAGAATGCTGGGAATGCGGCGGAACTGGCCGGCGTATTGCCCCAGCACCGTGTATTCAAGCTGAAGAACGTCGATCCGCCGCGTGTAGATCTGCCGATGGATCAACCAAGCCAGGTTGGGATTGCGAAATTCGCGGACCGCATAGGGTTCGATCGAACCGATCGCTTTCCGTCGCCCTTCCATGCGGACCAAGTATTCGACGGATGCGCAGATCTTCTCCAGTTCCTCATGCGGCTTGCGCTCGTGCGGATAATCCAGCAGCACGATCAAGTGCAGTTCGCACAGCCGCGCGAGCTGTCGTACCGTTTGGTACATGAACACGCCGCCACCATGTACCGGAGGGCAGATGGGATAGGGCGAAACAAACAACACGCGTAATGTCTCGCCGGACACTTCAGCGAACGCGTCGCGAAAGTGCCCGCCCAGTGGCCTGCGAAACGCTTCGGTATCCGTGATCGCCGCCAGCCGCCGGGCGCGAGCGCGGGAAAGCATCGCGCGTGGAAGTTGCAGCGTCGCACGCGCGATTCCTGAAAGACTCGCTCGCTCCGGTGAATCGCCGAACAGCCAGCTCAGCATCGCGCCGGCCCACGCGAAGAAGAAGTGCGCTGTAAGCCGTCGACATTCGTGGATGTTCTTCCACGTGAATAGCAGGAAGTTTTTCTTGAGAACGCCCTGGATGTAAGCGTCGCTGAAACGGCGTCCGATCGTCCCGCGATGCTCGTGATACACGACGCTGGCCGGCTGATACAGCACCTTCCAGCCGCGTTTCCAGGCCATATAACCGAGGTCCGTATCTTCCAGATAAAACGGCGCGAGCAATTTGTCGAATCCACCCAAGTCGAGAAACTTCTGGCGATCGAACGCGCAGGATCCACCTCCGCCGTAGAAACACGGATACAGTTCGCGAATGCCGGGCTCGATCCGATGCCCTACGCGCAGCGATCCCTGCTGCCACCAACCTTCGGTGAGCCCAGTCTCTTCACGCTTCTTGTTGGGATCGGAAAAAAAGATCTGGCAGGCAACCGCGAAGACGCGATCGTCGGTAAATCCATCCAGCAGCGGTTGGAGAAAGTCCGGCTCGACGCGCATGTCGCTGTTGAGCAACACGACCACCTCGTTCACAGCGTGCTTGAATCCTTCGTTCGATCCGCCGCCGAATCCCAGATTTTCATCGAGGGCAATCAGGCGGACTTTCGAAAAGTTCTCGAGCAGAAATTGGACGCTGTCATCCGTCGACCCGTTGTCGACAACAATGACTTCTGAGCCGGGACATCGCTCCGCTGCGGCGATCACCGAAGGCAAGTACTTGGCGAGCAGGCCCCGTCCATTCCAGTTCGGAATCACGATAGAAGCCTTGTGGAGGGCGTTTCGCGGTTGTGCCGCGGGTTCCGTAGGGCCGCGCCGCCGGACCACCAGATCGACCAGGAAGAGCGCGAATGCGGTGACCACCAGGAACAGAGGGGCCAGCACGGCAAGCGGCAGGCCTTTCGCCAATCTCCACACCACGCGGGCGAACTGCCGCATTAATCCCGCACCTGCGGTCCGACTCCCACGGTGCGCCCCAGTTTAATCCAGCGCGATTCGCGAATCATCCGCATCTGCGCTTCCAGTTGCTCCAGCCGCTGCTGCAAACCTTGCGCCCAGACCGTCCGCTCGGCCACCGTTTCTTCGGCTCGATCGAGCAGTCGAACCGCTTCGACCAACTCGGCGCTCTTTGCGGCAATCTCTCCGGACAATCGCGTCTCCGTGTCGAGGGCCCACTGCGTCCTGACACGATTCTCCTCTTCCAGCTCGACGACCTTCGCGGCATAAGCGGTCGCGACGTGTCCAGCCGCGGCCTGCTCGGCCTTCAATTCGTCTTGAAGTTGCGAGATACGTTCCAGGCCGCTGCGCCAGTCCTTTTCAAGTTGCAGCGCCCAACGGTTGTGCTCCTCCAACTGCTCTTGCTGCGCGGCGTGAAGATGCATGAGCGTTTGATGATCTTCCAGCGACTTGGCCAACGAATCTTTCGTCAACTGCAGTTCGCTCTGAAGCAGCGCAATATGCTGCTCGCGTTCGCGCAGGAGATTGGAAGCTCGCGGCAGGTAGACGAAGCTTCGCGGATCGGGCCTGATGTTTATCCCACACAAGCCAACGAAGAAATGCGCATGATCCGGAGCGTGGCTGGCCACATCCATGCGTGCGTCGACGGTCGTGAGAATCGGCTCGACCGGGGCAAACGCGAACGATCCCGTACGGTTCTGCTGAAAGATCGCCACACTGGGAAAGGACGCCGAAAGGGCATCGCGGAACTCGGCGAAGGTGAACTCGTGAACGTGAAATGGATTGGGTCCTTCGGTTCCGCGCGAGTCCGTGTAGTACAGCCGGTTCGGTGTGGAAACGAGGAAGAGTCCGTCGGGATGGAGCACGCGCCGCGCTTCGGAAATCAGCAACGGCCAGTCCTCAAGATGTTCGATGACTTCGAACGCGGTAATGAGGTCGACACTCGCGTCGGCGATGGGGAGCGCGGTTACGGTTCCCCGAAGGAAGTGGAGATTCTGAAGCGGGTAGTTGAGCCGGGCATACTGGACGGCGTCGTACGAAATATCGATTCCGATCGTGTCACGGCTCCCTGGAGCGAGTTCCGCCGTGCCGTATCCCGTGCCACATCCGAGGTCGAGCACGCGGCCGCCGGAAACATATCTGGCCGCGAACGCGTAGCGCGCGATATGTTCGGCCCACAAATCTTCATTGACGGCGCCGGGAACGACGCGCTCGCCGGTGAATTCGGTCACAACAACGCGGCTCCCGCTCGGATCTTGGAGTTGATCTCTACGCGGCACGGGAAATGAAGCTGGCCATAGATGAGCGCTCCCGATTTCTCCATGTGCAGCGCGAGAGCGTTATCGATCCAATCGCACATCGCGTAGTGCTCCAGGGTGCCGTCAGCGATGGCGGGTGAAAAGGAGAACGCCGAGGCGTACAGATCCGGCAAGTCCACATAGAAATCGACGGTACAGACTTCGCCCGCCGGCAGCGGCGGAAGCGTGTAGCCTTCGCGCGCTGTGTTGGTGCCCGCGAAATCGACACCCAAATGATTCCGGAACATGAAACCTACAATCGGCCGGTCGATGTTCTTCTTCGCGCGCACGCTGATCCGTACGACGATTGTAGAACGGGGTTGGAGCGTGCTGAGCTTTTTTCCCGCGTAGTCGTAGGCTGCAATTCCCAGGATTTCCGCGCGCCCGTCGCCGAAGCGGTGGTCGATGTTCGGAATGTCTTCGACGATCTCTTCAGGCGGGCGATACGAATCATGCGCGGGGAGCGCCTCGTGATCGTGCCGGTAGGTCGCGTCCTTCTTCGCCATCGCGGCCAGATATTGCGACACCACCAGGTCGGTCTTTCCGATGGCCATGATGCGGCCATGCTCCAGCCACATGGCTCGATTTCCGATTTCCTTAACGTCCCCGGTGGCGTGAGACACGAACAGAATCGTGATGCCTCGCGTCCGCAGCTCATGGACTTTTCGCATGCAGCGCTGGCGGAAATATACGTCTCCAACGGAAAGCGCTTCGTCGACTATAAGGATTTCGGGGTCCAGGTGAATCGCGACGGCGAACGCCAGGCGAACCACCATTCCGCTGGAATACGTCTTCACAGGCTGGTGAATGAAATCGCCGATTTCGGCGAAAGATTCGATTTCAGGGAAGCGCTGGTCCATCTCTTTCGAGGAGAGTCCCAGGATCGCGCCGTTTAAATAGACGTTGTCTCGTCCCGTGAAATCGGGATTGAAACCGGAGCCAAGCTCGAGCAGCGCCGCTACCCGTCCCTGTACGGTGGCCGTTCCAGTAGTCGGCTGCAGAATGCCGGCGCAGATCTGAAGGAGCGTGCTTTTGCCGGATCCATTTTCTCCGACGATGCAGAAAGTCTCGCCCCGGGGAACTTCGAAGGAGACGTCGCGCAACGCCCAGTAATCGGTGTGAAAGCGCCGCTGGTTGAAGGTAGCCAGCTCCTTCAACCGGTCGCCTGGGGCCGCATAAATGGAATAAGATTTCGAAACGCGCGAGAACTCGATGGCGCGATTCATATATTCATACCTTTTTATCTACTACCCACCGCCCGATCCTGTTTGCTACGCTCGTAATAACGCCGGTGTAGCTCAGGTGGTTAGAGCGACGGTCTCATAATCCGTAGGTCGCAGGTTCGACTCCTGCCGCCGGCACCAACCTCAAGCGGTCCTCACGATGTGCTGAAACAGCCGGTCAAGCTCTTCTTGCGAATAGTATTCGATCTCGATGCGCCCACGCTGTTCGCTTAGCTCTACGATCCTCACTCGGGTCCCCAAAGCTCGGGTCATCTCATCCACCGCAGCCTGGACGTTGGGATCCGTTTTCGTGGGCTGCTTTTCGCGTCCAGGTTTGCCACGATCCGACGTCAAGTCCTGCACCAGCGCTTCCACCTGGCGGACCGACAAGCCTTGTGCCGCGGTTTTTTCGGCGACTTCGATCTGCTGCTCGGCGGAGCTCAACCCTAGAATGGCGCGGGCGTGACCCATCGATAAACGTTGCCCGGCCACCAATCCCTGGACCTCTTTCGGCAGCTTGAGAAGCCGCATCGTATTGACGATCGAGCTCCGCTCTTTGCCGGTCCTGCGCCCGATCTCTTCCTGTGAAAGTCCGAGCTCGCGATGGAGGCGCTCGTAGGCGTGCGCGGTTTCAATCGGGTTGAGGTCCTCACGCTGAATGTTTTCGATCAGTGCGAGTTCCAGCATGGCCGGGTCAGCCACATCCTGAATCACCACCGGCACTTCAGTCAGGCCCACCAGTTGAGCCGCCCTCCAGCGTCGCTCCCCCGCGATGATTTGATAGTCGTTGCCGTGCTTTCGGACGATCAGCGGCTGGATAATCCCGTTGGCACGAATCGAATCCGCGAGTTCTTCGAGGCGTTCCGGCTGAAACACGGTTCGCGGCTGCATCGGATTGGGCTGGATCAGATTGATGGCAAGTCTATTGGTTGGGGCCGCAGCGGGCGGAGGCGGAGTCGGGGCAGTGCGCGCAGGAAGTAAGGCCGACAGTCCCTTACCGAGCGCCTTGCGTTGCTTTTCGGTTGCGCTGTTCATTTTCAACGATCTCCTTGGCGAGCTTGAGATAGCTCTCTGCGCCGCGCGAGCGTGGGTCGTACTTTAGAATCGGTTTGCCATAGCTGGGCGCCTCCGCCAGACGAATGCTGCGCGGAATCACCGTTGCCAGGACGTCATCGGTGAAGAACTCTTTCAGGTCATCGGCAACCTGCTTCGTCAGGTTGGTCCGGTCATCGAACATCGTCAACAAAATACCTTCGATCTTCAGCGAATGGGCGAATGTCTCCCGGATTCGATCAATCGTGTCCATGAGTTGCGAGATCCCTTCCAGGGCGAAAAACTCGCACTGGATGGGGATCAGAACCGAATCCGCGGCAACCAAGGCGTTCAGCGTGAGTAGATCCAGAGCTGGGGGGCAATCGATCAGGATGTAGGCGTATCGTTCCCGAAGGGGTTCCAGCGCTTGCCGCAGGCGATACTCCCGTTGTTCAAGGTCGACCATCTCAAGGTTGGCGGCCACCAGGTTCTTATCAGCCGGCAAAATGTCCAAGCCTTCGCATTCCGTCGGGATGATCGCGTCCGCAAGAGTGCCGCCCGAAATCAAGGCGCTGTATAGAGTTGCCGTGGACGCGTTCTTCTCGATTCCCAAGCCGGTGGTGGCGTTTCCCTGCGGATCGGAATCGACCAGTAGGACCCGTAAGTCATTGGCGGCTAAGGAGGCACCCAGGTTGATCGCTGTAGTGGTCTTCCCTACGCCGCCCTTTTGATTGGTGATGGCGATGACTTTTGCCACGTCTCGTCAGATTCTAGCATGGTCTCTCTATGTTCCACGTGGAACATTGAACATCGCCACGACTCTTCTTTCGCTCCCTGGGATCTTGAGGACTGAATCGGGAGGCGTCAAGCCCTCAAGATCCGGCTCGCTCATCAGGAGGGCGGCACGAGGCGCCAGCCGGAGCTTCAGAACGTCAGCCGGCGTAACAGCCCGCGCCGTAACCCAATCATAGGAGCCCTTTAGATCCTCGGCCCGGCCCGCAAAGACTTGCACATTCGGAAGATCTCGCGAGGCTTCGCGAAGAAAGACTGCCTTCCGTTGATGCGATTCGACCAGGGTCACCGAGCTTTCGGGCCGTCGGATTGCAACTGGTATGCCTGGAAAGCCGGCTCCCGAGCCGACATCGACAATCCGGTGCGGCCCCTCTGGCAACGCTTCGGCCAGAAAAAGGGACTCACCGTAGTGCAAATGAACGGCATCCTCCAAACGTTCGATGCGCGTGAGATTGAGCTTACGATTCCATTGACTCAGCAGATTGTAGTGCTTCTCCAGAGTCTCCAGTTGCTGAGCAGACAGCGGAAATTCGCGGCCAAGGAGTTCTCGAAAGGTCACCGCGAGATGCTCAAGTAAACGTCCAGGACCGCGACGGCGGCGGGTGTCACTCCCGGAATGCGCCCGGCTTGTCCCAACGTCTCGGGCCGGACCCGCTGAAGCTTCTCACGGACTTCTGTAGAGAGGCCTGGGATGTCGCCATAAGCGAAATCGATGGGGATGTGTCGACCTTCCGCATCGTGCAACCGATCCACCTGGCGTTGCTGCTGCGCGATGTAGCCTGCGTATTTTAGCTCCGTCTCCAGCGTGTCCGTCACACCATGGAGAGGCTCTTCGTTCAATTGCTGCCGGATCCATTCACTGAGCTGACTGATTCGGGCTTCTGGGCGGCGGAGCCAGATTGCCATGGACGGCAAGTCCTTGTCGGCGCGCGTGGTTTCCAGAAGTGCACGAAGCCGGGTCTTCTGCTCCTGCTTGTGCACGTAAAGCGACCAACGCTCCTCGGTGACCAGCCCTACGCGGCGGCCCAGCGGCGTCAACCGCTCATCCGCATTGTCGATCCGCAGGTGCAGCCGGAATTCCGCCCGCGACGTGAACATTCGATAGGGTTCATCGGCCCCCTGACTGATCAGGTCGCCGATAAGAATGCCCGTATAGCCCTCGGTCCGTCCGACAATCACCGGGTCCGAACCGCCGATTCGCCACGCAGCGTTCAGGCCGGCGATCAACCCCTGGCAGGCGGCCTCTTCGTACCCCGACGTTCCATTGATCTGACCGGCCAGGAAGAGCCCTTCGTAAGACTTTACTTCCAGCGAATGCGTCAGTTCCCGGGGATCAATCGCGTCATACTCAATCGCATATCCAGGCCGGATCATTTCCGCATTCTCGAGGCCGGGAATAGATGCGACTACTCGTGTCTGAACATCGATGGGCATGCTGGTGGACATGCCATTGACGTAGATTTCATTGGTATCGAGGCCTTCCGGTTCCAGGAAGATCTGGTGCCGTGACTTGTCCGGGAATTTTACGATCTTGTCCTCGATCGATGGGCAATAGCGCGGCCCGACCCCTTCAATCTGCCCGCTGTAGAGTGGCGAGCGCGGTATGCTTTCCTGAATGATGGCGTGCGTCTCGGGCGTCGTGTAGGTGATGTAGCAGGGAACCTGCTCCCGCTCGATCTTCTTGGTCAGAAACGAAAACGGCGTCGGCACCGCATCGCCATGCTGCGGCTCGAAACGAGACCAGTCAATGGTCCGCCCATCCAGGCGCGGCGGAGTTCCCGTCTTCAGCCGCTTCCACGCCAGCCCCAGCGAGCGGAGTTGATCGCCCAGCAGATTCGACGGCGCCTCCCCACTCCGGCCGCAACTATACTTCTGTTCGCCAACATGCGCCAGTCCATTGAGAAAGGTGCCCGTGGTGACAACCACTGCATCGGCCTCGATAGTTCGGCCATCGCGCAGGGCGACGCCGGTCACGCGACGACCCGAAATCACCAACTGGGCGACCTCTGCCTGCAAGATTCGGAGATTCGGCTCTTTTTCTAGTATTTCGCGCATCCGCAAGCGGTATTGTTTCTTGTCACACTGCGCCCGTGGCGACCACACCGCCGGACCGCGGCTGGTATTGAGCAGCCGGAATTGAATCCCGACAGCATCCGTCACCTCGCCCATCACGCCCCCAAGCGCGTCGATCTCCCGCACCAGGTGGCCTTTGGCTATTCCCCCGATCGCGGGATTGCACGACATCTGCGCGATCAAGTCGAGATTCATCGTGATCATCGCGGTCTTGAGGCCCAAGCGAGCGCAAGCACGCGCCGCCTCGCAGCCGGCATGTCCGGCTCCGACGATCACTACCTGATAGCGCGTTTGCATTTTGGGTCTAATGCTATGATGCCAGGGGTCGAGGCTCTGGGGCCACTGTGAAGATTCTTGTGATTGGCAGCGGCGGACGCGAGCATGCGATTGCATGGCGTCTCGCTTCGGAAGGCCACCGTGTGTTTGCAACACCTGGGAATCCAGGAATGGCCGCGGTGGGCGAGGTCCTCGCGACCAATGATTATCTTGCCGCCGCCGAAAGCGTGCACGCCGATTTGACCGTGGTAGGACCGGAAGCGCCACTCGTCGCCGGCGTCGTCGATCAATTCCGCGCGCGCGGTTTGGCTATCGTCGGACCGGATCAGAACAACGCACAGCTCGAGTCGAGCAAGATCTATTCGAAGGAATTCATGCAGCGGCTGGGGATTCCTACCGCTCGGTTCGCCCGTACAGAAACCAAAGAAGCTGGCGTCGCGGCGCTGTCTCGGTTCAACTTTCCTGTGGTCGTGAAAGCGGACGGCTTAGCTGCTGGAAAAGGCGTCATCATCGCACGAGATCCGGCTGAGGCACATGCGGCGGTGGACGCTTTGGGACCTCGCCTGGTGATTGAGGAATTCCTCCAAGGCGAAGAAGTGAGCTTCATCGTTCTCAGCGATGGCCGCAACTTCCTTGCATTCGACGCGACTCAAGATCACAAAACCGTCGGCGACGGCGACACGGGTCCCAACACCGGCGGAATGGGCGCGTATTGTGACGGCCGGATCCTTTCCAACGCCGATGCGCAAAAAGTGATCGACACCGTGATCGAGCCCACCATTCGCGCGACAGCTTTCACCGGATTTCTCTACGCCGGTCTGATGATGACTGCCGACGGCCCCAAGGTGCTCGAGTTCAACGTCCGGCTGGGCGATCCCGAGACGCAGCCCTTGATGCACCGCATGGATCCGTCGGTGAGCTTCGCGGATCTGCTGATGCGTGCGGCGACGAAATCGCTCGCCGGCGCGGAGCTACGCTGGAAGCCCGAACCTTCGGTCTGTGTGGTCCTGGCCGCCGCCGGCTATCCGGGCAAGGTTCGCACCGGCGACGTGATCAAGGGGATCGAAAACTCCGGCGCGCAAGTCTTCCAGGCCGGCACAAAACTTGGCCCTCAAGGATTGGAAACCTCGGGTGGCCGCGTTCTGGGCGTAACGGCATCGGGCCCGGATCTGGCAGCCGCGATCGAGAACTCTTATGCCGCAATCAAGAAGATCCATTTCGACGGGATGCACTACCGCGGCGACATCGCGACCAAGGGGCTAAAGCGCTGGTACAATTGAGGCTAAGCGGGGACGTAGCTCAGATGGATAGAGCGGCCGCCTCCTAAGCGACAGGTCGGCGGTTCGAATCCGCCCGTCCCTACCAGAACACTAGGCGAAGCCGCCGTCCGCGATTCGGTCAAGAAGTAGGAACTCGGGGCGCAGTGTGGTTAAATGGAGTTTTACCCCCTGTACTTCTCAATATGGCTTACGTAATTGCAGAACCCTGCGTTGGAGTGAAGGACGCAGCATGCGTCGACGCGTGCCCGGTGGATTGCATCCACCCCAAAAAAGACGCGGATAAATTCGCCACCGAAGACATGCTGTACATCGATCCGGTGGAGTGCATCGATTGCGGCGCGTGCGTTCCAGTATGCCCGGTCTCGGCAATCTTCGCCCTTGACGATCTGCCGGAGAAGTGGTCAGACTACGCTCAAAAGAACGCCGCGTACTTCGGACGGTAAGCACCACTCCCGAAGTGGAATCAACTCACGCGTTGCCGAAAACTGGCACTCTGGATTTCCGTCTCCCACACCTTCACCTCGCGAATGTGGACCGGGACTTCGGCCTTTAAAGATTTGACCATCTCTTGGTAGAAATACTCCGCGATGTTCTCAGCCGACGGATTCTTTACATCGAACGGCGCGATATCGTTCAGGAAAACATGGTCCAGCCGGTCGATGATTGTCCGCATCGACTGCTTTACATCGATAAAATCCACCAGCAGGCCGGTCTCGTCGAGCTTTTCGCCTTCAATGACCACCTGCACCTTGAAGTTGTGGCCGTGGACGTTTTCACATTTCCCCTTGTAGTTCCGCAGCGCGTGGCCGGCGGCGAAGGTTTGTTCTACTGTCACTTCAAACATAGTCGAAGAATCTTTCTACATCGTCGCGTTTCGTGGTGAACGCGTAGTCTGGCAGGCTGTCGAAGAAAATCTGGCCGTAACGCGTCTTCGTGATGCGATTATCGAGCAGCGCCAGCACTCCCCGATCACTGCGGCTTCGGATCAGGCGGCCGAATCCTTGCTTCAGCGCGATGGCGGCCTGGGGGACCTGATAAGAATTGAATGCGTCGCCGCCGTCATCGCGGATCGCCGCGACGCGGGCTTCCACAATCGGATCGCTGGGCACCGCGAACGGGAGCTTGTCGATAATCACTAGGCTGAGCTGGTCGCCGGGCACATCTACACCTTGCCAGAAAGATGCCGTCGCGAACAAGACCGCGTTCGGCGTCGAGCGGAACTCTTCCAGCAGAGCCGTGCGCGGACCAGTGCCTTGCAACAAGGTTTGAAACGGAACTTCGAGTGAAACGCGATCGTAAATCAGCCGCATCTGCTGATTGCTGGTGAACAACACGAAGGCCCGGCCGCGGCTGAGGAACAATAGCTCGACGATTTCGCGCGCGGCGGCGGACGTGAACGCAGGACTGCGCGGATCGGGCAACTCTTGCGGCACGTACAGCAGCGCCTGCTTGGAGTAATCGAAATGACTTGGCACAACCAGTGTGCGGGCGTTGCGCAAGCCGAGGCGGATTTTCGTGAACTCGAATTCTCCCGCGACCGCTAACGTGGCAGACGTCAGCACTACCGAATCGACCGTGTCGAACAGCTTCTCGTCCAGGATCTGCGACACGTCGATCGGCGTGGCTTGCAGAAATGTTCCCCGACCGCGCCGCTCGATCCAGTAGACATAGCGACGGTCGTTGCCTTCCATGAAGGATTGTAGCCGCCGTGCTACTTCACGGGCCCGATGGACCAGCGGAATCGATTCGTCCGGAGCGGCTTTCAGCAACTCCAGTTGAAGCGAGATCAGCTCCAATCCCGCCAACACGTCGCGATACACGTCTTCGTTCTTGATGAGGAACGCCTCGTGCGACCGGAACGCCGTGCGTCCGTCAGGCGCGTTGAACAGCGACAGAAAATGAGTGGCACGCTCGCTCACCGTGAGCAGGATGCGATCCAGTTCCCGGCTCTGGAATTCCTTGCGCATGGCCAAAGCGCCGACGTCGCGGATCAATTCCTCGAACTGATAACTCGACACGGAAACGCCGAAATATTGCCCGGCGACTTCCTCCACGTCGTGCGCTTCGTCGAAAATGACGGCGCCATATTCGGGGATGATCCCGCCCGCGTCAGCGTCGCCTTTTACTGCCAGGTCGGCAAAGAACAGATGGTGATTGACGATGATGATGTCGCTTTCAAGCGCCTTCTGATGCATGCGCGTGATGAAGCATCGCTCGAACTGTGGACATTTCTGGCCCGTGCAGCGATCTGATCGCGCATCGATCTTGGCCCACGCGCTGCTCGATTCGGGAAGAGTCTTGATCTCCGCGCGATCTCCGGTTTCCGTGGACTTTTCCCACTCGCGAATGATCTGAAAATCGGCAACCTCTTCCAGTCCCTCCAGCACCGGCTCCTTTTCGGCGTCGTAGATTTTCTGCCGGCAGGCGTAGTTCGCGCGACCCTTCATATAACAGGCTCGCAGCGCGCCCAGGTGCTTTTCGAGAAATGGAATGTCCTTGAAGAAGAGCTGCTCTTGAAGATTCTTGGTGCCGGTGGAGATCACCACGCGGCGTCCGGATAGAATCGCCGGGACCAGGTAAGCCAGCGTCTTCCCGGTTCCAGTGCCCGCTTCAACTATGAGATGCCTTTTGTCAGCCAGCGCCGCTTGGACCGCCTCCGACATTTCGAGCTGCCCGGAACGGAATTCGTAGTTCGGATGCCACTCCGAAAGGAGCCCCTTGCGGCCAAAGAACTGGCGAACCGTCAGGGTTTTTGCGGGTGCGGCCACGTACGATTTTAGCGTGTTCCCGGAATCATGCCGCCCGGTTTGAAACAAGAATGACTAGATCCGGCTCTATCAGGCATGTGCAGACTCGCTTTATCCCTTTGGCTCCTCGCCCCGTCGCTTATATTGGCAGGTCAGGTCACTCTGAAGAATGGCGATCGCCTCTCCGGCGCAATCGTGAAATCCGATGGCAAGAGCCTGGTCCTCAAATCGGATCTCGCTGGGACCGTCACCATTCCGTGGGACGCAGTCACATCGATCGCGTCGACGGAGCCGCTGAACATTGTTCTGAAAGACGGCGGGACGATCGTCGGCACCGTGACCACGGCCGACGGCAAGTTCCAGATCGCGACCGAGGCCACGGGCACTGTTAGTGCAGCCCGGGAATCGGTCACGGCGATTCGGTCCAAAGAGGAGCAGGCCGAGTACGATCGCGTCCGCAATCCGCGCATCACCGATCTGTGGACCGGCTTTCTCGACCTCGGCTATGCGACCACCCGAGGCAACACTGACACATCGACGTTCACCCTGAACACGGACGCGACGCGCAGCACCACGCGCGACAAGATCGAGGCGCGATTTACGATGATCGAATCCTCCAGCGACGCTTCGGGAAAAAGCCTTACCACCGCTAACGCGAAACGCGGCAGCGTCGGCTACAACCTGAACATCACCGACAAAATCTTCGGATTCGGATTGGTAAATCTGGAGAGCGACCAGTTCCAGAGTCTGGATTTACGCTTCAACCCGGCGGGCGGCCTCGGCTATCACGTCATCAAGACTCCGAAAGCGACACTCGACGCGCAGGTCGGCGCTTCGGAAGACAAAGAATATTTCTCAACCGGTCTCAACCGCAGTTTCACGGAAATACTGACGGGCGAAGAATTCGTTTACAAACTGAACAGCGCCACCTCGCTGCATGAACTCCTGCT
Organism: Bryobacteraceae bacterium; assembly: GCA_035568415.1. GTDB lineage: Bacteria > Acidobacteriota > Terriglobia > Bryobacterales > Bryobacteraceae > Palsa-187. The sequence continues at coordinate 46,510 of DATMOC010000016.1, read as the reverse complement.
GTTCTTCCCGAATGCCAGCGACAGCGGCAACTATCGCATCAATTTCGATTTCTCCGCCACCACTGCGATCCGGAAATGGTTCGGTTGGCAATTCACGGTCAGCGATCGCTACCTGAGCAATCCGATTGCTGGACGCAAAACCAACGACATTCTGTTCTCCACCGGGCTCAGATTGACGTTCGCGAAATAGCTTGCAGCCACCCGCATCTTGGCCGGCGAACGTTGGCCTCCGTCTCGCTGTTGGCGGCATATGTACCCGCGAGGCATGCGGCGTCCGTCGATCCTATGACAGCGTTGCGGGAAGAGTAACGCGACCGAAAGGACGGTGCATGGTGAAACGTTCAACGGGCATGGTGCGCCTGGCAGGCTTGTGGCTTGGAGTATCTGCGCGAGTGATCGCGCAAACTCCGTGCGCCGAACTGGAAGGCGCGACGCCGCAAGCGCTGCTCGAGTATTTGCAGGGCGACCGCTCGTCGTTGAAACCCGCGTGCGTCACTCACGCGATGATCAATATGAGCCTCGCCATCGACAAAAAGAGTTTTGATCGCCGTGCAGAGGCGATCAAGACTTTGGTGGGGTTTCTCGACTATCGCCTTCCTGACGAATCGCCGCTGCAACGCGCCATCTCTCTCAACCGGAGCCCCATACCCGCATACGACGCCCTGTTTATTATCGGCAAGCCTGTGGTGCCGTCCCTTATCGAGGCGATCGCCAGTTCGGTAACATCTGACATTCCGCGAGCCAATGCGATAGAAGTCGTTTTTGCAATTTACAGCAGGGAGGACTTGCCTGAAGCCGTCCGCGTACTGAAGTGGGCCAGCGAGGCGAAATCCTCGACTGATTCGGAAGCTTATTATCGCCTGCTCGATGCGGCCCGGAAGCTGGCCGGCAAGTGTAAGGGTGAGATCGAATACGCCTGCGGGCACGCCTTCTATGTCGACGAACCGGACAGCAAGCGGTAGCCATCTGTACCGAACTGCGCAGGTTACAATCCGACGCGCAGGCTGCAAGCCTGCCCCACGATTAATCACTTTGAAAACTCTTTCTCGAATGTTGTTGCGAGTTTCGCGTCGCCGCGCGCTTTCATTGCGGCTTGAACGAGCTCGCGAAATTCGTCGCGAAAACGGCCCGCGGCTAACGCTCCGATGGCTGTGATCGCGTCGCGCTGGCGACCGGCGGCGATGACGGACAACAGGAACTCCGCGGCTGTGGTCTGACGCGAAGCCCCAAGAGTCAACAAGATAGCGCGTTTGACTTCGTCGCTTGGGTTCGTTCGGTAATTTTCAATAAGCGTCGCGGACGCTTGCGGATCGTGACATTCGCCTAGCGCCGCGGCGGCTTCCAGGCGAACATCGGGGTCCGCTCCAGTCAGAAAATTGGCGACGAACGAAATGTAATTCTTCGGGTCAATATCCAGGAGACTCATCAAACATTGTCCCGTCACTTCCGCGTCTTGGTCTCCGGCGAAAGTCTTAAGTCGCAGCAGGAGCAGGCTATCGAGACCGGGAATTTGCGCGATTGCACGAGCGGCATCCATACGGACGGTCTTCGCCGGATCGGCGGCGAGCGCGTCCACGAGATGCGTCAGAATCTCGAAACGTGGCAGTGGACACGCGACCAGCGCCATGGCGCAAGTGCCTCGCAAAGTCTGCGCCGAGTCCTCGGGGCGACCGTAGGACGGTTCCAACTGAATGTGCTTTAGCCCGCGCAGAAACAGCGCCGCGTCATCGCAGCCCATGTCCTTCAGCGACTTGGTGATGGAGTTCTTGGCCCAGCACTTTGGATCGGACTTCACCGGATCGGTCATGAAGCGGTCGAAGGCAGCGGCCAGATCGGGGATCAGCGCCTGCATTGCCACCTCGCCGGCTACAGCGGCCGCTTTGGAGACCAGAAAATTGTTCCGGTCATTCAAGGCTTTGCGCAGTTGATCCACGTCAGGAGCCGAGCGCAGCGCCGCGATCGCTTGCAACTTTTTGTCAAATCCCTGCTTGCCCATTCGCGTCGATTGTAGCGGAGATTTTGGATGCTCATCCCCAACTGCCGTTGTGCAGCACCTGCACATTGGTCGTCGGCTTCCCAGCGAGTCAGGTTGAGGTGAAGTAAGAAGACAAGCCCGCCCGAAAGCCGGCTCGCCGCCACGACTGGCGGCCCCACATGCGCGACCGGCCGGGTTTGAGAACATATAGGTATGAGAACGGCGGCGCTTACGTTGATGATTTTTGGGGCGGCTTCGGCGACGGAAATTCCCAAAGGCACGCATGTCTTGTTGCGGATGGTGAACTCGATCAACACGCGAACGGCGGCCGAAGGCGACCAGGTCTACATGCAGACGGCTACGCCAGTCGCTGTGGACGGGAAGATTCTGGTCCCCACGGGAACCTATGTTCAGGGCACCATCTCACACGCCAAGCGAAGCGGGATGGTCGCAGGGCGTGCGGAGCTGGGGATTCGCCTGGAGACGCTGAACCTGAACGGAAAGGCGCTGAAGATCTCGCCACGGCTCAGTTCGGTGGATTCGAACGATACCGGTCAAAAAGTGGAGCAGCAGGAAAACATCATCAAGCAGGGTTCCGATTACAGCACAGAAGCGCGCCGTATCGCGATTCTGGCCGGTAGCGGCGCCGGTATCGGCGGAATCGCGGATCGCAGTTGGTCAGGTGCGGGAATTGGCGCGGGGGCGGGCGGAGCGGTGGGAATCGCCACTACGCTGCTGACGCGCGGCAAGGAAGTGGAGCTGCGGCAAGGCTCGACGCTGGATGTTACATTCGATCGCGCGATTACGATCGAGTGATCGTGGCTTTACTTCTTGACCGACACGGTCTGCTCGCCATCCATGTAGCCGATGTATTCGGTTCCCGCCGCAGCCACCAGCTCCTTGGGCGGCTTCTTGTTTACCGGTTCGAGCGGACGTTGCGCAGGGCCGTTGGGACTCTTTCCAGGAGTGGCGCGGACGTTCAACTTGTGACCGTCGATTGCGTCCACCTGCATCAGACGGAAAGTGACCTTACCGCCGCCCATGCCGAGGAATTTCTTTTTTCCACCGATGTCCACCACGGCGCCGCTTACGACCGATCCCTTGGCGATCACCACCGTGTCGCCGGCTTTGAAATCCTGCGCGACGGTGAAGTGGATCGGCTGGCCCTCCTGCACCTCCGCGGGAACATCCGCGGACAGAGCAATGGAAACCGGCGCGCCATCGGGAATCGTGACCACGGTGATTTTTTCGAGGGTACGCGTAATCGGAACGGGCACCGGAGCCGGCGTCGCCACCTGGACGGGCGGCGCTTGGACCGGTGTTGGCGGCGCGGGGGTGGGCTGCGTCGTTTGCGAAGGAATCACGGCTGGCTGCTGGGATTTTGACGTGTTCGAAGGGACTCTCGCGCCAGAACTTTCCGCTGGAGCAGCTTTCGGATTGCGCATCACTTCAATCACGGGCGCGGGCACGTGGGCTTTGGTGAGCCGGATCAATTCGGCGGATGACAGATTGAAGTTGGTCTTCGACGACCGGATCTGGCTGATGATGACTGAGTTGGCGACCTTGGCGTCCACCAGCTCGATAACATTGTCGTTGGTCAGAACCGCTTCGACCGGCGCTGCGGGCGTCGGGGCCGGTTCGGCCGGCGGTGGAGTTACCGCGGTGGGCGGCGGAACGGCGGGTTGAATCGAGACGCCTCCATCGGGAGTGATTTGAACCGAGACATTCCGCGGCGTCCGATGGCGTTTCACCCAGGCCCAGGTGCCACCCGCGGCTCCGATCAGAAGCACACCGCCCATGATGGCCGCGATCGCGGGATTGGGATTGCCCTTCTTCGAAGAAGCGGCTGGAATACGCGGCTTGTACAGTTGCCCGGAATCGGATTCGTGTTTGAGCGCGGCCAGCGCGGCCTTCACGTCCTGCATCGATTGCCAGCGATCGTCGGGACTTTTGCGCAGACAGCGCTTGATCACCTGCTCGATCTGCGGGGGCACATCCGGCGCGACTTCGGCCAGCGGCCGGGCTTCATCGCGCAGAATCGCGGAAAGGGTAGAGAGCGCGTTGTCGCCACCGAACGCGCGGACGCCCGTGACCATTTCATACAACACGACGCCGAAGGAAAAAATATCGGAGCGCGTGTCGACCTTCTTGCCTTGCGCCTGCTCGGGCGACATGTAGCTGACGGTGCCGATGATGGAGCCTTCGACAGTCAGCGGCGCATCGGCGATAGTTTGCGTCGCGTCGACGCCGGTGGTAGTCACAGGGCCGCGGTCGGTCAGCTTGGCCAAACCGAAATCGAGGATCTTCACCAGTCCCGCTTCGGTCACCATCACGTTGGCCGGCTTCAAATCGCGATGCACGATGCCGACGGAATGCGCGGCGTTTAAAGCGTCGGTCATCTGAACGGCGAATTTGAGCGCTTGCGGAAGGCGCAGGCCACCTTTGGGAATCAGATCGACCAGGGTTTTTCCAGCGACGTACTCCATCACCATGAATTCGGAATCGCCTTCAGAAAGAATGTCGTGAATGGTGATGATGTTGGGGTGGTTCAGCGCGGAAGCGGCTTGCGCTTCCTGAATGAAGCGCCGCCGCCGCTCAGGGTCGCCGGAGCTCGCCGTGGAGAGCACTTTGATCGCGACAAAGCGGTTGAGCCGGGTGTCCTGGGCCTTAAATATTTCGCCCATTCCACCGGCGCCAAGCTTTTCGAGAAACTGATACTGCGCGATCTTCTGGCCAACCATAGGGAAACTCCGGAATTCTACAGTGTGTCACAGATCCGTGTCGAGCGGGAAATGCAGGGTCGTGTCCCGGAATTAGCACCCAGGCCTGAAGCAGCGGGCCTATCCGGCCGATCATTATTAAGTGAACTGTCCTAATTGTGGCGCGCCGATGCACCTTAAAACGGACGCCGAATTCTTCACTTGCGAGTATTGCTGCAACATCCACTTTCCGGCTGCGAATGAAGACGGAGTACGAGTGCTCGAGCCGGCCCAGGAATCCTGCCCGGCTTGCCACGTCGGGCTGGCGCATGCGGCCATCAGCGGGCATCGCATCCGATACTGCGAGCGCTGCCGCGGGATGTTGCTCGGGATGGATACTTTCGCCGACATCGTGCAGGACCTTCGTTCGCGGCGCGACACGACGGCGGATGCGCCGCGTCCACCGGATTGGAACGACCTCAATCGCAAGCGCAGTTGTCCGCAGTGTGGAAACCTGATGGATACGCACTTGTATGGCGGGCCGGGAAATGTCGTGATCGACGATTGCGAACACTGCGCGCTGGTGTGGCTGGATTACGGCGAGCTGCAAAGAATCGTGCGCGCGCCGGATCATCATTACGCGATTGAAGATGCTCCGGTCAGGACGGATTCCGAATAACGTCAGGACCCGGCCGCTGTCGGATTTTCGTTGACGATCAGACGAAACACGTCGGGCCTGGCGTAATGGCCCACCACGTCCAGATCGTACTTGCCTTCGACGATTTCATCCAGATTGATGTCGGCGGTCAGAATGACTTCGCTGCCATAGTGCGGCCCGGCTAGCAGGGCTCCCTGCGGATTGACGATCACACTTCCGCCGCGGATGAGGATGGTGGATGGATCGTTACCTTGAATGGCAGGATAATCTTCGGGACAATCGCCGCGCTGCAAGAACTGTACGGCGGAAAGCACGAAGCAGCGTCCTTCAAAGGCGATGTGCTGCATGGAGCGCGCCCAGGTATCGCGATCGTCCACAGTAGGAGCGCAATAGAGCTGGATGCCTTTGGCGTACATGGCGGTGCGAAACAGCGGCATGTAGTTTTCCCAACAGATCACCGCACCGATTTTTCCTAGAGGCGTATCGAACACGGGCATGGTGGATCCATCGCCCATACCCCACACGAGGCGTTCCATCGCGGTGGGCATAAGTTTGCGATGCTTGCCCATCAGGCGGCCTTGGGGATCGAAGAACAGGGCGGTGCAATACAGGGTGCCGCCCTCGCGCTCAATCACGCCGATGACGATGTACAGCGCGTGTTCGCGGGCGATTTCGCCGATAGCGTCGACTGCCGGACCGGGGACGTCGACGGCGCTTTCGAAGTAGCGGCGGTACATGACGCGTCCTTCAGGAGTGCGTCCGCCGACACGCGCGCCGAAGTCGAGACCTTTGGGATATGCGGAGACGAACGCTTCTGGGAAGACTGCTAACTTCGCGCCCTGCGATGCCGCGCTGGCAGCGAGCGTGCGGACTTTCGCGATGGTCGCGTCGCGGTCGAACACGACTGGTGCGGCTTGAATGACAGCGGCTCGGAAGGAGGACACGGAGATTATCGTAGCAGGCGCGGCGCGAGCGCACGATTATGCGGTGAACGAGTAATCTGAAGAAGATGCGGCCATCTGGTAATTCGCTTTCCCGTGGCGTTGAGTTGCGGCACATATCCAGCGGTAAGTAGAAAACACAGGTGCGATCACCAATGAAAAACATTGTTGCTTTCTTCATTTGTTGCTGGTTCGCCGTTGCACAGGATTCGGAGTTTTTGATCCACCACACTTTCGAGGCTGGCTTGTCTGGCTGGGACACGCCAAATGGCGCGCGCGTGCGGACAGCGGCTAGTGAAGGCCAGCACAGCCTAGTATTCGATTACGATCTCAGCTCGGGCAATCTGTCATTTCTGGGCCTCGAAACCAAAAAGGGAATCCCCGGCTTCGCGCGAATGCGGTTCCGAGTGAAGGTCGATTACGATACGAGTCTTATTGTGGGAATCACGGAGCCGAAACCGGCACTGGGGAGAAGCGCGTTCGTCAGCGTCCGCGGCGGTGTGTGGGAACAGTTCGATCTGAAATTGTCGGATTTTGGACCGAGTGATAATCCTGCTGATCCGCTCGATGTCGGCCTGCCGGTGGATTTGGATAGAGTCCAAGGATTCGGGATCTCTGATGTCGCATATACTTTTCGCAATCCGGCGAACAGCATGGCGAGCCTTTTCGGGATCGAGGCTCCTTCGGGCAAACACACTCTGCTCCTGCAGGATTTCCAAGTGTTGAAAGGCACGGCGGAGCCAACCAAGATCGGCAGCGTGACAGTGGACCGATTCGATCGCGGGATGCTGCAATGGATCCTGTTCGGCAAAGGGCACTTCACGCTGATGGAATCAAGCCCGTTGAACGAACCCGCCGTCGAGGTCGTTGCAAAAACCGAGCACATGGGACAACCTGTCGCGCTCTATCGCCGGATGACCAATTTCGGGCTCGATGGAACAGACGGGATTGAATTTGACGTCGCCTCGGCCGACCCGAGCGCGATCGTAGTGTCGCTTGGAGTCCGGACGCCGGAGGGAATGCGGAACGATCTGGGGACCACGCCCATTCCGGTCATCGGCGGTCGTACGCCTGCGCATATCAAGCTGCCTTACGAGCGATTTGCCGCAGGGAAGGAGATTCGCATCATTCCCAGCGCAATAGTGACGCTGACGATTGCCCGAGTCGGTCTAAAAGCGGGGGAAAATGCGTTTTGGATTGGGAACGTGCAAGCGTTTCAGAATCCTCCGGTGAAAAGGTGACGACCACCGGTGCAGCGCACGCGAAACCGTCATGGGCTGGAGGGCAAGCGCGTTGGTGGCGTCACAAAAAGAAACGGCCAGGCCCGCCGCGGAGGATCGGCTACTGCCCGGCCGTATGCGCCACTCACAAGGGTGATGGAGCAACCTAAGTTAAATCGCTAGGAATAAAGTATTGCCTTGGCGATTCACAAGCAGGAGCACTGGTTTGTCTTTTGTCGTTACACTCATTGCCTGCTTGAATTCGTTGACGCTGACGACGGGTTTCCGGTTGACCTGCTGGATTACGTCGCCACGCTGCAATCCTGCTTCAGCGGCCCGGCTGCCTGGATCCACCTGGTTCACCAGGACGCCCTTGGTCGCGGGTCCCAGCTTCAGTTCCTGGGCGACGTCGGCCATGAGGTTTTCCACGGTGACGCCTTCGAGCGCGTCGTTTTTCTCACTCTTGCCGATAGAAGCCTGCGGTTCGTTCTCCGGGAAACTGCCGAGTTGAACTGCCATTGCCTGCGTTTTTCCATCGCGGAGAACTTTCAGATTGACTCGAGCGTTGGGGTCGAGCATACCGACCTTCAGCCGAAGCTGGTTTGCATCCCCGATCTGTTGGCCATCGATGTCCAGAATGATGTCGCCCTTCTGCAATCCGGCTTTGGACGCCGGGCTGTTGGCGGTCACATCGCCCACCAGCGCGCCAGTATTGTGTTCGACGCCGAGAGCCTTGGCCATCGCCGGGGTCACATCCTGCGGAAGGATCCCGAGGTAGCCGCGCTCGACTTTGCCGTGCGCCAGGATCGAGTCGAGGTCATGCCGCGCCAAGTTGATGGGAACGGCGAAACCGATTCCCTGGTTGCCGCCGCTGTGGCCCGCCAGGATTGCCGTGTTGATTCCGATCAGATGACCTTCATCGTCCACCAGCGCGCCGCCGGAGTTGCCCGGGTTGATGGGAGCGTCGGTCTGAATGAAGTCCTCCACCTGTTCGATGGCGCCGTTCAAACTGCGCCCGGTCGCGCTGACGATGCCGCTGGTGACGGTCTGGCCGACTCCGAACGGATCGCCGATGGCGAGCACGATGTCGCCAACTTCAACCTTGCTCGAATCGGCGAGCGTCAGGGAGGGAAAATTCGAGCCGTCGATTTTCAGCACCGCAATATCAGTACGCGGATCGGTGCCGATCACGCGAGCTTTCATCTCGCGCTTGTCGGATAACGTGACCATCACGTCAGTCGCGTGATCCACCACATGGTTATTGGTCAGGATGTAGCCTTCAGGACTGACGATGACGCCGGAGCCGAGGCTCTTTTCGCGCTGCTCGCGCGGGACATTGAAACGGCCCCCAAATTCATTTCCGAAAAATTGGCGGAAAAGGGGATCCATGGCCTGATCCTGATCGCCGCCGGAACCTCTCATACTGGTTTTCACCACTCGTGACGAAGAAATGTTCACTACGGCGGAAACTACTTTCTTCACTACGGCGGAGTATCCGCGATGCGCAGCGGCTTCGGACCGCGGCGAAGTCTTGATGGTGGCCGGCGGATTGGTGTGGTCGGTGGTCGCCGCCCGCACGCCAATGAAGCCCGTCACGGCCAAAGCTGTTGTAATTGCCACCGTCATGAGTCGACGGCGACTTGCGAGGAAACTGTTCATGTGTCTTCCAACCTCGATACCAGATTAGGGCGCGGCCGTCGAATCGCCCATAGAGCCAGGCAGCTAATCACGCCCCTTTCGACGGGGTATCTGGCATCCCGTATTCAGGGGATGTATGCTTTCTCCATGACGAAAATCCTTCTTTTCACGTTGGTAACGGGCTTGGCCGTGGCCCAGCAGACGCGGACTGAAACCGGTGGAAACGCCAGCAAGGACGAAGTCCGGCCCAATAGCGACAAGGTTCCGGACGTCTATGCGGTCTCCAGCCAGTTCGAGAAGGTCCTGATTTTCCGATTCAAGTACGACGCCAACCTGCTCGGTGGTTTGGAAAAGATGGTGAAAGAGAATCACATCGTCAACGGAGTGATTCTGTCGTGCGCGGGATCAGTGCGGAATTACGAAGTTCACCAGGTGAGCAATCGGACGCTACCGGCGAAGATCATGATTGAGAAGGACCCGTCGGCGCCCGCCGACATCATCAGCATGAACGGCTACATCATGGGCGGAAAAATTCATCCGCACATAACGCTGGCGACTCCGGAAAAGGCGTTCGGAGGCCATCTGCATCCGGACACCACGGTATTCACGTTCGCGATCGTCACGGTCGGCGTTCTGCCGGATAATCTGGATCTGAGCAAGCTCGATCAGACGAATTATCGATAGCGTTCAATGCTGAACCGCAAGCGTCGCGGAACTGGGAGTAAAAGCGTTGTTATAGGCCGCCGAGATGCCTAGATCGCCATCGGGCGCCGACGACGGGACCACGATGTTGAATTGAAACTCGCCGGGCGCAACTAATCCTGCAAATGGCACTGCGGCGGGGAAACCGCCGATCCCCACGATGAGCTGGCTGGTCAGGATTCCGGACTGAGTCAATCCGCCGCTCACGATCGGTACTGTGGTGGTCCCGAATCCATTGGCGTAGACGATAATCGTCTCACCCGGCTTGGCGGGCGTGCTCAGGCCGGGATAGAGGGTCGGCGGTCCAATCAGCGAACCATCCGTATGCGTCGCCGTGATATGGGTGGCGTCGAAGGTGAAGAATGCGAGCGATAACGGCTGTGCCGCATTGTTGACGACATTGCTTTTCACGCCGCCGTTGGTTACTTGCACGGCGACCGTTCCCGAGATGGCGTCCGGAGGTGTGAGGATATTCAACTGCGTGGGGCTGATGAAGTAAACGAACGCAGGTTTGCCGTTTACAGTGACGCTGACGCCATCTAGCTGGATAGGGAGCTGATTGTTTCCGAAGTCTGAGCCTGCCCAGATGCGCGTGTCACCTGCGGGGGCGAGATTGACGCCCTTCACTTGAACCCAGGTGTTGGGCGCGATGGTTTGCGATCCACCAAACGCGTTCGAGACCAGCGAAATGGTGGGGGTTGTGCTGGCGACCGGCGCATTCACTTTGCGCACTACGTTTGCGCTGGCATCTGAAACGTAAAAGTTTCCGGCGCTATCGACCACCGCGTCCTGCGGGTTTTCAAATTGAGCGGATATTGCCGGACCGCCATCTCCGGTATAGCCGCGAGTCCCGTTGCCGGCCGCCGTGGTGATCGTTCCGGACGCGTCGACTTTGCGGACCCGATTGGTGGTCTCTGCAATGTACAGGTTTCCGGCACTATCGGCGGCGAGGCCTACGACGCTCTTGACTTCGGCGCTGGTGGCCGGTCCGCCGTCGCCCGTATCCCCCAGTGTTCCATTGCCGGCCACGGTTCGGATGATGCCGCCCGTATCCACTTTCTGGACCCGCGCACCACCACTGAAATACAGGTTGCCGAGGAGATCGACGGTCACAGACGTGGGCTGCTCGATGGGCACCTGTGTCGCCACGCCCCCGTCGTTGGCAGTTTGCTTGTTTTGAGGCACGTTTCCATTGCCGGCGACGGTCGTGATCACACCAGTGCTCCGGTCCACTCTACGGATACGATAGTTCGATGAGTCGGCGATATAGATGTTTCCTGCGGCATCCACGGCGACGGCATTCGGAAGGTTGAGCATGGCCGATGTCGCTGGGCCGCCGTCACCCGAATACCCTCCTTGGCCGAGCGAATTCGCAGTTCCGCTGCCGGCAAAGGTGGTGATGATCCCTGAGGAGTCCACCTTACGGATGCGGTTGTTGTACAAATCGGCAATGTACAGATTGCCGGCGCCGTCCACGGCGATGCCATGGCCTGGGAACAACTGAGCGCTCGTGGCCATGCCACCATCCCCGCTGAAGCCGCTGGTTCCGGTGCCGGCGTAAGCGGTAATCGTACCGCCCGCACTCACTTTGCGGACGCGTCCGATGCTCGTCTCGAGGATGTACATATTTCCGGAGCTATCCATCGCCAGCCCCGTGGGTGATGTCAAGCCAGCCTTGATCGCTGGTCCGCCGTCGCCGCTGTAGTTTCCGGAACCGGTGCCCGCGAAGGTTGAGATTAAACCTGGTTGGGCAAAGCAGATTGCCGGTAACGCCAGGTAAGCGAGTCTGCTAAGCAGAACCGCAATCGAGCGTCTAATCTTATCCGTAATAGAATGAATAGCTTGCACGTCTATGCCTCCTGTAGGCTCCTCGAACGCCGAGGGAAAATCCTGATAAAGATTAAATGCGAGGATGGCGTCGAAAACTGCGAAAAAATCAGGAAACGGGCCGCTTCGTGGGCGCCGGAACCAGAGAAAGGTTCGATCTGTCCCGGTTCGCGTTATTCTTGTCCGGGTGTATACTCTACTGGAACAGCGGTCGGTCAAAACAAACGGAGAGTTGATAAATGAGAATAAATCGGTGGGTAATTTTGGCAGTGATTTCTTCCCTTCCGACATCGATCTGGGCGGGGATTGGCAGCAAGTCAACAATGTATGTGGGCGGCACGGTGACATCGATCAAACAAGAAACGGAAGGAAAGTCGTCAACTGTGGATGAGAAGGTCTTTACGTTTGCGTACAAGAAGGGCAAGCTTGATATTCCCTATGAAAGGGTAGATTCGATTGAGTATGGGCAAAAAGCAGGAAGAAGAATCGGAGTGGCGATCATGGTGACGCCCATCGCGCTCCTCTCCAAGAAGAGGAAACACTTCCTGACTGTCAACTACCTGGACGAGAATGAAAAGCAACAGGCGGTCGTATTCGAACTCGGAAAGGATATTGTTCGGGTTACCCTAGCCTCACTCGAAGCGAGAACTGGCAAGAAGATCGAATATCAAGACGAAGAGGCCCGAAAAAGTGGTAAGGGCAATTAGGAGATTGTCATGCTAGGCAGTACCTTGCTCACGCTCAGCATTGTCCTCGTACAGTCGACTCCAGCGCCTGCTCCGCTAGACAAACAAGGTCAAAAACCTCACTCGGTTGATGCCGAAGTCGCGGAAAAGTTGCTGCAAGCCAAGCGGATTTTCGTGGAAAGCTTCGGTGATGACGGCATCAACAAGACTCTGCAGGCAATGGTCATCGATGCCTTTAGGACCAGCCATCGATTCATCATTACCGAGAACAAGGAGAAGGCAGATCTTATTCTTAAGGGCGCTGCCCTCGAAAGGACTTCGCAGGAACTCCACGCTCTCGGCTCGGCAACAGCGGTCGCTGGTGCGGCAGGGGGACATAGCAGCACGATTTCCGGCAACGCAGGGTCGATCTCTGGTTCGAGCAGTGGTGGGTTCGCGGCACGCAGCCTTGGCATCGAGGATTCTCAGGCTTCCACGGAAACGATCAGTGATGCCCGTATGGCGGTCCGTTTGGTTTCCAGCGACGGAGATGTTGTTTGGTCTACGACGCAGGAAAGCAAGGGGGCAAAATTTAAGAGCGCGAGCGCCGATATCGCCGACAAGATTATCAAGCAACTCCTCCGCGATATTGAAAAACTAACGAACAAGCCTGCCTCAGAAGTGAAGGAATAGGCAGGAGAAAAATCACCGCGAGATCCATTGCACCCTGCTATTTCTACCGCCAATAATTCCAGTCCAGATTCAGGCTATCCTGCTCGTCTGCATGAAGAAAACCGGTGCCTTGCAGTTTTCAAACCAGCTCGATGCGCAAATCGCGGCCGACAGCGTGTGCCGCGCGTGTTAAGGTTTGCAGCGTCACCGAGGCATTGCTGGGATCGAGAAGACGATCAAGCGCCGCGCGGCTTGTGTTCATGCGCCGCGCCATCTCTACCTTGCTGATTTTGCCCTTCTCCATCGCTTGCTGAACCTGCCAGGCCAGCGTCTCTTTCAGCGCGACCGCGCGGGTCTCTTCGAGGACCCCTTCCTCTTTCAGGAAGTCCTCCAGTGAGGAGCCTATATGCTTGTTGCGCTTTTTCATTTCGTAGCCTCCAGTATGTACCACAAGTGATACACTGTCCACTAGCTGTGTTTTGGTTTGGGGTAGGTTTTTAGTTTTAATTTAAAGGTAAAAGTAAGGACAGGGCACTCAACTACCAATCTCACAGCGAGATCCACTGCACGCGGATATTTCTACTGCCAATAATTCCGATCCAGGCTCCGATACTGGACCGCTTCAGCAAGATGCTTCGCGACGATACGCTCGCTCGAATCGAGGTCGGCGATGGTGCGCGCGACTTTGAGGATGCGATCGTGAGCGCGCGCGGACAGGCCCATGCGCCGGACGGCCATTTCCAGCGTTCGCTCTCCAGCATCGTCCAGGGTGCACAGCGAACGCAGGACGCGTACGGGGATATGCGCGTTGTAAAATCCACGGGCGTGCTGGATGACGCGCGCGGCCTCGACTTTTGCGGCGATGTGCGCCGAGGTCACGCCTTCATCCTTGCCACGCAGCTCCTGATAGGGAACCGCGGGAACTTCGACATGCAGATCGATCCGGTCGAGCAGAGGTCCACTGATCTTGGCCAGGTAGCGTTGGATGATCCCGCCGGTACAGCGGCATTCGCGCGTGGGGTCGCCGAAATAGCCGCAGGGACACCCGTGCAGATTGGGACTGACGTTAGTCCGAAATTCGTGGGGATTCTAGGTGAGGAGATCCAGACGAAAGGCGGCGCTTCTGTCGCAAGGCCGCTGCGACGAGCAGGAGCCCGGAAGCACCCAGCGCAAGCGTACTCGGCTCCGGAATCCCCGAAGTTGTTCCAAGAATCTGGAACGCTTCGGAACAGTTCCCGGATGCGTTGCTCGCGCAGTTACCGTTGGCGACCGTCAAAAAACCAAGCGTGCTTTCCCATGCTTGTGACGGGCCGTCGTTTTCATCCCAAAACATCACATCGCCTTGCGCTGTTGTACCGTTCATGAGCACAAGCCAATAGGTCCCAGCGCCGAGCGATAGGCTTCCTAAATCGAAACTTTCGTTGTACACGTCGAAGCCAAAGCCGTTCGTCAGAAGGAACGTGTTTCCAAGAGGGGCAGCTGAACCGGAGTAGAAAGTTGTGCTGACTTGATCAGTCGGATCACCGACGATCGCCCAATCCAGCGTTTGGGCAGCGTCTCCAGAAGAGACCCAAGCCGCAAAGTTTACTCCGGTGAGCGTTGAGGATCCAGCGAGAGTGAACGTATCCGCGACTTGGAAACCGGAATTGATGGTCCATCCCGCTATGCTCCCATTGAACAAGCCGTTGTCATAAAGGACGGATGCCGCGGAAGCGCACCGCACGCCTAGCGCAATCCCAATCGTCAGCAAAGCCAGTATCAGGTGGCCCGAAGTCCTTATTCGTGTGTCCATACAACTAAGTGCAAACGGGTGAGAACTTTTCTCATGAAAAAAGTGACTGCCATTCGCCGTAAGGAGTAGGGTATAGAGCCGTTCTTCAATAATTTCTAACCTAGCTCTTGCACCTGACGGAAGCCACGTTTCAATATGCAACGCAGACGAAGCACAACTAGTCAGCCACATAGCGGGCTTCGACCTTACGTTTTTCCAAAACGATACAAAAACCGTTTCGATTAGAGATCCTGGGCCGTGCCGATGAATGGTTCATGGAGATTTTACTTCGTTCGTTTAAAAGACGATCCCAAAATGGATCAAAGATAAACACCGTCTTGACTGGCCTCATCTTCTCTGCGCTCGTGTCAGCGTATGGCAGCAGCGTACCAACCAACATCACCGCGGTTTGGGCGAATGAGGGTGGAGACAAGGTCACCCAAGACGAACTGCGGGCTACGAATCACACAGAGAATTTGACAGGCCATGTGATCAATCGAGCTTGGAACGGAAGCCACATCACGCTTTCGGGCGCTCGCAATGAAGTCGCCAGCTTTAATCTTGTACTTGAGGCCGCGGGAGCGGCGGCAACAAACGTCAGCGTAACGTTCAATTCGTTGAACGGGCCGAAAGCTGGCATGAGCATCCGCTCAACACCGACCAGCGGCGACGGTGTTTTCAATTGGGTAAACCGGCCTATCGAATTGTTTTATATGCGCTATCTGCAAATTAAAGGGCTCAGCTATTTTGGCTACAGCAAGGGGGACGAACGTCAGATTCCTGCTCGACTTCGACGACCCTGGACTGGCGAAGGTGTAGGAACCGGGCTTTGGACCGATCGCCCCGATCATGATAAGTTCTACCCGGACATCATGGTTCCTTTAGAGTTGGTGCCAACCTTCGCAATCGCATCCGGAACAAATCAAAGCATCTGGGCTGACATCTACATTCCAAAGACGACGGCGCCAGGAACCTACAATGGCACCGTGACGATTAAAGAAAACGGCACCGCCACGCGAACGGTTCCTGTTACGCTAAATGTCTATAATTTCTCGCTGCCTGATGAGCCATCCGCAAAATCGATGGTTGCGTTAGACACCACGGATATCATGTACCGCTACATCTCGGGTTACGGTAACTATATCAATTGGCTGAGTTCTCAAGGACGGCAGGTCGTCGGCATCACGGACAAATACTACCAGCTCTTTCATCGCCACAAGATCTCCCTAATCGGCGAAAACGATTGTCCGATCCTGGATCAGCCGTGCGCAAGCTCGGTTCCCAGGCTTGACGGCACATTGTTCACCGCCGCAAATGGATATGATGGGCCGGGCGTTAATACTCCGAATAGAGTCTTCTCGATCGGTACTTATGGCACATGGAACTGGAAAGGCCAAGGCGAATCGGGGATGTGGAGCCATACCGATGGCTGGGTGAACTGGTTCCAGCAGAACGCGCCGGGCACAGACTATTTCATCTATCTTGAAGATGAGCCTCCGCCATCGGACTACTTGCAGGTAGACACTTGGGCTCGATGGATCCAAGAAAATCCTGGGCCAGGTCACAATTTGAGGAGCATGGTGACCACGTATCCGCTATTCGCTCAAGAGGGGATGCCGCACGTGAATATCGCGAACTCTCCAGCGGGTTGGGGAATCTGCCCATACAATGTGGAACCCTGTGACAACGTTTCTCTCAATGAGATATCAGCCGACTACTATCGCCACACTCCGGGGAACAAACTATGGGCATACAACGGCGAAGATCCGGGTGCCGGTTCCGCCGACACGGAAGACGATGGGGTCTCTATGCGCCAAATTCCGTGGGCGCAGTACAAGAAGCAGATCGATCGATGGTTCTACTGGTACGCGAACCCGCCTGCTCCGCTCGATTGGTTCACCCAATCGGTCACGTGGGGAACCGCTTCATACTACGATCCCGTCTTAGGGCAGAGCGGTTACGACGGCACGTCGAATGGAAATGGGCTGTTGGTATATCCAGGGACGAGTGTTTACAATCCAGCCGACTCATACAACGTCAATGGTCCATTCGCGAGTCTGCGGCTCAAAGAATGGCGGCGAGGCGTTCAGGACGCAGATTATCTGACTCTTGCAGCCCAATACGATCCTGTTGCGGTCAGTTCCATACTGAGTGGGGTGGTTCCGAAGGTCCTCTGGGAGTATCCCGCACCCTACCCGAACTCCTACGCCGGTGAGGGAATCAGTTGGTCCGCCGACCCCGACCGATGGGAAGCCGCCAGGGCAGCACTGGCCCAAATCATTTCCGCGCATTCTACAACTTCCGTTCACTGATTCCTGCGTAGTGGGCCAATTTGAATTGGCCCACTTCCGATTTCCGCGGCGGACAAGCGTTCACTTAATCCGAGCCTATCCGGGAGCCTTTTCCTACGCCACTCCTTCACGACCTCACGGGAGTAGTCCGCGTCGTAATTACGGTTATTCTGAACGATCGGTTGTTCAGTCTTCGCTTACCCCGATCAGCGAAGCGACCTTTCGCCCTGGATTTTAGTAGGCAAACTGGGTCTTCGTAAGGACCATCTCGCGACAGATTTGCTCTTCGCCTTGTTCATCGAGGTAAAACCGGGCCACGACTTCCCGCTCCGGTTCAGACAGAGCGGCAAGCGTGCTCTTTGCGAACTCGAGGCAATCCCAAGTGATAATCGCCTTTTCTGGATTATCGTGGTCATCGATGATGAAGTTCGTCGTCCTGTTACTCGCCAGCTGAGTGCGCTTCCAAACTGCCGCTCGGATATGGGTGAAAACTTGTCGTCGAGCGATCGTAGTAGCGAACCGCAGGATCGCCTCAGGCTCACGCAATTCGCCCCGTCGGATGGTATCGATCGTCTCAATGAATGTGTCGTGGAATCGGGCATTTGCATCGGGCCTGCCGATCAGCTTGAAGAAGTACGGCCGCAGTTTTACGGAAAGGGCATTATAAAGCTGTTCCGTCGCGCACTCGTCTGCGGAACGAATGAGAAGCATCAACTCGGTCCAGTTCTGCTCATCTGGACTGACCGCACATGCGCCGTCGCTTGTTCCTGTATGCTCCGGTGATCCGCATCGCGTCGATGATGGTTTCAAGACTGGGTCCCTTTTGAGTAGCTCGAAGGAAGAACGAGCCCTCAATCTCGGCGTAGTAGCCGCAACCGGCGCCCTTGCGCCGTGGGCCGTCGCTTGTTGTGTCCTAGTTCCATCTGCCTCCGCGCCACAGGGCTAGACGGACTACGTTTCCTGGGAATGCTCAAAACGCGTTTTCGGTGCAAACCGTCGAGTATTGCGATCGCTTCGTCAAGTTTCACAATCTCGGCACACAATCCGACGATCCACTTGTCTATGTTCATTTCTTCCTCGATGAATGGCCCGGAAATTCTAAGGCCGATTGGATGGCATCAAGGAGGGCGTCCGGGGTAAATGGCTTTTCCAGAACCGCACCAGCACCGTCTTTGAGTGCTCTCGCTCTCAAAACGTCGACTTGGGCAGTTATAAAAATGATCGGAATCGTGACGTTCATTCGCTCAAGCAGACGTTGCAGTTGGGGGCTGCCTAAACGTGGCTTATCCAAATCGAGGAGCAAACAACCCACCTCGTGGCCCCGGTCGCCGTCAAGGAACGCTTCGGCGGACTCAAACACCGCAGTCCTATACCCAGCCGATCTGACGAGGCTGCCGATGCCCTTGGTAGTGGACTCATCATCGTCCACTATGCCAATTAGCGACAGCACTGCGTGCCCTCCTCGTCCCTAACCGACGATACGGCCAAAGGCAAGGGTCCGCAATTAGAAGGATTCCCTAGGCTGCGCTTCGAGCAAGTATCAGTGAATGTACCTAGATAGTTGTGTACGACCGATGGGCCTGTGACGCGTTTCTGTTGGCTAACTGCGCAGCGCCCGATTAACGCATGCAGCGTTCATTTCAGACTTCGATTATCCGCTGTCGAATCGCATATTGAATGAGATCGCTATACGTGCGCAGATCGAGTTTCCGCATGATGTTGAAGCGGTGCGCGTCCACTGTTTTCACGCTGAGATCGAGAGCAGAAGCGACTTCTTTATTAGTGCGCCCCAGTGCCAGCAGCCGTAGAACTTCCAGTTCTCGCGGTGTCACGCTCGGAGATGGTCCCGGCACGCTGTTCTTTGCCAAATGGCCGATGATCAGCGTGGTAACTGCTGGCGAGATAAACGGCTGGTTTCTTTCGATGGATTGAACTGCCCGAACCAGGTCATGGGCAGCGTCGGATTTCAATACCAGACCGCTGGCGCCGGCCGCCAACACTCTGGTCGCCATCCGTCCCGATTCGTGCATGGTAAGAACAAGAATCTTCCCGTTTGGATGAACTTTGAGGATTTCTGGGATAGCCTCCAACCCGCCCAGATCCGGCATCGAGATGTCCAACAAAACCACGTCAGGCTTCTGGCGTTTCGCCTTCGCAACGGCATCCCAGCCCGTAGAGGCTTCACCACAAATCTCCCACTCCGAACGGGTCTCAAGAAGGGTGCGGATTCCCTTGCGGACCACCTCATGGTCGTCGGCTATGAGAATACGCATTTTACTCATGGACGTCAGTCGAGCGGAAGAACCACTTCCAAAGTAGTACCGCTTTCCGTGGAGTGGATTTCGAACCGACCTCCAAGATGCCTGACCCGCTCCCGCATACCAGCAACCCCGACGCCCGGCGGGGCTGGTAAATCGCTGGCGTGTTTAAAAGCGCTCTTTTGCATGCCTTGGCCCTCATCTCGGACCTCCATTGTGATAGCGAACGGACTCCGGTAGATGCGAACGCGGGCTTTGCGACTGCCGGAGTGTCGGTGGACATTGTTCAGGCTTTCCTGCAAAATCCTGAAAAGCGCAGTCTCTGTTTCCCGGGGTAACCGTTCGAGCTCGGAGGACAACTCGAGATCAACGGAAATTCCGCTCCTGTGTGCGAACCCGCTAACATAGTCACGGGCGGCGTCGGCCAGTCCCAGCTCCTCCAGTTCGGGGGGATGCAGAAGGTAAGCTAAAGTTCTGATCTCGCGCAGGCATTCGGCGGTCAAAGCCCGGCTCTCGGCTAGCGCGTGCTGCGTTCGCGCATCTGCGGCGGCCGATAGATGCACCACGGAAAGGTTGATGGTCAGCGCGGCCAGCTTCTGTCCCGTACTGTCGTGAAGTTCCCGCGCCAGACGGCGACGCTCATCGTCCTGCAATTGGAGCAGTTGTCCGGACAGCTCGCGGACCGCATCATCGGCCCGCTTCCGCTCGGTGATGTCACGGTAGATCGCATATACCCACGTACCCCCGTCGGGCACTGAGAAGGGCGCCAAGATCACCGCAACATTTAAACGGCTCCCATCTTTGCACCGGCAAACGTCCTCCGCATCGACTCGTTGCCCACACTTCACCAAGTCCCAGTACCCCTGATCTCCCGACTCGTCGCAGCTGATCAAGTCCCTAAGCCCACGTCCAAGCGCCTCCTGTGGCGAGCAACCAAAAAACCGAGTGAACCGCCGGTTTATGCGGACGACTTGATCGTGCGCATTCAGTAAGGCGACGGCGCTCGGCGATTGCTCGAACAATTCATCGAGAAGAGAGCTCTTCTCCTGAAGGCGATCGACCATCGAGGTCAGCAGAGTAATTACAAGGACCATCGCCGGTACGCCGCCAAAGCCGGTGATCCCCAGAACCGCGACACTGACGGCGTGGGAAAGGTCCGGCGGTGTGGAAGATGGGGTGAAGGTGGCGGCGGCCATCGCAATGTAGTGCATGCTGGCGATGGCGCCACCCATTAGCAAGGCGCTGACAAACTTCCGCTTCCACCGATGCGGTGGCTCGCCCCGAAAAAAGAACGCTAGCCACAGGGCCATTCGAGAACCCGCGATCGCGACTAGGACCGACAGAGCCACGAGCAAGGGCGAATGATGGCACATGGCCGAAAGGCGCATCGAAGCCATTGCGACGTAATGCAGCGCCACAATCCCGCCACCCATCAAGATGCTGCCCGCCAAAGCGTTCAGCAGTCCGAATCGCCGCTGGACAACGACTAGCCCGACGACGGAGGAGAAAACGCCCGCTAGGAAAGACAGCAAACTCGTCGGCCAGTCGTACTGGATCGGTACCGGCAACCTGAAAGCCAGCATCCCAACGTAGTGCATGGACCAAATACCCGCTCCCATCGAAGTGGCGCCGCCCATGACCCAGGCATGCCGATGCCAGCCCCGCGACGTGGTGACGCGCCCCGCGAGGTCGAATGAAGTGTATGACGCCAGGATTGCTATCAGGACCGACAAAACGACCAGACGGTAGTCATAAGAACCGAGCAGCGTCTCGTCTGTCATGGTTCGTCCTGAGAAAACGGTTTAAGCCAAGATGGCAGTTTCTAGAGTACTCCCTGCGATCGTGGCTGTCTGGTCGACGCCTTGAACTTGCGGCACTGGCCTGCTGCCGCACATAAAAAGGGTTCACGTCACAGAGCCCCTTGCCCTCGTTGTAGGAGAATGTGGTCATCTTCACGCTGTAGTCTTCCTTACTACCGATGGAAGTAGGACTCAGGGAATGTCGTGGAGAACTGGTGGGCAGAGAACGCACTACTCTTTCTTGATGCTCGCGAAACTCGACTACCCGAAGGCGGTGCAAGTCATTCGTGCAATGCGCGGCGGGGCGCAAGCAAAACTGGTGCTGGCCGACAATGCGCACCTGTACGTTGTGAAGTTCACTAACAACCCGCAGCAGCGCCGGACACTCATAAACGAGGTGATCGCGACGACGGTTCTAAAGGCACTGGGGCTGCCGGCCGCCGGCTTTAGCCCAATTGCCTTCAAAGCATCGTTCCTCCGGGACCAGCCCATTTCACTTGATCACGGATCGCGTTCGATCGAAGTCCCGGCCGGGTTGCATTATGGATCACTTTATCCGTCTCTCAGCTCGGGAAACTCACCGGCGATTTACGATTTTCTTCCGAGCGCGATCTTACGAACGACAGGCACCACAGCGGCTTTCTTGGGCGCCTACGTTGCCGATCAGTGGATGTCTAACATCGACAAACGGCAGGCGATCTTCTATCGCGATCCTAGCAGGCGGTGGCGTACCGAGCTTATTGATCACGGCCAGACGTTCGGGGGAGCTCTGTGGAGGTTTGTGAACTCGTTCGACTGGGGGACCTTCATCGATCCTGCCGTATATGAGGGCGTGAAATCCTTCGATGAGGTCAACGTTTGGGTCGAATTGGCTAGGGCGCTTGGCCACGAGGTGTTTGAGGCCGCATTCCTATCTGTACCGGAAGAGTGGATCGAGGATGACGGTGAGGCACTTCAGCGCCTCCTGAACCAGCTCATCGAAAGACGTCGAAATCTCTCACGAATTGTTGAAAACGCAATGTCGCACGAGAAATCACCGTTTTCCGCAACGCTGCTGCCTCTTCACTAACCGGCCCGCTTGGCGTGCCTTCGAGGCTTGGATCGATATCGCGTCCCGTTGCCAACTCTTCCGTCTCTTGGAACAACCCTATCCAAGCCCGATTGCGAACCCTGCGAGGGCGGTCCTTTCATTCACATACCGGACGGAGGCGATGAATGTTGTCACCAGCCATGAATCGACAATCCGTCAGGCGTTTCGGTCAGACTGAACTTTCAGCCGTAGAGTAACTGCCGTACCTTCATAGCTGGAAGTTCGCGACGTTGGAGCGTCCTTAGCGCCTGCTTCGCCAAAATTACAAATTCGAGCGTATCCTGAAACGCCTCTCGGCACCCATCACAGTGGAGGAGGTGCTCGATCAGACGTAGGGTCTCATGGGCTGGAAGTCGCTGAAAAACAAGCTCTTCCAATACGTCCTCAGTGGGATGTTCAGTAGATATCGTCAACTCAGTCTCCATAAAGGTGAGTACCTTCGGCGTGCAATCTTGCACAAACAAACTCGACCTGGGAACTCTGATGACCCTAGTGCGATCTGGCTCGAAAATCTCTCAATGAAATTTGCCGAGTGGCAGGCGAACGAATCGGCTCTTACCGATCCTCCCGAACTGGGCCTTAGCCCTTGATTTCATCAAACGGAACTGTGTTTGTGTGAGACTCATCGCTGCGCATATCTCGACCTGAGTTTCTTCGTGCAGATAGAAGCGCGTCAGGATTTCACGTTCGCGCTCCGATAGCGTCGTCAGTACCTGATCGATCACCTTGAGGCGCTGGCGACTGACGGCTTCCTGTTCGGGATTCTCTGGACCGCCCTCTAAGGAGAAGTCTGGGCCAAGCTCCATATGGGTGGCCCGCGTGTGGACCATTTGGTGGATGGATGCCGCCTTTTGCCGCTGACTGATAGTCCGCACAAAGCCCATGAGCCGTCGAGGCTCGCGAAGCTGGCCGGCCAGGATGGCCTGAACAACAATCAGAAAAGCATCGTGGACTCGGTCGCGGCACTCCTGAATGCCGATATTGCGACAATAATACCCGCGAATGCGGGGGAATACTTTGTACAATTCCTCCATTCCGTCTGTCTCGCCGCATTGAATTTGCTGGACAACTCGGGCCCAGTAGGCGTAGTCCTCCTTGACAGGGGACGCAACGCTCCCGATACCCGTCAACGCGGGCGAGGCCGCATTTCTCATGGTTTCCATTGGAAGTCCTCCAACCTATGCGTGCGCAACCACTGCACGTGGTCCCCGCCCCTATTGCATTGGATTAGTAGCGTATCCTAGTGAGTATTCTCATCGAACATGTTGGATTATCATCAAATTCGCGAAGGAATAATGCCAGACGGCACGGAAGGCCCCAAAACACCCGCCAACGCGGGTGAGGGTGCATTCTTGGTCGGTTACATCGGAAGTCCATTTGTGGGCAACCAATGCATTGGTCCCCCCCTTACCCCGTCTGAATGTCCATTTCCAGGGAGTATTCCCATTGAACAAGCTGGATTAATCAAAGACGCTGAAAGGGATACTTGTCAGGATAAGTTCAGATTTTTCTCGTCAGAAATGACCGCGATGCAGCGCAACCAAAGGCCGCTCGATGTTGATGATCGTGAATCGTCTAGAAAACTGAAGTGGATATAGGTGGATAATAGTGCGCATTAGGTACTAGTACTTATCATTCCGAGCCTTGAACCGCTTACGTCCAGGAGGCCGCGAGGGTTTCGTCTTCCAGGGCCGCTACTGGTTACGGACAACTCGTCTCCAGTATTTTTTCTGAGAATTTTCCCACACACGCTGCACTATATTGCTGTCCATTCCAAAGAAGGGGCGCTACTACGCTCATATCCGCACACCGGGCGAGCGCCCCGAAAGACTCGATGGTTCTCTTCGCGCAGCAGGCATCCGTCTTCCGGTCAACCTCTCGCGGCGGGATTGCACAGCTTTCACGCATCGAAATACAAAGTCGTCAGCAGCGATTACATTCAAGCCCTTAGGAGGCCGACGCTGGGCTCAAATGGGAGCTCGTCAAAAGATGACGAAGCAGTCATCGAAGAGGAACCCCGAGCTCAAAAGCATGGAGAGAACCCGGCTACTGAACCGGAGGGAAGATGATGATTGGATCGCCCATCGAGGTCTCCTTTCTCCGTATCCTGAACCTCGGCGGTGCGGAGGAAAACCGACAGATCGGCGGTGGTGGCGTGCCATGTGGGGATGAGAAACGCGAGCAAACCCAAGGTTGGGTGGCCGAGGGGCGGGGCGATACCAGCGAAGGAACAGTGGGTGGTACGGGCGTAGTCGACGTGGCTTGCTCACCCGTTGATTCCATCTCAAGTAGGGTCGTCCTCAGCACCCCGAGAAATTGTTCGATCCAGACCAGGTCGCGCTGGCATTCGTTGCATTTCAAAAGATGCAGATCGACCGCATCCAAGCCGGCTATTTCATCGAACCGCCGCATCGCATACAGCTCGAGGTCATCTTCTGTAACGTGAAGCACAGACGTGATATCAGTACGCATCTTCGGTACAGACATTACCCAACGATCCCCAACCCTCTGGATCATAGGGATTGACTTGATCGCAGTGAAATGTGTGAACTGCAGCACTGTCCTCTTACTACAGGCGGTACTAGTCCATAGTGGCATCGGGGAAGGATTTTTCTCATCGATATTTTATTTGAAGGGTTCTGCTTCGGGCCCGCTACATCAGCAACTTGGGGGCGCTCGTCTCCAATGAGCGCCCAAGGGGTCCGTCTTCCAGGGCCGCAAAAATCGATTAGTGCCAAGCTGCGCTGGTTTTTTCTGAGAATTTTCTCCTTCGCACCCAACTATATTCCTGTCCATTCCATAACGAAGGGGCGCTGCTACGGCTTATGCTCACACATCAGCCAGCGCCCCGAAAAACTGTCATCATATTCAACCTTCTGACTGCGTTCCGAGCGGCGCTTTATTCTTCGCGATGGACTACTCGCGTTATCGAGAAAATAGAGTGCTTCGTCTTCGGGGTCTTCAAAAATCGATTAGTGCCACACAGCTCCGGTTTCCCTGAGAATTTTCCACTTGAGAACGCACTATTCTCCCGCAGTCTGTTTCAGCATAAGGGCGCTACCACCCTATTGCTCGCACACTGGGAAGCGCCCTTAAAAGATATGCTCGTCTCCATTCTTCTGGTTGGGTTCCTTGCGGCTGGCTACGCTTGGGTACGATACTCTCGACGTCCACGCCCAGAGAACGGCCATGACCGGGCCGCACGTCGTGAGAGGGATTGGTACCCCACGGCAAGCGAGTGTTCTCTCCGGGCTACCAATTCGGAGGCGCGCAAAATCTAAGATGCCCCGATACGGCAGCAAGACCCGACACGATCACCATCGACGGATCACCGAAATCGTCGCAAAGTACGCCCGGCAATCTATGCCTATGTCGTTTGCCGCGTGGCCGTTAACGAGAAACGTACGCGCGATTTGCACGGCGCTCGATGAGCTTCAGATACCAATTCCAAGTAACTGGAAGGAGGGGCGAACGCCATCGCTGCGACGCCTTGGCCTGCATCTCATAGGATGGTCGGACGCCTTGGACCTCGGCTACGAACATCTTGTGGTCCGGCAGATCCGCTATAGCATTGCGCGCGAGCAACTGATCGACTCAGAGCAGATGTCGTTGTCGTCCTCAGCCGATCCTCATTCCGGGCCTTGCACATCTCGGGAAGTGATCGATGCTGACGCGACGCCAAGAGCGCACCGTATTGGCGGATGACCGCAGCGTTGGGCTACACGGCTTGCAAGATTTGCCGCCCTTCGCAAAAAGGCGATGCGGGAAACGACAAAAGATGGGAGACAAGCCTAGCGTGGACGGCCCGGTCATAGCGGCTCAATACATTCGAATGTCAACCGAACAGCAGCAATATTCGCTGGACAACCAGTCGGACGCTATCCGCGCCTACGCAGAACAGCGCAACATGACGATTGTCCGAACCTACTCTGATGCGGGTAAGACCGGTCTTACGTTGAGCCAGCGCCCCGGATTGAAACAGTTAATCGAGGATGCTGAGCGTGGCACTCCAGGCTATTCCGCTGTTCTGGTTTACGACGTTAGCCGCTGGGGCCGATTTCAGGACGCAGACGAGAGTGCTTACTACGAGTATCGCTGTCGCCGAGCGAAAATCTCGGTGCATTACTGCGCAGAGCTATTTCCCAACGATGGGAGTATAACGACGGCCCTCCTCAAAGCGCTTAAACGCGCGATGGCCGCCGAGTACAGTCGTGAACTTTCCGTCAAGGTCTTTGCCGGCCAGGCAAGATTAACCGAGCTGGGTTTTCGGCAAGGAGGGCTAGCGGGCTATGGGCTTCGCCGACTCCTAGTTGGTCCTGACCGAAGTCCAAAGTTCGTCCTTCAGTCAGGCGAGGAAAAGAGCATCGCAACCGACCGAGTCGTTCTGATCCCCGGACCCGTAGAGGAAATCGAGATTGTCCGCGAAATATTTCGGCTCTACACCTCGAAGCTTTATTCCCCCGCTGACATCGCGAGAATGCTAAACGAACGCGGCGTGCCCTGGGTAGGCAATCGCCCTTGGACACGATACGTGATCCGGGACATGGTGACGAATCCGAAATACATTGGTTCCAACGTGTCAAATCGCCTGTCAGGTAAGCTCCGCACCCTCCGCACAAAGAATCCACCCGAAATGTGGATCAGGCTCGACAATGCATTTGAAGCCATCGTCGAACCGAGCGTCTTCAAGAAAGCCGAAACCGTCGTCGCCGCCCGAGGCCACCTGCTCACGGACGAGTATCTCCTACAAGCCCTTAGGGACTACCTTCGACGGAATGGCAGGCTGACCGCGCGATCTATCATCGCAGATCCTGATATGCCATGCGCCCAGGCTTATAACGCTAGGTTTGGCGGTCTTATGGAGGCATACCGAAAGATCGGATATCAACCTGAGCGCAACCTGGCCTACGTCGATCGAGATCGAATGCTGCTCCCGATTCGACGCCGATTCACTGCAATGATATTGGATGGTCTTCGGCGGTTGGGAGTATCCGCGATGCAAGACAGCCGAACAAAACTCCTACAGGTGAATGGAAACCTGACGGTGAGATGTGTGGTCGCGAGATGCAGACCACTTGGCCAGTCTCACGGGTGGCTGCTTCGCCTTCACTCTCCCACGAAAGCAGACGCGACGGTTATCGCACGGCTCACTTCGGGCAATGAGGAGCTTTTCGACTATTTTTGTTTACCGCGCCAGGAATCGCGTCGTCTCAAGCAGCTTACACTCAGGCCGAGGACTCAATCGAATATTGATCGCTATCGGTCTGATGACTTGACGTTCTTGAAAAAGCTGGCACGACGAAGCAAGGCAAAGCCGAGAAGAACCAATAGCTGAGGAGTACGTCTTCTGTCTCCAGAACGGGATACGATGCCGATTCAAGCCCGAAAGCACGCCAAGCGCGCCGGTTAGTGAAGAGGCAGCCCGCGATGTTGTTTTCCGTATCGATTGCGAACGGAGCCATTTTGCTGTTTCTTCTTGCCGCTTGTTGCGGTCATCACATCGATCACTCCGTTCAGAGAAAACGCAAGTCAATGCTGCGCGATTATGCCTTAGAAGCAAATCGGCAAATTGGCGGCGGGGTTCTCTTTTTTAAGGGCCGACAAAATGCGCTAGCGCGCCGAACGCTTAAGGAAAAAGTAGCACTCGGGAGCAAAAAATCAAACCCGCGAGGAAACTTGCCGCACTTAGAACCAACGCGATTCTCTGTTCAGCTAACGGGAATCGCGGAGAGTACCGACAGACGAGGTGTGCGAACGAAATTCGTTTGCTCCCGACAAGGCGCACGCCGTATCCGTCAAAGGTGGCATTACTCATCGATACATACAGATGCCTAAACACACGTTTCGTGCTGCTGTGATCTGCGACGGGCGATCTAATTCCAACGAACTGGACATGTTCTAGTCTATCTGCCTGAGCGGCGTCGCACACTTCAAGTGCTGACGCAGGAATCCCACCGACGGTGTACAGCCCATCCCACATTGCATCCATCACAACCCATTTGCCCAACTCTTGAATCCATACTTCAGTCATAATGTGACCATCGGTATTAGTCTTCCAGTGCGTCGCACTTACGATGACAACTCGACTTCGCATTCCAAGGCATGTCAATACGGCAACCATCAGAAATGAGAAATTTCGACAGGTTGCCGGTGCACCTTGTCGCATCGCCCTCAGAAGTCGGATCGGGTCGTCGATGTCTCCATGGAGCCTCTCGAAGAAGGTTGGTCGATGAGGCTTCCAGCTATCTCCAGTTGGCTGTTGCCCGTGAACCCACCGTCGCGCCCGAATCGCCAAGGCCAAACTCGGCGCGCCACCGCCCTGCAGATCTACTAGCGAGCACAACTCTCGGACGCGGAAAGAAGCCTGATTCTGAGAAATGAATCCGGGGACTTCAGAGACCTCGAAGAGACGTCTATTCCGTATGTTGACTACAGCAGATCTGAGGAAGGCAAGCTGGGATACAACCTTAAGACCTAGACAGCCAGTTCCCAAAACTGTGATCCCGAGAAAAATTGTAGGTTCGGGGGCCTCGGTGATTGAAGTGTCAGGACTGGTCTGAATGGCTGTGAGCGAGACTGAGTCATCGAACCGAAATGAATCCGAAGCTACTCCTGAAGCCCACATCGATACCGTGTAGGAAAATGGAGCGCCATAGGTGAACGGCATGGCATATTCAGCTGTCGTCGTGCTACTAGGCGCGTACCAGGTGGCATCGATTGAACCTGGGTTTATCGTTCCGGCGCAACAAACCGGAAGCAGAATGAACGTGGCGATGACGCATTGGTTGAACAAGGTAGGGTGCATCCGACAGACCCCTTTGGACCACGGATTATAATCCGTAAACTCGCGACAAGTCAACCGGATTGTCGCCGTGTATTTTGTGAGAACAATGCCAGTCGCACGGATTTTGATCGAAATGGTTTAGATTGATCAGAGCATTAACAACATCCGTGTATCTCAAACGCCTGACCACCGAGGATTTGTTTCCAAATCGTCCCAGCTTTTCACGGAACTCCGGGAAGACTTCCTTCGGGAAGGCGGCGTGCGTCCCTCCCCTTCGGAAACGAAATCCTGGCAGTTTTCGTTCGACTTTCAGTTCTCACGCCTGACGTCGCCGGCACGTTTGTCCGCCCTCAGCGCCACGAACCGCGAATGCCGGAGATGGTTGTCTGGCGTCCACTCGACGTATTCAAACTGCCCCACCAGGACCGGCTTCAGCCAGCGGCAATCCTTCATCTTTTCGGCTGTTAGCCCTTGCCCCCATCGCCCCGCTCTTGCCTCCGGGAGATTCGCAAATGGACACTGTGAAGTCTCAAGCATTCGGAACCGCTGAAGCAGTAGTTCGCGCAACGCGGGCGTAAATCCACTCCGGGCCCTGGCAACACAGATGAGCTGATCGCCTTCGTAGTAGCCGAAGATCAACGCATCGAAGGACCGGCCGCCCAGTGTGTACCCGCCGATCACGAACTCCTGTCCTTTATTGATGCGCATCTTGCGCCAGGCCCCGGAGCGCTGGCCAGGCTCATAGCGGCTGTCGAGTCGCTTAGCGACAATTCCTTCCAAACCCTGATCGCGAACCGCTTTGATCAGATCCGGCAGGGTCGCATCGAGTCGCGGAGCTTCCCGGATCGGTTCATGGAGGTGGGCGAGAACTTCGCGCTTGAGCAGATCGCGCCTAGTCGACAGGTTCTCTGACATGACATTCCGACCTCCCAGGATCAGCACGTCGAAAACGTAGTAGTAGACCAGTGCTGTGGACGAGCCGTAATTCTGCAGCGAGTTGAAGGACGGGCGTCCCGACTCATCGAGCGCGACGATCTCGCCGTCGATCACTGTTTCGTCCGGCAAGCCCGCCAGGGCCTTGACGATTCCCGGATAACTTTCATCGAAGCTCTTGTTGTTTCGCGATCGCAGGTGTGGCGTGCCATTCGACTTGATCGCCAACGCCCGAAAGCCATCGAGCTTCAGTTCGTAGTCCCAGTTCAGCGCCTCTGGAAGGCTATCCGATCGAAGCAGCAGCATCGGCTCGACGAACCGGGCCTTGGCGTCACTCGTGGGCACCGCCACAGTGTAACGCCAAGTTTAGGACGGCGCGGTCTTGAGCCGGACTTCAGCGGAGGTGAGAGATGACAGCCATAGCTGCGCGATGCCATTGGCGCATCGATGCAGTTTCAAGCAATCCCGGATGGTCATTTGTGTACTCCAGAAACCAATGGATGAGACCATCCCAATCTTTGAAGTCGCCGGGTGCCTTGAGGCTCCATCCCAGCTCATCAAGTGTCCAGTTTCCCTTCGCACTGTTGCCCGCCATCGAAGTTGTGACCCAGTTCGAGTCATCGTCTGCGCCTCCGCGAGAAACAGGTATTAGGTGATCCACGGTTGCACCGACCTCCCAGTACGCCGGGTGCGTGAGGTCAGTCTTCCAGTTGGGATGGTAAGGGAAATCGACTGGCAATTCTCTTGAGATGACGCGTAACACCGGTGGAAATATCAAACGTTTGGCCGTATATCGATCGATGAAACCGTCGCGAACGAAAACACGGGTCGATTCGACAGGTCCGTACTCGCGCATCGTAACTGGACGAGCTGCGAATGGGTAATCGCGCTTAAGCAAGCTGATTGCCTGATCAGGTACGCCATTTCTAAGAGCGGCGCACGCTTCAGCAATCGCGATGCTCTTCTCCCCCATACTCCCCTTACGATCTCACAAATGCCCCGAGGAAACGGCAGGTGGGGTCAACGCGGGCAAAGCGCCGTCAAGACAGCCAAGAAGAGCAAATACGATTCGGTGCGATCCATGGGCTGGACTCGGAGAGTCACTTCGAGGAACCCGACGGCGAGGCTGTGGCCGCCGCCGTCGGCTGAACCGCGGCGACCTTGCCGCCGATCAACTTGATCTCGACTTCACCGGACGTGGTCGTGCTGTACCACATCCTCTCAACAAGCTGTGAGTTGCTTGATTAGGACAGCTTCAGAAAAGGCTCCCCAAAACGGTTGATCAACTCGGCACGCTCAAGTCCTTCGGTGATTTGGGAAGGATCAACAGGCTTGCTGGCTGGAACCGGTTTTGCGGATTGTTTCGACTGAGCAACTGCGGCGCGCGTATTTTCGGCTCTCTCGACGTTCCCGGCTTTGTCCAAAGTCTCGCTCAGGTTGCGAAAAACACCGCCGATCGATTTGCCGGTGCCTTTTGCGCCTGCGGCCGCGGCTGATCCCCCAGCCGTGATGACGGCATGTTCCACAGCCGCCTGGCCCCATGCCGAGCCTGCAAGGGTAACGCCAACCGAGAAATAGGCGAAGAGTCGCACAAATCGCTACCCGCCAAGGATTCTATCATGTGGAAACGGCCGTGTCGTTAGTTCTCGAACGGAGTGATGGCTGTGAACGCACCATTGGGTGCAAATTGCAGGCTGAAGCCCGTCAGCGTCGTTGAGAATTTCGTAACGGGTTCAACCACGAACGTCCCGATCCTGCCGTTCGCCTCCGGAAAATCGACGCCCAGGTTCATCCAGTACAGCACTCCTTTTTTCTGGTTGATGGTCTTCTGACTCACCACATTGCCCGAGAGGTCCAAGACGGAGACGCGCAACGAATCGGGAGTGTCGCAGGAAAAACTGCAAGTCTGAGACGTCAGTATCCCCATGCCGGTGTACCGGCCACCAGTATTGTCGAAAAACACCGTAAGTCGGGTGTAGGCTTGACCGCCGAGCACGTGCGAGCACATGAAATCGGGCTGGCCCACGGTCTGTTTCCGAAAGATCGTCTGACCGAATAGATCACCGAGCCCAGACACGGTCTCTTGGATCATCGCCCAACCGAGCGTCTGTGGGTCCTGCAACACCACCGTCTCAAAGATCGTCGATTGGCCAGGCAGAAGGGAGAAGGCAAAGATCGAGTTGCGCCCGCCGCTGATTAGACCAACCGTCCAGGGTTGTCCGGTCTGCGTGAAGAACTGAACCGTGCCGGCAGCGAGATGGCTTTGGTCCACGTTGGTCAGAGCAATGCGCTGGCTCCATCCTTCGCCAACGATGACCAGCGGCACGATCTGCGTGCTGTAAGTTGTGAGGGCGCCGGCACTCGGGTGGAGTCTGGACGGCTGACAAAAACAACTCAAGGGGGCGAGAGCAGCGACACAAACGGCCAGACGAATTGTTGGCATTTACGGGCCTCCGACGGCGTTATTTCCCTGCTTTTAAGCAGGGTGCTTGAAAGCAGCATACGCCATAGCCTGAATGCATTGCAAGACATCGAGCACGCGGTGGGCCTGAAAATAAAGTCGATCCGCAAGAAACTGGGCATCACCCAGGACGAGCTAGCGGACCGAGCCGGGCTGAATCGCGTGCATCTGTATCGTCTCGAGGCGGGTCAGCAAAGTATGACGCTGCGGACCCTGAAGCAGATCGCGGACACGCTGCAGGTCAAGGCTCGCGGGATTTGATCGGAAATCTGCAGAACTGTTGCTCGCAACTGTGTGAATTGAGCAACTCTTCAATATCGGCAATGACACAGAGTGCACTGCGTCGGGGAAGGCTCTCCTTCGCCCTCTTATTAAGGGGACAAAACGGGGCGCTGGCATCCGCCGCAGCGGCGCTAGTCGCTACCCGTATAAACGGTTCCCTCTTCGACGAAGCAAAGGGGATTGCCCCAAGGGTCCTCGGCATAGAACGATCGCTCGCCCCACGGGCGCACGACGATGCCACCTCCCGGTGCATCGTGAACTTCCTCGTGCGACAGACAGCTCAGCGCCCTTGCACGCTCGAACGCTGCCTCTAGATTCTCGACGGTAAAGTACAAAGACTTTGCCGCCGGGTACGGCGGTCGGTTCGAGGACACATCCAGCACTTGTAGGGTAACTGGGCCACAGTCGAAGTAGCATCGGTGGCCCGGCTGAGTCCGCCCTTGTACGCCGAGCAGCTTCGTATAGAACGAGGTCGCCGCGTCGAGATCACCGACCTCGACGTTGAGCCTGAATAACTGCGGAACGTCGTCAGGCGCTTCGCGCTTTGGCGGCTTCGCCTTGACGACTATCGGTTTGTTTGTTGCGGACATCTTGTTTTCCCTCTGTGCGGTGTTTCACTGGAGTTTGAAAGTGCGCCAGCCAATCGCTCACGAGCGCCAATCGCTTTCGATCGATGCGATAAATACGCATCCTGCCCTGCCTCTCGTGCGTGAGCAGACCAGCGGCCTCAAGAACCTGAAGGTGCCGGGTCGTGGTCTGCCATGCATGCGCAAACATCGCCGCGATCTCGCCGGCGGTCATCGCGCCTCCATTGAAATAGACCGCGAGCAACACGCGGCGCCGGGCAGGGTGGGCCAACGCACCGAATACCGCTTCATACGCATCTTGCCGCACCCGCGAAGCCGGCTTAGGCATTAACAATGTTCGGTGCCGTCGGGTGCTTCGGCTGGTAGAGACCGACTTCGCCTCCGCCGGGAAGACGGATCTTTGCGATCGAACCCCATCTGGCTTCTTGTACGTCCGTTGATCGGACACCCTTCGCTCCGAGTGCCGCGATCTCGGCCTTCAAATCCTTACACATGAAGTAGAGTTCGTGCCGGTCAAGCTCTTCTCCGGGATGAACAGCCACTTCTGTCGGAGGCAGCGCGAAGATCAGCCATCCATGGCCAGCGTCCACGGATGCAAATCCGAGGATATCCCGGAGGAAGGCGCGATCAGCCGTTGCATCCTTGCTCGGTACGATTACATGTGCACCAAAGATCATGAGCTCTTCCTTTCTTCGCTACCATGACGGCCGCACCCAGGCGCCCTCTAAGCCGATCCCTGCCTGTCAGTAGAGCGCGCAGGCCGCCTCAGCACTTCAGAATGACTCTCTACGATATTCAGCCATATTGCTGAATATTTGTCAACACACATTCACTGCGAAACATGTTCCAGAAAAGCCGTCCGCCGCGTAAGATAACTGTAGTGCCGGTTCGACCCGAGTCCTTTGCGTTTCTCGGAATAGCCGAACCCTTCAGTGCGAAACGAGTGAACTGAGGGGGCAGCGCTCAATATGGGCTGATCTGGACAATGTCGCTCCAATAGATGACCTGCTCCTGCGGCAGAGCCATGTGCCAGCGGAGCAGCACCTGCGTCATCGCATCAACTTGGTCGTCGTGGGCGCCGTTCGGAATGCGGCGCACTCTCCGATCCATCAACCCACGGAAACATTTGTGGATGCGGCAAGAAGACATTCCCGGCGTCGATTAGAGGACTGGTCGCTTGTGCCCGCGCAACCTTGCCGCCGCCGGGATTCACCGGAAGGATGACTCGGCAATGATGCAGCCGATGCGTAGCCCGGCGTTGCGTAATCTCGCATTCGCCGATAAAATACGACGGGCATGCGAAACGTTTGGCAGCGCCCGATTATCTAAACGCTACGCGCGGTCAGACACGGACTGAATCGCGCCGTAACGATACATAAGCGCCGCCGCATCAAGCGGGCGATGGAGGACTTCCATGTTGAAACGAATAGTAGTATTGACTTCTTTCGGAATCGGGACCTTCGCTTTAATTCTCGCTGCATACGCATACGACAAACCCGGCGACAAATTGGTCGCTTATCAATTGATGACAACAATCACAATTCCCGACGGCCTAACCGCATTCGACATTAGCTGGGCGGACTCGGAGGCTGGACGATACTACCTGGCGAATCGTGGGAACGCGACGGCGATTCCGCCGGTGCCACCTGGAATCGACGTGATCGACACCAAACACAATCAGTTCCTCTATAAAATCCCGTTGACGTCGGCGGGGAACGGAGTCGTCTCGTTCAACGGCTCGACGAATATCGGAGCAGATCAATCCGGCGTGCTCGTGGTGGGAACGGCCGATAGCCACGCCTTGTTTATCGATTTGTCGAATCCTTTCGCCACGCCGCTGCCGGTGAGCACAGGTGGCAATCATCGTGCCGATGAATTGGCCTACGACCCGCGGGACCAAGTCATCCTGATCGCGAACGACCAGGATACGCCACATCCCTTTGTCTCATTCATCTCAACAGTCACTCACACAGTGTTGGGAACGATCATCTACGACGGTAGCGATGCGAAGCATCCGTTATCCACGGGCGGAATCGAACAGCCCGTATGGAATCCGGTGACGAAGCGCTTCTACATCTCGATTCCTAAAACGGCTTCGAACACCAATGGGGAAATCGACGAAATTGACACTGCAACCAGAGCGATTACGAACATCTTTCCAACGAGTGCCGCCTGCGGCGCAAGGGGCGGTCCGGCGGGATTGGCTCTGATTCCGGGCCAGCACCTGATTGCGAGCTGCGGGGATGTTCTCGACATCGCAACCAGCGCAGTGGTGAACGTTGCTGGCGTCAGCGGCGACGAGATTTGGTTCAATCCGGGAGATGACCGCGTGTACTTCGGCGGCGGGCTTGACCGCATCAGCGTGAATGTCGTCAGCGGGCTGACCCCCTACAACTTAATCACAACGTTGACCGTCGGGTTGATCGCCACCCAGCCACCGAATCACACGACCCATTCGGTTGCGGCGGACAGTCGGTTGAATCGAATCTATGTACCCGTAAGTCACGAAGGCGTGAAGGTGTACACAGACGATCGCGACAACGGCGAAGGACCGGGTAATTAGAGAAGTCCGGCAGACACGCGCGTCTTGTCAATTCCTAAGCATTAGCCAAACATTACCGGAGGATCGCCTGGCAAAACACCGTTCAAGGAAAGAGATTAGAGCTCTATCTTGATTGCAGATCTTCGAGGTGGTACCGCATCCGCATTAGAACTGGACCACTCACCCAAGAGCCGTGGAATCAGGTCCTGCCGCGTGATCTGCGAAACTCGGCCGGCGAGACGCCTGCATTCCGTTTCATGATGCGGGTGAGATGACTTTGATCTGTAAATCCCGTCCGAGCGGCGATCTCGGCGATCGGGGCGTTGGACTGGAGCAATTCGCGGCAAGCCGCCTCCACGCGCAGCTTGCGGATGAAATCTCCGATGCGGCACCTGTATCGTTTTCGAAAGGCGCGCGCCAGGTGAACCGGGTGCACTTGAACCTGGCCGGCAAGGTCAGCCAAGCTGAGGTGCTCGCGGTAACGGTCGTGAAGGATCTCATGCACCCGTAGAAGCCAATCGCAGGACCCTTCCTCCAGTCTCCCGGAGCCGGGCTGAAGCGCTTCGGAGAGCAGTTCCAGGCACAATCCTTCGGCGGACATCGCCGATAGGGGGTCGGAGAGCTTCAGCATACCCTCGAGCCGCACGGCCAA
Organism: Bryobacteraceae bacterium; assembly: GCA_035568415.1. Lineage (GTDB taxonomy): Bacteria > Acidobacteriota > Terriglobia > Bryobacterales > Bryobacteraceae > Palsa-187. Next base: position 10,063 of record DATMOC010000016.1, on the reverse strand, counting down.
TCGCATGCAGTAGACGCTGGTCAACCTAAACTGACGGTCGGTGGCGATCCCTTGTTCGGCGATCCGACTCAGGAACTCCGGGTGGAGCTCCAGGGCCAGCAGATGCGCCCCGGTTTCAAGGAAGCGGTTTCCATGCGATTCGCCGGGCGCGTGAAAAATGGTGCCTCCGGTGGTGCACTCCCAAGTACTCATCGGGCATTGCTCCAGGTATGCGCCGCGAATTGAAATGGATAGATGTGCGTGCTCGTGCCGGTGCGGCGGCAGCACCTGGTTGGGTGCATAGGAAATAGCGACGACGCTGAAATTCGCAAGGCGGCGCGTTTGAAGGATTTCGCCGCGAAACTCTTCCGTCAAACCTGTGTGCATGGTCCGCTCTGAAAATGTCTGCCGCCGAAAATTGCCTGGGGCCAGCATATCACTCCCCGCGCAGATGCGCTAATTCCGTACCAAGGCTAGAGACGTACAAGACAACCATTGAGTAGGCCAGTAGAATGGCGCTACTGAGAGCGGGGGGAACGGCCAAACGCCTGGAGGATACAACTATGTTCGACAAAGCGTCATGTGTTACCGCGATTCGTATCAAAGAGGCTCTCTGGATTCTCATCCTGTTGTGCGCCAGCGCGATCTGGAGTCTCGCGCAAGTCGGCACCGGGTCCATTCGCGGAGCGATCACCGATCCCTCCGGCGCTGTGGTTCCCAGCGCGAGCATCACCGTGAAAAACACGCAGACCGGTGTCGGACTCAATTTGAAGACAGACGCTGACGGGCGTTACGTGGCGCCGAACCTGTTGGTCGGTTCCTATGAGATCCAGGTCCAGGCACAGGGATTTGAAACCGCGATCCGCCAGAGTATCGTGCTCACGGTTGCCGAGCAGCGCGAGGTCAACGTCGCGCTCGTGGTGGGTCAGATGTCGCAACAGGTGGCCGTCCAGGAAAACGCGGCGCAGATCGATACGTCGACGTCCACGGTAGCCGGTCTGATCGATCAGCAGCAGATGCGCGACCTGCCGCTGAATGGACGCAATTTCGAACAGCTCATCGCGCTGACGCCGGGGACCGTGCCAGTCACGAACGCCTCGTCCTCGGCTTACATCGGACGGTCGATCACGTACTCCTACGGCGGCGCTCGTCCGGTTGGTCAGGAGGAAATGATCGACGGGCAAGATATTCAGGATTTTTGGGGACACGGCTCCGGCGCGGCGGTGCTGGGGACTTCGCTCGGCGTGGACGCGATCGCGGAATTCCAAACCTACACCAGCACCGCCAGCGCGCAGTTTGGCGGCGCCAATGGCGGACTCAACGCCGTAACCCGATCCGGCACCAACAGCCTGCATGGATCGGCTTATTATTTCGCCCGCAACTCGGTCTTCGACGCGGCTCCCTATTTCGTGCCGTCGACCGGCAAGCCCGAGTTCGAGCGCAATCAATATGGCGGGACCATCGGCGGTCCTATCAAGAAAAACAAAATGTTCTTCTTCGCCAATTACGAAGGGCTGCGACAGACGCTGGGCGAGACACCCGTAGTGATTCTTCCCAATCAGGCGGCTCGTACCGAGGTTCAGAATTACCTGGCCACGCTGGCGCCCGGCAGCCCTCAGGCGAGCGCCGAGCAGGTCGTATTGAACGGTTTAAACGCGGTTCCGTTGCCGGCCGCGGGCGCGATCGATCTGAAGAACGGCACCTCACAAGAAGTCCTGAACGGAAACCAGAGCGGTGTCGAAAATTACGTGGTCGGCCGATGGGATTACACAATTTCACAGAAAGATACCATCTGGTACCGCATCATCTACGATCACGCCACTCTGTCCGAACCATTCGCGGCGAACAGCGTCGCGCTGTATCCGCAGAACGCGTTCGACCATAATCAATTTCAAAACATCGGCTGGACCAGAAATTTATCGGCCACGTTGATCAACCAGGCGAATTTTAACTACACGCGCACGGCGCAGGTGGGCGATACTCCCACCAAGATTCCCGCTTTCTCCTGCAACCCGACCAACACCTACGATTGTTACTTCAACACCCCCGGTGTTTCCTCGATCTTCGGCCTGAACACGCCCACCGCCCCGATTTTCGACTACATTCAAAATAAGTTCGAGCCTCGCGATCAGGTGATCTGGATCAAAGGTGGGCACTCCATTTCCATGGGCGCATGGGTGGTTCGGGATCGCACGCTAACCAGCACTCCGGTGAATCCCGGCGGGAATTATTATTTTTCGTCGTGGGGTTATAGCGCGAGTGGCACGCCGACGGGCAATTCATTTCTCAGCGGGCAACCTTTTCAGTTCGTGGGCGCGCTGCCGGGTTTCGCCGATAGCGCCCGTAATTTCCGTGAAACCGATGTGATTGCGTTCATCCAGGACGACTGGAAGGCGCGCAAGAACCTGACCATCAATCTGGGGCTGCGCTACTCGTGGGCTACCAACCCTTACGACATCACCAACGATCTCTTCGCGTTTGTGCAGCCGTACGCGGGCCAGCCAAACTACGTAAATGTACCGCACGCGTTCCAGAAGAATCCCAACTGGAAGAACTTCGATCCGCGGATTGGATTCGCGTGGTTGCCATTCAAAGACAGCAAGACGGTGATTCGGGCCGGTACGGGGATCATTCACTATGTGTACCAGCCGCGAGACTACGGAGTTGGCTATAATTTTTCGCCTCCGTTCAACCAAGTTGCGGTAGCGTTCCCCGCCTTAAGCATGCCGGTCAGGTTCCAGTGCACTGCCGCGGCAGCCCAGTGCACTCCGACGCAGCCCTCCATTCACGACGCGTTGGGCTACAACATCACGACCGTCCCGTACGTCATTCAGTACAGCGCCAACATACAGCGGGAGATCCCGGGAGGGATCGTGGTGAGTGGCGGAATCATCGCTTCGGAGAGTTCTCACCTGCTTGACATGGTCGAATTGAATCCGCAGATCAATTCGGGAACGACGCAGAACCCCGTGTTCGCCACGGTGCAGACCGTAAACGGAACGCCGACGCTGGTCTCCAATCCGAGAATCAATCCTAATTTCGGCATGATGGGCGAGATCATGCCTTGGGCGCACGCAAGTTATCACGGCGTACAGTTTCAGGCGAACAAAGCGCTCAGCCGCGGACTTCAGTTCCAGGCGAACTATACGAACTCGCGGTGTTATGACAATGGATCCGGCGCTTACGCAGTCGATGGTGGCGGCGGCGTTTCTCCTCTGCCGCCTTATCCGCTTTCTCGAAATGATGGAAATTGCAGTTTCGACCGGCGAAATAATTTTTCGATCAACGGTGTTTACCAGCTACCTTTCCACGGACATCGCCTGACCGAGGGGTGGCAGATCGCCGATCTGTTCGGATTCCACACGGGACTGCCATTCACCGTCGTGTGCGGATTCGACTGCCTCGGCCTGGGTGAGCAGAACAGCGCCAACTATGTGAACATCAACTCCGGCGTCGACTTGAACAAAGTGGTGCAGCCCGGCAATATCAATCACTATTTCGACACTACGGCCTTCAGTTTGCAGCCGCTCGGAACGCTGGGGAACGAGCACAGGTTCATGTTCTATGGTCCGTCGCTGGCCAACAACGACTTGGCGGTGGTGAAGAATACGAAGATTCACGAAAACATGAATCTCCAGATCCGCGTGGAAGCCTTCAACCTCGCGAACCATCCGAATTTCTCCAACCCCGGCACCAGCCTGTATACAGGACCGACCTCACCCAACCCGAATGCGGGTAAAATTACAAGCACGATTTCGGCGCAGGGCGGGTTGCCGTCCTCGCGGCAATTGCAGTTCGCGATGAGGTTTCAATTCTGAAAGGTCGCAGTATGAATCGCCTTCGAGCGCTGGTGTTCGTGATGTCGGCGGGCGTTGCGTTCGCGCAACCGAAATCGCCGGAACAGACCTTCGGGTTCAAGATGGGCGCGGACCAGAAGCTGGTCAAATGGCCCCAAATCGTGGATTATTTTCATTCGCTCGCCGCTTCGTCGAACAAGGTAAAGATTATCGAAGCGGGAAAATCGTCGGAGGGGAATCCGATGATCGTGGCAGCCATCTCATCGCCGGAAAATCTCGCCCGTCTGGACCACTACAAAGAGGTTTCGCAGCGCCTGGCTAGCCCTCGCGGCCTGAATCCGGAGGAAGCCGAGCGGCTGATCGCGGATGAAAAACTGCTGGTCGCGATCAGTTGTTCGATCCACGCGAGCGAAGTCGCCGCGACGCAGCTTTCCATGGAATTGGCTTACGATCTGGTGACCAAGGACACGCCCCAAATCCGCCGCATTCTGGATCAGGACGTGGTTCTGCTGTGGCCCTCCCACAATCCCGACGGCAACATCACCGTGGTCGATTGGTACAACCGCAATGTCGGAACGAAATACGAAAACGCGCCGCTACCCTGGCTGTATCACAAGTACGTCGGACACGACAACAATCGCGACTGGTTCATGCTGAACCTGGAAGAGACCAAGGTCGTCACGAAATTTTACTTCAAGGAATGGTTTCCGCCGGTGCTGTATGACATCCACCAGATGGGGCGCACCGGGGCTCGGCTGTTTGTTCCTCCGTTCCTCGATCCGCTGAATCCGAACATTCATCCGCTGATCTGGCGCGGGATCAATCTGCTGGGGACCCACATGGCGGAGGCGGAGGAGGAAGCCGGGCACAGCGGCGTGGCGCAAAACATTTTGTATACATCGTGGTGGCAAGGGAATTCCCTTCAGCAGCCGTGGTTTCACAACATGGTCAGCGTTCTCACCGAGGCCGCTTCGCCCAATGTCGCCTCGCCAGTGACGCAGAAACTGAGCGAATTGACCGGGAACACGCCAGGGCTGAATGAGTATGCCTTGCGCGAAAACTTTTCGCATCCCTGGCCCGGGGGCACGTGGCGGCTGCGCGACGTAGTCGAGTATGAATACACGGCGGCCATGGCCGTGCTCGACACTGCGGCGCGATATCGCGAAGATTTTCTGCGAAATTTCTACAACATGGGCCGCGAAGAAATTCGTAAAGGCGAAACCGAAGGCCCCTACGCTTATGTCGTGCCGGCGAAGCAGCGGGATCCGAACACCGCGGTGAAAATGATCAATCTGCTGATCGATCAAGGCGCGGAGGTGCAGCGGGCTAACGTTGACTTCACAGCGGATGGAGTCACCTATTCGAAAGGCTCGTACGTGATTCTGATGGCCCAGCCATTTCGGCCGTTCGTGAAGGACATCATGGAGCCGCAGCACTATCCCGACATCCGCGCATTTCCGGGCGGGCCGCCGGTTCCGCCCTACGACGTCGCCGGATGGACGCTACCGCTGCAAATGGGCGTCGCGAGCATGCTGGTGAAGAATCGTTTTGACGCAAATCTCACACCGGTAACGAGAGCCGAGCCGCCATCGCCCGAAATCGCCCAAGGCGGCGCGAGGACCGGAGCGTTTCTGCTCGGCCATGAAGAAAACGACAGCCTGATCGCGGTGAACCGATTGTTAAAGAGCGGTTACGACGTATATTGGTCGCAAGCAGCGTTCAGCAACGGGGGGGAGCAGCTCGCTCCGGGGACGATCATCATTCCGGCGCAAGGAGCAAGGCAGGCGCAGGTGAAGAGCATCGCGCAGTCGCTGTCGCTGCCGCTCGCCGCGTCAGGCGGCTCGCTCAACGTTGCGGCATACAAACTGAAGCCGTTGCGCCTGGCGCTTTTCAATCCATGGGGCGGAAACATGGACGAGGGCTGGACCAAGCTGATGCTCGAGCGCTTCGAGTTTCCCTACGAAGAGATCCGCCCGGGTGACGTGCGCTCGGGGAGTTTTGCACGGCGATTCGACGTGGTCGTATTTTCAGATCAGCAGCCGACTTCGATTCTCGAAGGCATTTCTGCGGACCGCATCCAGCCCGAATATGCCGGCGGAATTGGCCAGGAGGGCCTGGATCATCTGCGCGAGTTTGTGCGCAATGGTGGGACCGTTGTCGCATTGGGAAACGCGAGCGAACTGTTCCTCAAGCCTTGGGGATTGCCCATCGTGGATGCAGTGGCTGGCATGAAAACGACCGATTTCTTCTGCCCGGGATCGATTCTCGATGTGCGCGTCGACAACACGCATCCGGCGGGATTCGGCATGCCCGAAAAAGCTTTCGGATTCTTCGCGCGTAGCTCCGCGTTTGAAATTCGTCCGTCGACATTCGCGCCCGCGGGCCAGGTGCGGACCATCGTCAAGTACGCGGGCGATCACGTGCTCCAAAGCGGATGGATCCTCGGGGAGAGCCACTTGTACGATCGCGCCGCGGCGGTGGACGTCTCGATGGAAAAGGGCCATCTGATCCTGTTCGGCTTCCGCGTGCAGAATCGCGCCCAACCGCATGGGACGTTCAAACTATTCTTTAACTCGCTATACTACGGGGCTGCGGAGCCGTCGCAGGTTCGCGCCGGATCCGAGTAGCGAGGAGTCAACATGAAAACTCTTGCCCGATTGTCGATCGCAACACTGATCGTAGCCTCCACGCTTGCAGCGCAACCCGCTTATGAGGTCTACGCGATCCGCTACGCGACGCTCAAGGACTTTTCCGTGGGCGGTTTGGTAGCGGGCGAGGATCGCGCGCGTAAGATGGATATCGCCATGATGATCTGGCTGATCAAGGGCGGTGGGCACAACATTCTGTTCGACTGCGGATTTTATCGCGATCAGTTTATGAAACAGTGGCATCCGGCGGATTACGAAAAGCCGTCGGTCGCGGTGGAGCGCGGTGGCCTCAAGGCTGGCGACATCACCGATGTAATCATCAGCCACATCCACTGGGACCACGCCGATGGTTTCGACCTGTTCCCCAACGCCAAGATCTGGATTCAGAAGGACGAGCTCGAATATTACGCAGGGGAAGCCTGGAACGACAAGAAGCGCACCGCGGCCGATCCGGATGACATCGTGGGGCTGGTGAAACTCAATACGCAGGGCCGCGTCGGGCTGGTGAACGGCGATGCGCAGGAGATTCTGCCGGGAATCACGGCCTACATCGGCGGCAAGCACACCTTCCAATCGCAGTTCATCGGCGTGAAGATCGCCGGAGGAACGGTCGTGTTGGCGAGCGACAACGTCTATCTAAACGAGAACATGGAAAAGCACAAGCCCATCGCAGCGACGCTCGACGCCGATTCGAATTTGCGCGCGCAGGACCGGATGAAGGATATCGCCTCGAATCCCAAACTGATTATTCCGGGGCACGATCCGGCGGTCATGAAGAATTTTCGCGAGGTTGCACCGGGAGTCGTCAAGATTCAGTAGCGCCGCCAATTCGTAATAACCCACTCGTCTCTCGTCTCTATCGACCAAGCCTTGACGGTAAAGGGTGACTATTCATCACACCCCGGCGGTTTTTTGTTTGATCCGGGCAGCGTAAACTGCCATCACCACGGCAGATCCAGGAATTGGCGCAGGCTTGGAAACCCTCCGAAGGTGGCCCATAGAAAGCTCGTAGTTCCAGTTCGGCGCGTCTGGTAGGCTATCCGATCGAAGTAGCAGCATCGGCTCGACGAATTTGGCTCTGTCGTCGGAATCGCACCGTCTTAAGTGTAGTGTCAGTTCAAAAATCGAATCGGCCGGAGAAGGTCATCCACGTGGGCGACCTTGATAGATGAATGTTATCGGCCTTCCGCTCGATCCAAAGAAAGCCAGCAACGCACCGATGCCGACCAAGAGCAACCCCGGATTATCGGCTTACCATTGAAAGTTTGCTTGGAGGGATCACAACTTCATTTCCCGCAACCTCGCGCCTATCGGATCTTTCTCGCCCTTTTATCCTGCGCTTCGACCGGTCCTCGTGGCCATGGACTAGAATCCGCCACTTACCGATTAGTGCCGGGCTCCCGGATCGCCGGTCGGTGGAGGGCGTGATCCTCCCTTGCCGGCGGCCCAAGCAATTCCGCGAAGATCGGCTTCAACGCATCCGCCCATATCTGGTATCCCTTAATTGTGGGATGAAGCTTGTCGTTTGCAATCCCGTCGAACAGCCTGCCATCCCCATCCGCAAGCTTGTCGTTGATGTCCAGGAATCGTACCCGATTTCCATCGGCAAGTTTGGAGAGACGATCGTTGATCATGAAGCTGTCTGAATACTTGGAGAGACGAAAGCACGCCAAGACCTCTGTCGGGGCGGTCAACGCCGCCGAGGCCGCTGCTGGCAACGGTCCTAACAGGCATGTCGTTCACGCGCCCGCCAGTGACGCGACCGGTGGGTCACGTCACTTACTCGGTCCGATAAGCAAAGAAACCCAGCGCGGGCTGCCGGGCGGCGTTGGGGAACCGTGGGGTTCCTAGTCGGCGGCAAGCTTCGCAGCTCCTTCTCGGATGCGAAACGCCTAGTTTGCAAATAAGAATGCGTTGCCTGTCGCATCCGAGCAAGTTGGCGCTGGCGTCCCAATGGAAAGCGGCGCCGAACTTGTGCACGTTGTGGTCCCGACATGAATCGTGTACTCGTACAGCTTCCATCCACCGCCACTGCCGCAGATTTCATTCGCGCTTGCCCCTGAGGCGTCGAGCGACGTACACACCAGGCTCTTTTTCGCACAGTCAGCACCACAGATGGTGACATCCGCAGTCGCTGATGTTGTCGTTGATGAGACTTCCATCAACAGCGAGACTCCGCCACCGCCACCACCTCCGCCACGGCTTTTGCTGTCCTCAGCGTTTATCGGTCTCGTAAGCATCACCGCAATTGCAATTAGCATCGCCAAGCCGACCATTGAAATCCACGCGATGTCCGCTGCCGGGCGGAGTAACACTGCTACGCATCCGCGTTTGGAATCTTTCATTGTTGATTTCTCCTTTCAAGGTGAACCTTACAAATTCAGGCGTCAAAAAGAGGCCAGACCTATCACGCTTTTGTTGCGAAATTACCCTTTCTGGTCGGTAGCGAGCGGGCGGGTGGGGTCAGCGGGTGACGGAAAACATATGGGGTTCACAAGTTGGAACGCCGTCCCGGCTGCGAGCCAGAGGCGGCGTTGAGAGGGAACGGACCGACGTTTGCTATTTCGCGATGCGGTAACGCGTCACAGATGTGAGCCTACTCGAAAATGACGTCTCTCGCAACGGTAATCCCGTCACAAGCGAGCGAGGCGCCCCCGGATCGGGCTGCGGGACTCGGCCCGGGGGGAATAGGACGCTACTGCGAGTGCGCTCCAATATACGTGCTGGCTGTTTGGACGCCCTGGATCTGCTGCATCATCCCGAGCATGTCCCAATTCTGCCACCCTTCGATAAGCTTTCCGCCTGCGACACGGAGGATTGAAATACCGGTGATGTGGATGGTGACGCCAGTTGGTGGCATGCCTAGTCCATCGCCGGTATGTTTGGCAGTGCACGACCAGCGAACACAGACCTTGTCGCCATCGGCCATGCTGTCCTCGACGTTCACGTGAAAAGTGGAGAACGCGTGGTTGAGCCGGTCAAAGAACGGATAAAAACCTTCTGGCCCCACCGTGTCGGTGCCGCCGTCGTGAATCACGGCTTCAGGTGTGAGCAATTCAGCAATCGCTTCACGCCGCCCTTGGTTCCAGACCAGTTCGAACCAGCGCCGTCCCAGGTCACGCTCTTGTTCTGTCATGGATTCCTCCGTGGCCGACTATCTTACCCCAACCTGCACGAGTGATTGGGTCGTCCGGGGCTCCCTTCAACAAGACCAAGCAGCGCAAATGGGCACGAGATCTACCATCCAACTTGAACCATGCGGTCCAGGATGAGCGCACTGTAGTGATCCATGCGGGCTGGTCGGCGACGCCGTGGCGCCGGGAGACAAGCAGCGAGACGTGCCGATTGATCCCGATCCAGTTCTGCCGCCGTCGTGTGGTATTGAAATTCAGCTGCGGCCTCCGCGCCATATACGCCCGGACCCCACTCAATCACATTGAGATAAAGCTCAAGCACGCGCGGTTTTCCTAGAATCCAATCGGCCATCGGAGCCAAGGTGTACTCGAATGCCTTCCGCACCGGGTTGCGATGCGTGGTGAAGAACAGGTTCTTGACGAGCTGCTGCGTAATCGTTGATGCACCGCGGCGGATGCGGCCCGTCTGGCTGCTCTCATGGGCAACCTGCTCGACTTGATCCCA
>DATMOC010000015.1:0-30097 GCA_035568415.1 Bryobacteraceae bacterium | reverse complement strand
CGCGCAGCTTGACGTGAAATCGCGATCGCGCGCGTGGAACAACGGCCGCACGTCGGCGAACGCGTTGTTCCTGCGAGGCTTCGATCAGGAAATATTGCAAGAGATGAAAGGCATCGCCGATGGCGCTGCCGCGGCGGGCGCCAAGTACGACGGCCGTCCCGTGGATCTGATCGACGTCGTCACGCTCAACACGATCACCGAACTGGGCGAACTGAACGCGGCGATGCCGATGACGCCGACCGGGATCGAAGGGTTCGGATTGCGTCGCCCGTTTGCTTCGAAAGCGACCGACGGCGGCGGGAACGACCGCTGCAGCGCTTTTGCGGCCTGCGGCAAAGCCACGCGCGACGGAAAAATGGTGATCGGCCACGTGACCTGGTGGCCGGAGACGCTGGCGGAGCAGACCAACATCATGCTCGACGTGCAGCCCACGCAAGGGCATCGCGTGCTGATGCAGAGTTATCCCGGCGGCATCCAGAGCGGCACAGATTGGTATCAGAACGATCTCGGAGTGGTGCTCACCGAAACCACCATCGATCAGACCCCGTTCAACATGCAGGGCACGCCGGTGGCGTATCGCGCGCGCAAGTCGATTCAGTATGGCGATTCGATCGACAAAGTGGTCGAGCTTCTGAAGACCCGCAACAACGGCCTGTACACCAACGAATGGATCATCGGCGACGCGCGTACTAATGAAATCGCGATGATCGAGCTGGGCACCAATCGCACCAAGCTATATCGCAGCTCGAAAAACGAATGGTTCGGCGGCACCGAAGGTTTCTATTGGGGCTGCAACAACGCCAAGGATCTGAACGTTCGCATGGAATATGTTCCCGATCCGAAGGGCACGCCGCAAGACTTGACCTTCGTCCCCGGGCCGCGCGACATCAAGTGGCAGCAGATGTATCAGCAGCACAAAGGCAAGATTGACGAAACGTTCGGATTTCTGGCCTTCCGCACCGCTCCGCTGGTGAGCGCGAGCACCATGGACGCGAAAGTCACCACATCCGAGATGGCTCCGCAGATGATGGCGTGGGCGCTGTTCGGAAAATCGAATCAGCGCGAGTGGGTGCCGTCGGAATCGCAGAAGAAAGATTACGAGGGCAATGACGGGCTGTACTCGTCGGGCTATCGCTTGTTCCAGGCGAACGACGCAGTGAAGCCGCTTTTGGCCAGTGCGCCGAGTGTGGAGCCGATCACCGCCACTACGTCCGCCAGCAAATCGCCTTCGAAAGATCTTCTGTGGAGCGGCTGGATTCTGCCCGCCTCCGATGCCGAGGTCTGGCTGACCGCCGGGTCTGCCGAGTATTACGACGTCCTCAACGGTGACGATGTCGACAACCGGTTGAATCAGAATCGTGCGCGGTATCGCGCTGTCGCGCTGGCGCATGAGCAACCGCTCGGACGTGTCACATCATCCACAAAATCGGCCGACTGGTACACGCTCGCCGAAGCAAAAGGCGCGCTGCTGTTCGATGCCTTGCGCCGCGAAATGGGTGACGACGCGTTCTATTCGCTCATGCGGAACTTCTTCGACAAGAACACCACGAAAACGGTCCACGCCTCGGATTTCATGGCCGCCGTCGCGCGGCCGGCGTTCTTCGCGAAATGGCTTGACGGCATCGGACTGCCCGACACTCCGGACGGTCCCGCGTACATGGCCAACATGTTCCGGCGGCGGCTCGCGTCGGCCATCATCGTCTATGGGACGCAAGCCGAGGCGGGCGCGAATCGCTACGCAGCCGAGCAGTGGCAGAAACAGTTCCTCGATACCTTCGAAAGCGCGGTGCCAGTCAAAAAGGATTTCGAAGTAACTGATGACGATCTGGAAGATCGCGACGTACTGTTCGTCGGCCGTCCGGAAACCAACTCGGCTCTGTCCGCGTGGCGTTCCCTGATCGGCCTCGACTACGACGGCGGCGTATTCCGCGTCGCCGGCAAAGAGCACGCTTCGGAAACCGAAGGATTGTTATGGACCGCGATGAATCCGCAGGAGCACACCCACATGGTTCTGGTTGCCGCTGGGAATAGTCCACTGAGCACGGTGTTGATTACGCGTCGCGGGTTGGGGCAGTTTCAATATGAAGTGGTGAAATCGGGGCAGTCGGCGGAATCGGGGTTCGCGCAGCGATAGGATGACGCGCGCAATACTACAACCAAACTCGGGACAGCACCAGTAAGGAGACTTCGGGAACAAGAGCTACTTCAATTTGACCCCATACGTGACCGCCAGTTCTTTGATTCGCGCCCGCGTCATCGCCTCTAAACAGGCCAGGTACGCGGGAGACGCTGCCGTACCGCCTGCGTACAGACCACGTTCAGCCGAACAGTTTGCATCGCGATACTGAATCCACAGGCGTTGAGTAGAGACAAGAGGCTGAATATCGCCTGCGTCGAGCGTTTCTCGGACGCTCTTGTAAATAGCGTTTAGTTGCGTGTCCACGGCATCTCGCGCTTTTGCGAAGCAATTTGCAAGCTCCACCGTCAGAACGACATTCGCGCACGGTGAATCCTTTTCGTTCATGTGCTGCGCACGCGCAGGGATGTTGACCGCGAGAACGGCTAGCAGCAAGACAGAAGACAATTGCGGCATGTTTTCTCCTATTCTGTATGAAAACTGCATGCATGATTCTATTGCATTCTCTACCGAAAATCGTGCGACGCGGAGCTGATCCCCACAGGATCCCCCAACCCCGAAACGCGCTGCGCCAGAATGTGGACAACGTTGTCGACGTTTTGCATTCTCCCCTCCACCATCACCCACGGATGACCCAGAATCTGCAGCCGCTGTTCGGAAAATACATCCGGCATGATGACCACGTTCGAGATCCCGGTTTCATCTTCCAGGCTCATAAATAAAATTCCTTTAGCTGTGCCAGGACGCTGGCGGACGATCACGCTTCCGGCGACGCGCACTTGCCGGCCATTCGGGATCGAGTGCAGTGCCGCCGCCGCAGTAACTCCCATCCGAGTCATTTCTTCGCGGCGATACATCATCGGATGAGGACCGATGGTGGTTCCGGTGCCGCGAAAATCGGCGGCGACGCGTTCGAGCGTAGTCATCTTACGAAGCGGAGAATCGGGATCGGATTCCGGAACATTGCCCAGCATCTCGCCCGCCGGTCGAACCGCTCGCGAGGCTTGCCACAAGGCGTCGCGTCGATGCGCCGCTCCGATGGGATTCAGCGCGCCAATGGACGCTAACTGCGACATCTCATCCTTATTAAGAGCAACGCGGCTGCTCAAATCTTCGAAATTCGAAAACGGCTGCGCTAGCACCAGAGCCTCCGCGGTCTCCGTCCGCAGATGACGGACGTATCGAAATCCCAGCCGCAGATGACCGTCCTCGATGCTGCACTTCACGCGCGAGCGATTGATGTCCACCGGCAAGACGCGCAGCCCGTGACGCTGGGCGTCTTTGATCACGGTCGAATAATGATAGAAGCCCATGGGCTGATTGTTGAGCAGCGCGCAGGTGAATTCGGCCAGGAAATACGTGCGGATAAACGCACTCGCATAGGCGAGCAACGCGAAACTTGCCGCGTGCGATTCCGGGAATCCGAACATCGCAAAAGCCGTGATCGATTTGACGATCTTGTCCTGCGGCTCGCCCACGATGCCTTTTTTAGTCATCCCCGCGCGCAGCTTCACTTCGATTTCGCGCATGCGTTTTTCCGAGCGTTTAAATCCAAAAGCCCGGCGCAATTCTTCGGCCTCGCCTCCCGTAAAATCGGCGACCGCCATCGCCATCCGCAATAGTTGCTCCTGAAATAAAGGGACTCCCAGCGTCCGCGCCAGTATCGATTCCAACAGTGGATGCAGCGGCTCCGGTCGTTCCCTTTTCTGCCGGCGCGACAAATATGGATGCACCATCTTGCCCTCGATCGGCCCCGGACGAATGATCGCGACTTGCACTACAAGATCGTAAAACCGTTCCGGCTTCATGCGAGGCAGGGAAGCTTGCTGCGCGCGGCTCTCCACTTGAAACAATCCGATGGTATCGGCGCGCTGCAACACCGCGTATACCTTGGGATCGTCCGCCGGCAGATTCCCCAGATCGATTTTTTGCCCGCGATGTTCTTCGATCAGCGCAATCGATTCTTCGAGCGCCGCCATCATCCCCAGGCCGAGCAGATCGACTTTCACGATCCCCATATCCGCGCAATCTTCTTTGTCCCATTGCACGACCACGCGGCCGGGCATGGTCGCGGGTTCGAGCGGCACCACCGAATCGAGCTGTCCTTGACAGATCACCATGCCTCCGGAATGCTGCCCCAAGTGACGGGGCAAGTCTTGCAGGGCAATTACAAGGTCGTGAAATTTGCGAACACGCCGGTCCGATAAATCCAGCCCGGCGTCACGAAAATGTTTTTCGGGAGTATCGGAATCGTCGGTCCATCCCCACATCGGGACCAGCTTCGAAAGCACGTCGAGCGTCGGCTCGTCGAATCCCAGAACTTTTCCGGCTTCACGCGCGGCGGACCTACCGCGATACGTGATGACGTTGGCCGTCATGGCCGCGCCCAATTTCCCGTAAAGGTCGTAAACGTATTGAATCGCCTTCTCGCGCTGATCTCCGGAAGGAAGATCGAGGTCGATATCGGGCCACTCACCACGCTGTTCGGATAAAAATCGCTCGAACAGCAGTTCCATGCCGACGGGATCCACCGCCGTGATTTCGAGCGAATAACACACCGCGCTATTCGCCGCCGACCCGCGGCCCTGCACCAGAATCCCGTGCTTCTGGCAGAAGCGGATGATGTCCCAGACGATCAGAAAATAGCCCTGAAAGCCCAGCTTTTCGATCAGCGCCAGCTCTTTTTCGAGCTGCGGACGCGCTTTTTCGTAACGATTGCCATAGCGCCGCCGAGCGCCATCTTCGACGCGCTTTCGGAGATAGCTCATCTCGGTTTCGCCATCTGGAACCGGATAGTGCGGAAACTCGTAGCCCAGTTTGTCGAGCGTGAATTCCAGCCGCGACGCGATCTGCGTCGTGTTCGAGATCGCGTCCGGCACGTCGGCGAACAGCCGCGACATTTCTTCGCTCGATTTGAGATATTTTTCCGAGTTCTGTTCGAGCAGCCGTCCCGCGCGGGCGAGCGTCGTTCGGTGGCGCAGACAGGTGAACACGTCGAGCACTTCGCGCTCAGAAGGATGCGCGTAACACACGCCATTCGTGGCGACCAGCGGCGCGTCGAGTAATCGCGCCAGCTCGATCACGGCCTGATTACGAGCCTCCTGATCGCGATCGAAATGCCGCTGCAATTCGAGATAGACATTTTCGGGCTTGAAAATTCGTTGCAGCCGTTCGAGGGCGGCGCGGCCTTGGCGATCACGCAGACCGTGAGCCAGGGGACCATCTGCGTCGCCGGTCAGGCAAATGAGTCCTTCGGAAAATTCCGCCAGTTCCTCGGGCGTCGCCGCGGCTTCTTTTCCCGGCTTGGGATGCTTGCCGGTGCGCAGCTTTGTCCGCGTGATCAACCGGCACAGATTCTGATACCCGGTCCGCGTCGCGATCAGCAGCGGATATCGGGCCCCATCCGTGCACAAAACTTCAGACCCGAGAAACGCCTTTGGCCCGAGTTTTTTCATCGCCAGATGAAAACGCGGTGCGCCGTAGACGCCGTCGAAATCCAGCAGAGCCATCGCCGACTGGCCGTATCTGGCGCATCGGTCGGCATATTCTTCCGGCTGGCTGGCGCCCCTCAGAAAGCTGAAAGCGGATCGTGCGTGGAGTTCTATGTAGGGCATCGCGATCATCACCAACGCGCTCCATAACTGTCGCGCCTCAAAGCTGTGTCAGTGGAGGCGCGACAGTAATGGAGCGCGTTGGCCCAAGCATTGACTTCACTTCTACTATAGGCGAAGATAAGGCGAATATGGTAGCCGCGGCAGTCTTTCCGGCCAGCTCGCTCTCCCGGAAACAATCAGAAATTTTGGGATCGATCCTCCAAGGAATTCCGCGTGGAGCATTGACCGAAATCGCCGGTCCGGCGTCCTCCGGCCGCACCTCGTTTCTGTGTGCTTTATTGGCCGAGGCGACGGCGGGGGAGGAGTTTTGCGCCCTGATCGACGTCGAAGACCGGTTCGACCCATCGAGCGCGGCGGCTTCCGGAGCGCGCCTCTCGCAAATCCTGTGGGTGCGCTGCGGCGGGAATGCCGAGCATGCGCTTAAAGCGGCCGATCTGCTCGCATCCGCTGGAGGATTCGGGCTGGTGGCGATCGATCTGGCCGATACTCCGGCGAAAATTTCACGGCGTATTCCATTAGCCGCGTGGTTCCGGCTGCGGCATGCCGTGGAAAACACGCGTACGGCGCTGGTTTCCGTGGGTGCCTGCGTGCATGCGTCGTCGTGCTCGGCATTGAAAATCGAACTGCGGCGGAATCGCGCGATCTGGCGCGGCTGCCGGCTGCTGGACGGTTTTGAGACGATTGCGACGCGCGTGGAAAATCATCGGCCGGCGAAAAATACTTTGCGGCTGGCGAGATGAACGATGCTTGCTTGTTTACACGCTCCCGGCAATATGGCTGTGCTGCTCGATTGCGCGCGCTATTTTTCGCCGCTGATTGAAGAGACTCCTCCGGATACCGTGGTGTTCGATATTCGCGGGCTGCGCGCGATTCACGGAACCACGGAACAGATCGCGCAAAAAATCTGGCTGCGCGTGGGCATCCCCGCGAACCTGGCGATCGCGTCGAATCCCGACGCGGCGATCCATGCCGCGCGCGGAATCAAAGGGAAGATCATCATCGCGCAGGGCCAGGAAGCATCCGCGCTGGCAGGCCTTCCGTTGAATCTCCTGGGTGGTTCACCGGAGTTTGCGGAAACGCTGGATCTGTGGGGTTTGCGGACGTTCGGAGAATTCGCGGCACTGCCGCCCATGGGAGTCGCAGCGCGATTGGGCGACGAAGGCGTGGCCATGCAGAGGCTCGCGCGGGGCGAAGGCGATCGTCTGCTCAAGGTCGTCAAAGATCCTCTGGAATTTCGCGAGGAGATGGAGCCGGAATGCACGCTCGATCTGGCCGAATCCGTGCTGCTGCTTGCCGGGCGCATGCTGAATGACATTTGCGCCCGGTTGACCCGGCAATCGCTGGCGACCAATGAAATTCATCTACGGCTGAAACTGGAACGCGCACCGGAATACAGGATGGTGCTGCGTCTTCCGGTTGCCATGCTGGATGCCAAGGTGTTTTTAAAGCTGCTGCAACTACAACTGAACCAGCGCCCTCCGGAAGCGCCGGTCGAAAAACTCTTTCTTGAATTAAAACCAGTCAAGGTGCGCACCACGCAGCATGATTTGTTTCTACCCGCCTCGCCCGAACCCGAAAAGCTCGAAATCACGCTCTCCCGCATTCGGGAAATGGTGGGACCGGAAAATCTTGGCGCTCCCGTATTGGTGGACACGCATCGTCCGGACAGTTTTCTGATGGGATCTCTGGCCAAAAGGAAAGTTCACAATCCGCCGCCGCAGTTAAAGCTGGTGATGCGAAGATTCCGTCCGCCGGTGCGCGCTCAAGTATGGTGTTCTCCGCGAGGAGAACCGGCGCGGATTGTTTCTTCGAAAATAGAAGGCCGGGTGATCGCCTGCGCGGGTCCTTGGGCCGGATCCGGCGGCTGGTGGGAAGACCATCCCTGGGATCGCGCCGAATGGGACGTCGAAATCACCAGCGGCGACCTGCTGCGTATTCATCGCAATGTCCGAACGGGGATATGGGCGATCGAGAGCAGTTACGACTAGGGTTTACTGCTGCCGAAACGCGTGGCCTTGCGACGTGGCGGAAGCAACGTCGGAACTCAGGGCTACGGCTTCCTGCGTCTGTTTGAGCGAAGTCTCTACAGAGCTTTTGGAAACGCGCCGTACAATCGGGTCGACAATCATGCGAAGCGCGACCGGTATATCGCGGCTCAGCACTATCGCTTCCACCTCAAAATAGACTCCGCCGTCCCGCTCTTCGAAGCGCGAGATACTATAAAGCCGCCAGATATATCCGCTCCCTTGATCTGCCGGAAGCTTGCGTTCAGAGGGCTGGCCGAAATTCTGGATCTCCTGCACCCGGGTGCTCCGCGTGACGCTGTACCAGCGGCGCGCATCCACCTGAATGTAGGATGTCTCGCAATCGCTGTCAAGAGCCACCTTCACCACCACGGCCTTGTTCATCAGCGTCAGGGAATACTGATCGAGCGAACCGTCCTGACGGATTGCCTTCGAATCGATGACGTAGGGATGATAGATGTTCTTGTACTTTCCGTAATCGCGCACGACGGGAAAAATGTCGTTGACTTTCACGCCGGGGAAATACGCCGCGCCAACCCAATGGTGAATCAGGCCGGACGGAACCCGTTGCGGCGTATGAACGCCGGCGGGCGCTACCACGATTTTGCCCGCGCGCACGTCGCGGCCTCGCTCGGCCAGTTCATCCACCCACAGGAAGCTGTGATCGCGCTGTAGCCGTTCCTGTGTGTGCGCGTCCACCGTGCGAATGTAATCGTCCCAGGAACTCAGCGTCTCCGGCTTCAACTCACCACCGTGTGCAGCGCTCAGTAGCAGGAATGCAGCAAATGCTGACGCGGCTCTCATGCCAGTATTAGAGGCTAGGGGACGGCCGGAGATTCGAAAAATGTCAACTTGGCGCCTGCTGAATCCCCCAGACGGCATTTGGCGTCTAAGCAGTGAATCCTGGAGGCAGAATAATGCACGCAGGCATTACCACCGGTCGCGCCCCTATTTCCGGCCAGACACTCGATCAACTTTTCCGAGACGCCCGTACCCATTCCTCATGGCGCCCGGAACCTGTTCCAGAACAAGTATTAAGGGAGATCTACGATCTGGTCCGACTGGGGCCGACCAGCGCGAACAGCCAGCCGGCGCGTTTCGTGTTCTTGGTCTCCGACCAAGCCAAGCAACGGCTGCTTCCAGCGCTCGCGCCCGGAAACGTCGAGAAGTCACGGACGGCGCCGGTGGTGGTGTTGATTGCCTGGGATGCGGAGTTTCACGAACAACTTCCGAGGACGTTTCCACATGCGGACATGCGGAGTATGTTCGTCAAGAATCGTGCCCTGATCGACGAAACCGCTTTCCGGAACAGTTCGCTTGAGGCCGGATACTTCATCCTGGCCGCGCGCGGCTTCGGTTTGGACTGCGGTCCGATGTCGGGATTCGACGCAGCCAAGGTCAACGCCGAGTTCTTTCCGGACGGCAAGTGGAAGATCAACCTGATCTGCAATCTCGGCTATGGAGACGGGAAAAGCCTGTTTCCCAGAAATCCCCGGCTGGAGTTCGACGAAGCCTGCCGCGTCCTGTAAGAATTCCAATCCGATAAGGATTGAATAACCCAATCCGGTAAGGATTGAAGTACTCATGATACGCTGTCATCGTGGCACCGCCCGCTCAACTCATTCCGAAAGAACTGGTGATTCGCAACATCGACGGCAAGAATGTGGCAGTGCCGTTGGATCGCGATCGCATTTCGCTCGGACGTTCCAGCGCCAATGAATTGTGCTATCCCGACGACGCCGGCCTTTCGCGCCAGCATCTGGCTTTGACTCGCGTTAACGGCGAATGGTTCGTAGAGGACCTGGGCAGTAAGAACGGAACGCTGCTGAACGGGAAGCGGGTTGAAAAACGCATGTCCTTCGCCCTGGGCGACCGGGTTTCCGCGGGACACCTGACCATCGAGTTCGCCGATTCGGCTCCGGCCACCGAACACACGGTGGTGTTCGTCGATCACGGCGAAAGCGTTTCGAGCGCCTCCACCACGGTGGTGGCAAGCCTGGATGCGGTGCTGGGACCGCAGGTGGACGATCTCAACAAGACCTATGTGATGCAGGGCAGCCCGCAAATGCGCGCACTGATCCGCGCCGGCCGCGAGCTCGCCGGGCATCGCCCGTTGAGTGAATTATTCACCGTGATCATGGATCTTTCGGTGGAAGCTGTGTGCGCCGGACGCGGCGTGCTGATGACGCTCGAAGGCGACCGGCTGGAAGTGCGCGCGCATCGCGGCGAGGGATTCAAGATCTCCAACACCGTCCGCGACCGCGTGTTGAAGGAGAAAGCCTCCCTGCTGGTGCGCGACGCGCAACTGGACCATGCGCTGCGCGATCACATGAGTATAGTCGAGCAGAAAGTCCGGAGCATGATCGCGGTTCCCCTACAAACCAACGATCGCGTCATCGGGCTGATCTACGTGGATTCGCCGCACCTGATCCGCGAGTTTTCGCGCGAGGATCTGAATCTTCTGACCGTCATGGCCAATGTGGCGGCGATCCGCATCGAACACGCCCGCTTGAGCGAAGTGGAAGAAGCCGAGCGGATGATGGCCAAGGACATGCAGCAGGCGGCGCTGATCCAAAAAGGATTGCTGCCGTCCAAGCCGCCTACCGTGGAAGGACTCGATATCGCCGGGAAAACCACGGCCTGCCGCACCGTCGGCGGCGATTACTTCGACTTCATCGAATTCCCCGATGGGCGCGTTGCCATGCTGGTTGGCGACGTCGCGGGTAAAGGAATGCCGGCTTCGCTACTCATGTCGAGTCTTCAGGCTCGCGTGCAAGTCTTGTTCGAGGAAGCCGACGATCTGGCGCATAAGATCGGAAGGTTGAACAAGGCGATCTGCTCCAATTGCCCCGACAACCGGTTCATCACGTTTTTCATGACGGTGGTGAATCCCGCTACGGGCGAGCTGGTGTACACCAATGCCGGCCACAATCCTCCGCTGATCGTACGCCAGGCGAGCGGATTCGAGACGCTGCACGGCGGCGGCGTCATCCTGGGAATTCTTCCGCAAGCGACCTACAAGGAATCGACCGCACAATTGCAGCCCGGCGACATCCTGGTCCTGTTCAGCGACGGAGTGACTGAAGCGGCCAATCCGAAGGACGATGATTTCGGAGAAGAGCGTCTGGCGGAAGTGGTCGCCTCGCTGCGCGGCCGGACTGCGGCGGAAATCGTCGAAGCCATCGAGACAGCGGTTGCGGATTTCACCGAGGGCGCTCCTGCGGCCGACGACATCACCGTGGTGGTAGCCCGCAAGCTGTAAGAGGCTGCGGTGATGAACGACCGCATCAGCCGCAAGCCTGTGATGATCTTTGTGGATTGGTCGCGCGCGGCAATCGTGCTTTCATTGATGCTGGTGCGGACGCGCGGCACCTCTGGGCGACATTAAAGAGGCTCACCATCTCGGCTATTCCTTTCTCGTCCCATCCTTCATCCTCGTTGCCAGGACAGAGGAAGTACATCGTAAGTTCCAGGAGCACGCTGTGATCACCGAAGGTTTCCATTGACCGCAGCAGCCACGCAGGAAGAAACGCAACCAACCCATCGGGCTCCAGCAGTGGTAGAGAGCCCGGGTTGAAATTCATGAATGCGGCTCGGATTTCGTCCCAGCGTCTACCTGGCAATTCCTGACGGAGAGCGATACCCTCGTTACATTCGTGATGCGTTGAAACGACTCCGTAGAAAGGTTGTGGTGGAAATGCACGAATCAACTTCTCGCGAAATTCTCCAAGATTGATGGCGCTAGCCATTGACAAAGCGTATCGGCATCCGGGTTATCAGCGCAATGTGATAACTCGGCGGGCTGCAAGCCCGCCCCACGAAGTTACTTCTTGGGCGCGATGACACGCGGCCCGTCGTCCAGCCCTTGAATCACAATCGCGTTTTTCGGCGCGTCGGGTCTCGCGTTTCGCGTGGAGGCCAGTTCGGACAGCGGGCGAATCTGATCGGTGATCTGTTTGCGAAGCGACTCGGGAAGCTCGGCGACTGCAACGGCTCCTTGGAGGCTCACTCCGTTGGCGACTTTCTTAAGCTGCATGCCTGGGAACCCGAGGTCGCCGGGATTGGTATTCATCTTCGCCATCAGATGTGCCGCGGCTTCAGGAGTGGCGACATTGAGGAGCACGTCGAACACCAGCTTATCTTGAAGACTCAGACCCAGCGACATGGCGGTGACACCCGTCGGGGCGACCTTGGCGCTTGCGAGGAGAGAGCCGCTGGCGATGAACCAGAGGTCGCTGTTGGTCCACAAATCGCGGGCGCGCCTGGCGTACGGACTGGCTATCGCGGGTGGACGGGCGACGCGTTGCAAGGCTCGGTTCACGGCGTTCCACTCGCCGACCAGGATGGATTGAGTGTCGAGGAAACAGACGGTCGCGCCTTTGGAGCGAAGGTCCGCGGCAACGGTGGCGACGTCGGTTCCCGCGCCGGTTCCCAGGAGGAGCATGACCGACTCCGGCGGGCGTCCCGCGGATGGACGCAGCGTTAACCACACTTCATCCGGATGTGGTCCGGACATTTGAGGATCGATGGCAGGGAGTCCCGCGCCTTCCATGATCTGACGGATCAGGGGCGACTTCATCAAGGCATCGAGTTTCATCCCGACCACGAGGCTTGCATCGGCAGGAGCGAAGGTCCAGCGCGGCCAATCCGGCGGCAATGCATTGGCGAGGCGGGGGCGCTGCCAATCGTTATCGGCGACAGGAACGGACGACGCCGCGGGCCGGGTGGTCGAAGATGCCGTGGATTTGGCCGGCACGCCTGCGGGATTAAGAACCATGCCCTTGTTGAGATTCTCTTGCATCTTGCGAGCCTGCACTTCGGCAGGACAGCCTCGCATAAAGGGGTCGCTCATGCAGTTGCGGTCGGGTAGCTGAGCGAAGACAGCCGTGGCGAGCACGGGGCACAAGAGGACGCGGGCCTGTCGCATAGGTCCAGTCTGGAGTTCGATGCTCTTAGAGACAATCAGGTAGAAACATTAGAAGCGGAGCGGGGACGTCTCAGTCAGGTACGCGGCGGAGGGAAGAGCTTGTCGACGCGGCCCAGCAGCCAGCGGGCGCGGCGTTGCATCAGGAGATTGAGTTGACGATGTTCGGGCCAGGTGTTGACGTCGATTTTTAGAGCCTGGCGCAGCATGTCTTGAAATCCGGTTTTGTCTTTTTGTACGAACAGAACATTTTCTGCGTACGACACAAACGGCGAGGCCTGATGACCGTTGGCGAGTGCGATGTTGCGCTCGAAGTGGGCTTTCGCGATCGCGAGACGGTCGGGTTTCGGATTGAGGCGCGACATTTCATAGGTGATCAGGAAGCCGTGGATGGCGCCTTCGTCGTAGTTGTCATCCAGTTCGACGACGCGATCGGCGAGGGCTTCGAAGCGCGGAGTTTCGGACATCATGGCGAAGTCGTGGGATGTGGAGAGGGCGGCGCCCCAGGCAAGCGTGGTCCAATACATCAACTCGACTTCCGACTTTTTCAGCTCCTTTACGGCTTCCTTGGGATTGGCTTTGAGTCGCGCGATGAAGTCCTTGTGCTTGACTTCGAAGGCGCGCAGGCCGTAGTTGCGGGCGCGGATATAGAGCTTGGCGGCGCGGGCGCGGAGGGCGCTGGCGCGGACGCGATCGGTATCCTCAAGCTCATCGGCGTCTTCCTGGACGAACGCGTAGGAGTACTGCGTGAAGCCGCGGGCGGCGGCGATGAGGAGTGCTTCGTGGCGCGGATTTTCGGCGAGCAGGCTTTCGACCAGTTTGAGGCTGAACGGCACGGCGGCGCGGATCAGGTCGGGATCGTCGTCGGCGGCGAAGGTGGCGCCGGTGCCGGCGAGAGCGTCGCCGAGTTGATTGATGGCGTATTTCTTGATGGAGCAGGAGGAGAGAAGAAGACAGAGGGGCAGAACGGCACGACGAAGCATGAGTCATTTTACCGTTCGGTGGTGGGGTGTACGAAGAGGCGTCGACACAAGTGTCGACGCGGCACGCACGAGTGCGCGCGCCACACTTATTAGCCAGGTGGAAGCAGGAGGATTTTGAGGACGCCTTTGGTGGCGGCGCGGGAGAAGGCTTCGCGGGCGCGATCGAGGGGGAACTGTTCGGAGATGAGTTGGTCGACACGAACTTTGCCGGATGCGAGCAGGTGCATGGCGGGCTCGAACCGTCCACAACGAGAACCGACCAGAGTAATCTCGTTCACGATGGCAGGGGCCGTGTCGATGGGGACGAGTCCGTGGACGGTGGACTTCATAATGACGGTGCCGCGTGGAACGCACATCGAGATGGCGGCGCGGAGACCTTCGGACGAGCCGGTGGCGTCGACAACGACAGGATAGGCGCGCTCGGGCAGCTTCTTGCCGATGAGCTCTGTGGCGATACCTTTTACGATGCTCAGCTTTTCACGATGGCGGCCGAAGAGGTGCACTTCGGCGCCGTGCGCGTGAATGACTTGGGCGATCAAGAGACCCAGCTTTCCGTCGCCCAGAACGGCGACGCGGTCGTTTTTGGCGATGCGGACTTGATCCAAGATCTCGCAAGCGGCGGCAATGGGTTCGATGAAGACCGCATGTTCGACAGGGATGGTCTTTGGCACTCGATGCAGATTGCGCAGGGGCAGAGTCAGGAATTCACGAAACGCTCCGGGATGCTCGACGATACCGAGAACGGTGCGAGTGGGACAATGGCGGCCGAGTCCGCGGGCACACCATTCGCAATGGCCGCAGGCGAGATTGATTTCGCCGGCTACGGTGCGGCCGATCCAGGCGGGATCTTCGGCCTCAGTAACTTCGCCGACGAATTCGTGGCCGGGTGTGCCGCTGAATCCATAGTAGCCGCGCTGCAATTCGAGATCCGTCGAACAGATTCCGGCAGCGAGCATGCGGATGCGCGCGAAGCCTTGGGGAACGCGGGGGAGCGGCTGTTTGCGAACTTCGACGCGTCCGGATTCGAGATGAACGGCGAGCATCGTCTAAAGTTAGAGGATATGGCTTTAGCGGCGCAAACGGCGGAGCTAGTGTGTTTCAACGCGAAGTGCCGGACGCGGTACGCGATCACGGACGTCCTGTATAACTGCACGAAATGTGGCGGGCTGCTGGAAGCGGTGTATGGCTCGATTGATGCTTCGGATCTGAAGAAAGTCTTTCGCGAACGGCGGATGAGCAACGCTCCACTGGACGCGAGCGGGGTGTGGAGATATCGCGAACTGTTTCCGTTTCTCGAGGACTATTCGTGCGTGACGACATTGCGCGAGGGGAACACGCCGATGCTGGACGCGCCCATCGCGGCAGCTTATGCCGGGCTGGATCGGATCACGTTTAAGCACCAGGGATTCAATCCGACGGGATCATTCAAGGATAACGGGATGACGTGCGGGCTCGCGCAGGCGCGGCGGCTGGGGATGCGGCGTGTGGCTTGCGTGTCGACTGGGAACACATCGGCATCGATGGCGGCCTACGCGGCGGCGGCGGGAATCGAAGCGCTGATCTTTTTGCCACACGGCAATATTTCATTCGGCAAGCTGGCGCAGGCGCTGGAATATGGGGCGCGCACTTTCGAAGTGGAGGCGAATTTCGATCAGATCCTGGCGCTGGTGCGCGTGCTGGCGGAACGCGTGGGGATTTACCTGCTCAATTCAGTGAATCCGTTTCGCATCGAAGGACAGAAGAGCATCATTTTCGAAATGCTGGATCAGCGCGACTGGCGCGCGCCGGAGTGGATCGTGCTGCCAGGCGGAAATTTGGGGAACACGTCGGCGTTCGGGAAGGCTCTTCGTGAATTGATGGCACTGGGGTTGATCAACAAGATGCCGCGGCTGGCGGTGATTCAGGCTGCCGGGGCTTCACCTTTTTATGAGTTCGTTCAGCACGGCGGCGAGTTTCACGCGGTCGAAAAGCCGGAGACGCTGGCGACGGCGATCCGCATTGGCGACCCGGTGTCGTGGCCGAAGGCGCTGCATGAAGTGCGGTCGTCGGGCGGCGTCGTGGAGCAGGTGAACGAGCAGGAGATCGCGGACGCGAAGGCGCAGATCGGACGATGCGGCATCGGGTGCGAGCCTGCGTCGGCGGCTACGCTCGCGGGGTTGAAGAAGCTGACGGCGCGCGGCGTAGTCGATCACGGCGCGGATGTTGTTGCCGTGCTGACTGGGAATCTATTGAAAGACCCGGACTATATTTACCGGTACCACACGGGGCAGTTGGAGGCGCCGGGTGGCGTGAAGATTGAATCGACGTACGGGAATCGTTCGGTGGTGGTGCCGAACGATGCGGACGCGATTGCTCGGGTGCTTTAGGGATCAGCAACGGGGATTTACCGCATTCCGCCGGATGCGATTAGTGTTTCGCCGGTCAGCCAACCCGAGTCTCCTGATGCGAGAAACACGGCAATGGGCGCAATGTCCTCCGGCTGCCCGATTCGTCCTAGCGGCGTTTGCCCTTCAAGTTGTTTTTGAAAGTCGCTGCCGATGATTCCAGCGGTATGAACACCCTCGGTCTCCACCATTCCAGGATTGATCGAGTTGACTCGAATCTTCTTCGGTCCGAGCTCTTTTGAGAGCACGCGGGTCACGGCGTCCACGGCTCCCTTGGTGGCGGTGTAGACGGTGGTGTTTGGCGGCGTCACTTGACTCGCGCCTGAGCCTATGTTGATAATGCTTCCGCCTTCCGCGCCGAAGTGTTTCGCGGCCTCCTGCGTTGCCAGGATCAGTCCCAGAACATTGGTGTTGAAGAGGCGGTGAAACCGCTCTTCGGTGATTTCTTGGAGCGCAGCGAACTCGTACACTCCCGCGTTGTTCACCAGAACATCCAGACGCCCATACGCCTTTTTCGTGTCTGCAAAAATCCGTTGAACATCGGCTGATTTCGACACATCGCCTTGCACGGCGATGGCCTTGCCGCCTTTGCTTTTGATGTCCGCGACCACCTGGTCCGCGCCAGCCTTGCTGGAGGCGTAGTTCACTACGACCGCCGCTCCTTCAGCCGCCAATCCTTTGGCGATTCCTGCGCCGATACCCTTGGACGCGCCAGTAACTACGGCTACTTTGCCCGCAAGTTTACTCATGTACTGTAATCCCCTCGTCTAATGGATGAGGCGGAACCGGAAAAAGATTCAGCGTAGAGAATTCACGAAAGCACGCGCGTCGAGTTTAGGATTGGCGGCTTTCTTCGCGCTTTCAATGCCGGCCACGGGGAGTTTCGACGCATCCAATAGCCCAAGCTGAACCAAGACCGAGGCTTGATCCCAATAAATATGTTCGTGAGCGAGTTTGTCGCCACGCAGTTTCACGATGGCGACCAGCGGGACTTCGACGCGCTTTCCGGTGGGTTCGATGCCGGGGAGCATCCAATCCATTTTGATGGTGTGGGTGAACTGGAAGATCATTTCGTCGACGATCTGGTCGTCGCCGATGGTGCGTGAGAGCGGCGTCAGGGTGGTGTCGGGAGGCATTTGCGGGATGAAGTGTTTCGAGTAGAACTCGCGCAACTGCTGCTTGCCGACGCCGCCGGTGAGGATGGGGATGTGATTGACGTAGGCATCGTCGACCATGGTGGCGAGGGTGTCCTCGGTGGAGCGCGTCGCGAATTCATGCTGGATGTGTTCGGCCCAGATGGCTTCAAGCGAGTGCTGTTTGACGATTAGATGACGGAGGAAGAATTCGACGGTGCGCAAATCGGCGAGTTCGGCGGCCGTGGGGTCGTAATGCATGCCGCCTTTGCGCGCGAAGGCGTGATCACAATTGGGATACAGATGAACTGCGGCGGGATGCGCGGCTTGGATCTTTTCCAATGCGGCGGGAGGACAATATTTATCGAGTCCCGCGACGTGCAGCATTAACGGACCGCGCACGTTTCCGAGGGCCTGTTCAATTCCAACGCCGTAATAGCCGACAGCGGCGTCGGGCCGGTATCGCACCGCAAGTTCGTAGGCGAGGCGGCCACCCAAGCAGTAGCCGACGGCGCCGACGCGGCGCGTGCAGGCGGGATGATCGCGAAGGAAATTCATGGCGGCAGCGGCATCGTCCACGGCCTTGGCGAAATCGAGCTTGCCCAACATCCCTAGCGCGCGCTCGATATCGCTCTCCGGCGACAATTCGAGACCGGGTTCGATGCGCCAGAAGAGATCGGGACAGACGGCCAGAAATCCACGGGCAGCGAACCAATCGCACACGGAACGCATGTTGGCGTTGACGCCGAAAATCTCTTGCAGGACCACGACGCCAGGACCGCGCCCGCCGGCCGGAAGAGCCAGGTAGGCGGAGAACTCATGTTCGTCGAACGATCGGATTTGGGCCATAGCAAGAGTATAATCGTGGTGTGCGTAAAACTCTGCTGGTCGTGGCCGGCGTGCTTCTCGTTGCGTGTTCCCGCGATATTCAGAACTCCCAGGCGGTGCGGTCTGGGGTGCTCGACTACCTGACGGCGAATCAGTCGAAGATCGGGCTGAATCCGGATGCGATGCAGATCGACGTGACGTCGGTATCGTTCCAGGAAAACGAGGCGCGGGCGACGGTGGTGTTCCGCGCTAAGGGCGCCGCCGATAGCACGCCGATGCCGATGGTTTACAACCTGGCTCGCGATGGTAACAAGTGGGTGGTGCGCGGGAAAGCGGAGAGTGGAGGGAGTCCGCATGGAGGCGAGGCTCCGCAAGGACAGTTGCCGGCGGGACATCCGCCGGTGGGTTCGAAACAATGAAGACCGTCGCCGTTTTGGGCGGCGGACCGGCAGGATCGTTCGCCGCAGAGCGCCTGGCGC
The DNA here is from genome assembly GCA_035568415.1 of Bryobacteraceae bacterium. Taxonomy (GTDB): domain Bacteria; phylum Acidobacteriota; class Terriglobia; order Bryobacterales; family Bryobacteraceae; genus Palsa-187. The sequence continues at coordinate 11,591 of DATMOC010000015.1, read as the reverse complement.
GAGCCGGCCTGAAGGTCATGGTGTTCGATGAAAAGCTCGCGTGGGAAAAACCCTGCGGTGGCGGGCTGACGTACAAGGCGTACAACGAATATCCATTCCTGATCGAGAACGATACTCCGAAACGGCTGGTGCATGAAACGCTGATCGCGGCGCCCAAGGCGGGCGAAGTGACCATGGCGCTGTCGCATCCGCTGGTCATTTATTCGCGCTTCGATCTGAACCGGATGCTGCTGGAACGCGCGGAACGAGCCGGGGCATCGATCGAGAAGACGCGCGTGCTCGGTCTGGAGCGGCGCGATCGCGGGTGGCGACTGCGCACGCAAGCAGGCTCCGCAGAAGCCGATTTCTGCATCATCGCGACCGGCGCGCGAAATCCGCTGCGCGATGTGGGAACCGAGTGGAGCGCGAAGGACACCATGAGCGCGCTGGGTTACTACGTGCCTGCATCGCAGGAGCGCATCGACATTCAATTTCTGCCGCAACTCGAAGGCTACATCTGGGTGTTTCCGCGATGCGGACATCTTTCGGTCGGCATCTGCGGAAAAGGCGAACCCGCGCAATCGCTGCGCGCGCGGCTGGAACAATACATGAACGAGCGCGGGATCGTCTGGAAGGGGTCGGCATTTTACAGCCACATGCTTCCGTCGCTGGAAACTCCGGGATGGAAAAACAATCGCGTGGCGGGCGACGGATGGCTGGCGGTGGGCGATGCGGGCGGGCTGGTGGATCCGATCACGGGAGAAGGTTTGTATTACGCGATGCGTTCGGGCGACCTGGCGAGCCGCGTGGTGGTGGACGACGCGCACGGCATCGCGGAAAAGGCCGCGGCGTATCGAGCGATGCTCTCGCATGAGTTCGCGGTGGATCTGGAGTTCGCGGCGACACTGGCGAAGCGGGTATTCCTGGGCAGCTTCATGTTCAGCAGCGTTCCGGCGCGGATGATCCATTTCATGCGGCGCAGTCCACGTTTTCGCGAACTCATGCAGGACTTGTTCGCAGGCACGCAACCGTACCTCACTCTGAAGAAGCGCCTGCTGAAGAATCTCAACGGCACGCTGCAGGAAGTGCTGATGAACTTTTTCCTGAACCGGGTGATTCCGGAAAGCTCGCGCGCGAGTCTATGAAGATCTCCAACTCGGAGAAGTGGTTTTCACGGGCGCAGGAACACATTCCAGGCGGCGTGAATTCTCCGGTACGGGCATTTCGCGGCGTAGGCGGAACTCCACTGTTCATCGCGCGCGGGGAAGGCTCGCGGATTTACGACGTCGACGGCAATTCCTATATCGATTATGTCGGTTCGTGGGGACCGCTGATTCTGGGGCATCGTCCGCCGTGTGTGAGGGAGGCGCTGCGCGAGGCGATCGAATGCGGCACCAGCTTCGGAGCGCCCACGGAGCGCGAGGTCGAATTCGCGGAGCTGATCGCGAAGATCGTGCCGTCGATGGAGATGGTTCGGCTGGTCAATTCGGGAACCGAGGCGACCATGAGCGCGCTGCGCGTGGCTCGCGGATTTACGGGTCGCGATCTGACCATCAAGTTCGAAGGCTGCTATCACGGCCACGTCGATTCACTGCTGGTGAAGGCGGGATCCGGGATGGCGACACTGGGGATCGCTGACACCGCGGGGGTGCCGGCAGCGTTCGCTGCGACGACCATCGCGCTTCCGTATAACTCGATCGCTGCCGTGGAGCAGGCGTTCGCGGAGCGCGGGGGCGAGGTTGCGGCCGTGATTGTCGAGCCGGTGGTCGGCAACATGGGCTGCGTTCCGCCGGCACCCGGATTTCTGGAAGCTTTGCGCGACGTGACGGCTCGACATGGGGGTCTGTTGATTTTCGACGAAGTGATGACGGGATTCCGGCTGGCGTTGGGCGGCGCGCAGCAGCGATTCGGAATCAAGCCGGATCTAACTACGATGGGAAAGATCATCGGCGGAGGGCTACCGTTGGCGGCGTACGGAGGACGCGCCGACATCATGAAGAAGATCGCGCCACTGGGTCCGATCTATCAGGCGGGGACGCTATCGGGGAATCCGCTGGCGGTGGCGGCGGGTCTGGCGATGCTGCGGTATCTGGTGGGACATCCCGAAGTTTACGCGACGCTCGAAGCGAGGTCGGCGCAGTTGACGGCGTGGACGCCGCCCAGTTCGACGTCAACGAGCCCGACGATCAATCGAGTGGGATCGATGTTCACGTTTTTCTTCACGGATCACGCGGTGACGGATTGGGAATCGGCGAAGCGAAGCGATACGGCGCGATTCGCGAAGTTCTTCCATTTCATGCTGGAGCGCGGCGTGTACCTGGCGCCATCGCAGTTCGAAGCGGGATTCGTTTCGGCCGCGCATACGGAGGACGACATCCGTCAGACGGTGGAGGCTGCGCGTGAGTTCTTTAATCGGCCTGTGTGAAACGTGCGTGTATTGCAGGGTGATGCGGTCGGACCGCGGGTCGACGTTCTATTTGTGTGAACGATCGTTGACGGATCCGAATTTTGCGAAGTATCCGCGGTTGCCGGTGCTTCAATGCGTGGGGTATGAGGAGCGGGGCGATCGCGGGTGACGACGTTCGCGCGTTCGCGCGAATGCTCCGGCTACAAGCCGGAGCGCAAGCTGGAAGCTTGCCCCACATTGCGTTGAGCTAGGCGGAAAATAATGCGAGTTGGCCGCCGGTGTGAAGGAACAGAATGTTCTGATTCGCGGTGAATTCGCGGGCGCGGATGCGGGCGATCATCGCGGCTGCGGCTTTCGCGGTGTAAACGGGATCGAGGACTACGCCTTCGTGGCGCGCGAATAATCGGATCGCCTCGAGACCTTCCGGGGTTGGGATGCCGTAGCCTTCGCCGACAAAGCGGTCGTCGACGCTAATTCTCGGATCGAGGGGCGTACCGAGTAATGTTGCGACGCCTTGCACGATTTCGCCAACGTGAGTTGAGATCGATTCGGAGGAATCGTCGGCACTGACGCCGATCACTTTCGTCGTGCAATGGAGGGATTCGAACCCGGCGGCGAGGCCGGCCTGTGTGCCTCCGGATGACGTCGAATGAAAAACGAAGTCGAAATGGACGGGACAGTTCGCGATCTCTTCCGCGGCTCGCATGCATCCCAACGATCCGAGTGGAACCGAAGCGCCAAGTGCAATCTCGTAAGGCTTGCGGCCGTTCGCGGAAAGCTCTTCGGCGATCCGGTGCATGGTTGGTACGCGATCCTCACGATTCGCGACGCGATGGATGGTCGCGCGGTAGAGTTCATCAAGATACAGGCTGGCAGGCGTCCCAGAGGCTTGGCCGTTCAGGATGAGATGGCATTTCAGGCCGACGTTCGCGGCAAGCGCGGCGGTGACGCGCGCATGATTCGAGCGAATACTTCCGATGGTCAGGACTGTATCGGCGTCGTTAGCCTGAGCCTCGGCGAGTATGTATTCGAGTTTCCGAACCTTGTTTCCACCGAACCCGGGGCCGATGTAATCGTCGTGCTTGATGTATAGACGAGGGCCGCCGCCGAGGGCTTCCCGGAGGCCAAGCATTTCGTCGATGGGCGTCGGGTAGAGGCCGAGGTCGAGGTGCGGGACCGATGCCCACGCTTGCTCCGCGTGGTCGTCTTCCAAAATCGAATTGCACACTTGGAGGCACTCATCGCAGATATAGGCGCGCGGGTAATCGGACGGGGAGGAAATCAATTTGCGGACGACGTCCTGGCTCTTTCGGCAAAACGAACAGCGCAGAGAATCGTCACGCATTGAAAATCTCCAGCTCGACTGAAGCGCCCGCGCCGCATCCGAGGATTTTCGACGCGGAAGCCTGGTTGGCAGCGACCTCCAGATAGCCGGAGCTGCCGATGATCGCGAAAATCTCTCCGATGGCGGCTTCCGAATAAGTCAGCGCGAGGCGGCGAATCGGCTCCAGGCCTACGCGGAGCTCGAAGGGCCGCGTCTTGACACCGGCGAAATCATCAATGTGGAGATTGGTGATCAGGTTTCCGAAGCGGTCGACTTTGAGAATGACGCCGGTCCAAGAGTGGCGGCCGATCTGCTGCGGCTTCAGGCGGAAACTTCGTACGTGGTCGTGGATTACTTTTCCGAACTTCTCCGCGCCAACACCGCGCGCAAGGTGGGCGGCTGCGGGAGCGAAGACGTCGCGTCCATGAAAAGTCCGACTGACTTGAGCGCTCATCAATTTTGAATTGGAGATGACCCGCACCTTATGTGGCGACGTGTCGTAGATCATCGAGAGCACGCCGTTATCGGGCGCGATGAAGAATTGCCCGGCAGCTTCGCACAGGATGGGACGCCGCTCGCTGCCGACGCCGGGATCGACCACGACCACGTGAATCGTGCCCTTGGGGAAATAGCGCCACGCCTGAGCGATCACGAACGCGGCTTCGTTGACGTCGTACGGAACAATTTCGTGCGTAATGTCGACGATGGTCGTGCGCGGAGCAATGCCGAGGATGACTCCCTTCATGGTTCCCACGAAATGATCGGCTGCGCCGAAATCCGTTGTGAGGGTGACGATGGGCATGCAAGAATTGATATAGAAGCCGGTGTATTACTTCGATCACAACGCGACCACGCCCGTCTCCGCCGAAGTGCTGGAGGCGATGCTGCCCATGATGACCGAAGTCTACGGCAACGCTTCCAGTATCCATTATTTCGGTCAGGCGGCGCGTCAGAAGCTGGATGCGGCGCGGCGGCAAGTCGCTACGATGTTGGGAGCGTCGCCGGAAGAGATTGTTTTCACCAGTGGCGGAACAGAGGCGGACAATCTCGCACTGCTGGGAATCGCTAGAGGCGGGCATGCGGTCACGACGACCATCGAACATCCGGCGGTGCTGGGCGCGGCGGCCCAACTGGCTGCGGTGACCACGGTGGCGGTGGATGCGCGCGGTTTGGTCGATCCTGATGCGATTCGTCGCGCACTGCGGCCGGACACGAAGATGATCAGCGTGATGCACGCAAACAACGAGACCGGCGTGATCCAACCGATTGCGGAGATCGCAAAGATTGCGCGCGTGGCGGGCGTCGTGATGCATTCGGACGGAGTGCAGGCGGCAGGAAAGATTCCGCTGAACGTCAACGCACTGGACGTCGATCTGTATTCGATCAGCGGGCACAAATTTTACGCGCCGAAGGGTGTTGGCGCGCTATACGTCCGCAAGGGAACCAAGCTGGCCGCGATGCAGCATGGCGGACATCATGAGCGAGATCGCCGGGCGGGAACAGAAAACGTCCCTGGCGCGGTGGCGCTGGGGCGCGCGGCGCAATGGATCATCGACGAAGGCGCGGCGGAGTGGACGCGCGTCGAAGAGCTGCGCGACCGGCTAGAACACGCGATTCTCGATCGCATCACGGGCTCGCACGTGAATGGCGCGGGTGCGCCGCGAACGGCCAACACGTCTAACATTCGATTCGACGGGATCGATAGCGAGCCGCTGCTGATCGCTCTCGATTTACGCGGATTCGCCGTGTCGAGCGGATCGGCATGTTCGAGCGGGGCGCAGGAGCCGTCGCATGTGCTTACGGCGATCGGGTTGACAAAGGAGCAGGCACGATCGAGCCTGCGGTTCTCGCTGGGGAGATCGAACACGGCCGAGCAGGTGGACGCGTTGATCGAGGCGGTGGCGGAATCTGTGGCGCATCTCAGAAAGCTGGCACCGGCCTATGTCTAAAGCCGAAACAATCGCGGTGGCGATGTCGGGCGGAGTGGACAGCTCCGTGGTCGCAGGATTGTTGCAGCGGAAAGGCGACCGGGTGATCGGTCTCACCATGCAATTGTGGAATCAGCGCCGCTTGCCGAAAATTGCTCCCAGCGGCCCCACGGGACGATGCTGCTCGATCGACGATGTGTACGATGCGCGGCACGTGGCCCAACATCTTGGAATTCCATACTACGTGGTGAATTTCGAGGATCGTTTCGAGCAACAGGTGGTGAAGCCGTTCGTGGACGAGTATCTGGCGGGGCGTACGCCGATCCCGTGCACGCTGTGCAACAACTTCATCAAGTTCGACCAGTTTCTAGAAATGGCGGACGGCGTGGGGGCTTCGCGAATCGCCACGGGGCATTATGCGCGGATCGCTTGGAACCAAGACACGGGGCGCTGGGAGATGCGCCGCAGCGCGGATCGAAGCAAGGATCAAACTTATTTTTTGTTCGGTCTCACGCAGGAGCAGTTGGCGCGCACGCAGTTTCCGTTGGGTGGATACGAGAAGCCGCAGGTTCGGGAACTGGCTCGCGAATTGGGGATTCCGACTGCGGAAAAGCCTGACAGCCAGGAGATTTGCTTTGTTCCCAACGGAGATTACGCGGCGTTTATCGACGCTTATTTTCGGGAGCAGGGAATCGGTGCGGAAGACACGCGCGGCGAACTTGTCACCACGGATGGTCGAGTGGTGGGCGAGCATTCGGGCGTGCATCATTTCACGGTGGGGCAGCGCCGCGGCATCGGCATTGCGGCGGGGGAGCCGCTGTATGTGATCGCTACCGAGCCTATTACGCGCCGTGTCGTCATCGGCCGCAACGATGCGCTGTTACGCGCGACCATGCATGTCAAGGACGTCAACTGGATTTCGATCGCGCCGCCGGCGACGCCGATTCGCGGGGAAATCAAGATCCGCAACAAGCACGCGGCTGCTGCGGCGACGATCACGCCGAACACATTGACACGGGTTGAGGTTCATTTCGACGAGCCGCAACGCGCCGTCACTCCCGGGCAGGGCGCGGTATTTTACTCGGGCGACCTGGTGCTCGGCGGCGGCTGGATTGAGTGACAAAGGCGAGTGATCGAGTATTGGATCGCCAAATTCGCGCTGACCTCCATCGCGCAATTTCCTTTTTTAGCTCGCGTGTATGTGAAGCTGATCGATCTGGCGATTCCTCGATTGCGAAGGACGGCTGTTAAGAATTTGGAAATCGCCGATATACCGGATGAGGGCGTGATCCGCGGGATGTATCGCTCGATCGCGCGCACACTGGTTGCCTTCGCGAAGCTTCCGTTCATCACGCCTGAAAATATTGGTGAATGGATTCGCTATGAGGGGTTGGAAAACTTCAAAGCGGCGCAAGCGCGCGGGCGCGGAGTTCTGGTGGCCACGGCACACCTGGGAAATTGGGAATTGAGCGCGTTTGCGCACGCATGGATGACCGCGCCGATGCACATTGTGGTTCGTCCGATTGATAATCCGCGGGTGGATGCGATGGTGGAGCAACGCCGCGCACTGAGCGGGAACCATATCATCGAAAAGAAAGATGCGGCACGCGACATTCTGCGCGCGCTCAAGGCGGGAGACGCGGTCGGAATCCTGATCGACCAGAATACTGCGCCTGAGGAGGGCGTGTTCATCGATTTCTTCGGCATCAAAGCGTGCGCGGGCGCCGCGTTTGCCAGGCTGGCGCACCACAGCGGCGCGGCCGTTGTTCCGGGCTTCGCGTTGTGGTCTGCGGAAGAACAGCGTTATGTGTTGAGATTCGATCCGATCATCGAAATGACGGGCGACGTGCTGGAAGACACGCAGCGCATCCACGCGCATCTGGAAAACGTCATTTTGCAACACGCCGATCAGTACCTGTGGATTCACAGGCGGTGGAAAACGCGGCCGCCTGGGGAAGCGTCCATATACTGACTTATGCTGCTTGCTCATGTGGTCGAAACTTCGCAGCGGATCGCGGAGACGACTAAGCGTCTGGCAAAGATCGACCTGCTGGCTGCGCTGCTGCGCGAGTTGCGCAGCGACGAGATCGACATCGTGGTTGCGTTCCTTTCGGGGCGAACGCGGCAGGGGCGCATCGGGGTGGGATACGGAGCCCTGCGCGACGCCGCTGCCGAGCCGGCGGCGACTGCGACGATTGAAGTGGTCGAACTAGATCGGGGCTTCACCGAAATCGCAAGGACGAAAGGGACGCGCAGCCGCGTGGAACTTCTGCGTCACGTGCTCGCACGCGCCACGCGTCCTGAACAACAATTCATCACTGGACTGCTCGGCGGCGAATTGCGGCAGGGTGCGCTCGAAGGGATCATGATCGAGGGTGTGGCGAAAGCATCGGGCGTGCCGGTCGATCGTGTACGGCATGTGGCGATGGTCACCGGCGATGTGACGGCGATCGCGAGATCGCTACTGGAAAAAGGCGAGGCTGGGCTGGGTGAGTACGGGGTCCGGCTGTTTCAACCCTTGCAGCCGATGCTGGCACAAACAGCGGAGGACGTAACCGAGGCGCTGGACGATCTGGGTGAAGCCGCGCTCGAATACAAGTTCGACGGCGCGCGCGTGCAGGTTCACAAATCCGGCGACGACGTGAGGGTGTTTTCGCGAGCGCTGAACGATGTTACCGCCGCGGTGCCCGAAGTGGTGGAAGCGGTTCGAGCCATGCCGGCTAGGGAACTCATCCTCGACGGCGAGGTTCTCAGCCTGAGACCTGACGGGCGTCCGCAGCCGTTTCAAATTACGATGCGGCGCTTCGGCCGTAAGCTGGGGGTCGACGGGCTTCGTGCCGAGTTGCCGCTTTCACCATTCTGGTTCGATCTGCTGTATCTCGACGGTGGCGATCTTCTCACCGAACCGCAGTCGCGCCGCTTCGGGATGCTCGAGAGGATTGCGCCGGTGGTTCCGCACTTGACTACGTCGGACGCGGGCAAGGCTAACGAGTTTTTGCAAAGTTCGCTCACGCAGGGTCATGAAGGCGTGATGGCGAAAGCGCCTGACGCTATTTATGCGATCGGCGCACGGGGGCGAAGCTGGCTAAAAGTGAAACACGTCCGCACGCTGGATCTGGTGATCCTTGCGGCGGAGTGGGGCAGCGGTCGCCGCCGCGGCTGGCTGAGCAATCTTCACCTGGGCGCGCGCGATGCCGAAAAAGGCGGGTTCGCGATGCTCGGAAAAACGTTTAAGGGGCTCACGGATGAGATGCTGGCCTGGCAGACGCAGGAACTGTTGAAGCTGGAAATCGCGCGCGACCGGTATGCGGTGCATGTCGAACCGAAGCTGGTGGCCGAGATTGCTTTCAACGAAATTCAGGTCAGCTCGCGCTATGCCAGCGGGCTGGCGCTGCGCTTCGCTCGCGTGAAACGATATCGTACCGATAAGAGCGCTGCCGAGTCGGACACATTTCAGACGGTCATGAAGCTGGCGGCGGAGTGAGCCATGGAAAACGACTTCACAATCTCCGAAACAGGAGGCGTCCGCATTGTGGAGGGGCCGCCGGACCGGCCGGTCATGCGTACTGTTGATGACGCTGCCCTGGTTGTCGAGACATGTTTTTCGCACCGTGCGCTCTCGGCTCTTCTGTACGCGGAAAATCTCACGGAACACTTTTTCGATTTGAGTTCGGGCGAAGCGGGCGCCGTTCTGCAGAAGCTACGGAACTATCGAATCCGCGTCGCGGTGGTGTACAGCCCGGATCGTGTTCGCTTCAGCACGAAGTTTGGAGAGCTCGTCACGGAGGAAAATCGTGGAAACCACTTTCGGTTGTTCGAGTCTGCTGAAGCGGCTCGCGAATGGTTGAGTACGACTCGTTGAGACGATTTCAGTTGTTGGCCGACAGGGGAGTCACTCCGCTGGCTGCAAGGGTTCGGTTGAAGGCGGGCACATCTTTGTCGATCAATGCGCGATATTCGCCTTTCGCCGCGGCCAGATCCTTTTCGATCATGTCGGTCAGGCTTAGAGCAGTGTCGGTAGGCCCGTAATCCGCACCTCCGGCGACGTCCCCCGCTCCGGTGCCGACTTCGCCGTTCAGCCAGATCAGGTTGAAGTACACCTTGTAGGATGCGATGAAATACTTGTCGTCGCTGGTGGTGAGCGCCTTAGAAACCAGTTTGTATTCGACGTTTTGCATCTTCTGATCCATCTCCTGGGCCGATTTCAATAACTCGGTTTTGGAGCGATCCGCGCGCAACATCTTTTGAACGTCGTCGAGCTGCTTCCGCATCCACTCGAGCTGATTGATCATGTCCGACGCCGAGTTGATGTCGTCACGGATGCGGAGCTGGAGCTTGGCCTGCGCCTGGAGATCGGCGTCCGACCCGTGACTGGAGGGATCGCGAACGATCTCGAGGGGTTGGGTGTAGGACTCGCCGTCCACCGTGAGACGCATGGTGTATTTTCCGGGAGGAGCGACAGGACCAACCTCGGCTTGCGCCGCGCCCCAGTGCGTGATGGGACGAGAATCCTGCCCACGGAAACGCGGCTCTTCCATGATGTGCGGGTTTTCGGGAGGCGTGGTTCGCAACGCCACCAGACGCGGCGGATCGTAATGCAGATCCCATTGCGCGCGATTCAAGCCAGGACGCGAGGGCACGTTGCGCAGCTCGCGGACTACTTTGCCGTCGGCATCGAGAATCGCGGCCTGTACCGGTCCCTTCGGCTGATTCTTGAGCTGGAAATTCACGTACGCGCGGCCGCCGCCCAGGATTCGAACGGTCTGGCGCGGCGTGAACAGCGACACCGAAGTGTCCGATCCCACGCCCTTGGCCATCTGCTCGAGCGGGGTGATGTCGTCCAGAATGTAGATCCCGCGGCCGTAGGTCGAAATCACCAGATCGTGAAATTGTTTCTGCACCACGGCCCACGAAACCGGAGAATGCGGCAAGCCGTTCTGGAGATTGGTCCAGTGGCCGCCGTCGTCAAGCGAATAGTACAAACCGTTGCCGGTGCCCGCGAACAGAAGTCCTTTGCAGTTGGGATCTTCGGCGATCACGCGGACGTAAGAGAGTTGATGGCTAGGGAGGCCGCCGCTGATTTTGGTCCACGTTTGGCCGAAATCGGTGGTCTTATACAGAAATGGATTGCGATCGTCCATCAGGTGATAGTCGACTGAGATGTAGGCGGTGCCGGCGTCGAAGAAGGACGGCTGGATGCTGGTGATGGTGCCCCACGGCTTCATGCCGACGTTTTTGGTCACGTCATTCCACTGCTTTCCGTCTTTCGTGTACCAGACTTTTCCATCGTTGGTCCCGGCCCACACGAGATTCTTCTGCACGGTGGATGGCGCGATAGCGAACACGACTTCGCCATAGAACTGGCCGAGGTTGTCGCCGACGATTCCACCACTGGGCACCAGGTACTTGAGATCCTGCGTCGAAAGGTCGGGACTGATGACGCTCCAGCTTTGCCCGCCGTTGGTGGTTTTGAAAATCACCTGGCAGCCGTAGTAAACCGTGTTGTGATCGAACGGGTCGATGGCCAAGGGAGCGGTCCAGTGGCAACGATATTTGGTGTCGTTCGGCGGCGAGTCGAGCGTGTGCAGCCACGGACTCACGGATCGAGCAAGTTTGGTTTTCGCGTCCCAGCGCGTCACTTCGTCGCCATAGCAGGTGGCCCAGACGATGTTCGGATCGGTGGGGTCGGCATAGGTGAAACCAGATTCGCAGCCACCCATGCCGCGATCCCAACCGGGCTCGGCAGCGCGGCCGAATCCACCGAAGCCGACTTGCACGGCGGGCCCGCGCATGGTCGTGTTGTCCTGCATGTTGGTGTAGAAATAATACGGCACCTGGTTATCGACGGAGACGTGGTACATCTGGCCGATCGGCAACGTGACACGATTGAAGCCGCGTCCGTGCGATGTGGTGATGCTCAGTCCGCCGTCGTGCGTGATGACGAAGCGGTCCG
>DATMOC010000014.1:0-63636 GCA_035568415.1 Bryobacteraceae bacterium | reverse complement strand
ACGTGACATGCAGCTAGCTTTTAGTGTGACGATGAGCGAGCGCCTTCTGCGTTAGTTTTGGTTAGCAGTCGCACGTGATTGTGGCGATGCCGTTCCGTTGCGGCCAATTAACGGCGAATTGCGGCCGCAAATTCATTTTCGCGAAAGGAAGCAGAAGCGAAGTTAAAAGAAATCGCTCATAGCGGAAGGTCGATCTCCACCAGCAGCCCGGGCACGGCGTTCGACGCCCGAAGCTTGCCCTGATGCAGTTCTACGGCACGCTTGGCGATCGACAACCCCAAGCCCACGCCGCCGCTCCTGCGGTTACGATCCGAGTCGACGCGAAAGAAGGGATCGAACAAGCGCGGCAATGCCTCTTCTGGCACACCGGGACCGTAGTCCCGAATGCGCACGCACGCGCGCCCGCCGCCATTTTCAAGTTCGACTTCCACCTTCGATTCGGGCGGCGCGTGACGGATCGCATTCCGCATTACGTTCTCGATGGCGCGCCGCAGCAATTCGATATCGCCGCTCACGCTGACCTCCGGCGGGGCCGGAAACACCAGCGAGCAATCGCGCGCCGAGGCCTCGATGGAGCAATCGTCGACCAAGCCCTGCACCAGCTCATCCAGCCGCACGGGTTCGGCCGTGCGATGCGCCGGATCGCTCTCCAGCCGGGTCACTTGAAGCATCTGGTTGATCAGATCGTTCAGCCGGTCGGCCTCTTTTTGAATGCGATCGAGCGGCAACGCGTTGCCGTTCCCGGAGCGCGCCAGTTCCACGGCGACACTCAACCGCGCCAACGGACTGCGCAGTTCGTGGGAGATATCCAGCAGCAGCCGCCGTTCCGCGGCCAGCAGCGTCTCAATGCGCTCCGCCATCCGGTTGTACGCGCGGGCCAGGTCGCCCAGCTCGTCATGCCGGTGATCCTCCGCGCGGGCGCCCAGATCGCCCTGGCCGAAAAGTTCCAGGGCTCGCGACAATCCGCGCAGCGGAGCCGTCAGATGATAGGCGAATGCATAACACAGCAGCACGATGATCACCAGCACCAGCAGGTGCGCCGCCTGCAAGTTCGAGAGCAGCAGGCGCAACGGAGTGGTGGTCACGAAAAAACAATATTTTCCATCGGACGAGAATCGCGCGAAGACCAACCCGTCAGAGGTTAGAAATGGAATGCGCGACCAGTTACGAGCTGTGCGGATCAATTCGGGATGCTCTGCGCCGGTAAGCAGGTCCGTTCCCGCCGCGTCCGTGAATACCGTCGAGCGGATGCGCGTGACTTCGTGAAAACGCGCCAAGGAGCCGGCCAGAGCGTCGTGTCCGCCAGTCTCCCACGCGTACCGGGCGTCCCTCATCCCCAGACCCAGCATGAGCGAAAACGGCGCGCGGACGGGCGAATTGGGACTGTAGCTGACCGCGGACGTGACCGCAGTCGCAACCACCGTGACCACCAGCGCCAAAACGAACCAGCCCAGGATTTTCGCGAAAAGCGATCGCATTCAGTACTACCCGGTTTCGCCGGCCGCGCCCTCGTCGGCCGAGTTGCAGAACTGATATCCCACGCCGCGGATGGTCTTGATCAGCGGCCGGTCGGTTTCGAGCTTCCGCCGCAGATGGCTCACATGCATGTCGATGGAGCGGTCGAACGGAGTCGCCTTGCGGTTGTACATGCTCTCCATCAGCGCGTCGCGCGAAACCACGCTGCCGGCCGAACGGATCAGCATCTCCAGAATGTCGAACTCCAAAGTGGTCATTTCGATGCGCCGCTGGTTGCAATACACCTCGCGCGTTCCCGGGTCCAGCGAGACGCCGTTCACCTCGATCCGCCCCTTGGAACGAACCACGCGCCGCAGAATGGCGCGAATCCGCGCAGCCAGTTCGCGCGGGTTGAACGGTTTGGCCAGGTAGTCATCCGCGCCGATTTCCAGGCCAACGATGCGGTCTTCGTCGTCGCCGCGCGCCGTAAGCACCAGCACCGGAATACGGCTCTTCAAACGAAGGGTCTTGAGCAACTCGAAGCCGTCCATGCCCGGAAGCATCAGGTCCAGCACCAGCAGGTCGAAGCCGCCCTTCTCCGCCATTTCCAGGCCGCGCGGCCCGTCATGCGCACACTCGACCTGAAAGCCTTCACGGTCGAGAAACTCCGCCAGTAAGGCGGTTAGCTCGGCGTCATCGTCAATAATCAGGATGCGCACGTTCAGTTAATAAGTAGTATAAGGAAATGCCGATCGCGCTGACGCGAGCCGTGAACCCCAACCTGGCCCAATGCGAACTTGAATTCCTGGAGCGCCAGCCGATCGACGTCCCCCGCGCCGCGCAGCAGCATCGCAATTATGAGGCCTGCCTCGAAACGCTGGGAGTCCGGGTTATTTCCCTGCCCGCCGAGCCCGCGCTTCCGGATAGCGTGTTTGTGGAAGATCCGGCCATCGTGCTGGATGAGATCGCGATCCTCTGCCGGACCGGCGCCGAGTCACGGCGGAAAGAGGCCGAGACCATCGCGGCGGCACTCGCGCCGTTCCGCGAACTAAAGTGCATTCGCGAGCCAGCCACCATCGAGGGCGGCGACGTCATGCGCATCGGGAAAACTTTGTACGTCGGGATCTCGCGCCGGACCAATCGTGAGGGCGTGCGCCAGTTGGCCGAGTTAATCGCACCATTCGGCTATAGGGTCACGCCCATTCAAGTGCTGGGATCGCTGCATCTGAAAAGCGCATGCTGTCCCTTGGACGACCGGACGATCCTGGCGAATCGCGAATGGATCGAACCTCGCGCACTCGACAACTTCGACATAATCGACGTGGCTCACGAAGAACCCTGGGCGGCGAACGTCCTTCGAATCGGCGATGCGGTAATGATGCCGGCCTCATTCCCCGTGACACGCGATCTTCTCGAACGCGCCGGCTTTCGCGTCGTCACAGTCGATATCTCCGAACTTCAGAAAGCCGAAGCCGGAGTGACCTGCTCCAGCCTGATTTTTTCTGTAATTCCCTAACGCGCTCCATAACTGCCGCGCCTCAACTGACGGCCGCGCGGACCTTAATGTCTACTGCCTTCCGCGCGGCTCCGCCAGCCCGAACCGCAGCGAGCTGACCGCCGCATCCGATCCTGAAAACAAATCACCCGGGAACCTTCGATACTCCAGCATGCTGCTGTAAATCGCCACAGGCCGGTCGAAATTCAATCCCATGCCGGCCAGATACTGCAAGCGCATGCTTAGATCGTCGTTGATCTCGGCGTGCGCCAGCCATGGAGCCAGATCCGTCGCGCGCCCCGCATACGTCGCCAGCAGATCCAGCGCGGACCGGAAGCCCACTGCCCCCAGCGATTGCGCTACGCGCGCATTTTCCGGACGCGCCAGGCGTTCCTGCATCGCATCGATGTTGATGTGCGTTGGCTCTGCCTGCCCCAGGAGCACGATGTCGTACCCGTCGCCGTTAATATCGTTGCCCCACACGGTTCCGTTCGGAAATACATCGAAGAACGTCGCCAGCTCGCTCTTCACGGTGGCCTCGTCGCTTTCGTACAGGGGAACCCACTGCGTCACCACGCCGCCGGGATTCAGGTGCTGCTTCACCAGTTCGAAATACTGTTTGGAATACAACGACGACGTCCCTTTCACCCACGGATGAATCGGATCCGACGTAATGATGTCGAACTTGTCTTTGGAGGTCAGAATGAAATGCCGTGCGTCATCATAATGAATCTGGGTGCGCGGATCGTTCAGCACATTGTAATTTTCGCGGCCGAAGTATTGCGTCGATACCGGCGGAATCAGCGGCTCCAGCTCGCAAATGGTGATGTTGCGAACGGTTGGATGCACCACGAAGGTCCCCGCCGTGACGCCCGCGCCGAATCCAACGATCAATACCGATTGCGGATTCGCGTGAAACAGCGCCGGAATGTGGCCCAGCATCCGTTGGAGCCGCATATCGTACGGCTCGGTGGACGCTTCCACTTTTCCGCTGACGTGGAAATAATGCTTCCCGTCGGGTAGCTCGGAAACCACTACGGAAGAATTTCTGCCTTCCCCGATGTACAGCGCGTGTCCCGGATTGCTGGTGATCAGCATGCGGCGTCCGTAAGCCACCGCCATCCACGGCATTTCTGAAACGCCGGCAATCAGCCACGCGACTACCGGGAGCGACACCAGCAATCCCACCATGCCCAGCTTGCTGGTCGCGCCTCGCACGGAAAAAAACACCACCACCGCCGACACCGCCGAAAGCGCGATCAGCAGCCTTTCCGAATCCTGCGACCCGATCCACGGAATAAAAATCACGCTGAACCCGAGCGCGCCCACGATTCCGCCGATGGTGTTCGCGGCATACACTCCGCCGACAAGCTTTCCCGAATCCTGTCCCTGTGACGCGACCGCTGCCAGCGCCAACGGAAAACTCGCGCCCCACAGCAGCGCCGCTGGAAGAATCACGTAAACGCAGCGCATCAGGTCGAGCTGAAACGTGAACCACGAGCTTTTGGAAAGCAGCGGATTGATGGGCCAGTTCGGCAGCGAATCCGCCAGCGCGTAGGCGCTCCAGGCGACTCCGGCCGCCAGCAGCAATTGACATAGCCCCAGCGCTGTTCGCGCCCTGAAGTTCGATCGCGACATCTGTGATCCCACTGCGCTTCCGATCCCTAACCCGACCAGGAACACGGCCAGAATGATCGAAAACGTGTACACCGTCGCGCCCAGCATCAGGGAGAGCAGACGCGTCCAAATCACTTCCGCGCCCAGCGCGCACATCCCCGAAATCGCGATGGCGACATATACTGCGCGCGAACCGGTGGGAGCCGCCGGACGTGCATCCGCACGCGCCGTATAGCTTGCTTTGCGCGCCAGCCGAAAAGCGGCCAGCGCGACTGCTGCATTGATCGCCACCGCGACCCACGTCGCCGTCGGCATGTCGTAAACACGAAGCAAATAAAATCCGGCGAACAGACATCCGAAAACTGCGCCGGCAATGTTGCCGCCATAGAAGAATCCGAGCCACGCGACGTCTTTCGTGTCTTCGATCCAGCGCGCAATCGCAGGAAGCGACGCACCCATCAGCAGCGTGGGCGGAAGCAGGCACACCGCCGATACCACGGCGCGCAACACGATTCCCCAGGCTCCCTGCCCCGCGACCGCCGCCACCGCCGCGTAAATATGATCGATGATCGGAACCCCAAACAGGGAAAGTATTCCGCACACGCCGATTCCGGCTTCGATCATCGCGTACACGCGGAGCGGATGCTCGCGCGCGGCGACGTAGCGAGGAAGCAGCAGGCTGCCCAGGCACATCCCGCCCATATAGGTCCCCAGCAGCACGCCCAGCGAAAGCGCCGACGACCCGATCACCAGTTGCAGTAGTTGAAACCAGACCACTTCGTAAATGAGTGCGGCGCATCCACTGCCGATGAACAGCGTGAGAAGGAGGGGCAGATAGCGCTTCGATGGGGACATGTTCGCGATTTAATCTTGGATGGTAGCGCACTTTCCAAACGATCTATACTTTTCAAACCATATATTCCAAGGCGCAAAGCAACGCCAAAAAACTCTTGGCGTCCTTTGCGTCTTGGCGTCTTTGCGTGAATCCGATCAGGACACTATATTCTAAGAATGAAATCCCGAATCCCCTGGCGTGAAAAGCTGGATCGCCCGCAGCAGATCGTCACGATTCCGCCCCGGATGCAGAAGCGTTTCGGACGCGGCAAGATGCTGATCCCTTGCCCGCTCGACGTCGACGCGCTGATCCGCAAAGTGCCGCGCGGCAAGCTGGTCACGCAGACCCAGCTCCGCGAAAAATTGGCGCAGGCTGCGGGAGTGGACGTGGCATGTCCGATCACCACGGGAATCTTTGTCCGGATCGTGGCGGAAGCGGCGGCCGAAGACGCGCGCTCGGGAAAATCCCGCATCACGCCTTACTGGCGCGTGGTTCGCGATGACGGCTCTCTGATGGAGAAACTTCCCGGCGGCCCCTCCGCGCAGGCGGATCACCTGGAAGCCGAAGGCCACCGGATCGATCGCGAAGGCAAACTGCGAGTCAAGCCCAAATGACCTTTTCCGAGCGCCTCCGCATGGCTTGGGAACTGACTTGGCCGATGGCACTGATCGATCTCGCGGTCGTGTGGGTCCTCCACGGCATGCTCGACGTGGCCGGCGAAACCGCGGATTCCATCTGGGCCGTAGCTTCGTTTTTCACCGTCTCGCCGTGGGTCGTACGGCGCGCCTTGCACCTGAAATGCGGCCGATGGCGCGTCACTCCCACGCTGAGTTATCAGCATAGCCTCAAAGTGATGTGGCTGCTGATGTGGCGGACTCTGGTGCTCTCGCTGGGCGCTCTGCTGGTGGTTTCTCTGTTCTTACGGGCCATCGGAATCGGACCGCAGGCGTTCACCGAGCAGAGCCCGCTGGTCAACAATCTGGGTCTGAGCGCCGCGGACGCGCTTTCGACGTTGGTTTTTTCGCCATTTCTCATTCCCGCCATGCTGCGCAAACGCTACCGCGGTTTCCGGCTGGAACTGCTTGAAGAAAGTAGAGCCGCCGGTGCCTGATAAGCGTCAGCGGCGGGGCATGAAACTTGGTGGTGGGTCAGTTTCCGATTGATTCTAGATGCAACGTCGCTTCCAATGCTGCGGCGGTTCAGCCCCATGCATCAGCGTGGGGCTTTTTCTATAGCGCGCTAGCCCCAAGCTGACGCATGGGGCTCTCTGTGTGGCGCTTACAAGGCGGCTGTGGGACGTTGAGCGGCACATGAATGAAAAGCGCGCATCTCGGAATCTGGCCCACTACCGGAAACTTTGAGTATTGATTTTACGTCAGTTATACTGTGAGGTTAAGTTTTTCGACTGTGACGTCGATAAAACATAAGTAGGTGAATATGGAGATTCTGGGCGATCGGAAATTCGTCGAGCTGCCCGGGTCAAAGACCCATGAGCTGCCGCCGCTCCTGGTTCGCTCCGCGCCCGACGTCAAACGGCTGGATAAGGTCATGGGCATGGCCAACGACCTGATCGAGCAGGAAGACATGATGGCGCTGCTTCCCGATGGTCCTGTGGACGCCGAGCGGCGCAGAATGGATCTGGCGCTGAACCTGGTGGATCAATACCTGGGCTTCGTGCGCCACTGGCAATGGGGAGACAGCATCCTCGAATGGATCCGCCAGTGCGAAACCACCTTCGAAAGCCGTATCGACCTGCGTAATATCCTGCGCGTGGATGTCTGGCCGCACGCCGGACGATCCAGCTTCGTCACCCTGCTTGAAGACAAGGACGTCGAAACCGGCGGTGTCGGCATCGAGAAAGCGGTTGGAATGCGTCTGACGTTCCGGCAGCCTCCTCCGCTGCGGTGTTTTTCCAACCAGTTTCTCTTTTACCTGAATTCGACGGTCGCCACTACCGCCTACTCCACCTGGGCCGGCATGACCCCCGCCCCGGTCAGCGCGCTGCCACCGGAACGGTTCGCGGTCCAGGTGGTCGACATGTATCTCGACTAGGCGTACCGGGCGAGTGGCCCGGATTTGTTGATATACTCCAATCAGTTCTGGAGGTTTATTCGATGCCGTCAGGCCGTCGCCAGTTTCTGCTCTTTTCCTTCATTATCCTGCTCTCTTCCCTTGCGGTCGGCACGTTTAGTGGAGGGCGCGCGGTCGCCGCGACAGCGCCCGACGAGGGGATCAGTCAAAGCGTCAAATCCTTCACCCGCGTTTACGATCTGGTCGAACAGAACTTCGCCGATTCCGTCAAACCCGATAAGGCCATCTATGATGGTGCGATTCCGGGGATGCTGAGAACCCTCGATCCGCACTCTAACTTCTTCGATCCTAAGGCTTATGCAGCCATGCGCGAGGAGCAGCGGGCACGCTATTACGGCGTCGGCATGCTGGTGGGGACGGATGCCAGCAACCACACCATCGTTCGCTCGCCGTTTGTGGGAAGCCCGGCAATCAAGGCTGGATTGCGCCCCGGCGACGTGATCGTCGAAGTCGACGACAAGAAAACCGAGGGCTTGGGTCAGACCCAGGTGGTCGACATGATCAAAGGCCCACGCCGGACCTATGTGCAGCTCAAAGTGGCGCGCCAGGGCCAGGATCAGCCGTTGACTTTCAATTTGATGCGCGATGAAATTCCCCGTCCCAGCGTTTCCGACGCCTTCTGGCTTCGTCAGGGAATTGCCTATATCGAAGTGAAAAACTTCACCGACGAAAACACCGCCAAGGAGATGGAAGACAAACTCAAGAAACTCGGCGAAAAGGACATCAAGGGCCTGGTTCTCGATCTTCGCGATAATCCCGGCGGCCTGTTGACGCAGGGGATCGAAGTCGCGGGACATTTCCTGAAGAAGAATCAGTTGGTGGTGAGCCATCGCGGACGCACGCAGCCCAACAAGAACTTTACAGCGCGGACCAATGGCGAAGGACACGACTATCCGATCGTGGTGGTGGTGAACCGGCGTTCGGCATCGGCTGCGGAAATCGTTTCCGGTGCCCTACAGGATCACGACCGCGCCTGGATTCTGGGCGAAACCACCTTCGGCAAAGGGCTGGTCCAATCTGTGTTCCCGCTGAGCAACGATACCGCGCTCGCGCTGACCACGATGCACTACTACACGCCGAGCGGACGGTTGATCCAGCGCGACTACACCAACATTTCCTTCCTGGACTACTACACCAATCACAATGATCAGAAGAATGCCGCCGACGTCAAGATGACCGACAGCGGACGCACTGTCTACGGCGGGGGCGGCATTACGCCGGATGAAAAATTCACCGTGCAGCGCCTGAACAAGTTTCAGATCGAGGTCCTTCGAAACTCCGGCTTCTTCAACTTTTCGGCGAAGTATTTCGGTCCGATGAAGGACGCGAAGCTGCCCAAAGGCTGGGAGCCGGACGAAAAACTGGTCAATGATTTTCACGGGTTCCTGCTGGACAGCAAGATCGAGTTCACCGAAGGCGATTTCACCGCCAATCATCAGTGGGTGAAGGAGCAGCTCAAGCGCGAAATGTATGTCACGGCGTTCAGCGTGGACGAGTCGGATCGCGTCAGGATCGAACAGGATCCCGAGGTCACCAAGGCCATCGAAGCGATGCCCAAGGCGCAGGGGCTGATCGATAAGGCCAAGAAGCTGGTGGTTCAACGGATCGCGCCTCAGCCGGAACGCGCCCAGTAAATCACCGGCTATTTGGAAACCGCGGTGCCTGCAACTTGCCACACCACGCGGTTGCGACCCTGATTCTTGGCGACATACAGCGCCTCGTCGGCGGTGCGGATGAGGGTTTCCGGGATCGTCTCCATTCCGGGACACCAGCACGTCGCGCCGAAACTGCAGGTCACCATGCGCTGTTCGTCGTTGATCTCCATGGGGACCATGTCAAGGGCCCGCCGCATCCGTTCCGCCTGCGCGGATGTGCAGGCTTCGTCGCAACCCGGCAGGACGATCAGGAATTCTTCGCCGCCGTAACGTCCAATCGCATCGTAAACGCGCATCGAATTTTGCATGCGCCGGGCAAATTCGCGCAGGACCGCGTCGCCCGCGAAATGGCCGTAGGTGTCGTTGATCGATTTGAAGTGGTCCAGATCCGCCAGAACCACGCCCACCGGCCGCTTCTCGCGGCTGCCGCGCACCAGTTCCCGCTGCAACGTGTCTAGAATCGAGGAACGGTTCCAGATACGCATCAGGAAATCTTTAGTGGCTTGCTCTTGCAGCTCGTCGCGAGCCGTCACCAGTGCCCGCTCCAGATCGATGATGCGCGTGCCCGCGCGCAGTCTCACTTTCAATTCGTGCTGATCGAACGGCTTGGTGATGTAGTCGTCGGCGCCGGCTTCCATGCCTTCAATCAAATCCTCTTTCAGACTTTTCGACGTGAGCAGCAGAATGTAGGTGTAGGTCTCTTTGCTTTCGCCATTCTCGGGATCCTTGCGTTGCTCACGAACACGCCGGCACACTTCGGGTCCGGTGAGGCCGGGCATCACCCAGTCGAGAATCGCCAGCTTCGGCGCGTCCGGCGACTGGAGTACGCTCAGTGCCTCGACCCCGTCACAGGCCACCACCACCTCGTATCCCCATTTCCGAAGCGTGGCGTCCAAAAGATGACGGGAAACGATGCTGTCATCGGCAATCAGAATCCGCATGTATCTCTGTTGTACTTATCGGACGGACTAACTATAACTTAGAACATCTTATGTCACTTTTGGTACTGCGCCACGAACCCTTCGAGCATCTTGGTCTGTTCACCGAACTCCTGAATGCGAACCACATTCCCTTTGTCTACCATGATTTAGGCGATCCTATGCCGGCTTTGGGACACAGCGGCCTAGTCGTTCTGGGCGGGCCGATGTCGGCAAATGACTCGCTGCCGGGCCTCGCGGATGAGCTCGCCATGATTGAGCGGGCTTTAGATCGTGGGGTCCCGCTGCTGGGGATCTGCCTGGGATCGCAGCTGATCGCCAAGGCACTGGGCGCGCGAGTTTATCGAAACGGGGCGCTCGAAATCGGATGGGAGACCGTCCATCTGACGGATGCGGGACGGCGCGACCCGGTCTTCCAAGGGATCGAATCCCCGGCGACGTTTTTCCATTGGCACAGCGAGACGTTCGATCTTCCGCCGGGCGCCGAATGGCTGGCGTGGTCGGAAAAGACGCGCTATCAGGCGTACCGCGTTGGGTCGAGCGTCTATGGCGTGCAGTTCCATCCGGAGGTGACTGCCGGGATGATCGAAGATTGGTCCCGGGAACCGGTGAACTGCGGCGATATCGCGATGCTTTCCAGGCCGATCGATGCGCGGGCGCACGATCAATCCGGATTGGCGCGACAGATTATGGAGAACTGGCTTCAGACTTTCAGATAATCTTGTCTTATGATCTATTCGCGTTCGGCGGAATACGCCATCCGCGCGCTGATCCGGATGGCGGAGCTTGAGGACGGCGAATACGCGCTAGTCAAGCAGATCGCGGTGGAGTCCGATATTCCGGCGCACTTTCTGGCAAAAATCCTGCAGGACCTCGCGCGCCTGGGATTCCTCAAATCGAGCAAGGGACCCGGAGGTGGATTCCGCCTCGACATGGACGCCGACGAGATTTCGATGCTGCAAATCGTGGAGGCAGTGGACGGCGCCGGCCGCTATGACCGGTGTCCCGGAGGACACGCCGAATGCAGCGATCGGGTTCCCTGCGGGTTGCACGATTCCTGGATACCGCTGCGGTCGCGTATCATAGAGTATTTAGAGGGGACTTCGGTCGCCGATCTTCAAAACGCGCTGGGCGAGAAGCGCCGACAACTCGCACGGCAGCGCCGGAGGGGCCATGCCAAGTAGCCCGCCGGTCCTTCAAGTCGGTTAAGGAGAGTCTTGTCATGCAGAATTCCGTCCTGGTGCCGATGGTGGTCGAACAGACCTCGCGCGGCGAGCGCGCATTTGATATTTATTCGCGCCTGCTTAAAGAAAACATCATTTTTCTGGGCACCCCCATCGACGATAACGTCGCGAACCTGGTCATCGCGCAGATGCTGTTCCTGGCTGCCGAAGATCCCGAAAAAGATATTTCGCTGTACATCAATTCGCCCGGCGGATCGATTACCGCGGGTTTGGCGATTCTGGATACCATGCGGCTGGTAGAGCCCGATATCGTGACCTACTGCGTAGGGCAGGCGGCTTCCATGGCAGCGGTGCTGCTGGCTTGCGGAACCAAAGGCAAGCGTTATACGCTGCCGCATTCGCGAATCCTGATCCACCAGCCCTCCATGAGCGGCCTGGCGGGACAGGCAACCGATATCGACATCTATGCCCGAGAGATCCTCCGCATGCGGGAAACGCTGAACGAGATTCTGGCGGTTGCAACCGGCCAGCCAGTGGAGCGGATCGCGCGCGACGTCGATCGCGATTACATTCTGGAGCCGCCCCAGGCGCTGGAATACGGCCTGGTCGACAAGATCATCGAGCAGCGAAGTCTAGTGCCCGTCGCGAAGTAGAAGCAAGGTTCACGCCAAGACGCAAAGCGTTAAAAAGAAACTCTTGGCGGACTTTGCGTCTTGGCGTCTTTGCGTGAAACCGAGAAGCGGTGTTCTGGATCCGGTCGCTGGCGCTCGCGGTTCGGTGCGCTAATCTTTCTTGACCAGCACGGCGATCAAATCGGGCTCAGATTGCGCCAGCACGTTCTTGGGGATGTAGCAATAGCCCTTGTCGCCCCAGTTCTCGCCCCAGGAATTTTTGACGATGTAGAAGTTGCCGGTGTAACCGACGATCAGCATGGCGTGCCGTCCATGACGTCCACTGGGGCCTTCGGACGCGCTGAACACGCCGTCGCGGCCGACCTCGGAAAACGTCGATCCGGTGTTGATCGCGACGTGTACGGGGCATCCCGCGCTCAGAACCTTGCGGATATCGTCGATGGCGATGGGGTGCGGCGTCCCCTCTAAGTGATGCTTTTCCGCGTCCGAAATGAGAACGCGTTCCGATGTCGTAGGCACTTCGCTATCGTCCGGCCAAAGTTCCTGGCGGCAGGTTCCGTGTTCCACGAGCACCTGGCCCGGATCGGTTCCGCTGACGGTGCCATCGCCGCCGGAGTGGGCGTATGCATAATCCTGGGCGTCGCCCTGCTGACGCTGGAACTCGAGCATGGTGAAGTTGGGCGCGAGCCGCGGAGCGCTGCCGGCTTTCATGTTGGTGACCAGCTCTGTCGCGTGTGTCCATGCAAACGCCGAACAGCGCGAGGTTTGCCCTTGATCGCCTACCGGCGTGCAGTATTTCCTTAAATCCACGGCATCGGCCGGCTGGATCGCGTCGAACGCGGGGGGGAGCGGCTTCGGTTCGACCGGTTCGCCGCGCGGTGGCACTGAAACGTCGAGATTGGTCAGGTTGATGCCGGTATAGCGCATCTCCAAGTATTCGAGCATGGCCATGCTGACGAAGCCGAACGCCGAAAGCTGCCCTTCCCGCTCGAATAGCCGCACGGTTTCCGAACTTCCGGGCGCGACCTGGTCGAATCCCTGCATGAACTGGGGATTGTCGAAATACTGATAGCCTTCGGCGGCGCGCTGAGTGAGCATTGTGTCGCCGAAGAATTCGTGATCGCCGAAAAGATTCGCGGCGGACTGCTGATAGTCGTCGGGTGTCCAGCTACCGTCGTCGTCCTGGAAATCGGATTCGGTGGCGTTAGGAAAATCAGCGGCCGCGAGCGCGGTGTCGTCGTCGAGACCGATCAGGTCGTCGGGATCGGAAAACTCGTCGTTAACGTTGTCATCGCTATCGCCGCCGTTTCCGTCTCCGCCGCTTCCGTCGCCGCCGCCGGTGGCTTCAGCCTCGTCATCCTGATCGGAGTCTTCGTCCTGATCGGCGTCATCATCCTGATCCTGATCGTCCTGATCGTCGGAATCCTGATCGGAATCGTCGTCGTCGTAGCCGCCGCCGTCATCGAAGAACCCGCCGTCGTCGTCGCCCATCCAATATCGAGCCATAACCCAACATCGTACTATGCGACTAAAGCTTCTTCCATTACAATCCGATGTTAAGAATAGTGTCTGGCGAAAAGCGTCGCTATCGCCGGGTTCCTTACATTGGACCGGTTCGCATCGGCTGGAGCGTCGGCGGCGAGGTCCGTTACGCGAGCGGCAAGTGTATCGACGTTTCCGGAGGAGGCTTGCGCCTGGAAGTTCCGGTGCCGGTTCCACTGCTCACTGGGATCTCCTTGAACGCGGACCGGATCAATGTTTCCGGCTCTGCGCGCGTGCGCCACATGACACGCTACGGCGCGAAATACCTGATCGGCGTCGAACTGAGTCAAGCGCTGCAGGAAAAGGTTATGGCGGCGCTGGGCGATCCCAAAGCAGTCCCTGTCCTGTAGTTTGACCTGTCCTATAGTTTGACCTGTCCTATAGTTTGAAGAGATGACCTGGACCACCTGGTGGCTCTTCGCCACCTTTGAAACCGCGCTGTGCCTCACTCCCGGACCCGCGGTTCTGTTTGTACTCTCCAGCGCGCTGCGCGCCGGTGCGCGAAAAAGTCTGGCTTCGAACGCCGGGATCCTCACGGCGAACGCTGGGTACTACATCATTTCGGCGACCGGCGTCGGAGCGCTGCTGCTCGCGTCCTATAACCTGTTCTTCGCGGTTAAGTGGATCGGCGCGGCGTACCTGATCTATACCGGGATACGGGCGATCTTGGGCAAAACGGAAATCGTCGCGGCCGCGGAACAGAAGGAAACGCGAGCTTCGCGGCTGTTCGGCGGAGCGTTCCTCACGCAGGCTTCAAATCCCAAGGCCATCGTGTTTTTCTCCGCGTTGCTGCCGCAGTTTATCGATCCTCGCAGCGCGGTGGGCCCACAGATCGCTATCCTGGGCGTCACCTCGGTTGCGATCGAGTTTGTGGTGCTGCTGGCTTATGGGCTCGCGGCTGGACGCGCCTCGCGGCTGGCGCGCGAGCCACGTTACGCGGCGTGGACCAACCGCGTGGCGGGCACTCTTCTGATCGGCGCGGGCGCCGGTCTCGCGACCCTGCGACGGACTTAGGGAGCTTCGAGATCTGCTATTGCGCGTTCGCGTGAGAACCTTAGTACGTGGACCTGTTACGACTCCTGAAGCAGCACTGGGGCTACACCGAGTTCCGCGCCAAACAGGAATCCATTGTCCGCAACATCCTGGAGGGCCGCGATGTCGCTGTGATCATGCCGACCGGCGGCGGGAAATCGCTGTGCTACCAACTTCCGGCGGTCGCCATGGAGCGGACCTGCATCGTGGTCAGCCCGCTGATCGCGCTGATGCAGGACCAGGCCGCCCAGT
Organism: Bryobacteraceae bacterium; assembly: GCA_035568415.1. Classification (GTDB taxonomy): domain Bacteria; phylum Acidobacteriota; class Terriglobia; order Bryobacterales; family Bryobacteraceae; genus Palsa-187. The sequence continues at coordinate 48,908 of DATMOC010000014.1, read as the reverse complement.
TGCAACAGGCCGGAATCGCTGCTGCGTTCTTGAACAGTTCGCTGAATGCCTCCGAGCAGCGCGACATCAAGCGTCACGCGCAGATGGGCGCGTATCGATTGCTGTATCTATCGCCAGAGCGCCTGGTGCGCGACGATGTGCTGGATTGGTTGAAACGCATCCCGGTAGGATTCTTTTCGATCGACGAAGCGCATTGCATTTCCGAATGGGGCCACGAGTTCCGGCCGGAGTATCGGCAACTGCGGGCACTGCGCGAATGGTTCCCGGACATCCCCATCGCTGCGTTTACCGCCAGCGCGACGCGAGCGGTGCGGCACGATATCGTCACACAACTCCGGCTTCGCGATCCGGCGAAGTTCGTGATGAGCTTTCACCGGCCGAATTTGCGCTACATCGTCCGCCAGTGCGCCCCGCGTGAACAAGACAAGCTGCTGTACGCGGCGCTCGAATACTACGATCAAGGCAACCTGATCATCTACGCGCCGACCGTTAAGGCCGTCGAGGAGACGACTGCGTTGCTCTCGCACAAGGGCTGGCCAGTGGTCGCGTATCACGGCCAGATGGGCACGTCGGCTCGTCAGAAGAATCAGGAAGCCTGGATGGCCGGCGACAAAAGGATTCTGGTGGGCACGGTCGCATTCGGGTTGGGGATCAACAAGCCGGATGTCCGCGCAGTGCTGCATCTCTCTTTGCCCAAATCGCTGGAGCAGTATTATCAGGAAGCCGGCCGCGCCGGGCGCGATGGAATGACGGCGGACTGTGTGCTTTTATGGCAGAAACGCGATATCGGTCTGCTGGTGCATTTCATCGAGCAGCTTCAGGACCCCGGCGAGCGCGAGCGCTCCTGGCAGCGATATCACACCATGCGGCGGTTCGTCGAAGGCGAGCAGTGCCGGCATCGGCAGATCTGTGTGCATTTCGGAGAAACACCCAAGTGGGAGCGGTGCGACGCTTGCGATCGATGTGCCGTCGAGTTGGACTGGCTGACGGAAGCAGCGGCATCGCCCGCGCCGGCTGCGACGCGACGGAGGGCGGCCAAGCCGGTGGCGGTCCAAAAAGATATCGATCCAGCCATCCGCGAGGCGCTGCGCGAGTGGCGTCGAGGCATGGCCAAGGAAATGGGAATGCCTCCCTACGTGGTCATGCACGATTCGACGCTGGATGCGATTTGCAGGCGCATGCCGTCGACCATTGAAGAACTGTTCGAAGTTCCCGGAATCGGAGAGAAGCGGGCGGAACGGTTCGGGGAGGCGATCTTACGAGTTGTGGCCGGAAAAAGCTGAATCACGCAAAGACACAAAGCTTGCTAAGAACTAACCGATCGGTTCGCCGTTCGTCTGCTATTTGCGATATCTTGGACGAATTGGGTTATGAGGCCCTTCCTTGCAATCTTTTTAGCCGTTCCGCTGCTCGCGCAGCGCGGTGGAAGTCCACCTGACGCAGCCAAGCCTGCCGCTGCCAAGCCTGCCAATAATGAAGACGGGATTCCCGTTAGCGATCCACTGGTGATTGCGAAATGCGGGTCCTGTCACATCAAAGACGACAAAGGCAACCTTTCGCGAATCTCCTGGGAGCGCACTACTCCTGAAGGTTGGGAACAGGCGATCAAGCGCATGATTCGGCTCAACGGACTGACGCTGAAGCCTGACGAAGCCCGCGCGATCGTCAAGAGCCTGAGCACCACGCATGGTCTGGCTCCGGAAGAAGCCAAGCCGGTGATGTACATCCCGGAGATGCGAATGATCGACGAGACCATCACGGAAGACAACGTCCGCAGCGCTTGCACGGCCTGCCACGCGATCGGCCGCGCGCGCTCATGGCGACGATCGAAGGATGAATGGAACCTGCTGGTCGCGATGCACACCGGCTACTTTCAGGTGGCCGATTTCACGGCTTTCTATCGATTCTTTCCGCCGCTGGACGGACCCGCGCCGCCGGGACCGGGACAAGACCGGAGGCAGCCTGTGGATGTAGCGGTCGAGGCGCTGGCCAAGGATCTGCCGTTGAACACACCGGAGTGGGCCGCCTGGCGGGCTCGCATGCGGGCGCCAAAGCTGACGGGGCGCTGGATCGTTTCTGGTTATCAGGCCGGACGCGGCAAAGTGATCGGCGAAATGAACGTGGAGCCCGGCGCGGCAGAGGACGAATTCACCACCAACGTCAAGCTGACGTATTTGAAAGACGGCTCGACCGTCACGCGCACCGGCAAATCGCTGGTTTACTCCGGGTACACCTGGCGGGGGCGGACGCGCACGCAGAACGCGGTGGCGGCGTCGCCGTCGAATGCCGGAGGCAATCCCGCGGAGTTACGCGAAGTGATGTGGGTTTCGCAGGATCAATCCAGCATGGAAGGCCGTTGGTTCTGGGGCGCGTATGAAGAATTCGGTTATGACGTAAAGCTGTCGCGCGCGGGCGACGGACCACTGGTGCTCGGCACCGATCGCCCGATGCTCAAGACCGGATCGACAGCGCAGCGCGTTCGTATCTACGGCGACAATCTTCCGAAGGCGACCGCCGCGGAAATCGATTTCGGCTCAGGTGTCACAGTGAAGCGCATCGTCGATCAGAGTGCGACGCAGGTAACAGTCGAAGTCGATGTGGACGCGAAAGCGATCGTCGGCAAGCGCGATGTTTCCGTGCGGCGCGCGGTATCGCCCAACGCGATCGCGATTTACGACCGGATTGACTACCTCAAGGTGAAGCCGGACACCGCGCTCGCGCGGCTGGGCGGCAGTGGCCATCCCAAAGGATTCCAGCAATTCGAAGCGTGGGCCTACAATCGCGGTCCCGACGACAAGCCCAACACCGCCGACGATGTGGAACTCGGACCCGTCGACGCGGAGTGGTCGGTGGAAGAATTCTACGCGGTGTACGGCGACGACGATAAAGAGTTCGTGGGCACGCTGAGTCCGCAGGCATTTTTTACGCCGGCGCTGGAAGGTCCCAATCCGAAGCGCAAATTCAGCCGCAACAACTACGGCGACGTGTGGGTTGTGGCGACGTACAAAGGCGCAGATAAATCCGGAGACAAGCCGCTCACGGCGAAGTCGTACCTGGTGGTCGCGGTCCCGCTGTATGTGAAGTGGGATCAACCGGAGGTTGGCCAATGAAATACCGGCTCGGCGAATTTCACCAGTTTGCGGACGGGCGCTTTCTGTACTTAGTGCCGAGTGCGGGCATCTTTGAACTGGATGACGCGTGTAAGGCGGTGATTGCTCGACTGGAACAAGGTGAAGCGACGCGGGCCGAACTCGCGGCGATCGCCAGCGATGACGTGATCGACGAGTTGCACCAATCGCACGCGATCACTACGGACGGGTTCGTGACTCCGCTCCAGCAGCCTCCGCCGGATTTCCCGTTGCAGACGCTGGTGATGAATCTGACCAACCAGTGTAATCTGTCTTGCGAGTACTGTTACGAATTCGGCGAAGACAAAGTCGCAACTCCGGATGGCAAGCCGAAGTTTATGGACTTCGACACGGCTCGCCAGTCGGTGGACTATTTGTTTACCAGCTCGGCGGGGCGGCGTGGAATCCACATCACGTTTTTCGGTGGCGAAACGCTGATGAACTTTCCGCTGCTGAAGCAGGTGGTGGATTACGCTTCGGCTCAAGCCGCGCAAAACGGCCGAGTGATCGATTTCAGCCTGACCACCAACGCCACTCTGCTCACTCCTGCGATCATTGAATATCTTTCGGCGAACCGCATTGGCGTCACGGTCAGTATCGACGGGTCGAAGGAGTCGCACGACAAGTTTCGCGTTTTCGCCAACGGTCGCGGCAGCTACGACATCATCGAGCCGCGTGTTCGCGCATTGATCAAGGATCACAAGACGCGACCGATCACGGCTCGCGTCACGATGACTTCGCAGGCGATGGACGTGCTTGGCACGTACAAGCATCTGAAGCACGATCTGGGATTTCACGAAGTGGGATTCGCGCCGGTGACTACGTCGCCGAACCGCCTGTATTCGATCAACGAACGCGGTCTTGATTCTGTGCTGGACCAATTCCGCGCGCTCGCCGGAGAATATCTGGAAAACGCCCTGCGCGGCCAGCATCACGGGTTTTCAAACGTCAGCGATACGCTGGCCGAGCTTCATCAAGGTGTCAGCAAATCGCATCCATGCGGCGCGGGGCTGGGGTTGGTTGGCGTCGGGCCTTCCGGCGATATTGCTCCATGTCATCGATTCGTCGATTCTGATACGCACAGACTCGGCCACGTCTCGACCGGTCTCGATCGCGCCCGAGTGAACGATTTTCTGTCACGCGGTCACATCAACACCAAAACGGATTGTAGTACGTGCTGGGCGCGTCCGGTGTGCGCCGGCGGCTGCCATCACGAAGCCTACGTCCGCTATGGGGATACCGGGCATCCCAATCTTCATTACTGCGACTGGATTCGCGGCTGGACCGATACCTGCCTCGAAATCTATGGCGCGATCGCCGCGCAGAATCCGAGTTTTCTTCAGTGTTTTGCAGAGCGCAAAGGGGGCGAAGCTCCCGTTTTGCGCGTTCCATAGAGAGGAAGGCCGCATGAAACATCTTCGCGCCGTCAATCAGAAGGCCCGCCGCATCGAGGATTTCGTCGCTGCACAGGAAGACGATGTGGTCGCCTTGCAAGGTCCGCCCGGCGGACAGCAGCGTCCGCACGTGCCGATGGGATGTTCCCTGGTGTTTTCGCCCGGTTGGGAAGTCGATTCCGCCGGCGGCACGGCGGGGCTGTGCCAGCCTGTCGAGCGCGACCTGTACGATTGCTACATCACCTGCTTCTGGCCGGCGCAGGTTCCGGATCATCTGAACAACTATCCGGACTGGACCGCGAAGTGCGCTGCAGCGACGAAAGACTGGCGCAACATCGATTTGGTTTTCCCATGATGCGGCTTTTGTTTCTAATTGCCACAGGGGCATTCGCGCAAGGCACGCTGTTCATCGGTACGTGGCCGCATACGGTGCACGTGCTCGACGAAGCGAAGCAACAGGTGATCGACAAGATCGACCTTTCGACCGGAGTCCCCGGGGGCATGCAGCTCTCCGAGGATCGCAAGACGCTGTACGTCAATACCATCGAGAAGAACGGTATCGAGGTCATCGACGTTGCCACGCGCAAGGTCACCAACTCGTTCACGCTGAACGAGGGATCGAAGCAATATCGCATGCGCGGTTCGGCCATCGATCCACAAGGGAAATTCGCGTACGTCTTATTCCGCACGATTGAGAAGAAGCAGGACCGTTTCGACGTCGGCAAGGAGACCAAATTCGGCGTCATCGATCTGGCGCAGAAGAAAATGGTGCGCACGGGCGACGTGCCGAAAGACGAAGACCAGCCCGGCTTCGGATTCGGCGGGCAGATGCGATTTTCGCCTGACGGAAAATTTCTATACGTTTTCCGCAACCAGGTTTTCATCTTCGACACCACGGATTTCAAGGTGGTCGACAAAATCGAATTGGCCAAACCGCAGATTCCGGGGATGCAGAATATCGGCATCGGCGGTTCGCTTGATTCCATTCAGGAACCGGGCATCCTGACCAGCCTGTTCAATTCACAGGATCCGGTGGTGCGCCGCAACATTTTCGGCATCGCCCGTTTCGATCTGACGCGGCGTACGTTCGATTTCACGCCGGTCGGCCCGTCCACTGGCGGCATGACCGGCCTGCACGTCACGCCGGATCGCAAGAAAGGCTACACGGTCGCGTTCAACGGGCAAGGCGGGAATCGCCGCTGCGAGTTCTGGGAATTCGACCTCACCACCAACCAACTGATTCGCAAACAGGAGTTCGACGGCCGCGCGCGCTTCAGTTTCGGCATCTCCAGCACCGGCAAGGAGCTGTACATTTTCGGCGCGGGCTACACCATCGAAGTGTATGACGCCGCCAGCATGAAACTGAAGAACACGATCGATCTGAATGCGGATATTACGTCAGGCATGATCGTGCTTCCTGCAAGCCGTTGAATCTGCCGTTCGCCGGATACCGCCGCGCACTGGCTTACATCGCTCCGTACTGGCCGCGGCTCGTTTTCATCCTGCTAGCAGGAATCGCGGCGACTGCCTTCGGCCTGGCGCAGCCGTACATTTCAAAGCTCCTGATCGACGATGCGCTGCTCAAGCGCGATCTGCATATGCTGATGGTGGTCAGCGCGACGATGGTCACCGTAACCGTCGCCGGATTCGCTCTGAACATTGTTTCGAGCTACCTATATGTCCGCGTCTCCGCGGCGGTCCTGTTCGACATGCGGCTGTCGCTATATCGCCATTTGCAGACGCTCTCACCGCGATTCTGGGCCAAGCGGCAGCTGGGCGATGTGGTTTCGCGCATCAACAACGACATCGCCGAAGTGCAGCGCGTCTCGGCCGATAGCCTGCTCAGCGTGCTCTCGAACGTCATTTTTTTAATTGGCAGCGCGGCGATCATGGCGTCGCTGAGCTTGCGGCTTTTCTTGGTGAGCGTCGCCGTGGTGCCGGTGAGCTTGTGGGCGTTGCAGCATTATCAGCGGCGGCTGGCCGAGCGAGTCCGCACGGTCCGCGAGCGCAGCGCCGATATCGGCAGTTTTCTGCTGGAAACGTTATTGGGAATCCGCCTGGTGGTGGCGGCGCACGCCGAATCCCGCGAAGCCGAAAGGTTCCGGCGGCACAATCAGAACTTCATCGACGCTCTGATGCGCATGCAGTTGACGGCGTTCCTTTCAGGCGCGGTTCCAGGGACGGTGTTAACGCTTTCGACGGCCGCGATCTTCCTCTACGGCGGCAAGCTGGTGATCGACGGGGCACTCACGACCGGATCGCTGGTAGCGCTGATGGCGTATCATATGCGACTGCTCGCGCCCGTGCAGAACCTGATGGGCCTGTACACGAATCTGGTGTCGGGCGGCGTTTCGCTCACGCGGGTCTGGGAACTGTTCGACACGAAGGCTGAGGTCGCTGAACGGGCCAAGACGACAGCGCTGAAAGATGTCCGCGGAGAAATCGAGTTCGACCGCGTCTCGTTCCGTCACGCCGACGATCCCGTCCTAAGCCAGCTTTCTTTCCGCCTCGATCCTGGCACGATCTGCGCGATTCTGGGGCCGAGCGGAGCAGGGAAGTCGACCATCGCGGATCTTCTGGCTCGTTTCTACGATCCCGACGACGGTGCGATCCGGCTCGACGGTCATGACGTGCGCGATCTCTCGCTCGCCGATGTGCGCCGCAACATCGTGGTAGTCGACCAATCGCCGTATCTGTTCAGGGCCAGCGTCCGCGAAAACATCTCCTATGCCAAGCCTGACGCAACCGATGCGGAAATCGCGGAAGCCGCGCGCGCCGCTGCCGTTCACGACCGGATTCTTGCCCTCGCCGAAGGTTACGACACGATCCTTGCCGAACGCGGACAAACGCTTTCCGCAGGCGAGCGCCAACGGATCGCCATTGCACGGGCGCTGCTAACCCATCCGAAAGTACTGGTTCTCGACGAACCAACTTCGGCTCTCGACGAAGCTAACGAGCGAGCGATCGCGGAAACCCTGGTCCGAATCGCCGCCGGGCGCACCGTGATTCTGATCACGCATCGCGCGACGCTCGCGCAGATCGCGCACCGGACAATTCAGTTATGAAAATCGCGATCGTCGATAGCGGCATCAATCCCGAGCATCCCCACGTTGGCAAGATTGCCGGCGGCGTGAGTCTGGTCAGCGATGATTATGTCGACCACGTCGGTCATGGAACCGCCGTGGCCGGCGCGATTCGCGAAAAGGCTCCCGATGCCGAACTATATGCTGTCAAGATTTTCGACCGGCGCCTGTCAACGAAATTTCATGTGCTGCAGCGCGCGCTCGAATGGTGCGACGAGAACCGCATGGACGTGATCAATCTCAGCGTGGGCACCACCAAGCCGCTGCCCGAGATTTCCCCGATCGTGGTATCCGTTTCCGGATTCATTGCCGTGCAGCCGGACGCGGACTGCCCTCGCGACGCGTACCTCTATCGCGATGGAATTTTCTACGCGTCGCCGTATCCACGCTCGATTCCAGGCATTCCAGTGGAGCTGAACCTGAAAGGCGCAAGCTTTGCAGTCGCGAATATGACTGGTTTCGTTGCGCGAGCACTGGCGCAGACGGGGCGCGACTCTATACGCTCTGTGCTGATTGCCCAGGCAGCGAATAATCCTTGAACTGTTCGCGTAGCGCGCGCTTGTTGAATTTTCCGACGCTGGTCTTGGGGACTGCATCGATGAAAATTACGTCGTCAGGCAGCCACCATTTCGCCACACGATCTTTCAGGAAATCCAAAATATCTTCCTTGGTCACCTGCCCGCGATATTGCGGCGCAAGCGCGACGCAGGCGATCGGACGCTCCTGCCACTTAGGATGCGGCACGGCGATCACTGCCGCTTCAATCACTTTCGGATGCGCCATAATCGCGTTTTCAAGATCGACGCTCGAGATCCACTCACCGCCGCTTTTCACCAGGTCTTTGGTGCGATCCATGATCTGGATGTAGCCCTCATGGTCGATGGTCGCGACGTCACCGGTGCGAAACCACCCGCCCATAAAGGATTCGTTTTGCCCACGCTCTTCGCCGCGCGGATCGTTGTAGTACGCGCACGTAACCCACGGCCCGCGCACCTGCAGCTCGCCCATGGTCGATCCGTCCCAGGGCAGATCTTGGCCTAGCTCGTCAACGATGCGTATGTCAGCCCCCGCGAGGGGAAGTCCATGACGTGCGAGCAGATCGTAGCGGGCATTCCCTGTGATCGATTCCAGATGCGACTTCAAAGCCACGACGGTCATAATCGGCGTCGTCTCCGTCATTCCCCACGCCAGCATGAAACGGATGCCGTACTTCTTTTCGTACAATTCGACGAACTGACGGGGCAACGCCGATCCCGCGGCGACAATGGTTCGCAAGCTGGAAATATCGTGTTTGGCATGCTCCAGATGAGCGTAGAGTCCCATCCACAATGTGGGGACGCCGGCGGTGAACGTAGCGCGCTCGCTTTCGATCATCTGTGCTATGTCGGCGGATTGCAGATGCCGGCCGCTGAGCACGATCTTCGACCCCACCATCACTGCCGCGTACGGAATGCCCCAGCCATTGGCATGGAACATCGGCACCAGTTGAAGCACCGTGTCGCGCTCGCTCAACGCGAAGGAATCGGCCATGGCCAACGCGTAACTGTGCAGCACCATCGATCGATGCGAGTAGAGAACGCCCTTGGGATGTCCGGTGGTGCCGGACGTATAGCAAGTCGCGCAGGCTTCATTTTCATCGAGTGCGGGCCAGGGGTACGGCTCCGCCGGCGATGCCGAGAGCATCCGCTCGTATTCACTGTCGTCATCCATGACGACGATTTGCCGGACACCCTTCAGCTCACCGCGAATCGGATCGAGCAGCGGGACGAGCGATGCGTCGGCGAAAATGACGCTATCGTCGGCGTGGTTAATAATGTAGCCGAGTTGATCCGCGGCGAGCCGCAGATTCAGCGTATGCAGCACCGCGCCGTAGCAGGTCACCGCGAAATACAGCTCCAGATGACGATATCCGTTCCAACACAGGGTTCCCACACGATCGCCGCGCTTCACGCCCATCCGCTCCAGCGCCCACGCGAGCCGGTGAACGCGCGCGTAGAAATCGGCGTAGGTGTAGCGGTGCATTCCGCCATCCTCGGTTCGAGACGCGATTTCCTTCCGGGGGAACAGCCGCCCTGCACGCTCCAACACGGGAGTCAGCGTCAACGGCGTCGTCATCATCAAGCCCTGCATTCTTTGTCTCCTTGAAGAACGGCAACATACCCGCACCCCATCACTGCGAGAAACATCGCGAGAATTTCACTATCGTTCAGATTGTATTCGTAAAATCCGCCCACCAGCGCGGCGATCATCACGGCGATGGCCGCGTGAAGGACCCAGCCTCGCTCACCCATTTCTTGCTTTCGCCGGTTTCGGCTCAGCGCGCGCACAAAGTCGTATAGCATTCGCGCCAGTAGCCACATCAGCGCCAGCAGCGTGGGCACGCCGCGTTCAGCCGCGTATTGAAAATAGACGTTGTGCAAATGGCCGTAATATCCCGTGGGCAGCGGAAGCTTCGTGCCGGAAGGAAGGTAATCCAAGTGCTGAGGGCCGACCTGTTCGGGACCGACGCCCAGCAGCGGATGAGCCTTGATCATCTCCCATCCGATCGCGCGGCACATGGCGCGATGCGCGTTCGAATCCAGATCGCTGGGATGGAACGAAGATTTGATCCGGTCGCCCAACTCGAACGGATTGGTCAGGATCAAAATTCCAGCGAGCACTGGCAGCGCCAGCAGCACCCATCTTTTCCAGAACCAGATCAGGTACACCGCGCCGGCCGCCGCGCCCAGCCACATACTGCGCGTTTCCGCCAGCAATAATGCAGCGCCGATCACGGCAGCCGCACCGATCAGAAGTACGTTCCAGCGGTTCCACACCGCGAAAAACACCACCGCGCCGACCACCATCAGAGCCATCATCATGTGGCCGCTGAATGTCATCCAGTGGCTCATGAATCCGGTGATCCGGCTGACCACGTAGACTCGATAAAAATCCTGGTGCGCCTCCAACGCGTCCTGATACTTGTTGTAGAACTGGTTGAGGGCCCACGCCGCGGAGAGCGACGCTGCCAGCGCCCAGCCCCACGCGACCCAGCGCAGTTCGCGGACCTCACGAAACGCGGACACGATCAGGAACAGCATCAGGTACAGGAAGAATTTCTTGATTTGCGGAAAACCCAGTTTCCAGTCGCCGTGCGCCGCCAGCGAAACCGCTGTGCCCGTGAAGAACAACGCCAGGGGCAGCAGGATCGGCGGCGCGCGCCAGGGGCGCCGCATGACGATCAGGGACACAGCAGCCAGGCCCATCAGAATTTCGAACGCGGCAATGGAGACCACGGTGCACACCGCGGCCGCGCCGGCCAGGTACATGGGAACATCGTCCCGTCGTAATTTCATCTTCGTTTAAAAAAGCGACGCACTCATGATACTGTATAAAGTCCATGCAGCCGCAAACCGCCGCTGTCGATTCGGAATTCACGCGCGGCCTTGGCCTGTATGACTCGACCATGGTGGTCATCGGCTCCATGATCGGGTCGGGGATTTTCATCGTCAGCGCGGAGATGGCGCGATTCATCGGTAGTCCGGGCTGGCTTCTTATTGCGTGGACCCTCACCGGATTTCTCACCGTCACGGGCGCGCTTTCTTATGGCGAACTCGCTTCGATGATGCCGCAGGCGGGCGGGCAATACGTCTATCTTCGTGAAGCGTTCTCGCCGCTGTGGGGATTCCTGTATGGATGGACGCTGTTCCTGGTGATTCAGGCCGGCACCATCGCGGCCGTTGGCGTCGGATTCGCGCGCTTTCTCGGCGTGTTGTGGCCGCGCATCGGCGAATCGAATTACATTATCGCGCCGGTACACATTTCGAGCGGCTACGCACTGTCGTTGTCGGCCGCCCAGTTGGTCGCCGTCCTGCTCATCGCACTGCTCACCTGGAGCAATACGCGAGGACTCCAGTACGGCAAGATCGTCCAGAACATTTTTACGACTACCAAGCTGGGGGCGCTGTTCGGGTTGATCGTCATCGGGCTGCTGATCGGCTGGAACACGATCGCGGTGCATGCCAACTTCGATGCCGATTTCTGGACTCCCCGCAATTTCGATCCAGTCTCGGCGGGTGTCACGGCAGCCACGGCGTTCGGGCTCTTCGCCGCGATCTGCGTTTCGCAGACTGGATCGCTGTTTTCTTCCGACGCGTGGAACAACATCACGTTTACGGCGGGTGAAGTGAAGAATCCCATGCGCAATATTCCGCTCTCGCTGGCGCTGGGAACGGGCGCGGTGATCGCGATGTACCTGCTCGCTAATGTCGCGTATCTGGTCACGCTGCCGTTTTCCGAAATTCAACACGCACCTTCGGATCGAGTCGCCACCGCCACATTACAAGTTATTTTCCCTGGCAAGGGCGCCGTCCTCATGGCTGTTTTCATCATGATTTCGACGTTCGGATGCATGAACGGCCTGATCCTCGCTGGCGCGCGAGCCTCCTACGCCATGGCTCGTGACAAGCTGTTTTTCCGGCGCGCGCATTCCCTCAACGCGGCGAAGGTTCCGGCGTGGGCGCTGGTTTTGCAGGGCCTGTGGGCCGCTTTCCTGGTGCTGCCGCGCACTTATGACGTCGAAAAACAATCCTACGGGAACCTTTACAGCAACCTGCTCGATTACGTGATCTCCGCCGCGCTGATCTTTTACATCCTAACCGTGGCCGGCATTTTCCGCCTGCGCGCGACGCGCCCCGATGCCGACCGGCCCTATCGCGCCTTCGGCTATCCCGTGATTCCCGCGCTGTACATGCTGGGCGCCGCCGCTGTTCTGGCGATTCTTTTTATCTACAAACCCTCCAGCACTTGGCCCGGACTCGTCATCGTGCTGATCGGCCTGCCGGTGTATTGGCTGTTCCGCCGGACGCAATAAACTATGCCTCTCCTATTAACCGAACCCGACGTTCGAGCCGTCCTCACCATGCCTGATTTGATCGCGGCGATGGAAAAGGCGCTTGAAGCATTTTCAGCCGGCGCCGTGGTACAGCCGGTGCGCACGGTGCTCGATATCGCCGATCATCATGCGTTCTTCGCGTTGATGCCGGCCTATCTCGGATCGACCCCGGCGCTCGGCGCGAAGCTCGTCACGGTATATCATTCGAACCTCGAACGCGGATTGCCGTCGCATCTGGCGACCATCATTCTGCTCGACCCGGAAACCGGTGCGCTTTCCGCGATCCTGGACGGCCGCTATATTACCGAAGCGCGAACGGCTGCCGTGTCGGCAGTATCCGTGAAAAGGCTGGTGCGCGCCGATGCGAACGTGCTCACGATTCTGGGGTCCGGCGTGCAGGCGCGCAGCCATTTTGAAGCGCTGGCGCACGTTCACCGGTTCGGGGAAGTTCGCGCCTGGAGCCCGACGCGCGCGAATCTGGACGCATTCGCGAAAGCTACCGGCGCTTGCGCCATGCCATCCGCCGAGGCGGCCGTGCGGGGCGCGGACGTGATCGTTCTGGTCACCGCGTCCGCCACTCCGGTGATCGAGGATGCCTGGGTGAAGCCCGGCGCGCATGTGATTTCCGTGGGCGCGTGCCGGCCCACGCAGCGTGAGATGGATCCGGCGCTGGTCTTGCGTTCCCGCCTGTTCGTGGATTCGCGCGCCGCTGCGGTGAAGGAATCCGGCGACGTGATCGCGGCGGGCGAGAATCACATCGTCGCAGAGCTAGGCGAACGGTCAGCAGTGCGAAGGACGCCGGACGAAATCACGATTTTCAAGTCGCTAGGGCTGGCCGTAGAAGACGTTGTGGCCGCGCATCTGACTCTGGAGCGAGCGACGAAGCAGAATCGCGGGATCAAAATCTAGTATCGAAAAACATATTCGTGTTCACCGCGTTTCCGGTCTGCTACCCGGACCGGTTTTCTTTCGCCTTGGTGATAGAAAGCGGACGCCGACTAGAGTCGACGTTGCAACCGAGGGCTGCGAAAAAACTCAGTATCCACCGCTTCCTATGGTCGCGGCTCATTGCGTGGCTAAGATGACAAGTGACGACCCTGAGCCGCGACCAAAGGAAGCGGTCGATACTGACGTGTCACTACGACGGCTTGAGGCGCGGTTGCAAGCTGAAGCGTTCACCGAAGAAGTCGAGGCCCCGTCGCTGCAAGCTTAAAGCTTGCTCCACAAAGGGATCTAACGTGCGGCGCGAGCCTGCTGCGTGAATCGTTGAACCATCAACTTCTTGGCGCTATCCACCAGCGTCTTGGCCTTGGGCATCGACTCGATCGCCTTCTGCACTTCCGGATCCTGCTCGACGGCGACCTTGCGTGATTCGTCCACGCTGAACGCCGTGATGTAGAACTCGCGCTTCAGTTCCTTCCTGATCCAGTCGCGATTCTCGTTGAAATCCGGAGCCGTGAACTCGACGTTGTTCTTGACTAGAAAATCGTGGAAATCGTTGACCACCTTGTCATCCGGTTCCCAGCCCTTGGGAAGCTTAGCGTCCTGGCGCGCGCCGAAAAATTTCGCGGCGAAGTTGTAGATCGCGTATTTGCGGATCACCGCGATCTGGAACTTGTTGGCTTTCTGAGCCTCGTACTTCTCATCGGGGGTGATTCCGCCGCCACCGTAAACCGTGCGACCGCTATCGGTCATTTTGACGTCCTGGGCGTTTTTCTGCTCCAGGTTGGCGTGCGAATAATAGTCCAGGAAAGAGATGTTCGAATAATCGCGCTGGATCAGCCGGCCACTGGGCGTGTAATAGTGCGCGCTGGTCAGTGCGAGCCCGGTATCCTCGCTCAGCGGGAATACTGTCTGGACCAGGCCCTTTCCGAAGGTGGTCTCACCCAGAATCCAGGCGCGATCATGATCCTGCAGCGCTCCCGAGACGATTTCCGCGGCCGATGCCGTGTAGCGATTCACCACCACCACTACCGGATAATCCCGGGTTCCGTTCTCGTTGCGCGCGGTGAAAGTCTTGTTCGAATCGCTCCGCCGGCCGCGCATGCTCACCACTACTTCGTTGCGTTTGAGGAAATGCCCCGCGACGTCCACGCCTTCGTTCAGCAGTCCGCCCGGATTGTCGCGCAGGTCCAGCACCAGGCCTTTGACGTCTTTCTCGCCGAGCTTTTTCAGCTTGTCTTCCATTTCCTTCCCGGTATTTTCGTTGAATTGCTCGATTTTGATGTACGCAATTCCATTCTTGAGAAAGAAGGTGTCCGGCACGCTAAAACGGGGGATTTCGTCGCGAATGATGTTGAACGCGATAGGGGCGTCGCTGCCTTCGCGATTCACCACCACCTGGACCTTGGTTCCCTTCGGCCCCTTGAGCAGATCGGCGATCTCGGTGCTGGTCAGATTGTCGGTCTTTTTATCGTTCACCTCGATGATCACGTCGCCGGGCCGGATTCCCGCGCGATAAGCTGGCGATCCGACAAACGGCGCCATCACCACGGTCTTTCCGTTGTGCCCCTGCACGCTCATGCCGACGCCGAAATAGTGACCCTGCTGGTCTTCCCGTAGCGCGTGATAATCCTTGGGATCGAAGAAATTCGAGTGCGGGTCGAGTTCATGCAGCATCCCCGGAATCGCGCCTTTGTAGATGGCAGTGTCCGGCTTCACCTTGTCGGCGAAATTCTGCTCAACCAGATCGTAGATCTTGGTGAATGACTTGAAGCTCTGTCCCAGCGGATCTTCGGAGGTTGCGGCCTTTACGCCGCCGCCGCTAAAAATACCCGCGGCAAGCGAGCATAATACAACGAAAAGAGGGACCAATAGATAAGTGCGGGGACGGAACGACATCGGGCCTCCACCTAGGCCCAGTATAGCGTATGGCTTTCTGGTGGTTTTATCCGACTCGCGCTCTGCGGACGGCGGGTGTCTCGGTCCGCGCGGGCTTCCGTTCGATGTCCCCCAGGCGCCGGGCCTGATCGGATACGCATACCAGGAACATAGGCTGCTTGGCGTTCTTCAGGATGTCGATGATGCGGTCCTGCTGGTCTTCCAGGAAAATCGATTTGCCGTCGGTGACCAGGTGCAGGCTGGAGGATGCCTGCATCACCTCGGCCAGCCGCTTGCCCATTTCGCGCTGCAGGAATCGCAGCACGCGCCGGATTTTTTGAAGCGAAAATCCTTTGCGGCGCAGTTCGGCGATCACCGTGATCTCGATCACCTCCGTTGGATAGTACACGCGGCGGTGTCCTTCATGGCGCGGTGAAACCACCTTGCGCTCATCCCACCACTGCAACTGGCGCAGGCTGACTCCTGCCACGTCCGACACCTCGCTGGATGAATATGTTCGTTCTTGAATTTGCGCCTCAGGCCGGCTTTTTTTGTTTTTGAACATAACGGGACACTTTCGTTTTTGGAAAGTTGAATTCTTGCGACCTTCCGATTGTACTCAAATGGAGCGTGGTGTCAATAGGGTGCCGGTCACTTTGGGTCGCAGCGGCTCGAACGTAGAGTCATCGTCGTCGATAATGAAGTGACACTTCCAATCCGCAGTAGTATGAGCGTAGAGCGCTGCCGCAAGCGCCAGATAGTGGATCACCTTCATTTGGATCATAGGTTAGCCCAGTGCCTTTCTCAGATTTCGCGCGCCGTGAATCACACGCAGGATCGTGATCGGCGTACCCGCGGGGTCGTAGACCAACTTGTAATTGGAATAGTCGGGAACCGGCCAGAAACGCAGCTTTCGGCTGGTTAGATCGGGACGAAGCTGTCCGGCGAATGGCGAGCGGCCGATAAAACTGCAGCGTCCTCCACGCGAGCCGCGACTTCCAGATTGTCTCGCGCGATATACTTCCAGATCTCGAAAATATCGGCTCGCGCCTCCGGTGTCAGTCGATACCGGCTGACGTCGGGGGACGCGTCGCTAGCCAGGCGCGTTTCTTTTCCTCGAGGTCTCGACGGACCTCATCCTCATCCATCAGGTCGCCGCGCTCCGCTGCCGCCCAACCCTCTTCAATCTTTCCTGCGATTTCCTTCCGATTCCCGGCGAGCCAGTCTTCATCAGCGTGCAATCGCTGAACTGCTTCCTCGACAAACTCTGCCGCCGATCGGTACGGTCCGCGGGCGACGTCCTTCTCAATCAGCGCCTCAAGCTCCGGACGAATCTGAATCGCCATAACTCTATCCTCCTCCGACAAACCAAACAATCTCAACCCGGGCGTGATCTTCAACTGGTATGGACTCCCATTCCGCCTTCCGCACAATCGAGCGATTCAATTCCACCGCGACGCGCGATGCGTCGATCTCCAGAAAACGCAGCAGACCCGAAACGTTCAGTCCCTCCAGCACGCGCTTCGGCTGACCGTTTACCACAACTTCAATCGTTTTTGTTTCAGCGGTTTCCATTTTGGAGTTTGACACCCTCATCCGCCGATCATTATATTCAATACTTAGCCCACTCATCACATTGAACTGAAGCGATGCCGGAAAATTACCCGCAGACCTACTTTCCTGTCCTGGTGCAAGTCGTGATCGCGATCGCGCTGGCCGCTGGGTTGATCGGCGCATCGGCGCTGCTGGGCAAGCGCGCGCGCAGTCCGCTGAAGGACACGCCCTACGAATCCGGCATGGCGCCCATAGGCAGTGCGCGGGAACGTTTCAGCGTGAAGTTCTACCTGGTGGGGATGATCTTCATCCTGTTCGACATCGAAGCTGTGTTCCTGTATCCGTGGGCGGTGGTCTACCGCGAGCTGAAACTGTTCGCGTTCGCCGAGATGTTCATCTTCGTCGCGCTTATCATGATCGGATTCTTCTACGTCTGGAAAAAAGGCGCGCTGGACTGGTCCGCTGAAAAGGACGGTAAATGAATCAACCTGCCATCCTCGAAACTCACGAAGCCTTCGGCGAAACCACGCTGATCGCCGATCCGGCGCGCATCCTCGATCTGTGCCGCTATCTGAAACACGAGGAAAAGTTTATCCGGCTGAGCGGTGTCACCGCTGTCGACTGGCATCCGGCCGAGCCGCGGTTTGAGGTCGTGTATCACCTGCATTCGCTCGAACGGAACCTGCGGCTGCGGGTGAAATGCCGGCTGAGCGGGACTAATTTTGAGATCGATTCGGTCTATCCGGTTTGGCGCTCGGCGGATTGGTGCGAGCGCGAGGTGTTCGACATGTTCGGCATCCAGTTCCGCGATCATCCGAACCTGCAGCGGATCCTGATGCCGGTGGATTGGGAAGGTCACCCGCTGCGCAAGGATTATCCAGTGCACGGCCATAAGTACAGCTACCCACAAGAGTGAGACCTCAAGTATGAAACGCACACTCGACGACGATCCTGTAGCAACGTTAGCCGCTCCAGTCGCGGAGCCTGCAAATCCGGCCGCGCCGCGTCTGATGACGCTCAACATGGGGCCGCAGCACCCCTCCACGCACGGCGTTCTGCGCATCATGCTGGAACTCGACGGCGAGACCATCCGCAAGGCGGTTCCCGACATCGGCTTCCTGCACACTGGTATCGAAAAAGAGTGCGAGCAGAAAACCTGGCAGCAGGTGGTGACGCTGACCGATCGCGTCGATTATCTGGCGAATCTTTCGAACAACCTGGTGTACGCCCTGGCTGTCGAAAAGTTGTTGCAGCTTGAAATCCCACCGCGCGCGCAATGGATGCGGGTGATGCTGACGGAGCTGGCGCGCATCAACAGCCACCTGGTGTGGCTGGGAACCCATGCGCTGGATATCGGCGCGATGAGCATGTTCTTTTACTGTTTCCGCGAGCGCGAAGATATCCTGCGGCTGTTCGAAATGTTTTCCGGCCAGCGCATGATGACCAGCTACATCCGCGTCGGCGGACTCGCGCTGGAGCCGCCGCGCGGATGGCAGAAGATGGTCGGGAAATTCATCGGGGCTTTTCCGAGCAAGGTGGATCAGTATGAAGATCTGCTCGACTCGAATCCCATCTGGAAGCGCCGCACGCAGGGTGTCGGATTCATTTCGCTCGAAGACATGCTCGACCTGGGCGTAACCGGTCCCATGCTTCGCGGCGCGGGTCTCAAGTGGGACGTCCGCAAGTCGGAGCCGTACTCGAGCTACGAAAAATTCGATTTCGAGATCCCCACTCGTCCGGAAAACGACGTGTACGCGCGCTACCAGGTTCGGCTGGCGGAAATGCGAGAGAGCGCGAAAATCGTGGTGCAGGCTCTGGAAGGCATGCCGGAAGGCGCCTGGCACGCGGACGCGCCCCATGTGGTTCTGCCGGATCGAGAAAAGATGAAGACGCAAATGGAAGCGCTCATCTATCACTTCAAGATCGTTACCGAAGGATTCCGCGTTCCCGCCGGCGAAGTGTACCAAGCCGTCGAATCGCCGCGCGGCGAGATCGCCTACTACATCGTGAGCGATGGCACGTCAAAGCCCTACCGCGTCCACATGCGCACTCCCAGCTTCGGAAATCTGCAAGCGCTGGGCGTGCTGCTGAAAGACACGCTGATCGCCGATTCGATCGCCGCGCTGGGCAGCATGGATTTCGTCTTGGGGGATACGGACCGATGAGCGCACAGCGAAGCGTTGTGCGCGGTAAAGGAATGGACCGATGACGTTTTCCCCGGCGCTTGAAAAAAGATTCTCGGAAATGCTGACCAGGTACCCGGCCGGCAAGCAGCGGTCCGCTGTCATTCCGATGCTGATCTACGCGCAGGATGAAGTGGGCGCCATCACTCCGGAATTGATCGATGAGGTGGCTCGCCGCTGCAGCGTGGCGCCGTTGCAAGTGGATGAGGTGGTCGGCTATTATTCGATGCTTCATCGCAAGCCGCAGGGCAAGCATCACGTCCAGGTGTGCACCAACATCAGTTGCATGCTGGTGGGCGGCGAGGAATTGTACGAACACGCGAAAAAGAAGCTTGGAATCGGCCACAAGGAGGTAACTTCGGACGGCCAGTTTTCGCTGGAAGAAGTTGAGTGCATGGGCGCGTGCTCCTGGGCGCCCGCGGTGGAGATCAACTACGATTTTCATCACTTCATCACGCCGGAGAAGCTGGATCAATTGATCGACGCCTTGAGGAAAAAGCAATGACACCGTGGGGCAGGCTTGTAGCCTGCGCGCGGGTTTGTAACCCGCGCAATCGGCGCCGATTGAAAATCGTCGCGCAGGCTGCAAGCCTGCCCCACAAGAAAACCGATGCTTTATAACGAACCCAGTCCGCTCGAAACCCGGATACTGAGCAAGCGATTCGGCATGCCTAATTCCGCTTCGCTCGACACCTATCTTGCGACGGACGGATTCAAGGCGTTCCGCAAAGCTCGCGAAATGTCGCCCGAGCAGATCATCGACGAAGTGAAAGCGTCCGCTCTGCGCGGCCGCGGCGGCGCTGGATTTCCCACCGGGCTCAAATGGAGCTTCGTTCCGCGCACGTCGCCGAAACCGAAATACATCATCGTCAACGCCGACGAAAGCGAACCCGGCACGTGCAAAGATCGCTTGCTGATGGAGTACGATCCGCTGCAGATGATCGAAGGCATTCTGATTGCGAGCCTCGCTGTCGACGCGCACCATGGCTACATTTATATCCGCGGCGAGTATCGTTACTTAATCGAGTCGATTGATCGCGCCCTCGCCGAGGCGTACTCGAAGGGCTATCTCGGAAAGAACATCGTCGGAACCGGCTGGGATTTCGATCTGTACACGCATTCCGGTGCCGGAGCCTACGAGTGCGGCGAAGAGACCGCGCTGCTCGATTCGATCGAAGGCAAGCGCGGCGTGCCGCGCATGAAGCCTCCGTTCCCCGCAGTTGCCGGTGCTTGGGCGTCGCCGACGCTTCTCAACAACGTCGAAACCTACAGCGCGATTCCCTACATCATCAATGAAGGCGGAAAAGCCTTCGCCGATCTGGGCACACCGAAAAACGGCGGCACGCGGTTGGTGTGCATCTCGGGCCACGTCAACAAACCCGGCGTGTACGAACTTCCGCTGGGCTATCCCATGATGAAGGCCATCAACGAAGTCGCCGGCGGCATTCCACACGGGCGCAAGCTGAAGGCGGTCGTTCCCGGCGGATCGTCCTGCCCGATTCTTCGCGCCGACGAGTGCGATATTCCGATGGACTACGACACGCTGGCGAAGATCGGTAGCATGCTGGGATCGGGCGGCATGGTGGTCATGGACGAGACGACGGATATGGCGCGCGTGGCGTTGAGAATCATGCGATTCTACGCGCACGAAAGCTGCGGCTGGTGCATTCCGTGCCGCGAGGGCACCACGTGGCTCAAGAAGATCCT
Source organism: Bryobacteraceae bacterium (assembly GCA_035568415.1). GTDB lineage: Bacteria > Acidobacteriota > Terriglobia > Bryobacterales > Bryobacteraceae > Palsa-187. The sequence goes on along the minus strand of DATMOC010000014.1, from coordinate 28,166 downwards.
GACGCGCATGGTGGAAGGAAACGGCCGTCGCGAAGATGTCCCGCTGCTCAAGGAGTTGTCGGTAAACATGCTGGGACGGACGTTCTGCGCGCTGGGCGATGCAGCCGCGATGCCGACTATTTCCATCGTCGATAAATTTGCCGCCGATTTTGAAAAGTACATCGTCCCTGAGGCGGTGCTGGTCTAACGAATGCCTGAACTGGTCAAGTTGACGATTGACGGAAAGCCCGTCGAGGCCGAAAAAGGCACGCTGCTGATCGAGGCCGCGCGGCAGAACGGCATCGAGATTCCGGCGTTCTGTTACTACGAAGGCCTCACCTTGCAAGCTGCGTGCCGCATGTGCCTGGTCGAAGTAGAAAAAACGCCAAAACTGCAGGTCGGCTGCACGCTTCCCGTGGCCGAAGGCATGATCGTTCATACCGATTCTCCGCTCGTCAAGGAGGCGCGCAAGGGGACGCTCGAATTCCTGCTGACGAATCATCCTCTGGATTGCCCGGTGTGCGACAAAGGCGGCGAGTGCGAGTTGCAGGACATGGTGTTCCGCTACGGAGCAGGCGAAAGCCGCTTTACCGAGCGCAAGGTTCACGTCGACGAAAAACAATGGTCGCCGGTGGTGTTTTTCGATGCGCCGCGCTGCATTCTGTGTTATCGCTGCGTGCGGATCTGCAATGAGGGCATGGGTGTGAACGCCCTGGGCGTGTCCAATCGCGGCGTCGTGTCCGAGATCGTTCCCAACCATCACGATCATCTGGAATGCGACGAGTGCGGCGCCTGCATTGACATCTGCCCCGTCGGTGCGCTGACCAGCGGGATCTATCGTTATCAAACGCGTCCGTGGGAGATGGAACACGTCGGCACGATTTGCACGCACTGCTCCGACGGATGCCGCACGACTCTGGGCGTCCGCAACGGGAAAATCATTCGCGGAAACAATCGCGACCGCAGCGGGATCAACGGCGAGTTTCTGTGCGTCAAAGGACGCTATGGATTCGATTTCGTCGAACATCCCGAGCGGTTACAGTCCCCGATGATGCGTGTGGGCGATTCCTTCGAGCCGGTCTCGTGGACCAAAGCCATTGAGGAAATCAGCGCACGTTTTTCCCAAGGCGGTAAGTTCGGAATTGTCGGTTCCAATCACACCACCAACGAAGAAAACTTTTTCCTCGCCAAGTTCGCCCGCCAAGGACTCGGCACCAACAACATCGATCATCACCGGACTGGCGATCTTGCGACGTTTTTCGACGCGCTCAGCGGCCGCAACGATGCCCTGGCCACCACCGACGATCTCTACAACGCCGCCGCCGTTCTGATTGTTGGAAACGACCTGTCTCAGCAGCATCCGCTGCTCGCGTTCCAGGCGCGCGCCAACGTGCGCCATCATCAGGCTCACATCTATACCGTGACGTCGGGCCCCGTTCGGGAGGACCATTACTCCACCGGACGCGCATCCAACGTCGAAGCTCTGCGCGACCAACTCAAGGCGGAGAAAAACCTGGTGATCGTTTTCGGCGATTCCGTTCAAGGCGAGGCTCTAAGAAAGCTCGTCGCATTCGGCGATTCGCTGGGCATCCCCGTCAAGTACGCCTGTCTGGTCGATTACTCCAATTCACGCGGCGCGTTCGACATGGGCGTCGTCCCCCGCGACGGCGGCATGAGTATTGATCAGATGCTCGCGGCGCCGGATCTGGATGTTCTGTGGGTGGTCGGCGCGAATCCGTTAAAGAACGCCTCGCTCGTTTCGCAAAAAGCATTCGTCGTCGTGCAGGATCTTTTCATGACCGAAACCGCGCGTCGCGCCGACATCGTTTTGCCTGCCGCATCGGCGTACGAAAAGAACGGAACGGTCACCAACGTCTGCGGCGAGGTCCAGAAGCTCAAGCAGGCGCTCAAGGTGATGGGCGCGAAAACAGATCTGGAAATCTTCGGCCTGATCGCCAAGGAAATGGGACTCAACCTCGGCATCTGGCTGCCGGACAAGGTATTCGAAGAGATCCGCAAAACAGTGCACGGCTACAACGTTCCGCTTGCCGTCATGGCCACTGGCGCCGCTCCGACTTTGCCCTTGAACGGACGCGTCGCGGCATTGCCCGGCGTGATCCAATCCGCGGGCGATACATTATTCACCTCCGGCTCACTTTCGCGCTACTCCAAAATCCTGAACTCAGTCATGGAAGCTCCCGGCGAACTGTATGGGGGCACAAAAGAACAATGAACTTCCTGATCTTGAGCCTGATTAAGGCCGGGGTGGTGGCGTTTGTCCTGATGACGACGCTGGCTTACCTCCAGTGGATCGAGCGCAAAGTGATCGCGCACATTCAGCTTCGCGTTGGTCCACGCCGCGTGGGACCGCACGGCCTGCTCCAGCCTCTGGCGGACGTGATCAAGCTGCTCACCAAGGAAGACATGCTCCCCTCGCATGTCAACAAGTTCTTCTATTTTCTAGCGCCGTTCATGGCAGTGTTTTTCGCGCTGATTGCGATTTCGGTGATCCCCTTCGGCGGCGATATCAACATCGCAGGCGTCAAGACCGCCATGCAGCTTACCGATCTCAACATCGGCGTGTTGTTCATCCTGGGACTCTCCGGCATGGGAGTTTACGGTGTCGCGCTCGCCGGCTGGGCATCGAATAACAAGTACGCGCTGCTCGGCGGGCTGCGCAGCTCGGCGCAGATGATCAGTTACGAACTGCCCATGGCCATGGCCATCGCCGCGCCGCTGCTCATGCTCAATACGCTCAGCTTCCGCCAATTGGTCGACGCGCAGGGCGGATACTATCTTGGTTTCATTCCGCGCTGGACCGTCTTCCAGGGACCGTTCCCGCAGATCGTCAGCTTTATTCTCTTCGTCATCGCCGCGTTCGCCGAAACCAATCGTGTGCCGTTCGACCTGCCTGAAGCGGAAAACGAGCTGGTCGCCGGATTCCACACGGAATACTCCAGCATGAAGTTCGCTTCGTTTTTCATGGCCGAGTACGCCAACATGATCACCGTTTCCTGCGTGGCGACGCTTTTGTTCCTTGGCGGCTGGCAGCCCTTATTCCCCGAACAGTACGGGTCCAAATTTATCCCGACGATAATCTTCGTCCTGGGCGCGTTGATGTGTTTCTATCACGGGTTCAACCCGGTGCGAGCCTTCGATCGCATCACGCTGCCGGTAGCGGGCGTCGTTTTTCTTGCCGTGAGCGCGGCATTCTTCGCGCCGGTGATCGGTCAGATCCTCATGCCGCTGTTCTGGTTTGCCTCGAAAGTAGGAATCATTCTCTTCCTCTATATATGGGTCCGCGGCACGCTTCCGCGCTTCCGTTACGACCAGCTCATGCGTTTCGCCTGGACCTTCATGTTCCCCGTGGCGGTGGCGAACCTTTTCATCACCGGCCTGCTGGTGGCGCTTAGTTAAATATGTTGGTGACGCTCTCTTAAATCTATGGATGCGATCTTGTTTCTGCTGTTCGCTACCATCGCCGTCGTCTGCGCCGTGAATCTGGTGCTACAAAAGCACCCGATCTCGAGCGCGCTTTCGCTGGTCGGTGTCATGGGATCGCTTGCCGTGCTGTATCTTCTGCTCGGCGGCGAATTCATCGCGATGGCCCAGTTGATTGTCTATGCCGGCGCGATCATGGTTCTGTTTGTCTTCGTCATCATGCTGCTGAACGCCGGCACCGAGCAGCGTACCAAACGTCATTTGTGGGCCAGCTACGCCGGCATTCCCCTGATCGCGGCGAGCCTCGGCCTGGGCGCGTACATCATCCAGCGCGCGCTTCCCTCCACTGAGGGCGTCAAGTTCGGCGGATTCCAAGGCGGCGGCGCCTACGAAATCGGCAAGAAGCTTTTCGAGGTTTACGTGCTGCCCTTCGAAGTGACCAGCGTCCTGATTCTGGTTGCCATCATCGGCGCGATCGTGCTTGCCAGTAAGGAGGTCAACTGATGCCGCAACTCCCTATTCCCGAAGCCGCGCCGATTTCGTGGTACCTGACCCTGAGCGCTATTCTGTTCGCGCTGGGCGTCGCCGGATTCCTGTTCCGCCGCAACGTCATCACCGTGTTCATGTCCATCGAGCTGATGCTGAACGCGGTGAACCTCAGCTTCGTGACGTTTTCCTATAAGCTGCGCCAGGTGGACGGCCATATTTTCAGTTTCTTCGTGATGGTGGTGGCCGCGGCCGAAGCCGCAGTAGGGCTCGCCATCATTCTCACCGTGTTCAAGAATCGCCAGACTCTAGAAATTGACGAGGTCAGTTCGCTAAAGAACTAACCATGCAACTTTGGCTTATTCCTATTTTTCCGTTGATCGGGTTCCTGCTGAACGGCCTGCTCGGACGCCGTTTGTCGAAGCCCGTAGTCAGCGCTATCGCGGCGGGAAGCGTGTTCCTGTCCTTTTTGTGGGTCCTCAAAACACTCAGCGGCCTCGGGGCGTTTTCGGGTGGACTCGAAGAAGCCCACATCGAGCATTACTACACCTGGATCCAATCCGGCATCCTGAACATCTCCGTCGATTTCGCGGTGGACCGCCTGACTGCGGTCATGCTGATGGTCGTCACCGGCGTCGGCTTTCTGATTCACGTTTACGCCATCGGCTACATGGCGCACGAAGGCGGCTACTACCGCTTCTTCGCCTACCTGAACCTGTTCATGTTCTTCATGCTGATCCTGGTTCTGGGCGCGAATTTTCTACTCCTCTTTGTAGGGTGGGAAGGCGTGGGACTTTGTAGTTACCTGCTGATCGGCTTTTATTTCCTCGAAAAATACGCTACGGACGCCGGCAACAAAGCGTTCATCGTGAACCGCATCGGCGATTTTGGATTTTCACTGGCCGTCTTCCTGATCGGCGTCCATTTCAGCTCGCTCGATTTCGGCAAAGTGTTTTCGCAAGTGAAGGACATGCCCGTCGAATCGAGCCCCGGATGGATCACCGCCATCTGCCTGCTGCTGTTGCTCGGCGCCGCCGGAAAGTCCGCGCAGATCCCTTTATATGTCTGGCTCCCCGACGCGATGGCCGGCCCGACTCCAGTCAGCGCACTGATCCACGCAGCGACCATGGTGACGGCCGGCGTCTACATGATCGCGCGCAGCTCGCAGCTCTTCCTGCATACCACGGACGCTCTGAATATCGTCGCGCTGGTTGGATTGACCACTGCTTTCTTCGCCGCGACCATTGGCCTCGCTCAGAACGACATCAAGAAGGTGTTCGCCTACTCCACCGTTTCCCAGCTCGGCTACATGTTCGTCGGCCTCGGCACTGGAGCCTTTTCCGCCGGGATCTGGCACTTGATGACCCACGCCTTTTTCAAGGCGCTGTTGTTCCTGGGAGCCGGCAGCGTGATCCACGCCCTTAGCGGTGAGCAAGATCTGCGCAAGATGGGCGGGCTCGCTAAGAAAATTCCCATCACGTGCGTGACGCTGTTCTGCGCCGGCGTCGCGATCGCCGGTCTGCCGTTCACCTCCGGCGCATTCAGTAAGGACGCCATTCTCGAAGCCGCGTATTCGCACGCGCCGTGGATGTATTGGGTCGGAACGTTTACCGCCTTCATGACCGCCTTTTACGTGTTCCGCGCGCTGTTCATGGCATTCTTCGGCGAATATCGCGGGTCGATCGGCGAAGGCCACGGTCATGGCCATGACGACCACGGCCACGGCGGAATCCATGAATCCCCGTTCGTCATGTGGGGACCACTCGCCGTACTCGCTGTCCTCAGCCTGGTCGGCGGATTCATCAATATTCCGAAATTTATGGAGCCGATGTTCAAGGCCGAAGAAGGTGGCGTTCCTTCTTGGGTCGGCATTATCCCCTGGATCGCCGGATTCGCCGGCATCGGCCTCGCGTATCTCTTCTACGTTCTCGCGCCGTCGATTCCCGATGCGCTTGCCCGCGGATTCGGTGGCTTGTACAACTTGGTCTACAACAAATATTTTGTTGACGAGTTCTATGACTCCACCGTCGTCAATCCTTTGGTCGACGGCTCGCGCACGTTGCTGTGGCGCACCGCGGACGCTGGCCTGATCGACGGCGCCGTGAACGGAATCGGCAAAACGGCGCGCGCCATTGGCGGGATCCTGAAGCTTCCCCAATCGGGATTTATCAGGAGCTACGCAGCCTGGGTCGTCGCCGGATCCATCGCTGTGATCGTCGCCATGGCGCTTATGGGAGGCACACGATGACGCTGCTCGACGTCGTCCTTTTCCTCCCGCTCATCGGATTTCTGGCGCTGCTATTCGTTCCTAAAACGCTCTCGCGCAGCGGCGCGCTAGCGGTCTCTTTGGTCATCTTCGCCGTCTCGCTGGGCCTGATCGGGAACTACACGCTCTCCACCAACGCGCCGTGGATCGATTACCCGCCCATCCGCTATCACGTCGCGCTGGATGGATTGAGCCTGTGGCTGGTCCTACTGACAACGCTGCTCACGCCCATCGCGATTGCCGTCTCCTGGAAGCACATCGATCACCGCCAGAAGGAATTCTACGCGTTACTGCTGCTCCTCGAATTCGGCCTAATCGGCGTGTTCGTCGCCATGGACCTGTTCCTGTTCTACGTGTTCTGGGAAATCTGTCTGGTGCCCATGTATTTTCTCATCGGCATCTGGGGCCACGACAACCGCATCTACGCTACGGTGAAATTTTTCCTCTACACCATGGCCGGATCCATGCTGATGCTGGGCGCGATCATTTATCTGTACAACAAGTCCGGCACGTTCGACTATCTCGACATCGTCAGTCAGCTCCAAACCGGACGCCTGGTGCTCGATGCGCATACCGAATTGATTCTGTTCCTGGCATTCTTCGTGGCGTTCGCCATCAAAGTCCCGCTGTTCCCGCTGCACACCTGGCTACCCGACGCGCACGTCGAAGCGCCCACCGCCGGCTCCGTCATGCTGGCTTCAGTGATGCTGAAGATGGGGACTTACGGACTGGTCCGTTACTGTCTGCCGCTGTTCCCCAATGCCGCGCATCAATGCGCCTGGTGGATCTCCGCGCTCGCCGTCACCGGCATCATCTACGGGGCCCTGGTCGCGATGGTCCAGCCCAACATGAAAAAACTGGTCGCGTATTCCTCCGTCAGCCACCTGGGATTCGTCGTGCTCGGAATTTTTTCCTTCACGCAGCAGGGTCTCGACGGCGCGGTGTACCAGATGCTCAACCACGGCGTCTCCACCGGCGCGCTCTTCATGCTGGTCGGCTATCTATACGAACGCCGCCATTCGCTCGAAATTTCCGCATACGGCGGCGTGGCGACTCCCGCGCCGAATCTCGCCATCGTATTTCTGATCACCACGCTCGCCTCCATCGGCCTGCCGATGCTGAACAACTTCATCGGCGAATATCTGGTCCTGCAAGGCGCCGCCTACGTGAGCATGACCTGGACCGCGTTCGCCGCCGTCGGTGTGATTCTTTCCGCCTGCTACATGCTGTGGCTGTATCAGCGAACGTTTTATGGAAAAGCGTCCGAAGGCGTGACCCAGCACATCTACGATCTGACCGGCCGCGAGTGGGCGGCGATCCTTCCGCTGATCGTCCTGATGGTCTGGATGGGAACCTACACCCAAAGCTTTTTGCCTCAGATCAGCGCCCAAAACGCGCGCATCTTGGAAGACACCCATAAATTGAAAATCGAACGCGTGCAATTGCAGACGCCGGACGTGGCTCGTGGACCGGCGCCAGAGGCGGCACATGGACAATAGCCTCTTCCCCACCACTGCCGAATATCTCCGCATCCTTCCCGAAATTATTCTGACCGTGGTCGGAACGTTCATCATGTTCCTGGAGGCCATCCTCAGCGATTCGCAGAAGCGCATCTTCGCGCCGCTTTCGCTCGCCGGATTGACCGCCGCCCTGGTCGCCGCGATCTCCGCGAACGGCAGTCCTGGCGCCGCGTTCCACGACATGTTGGTGATCGACGGATTCGCGACTTTCTTCCGGGTCCTGGTCATCGCCGTCGGCATGCTCGCGATATTCGGATCCACGGAATACTTGCGGCGCGAAAATCATCCCGGCGGAGAATTCTACGCCCTGATCCTGTTCAGTGTCATGGGCCAGTGCGTGATGGCGACAGCCAACGAGCTGATCATGATTTTCATCGGCCTCGAGATTTCTTCCATCGCCTCCTATATCCTGGCCGGCTATCTTCGCGACGATTCGCGCAACAACGAATCCGCGTTGAAATATTTCCTACTGGGATCGTTCGCCACCGCGTTCCTGCTGTACGGCATCGCGTGGATCTATGGCTTCACTGGGTCCACCAATTTGCTTGAAATCCGCCGTCAGCTTGAAGGCGTAGGCGCGCCGTCTCTATTGATCAGCGGAACCGCGGCCGCGCTGATGTTCGTCGGATTCGGCTTCAAGATTTCCGCCGTGCCCTTCCAGATCTGGGCACCCGACGTCTACCAGGGCGCTCCTGCGCCCGTCTCCGCGTTTCTCTCCGTTGGCCCCAAGGCCGCAGCTTTCGCGATCCTTCTGCGCACGTACCTCACAGCCTTCGCTCCGATCTCGGAACGCTGGGTGCCGGTGGTATGGGTTTGCGCTTTGGCGACGATGATCGTCGGCAACTTCGCCGCCATCCAGCAATCGAATATTAAGCGACTGCTCGCCTATAGCTCCATCGCTCACGCCGGATACGTGCTGGTCGCCGTCACGGCGCATTCTGAAGTTGGCTCCGCCGCGGCGATGTTTTATCTTGCCGCATACGCCTTCACCAACTTCGGTGCATTCGCCGTCGTAACCCACGTCGCTCGCAAAGGCGAGCGCTTCACCAAAATCGAGGATTTCGCCGGACTCGCTCAACGCCAACCCGCCATGGCCGCGATGCTGACCATCTTCCTGTTATCGCTGATCGGCGTCCCCCTGACCGGCGGCTTTTTCGGGAAGTTCTACATCTTCAAAGCCGCCTTGGACGCGAACCTGGTGTGGCTCACTATCCTCGGCCTGCTGAACAGCGCCGTCGCCGCGTACTACTACCTGCGCGTACTCGTCGTCATGTACATGAAAGATCCCGAAGCCGGTGGCGAAGCGCTCCCCGCCGCGGGCCCTGCGCTGAAGATCGCCGTCTACGGCTCCGCGATCGCTACTCTGATCCTCGGAATCTTCCCGTCCTTCGTCCTCGATTTCGCGAGTAAAGCCGCGCTGAAGTAAGTTCAGCCCACGATATTCATCAGGCTTTTTGCCGTCTGATCCGCCGCCTGCATCATTTTTATGTTCACCTGGAAATTGGTGCGGGCTTGGATCAGCGCCACTGCTTGGGCGCTTAGGTCGACGTTGGCGGCCGGATCCCCCGCCTGCGCCACTTGGGACGCCACCTGATTCAGTGCCGTCTCGGCTCGATCCAGGCCGGCGAGCGGAGCGCTGAAATCGATCATAGAGACACTTATCGACTCAAAAATGCAATTTTAGAGCGGAAAATTGATCGACCTGAAGAAACCGGCCGTCCACATCGCGTAGGTCCTCGCGTTCCAACACCCACGTATGCGCGTGGGGAACCAGGACCGCATTCAACCCCGCTTCCAGCGCGGGCCTTATGTCCGACTTAGGGGAATTCCCGATCATCCAAGTGTTCGCGTGATCGAACCCGCGCTCGTCGGCGAGCCTCCGATACGCGTCGGCATCTTTCTCTTTCACGATCGCCGTATGCGCGAAATACTTCGCCAATCCAGACCGGTCGACCTTCATCTTTTGCTCGTCCGGATGACCCTTGGTGAACAAGGTCAAATCGTGGCGCGTGGAAAGTTCCGCTAGAGTCTCTTCGACTCCCTCAATCAGCTCGATCGGCTGTTCCAGAATCCGTACCGCCAGCGACATCACATGCTGTAAATCCTCCGGCCGGATATGCCGCTCCACCAAGTGTTCATACGCCTGCTGCAGGTTGCGACCGAAGTTGACGGCTCCGTACCCGTGGATCTTAGCGTTCACTAACTCGATTTCATTGAGCACGTCGCGAATCTCTGCCGGACTCAGCGTCGAATGATCCAAATAGCCGCAGAAATCCTCAAATGCGCGCTCGAAATAGATGTTATTTTCCCACAGGGTGTCATCTGCGTCGAAGATTAAAAAGCTCATGCGGCCCATTACGCTTCGCCGTGTCCACCCGCGTGGCCGTTCCGCGGAGCGATCTCCTTCACGTGTTGAATTCTCCGCTGCCGCGAAAGATAGCTGGGAATAAACTCGGAGATCTGCTTTAGCCGCGCCGATTCACTGCGTGTGTTCAGCAATACCTGCCGGAAGGAAAGGTCCAGCACCGGCTGCGCCAGCCGGAAACTCAACTGCGGATCGCTCACTTCGCTGTCCTCCAGCGGCTCGCCGGACGAGATTGCTTGCAGCTCGTTATAGCCGCTGATCGCACGTTGTTGCAACTCCGGACCCGGTGTTTCGCCTTCATCGTCGTCGAAAAATTCCACTGAGCCCCTGAGAAAAGAGCGTTCATCGTTGAGCAGCATGATCTCGAACCGCCGCCGGCCGCGCGTCAGGATGTCCATTCGCCCGTCCGTATATTGGCGCAGGACTTTGTCGACGGTGGCCGTGCATCCCGTGTTGACGATCCCCTTGTCGTTGGCCAATACCACGCCGAATTCCAAGCGGTCGCGAATCACTTCGCCCATCATCTCTTTGTAGCGATCCTCGAAAATATGCAGCGGAAGTTCAGCCCCCGGCAGGAGGACTACTTGGAGGGGAAACAGCGGCAATAGACCCTGCTGCATGCTACTATTATGGCTTTCGCGCGGGTGCTCCGCCGAACCAAATGATACTGAAGTTGAAACGAACTCCCGCGATTTACCTGGTCGGCTTCATGGGCTCCGGTAAGTCCACCGTGGGACGCGCGCTTGCCGACGAGTTGGGCTGGTCTTTCGTCGATTTGGATGAAGAGATCGAGGGCCGCGAAAATGTTCCGATCGCCGATATCTTCGATCTGCGCGGCGAGGACGTGTTTCGTGAAATCGAAACCGCCCTGCTGCGCGAGCGTGTGCGCGCCGTTCAAGGCGGCCGCCCGCAGGTGGTCTCCCTTGGCGGCGGTGCGTTTCTTTCCGAGGAGAATTTCGAGCTCGTCTCCAACAACGGCGTAACCGTGTGGCTCGACTGCGATTTCTCCCATATCGAGCGCCGCATCGCTTCCGAAACTCATCGTCCCCTGGCCCGCGATCCCGCGCATTTGCGCAAGCTCTTTGATATCCGCCGCGAGGGCTATGCGCGGGCCGATTATCGCATCGAAGTGGTCGACGACGATTCCCGCTCCGCCGTGGCGCGCATCCTCGCGCTACCGCTCTTTTGACGCCTATGCGCAAACACGCGCTTCAGATGTTTCGCGCCGCGCTCCAAGCCGCCGATCCCAGCCACGCCATCGCCCGCTATTTCACGTTCGATGGAAAAATCCTCGCCGCCGGCCGTAAACGCTACCGCATCTCGCAATTCGACCGCATTCAGGTGATCGGAGCCGGCAAAGCCAGCGCTGCCATGGCCCGCGCCGTCGAACGCATTCTGGGACGCCGCGTTTCCGGTGGATTCATCAACGTCAAAGACGCGTCGACGCACCTGCGCCGCATCATTCAACACGAGTCCGGCCACCCCGTCCCTGACCAGCGTGGTCTCGAAGGCGCGCGCCGCATCGCGGAAATCGCGCGCGAAGCCGGCGAGCGCGATCTGTTGATCTGCGTTATTTCCGGTGGCGCGTCCGCTTTGATGCCGCTTCCCTCGGCCGGAATTTCGCTCGACGCGATTCAGGATACAACACGCCAACTCCTCGCCTGCGGCGCCACCATTCACGAATTGAACACCGTCCGCAAACATGTGGAAGATCTGAAAGGCGGGCAATTGGCGCAGCTCGCCGCTCCCGCCACCGTGATCGCCCTGATTCTTTCCGACGTCGTCGGCGACGATCTGGACGTGATCGGATCCGGCCCCACCGTCGCCGACACTTCGACGTCAGCCGATGCCGCCGCAATGTTCACGAAATACGGGATCGTACCACTGCCGCTGCACGAGACGCCCAAGCAGCTCACACGCGTCCAGAACCTGATCGTCGGCAGCAACCGCCAAGCCATCGACGCTGCCGCGCAACACGCCCGCGAACTCGGCTACCGCACCCTGGTGCTTTCGACTTTCATTGAAGGCGAAACCCGCGACGTCGCCTCCGTCCACGCCGCCATCGCCAAAGAGATCCTCGCCTCTAGCCGCCCGGTTCGCCCACCCGCCTGCATTTTATCCGGCGGCGAAACCACCGTGACGGTTCGCGGCCCCGGCCTCGGCGGCCGCAACCAGGAGTTCGTCCTTGCCGCCTCCATCGCTTTGGAACGCTCCGGCCCCGCGACCATTTTCAGCGCCGGCACTGACGGTTCCGACGGCCCCACCGACGCCGCCGGAGCGATCGCCGATGAGACTACCGTTCCCCGAGCCCGCGCCCTCGGATTAGATCCGCGCCAATTTCTCGAAGCCAACGATTCCTATCATTTTTTCGAGAAACTAAACGCCTTGATCAAAACCGGCCCCACCGGCACCAACGTGATGGATATCCGAGTCCTTCTGATCCCTTAGCGTTCTTTGCGGTTCACTTTGCGTCTTTGCGTGAACCTGCCGTTTACACATCGAAGATTTCCATCGCCTGATCCAGACTCTGGATCGGATCCCGCCCCGCCGCCGGCGAATATTCGTGCGCCACATATCCCGTAAACCCCAAATCCGCGATGGTTCTCGCGACGAACCGGTAGTTCAGCTCCTGCGAATCGTCGATTTCATGCCGCCCCGGATTCCCGCCCGTGTGAAAATGCGCGATCCATTGAATATTCTCGCGAATCGTCCGCGCGATGTCGCCTTCCATGATCTGCAAATGATAAATGTCGTACAGCAGCTTCACGCGACCCGACCCGACTCGCTTCATCACGTCCACGCCCCAGCTGGTGTGGTCGCACATATAATCCTTGTGATTGACCTTGCTGTTGAGCAGCTCCATGCAAATCGTGACGCCCTTGTCTTCCGCATAGGCCTTCACTCGATTCAGAAACGCGACACAATTGTCCGCGCCCTCCGCGTCAGACATGCCGCGCCGATTCCCCGAAAACGTGATGACGTTGGGAGCTCCGTTGGCCGCGCTCAATTCAATCGCGGTGCGTAGAGATTTCTCCAGACGATCGTGATTCTCCTTCCGATTCAGCGCATCCGAGATCGTGCCGCCAGGGCCTGACGGGTACATGGTCGAAAGCAGTCCGTATTTCTTAAGCGTCGGCCAATCCGCGGGTTCTACCAGGTCGTAGCCCTTGCACCCGAGCCGCGCGGCGATGCGGCAGGTTTCTTCAAAAGGCATGTCGCGCGCGAATACACCGCGAGTGACACATTGTTTGAGTCGTCCCTTGCGAGTCACTGGCGTTTGGGCGAATGCCGGCGATGCCGCGATGGCGGCTACGAAAGCGCGTCTTTGCATGCGGTGTGGCATTACTTCAGTTTGTCATTCAAAACGGCTGCCAGGCGATACCCCGCCAAAGCGATCCGCGCCTGCGCCACGCGCTGGGCATTTTCCGTGTACGATGCGGGCAGTTCCACCGGATGCTCGCGCGATCCGGCTTCGTTCCCGAAAGTGTAAACCTCCGCTTTCGCGACAACGTAGCCTTCTTGAATCCATTTCTTCGGATTCTTTTCCTGCTTCTTCGAAGCGGGGTGCGCCGCTACCGCATCCGCCGCGTACTTGGTCACATACGCGTCGCCGTTGTCGTTGCCCGCCGCGCCGTCCCACAGCGAATGGAGATTGCGCCGTTCCCCCAGGATCACCAAATTGCCGCCCGCGTCGCCTTTCGGTTGCGATTTCAAAAAGCGGCTCACGCAATGCAGTGGCTGATGGATGTCACCCTCCACATGCTCGATCCAAGGCAAATCGTACGATGCGATCGCATCCGGAGCTTTGCCGATTTCGTGAATCAGACGCGGCAATTCGCTCAGCGCGTGCGGAGGATCCTGATGCTCCGGCTTCGCGCCATCCGGAGCATAAGGCGTGTCGAAGTAATGCCAGTTCGTATGCCGCTTCATGTCCGGGAACCCAGGAATCAGATCCGTCGGATGCGCGTCCGCGCGCGTGTCGTCCCAAAATCTCGAATCTCCTTTAATTGTGTCGGGCCACACCGCCGCCGCCAGAAAAGCCTCGCGAGCGCGTCCCGCGGGATCGGCCGGAGCGTTGCGCGTCAGGATCGTCGCGTAATCCGGATGATGCTTCAGAAGATCGTCCACCCGGGCGCGGGCCTTCGGCGTGAGCCGGTCGTAAGCGATGGCCGCGATGATCCGATGGCCCGTCGCATTCCACCCGAATGCTGACGGAAGCAGGGCCAGCCAAGCTGCAAAAAATCCAGTGAAGCGCATGAGATTTGTCGAGCATAGCACGCGTCCTGCTTTTGACGCTGTCGAGTTTTCGGGTCACTTGTGTGCTTCGCTCTCACACGCCGAGTTGCCTGAACCAAGCGGAATTCCTGACCGGATTCTCCTTCTAGGGGGCGGACCCCCTGGTCCGCGCGTGATCCCCCGATCGCGCCGGTTCTAACGTTTGGGCATCAGCGCGACATGCAGGATCCCCGCGCCTCGCGCAATGTCGAACACCCGAGCGACGTCTTCAAACTCGGCCTGCCTTGCGCCTGCGACGAACAGCACTCCATCCGGACGCATCGCGAAAATCTGCCTCAGTCGCGGGTCGAGTTGCTCCCATGCCACCGCTTGCGTGTTGATCTTCACGCTGCGGTCCTGACCCACGCTGATCACGATTTGCCGGTCGTCGGAGTCGCGACCACCCGGCTGCGGCACCTGCGCTTCCAGCCCCGTCGACCGCTCCGGCCCGATCAACATGAATATGATGATCAGCACCAGCAACACGTCGATCATCGGCGTCACGTTGATCTCGCCCTGCTTGCCCGTGGTCATATTCATATGGACACCGCGTCGTCCGCAAAGTTTCCGCGATATTCTGGATGCTTATGGTGCATATTCCTATCCTGCGCAAAGGCGTCCCGTATCGCAGTCTGGATACCATTCGGACTCCGCATTACCGCACGCGCGAAAATTTCGTCGAGATCAGCATCGCCAACGTCGGCCTCATCCGCCGCGACCTGCTCGATCAGCGCACTGCGCGCGAAGCGCTCGCCGAATATTCCACTCACGATCTCATCGCCATCAGCCGCCGCGCCGCCCATGCTTTTCTGGACCACACGCTCCCGCTCGGCGACACCTTGCAATCGCCAGACGACTACATCCGCCAGCTCGCCTCGACCACCGGAATGCCGCACGTCCTGGCTCGCCGCAACATGAGCAAAATCCACGCGGCGCTTTATGAGATGGAAAAAGTGATCACCGGTCTGACGCGCGGTGTTTCGTTCGACGTGCTCGATCACGGCTTCGGCAAGGCGCTCAGTTTCTTCCCGCGTACCGATTCGCTCGGCATCGTGCTGCCCAGCAACTCTCCCGGTGTGCACTCACTTTGGACTCCGGCTTTCGCGCTGAAAATTCCGCTGATCCTTAAACCCGGCAGTGCCGAACCGTGGACTCCCTATCGCATCATCCAAGCGCTAATTCGCGCCGGCGCGCCACCCGCTGCATTCTCGTATTACCCCGCCGATCACGCCGGCGGAAGCGAAATCCTGCGCCAGTGCGGACGCGGCATGGTCTTTGGCGATGTTTCGTCCACTCGTGTCTGGGCCAATGACCATCGCGTCGAAGTGCACGGCCCCGGCTACAGCAAAATCGTCATCGGCGAGGATTGCGTTGACGATTGGGAAAAATATCTCGACGCGATGATCGAATCCATTGCCGCTAATTCAGGCCGTTCCTGCGTCAACGCCTCCGGCGTGTGGACCCCGCGTCACGGTAAGAAAATCGCCGAAGCCCTAGCGGAGCGCCTGTCTAAAATCGTCCCCCGCGCCGAAGACGATCCGGAAGCGCAACTCGCTCCCTTCGCCGATGGCAACGTCGCCAAGCGCATGTCCGCCATGATCGACGCCGAAATGGAAGGCGCCCGCGATGTTCTGGCGCGCGAACGCTGCGTCACCTGGGAAGGCTGCACGTATCTGCTCCCGACCATCGTCGAATGCGCCGTCGATCACCCGCTCGCGAATCGCGAATACCTGTTCCCCTTCGCCAGCGTCGTCGAAATTTCTCAGGATCGCCTGCCGGAAGCCATGGGCCCGTCTCTCGCCGTGATGGCGTTGACCAACGATCCAAAATTCCGCCGCAAGCTTTTGGAATCGTCCCTAGTCGGCCGCCTGAACTTCGGCCCCATCCCGACCATGCACATCACCTGGGATCAACCCCACGAAGGAAACCTGTTCGATCACCTCTACGCCCGCCGCGCGTTCCAAGCGGCGTGATTCGCGTTCATTCGCGTGCATTCGCGGCCAACTTCAGCAACTGCTCCGCGTGCCGCAAAGCCTCCGGTGTCACCCGCTCGCCCGAAAGCATCCGTCCGATCTCCCGCGTCCGCTCCGCAGCCGAAAGTTCCTCGATCGTCGCGATCGTCCGCCCCTTTTCCGTGTGCTTCTCGACGTAGTAATGATGATCCGCAAATCCCGCGATCTGCGGCAGGTGCGTCACACACAGCACCTGGCTCGACCCCGCCAGCTTTTTCAGCCGTCGCCCCACCGATTCCGCCGCGCTCCCTCCGACCCCCGCGTCGACTTCATCGAACACCAACGTCCGAGGCGTACTCTTCGACGGCCGCGCCGTACACGTCTTCAGCGCCAAGGCGATTCGTGACAGCTCGCCGCCCGATGCGATCTTCTCCAGCGGCTTCGGTTCCTCGCCCACGTTGGGAGAAATCAAAATCTCCACCGCATCCGCCCCATGTTCCGACCATGCCGCTGCCTCCACGCGAATCGCGACGTGAGTCTTCTCCATCGCCAGCGACGCCAGTTCATTTTCGACCCGCTTGGAAAGCTGCCGCGCAGCGTCCGTGCGTGCAGCCGTCAGCTTGGCAGCAGCCGACTCATAAGCAGCCGACAATCGCGAAACCTCTTTCGACAGCACCGCGCGACGCTCGCTAGAATGCTCTACTTGCGCCAGTTCACGCCGGGCATTCTCCAGAAAGACCAATACCTCATCGATGGTCGCGCCATACTTGCGTTTCAATTTCTCGAGCGCCGCCAGCCGCGACTCGACTTCATCCAGCCGTCCCGGATCCGCCTCCAACTTGGCCAGATAGTGCCGCAGCGCGTGCGACGCTTCCTCGATAGCGATCGTCGCCGGCTGCAACGTCGTCAACAAATCTTGAACGGAAGCGTCAATGCGATGCAGTTCTTCCAATCGCTTCACCACCACGCCCAACTGCGCCGTCACGCTTTCTGGAGCGTCGTACAGCGACGCATAAGCCGCGTTCGCCGTTTCCTCCAGGCGAACCACGTTGCGCAGAATCCGCCGATCGTTTTCCAGTTCGACGTCCTCGCCCGGCTTCGGCTCCACCGCCTCGATCTCCTTCAACTGGAACGACCACAAATCCGCCAGCCGCAATTTTTCTTGTCCCGACCGGTCCAGTTCCTCCAACTCGGCCGTCGCGGCCCGCCAGCGGCCGTACAATTCGGCCACCTCTTCCACCGGCGCACCCGCGAACGCATCCAACATTTCCCTCTGCACGCCTGGTGAAAAAAGTTGCTGCTGATCGTGCTGCCCATGGATATCCCCCAGGTATGGCGCGAGCTCCTTCAGCAGCGCCGCCGTCGCCGGACGATTCCCCACGAACGCGCGAGATTTCCCGTTCGCCAGAATCTCGCGCTCGACCAAAAGCTCGTGGTCTTCGATCTCAATCCCGGCTTCATCTAACAATTTTCCTATCGATGCACTCGCCGCGATTTCGAATATCCCCGACACACGAGCCCGCTCCGCGCCCGTCCGAATCATCTCCGCCGAAGTACGAGCCCCCAACAGCAGCCCGAGCGCGTCCACCACAATCGACTTGCCGCTGCCCGTTTCCCCCGAAAGCAGGTTGAGCCCGCGATGAAAGCGCACCCGCGCCTTCTCGATCACGGCGTAGTTCTCGACCACCAGCTCGACCAGCATCCGACACGATTATACCGGCCGCGGTAAAAACATTTCGATTCCTTTCTGTTTTTACCCCGCGCTTCGATTACAATAGAAGCGAGTGCAGGTCAACTATTGGGAGCTGGTCAAGACCACCGAGCCCCTTCCGCTGGCGGTTCGCGGGCTTTTGGCGCTTTTTTCATTGATTTCCTGGACCATCATCTTTTCGAAACTGGGAATGTTCCGCCGCGCGGCCAACGCGAATCTGCGCTTTCTGCGGACCTTTCGTAAAGCCAGCCGCCTGGACGCCGTAGCGGATGCCACCGAGCAGTTCCGCGGCGCTCCTCTCGCCACCGTTTTCGATTTCGGCTATAGCGAAGTCGCGCGCCAGATCTCGGCCCGTTCGAAAATCACCAACATGGTTGCGCTCGAACGCACGCTGCAGCTCGGCATGAGTGAAGAAGTCACGCGCCTTGAGCGCAACATGAACTGGCTCGCCACCACCGCCACCGTCACGCCCTTTATCGGATTGTTTGGAACGGTTCTCGGAATCATCCAGGCATTTCAGGCGCTCAGCCTCAGCGGGTCCACCAGCATGCGCTCGGTCGGCCCCGGCATCGCTGACGCGCTGTTTGCCACCGCGCTGGGCCTCGCCGCCGCCATCCCCGCCGCCGTCGCCTACAACTATTTCGGGCATCGCATCAAAGAAATGGGCGCCCGCATGGAAGATTTTTCCCTCGAGTTCCTCAACCTGACCGAAAGGAACTTCGAAGGTTGAGACATGTCCAGAATTAACCGCTCCCTGTGGGTCGACAGTCATCTTCGCCCCGAGCCGCGACCAAAGGAAGCGGTTCAACCTCCGCGCACGTCAAAATACTACTAGCATGGCCTTCACCCTCGGCGCATCGAACGGTAACGGCAGACGGCGATTCGGAGCATCTCTGGGCACGCTTTCCGAAATTAACGTCGTCCCCCTGGTCGACGTCGTCCTCGTGCTGCTCATCATCTTTATGCTGACCGCCCACGTCATGGAGTTCGGCCTCGAAATCGAAGTTCCCAAGACCACCGAAACGCGCGACGCCACCGAAGACCTCCCCATCATTGCGATCAATAAGACCGGGTCGATCATGCTGAACGACCGCAAGATCAACATCAACGAAATCCCCACCGCCCTCAAGCGTGATTTCAAAAATGCGAAAAAGGTATATGTACGGGCCGATCGCGCTGGGACGGTCGACACGCTGGTGCAGGTGATCGCTGTATTAGGAAAAGCCCAGGTAATGCCGCAGATCGTGACGCAGCCGCTCAAATGACGCGACAGATCGACATCCTCGATGTGCACGAACCGCTCCGCGGCGCATTTGCAGGAGCGATCACTTTGCACGCCTCGGTCATCGGCGCGCTCCTCCTTTATGGGTGGCTATCGCGATCCGGCCCGGCTTTCGGCGATCCCAATCCATCCGGCGGAGCCGTCGGCGTCGAAGTGATCGACAAAATTCCGCTCGCTCATCAGGGCGCAACAAATCCTCTGGCCAGCGATACTCAATCTCAGGTTCCGCAAACTCCGGTGCAAGCGAAGGATCGCGAGAAAGCCGAAAAACCGCCACCCGACGCGATTAAGCTGCACGACAAAAAGGCCAAGGAAAAGCCGTCTGAGAAAACCAGCGCGCCAAACCGTTTCCGGCCGTACAAACAACTGGACCCTAACCAGCTCACCAGCCGCTACGCGCCTCAAGTCTCCAGCCCGATGTATGCCCCGCAGCCCGGATCGGGGCAGGTCGGGACCGGTCCCAACACCACGCTGGGCTCGCGCCTGGCCGGCTATGCCGCTCAAATCCAGTCCATCGTCGCCCGCAACTGGCACACCAGCGATGTCGACCAGCGCTACACCACGGCCCCCAAAGTCATCGCGACCTTCGAGTTGATGCGCGACGGCACCGTCCGCAATGTAACGATTCTGCAAGCCAGCGGCATCTCCTCTCTGGACACTTCCGTAAAACGTGCCATCCTCGATTCGAATCCGCTTCCGCCGATTCCTCAGGGTCAAGGGTTCGACAAAGATTACGCGAAGGTCGAATTCACCTTTGAGTTAAAACGATGAACACCAGATGGATCGCGATCGCTGCCGTCGTTGTGCTGGCAGGTGGCGCTGTGTTCCTTACCGCGCAGCAGCCCGACATAAACTTGCGTATTCAGCAGGGCGACAAGCCGGCCATCGCCGTGATCGATTTTCGCGGCTCCGGCGACGCCCAGAAGTACATGGACGCCTTCAATCAAACCCTGTGGGACGAGCTCGCCGGGTCCGGAATTCTGAAAATGGTCGCGAAGAGTCTTTATCCCTTGAACGTCCCGCAGCGTCCCCAGGATTTTCGCCCGCCCACGCAAATTCCAGCCACGCGCCGCGGCGAAGTCGCCAGAACGCAAAGCAACGGCCCCTGGCTTACGGATTGGTCGAATCCTCCGGTTCAAGCCAACGATCTGGCCTTCGGCTACACCGGTGTGCAGGATGGACGCCTGGTGCTTTCCGGATGGCTCTACAACCTCGCCCAGTCTGATCTCACTGGCGCTCAGGTGATCGGAAAACTGTACTTCGGTTCCATCGACGTCGACGGCGCAAAAAAAGTCGCGCGCGAATTTGCAGCCGACATCCTGCAGCAATTCGGAGCGAAAAGCCTGGCCGGATCGAAAATCTATTTTGTATCCGACCGCACCGGCGCCAAGGAAATCTGGTCCATGGATTACGATGGCTCCAATCAACGCCAGATCACGCGCTATAAATCGACGTCGACCATGCCCGCCGTTTCACCCGATGGAAAGATGGTCGCGTTCACCACCTACGCGCAGGGCAATCCCAAGATCATGATTTTTTCCACCGACACCGCGCGCCGTCTGCCGTTCTACAATCCCGTGTCGTCCGTGGTCGAAACGCCCGAGTTCACGCCCGACGGCCAGCATATGTACTTCTCCGCAGCCATCGACGGATGGACGCAGATCTGCGAAGCCAACGTCGACGGGAGCAATATGCGGCGCATTTCGCATGTGCGCTCCATCGAAGTTTCCGCAAAAGTGAATCCCAAGAACCCATCACAAGTCGTCTACATCTCCGGCAAGAGCGGCCATCAGCAGCTCTGGCGAATGAACAGCGACGGTGGCGAACAGGAAATGCTCACCTCCGGTGAAGGCGACGTTTCCAATCCTTCCTGGAGCCCCAACGGCCAGTTCCTCGCCTTCGCATGGACGCGCGGCTATGAAATCGGCGGCTTCAATATTTTCGTGATGGATGTCTCCAGCCACGCCATCACCCAGCTCACTCACGGCAATGGGCGCAATGAAAACCCGTGGTGGGCGCCGGATGGCGTGCATCTTGTGTACTCCAACAAACGTGGCAGCGCGACGCACTTATATGTGATGCTGGCCGATGGAACCCATCAGCAGCAGTTGACCACCCAGGGCAATAACCTTCAGCCGGTATGGTCGAAAGCGATAAACTAGTGTTAAATCAGATGTATGCGAGGAGGTTCGCAAAATAGATGAAGATCAACCAGAGAACACTGGGTGCAGCCGTGTTCGCTTCGATGCTGCTTTTATCCGTGGCGGGATGCGGAAAGAAGAAGGCGCCCGCGCCAACTCCGGCGCCGGCCGCGCCTGTTAAGCCGGTTGAGCCGCCGCCCGAGCCGCCCGCTCTGACCACCCGGATCAACAGCTTCACCGCGGAGCCACGCACCATCGAGCGCGGCCAGTCCGCCACGCTGCGATGGTCGGTCGCGAACGCCACCGACATTTCTATCGATCAAAACATCGGTGCGATCGCGGCCAATGGCAATCGCCAGGTCTTCCCCAGCAACACCGCCACGTATACGCTGACCGCTCGCGGTCCGGGTGGAGCCGATACCCGCTCCGTCACAGTGGAAGTCAGCGCGCCGCCCGCGCCACCGCCACCCGCGCCTCCTCCTCCGAGCGTTTCCGGAAGCGACCTGCTGACGCGTGAAGCGCAGGACGCCTACTTCGACTACGACAAGAGCGACATTCGTGAAGACGCGCGCCAGGCCCTCACCCGCGACGCGGAACTGCTCAAACGCATCTTTGCCGCCGACCGGACCTTCACTGTCGTGATCGAAGGCCATTGCGACGAACGTGGATCGGCCGAATACAACCTGGGCCTGGGCGATCGCCGCGCTACCGCCGCCAAGGAGTTTCTGATCCAGCTCGGTGTGCCCGCGGATCGCGTCACCACCATCAGCTACGGAAAAGACCGCCCGGTGTGTACCGATGCGGACGAAGGCTGCTACCAACGCAATCGCCGCGCCCATCTCGCGCCGGGCAAATAGAGTCGATCATTGAGATAGGGGACGGTTTCGCGCCGTCCCCGAAAATAAGGAGGCATCGCATGAAGCGGCTGCTCTTTCTAAGCATCGTGCTCACGCCGATTCTGTTCGGTCAAAAAAGAGAGGACATCCTGTCCATCCAGCGCGACGTGGCCAACTTGCAGGACCTGGTGCGCCAACTTCAGAAGTCGCAGGATGAAAAAATGGCCGCGCTACAAGCCATGCTGCAACAGACGGTCGACGCATCCGTTAAACTCACCGGCGGCCTCACCAACTTGCAGCGCGACGTGGACAAGAAACTCAGCGATCAACAAGGCGCGCTGGTAGCTCCCGTCGCCGCCACCAACGTCAAGATCGACCAGATGTCCGACGATTTCCGCAGCGTCGCCATCAACGTCGCCGAGCTGGTCAAGAAAATGGACGCGCTCGATCGCAAGCTCACCGATGTCAAGAGCGCCATCAGCACCATTCAAAACCCGGTGCCGCTGCCCGCTCCCGTGCCGGGACAAATAGCCGTCCCCAGCGGACCCAGCGCCGAAACCTTGTGGGAAAACGCCCGCCGCGATCAATCCAGCGGCAAACTCGAGCTGGCCATGGACGAGTATCAAAGCTACGTCAAGAATTTCGACAAGACCGAGAATGCGCCCGCCGCGCAGTATCAAGTCGGCTATCTATATTTCCAGGCCGGCCAGTATGAGGATGCCGTGAAGGCCTTCGACATGGTGCTCGAACACTGGGGGGAGAATCCCAAGACGCAAGAAGCGCTGTATTACAAGGCAGTCTCTTTGCAAAAAGCCAAGAGCCTTACGGATGCAGGGAGAGCGTACAAGGAATATCTGGCGAAGTATCCGCACGGCGAGCATGTCCAGAACGCGCACCAAAATCTCCGCGCGCTGGGCATGGAATCGTCCCCCCGCTCGACCAGCAAAAAACGCCCCTGACACAGATTTCCTTTTTTGCGTTCTTTGCGCCTTGGCGTCTTTGCGTGAAATGCCTTAGTTCTTCGGCCCGATCGAAATGTTCGCCGAATTCGACTGCACTCCGTTCACCGTGACCACCACCGGATAATCTCCCGCCGGAAAACTCGGAATGATGATGTTAGCCTGCGCCAACGCCGGATACCCGGGCGCGAGCCCGAAGAACGGCACGTTAACTGTCTGCCCGCCCACCGTGATCGAGTACGGATAGTTCACGCGCGCGAACGGCTCTGCCGAAGGCGCCGGTGAGCCCGTAGCCACCGGGTGATCCGGAATGCCGATCCCCGAAAGATACAGGATCGCGAAGCTATTCGGATTCGCAGGAGCCGTGGGCCCATTGACGCTCGCGTCGGGATTCACCGCCAGCGCCCGGCCCTGATACAACAGCAGTCCGGGATTGGCGGCCACCACTTGCGCCGAAACTTGCCCCGGCAGCGATCCGCTCACAGTCACAATCACCGTGGCCGGCCCCGGAGCCACTTCGTACGGCACTTGTCCGTTGATCAGGCCTTTGCTGACGTAGTACAGCGGCGCGAAAATCCCATTGATGCTGACCGAAACTGAGCCGAGCGACTTGGGCCACGTGGCGGTGTTCGATTGCGTGGTCACCAGCGAAAGCAAATCGCCATACACCGAGAAAAGTCCACCAGGCGCGATCTGCAGGCTACCCGAAGCCGCATGCACCACCGCCGTCGGTTTCGGCGTCGGCACGCTCGCCAAGGCGAGCTTGCGGATCCGATTGTTCCCCGTGTCGGCAATGTACACGTTTCCCGTGGCATCCACCGCGACTGCTCCGGGACCGGTAAACGCCGCGAAATCCGCCGTCGAGCCGTCGCCCAGGAATCCGCGAACACCCGACCCGGCGATAGTATGGATCACCCCATCCGAGGTGATCGCGCGAATGCGTTGATTGCCGGCATCCGCCACGTAAATAGTTCCCTGCGCGTCCATCGCCAGTCCGGAAGGTGTGTTCAACAACGCGTTGACGGCCAGCGCGCCGTCTCCGCCGAATCCCGGCGATCCCAGCCCGGCAAATACGCTCACTGCGCCCGTTGCCGGGAACTTGAAGATCTGGTGGGCCCCGCGATCGCTGATGTAAATGTTTCCAGCCGAATCGGCCACCATCGAATACGGATCGTTCAACGGATAGGCCGTCACCGTCTGCACCTTGCTGCCGTCGTAGCGCAGAAGTCCCGTGGAGTTGGCCAGAATGAATCGGCCGAAGCTGTCGATCAGGACCGCATGCGAAGGCTGGACATTGAAGCGAGTCAGATCCACCACCTGGCTCACGGCGTTGTTCAGAATTTTTCGAATCCTGCCGGTGGAGAATTCGGTGAAGTAAATCGTGTTTTGCGCATCCACCAGAATCGAATCCGGATCGGCAATGGATGCCTGCACCGCGTCGGTTCCGTCGCCCGTGGAGGCGAAGGTCCCGTTGCCCGCGATAGGCGTAATCAGGTTGTTGCTGAGCTGCCAGATCCGGTTCCCTCCCGAAATCAGCAAACGCCCCGTGTTGTCGAATGCCAGCGCCTTCACTGCGCCGAGGCCCACCGTGGTCGCCGCTCCGCTGGTCACGACGGTGCTTAAGTCTCCGCTGCCACCCGCGGTAGCCACCGAGTATTGAGGTCCCAGGCTGCCCGCCGGGCGAATGGTCAGTTGAACCGGGATGGTCACCGACTGATTGAACGATTGCGGCGCGGAAATGGTGATGGTGGATTGATAGCTGCCGGGCGGCATCCCAATGGTGTTGATAATTACTGAATTGGGGAGCGGCGTGGTTCCAGACGTCGCAGTGAGCTGCAGCCACGGTTCGCCCGTAGTCGTGATGGTCACCGGCAAAGTCCACGACGCGTCCTCGAAAGCCCGGACCGTGAAACTCTGCGAATAGGGAGCGGTCTCTTCCACCACCGCGTTGATCGCCTGCACCGGTTTCGCCAAGGTCGGCATGATCGTTGCTGGGATAGTCGCCCAGTTGTTTCCGCTGTCGATGGAGCGGACAAACGCCGGCGTCGAGCCGCCCCGGATCGCATAGACCGTGGTCCGCAGAAACGGATCGACGGCGCCGAGCGCGTAGGGAACCCCGCCGT
This sequence comes from Bryobacteraceae bacterium, assembly GCA_035568415.1. Lineage (GTDB taxonomy): Bacteria > Acidobacteriota > Terriglobia > Bryobacterales > Bryobacteraceae > Palsa-187. The sequence continues at coordinate 2,830 of DATMOC010000014.1, read as the reverse complement.
TGATTCCGATACCCCTCCAGCTTTGCCCGCTGTCGTCGCTCCGGTAGAAGCCGGGGCTGCTGAATGCGTACAGCGGCGGGCCGCTGGCGGAGTCGACTCTCGTGAACAGGCCTAGGCCCGCGCCGGTCTGATCCGTGAAGGATCCTCCGGAAGAGGTACTGAGGTACGCCGCCGAACCGATGCCGGGAGTGGTCACGCTCACGTATAGGGTGGTTGCCGAGTTGGAGAGAACATTCGCCGCAAGAGTAATCTGGCCTGGTACCAGCGGGACCGGAAGCGCACCGTTGAGAATCCAGGAGTGGCCGAAATCCAGACTCTGAAAAACCGATAACGTGATGGCGTCGACAAAGTACATGAGGTTGAACGGCGAATCTGCGACGGTAAGAACTCCGTTCCCGCTGGGTAACGCTCCCTGGGCCAACCACGTACTGCCATGGTCTTGCGACCGGTAAAGCTGGTTCCCGACGTGGGCAAACAGGGCCAAACCGGCCCCGGCGATCTGTTTAAGATCCAGTACTGATCCCCCGGTAGTGGGGAGTCCTGAATTCGCAGCGGTCCACGTTGCGCCGCTGTCGGTGCTCCGCCAGACACCGCCGGCGGCGATGGTACTGGACAAATACAAGGTCTTGTTGTCAAGAATGTCGATCGCGATTCCAACCACCGGCGGTTGCGGCGAACCGGGATCGGTTATGTAAATCGGCGTCCAGGTCGCGCCCAGGTCGGCGCTTCGAGCAAGCGCTCCCTTATAGGTCGCGAACATAACTCGGCTGGGTGACCCGGGCATGGCGGTCACGGTCGGAAGGAAGGGCTGTTGGGCCCACGCGGTACTAGCCGCAAGCAGAAGCAGGAAGCGTATTCTCACAAATGGGAGAGAATCCATGGTGTTGAAACGTTTCTAGGGTCTATACATTATCACAGCACACTGCACTCCCTGACGTAGGGAGGATCTCATGGGACCATGGTAAGCAATCATGAAACGGCGACTCCTGTACCTCCTTATAACGTGCGTGGCCAGTGCCCAGATGACCGAGATTTCCGGGCAACGGATGCGGGCGCATGTGAAGTTCCTGGCGAGTGATCTGCTTGAGGGACGCGGCGTCGGCGCGCGGGGAGGCGACCTCGCCACCGAGTATATCGCCAGCCAGTTCGCCGTCGCGGGCGCGAAGCCGGCCGGCGACAATGGGACTTATTTTCAGAATTTGACGCTGGTTGGCGTCGATCCGCAGCCATCCACGCAGATGACCGCGGGGTCGATCAAATTCCGGTGGCTGGACGATTTCGTGGGAGTCACAGGCCAACAGAAAACCGATGCCGGATTCGATGCCGATGCGGTTTTCGTGGGACACGGCATCACGGCGCCGGAATATCAATGGGACGATTATCAGGGCGTCGATGTGCGCGGAAAAGTGGTGGTGATGTTTACCAATGAGCCGCCGTCGGAAGATCCGAAATTTTTCACGGGCCGCGCGCTCACGTATTACGGGCGCTGGACCTACAAATACGAACAGGCGGCGCGCAAGGGAGCAGTGGCGGCGATCATCATTCACACCACTCCGACGGCGAGCTACGGTTGGGACGTGGTGCGGTCGTCTTGGGGCAGGGAAGATCAGCAAGTGAAGCTGGCGCCGGGCGAACCTGCGCTGGCGTTTGCGGCTTGGGTCACGCAAGAAAAAGGGAATGAGATCGCGGCGAGTATAGGCAAAAGCGCCGACGAGCTCCTGAAAATGGCCGATTCGCGCGGATTCAAGGCGATCCCGCTGCCGCTGCGCTTTCGGGGAAGCGTTCCAGCCAAGGTGCGTGAAATCAAGACGCGCAACGTGGTGGCGAAGATCGAGGGCAGCGATCCGCAATTGAAAAACGAAGCCGTGATCTTCAGCGCGCATTGGGATCATCTGGGAATCGGCGAGGCGGTGAACGGCGATCCCATCTACAACGGCGCCGCGGACAACGCCACTGGATGCGCCATGATCCTCGAAATGGCGCGGGCGTGGGCGCTGCTGCCGGAAAAACCGAAGCGGTCGGCGCTGTTTGTCGCGGTGACGGCGGAGGAAGCGGGGCTGCGCGGATCGGCGTATTACGGCCAGCATCCGGTGATGCCAGCGGGGAAGACGGCGGCTGCGTTGAATTTCGACATGTTCATGCCGTTCGGACGTACCAGCGATGTGGTGTTGAACGGCGCGGAGCGAACCACGTTCTATCCGATGGTGGAAGAAGCCGCACGCCGTTTCGATTTACGGATCAAGCCCGATCCACGGCCGCAGTCGGGGACGTACTACCGTTCGGATCATTTCTCGTTTGCGCGCGTGGGGATTCCATCGTTTTCGATTGAAGGCGGCGAGGATCTGCTGGGAAAACCGCCGGGGACGGGGAAGAAGCTATTCGACGATTTCGAAGAGCACCGCTATCATCAGCCATCGGATGAGTATCGCGAGGAGTGGGATTTTTCGGGCATGGAACAATACGCGCGGTTCGGGTTTTTGATGGGAGTCAATGTCGCCAATATGCCGAAACTGCCCACCTGGCGCGCGGGCGATGAGTTCTTGCCCGCAAGGATTGCGAGTGGGGTGAAGTAAAGACGACGCCGGTTAAGCTTGCTCCATGATCTCCTTTCGCGAAAATGAATTTGCGGCCGCAATTCGCCGTTAATTTGCCGCAACGGAACGGCATCGCCACAATCACGTGCGACTGCTAACCAAAACTAACGCAGAAGGCGCTCGCTCATCGTCACACTAAAAGCTAGCTGCATGTCACGTTGCGATGGGAGAATCTCAGAGAACTTCGCCGCCGCGCGGTAGGTCTGGAAGCCGATGAGAGCGCCAAACCGTTCTGA
>DATMOC010000013.1:0-36136 GCA_035568415.1 Bryobacteraceae bacterium | reverse complement strand
GCGACCGGATGCGCGGAACTTGCGCCAGCGACATGGACAAGATGGGACTGGAAGTGATTTCCTTCACCATCAAGGAAGTTCGCGATAAGAACGATTACATCTCGAACATGGGCCGGCCAGATGTGGCTCGTATCAAACGCGATGCCGATAAAGCCACCGCGGAAGCCATGCGCGACGCCGACATCGCCATTGCGGAAGCCGAGCGGGACACCGCCATCAAGAAGGCAGAAGCCAAACGGGAATCTGCTATCGCCACCACCAACGCCGACCAGGCGCGCGTGCTGGCGGAGACACTGTCCCAGGCTAAGCAGGCCGAGGCGCAACGGGATCTGGAAGTGAAGAAGGCTACCTACAACGAGAGCGTGAAGCGGCAGCAGGCGCAAGCCGACAAGAGCTATGACATCCAGACCAGCATCATGCAGCAGCAATTGATTGCCGAGTCGGTGAAGGTGCAGCAGATCGAAAAGGAGGCGCAGATCAAGGTGCAGGACGCCGAAATCCAGCGCCGCGAGCGCGAATTGGTGGCGACAGTGTTGAAGCCGGCCGAGGTGGAGCGGCGGCGGATCGAGACGCTGGCCGAGGCGGAGAAACAGCGGCGCATCTTCGAAGCGGAAGGTAAGGCGTCGGCGATTCGCGCTGAAGGCGAAGCTGAAGCCGAAATCACGTTCAAGAAAGGCGATGCCGAAGCTCGAGCCATGAACGTGAAGGCCGAAGCGTACCAGGAGTGGAACCAGGCGGCGGTGGTCGACAAGCTGATCACCAATATGCCGGAGGTGGTGAGGGCGCTCGCGTCGCCGCTGGAGAAAATCGACAAAATCACGATCGTCTCCACCGGCAACGGGCATTCGGCTGGAATGAACAAGATCACCGGCGACATGACTGAAATGGCCGCGCAGATCCCTGCCCTGTTCGAAACGCTGAGTGGCATGAAGATGTCGGATCTGCTGGGCAAGGTTCGCGGCATCGGAGATAAAACACCCGAAGATAAGACACCCAAGGAGTAATGTATGGCACTACTGGAACGTGTGGCGACGCTGATTCGCGCAAATTTGAACGACTTGATCGACAAGGCCGAAGAGCCGGAGAAAATGATCAAGCAGGTCATTCTGGACATGCAGAATCAGCTCTTGCAGGTGAAGACGCAGGTGGCGATCGCGATCGCCGATCAGCACCTGCTCATGAAGAAGCAGCAGGAAAACGAGCAGGCATCCAACGAATGGGTTCGCAAGGCGGAGCTCGCGGTGGAAAAGGGCCAGGATGACCTGGCTCGCGCCGCGCTGGAGCGATCTATGACGGCGAAAAATATGTCTGCGAGTTTCACCGAACAGGTGGCTGATCAGACGGCTCAAGTGGACAACCTGAAGTCCGCGCTGCGCAAGCTCGAACTGAAGCTGCAGGAGGCGCAGAGTAAAAGCGATGTGCTGATCGCGCAGCACCGCCGGTCGCGGGCGCTGAGCCGGGCGAGCGACGCACAAATGAAAATCGGCGACGGCTCCCATGCCGCGGCCTTCGATCGCGTGAAGAATAAAGTACAGCACGGGGAAGCAGTTAGTCAGGCGAAGTCTGAGCTGGTTGTCGACAACATGGACGACCGGCTGGCAGCGCTCGAAAAAGATGAGGCGGTGGACAAGCTGCTCGCCGAAATCAAAGCCCGGAAGCGAGCATAATCTGTGGGGCCGCCAGTCGTGGCGGCGAGCCGGTCTCCGGACCGGCTTATTTTGCGAACGAAGACAAGCCGGCGCGAAAGCCGGCTGCCGCTAAGACTAGCGGCCCCACATGAGCAGACTGCCACTCATAGTTTCGTCGATGATGTTGCCGGCCAACTGCGCCGCGGGGACGTGGTAGGTGCCCGCATTTACTGCCGCGGAAAGCCTTGCGATCCTATCGGTGTCCGCAGAGCCGCGCGCAAAACTGGAAATTCGGACACTGTCTTGGGGATTGCGAGCCGAGTTCGCGTTGGTCCTCGGATCTGTGGCTGGCGCGATGAATCCGGAAGCGGTGGTGTTATCGATGCGCATTCGCTTCTCCTTGTTTAAGTCCCTGGACGATCATGCGGGATAGTCCCATGCCTCCGTTATTCGCCAGGAGCTTGGAAAATTGCTGATCCGCGATGTCCAGCATGGTGGACTTGGTGGAATCGTCATCGTCGCCCGCAGAGGCTTCCCGGGCCGATCGCAGCATCTGGCCGATCAGCAGCGCCTCGAACTGTTTGGCCGCGTCCTCGGCCTTGGTAGGCTTGGCCTGTGTCGCGGTGGATAAAAGCGCCGCGGACGAAATGGGTTGAGTCATCAAATCACCTCGATCGCTGCGTCCAGCGCACCGGCGGTTCGCAGATTTTGTAGGATGGCGATCACGTCGCGCGGTGTCGAGCCGATCGCTTGCAGGGCCCTGACCAGGTCCTCGACGGTCGCGCCTTTCGGCAGGATGATATTCTTGGCCTTCTCCTCTTTCGCCGCAACGTCCACTTGCGGTGTCACCACCGTCTTGCCGCCGGAAAGCGGTTCCGGTTGAGAGACTTCAAGTTTCGTGCGGACCTCAACCGTAAGAGAACCGTGCATGATCGAAACCGGCGAGATTCTTACGTCCTTGCCGATGACGATGGTGCCGGTCCGCTCGTTGATCACGACTTTCGCAGGCTTGTCCGCTTCGACCGACAGACTTTCCAATTCCGCCACGAACTCGATCGGACGCGACGAATAGGACGCGGGTATGTCGACGGCTACGACTCCGGGGCTCTCGGCGCGGGCGACTTTCGCGGAAAAATGCTGATTGAGAACGTCCACCACTCGCGCCGCGGTCGTGAAATCCGCTTGTCGGAGCTGCAATTTGAAATGGGACGACGGTGAGACTGACGGAGGGGCGCGCTCGACGATTCCGCCGTCAGGCGTGCGGCCCACTGTGGGATGATTGACCGTCTGGCTCGATCCACCGCGGCCGGCTGAAAATCCTCCGGTGATGATCGGGCCCTGCGCGACCGCGTAGACCTGGCCGTCGGCAGCTTTCAAGGGCGTCATCAATAAGACGCCGCCTTGCAGACTTTTCGCGTCGCCGATCGCCGATGCAGTCACGTCGATTTTCGTTCCAGGCTGCGCGAACGGAGGCAGATTCGCGGAGACCATCACGGAGGCCATGTTGCGGACCTGCATTTGCGCCGGGTCCACCGTGATGCCCATGCGCCTGAGCATATTGGTCAGCGATTGCGTGGAGAACAGCGTCAATTGCTTGTCGCCGGTTCCTGCGAGTCCCACGACAATTCCATATCCCAACAACTGGTTGTCGCGCACGCCTTCCAGCGAAAGAAGATCCTTGAGACGCGACGGTTCGCCATAACCCAGCGAAGCGACCAAGAGTAAGCAGCAGCGTTTCATAGGATCCTAGAACGGAAGCAAGCCGAGCAGGATGCGATACAGAATGAACGGCCGTTTGACCGCGTCGCCCACCACGCCTTTGCCGTTCACTTTCACTTGAAGATTCGCGACCTGTTTCGACAGGACCGCGTTGGCGAAATTGAGATCGGCCGGGCGGACGACTCCGTGAACCGTGATCGCCTGTTTTTCCGAATTCACGGCGATATCTTTGGTGCCTTCGACCACCAGATCGCCGTTAGGCCTAACTTCGATGACACGGGCGGAGATGGTGGTCGCCAGCGTCATCGCGCGCGATGTCTGCCCCTGACCTGCCAGATTCTGCGCGCCGCTCATGTCCAGCAGATTTGCCAGACGCGGATTCGTGGGGCCCAGCAGAGATTTAATATTGTTGGTCGCCGACGACTTTCGAGACGTGTTGGTGACGCCCGACGACACGGCCGAAAGACTTTCCGACACGACGATGGTGACCACGTCGTCCACTTGCGACGCGCGCAGGTCGCGAGCGGCGTCGGAAAGACGCCCCCCCGTGACATATAAGGATCCGGGCGACTGCGCATACAGCCCTACTGGAATGAGCCCTAGTGGTATGAGAGCGACGAGGCAGAGTTTCATTTCGTTACGCTGACCTTTCCCTTGGCTTCGACGCGCGCCTGGAAGTAGCGCCCGCTCTCGGGATTTTTGATGAGCACGGATTCGCCCGGCCGGCCCGAAGATTCGGCGACTGCGTCGAAGGAAAGTCGCGCGTCGCCGATGAGAACTTCGACTGCTACGTTTTCGCCGCGCTCAACCGCGCGCGGGATTAAGAGCATGGATAGCAAAATCGGCTCGCCCAGCTTGATGGTGCGAATCGGCGTACGTCCGATCGCAAGATCCATGCTCCCGATGGGAGCGATCCCAAACGGAAATCGCGGCCCAGTTCGGGAAATGAGTTGGGTGGCGTCGAGGAGCTTGCCGGGCGGCAACTGTTCAGCCGCTTCGATCCAGGTCTGTTCCGTGGTGACGCGGACCCTGGCCCACACCGGCGTAGTGTGGCTTTCATCGTACTTCACGCGTCCGCGCCAGAGACCGGCGTCAGAGAGGCTCGACCGCGTGAACTCGAGCGTCCCAGGCGGAACGCCAGTGCGCGTAAAGTCCAGAATTTCGATTTTCGCGCCGTCGATTCCCAGCGCACGTTCGAGCACCGGAAGCAATTGCTCGACCGTCAACGGCGCAGTGGAGCGTTCGAAGCATACTTCGGCTATGGGCGGCACCGCATCGATTTGATTTGCGCGCGCGATCCGCATCAGCTCTTCGGAATGGAACGCGCGCCGAACGCCAGGGAACGGCGTGGAGGCAATGTTTACCGCCGGATCCAGCGCGGCAAAGCTCGGGCTCGCTGCCGCCAGATCCTTCCCCAGGATGTTCGGCGCGTCGACTGGCTGGCACCCCATGCCAGCCGCACAACACGTGGCAAAGATAAGAACCAACTTCATGGAGTGATATTGTTGACCTGCTGATACATCTCGTCCGCGGCTTTGACCACCTTGGTGTTCGCCTCGAAAGCGCGCTGGCTGGTGATCATGTTGATGAATTCTTCAACCACGCTGACGTTCGACGATTCGAGATAGCCCTGCTGGAGCGTGCCCATACCGTCCTGGCCGCCGGGACTGCCCACGATCGGGTCGCCGCTGGCGTCGGTGGGTGAAAACAAACTATTGCCTAAGCTGTTCAATCCGCCAGGATTGGTGAAATTGGCGAGCTGGATTTGTCCAGCCACCGTCGACGCGCTCTGGGCGGGCTGCGTGTAGCTGACGGTCCCGTCCGCTGCGATGGTGATGGATTGCGACTGCGCCGGGATAGTAATCTGCGGCTCGATCGGATCGCCCATGGCGGTGACCACGTTGCCATCTTTATCTACCTGGAAATTTCCCGAACGCGTGTAGGCAGTGGAGCCATCGGGGCGCTTGATCTGGAAGAATCCTTTTCCCTGGATCACGATATCGAGCGGGTTATCGGTCTGCGTGAAAGTCCCCTGCGTAAACACGATCGAGTTCGCGGATGGACGCGTGCCCAGGCCGAGCTGCAAGCCGCTAGGCACAATGGTCTGCGAGCCCGCGGCGGCGCCAGGCTGCAGGTAGCTTTGGTACAGCAGGTCTTGGAACTGCGTGCGGCGCGCTTTGAATCCCGTGGTGTTTGAGTTCGCCAGATTGTTGGCGATGTTGTCGATGGCCATCTGTTGAGCGGTCATCCCGCTGCCGGCGCTGTAGAGAGCTTTGATCATAGGTTTTGACTCAGACTACTTTCGCCACCTCGGTGATGGCTGCTTTACTCATCTCGGCTCCCAGGTTCATCGCCTTCTGGAGCATTTCGAATTGACGCATGATTCCGACCAGCTTCACTGTCGATTCGGAAACCGGAACGTTGGACTGTTCCATCTGGCCTTGCAGAACGTCGGCACTCTGCGCGGCCGGAACAGTCGCCTTGGGGTCGGCCATCGCGAGGTAAGTGCTCCCAAGCTTGCTTAGAGCCTGCGACTCGGGAGAATCGATCTCGATTTTCCCCAGATCCTGGCCGCTTTGGCGGACCGTTCCATCCTTTAATATGTCGATGGGCTGCAAGGGATCGACCGGGATCGGCTTCCCGCCGTCAAGCGTATTGCGCAGCGTGTAGCCTTCGGACGTGGCCAGCTCATTCGATTTGGAAATCTGGAAATTCCCGTTCCGGGTATACACTACGCCGCCGGGAGAGTTCAGAGCGAAGAAGCCTTTTCCGGAGAGCGCTAGATTGAGGGGATTTCCGGTGGGCGTCAACGTGCCCTGAGAGAAATCGGTCCACTGGCCCTCGATGGTTGGGAGTTGCTCCTGATACAGACCGTAGAATTCTTGATCCGACTTGAACCCCGCCGTTCCTGTGTTGGCGATGTTGTTCGCCAGCATGTCCAGCGAGTCCAGGCGCGACTTCATTCCGCTGGCAGCCGAGATGAGAAGTGGATCCATGACGCCAAGATGAGTGCAATCGGCGAACCGTTCGGTAAGACTCACAGGAATCAAGCCGATGAGATGGGCAGATCCAAAATGGGATGTTGCAGCGTGTGCCAATTTGAATCGCGTCCCGATTTGTTCGCGGACGAATTTGCGTAAGTCGTTGAAGCCCGCCCTCGCGCGTTTGGGCACTCACCTGCAACCTGAGTCGCGTGAATGCAATCGCGACGACGCCCGGCAATTTGAATGGCGTCCTCGCCACGCTCGCTTCGCCCGCTCCAGCAACCCAGACGGCGGCCAGTCCGGCATTCCTCAACCTTATTAGTGTGATCTTCGGCTCTTCGGCGACGGCAGCGCCGATCCCGGCCGTAGTCGCCGATTTGCAGGCGCCGGCATTCGCCACCAGCGCGTCAAACCAGATTGCGGATGCCTTAATTCGGGCCATGCTCGGACAGAGCACGAAGACGTCTGGCGCATCGATCATGGAATCGACCTCTCCAACCGCGGCGCTCAGGACAACCATTGGACCGGTGATCGTGGATAAACCTGGGACGCGACGCAAGATCGAAACCAACGTCGCGCTACCGCTTGCCGCAGGAAAGCCTCTGCTTGCGCCGACTGCAATACAAGATACGACCGCGACGCCAACCGGCGTTCCGGTACAAGACTCCACCGCCTTGAATCCGATCATGGCGGGGCCACAGGCTCAGTCAACTCCTATTCCTCCGCACGCGACGCCGGTTCTGAATGGACTACCTGAAGGACTTGTCTCGCTCGGCACGCATCCACAACCAAACGTCGCGGGCGGCTCACCGGGTCAACCATCCGAAATCGCATTTGGCATGAAGCTGACTCCGATGGAGATTCCGTTGTCGGCGGAACCCACAGCGCAACAGATCCAGCTACCGGCCCCTCCGTCGGCGCCAGTGTTAATGCCGGTTCAAAATGTGAATCGCGCCGAATCTGCTGCCCCGACCAAGCCCGCCACCAAAGTAAGAGACGCAGCGCAACCCAACTCGGGGCAAGGCCACACTTCAGACAAGACCGATGCTCCTGCGCGAGTCCTTGCGGCTTCCGCGACTGCGTCCACGACCGATTTCGCCAGGACCTTCGACGCGCCGGCACCGGGCACGCCGCAGCCCGGCACAAGTGCACCCAAGGTGCAGGCCCCGTTCGAGGCGGTGGCGGAAGCGCTCCGGATGTCGGAACCTGCCGCCGTCGCGGAATCGGCGCCCCGCATGACTCAGGTTCAGGAAATCGCTCTCCGAATTATGCAGCCCGACGCCCCGCCGGTGGATTTGCAGGTAAGCGAACGCGCGGGCGCAATACACGTTTCAGTGCGCACTCCGGATGCGGCTCTGCAAGGCTCGTTGCGACAAGATTTGGGAACGCTTTCCAGTTCGCTCGAGCGCGCCGGATTTCGCGCGGAGACCTTTGTTCCGCAGCAAGGCGTCAGCCAAGCCGCGCGCTCCGCACAGAATAGTTTCCGTAACGACCGTGACGGGCAGCCGGGATTTTCGGGACGCGGCAACCCGGGTGACGCACAGCAGCGCCGCGATCAGCGCCAGCATCAACACCAAGCCTCGAAGTGGATTCAAGAAATGGAGAACGTAACATGAGTATTTCACCGATCGATGCACTGAGCTCCGCCGCGACAACGCCGGCGGCCCCGCCGCCTGCGAAGTCCCCCTTGGATCCGCTGGCGAATCAAAACGTTTTTCTGCAACTCCTGGTCGCGCAGCTAAAGAACCAGGATCCGCAGAATCCGGCGGATGGAACGCAATTCATCACCCAGCTCGCGCAGTTCAGCGAACTGTCGAACACCACGCAGATGGCGGCCGATATCGCGGCCATCAAAGCGGAACTCGCCCCTAAACCCGCACCGAATTCTTAAACAGGAGAAATCATGGCTAACTCTTTTTCTACGGCATTATCCGGACTCAACGCGAACTCCACGGCGATAGACGTCGTCGGCAACAACCTGGCGAACCTCAACACGCCGGGGTTCAAGGCAACCGCTGTTTCTTTTCACGATCTGGTAACGCAATCGATCGGCGCCGGGCTCGGCTCGACGCAGGTCGGCTTCGGCGTCGGCACGCCGATCACACTGCGCCAGTTCTCGCAAGGCGCGCTGCAATCGACGGGCGGGCCGTTGGACGCAGCCATTCAGGGCGACGGATTTTTCATCGTGCAGGCTGCAAACTCGAATACCGAATACACCCGCGGCGGAAATTTCCTGGTGGATACCAACGGAAACCTGATCACGGCCACCGGCGAAAAAGTGCAGGGGTGGACCCGGACCAATGGCGCGCTGAATACCAATACGGCGATCAGCAATATCACCGTACCGGTGGGCGCCCTGGCGCCCCCGCAGGCGACCACCACGAATTCCGTGGATCTGAACTTGAACGCATCGGCGGTGGCGCGCGACCAGTTCTCCACTTCCGTACAGGTTTACGATTCGCTGGGAACCTCGCACATTGTGACCTACGCGTTCACGAAAACCGCGACGGCAAATCAATGGACCTACTCGCTAACGATCCCCGACGCCGATGTGACGGCCCCCTTTACCCCCGTGACCGGCACGCTCACCTTCGATTCGAATGGGAATTTGATCAGCCCGGCGGCCACCGATCCGCCGCCGCAGATCGGAATTACAGGACTCGTCGATGGCGCGTCGGACATGAATATCTCCTGGAATCTCTTCAACGGCACCACGCCGCGCATTTCACAATTCTCGCAGCCGTCGGCAACCTCGGCAGTGGCGCAGAATGGATCGCCCGCGGCCAATCTGGTCAGTGTCGGGCTGGCGGACGGCGGCCAGGTGCTGGCGCGCTATTCGAATGGCCAGCAGGTGGTGGTGGGACAAATGGCGATGGCGACGGTTCGCAATCCTGAATCGCTGATCGCCGCCGGCAACAACAACTATCAGACCAGCGCGATCAGTGCGCTTCCCGCCATCGGGTTGCCCGGAACCGGCGGACGCGGCTCCGTGCTGGGCGGATCGGTGGAAGCCTCGACGGTGGATATCGCCAAGGAGTTCACCAATTTGATCATCTATCAGCGCGGATACGAGGCGAATGCGCACATGGTGAAGACCGAAGACGAGATCAGCCAGACCACCATCAATCTGAAGCAGTAAATGACTGCCCTCGAATTGATCGAACCGCTGGCCGGCATCCGCATGGATATCCAAGTGGAACTGGACCGCCGCAAGATGGCGGTCCGGGACATCCTGGCTTTGCAGGAAGGCAGCGTAATCGCGATGCATCGCTCGGCCGGTGAAACCATGGACATCCTGATCGGCGGACGCATAGTAGGGTCGGGCGAGATCGTGATTATCGAAGAAACGGTCGCCATGCGCATCACCGATTTCAAGGAGGAGGCATAGATACAGATGGAGACCGTGCGGCAAGTGGCGTCGGTACTCGCGGTGTTCGCGATCCTCGGTGCCGTGCTGTGGCTGCTTCGGCGCGGCGGCGTAGCGTCACTGCGCGGCTGGCGGCAACAGTCCAAGTCGCTGGAATCGATCGAGCGGCTGGCGCTGACTCCGCAACACGCGCTGCATCTGGTGAAGATTCAAGGACGTGAGCTGGTCGTCGCGACACATCCGCAAGGCTGCACGCTGCTACTCGAAGCAACCCATGAGGAAGACAAGCAATGAAACGGCTGCTCCTGGCCTTGCTCGCTGTGCCTGCGTTTGCAGCCCCGGGGGATTCCCTGCTCGGGATCACTCTGGTTCAGAACAAGAACGGCGCTGCGCTGAGCGCCCCCATGCAGATCGTCCTGCTGCTCACGGCGCTCACTCTGCTGCCCGCGATTCTGATGGCTCTGACGCCGTTTCTGCGCATCGCCGTAGTGCTGCATTTTCTAAGGCAGGCGCTGGGAACGCAAACCGCGCCGTCGAACCAAGTATTGGTCGCCCTGTCGATGTTTCTCGCCATGGTGGTGATGCAGCCGGTGGCCGAACAGGTTTATCACAAAGGATGGGAGCCGCTCGAGAGCGGCAAAATCAGCGCGTCGGAGGCGTGGGACCAGGCAGAGGTTCCGATCAAGACATTCTTGCTGAGATTCGCGCGTGAGAAAGATATCAAGCTGTTCGTCGAGCTGACGCACGCCCCCGCGCCCGCGAAACCCTCCGATGTTCCCTTCACCGCCCTGGCACCCGCGTACGTATTGAGCGAGTTGAAAGCGGCCTTTCAGATCGGGGCGGTTTTGTTTCTGCCGTTTTTGATCATCGATCTGGTGGTCGCCTCCGTAACGTTGTCGGTCGGAATGGTGCAGTTGCCTCCCGTGATGATTTCGGCGCCGTTCAAGATTCTGCTGTTCGTGCTGGTGGACGGCTGGAATCTGGTGGTCGGATCGCTGGTGAAGAGTTTCTATTGATATGAGTACAGCTTCTGTTGTCGATCTGATGCGCGGCGCGTTCATGACCACGTTCTGGCTCAGCCTTCCGATCCTGGCCGTCGGCTTCGTGGTGGGAATCGTCATGAGCCTGGCCCAGATTCTCACCTCCATTCAGGATTCGAGTTTCGCCACGGTGCCCAGACTGACGGCGTTTCTGGCGGCGCTGGTGCTCGCTATGCCGTGGATGCTGACGCGGCTGATTTCCTACACCATCACTCTGTTCGGCGACCTGGGACGATTCGCGCACTGACGTGACGAGCCACTCATGACTTTGGGACTGCCGCTCAGCACCATGATCGCGTTCCTGCTGGTGCTGGCGCGCGTCGCCGGGCTGGTGACATTTCTTCCGATTCCAGGCTTCAAGAATGCCCCGTCTCAGATTCGCGTGGTGCTCGCACTGGCCATCGCGGTAGCTCTTTTTCCAGTGTGGCCGTCGCTTCCCAACCAACTTCCACCATTTGGACAATTGGTCGCGTGGGCCTTGTCCGAAGCTGCGTTCGGAATCGTCGTCGGACTCGCGGTGGCGTTCCTGACGGAGGCGTTTCAGGTGGCCGCGCAGGTACTTGGCCTGCAAGCCGGGTACGGATATGCATCCACCATCGATCCCTCCAGCCAGGCCGACTCCGGCGTGTTGCAGGTCCTCATGACCCTGTTCACTGGCCTGCTGTTCTTTTCAAGCGGAATGGATCGCAGCCTGATTCGCGTCCTGGCCGCGAGCTTCGAGAAATTTCCTGCCGGTTCGTGGTTGCCGTCCGCGGCCAGCCTGGACGGAGTGCTGCATCTGGGCGCGGGAATGTTTTCACTGGGATTGCGGCTGGCCATGCCGGTAATCGCATTGCTCGTGCTGATCGACTTTGCCCTCGCTATGCTCGGACGCATGCAGCAGCAGTTGCAGCTTCTATCGCTCGCGTTTCCCGTGAAGATGATCGCCGCACTGGCGATGCTGACCGCGCTGGCCCCCGTGTTTGCCAGAATCTTCGAGTCCGCCGCCGGTCGAACCATCTCCGCCCTGGCGCGCATGGCCGGGCAATAGAACATGTCTGAATCCGGCCAGCAGACCGAAAAACCCACTCAGCACCGGATCCAAAAGGCTCGCAAGGAGGGTAACTTTCCTTCCAGCCGCGAGTTCATTTCCGCCGTGCAGTTTCTCGGATTCGTAGTTATCGCGGCTACCTTTGGAGGAACCTTCCTGGCTCGCACGGCGCGTGCCATCCGCTACCTGCTGTCCATCGCGTTCACCACGGAAATCACTGTTTCGGAAGTAGTGGCGCTCACCCGTCATGTAATGGTTCCCACGCTCGAGCCGCTGGTGTTTGCGGGCGCGGCGTTGGTGCTCCTGGTGCTTTGCGCGCAGCTTGCGACCACCAAGATGGGGATTTCCGTTTCCAAGCTCACTCCGGATTTCAAACGGCTGGATCCGATAAAGAAAATCTCGTCCCTGCCCGGGCAGAACCTGCCGATGCTGCTTCAGGCGCTGCTGCTGCTGCCCATCATTGGCGCCACGGTGTATTTCGAAACCACCGAGAATCTGGGATCGTTCCTGGAATTGTCCTGGATGGGCGCGCAGACCGGAGCGATGCACGTCGGCTCCATCGTCGGCACGCTGATGTGGCGCGCCGCTGCGCTCTTTATGGTTGTAGGACTCGCCGATCTGATCTGGCAGCGCAGCCGCTACATGAAGCGCTTGCGGATGACCAAACACGAGATCCGCCAGGAATCCAAGGAGCAGGAAGGCAACCCGCAAATGAAAATGCGGATCCGCCGTCTGCGCCGCGATCTGTTGCGGCGGCAGATGATGAAGGAAGTTCCCACTGCGACCGCCGTCATCGTGAACCCCACGCATTTCGCCGTCGCGATCCGCTATACCGTCGATACGGCGGGCGCGCCCAAGGTGGTCGCCAAGGGTAAGAATTACCTCGCCCTGCGCATCCGTCAAAAGGCCATCGAGCATCAGGTGCCCATCGTGGAGAATCCGCCTCTGGCGCAGGCGTTGTACAAATCGGTTGAGGTGGGACAGGAGATCCCCGGCGAATTGTATCGCGCGGTGGCTGAGATTCTCGCGTATATCTACCGGCTGATGGGCGGACGGCTTCCCGGCTGACGCATCCGCCGCAACCGAACGGCCCCGGCGCGCGTCCATAGGTATGACAGTTGAAGTTCGGATCGCCTGGGTGCAGTCATTCCTTTTTCTAAGCAGCTCAGGATGGATCCAGCGGCGGCCCTCCTCGCTTCCTGAACGGGCCGCCGTTTTCTATTCCACTGTCAATCCGACCGGTACGTAAACCACGCCCTGCCGGTTCCGTTTTTATTCGAGGTTAACGCTGCAACTTATGGGAGCAACATGTCGTCAGATGAGGTGTAAGGAGTGCAAAATGAGAAAGAGATCAAATCAAATCAAAGCACTGGCAGCGTTGGCGGCGGTGATGGTGGGAACCGCGTTCGCCAAAACCCCCGATACCATCGAGGCCAAAGTGCGTCATGAACTGATTATGCTGCCGTATTACAACCTGTTCGACGATCTTTCGTACCGCGTCGAAGGGACTACGGTGGATCTATTCGGAGAAGTTACCGATCCCGTGGTGAAGCGCGACGCTGAAAATGTGGTGAAGAAAATCGAAGGCGTGACGGCGGTGAACGATCAGATCGAAGTGCTTCCGCTTTCACCGATGGACCACCAGATCCGCTGGCGTGAATACCGCGCGATTTTCGCCTACGCGCCGCTGCAGCGCTATTCCATGGGCGCTTTGCCGTCCATCCACATCATTGTGAAGAATGGCAACGTGACGCTGAAAGGCTTCGTGTCGAGCGCGATGGACAAGCAGCTTGTCTACATGCGGGCCAATGGAGTCCCCGGAGTGTTTTCAGTCACCAACGACCTTCAGATTGAGAAGTAAGGTCTCCCCGACCATTTGGACGCGATTCACCAACGCGCTCCATAACTGTCGCGCCTCAAAATACAGCGGACCTGTAGTCGACGCGGCCGTCCGTTGAGGCGCGACAGTAATGGAGCGCGTTGTGCGTTATCGGATGACTATTCCATCGCAGGAGGCGGGGCTTTTTCGTGACCGCGCAACGGAATCTCGCGAAGCGTGAGATTCCACAGGATCGCGGCTGTCATGATCACCGCCCCGGCGATGAAAATGACTTGGATCCCGTGCGCCAGCGAGAATTTCACGTTGTCGAACAAGGTCTGCAGCAACTTGGGTCCGCCCGGATAAGGACGCACTGCAGCTTCAAGCTGCGGACGGATCAGCGGAAGCATCAGTGGATTGTCAAAGTACTGCAGCAGCTTGGCGGGTGTCAGCGGCGGGACGCCTTTCGCGAAATCGCGGTGGTAAATACTGAGCAGCACGCTGCCGAACGCCGCGACTCCCACCGTGCTTCCGATCGCGCGGAAAAACTGTGTCGACGCGGTCGCGGTCCCCATGTGCTGGCGCGGTGCGCTGTTTTGCACTGCGACTGTGTACACCGGCTGCACGAATCCCATGCCCAGACCGCACAGAATCATACCCAACACGACCATCCAGTGCGGCGTCGACATATCCAGCCGCGCGAATACGATCATCCCGGCGGCGATGAGCAGCGATCCCGCCACGGCCAGCTTCTTGTATTTTCCAACCCGCGACGTGATCTGTCCGCCGACAATGTTTCCGGTCACGGCAGCCAGCATCATCGGCGTCAGCAGCGATCCGGATCGGGTGGCGGAAACTCCCAGCACGCCTTGCATGAACAGCGGGAGATAAATGATCACCCCGAACATCCCGATCCCCACCATGAAATTCGCCAGCGAACAGACGCGAATGATGGGATCGCTAAACAACGATAACGGCAGCAACGGCTCGGGTGCTTTAGTTTCGACATAGATAAAAGCGGCCAGCATGACCACGGCGATGGCCAGCAAAGACTCGACGCGCGTGGAGGTCCAGCCGTATTGCGTGACCCAGGTGAGCGCCAGCAGCAGAGGCACCAGGCATGAGACCAGCGTGAACACTCCCCACCAATCGATAATGCGGCGCACACCCTGCGGCCGAAACGCCGGGAACTCAAGCCAGATCGCGGCGATCGCGATGACGCCCACAGGCAGGTTCACCCAGAAGCACCAGCGCCAGCTGAGATGATCGGTAAGGTAGCCGCCCAGCGTCGGGCCAAAAATCGAGGCAGCGCCCCACACCGAGGCGAATAGCCCCTGAAATTTTCCGCGTTCAGCCGGAGAAAAAATGTCGCCGACGATGGTGAATACCAGGCCGAACATGATCCCCGCTCCCAGCCCCTGCAGCCCGCGGAAAACGATCAACTGACCCATCCCGTCGAACGGAAAAAAAGTCATGTTGCCGGCGCCGCCGCACAGGCCGGAAGATGCCACGAATACCACCGCGCCCAGCAGAAAAAACCCTTTCCTGCCGTAGATGTCTGAAAGCTTGGCAAAGATCGGCATGCAGATGGTCGACGTGAGCAGATACGTGGTTGCGACCCACGGATAGCGGTCGAATCCGGAGAGCGATGCGATGATTCTGGGCTCCGCCGTTCCCACGATCGTCTGGTCGAGCGCGGCGAGCAAAAGGCACATCATCAGTCCTGCGAGCGTGCCTATAAACTGCGGTCGCGACAGGCGAATGAAGCCGGAGGTGTAGAACTTTTGCTCGGTGGCAGTCCCCATCTATCGATTGTAAACTAGCTCCGCGTGATCGTATGCATTTGAGCCGCGACCGAAGGAAGCGGTCGATCTTGACATGTCACGACATCAGGAAAATCTGGCTCGCTGAAAAGGTGTGTGGCGGAGTAAGTGCACCCTTGTAGGCTGCATGGCCGCAACGCCTCAAATTGCTCCCATTTCGGAACCGCCTCTACGTCAGCAAAACGCGTCCCAACCCACTCACAAGGGGACAGTTAAGGCTCACGAAAAGCATGCGGGCGTCCCCGCCCAATCTGGTTCCCGGTTTGAGAATCTGAGCGAGCTGGGCGTTCCCCTGGCAGTACTTGGCATCGTATTCGCGATGATCACGCCGATGCCGGCGTTCCTGTTGGATATCCTCATCAGCGCGAACATTACAGTTTCCGTGATCGTGCTGCTGGTTTCGATGTACATCACCCGGCCCGTTGAATTCAGCGTTTTTCCGACTTCCTTGCTGTTGTTAACGCTTTTCCGGCTCGCATTGAACATATCGTCCTCGCGCCTCATTTTGATACACGGAAATACCGGAACGCGAGCCGCCGGACAGGTTATCGAAGCATTCGGGAATTTTGTGGTCGGCGGGAACTACATCATCGGCGTGGTGATCTTCCTGGTCCTCATTGCGATTCAGTACGTGGTCATCAATCACGGCGCGGTGCGCATTTCCGAAGTCACCGCTCGTTTCACCCTGGATGCGTTGCCGGGAAAGCAGATGTCGATCGACGCCGATCTGAATTCCGGTCTCATCGACGAAATCGAAGCCAAAGCGCGGCGCAAGAATCTTTCCGCCGAGGCCGAATTCTACGGCGCGATGGACGGCGCCACGCGCTTCACCCAGCGCGATGCGGTCGCGAGTATTCTCATCACCACCATCAATATCGTCGCCGGATTTCTGATCGGCGTCTTCCAGCATGGCATGGACCTGCAGCGCGCGCTCAGCACGTATACCGTTCTAACCATTGGCGATGGACTGGTCACCGTGATCCCGGCGCTAATGGTTTCCATTTCGGGCGGCCTGATTGTCACCCGTACCGGTTCGGACAACAAGATGGGCGCGGACGTGCGGAAACAGATCTTCAGCAAACCGCAGCCGCTCATGTTAGCCGGTGGCGTGCTGATCCTGATGGCTGCATTTCCCGGCCTGCCGACCATCCCATTTCTGATGCTCGGTTCCGGCGTCGGATACGCGGGCTGGCGATTGCGGCAGAAGCTCATGGCTGCTGGACCGATTGGAACCGACTCGGCGCCTACGCCTGCAAGGGACAATCTGGAGGCCCTTCTCAAAGTGGAACCGATCGCGGTGGAGGTCGGATTGGGACTCATCAGGTTGGTGGAAGGCGGCCAGAACTCGCCCTTGCTTCGCCGCATCGGCGGCATTCGACGGCAGATTGCGGCCGACTTGGGTTACATGCTGCCGCCCGTGCGCGTCACCGATAATCTTCAAAACAAAGCTTGCGAATACACCGTGCTCCTAAAGGGCGCGGAAATAGGACGGTTCGAGTTGCTGCAGAACTGCGAGCTCGCCATCCATCCCGGCGGCGCGGCACAGCCGCTGGATGGGATTCCCACGCATGAGCCGGCTTTCGGCATTCAAGCGTTATGGATTCCATCGGACAGAGCCGATGATGCTCGCTCCAAGGGATACACGGTGGTCGATGCGATCAGTGTTCTTGGGACGCATCTCACCGAGCTGATCCGGCGTCACGCCTACGAACTCTTATCGCGCCAGGACACTAAGAATATTCTGGATCGCGTCGCCGAAGATAATCCCAAAGTTTTGGAAGACTTGGTTCCGAAAATGCTCTCTATGGCCGTTGTGCAGAAGGTTTTCCAGAATTTGCTTCGCGAACGGGTTTCGATTCGGGATTCCGTCACCATTCTGGAAGCCCTCGGCGAAGCCGCAGCCATGACCAAGAATCCGATCCTGTTAACCGAGTATGTTCGTCAGGCCATTCGCAGGCTGCTGGTGAAACCGTACCTGAATCCCACCGGAGAGCTGCCGGCGTTCTTCGTCGATCCGCAGGTGGAGCAGTCCATCGAATCCGCCGTTGAATACAACGAGCACACCAGTCATCTCAATCTCACACCACAAAAGATACGCGAAATACTGGACCGCGTGACGCGCGCCGTTGGCTCCACGGATTCTCCCATGGCAGTGGTGACGAGTTCTTCGGCGCGCTACTTCTTCCGGCAGATCATTGAGGGCACTATCCCCAATCTGTCCATTCTTTCGCATAACGAAATCCCGGCGGGTTTGCGCGTCGTGTCTATGGGGCTGATCCAATGAAACTGAAAAGTTATTTTTCTGAAACCGTGGAGGCAGCCGTCGAGCTCGCCCGCAAGGAGCTGGGCGAAGACGCGCTGCTGGTCCACGCGCGTCCTGCGACGCCGGAAACCAGACATCTGGGAGCGTATGAAGTAGTGTTCGGCTCGACCTATGCGCCGGCTTCCGTACCGGCTGCCATTGCGCAGCGGACCAAGGATGCGACCAACAACCTTAGCCGCGATATCGACGAGATGAAGCGGGAGATCGGGCGCCTGGCAAGATGTCTCAGCGGGCCGCGAGGCGTCCCGGATTCTCCTGAATCCGAGCTGTACGCGCGCCTGGTGGCCAATGAGCTGGATCCGATGATCGCCCAAGCCGTAAGTTCGGGCTCCGCTCTCGAAGATTTCTTCGAGGTCGACGCCACTCTGGGACGGCACGGCTTGGATCGCTCCGTGGTCGCACTGGTAGGACCTCCCGGAGTCGGAAAAACCACCACGCTCATTAAGCTAGCCGCGCGTTTCGGCCTGGTGTCGCGCAGACCCGCTCATATTCTGACTGCCGACGTATTCCGCATCGCGGCGGCCGAACAGCTTCGATCTCTTGCCGCGATTCTGGGCATCGGTTGCGACGTGGTGGAAACTCCCGTCGCGCTGGCCCAGGCGCTCGAAGAGCATCGCTCCAAGGACCTGATCTTTATCGACACGCCGGGCCTGGGACCGGATGAAATGGAGGACGGAGCCGATCTGGCGCGATTGATCGCGTCGCATCCTGAAATCGACACGCACCTGGTTCTTTCGGCTTCGATGAAACCGGCCGATCTGGCCCGTGTAATCGGGCGCTACGGAATCTTTCAACCCAAAAAGCTGTTGTTCACGCGCCTCGATGAAACCGAACGGTTCGGAGCGATTATCAGCGAAGCGTCCCGCCGCGCGCTGCCGCTATCGTTCCTGGCGACCGGCCAGGAGATTCCCGACGATCTGGAACCGGCAACCAAGCAGCGGCTGGCCGCGCTGGTCACGGAGCCGGAACCGGTACGGCATTCGACCGGGGCGACGGCATGAGAGAAGGAACAAAAATGAGCACGACGGAAAGTGGAGCACAGCCCGCCCACGCGGCGAGTGTGCGAGCCTACCAGGCTCCTCCCGTTTCCGCGGACGAGCGCGAACGGC
Organism: Bryobacteraceae bacterium; assembly: GCA_035568415.1. Classification (GTDB taxonomy): domain Bacteria; phylum Acidobacteriota; class Terriglobia; order Bryobacterales; family Bryobacteraceae; genus Palsa-187. The sequence goes on along the minus strand of DATMOC010000013.1, from coordinate 17,294 downwards.
TTATTCTCGAGCATCTCCCGCAGGTGCGCTTGATCGCGCGCCGCATTCACGACCGGCTGCCCGAAAGCGTCAATCTGGACGATTTGATCTCCACCGGCGTGATCGGGCTGATCGCCGCCATCGATCGCTTCGATCCGTCCCAGAACGTCAAGCTGAAGACTTACGCCGAATACAAAATCCGCGGGGCGATCCTCGACAGCCTGCGCGGTCTCGATTGGGCCCCCCGCCAGCAGCGCCGGCGCGCCAAGCAGATCGAAGCCGCCGTCTGCTCCGCCGAGCAGCGCTTGCACCGCTCACCTTCGGAGGAGGAGATCGCCACCGAACTCGGTCAGACTATCGAGGAGTATCACGGCTGGCTGGTCGACTCGCGCGGCCTGACGCTGGGAAGTCTGGAAGCGGTAGTGGGTGAAGACGACAACCGCGACGTGCTGAACTACGTTCCCGACGATGAGGAGTTATGGCCCTCGCGACTGCTCGAGCGCAGCGAGCTGCAAAAAGTGCTCGCCGCCGCCATTGAGAAAATGCCCGACATGGAGAAGACCGTACTGAGTCTCTACTATCACGAAGAGCTGACGCTGCGCGAGATTTCGAAGATCGTGAAACTGCACGAATCGCGCATTTCACAAATTAAGACTCAAGCCGTTCTGCGCCTTCGCGCCCAAATGGAAAAGCAGTGGCCCACGCCCAGAGGAGTGTGAACGTGAACCTCGCCAGCGAGCTCACCTCAGCCCTGCAAGCCGCATTCGAGATGATGACCGGGACCAAGCCGTCTATCGAGTGTGTGGCTTGCGCGCCCGGCGACAGCTCGTTTCGATGGCGTCAGCCGTTTTCGCCGATTCCTGGAGCGCTGTGGATCGTCGCCAATGAAGCGGATGTGCTGACCGCCGCAACCTGCGTCCTCACGGCCGCGGGAGGCGCGGAAACCGACACCTCAAAATTGAAATCCGAGTTCATGGAGGTCCTTAATCAGGCGCTGACCGCCCTGGCCCAGGCGTTCTCCGTGACGCAAGGTGGTGAAGTTCGGTGCGACACTGGCGAGGAGCGGGCGGCGTTGCCTTCTGAAGTGAATTGGTCGCGTTTCGATATCGCAATGGGCGAATCCGCTCTGAGCCTGTTTGCGGGCGCGGAGCCGGACCTGGAGCGTGCCCTCGCCAAAGACACAGCGTCGAAGGACGCGCCGAGAACGGTCTCAAAAACTTTCGATCTCCTGCTCGATGTGGAGCTGCCCGTGAGCATTTCGTTCGGGCGCGCTCAGGTTGCCCTCAAGGATGTGCTCAAACTGACTACCGGCTCCATCGTCGAGCTGAACCGAGCCATGTCCGATCCAGTCGAAGTGATCGTCAACGACTGCGTCATCGCGCGCGGCGAAGTGGTCACCATCGACGGCAATTTCGGCGTGCGGATCCAGGAAGTGATCAGCCGCCAGGAAAGGTTGCGAAATCTGAAATGATGCATTGGACCCTCCCCTACATCCTGCTGGTCGCCGGACTCTTGGCCAGTATGGCGCTGTTCCTGAGCATAAAGCGAGAAATGCGAAGGAGCGCCGTCCGGAGCCGGAAACGGCTCGAGGAGATCGTGCGGCAACTGGAAGAGACCAGCGCACGCGAGCCTGCACCCGCGTTCATGCCGGCTCCGCGATCCGGATTCAACATCAGCAAGCGCGTACAGGCCATGCGCATGGTGCGCCGCCGGGAAGACATCTCGTACATTTCCGCGGCGCTCGGAGTCCCTCTGAAAGAAGTCGAACTGCTGATCCGCGTCCAGAAAATGGCCGCTGGCGGACGTTAGCACGCTTTAGTCAGCATCGTCCGCCTCCAATGGTCGCGGCTCATTGGTTACGAAGATAACAAGCGCCGACCCTGAGCCGCGACCAAAGGAAGCGGTCGATACTGACGTGTCACCACCAAGCCTTCAACCGTCGTGGACCTCGTTGGCTGAAGCCGACATTGCAGGCAGCCCGCGCTTGCTTTAGCCACCCGTTCCTCTAGCGGAGCGGCTTGGTCGCGACAGCTACTGCTGAACGCGCGGATTCGGCGCGAATGGCGCGAAATTCTGGTACCACCAGTTGTCGACACGATCTTCTTCGTCGACCATGACGCTGAGGCTCATCTCTTTGTGATCGCGCATCAGCACCACTGAAACCGTCTTGCCGCGCATCGACCGGATGCGGCTCGAAATATCCGCCGGCGTCACCACGTGCGTATCGTCCACGCGCGTGATTACGTCGCCCGCCTTGATGCCGGCCTTTTCCGCGGCGGAACCCTTGGAGACGGATCGCACCAGCACGCCTTCCTTGACCGCGAAGTACTGCGCGAGCTGGCCTTCCAGCGTTTCGCACTCGATCCCCAGAGCCGAGCTGCGCCAGGACATGAAGCTGCGCGGCATATCCGGCATCCGCAATTCGTAACGCTCCATGGGGACCGGCGGAATGGCCGGAGCCACGCTGAACGGCTGCGGTGCGCGCCGGGCCGCGACTTTAACCACGACGTTTTGCGACGCGCCGCTGCGGACGATGTCCAGTTTCACTTCCCTGCCCGCCGGAGTTTCACGAACCAGCCGCGAGAATTGCTCCATCCCCTCCACGCGCTGTCCGTTGTATTGCATGATGACGTCGCTCAGTTTGAGACCCGCTCTCTCGGCCGGACTGTCCGGCTCGATGTGGGTTACCTCGACCCCCGCTTCGGTGGGCAGCTTCAATGCCTTCGCGCGATCACCGTTGATCTCCTGAACCATCACGCCGACGTAGGTGGTCCCCGTCGAACCCGCCCTCAACACGTGCGGCGCGTCTTGCGCAACGGCGGGAACCAGGCACACGGCTCCCATCAAACCCAGCAACGTACTCTTCATACTTCTACTCCTGATCCCCTGTCGCGTGCCGCCGAAAGCGTGCGACATTTATTTCAATTTTCGTACATAGATGATTCCACCCGCCGTATTGATGGACAGCAGTGGACCACCACCATTGATCGATCCTTCGTAAACCAGCGGCGGCCGGCTGAATCCGACATTCTTGGCGCGAACCTCCGAAAAATCGGAAACAATTCGCGGATTCGCTCCGGTGTCGTTTCTCGCCAGTACCGACAAGGCTAGATTAGCCGGAATCAGAACCGTGATGTCACCCGAGCCCGCCACCAGCGACGAATCCTCCAGCCGGGCGCCCGAGAGCAGCTCCGCCAGAATGCTGCCCAGCGCGGTCTGCACGCGCAGCGGACCCGTGGAGGTCTTTACGCGAATGGTCCCGGCGCCCGACTGGCATTGCGCGCCGCGGGATGAGCCGACTTCGATCGAGCCCCCGCGCGTGTCCGCCCAAACCATTCCGCCCGCTTGCACCACTTGGATCACGCCCGCGCCCGTGTGCGCCTGAACCGATCCGGCGCACTTGTCGACTTGAATATTTCCGCCTTCAGTGGACAATACGAGCGCGCCCGCCGCTTCATGAATCTGGATCTCTCCGCCAACGGTCTGGCAATTGGCCTCTCCACCGGCGCTGTCGACAAAGATCGAGCCTGCGGCGGAGGTACAGTGCACCGCGCCGCCGATCTTCCCCATCCGGATTTCGCCGCCACCGGTCTTGGCGTCCACGCCACCGCGGATGCGATCGCAGCGGATCTGTCCAGCCGTCGTGTCGATGTGCACACTGGACTCGATGTCGTACGCTTCCACGTCACCCAGTTGGGTGTCGACCAGAACCCCGGCCACGCGCCGCGGCACGTTGATTTCCCACTCGGAGTTCACGTTCTCCCGCGCCGTCGGCAGCAGCGTCACCACCGTGATTCCGTTGCGCGGAATCATGCTGGTCACATGCCCAAAGGCCCGGTGCGCTTCTTCCTCCGATCTCGCGTGTACGTGCTGGATCAATTTGTAAGTAATCTGTTCGCCCGGCGACCCGCGAAGAATCACATGACCGCGCGTCGATAACTTGATCACACGCAACGGTACACCGCTAACTGTGCCGGAGGAGGTTCGGGTCCACCCCTGCGCGTCGCGCGTAATCTGCGCGTCCTGCGCAAGCAGCGAGGCGGCCACCACCGGAATGATGCAGAATGCCACCATCAAAATGTCTCCGCCGAAGCGTTCATGGCTTCCAGCACGCGCCGGCAGCGCTCCCGGACGTAACCCTGCTGCTCGCCACGCTGCATCAGTTCCTGAAGCGTTCCGATGGTCTGCCGGTCGACGTTCGCCCCCTTGGTGAGCAGATCGATCGCCTGTGTGCGCAATCCCTGATTCGAATCGCTGAGCAACAGCTCCACAAACGCCGTGCGGACTTCCGGCTGCTGCGCGAAAGGTTTCAGCGCACCCAGGGCTTTCGCCCGCACGCCCGCGTTCTGATCGTGCAACCCGGCAATCAGCACATCGCGTACATCGGTCAACTGCGCCCGCGTATTAAGAATGTCGATAGTCTCCGCGCGCAACCCGGGATCGGCGGGATCCTTCGCCGCAGTCAGGAGTAGAGCCCGAAACTGGGGATCGTCCAGCTTGCCGGAAACGACGCGCTGGCGGGTTTCGTCCAGCACGATCTGAATCTTCCCGTCGGATGCCGGTTCTACATAACGAACCCGCGCCGCGCCGGGGACCAATGCCGCGAACTGTCCGTTGACGTTCATCACCGGGAGCATGCGAGCTGCCGCGAATCCGATCGCCAGCAGCGTCAGCGCGCCCGCCGGACGCAACATCCCGATCGTCGGCCGCAGCGTGATTGCGTCGACGAATTTTTCCCACCAGCCTGCACGCGCCGGCACCGGCATCGCGGCTTCTTCCATCAGTCGAATACGCAAATCCTCGCGGCATTCCCGCAACAACGACGGCGACAGCGTAATTTCGATCTGATCGAACGCGGCGTGTACCGCCTTCTCGCGCGCCAGCGCCGTGCGGCACTCGCCGCAAACGTCCAGATGCGATTCCACCCGCTCCTCGTCGTCGAACGAGAGCTCGCCATACAGCAGCAGCGCAAATTGTTCGCGCACCGAACTGCAATCTTTCATATGAAATCTCCCAAAGCCGCACGCATTTTCTGAGTCGCCCGGAACAGACAGTTCTTCGCCGCCTCTTCCGTGGTTCCCAGCACCTCGCCGATCCGGCGCAAACGCAACCCCTGATAATGCCGCAGCTCGAACACCATTCTTTCGCGCGGCGTCAATTCGCCGAGCACTTCCTTAATCCGTCTACGAACCTGGCCGCTGAACAGATGCCGCTGCGGATCGCCGTCGACGCGTTCTTCGGGAACGGCGTCCATCCGATCCATGGGACCATCCGTCGTCGACACTACCGTCGGCTCTTCTTTTCGGACCTTTCGCTTGCGCATGTGGTCCAGGCACAGATTGGTCACAATCCGGTACAGCCAGGTGTGAAAACTGCAGTCGAACCGGAACGAATGGAGGTTGCGAAACACCCGCAGGAACGCTTCCTGGTACACATCGTGGGCGTCTTCTGGCGACCTTAACAAGTTCATAGCCAGCCGGAGCACACTTTGGTCGTAGGCGCGTACCAGCTGCTCAAAAGCGGCGTGATCGCCGTCCTGAGCGGCCCGGATCAGCGCCGTTTCGTCCATCAACAAGCCCGATTTCAGGGCCACTAGGGCGGCTCCACTCTTCCGGTGCAACACTGTTTAGGACGAAGGGGATACGGAAATGTAACGAAAGGAGTCAGGAGTCAGAATTCGGGTAGTAACCCCCTGATTCTGAATACCGTCTCCCGACTTCTTTTACACCAACTCCAGCTCGATCCTCTTTTGCCCCGGATCCAGACTAACAATCTTAAAACTGCGGATTTGCCCTGCTTTAGGGAGTTCAGCGGCCGGCTGAGGGCCGCCGCCCGATTTCCACCTGGCCGCCAGCATCGCACTTAGAGAGGAAACGTCGGCCTTGGAAGTACTTGCAGATGCTTCCTGGGCCTTCTGCTCGACCAGTTTGGCGTGCCCATACACACCTTCGCCCAGTTCGACCTTAGCCCGATTGCCCGAAACGTCGACGATCCGGCCACTGACCGCGTCGCCGGCTTTATGCTCGGCGAGGTATTCATCGATGCTGGTAGGTTCAAGCTGTTTGATCCCCAGCCGCAGACGGCGGCGCTCCTTATCGGCTTCGAGAACCTGCGCCTTCACCTTTTCGCCCACCTTGAGCACGTCGCTCGGATGGTTCAGCCGCTTTTCACGACTGATATCGCCGATGTGGATCATGCCTTCGATCCCATCGCCCAAGTCGACAAACGCGCCGAACTTCGCGAGGCTCGTGACCGGCCCTTCCACCGCCGCGCCTACCGGATATTTCTTCAGCGCTTCTTCCCATGGATCGCCCAGCGCCTGCTTCAATCCCAGCGCGATCCGTTTGTCGGCCAGATTGACGCCCAATACGACCACTTCCACCATGTCGCCAACCTTGACGATCGCTTCCGGCTTGACGTTCTTGCGCGTCCACGACATCTCGGAAACGTGGATCAAGCCTTCGACGCCCGGTTCCAGTTCGACGAACGCACCGAAATCGGCGACACGAGCGACCTTGCCATTTACACGCGACCCTTGCAGATATTTTTCCGCCGCCTGCGCCCAGGGGTCCGGCGCGAGCTGTTTCAGCCCCAATCCGATCTTCTTTGTCTCGCGGTTGACCTTGAGAATCTTGACTTCGATCTCGTCGCCCGAGGTCACCATGTCCGACGGTTTCACGCCGCGCGTGTAGGACATGTCGGAGACGTGCAGTAGTCCGTCCACGCCACCCAAGTCGATGAACGCGCCGAAATCCATGATGCTGCGAACGGTTCCACGCACGACCGAACCCTCTTGCAGGCGTCCGAACGCTTCTACCTTGGTTTGATGTTCCAGCTCTTCCAGAACGACTCTGCGGTCGACGACAACGTCTTCCGACTCGGTATCCAGCTTGGTGATGCGGCACTCGATCTGCTGTCCGACCAGCTTTTCCATCTCGGCCTGCTCACGCGCGCCGCTGCGGGACGCCGGCATGAACGCGCGCACGCCTACATCGACCCGAAGCCCGCCCTTCACCACTTCGAGCACCGTTCCTCCGATGGTTTTCTTGCTGGCAAACGCGGCTTCGAGCGCACTCCAGTCGCGCGGCGTCTCCACCTTGATGGTCGAGAGGAAGTAGCTGCCGTCGGTATCGCGCCCGCGGATCGACACCAACACCTTGTCGCCGGGCTTATAGGTGTGCGTGGCGTCCGGCGTAATCACGCCGTCCATCTTGCGCCCCAGGTCGACGAACACCGCGTCGGCCGTAACCGACACCACCGTACCCTCCAGCGTTTCGCCGCCGGAGCGGTGGCCTTGCTCGAATTGAGTAAGGATATCGCCGAAAGAAGTGTCCGTCGGGACGGCTTCCGGCGCATCAGTGAATTTGGGTTGGGTCATTCTGGAAAAACCGCGTGTTTTTCCATTGTCACACAACAAGGTGTGTCATATTCAGGTGGATGAATCCCAGTGAGGCGAAGGCTCGGGTCGCCCGGACCTACGATACCGCCGCCGACCATTTCGATCATCCGGCATTGTCCTTTTGGCAGTTGTTCGGCGAGCGGTCCGTCGCGCGCGCCGCGCCGAAGACTGGTGAACGAGTTCTCGACGTCTGCTGCGGCACCGGCGCCTCGGCCATTCCGGCTGCGCGAGCCGTGGGACCCACCGGCTCGGTGCTAGGCATCGACTTGGCCGATTCGCTGCTCCGCTTGGCGCGCGCAAAGTCGGCGGATCTGGCCAACGTCGAGTTCCGTCATGCCGATTTCGAAACCGAGGATCTCCCCGAGGCGAACTTCGACGCAGTGCTGTGCGTATTCGGACTTTTCTTTTTTCCCGATATGTCTGCTGCGCTTCGCAAAATGCGGTCCATGTTGAAGCCCGGAGGCCGTATGGTGATCACGACGTGGGGTCCGGGCCTATTCGAACCGATGAACACCGTTTTCTGGAACGCCGTCCGCAGCGAGCGCCCGGATCTTCACAAAAACTTCAACCCGTGGGACACTTTGACCGAGCCTCATTTAGTTCGGCGGGTGTTCGAGGACGCGGACGTGCCAGTCGACGAAGTGGTCGCGCACCGGCATCAACATCCGATCAACGGAATCGCGGACTGGTGGGCAATCGTGTTGGGCTCGGGATACCGGGCGACGGTGGAGCAGCTTTCCGAAGAGGCGCGGGAGCGAGTGCGGACCGCCTGCGCACGCTTCGCGACGACTGCGCCGGTGCAAGCCGACGTCGTCTACGCTTTGGTTCGCGCTTAGTTGAGAATGGCGATTAAAACCGCTCCCTTTGGTCACGGCTCATGAGCCGCTGAGTCTAGTGGTCGCCAATGAGCCGTGACCAAAGGGAGCGGTTTAATCTCGATTTAATCAAAAAAGTCTGGTCAAAGAACCAGCCGCGTGATACTCTTCATGAGCACCCAACTTTCAAGGAGAGGAGACCACTTTGTATCAACTCAATCGATTTGATCACCGCACGTTCATGATCGTCGCGCAGCAAGGCGGCCTGCTCTCCGGCTCTTTCGCCCGCGTCTAGACCTTTCCACTACACTCAAGCCGCCGACTTTTTTCGTCCGGCGATGGAACGTCCATTTCTGTCTCTAAATTTATGCAGATTCTTGAATTTGTGTCCCCATTGGAGCGCCGTTCGGAACCTCGCGTCACCCTCTCGCCTTCACAGCAGAAGGCGGCGGACGGAATCCTGCTGGGCCTGGAGCGTGGCGATTACGCCATATTGCAGGACCACGACAGCGACGGGAAAACCACGGTGCTCGACTACGTGCATCGCGAGCTAGGCGGCGTACGCATCGGTATCCGCGATTTTCTGAGCAAGCTCAGTGCGTACGAACCAATTGCGCTTGAAGAGGCGTTTCTCCATCTGGTTGAGGCGAAGCTGGCCGAAGCCGATGTGGTGATCGTCGACGACCTGCACCGGGTCAAGGACGTCGTCGAAAGCTGCGATTATCCCTGCAAGCACCTTTTCAGCGCGGTGATCGCAGCGCTGGTCGAAAAGGCCGCGACGATGCGGAAGAAGATGGTGTTCGCCACCGACGATGCACCAGTGGCCATCGCGAACCGGGCGCATGCATGGTTCATCACTGACTTTGCAACGGTGGACTATGAGGTCATTTGTTCCGCATATCTGGATCCGGCCGTTTCCAGGCGGCTGGACTTCGCGGAGATCCATCGCTTCGCACCGAGTCTGAACGCGCATCAGCTTCTCAAGGCCGCAGTCTGGCTGTCACATGAACCGGGCGTCGACACGCCGCGCTTTCTCGAATACTTGAGCACACACAACCTGGTGAGCAACGTGGAGATCGAAGAGGTCGACCCAGTCGACTGGAACGATCTCAAAGGCGTCGATGATGTGGTCCGGGCGCTGGAGGCGAAGATCGCCCTGCCGTTCGAGAATCGCGAGTTGGCGGCCGAGCTGAACCTGAAACCAAAACGCGGCGTGCTTCTGGCCGGCCCTCCGGGGACTGGCAAGACCACCATTGGGCGCGCGTTGGCGCATCGATTGAAAGGCAAGTTCTTTCTGATCGACGGCACGGCGATCGCCGGATCGAACGATTTTTACGCAAGCGTGAATCGAGTGTTCGCCGCCGCCAAGCGGAATGCTCCATCGGTGGTGTTCATCGACGATGCGGACGTGATTTTCCAGAGCGAGGGCGGCGAACCCGGGCTGTATCGTTACCTGCTCACCAAGCTCGATGGGCTGGAAAGCGCGAGCGCGGGACGCGTGTGCGTAATGATGACGGCCATGGAACCGAGCAATCTTCCTGCGGCGATTCTGCGTTCCGGCCGCGTGGAACTTTGGCTGGAAACGCGTTTGCCGGATCAAGCGGCGCGGTCAGCGATCTTCCACGAGAAGCTTTCCGCGCTACCTCCACCGCTCTGCTTGGCGGATGTGGACGCACTGGCGTCGGCCAGCCGTCGCTTGACGGGCGCCGATTTGAAGTCTGCTGTCGAGGACGGGAAACTTCTTTTCGCTCACGACAAGGCAACCGGCAAACCTACACGAGCGCCGGAGCGTTACTTTCTTGAAGCGATGGAAACGATCCGCGAGAACAGGCGCAAGTACGGAAAGCGGAAACCGGCTCAATTGACGGAAGCGGTGCCCGTCGGCTTCAACGTGGAGTGATGAGCAGGTCCGCTATGATGACTTTCAGTGCCTCCCGCCTGGCGCCGATACGTTCGATTGCAGGACCTCATCTGGCTCCTGCTGTTCGCCGCGCTTGCGGTTTCGAGTCCTGATCACAGCCCGCTCGTCATCACGCTCCTGTTGGCGATCGGAGCGGTGCAGGTGATTGGACCGCGCATCGGAGCGAAAGCCTCTATCATCATTAACCTCGCGCTGTGCTATGCGCTGATGAACTTCAGTGGAGGCATCACGTCCAGCTTTTACGTGGTGCTGCTGCTTCCGGTGATTTCTGCCGCCACTAGTTTCGACCTCTTGGGCAGCGCGACGGTCGCACTCGTCGCCTGCGCGGAATATCTTTCGTTTCTGCTGCTGCTCAATTGGGAGGAAGTCGAGATCGCGCCCGACCAGCGGCTAGAACTCGCCCTGCGCTTCGTGATGCTGCTGCTGATCAGCTATCTGACCCATCAGCTCGCCAAAGCCAAGCGCGACGAGGCGATCCGGTATCAGAAGGCCGCCGAACAGCTCGCGGCCGCGAACGAGAGTCTTAAGGAAGCCGAGGCGAATGTTCGCCGTGCGGATCGTCTGGCGGCGCTCGGCCAACTCACTGCGGGACTGGCACATGAGCTGAGGAATCCTTTGGGCACCATGAAAACGTCGGCGGAACTGCTGGCGCGCAATGTCGAAAAGGAAAACGGCATCGCGCGCGAGATGGCTGGATACATCCAGGAAGAAGTCGACCGCACCAATTCTCTGATCACGCGCTTCCTCGATTTTGCGCGTCCCCAGCATTTGAAGCTCGAAAAGAGCGATCTGGCTGCGATGCTCGACCGCGCCATTGACCGCTTCGAGCGCGAAAAGAAAGTCGACGTTTGTGTTTACAAGAATTATTCGCCCGACATTCCGCCGATCCCGTTCGACGCCGAACTGATGGAGCGCGTCATCTCGAATCTGATCGCCAACGCCGCGCAGGCCAGCCCGCCCGGTGGCGTGGTCACGGTGAAGACTCGGCTGGTGGACGATACCGTCGAGATCGCCGTGATCGATCGTGGCACGGGGATCGATCCGAAAAACGTCGAGAGCATTTTCAATCCGTTCTTTACGACCAAGCCGGATGGAGTCGGACTGGGCCTGGCGATCTGCTCCAAAATCGTCGACGAACACGGCGGCCAGATCACTGTCGAAAGCGTGCCGGGCGAGGGCAGCGTGTTTCGCATTTTCCTGCCGCTGCACGTTAGTGCACCGCTTCGCGGACAATAGAACGGTATGGATCGCAAAGCGATTCTCGTGATCGAGGACGAAGAGAAACTTCGCCGGACCATCGGCCTGCACCTCGCATCGGCGAGCTACGATGTGAAGGCCGCCGGCAGCGCCGAAGAAGGTATCAAATACGCCGGAGACGTGGACCTGGTGCTCACGGATCTGCGGCTTCCTGGCATGGACGGCCTCACGCTGCTCGCAAAACTCAAGGAGCAGAACACGCAAGCCCCGGTCATCGTGATGTCCGCGTTCGGCACGGTCGAAAACGCGGTGGAGGCGATGAAGAAGGGCGCCGTCGATTTTCTTCCCAAGCCATTCTCACTCGATCACCTGAGCGTCGTAGTCGAAAAAGCTCTCGAATTCAGCAAGCTGCGCGTTGAAAATCGCGAGCTGCGCGCCGCGCTGGGTGAGAAGTATCAGTTTGAAAATATCATTGGGCGAAGTCCGGCGATGCAGGAGATTTTCGCCACCATCACGCGCGTTGCGGGAACGCGCGCGACCGTTCTGCTGGCAGGGGAAAGCGGCGTCGGGAAAGACATGATCGCGCGCGCGATTCACCATCATTCGCCCCGGCGCGACCGGCCTTTCGTCAAGATCAATTGCACGGCGATTCCTGAAAACCTGATGGAGAGCGAGCTGTTCGGCTACGAAAAAGGCGCGTTCACTGGAGCCAATGTCTCGAAGCCCGGGAAATTCGAACAAGCCGACACAGGAACAGCTTTTCTGGACGAAATCGGCGACGTGCCGGCGTCCATCCAAGTCAAGCTGCTGCGAGTGCTACAGGATCGGGAATTCGAGCGACTAGGCAGCAACAAGGTCATGCACACGGACGTTCGCGTAGTTGCGGCGACCAACGTCGATCTACGGGCGGCGCTCGAGCAAGGAACTTTTCGCGAGGATTTGTACTATCGCCTGAACGTGGTGCCGCTGAACATTCCGCCACTGCGCGAGCGTAAAGAGGACATCCCGTATCTGGTGCAGCATTTCGCGAAAAAATTCAATGGCGAAATCAGCGAGGGTGCGCTGGAGCGGCTGATGAGTTATCACTGGCCGGGCAACGTTCGGGAGCTGGAAAATGTAGTCGAGCGAAGCGTCCTGCTGGCGCGCGGGCCGCGTGTCGAAGCGGACGACATCAAGATCGACATGACCAACGCACGTCCTCGGGCGGCCGCCACGGACGATCATTTCCTGCCCGAAGGCATGACGCTTGACCAGTACGAACAATCCATTATTCGAGAGGCGTTGAAGCGTGCCAACGGAAACAAGAGTCAGGCAGCGCGGCTGCTCGGGTTGACGCGCAATGCTCTGCGCTACCGTCTGGATCAGATGGGCGTCGAGTAGCCCGGCGTCGGTCTCTTACGCCATCTTCGCCTTGATCACGTCGATCAGTTCCTGCACCGCTCCGGCGCTCTTGGCGAGCATCGCCTTCTCCGCATCGGTCAGCTTGATTTCGTAGATCTTTTCGATGCCACCCGCACCCAGCTTCACTGGAACACCGACGAACAGCCCGTCGATGCCGTACTCGCCTTCAAGATACGCCGCGCACGGCAGGACTTTTTTCTTGTCCTTGAGAATGGATTCAACCATCTCCACCGCCGCGGCCGCAGGGGCGTAGTACGCGCTGCCGGTCCCCAGATATTTCACGATCTCGGCGCCGCCGTTGCGGGTCCTGTCGACGATCTTATCGAGCGTCGCCTGATCCATCAATTCCGTAAGCGGGATCCCGGAAACGCTGGAGAGCCGCACTACGGGAACCATCGTGTCGCCATGGCCACCCAGCACCACAGCGGTCACGTTCTCCACCGAAACTTTAAGCGCCTCGGCGAGGAACGTCCGGAAGCGCGCTGAATCGAGCACGCCGGCCATTCCCACCACGCGATTCCTCGCAAACTTGGAAATCTTGTGCGCCACCCAGCACATCGCATCCAGCGGATTCGTCACCAGAACCAGAATCGTGTTGGGCGAATATTTCACCACTTGTTCTGTGACCGCTTTGACCACTTCGTAATTCTTCAGCAGCAGGTCATCGCGGCTCATGCCCGGCTTTCGAGCCAGACCTGCCGTGATTACGACCACGTCCGAATTCGCGGTCGGCTCATAATCGTTCGCGCCGGTGACACGCACGTCGTAGCCTTCGATCGGTCCGGTCTGGAGCATGTCCAGAGCTTTGCCCATCGGCACGCCCTCGACCACGTCCACCAGAACGACGTCCGCCAGTTCCTTAAAAGCAATGTTCAGAGCGCAGCTCGCGCCGACGTTGCCGCCGCCAACAACCGTGACTTTTTTTCGCATAGAATTTTCGATTGTAGCAGGTGATTGAACCCGATCAATGCGGCTCACTATCGTTTCATGTTTTTCACTTCAGTAACTGTTAAAATGAAGGTGTCCGGCGGCAGATGCCGGTCGACGTACTTACGTAACCTATTGAATTCTCAAGACAAGCGCTACCGGCGAATCTAGCGCGAAACAGCGCGAACTGGTCCCGAATCTAACGGATCGAACGGACCGGATCGCCTGCGCCGTACCAAACACCAAACACGAGAAGGAGACACACGTGAAAAAACAATTCGTGCCGATGTTGTCCGCGGCGCTGCTGAAGCCGAGAGGCCGAGCGTAGTCGGTCACTAATCCCATGACTTGGACTGTGTTTCTGAGGCGGATGCGTGTGGCCAGAGGCTGGTTGGCGATGACGGTATTTGGAATGAGCTTCCAACCGGTCTCCTCCGGCGATGTTCTGCCACGCCTGCCCAACCGGAAAGATGCACGGATCGAGCGACTGGAAAACTTCTTCCGGTCGCATCATTGCCCCGCGCCGTTCCAGACGGAAGAATATCTTGCCGCCGCGGATGCTTACCAGGTGGATTACCGGCTGCTGCCGGCCGTGTCGGTTCGCGAGAGCACCTGCGGGCTGCATGCAAAACTGAACAACTGGTGGGGATGGGACTCGGCGCAAACCGGATTCGAATCGGTCGCCCAGGGAATCTGGTTTGTAAACCGGCAGCTTGCCCTGGGGCGTTACTACCGGGGGAACACGCTGCAGGAGAAACTCGGTGCGTACAATCCGAATCCACCATACACCGGTGAAATTCTGAGGTTGATGCACGAAATCGCGAACGACAGGTCAGTACTGCCGCAAAGCGACTCCGGCATCGATCCTTAGCGCGCGGGCAACGGGCGTTCACAGCGCATAGCGCAGGCCCGTCATGCCATCAACATTATATGATTGAGGCGTGAACGAGTCCTTACTCGTAAATGCGGTAGGACACGCGACCGGCGTTCTGCTGTTCGGCATTTTCCTGTATCTGCTAATTCAGGATCGCGCCGCGCGAAGACTGGCCGGAAGCACGAAATCCATGCTCGCGGCCGCGCTCGCGCTGCTGTGGAACTTGGCGTCGCTGATCGTGCTCGGCTTCGGAGCGGGCGGCGGAGTCTTCGCGAACATAACCGTGGCGATCGGATTCGCCGTGCTCAGCCTGCTGCCTGCGGTCCTGTTCGACCTGTGCCTGCGCGACCGGTTGCGCGTGTTAGTCCGGCTCGGGTATGGACTCAGTGGTGTCGCCATCGTGCTGCACTTGGCCGAATTGAACGGACAAGCGTGGCAGCTTCACCGGCTGGCGCTGGCGCTGCTCACCATCGGCTACGGCCTGCTGACCGGCGTGGCGGCGATCGGCGTCTTCGCTTCGCGCGATCGCGCCACCACGTCGCGCCTGGTAGGGACCATGCTGCTGTTTCTGCTGGCGATGTCGTTCGTGCATTTCCGCAGTGAGGAAGGCGTGCAGATTTGGTCGCGCGAGCTGGCCTTTCATCACGCGGCGATTCCGCTGGCGCTGCTGGTGCTGCTGCAGGATTACCGCTTCGTTTTACTGGACGCGTTTCTGCGTTTTCTGGCGAACATTCTGCTGGCTGCGATCTTTACATCTTCAGCGGTCGCCGCCTGGAGGCTCGATCTGCTACCCAGTCCCTCCACGCCGTTTCTTCAGGCGCTTTATCTGGTGGGCGTATGCCTGCTGCTGGTGCTGTTCGCGCTGCTGCGCGGGCGCGTGCAGGATCTGCTGACGCACATCGTTTTTCGCAGTCCCGACCTGGCAACCTTGCTGGATCGACTGAAAACGCCGCTGCGTGACGAGCATTTGTATCTCACCGAGGCGGCCGGGGAACTGGGCCATTTCATGGGCGCCGATGCTTGCGTAGTGGACGATCCCAAGCTGATGCATCTGGATCTGCGCCGGCCAGCGCTGGTTTCCGAACTGCCGGGCGCCCGCACGTCGCTCGAGCAAAAAGGCGCGGAAGCCATCGTGCCGGTGCGATTCCCTTCAGGTGGATCGCACTATGTGCTGCTGGGCCGCAGATCCGGTGGACGCCGTTATTTAAGCGAGGATCTGCAAGCGCTGGGACGCGCGTCCGGTCAGATGGTGGAACAAGTGGAGCAGTACCGCGAATCGGAAATGCGCCGCCTGGTGACGCAAGCCGAGCTGCGCGCGCTGCAGTCGCAGATCCATCCGCATTTCTTGTTCAATGCCCTGAACGCTCTGTATGGAATTATTCCGCGCGAGGCCCAGGGCGCCCGCGAAACGGTGCTGAATCTGGCCGATATTTTCCGCTACTTTCTCGAAACCGGCAAGCAATTCCTGCCGCTCGAAGAAGAGTTGCGGATCGTCAAGGCGTATCTCGATGTTGAGCGGTTGCGCCTGGGCGAAAAGCTTCGCGTAGAGGTGGACGTGGCTGCCGACGCAATGCTGGTGCCGATTCCGATTCTTTCGATTCAGCCGCTGGTGGAGAATGCGGTGAAACATGGAATCTCGCCCCGGCCCGAAGGCGGCCTGGTGCGGCTGGAAGCGGCGGTGGATGAGCGCGGCGTGTTGCGAGTCTCGGTCAGCGATACGGGCCGCGGGTTCCAGGCGACCGCTAAATCCGGTGTCGGACTCGACAACGTCTCGAAACGCCTGCAACTTTGTTATGGACCCGAAGCGCGGCTCGAAATTCAGTCCGATGCGAGAGGCAGTATCGTGTCCTTCGCCGCCCCGTCGGGGTCGATGGCGGGCCGCGCGGTGGAGGTTGCGGGTTGAGAGTCTTGATCGCCGACGACGAGCCGATTGCGCGACAAGTCCTGCGCGAGCACGTCGAATCGATTCCGTCCCTGGAACTTGCGGGAGAAGCGGCCACTGGCGCGGAGACGCTGATCCGCATTCTGGAAACCCGGCCCGACGTGGTGCTGCTCGATCTGCAAATGCCCGAGCTGGACGGCTTAGCCGTGGTGAGGTCGCTGCGCGGCGAAGGCAAGCCCGCGATTATTTTCGTCACCGCGTTCGAGCGGCACGCGCTGGAAGCCTTCGATGTGGGGGCAGTCGACTACCTTCTGAAACCCGTGCGGCGAGAACGCCTTGAGAAAGCGATCCACAAAGTAGAACGCCAGATTCAAAGCTCGCACGCTGGTCCACCACGGGAGGCGCCGCGAAAAATTGTCGGCCGGCGCGGAACAGACATGTACCTGCTGGATCCCTCGGAAATCGTCGCGTTTCAGGCGGAAGGCGAACTGGTCCACATCATCAGCGCGACCGAGCGCTATTTCGCCGATCACTCACTCAAGATGCTCGAAGAGAAGCTGGAGCAGCCGCGCTTCCGCCGTATCCACCGGCGAACGATTATCAACACCGACCATATTCGTAGAATTTCTCCGCTTTCGAGCAAACGCTGGCTGCTGAAAATGTCGAACGGATTCGAAGCGGTAGTGAGCAAACGCCTGGCCAGTGCGATTCGTGAGCAGCGCTGGTAGTTTTTGGAGTTACTCGACGATCTCCTTTCTGAAAATGAATTTGCGGCCGCAATTCGCCGTTAATTGGCCGCAACGGAACGGCATCGCCACAATCACGTGCGACTGCTCGCCACAAACTAACGCAGAAGGCGCTCGCTCATCGTCACACTAAAAGCTAGCTGCATGTCACGT
>DATMOC010000012.1:0-40615 GCA_035568415.1 Bryobacteraceae bacterium | reverse complement strand
ACGTGACATGCAGCTAGCTTTTAGTGTGACGATGAGCGAGCGCCTTCTGCGTTAGTTTGTGGCGAGCAGTCGCACGTGATTGTGGCGATGCCGTTCCGTTGCGGCCAATTAACGGCGAATTGCGGCCGCAAATTCATTTTCGAGAGGAGATCGCAGCTCAAGCTGAAAGGAAGATGCAAAACCGGTTTATCCGATAAATCGCCCCGGATTCACCCAGCCAAGCGACACTCCCGTCATCACCAATCCCAGAAACACGATCACCGCGGCAGAGAGCACCGGAACCAGGCGGAACGCCGGATGACGGCTGGCCTTTTCCGGATCGGGGAGCCATTGCTTGGCGTACAGCACCAACATGCCGATCGACATCAGCACTCCCGCCAGCCCGACGCTGAACGCCACCAGCAGGATCAGTCCCGCGCCAATGTGGCCGAGCGCGATGGAGCTGAGCAGTAGGACTAGCGCGGATGGACATGGGACCAATCCGCCGCTCGCGCCCAGGGCGATCAGGCTGCCCATGCTGATGTCGCCTTCGGGGACGTGCGTGTGGGTGTGGCCATCGTGTGTGTGGGTGTGCGGGTGAGCGTGATCGTGATGATGATGATGGTGGTGATGATGCGAGTGGACTGCATTCAAGCGCCGGAGCCGCTTCCAAAAGAGACTCGCGCCGATCGCGACGATGGACAAACCCGAGATCGCGCCGAGAACCGGGATGATCTTTTCCGGCACCACGTACATGGAAAGAAAATAGGTGGCGATGCCGAGCGCGAACACGCTGATGGTGTGTGTGAAGGTGACCATCGCGCCAAGAAATGCCGCGTGACGCATGGTCCCGCGCGACCCGACCAGATACGCGGCGACGATGGTCTTCCCGTGTCCCGGCGACAACGCATGCATCGCGCCGAACGCGAAGGCGACCGCAATTCCGGCCAGCATCAGGCCGACGCTGATTTCCTGGTTGCCGAGCAGCCGTGAAAGATAATCGGTCCGCGCCGGAGCCGTAGGCTGAGGCTCCACCGGTTTCATCTGCTCGACCGGAATGATCTTCTTGGTGACTTTTCCCGGCGTGGTCCATTCGATTTCCGCGTGCAGTTCCTGCGGTGGAGCGATGGGAGGATAGAATGTCAAGGCGTTGGTCCGATCCGCATCGCCAGGAACGAGAATTTCTTTCCATCCTTCGCGGTCGCGATAATTTCGATCTTCGAACTCCAGCCGGCCGTTAGCACCGTCGATCCGCAGCGTACACGCAACGCGCACCGTGGCAAGCCCGCCGCCGGCGTCAGTTACTTGTATTTCGCAACGGACCAGACTCGGCTCAAGCACTTTGCCGCCCGATCGAAATTCAAGGCCAGCCATCCACTGCCGGGCCTGTTCGGCGGCCTTGGCATCCAGCACCGCTTGCGAACTCTTCGCGTCAACCTGCCAGTCCTTGAACAAACGGTATGCCGGCGTCTCCGCGAGATCGAGGATATAGGTGACGTCCACGCGATCGCCATCGATGACGAAGCGCGTGTAGTGGCTCACGCTGAAATTGCCCATCGGGTGGGCGATGGCGAAGGTCGCGGCGAGAAGCGGGAGAATACGGCGGCGCATCGGTGCTTTCTACATATTACGTCTGCGCTGGTTCCTTAGGTTCCGATCCCAGCCGCAGCACGTTCCCGTCAGGATCTTCGACGTGCATTTCCAGCGCCCAGGGAAAGTTCGTCGGCGGCATCCGGATCTTCACTCCGCGAGCCTTGAACTCGTCGTGAAGCTTTTCGGCGTCGTCGACGCCGATCCAAACCCACGCTTTGCCGAGGCCCTGATCGCCTACACACAAATAGATACCGGCTTGATCGCGGTGAACATGAGTGAACTGGTCGCCTCCCCAACTCGCGTTGATAAATCCTAACAGATGGACATAGAATCGAAGGCTGGTTTGCATGTCCTGCACGCGCAGGATCGGTGCGCTGTTTTCGAAATAGACCATTTATGAATCGTAACGCGCTAACCTATTCGATTGAAGTGGACCACAATCTGGCTGCTGTTGATCGCGGAACTGCTCAGCATGGGTGTCTGGTTTTCCGCATCCGCAGTAGCACCCGCTCTGTCGGCGGCGTGGTCGCTGGACGATTCCGGTCGCGCGTGGCTCACCATGAGCGTGCAAGCCGGATTCGTCGCGGGCGCGTTGATTTCGGCGCTGCTTAATCTGGCGGATCGGATTCCGGCGCACCTTTTGTTCGCGTGGTCGGCCGTCTTGGCGAGCGCATCTACGGCGCTCATCCCTGCTACGGCACACACATTGGAGACCGCTGTCGTGCTGCGCTGCTTCACCGGATTTTTTCTGGCCGGCGTGTACCCGGTGGGAATGAAGATCGTCGCGACGTGGACCAAAGAGGATCGCGGCCTGGGCATCGGACTGCTCGTCGGAGCGCTGACCATCGGATCGGCAAGTCCGCATCTTCTCAATGCCCTCGGCGGGACCAGCGACTGGCACGTCGTGTTGTACATCGCCGCAGCCGCGGCAGCAGCGGGTGGCCTGATCGCGGGACTCTTCGTCCGGCAAGGACCGAATCACAGCCCGGCGCCACCGTTTCATTGGGGCCACGCCGGAGCAATCCTGCGCGATCGGCCCGTGCTGCTGGCCAATCTTGGATACCTGGGCCATATGTGGGAGCTGTACGCGATGTGGTCGTGGATCGCAGGCTATGTCGAGAGCAGCACCGTGGCGTTCCTGGCGATCGCAGCGGGAGGCCCGGGCAGCTTGCTGGCGGGGCGGCTCGCGGATCGAATCGGGCGAACCAAGGTCACCATCGCGAGCATGGCAATCAGCGGGGCTTGTGCACTGACCATCGGATTTTTCTTCCATGGACCGTGGCTGGCCGCGATCGCGATCGTGTGGGGATTCGCGATCGTCGCGGATTCGGCGCAGTTTTCCGCCTGCGTCACGGAACTATGCGAGCGCGAATATCTGGGCACCGCGCTGACCCTGCAGACCAGCCTGGGGTTCCTGCTGACCATGTTCACCATCCGTCTGGTCCCGCTGGTCCAGGCGCGGATCGGAATGCAGTGGGGGTTCAGCATCCTGGCGATTGGACCAGCGGCGGGGATCGTGGCGATGCTTGCGTTGAGAGCCAGGCCCGAGGCCACCCGGATGGCCGGGGGCAAAAAATAGGCCTTGCTTCTTCGTTCTTTCTTCGCCTATACTAGATAGTGAAGAAAGGGCGAATATGAGTGCCTCCCCTCGTATCGGAACCGCCGGATGGGCCTATCCTCATTGGAACGGAATCGTGTATCCCGAGGCAGGTTTGCATCCTCTTGAAGTGCTCGCGAGTCAGTTCGATGTGGTCGAGATCAACAGCTCGTTTTATCAGCCACTTAAGCCGGAACTGGTCAGACTTTGGATGAAGAAGATCGACGCCAATCCGAAGTTCCGGTTCACTGCAAAATTGCACCAACGCTTTACGCATGGGCGAGTTCTTGAAGACGCAGAGGTCGCCACATTTAAGGACGGATTGCGGCCGCTGCTCCAGGCGCGCAAGCTGGGCGCGGTGTTGATGCAGTTTCCCTGGTCGTTCAAGTTCACTGCGGAGAATCGCGAGTTCTTCATCAAGTTGCGGCGGGCGTTTTCGGAGTTTCCCCTCGTGGCGGAAATGCGGCATTCGAGCTGGATGGCGGAAGAAGCAGTGGGAACATTTCTCGACTATCGCGTGGGGTTCTGCAATATCGATCAGCCGGAATACACGCGCGCGATGCCTCCGACGGCATTTCTAACCTCCGAGGTAGGGTACGTGCGGCTGCATGGGAGGAATCCGCAGAACTCTCTGGGGGCTTACGACCGGACAGCTCGGCGGATGCGGCAGCATGACTATCTCTACTCGGAGGCGGAGCTCGCTGACTGGAGCAAGCGGATCGAACACGTGGGGCGCTACGCGGAGTCGATGTTCGTGATCTTCAATAATGACGCTGCGGCGAAAAGCGTCGTCAATGCGCTGGAGCTTCAAGCGATGATCCAGGGCGTCCACGGGACAGCCCCGCGCGAGCTTCGGCGGCGGTACCCGGTGCAGTTGGAGCGGTTCGGGCCGGAGTCGGCCGAGCAGCAGTGCCTGTTCTCGGCGGCCTAAGGTTTCGCTTCAAGCAAACGCGGATAAACACGCTGGAATGCATAGCCCTGCTCGTCGGTTCCCTCGGCAACGATGCGGAACTGGGGGAAGCCGGATATGACGGTTCCCGAATAACGATTTGCTCCCGCTTCGATGAGGGCGAGCGATTGGGAGGCGGAGGCCGGGGCGTCGATGAGTTTGAATCGAACGCCGGGCGTCGGGGAATTGATGGTGACGGAGGCGGTGTGGTCGGCAGCCAACTCGACGTTGTGAATCCAGAAAGTGGTGTGTGCCTGGGCCGAAATCGAGTATGGGCCGGCGCCTTCGATGCGGACCGTCCAGACGCCAGGCTGCGGATTGGGGATCGTGGCGATGCGTCCGGCGCGGAACTGGAGGTTGTCGGCCGGCTTCATTTCTTCGCTGGCCGGGTTGTAGAGGGTGATGCGAGTCATGCATTGCAGCGAAGCGGCGATCAGCAGGCTGTCAACGGTGGAATCGACGGGAACGCGGACATCTTCGAATTGCTTTTCGAGTTTGCCGACGGCGCGGGCGATGGTCGCCGGATGTTTCGCGGTAGCGTTGATCAACCCCATGGAACGCGCAGCTTCGGAGCGATCGAACAAAAACAATTGGCCGCCGGTGGATTCTGCCACATGCAGATAGGACGGGTCGAAGGAAGGCTCTTTTCCGGTGCAGGGCCAGGCAGGCTGCCAGCGGGGCTTCTGCTCGGTCTGTTGAGCTATGGCGGCGGCCGCCAAAAAGAAGAGGACATTCGCCGTTAATAAACGTGAATGCACATGAATATCTTAGCGTGATTTAGCAGCCTTCATAGAGGAAGTGAGGGTAGCGGACGGTGTTTCTCCCTGAGCGTTTCGTGGCGATGCAGTACATCTGCTCGCCACGGAGCGCAGTTGAATAGCCGTTGCGTTCCAGGAAATCTTTCACCCACATGTCGGTGCCGTAACCGGGGATCACTTCGGTGAACAGGTTGGTTACTTCGAATCCGGCGGATTCGACGGCTTCGCGCAATTCGGCGGGTGTGTATTCGCGGACGTGCGGGATTTCGGTTTCCGAGAACTCGCCGTGAGGGTACGGGAATTTCGAATACAACTGCGGATTCCCGCTTTGCTCCAGTACTCGCGCAACGGCGAGAAAACTCGCGACATTGGGAGTAGTCAGGATGAGCGTGCCGCCGTCTTCCATCACGCGATTCATCTCAAACAGCATGTGCATCGGATCGTGAATCATGTGCTCGAAAATTTCGCAGGCGAGCACGGTTTCGAAGCGTCCGTCGTCGTACGGATAGCGATCTTTTTCGGCATCGAACAGATCGACAAAACAGCGGAAGACTTCCCTGCCCCCCACCGTCACCGACTTTTCGTCGACACGGCCGAGGGGACCGAAGTACGTACCTCGGACTTCTTTATAGCCGAGCACGCACTGGAGCGGCGGGGCCATATGCATGTAGGTCCCCATCTCGAGAACGCGTCCCGATTTTGCCGGTGGAGGAACGAGTGTCAACGTGCGCGCGACGCGTGGGATATGGATCTCGAGATAATTTCGCGCGGCGTCGTCAGGCTGATCGATGGAGCGGACGAATGCGGCGATCTCGTCGTAACGGTCGCGCGGAGGAACGATTTCGGCGGGATTCTGCACGTCGAGGTGAGAGAGCTTTTCGTCGGCCTTCACCAGGATATCGCGAAGGGAACGGATGAGGGGCATTGAATTAGCCGCAGATAAACGCAGATGAACGCCGATTCACTCCAGCTCTTTTCCTTCCAGAGGTCTGCTCCTCGTCTCCTGAAGCTCGGGCCGACTCATCGCGAGTGAAGTGAAATCTGCGCTTCCCGGTTCGCTCGCCTTTGATGATTTCGCGGGCGACCGCGGAGATTGACGTCTTCCGCAGCAGCGCTAAATTGCGCATGTCGCGGAGAACGTCTTCCTCGACCCGGATCTTCACGTTCTTCAGCACGCTTTCGAGTCTAACAAAGAGCAAGCTGGATATGGATTTTATTTCAGCGAACCCGGCGAGGCTGCGACCTTTGCCACTCGCGCAACCGAGAAAGCGATCGCCTCGGCAGGCTTGCCGATCATTCTCTGGGGGTTCTGTTTGTGAACGATGATCCTACCCGTAGCGATGACTAGCGCACTGGCACGGCCACAAGTTGGTGGTGGCAAAGAGCCAACCGCTTGAATGCCTACACCACCTCTGCACTTCTCCTCAGGCCTGAAGTAGGTGGCATGCACGCCATGGTAGAACGTACCTGTGAAGGTGAACGTTTGTCCCATATATTCGCGTGGATGCTTCAAGACCTCGCACGCCGATATCGGCTCGCAATCCGTCGCCTGCGCCGGACTCGACGCCACCAAGGGTGCAGCGACCAGGATCAGCACACTAAGAACCAGCGGCATCTTCTTGCAGACTAGCACAGGGCACCATAAAGCAAAACGCGGATGAACGAGACCGAAATCTGCGCTCATCCGCGTTAATCTGCGGCTATCTGAGAATTACTCAGCGAGCGTATCTTCAGGCGGCGCGGGCTCTTCTGAAAGTCCGCCCGCGTATAGCGCGCGCGTTTCTTCGTCGTAACCCGGGATGTCGAGTGCCGCTTGTTCTTCGGCGGCCAACTCTTCCTCCACACCTTCGCCGGCGATGCGGACGTTCCGGTAGTATTCCATACCGGTGCCGGCCGGGATCAGGCGGCCCATGATGACGTTTTCCTTCAACCCGCGGAGGTAATCGACCTTGCCGTTGATAGCGGCTTCGGTCAACACGCGCGTGGTTTCCTGGAAACTGGCGGCGGAAATGAACGAATCGGTGGAGAGCGAAGCCTTGGTGATGCCCAGCAGCACGGTTTTTCCGACAGCCGGACGCCCGCCCGCTTCCTGCACGCGATTGTTTTCCTGGCGGAACTTGAACTTATCGACCACTTCTTCCGGCAGGAATTCGCTGTCGCCGATGTCCTCGACTTTCACCCAGCGCATCATCTGGCGTGCGATGACTTCCAGGTGCTTGTCGTTGATGTTGACGCCCTGCAGACGGTAGACCTCCTGGATTTCGTTTACCAGGTACTTCTGCAGTTCTTTTTCGCCCAGGACGCTCATGATGTCGTGCGGGTTGCGCGGGCCGTCCATCAGCGGATCACCCGCCTTGACGCGCTCGCCTTCCTGCACGTTGATATGAACGCCGCGCGGCAAGGCGTATTCGCGCTGTTCGCCATCGTCGCCGACGATGTAGATTTTGCGCATGCCCTTCGAAATTTCGCCGTACTTCACGTTGCCGTTGATCTCGCTGATCACCGCGGTTTCACGCGGCTTGCGAGCTTCAAACAATTCGACCACACGCGGCAAGCCGCCGGTGATGTCCTTGGTCTTCGTTGTCGCGCGCGGGATCTTAGCAAGAACGTCGCCCGCGTGAACTTCGTCGCCGTCCGCCACTGTCAAGTGAGCGTGCATCGGCATGAGATAGCGTTTTTCGTCCGACTTGCCGCCGCCGGTGGGACGGACGATGATGGCCGGAATGCGCTTCTCATCGGTGGAATCCATGACCACCCACTGCGAGCGGCCGGTGATTTCGTCCACCTGTTCCTGCATGGTAAGTCCTTCGGTCAGATCCTTGAAATGGACCACACCGGTGACTTCCGTGAGGATCGAGAAGGTGTACGGATCCCATTCGAGCAGAACTTCGTTGGTCTTGACGCGCGCGCCGTCGGCGAACAGAATCTTGGCGCCATACACCACCTGATAGCGTTCTTTTTCACGCTGCTTGTCGTCGAGGATGGCGATAATGCCGTTGCGATTCATCGCGATCAGTTCGCCCTTGGCGTTCTTGACCGTGTTGATGGCCAGGAATTTCACGACGCCATCCGATTTCGCATCCTGCTTGGATTGCTCGGCCGAACCCGTCGCCGCTCCACCGATGTGGAACGTACGCATAGTGAGCTGCGTTCCCGGCTCACCGATGGACTGGGCAGAGATGATGCCGACGGCTTCCCCGCGTTCGACCATGCGGCCGGTGGCGAGGTTGCGTCCGTAGCACAACTGGCACACGCCGCGTTTCGATTCGCAGGTGAGCACCGAGCGGATCTTCACGACTTCCTTACCGGCAGCCTGAATGGCCGCGGCGAGATCCTCGGTGATTTCCTGATTGGCGTGGACGATCACGCTGCCTTCGTAGTCGAGCTGATCCTCGAGAGCGACGCGGCCGACGATGCGATCGCGCAGATTCTCGATGATTTCACCCGATTCGATGATCGGCGCGACCTCGATTCCGTCCCCGGTGCCGCAATCGCTTTCGCTCACGATCACGTCCTGGGCGACGTCGCACAGGCGGCGTGTCAGGTACCCGGAGTCGGCGGTCTTGAGAGCCGTATCTGCCAATCCTTTACGGGCGCCGTGCGTCGAGATGAAGTATTCGAGCACGTTCAAACCTTCGCGGAAATTGGCGGTGATGGGCGTTTCGATAATTTCTCCCGAGGGACGCGCCATCAGGCCGCGCATACCGGAGAGCTGACGGATCTGCTGTTTGGAACCGCGCGCGCCGGAGTCGGCCATGATGTAAATCGGATTGAGGTAGCGGCCGGTGCGGTCGTCCTCCTCCATCCGTTTAAACATTTCCTCGGAAACGCGTTCGGTGACCTTGGACCAGATTTCGATGATTTTGTTGTAGCTTTCGCCATGCGTGATCGCGCCCTCCTGATACTGAGAGCGAACCTCGATGACGGCTTTCTCGGCGTCTCTTACCAGCCCGGCCTTTTCGCCGGGAACGATCATGTCGTCGATGCCGATCGAAATACCGGCGCGGGTCGCATACAGGAATCCGAGCGACTTCACCTGATCGAGCATCGCGACCGTGACCTGCAGGCCGTACTTCAGATAGCAATAATGCACCATCTGCGACAGGCCCTTCTTCTTCAGAAGACCGTTGAGAAACGGCATTTCGTCAGGAAGAACGTCGTTCAGGATGACGCGGCCGACGGTGGTATCCATGTACTGCTTGGAAAATTCGATGGGCTCGGTGTACATGACGTTCTGGTTGTCGAACGCCTTCACCAGGTCGATCACTTTTCCGGTGTAGCGCAGCTTGATGGGCGTAAGCGTTTCGACCTCGCCCATTTCGAGCGCGATCAAAACGTCGTCAATCGAAGCGAAGGTGCGGCCTTCGCCCTTGGTGCCGGGGCGCGACTTGGTCAGGTAGTACAGACCGAGCACCATGTCCTGAGTGGGAACGGCGATCGGCGCGCCGTGCGCTGGCGAGAGAATGTTGTTTGCAGACAACATTAGTGTTGAAGCTTCGATCTGCGCTTCGGGCGAGAGCGGAATGTGGACGGCCATCTGGTCGCCGTCGAAATCGGCGTTGAACGCGGTGCAAGTCAGCGGGTGGAGCTTGATGGCTTTGCCTTCGACCAGAACCGGTTCAAATGCCTGAATTCCCAGGCGATGCAGCGTAGGAGCGCGGTTGAGAAGAATGGGGTGATCCTTGATAACTTCTTCGAGGATGTCCCACACCACCGCGTCCTGCTGTTCGACCAATTCCTTGGCCTGCTTGATGGTGGTGCAATGGCCACGCTGTTCCAGGCGATGATAGATGAACGGCTTGAACAGCTCGAGCGCCATCTTCTTGGGAAGACCGCACTGGTGGAGCTTCAGCTCGGGTCCGACGACGATAACCGAGCGGCCGGAGTAATCCACGCGCTTGCCCAGCAGGTTCTGGCGGAAGCGTCCCTGCTTGCCTTTGAGCGTGTCGGACAAGGATTTAAGAGGTCGATTATTAGCCCCGCGCAGTACGCGGCCGCGACGGCCGTTGTCGAACAGCGCATCGACGGCTTCCTGCAACATGCGCTTTTCGTTGCGCACGATCACGTCGGGAGCGTGCAGCTCGATCAGCTTTTTCAGGCGATTATTGCGGTTGATGACGCGGCGATACAGATCGTTCAGATCGCTGGTGGCAAAACGTCCGCCATCCAATGGAACCAGAGGACGCAGTTCCGGCGGGATCACCGGGATCACGTCGAGAATCATCCATTCCGGCTTGTTGCCGGATTTGCGGAAACTTTCGGCAACACGCAGGCGCTTGGCGAACTTCAGTTTCTTTTGCTGCGAAACTTCGGTCTTCATGCGCTCGCGAATTTCCAGGCTGAGCGCATCGCAGTCGACTTTCTTGAGAAGTTCCTTGATGCCTTCAGCGCCCATCATGGCGACGAACTTACCGGGAAACTCCACGTCGAGCTGACGCTTGCGTTCGTCGCTGATGACTTCGGCTTTCTTGAGTTCGGGGACCTCGCCGGGGTCGACCACTACGAACGCCTCGAAATACAGGACTCGTTCCAATTCACGCAGCGTGATGTCGAGCAAATAGCCGATGCGCGACGGCAGTCCTTTGAAGAACCACACGTGCGAGCAGGGGCTGGCCAGTTCGATGTGGCCCAGGCGCTCGCGGCGGACGCGCGAAAGGGTGACTTCGACGCCGCACTTATCGCAGATGACTCCGCGATGTTTCATGCGCTTGTACTTGCCGCACAAGCATTCCCAATCCGCGATGGGACCGAATATGCGGGCGCAGAACAAGCCGTCGCGCTCGGGCTTGAAGGTGCGGTAGTTGATGGTCTCCGGCTTGGTGACCTCACCATGCGACCAACTCCGGATTTTTTCCGGGCTGGCGAGCGAGATGCGGATAGAATCGAAATCCGCGATCAGATTCGCACGATCGTATGGAGAGGAACGATACATATGATCTGCCATGATGTCTCCTGTGTGTCCAGTCCTAATCTTTAGTCAGTCTCGACGTCGGTCAGCAGCTTCTAATCCGCTGCAATTGCCGTTTCCAGCAACTCCCGCGGCTTCTTCATCAACTCCACGTCCAGACACAACGACTGCAACTCACGAATTAAAACGTTGAAGCTTTCGGGGACGCCCGGCTCGGCAGCCGCCTCGCCCTTGACGATGGCTTCGTAAATCTTGGCTCGTCCGTAAACGTCATCGGACTTGGCCGTCAGCAATTCCTGCAATACGTAGGCGGCTCCGTAGGCTTCGAGCGCCCACACTTCCATTTCGCCGAAGCGCTGGCCGCCGAACTGGGCCTTGCCGCCCAACGGCTGTTGCGTGATCAGCGAATACGGCCCGATCGAGCGCGCGTGGATCTTGTCGTCCACCAGATGCGACAGCTTCAACATATAGATGTAGCCGACGGTCACTGGCTGTTCGAACGGCTGGCCGCTGATGCCGTCCCAAAGCTGGACCTTTCCGGAGCTTTCGTACAGCCGCTTATCCGGACTGATTTCCCGGGCGGCAGCGAGTCGAGACTTAATGTCTTTTTCAGTAGCGCCGTCGAACACCGGCGTCGCGAATTTGACGCCCAGCGCGTGCGCGGCCCAGCCGAGGTGCGTTTCGAGAATCTGTCCGACGTTCATACGGCTGGGAACGCCCAGAGGATTCAGGACGATTTCAACCGGCGTGCCGTCGGGAAGATACGGCATGTCCTCTTCGGGAACGATGCGCGCGATCACGCCCTTGTTACCGTGGCGGCCGGCCATCTTGTCGCCGACCGACAGCTTGCGCTTCATCGCGATATAGCACTTCACCTGCTTGATGACGCCTGGAGGCAGCTCATCGCCTTTTCGAAGCTTGGCGATACGCTCATCGGTGATCTTTTCGAGCACGGCGATCTGGCGCGAGGTCATCTCCTCGATTTCGTCCACCAGTTCGTTGACGCGCGGATCTTTGTCCTTCAACTTCATCCGCTTGATGTCGCGGGCGCGTAGCTTTTCGATCAGATCGCGCGCCAGGATGGTGCCTTTGGCGAGAAGTTTCTTGTTGGTCTTCTCATCGTGAAGGTCGGCCAACAGCTCTTTGCCGTCAAAATGGACGGCCAGACGCTTGGACCGCTCATCGGTGAGAATGCGCTTTTCGTCCTCGAGATTGCGGCGGAGGCGCTCTTCGGAGCCTTCGAGAATTAGTTTGGAGCGCTCGTCCAGCTCTGCGCCCTTGCGTGAAAACACCTTGCAATCGACTACGGTGCCTTCGATACCGGGCGGGCAGTACAGCGATGCATCCTTCACGTCTCCGGCCTTTTCGCCGAAGATCGCGCGCAGCAGTTTTTCTTCCGGCGTGAGCTGAGTTTCACCCTTGGGAGTGACTTTACCCACCAGAATGTCGCCCGGCTTCACGGTCGCGCCGATGCGGATGATTCCACTCTCGTCCAGGTTACGCAGGAACCCTTCGGCGATATTCGGAATATCGCGCGTGATTTCTTCCGGACCGAGCTTGGTGTCGCGCGCGTCGACTTCGAACTCCTCAATATGAATCGAGGTGTAGTAGTCTTCCTTGACCAGCTTCTCGGATACGACGATCGCGTCCTCGAAGTTGTAGCCGCGCCATGGCATGAAGGCCACCAGGACGTTGCGGCCGAGAGCCAGCTCGCCCGATTCGGTGCAGGGACCGTCGGCGAGCACATCGCCTTTTTTGACGCGCTGACCCTGGAACACGATCGGTTTTTGGTTGATACACGTGTTTTGATTCGAGCGTTTGAACTTGGTCATCTGGTAGATGTCCGCGCCCACTTCGCGCGAAAGCTGGCCTTCGTGGCTGCTGCCTTCGACACGAACAATGATGCGTTCGCTATCCACCGAATCCACCACTCCGGAGCGCTTACACAGAATCACAGCGCCCGAATCGCGAGCGGTCACGCGTTCCATGCCGGTGCCGACGTACGGAGACTCGGCGCGCAGCAGCGGAACTGCCTGGCGCTGCATGTTCGATCCCATCAGCGCGCGGTTGGCGTCGTCGTTTTCGAGGAACGGAATCAGACTCGCCGCCACCGATACCAGCTGCTTCGGGCTGACGTCCATGTACTCGACTTCGTCGACATGTTTCAGCACGAAGTTGCCAGCCTGGCGGGCGTTCACCAGCTCGGCCGTAATCCGGCCCTTGTCGTCAAGGCCGACGTTGGCCTGCGCGATGAGGTACTTGTCCTCTTCCCACGCCGACAGGTAGTCGCAATGGGCTTCCATTTCGACCGGCTGCTTTTTGGCGCCCAGCGCTCGATTCGCCTTGTCGACTTCGGCGCGCGTTAGAACCTGGTTGACCTTATAATCGGTGTCACCAGGATTCAGGATGCGCACTTCGTCCACCACCACGCCGTCTTTGACACGACGATAGGGACTCTCGATGAATCCGTATTCATTGATCCGCGCGAAACAAGAGAGCGAGCTGATCAGTCCGATGTTCGGACCTTCCGGCGTTTCGATGGGACAAATGCGACCGTAGTGGG
This sequence comes from Bryobacteraceae bacterium, assembly GCA_035568415.1. GTDB lineage: Bacteria > Acidobacteriota > Terriglobia > Bryobacterales > Bryobacteraceae > Palsa-187. The sequence goes on along the minus strand of DATMOC010000012.1, from coordinate 27,268 downwards.
TGGGATGAACGTCGCGGACTTCGAACCCAGCGCGTTCGCGGGAAAGACCGCCCGGTCCAAGAGCCGAGAGACGCCGCTTGTGCGTGATCTCGGAGAGCGGGTTGGTCTGATCCATGAACTGAGAGAGCTGCGAGGAGCCGAAGAATTCGCGGATGGCCGCCATCACCGGCTTAGCGTTGACCAGGTCGTGCGGCATGGCCGTCGACATTTCCTGGTACACGCTCATCTTTTCCTTGATGGCGCGCTCCATGCGGACCAATCCGATGCGGAACTGGTTTTCGAGCAGCTCGCCCACCGCGCGGACGCGGCGATTGCCCAGGTGATCGATGTCGTCGACCGCACCGATACCCTTGCGCAGACGCAACAGGTACTGAATGGTATCGATGAAGTCTTTGTGGTCGAGCGTCCGCTTGTCGAGCGACGTCGCATCGGCCTTATCGTGCAGCTTGATATTGAACTTCATGCGGCCGACGCGCGAGAAGTCGTACTTGCGCGCATCGAAGAACATGCCCTGGAACAGCTGGGTGGCGGTGTCCACCGTGGGCGGATCGCCTGGACGCAGCTTGCGGTAGATTTCGAGCAGCGCGTCGTTCTGCTGCTTCACGCCGTCCTTGCGGAGCGTGGCGGAAATGACGTTACCCACATCGTCGAACTCGGGGAAGAACACGTCGAAGTTAGGAATCTTGGCTTCGATCAGTTTGGCGATAATGGTCGGCGTCAGCTCGTGGTTGGCTTCGATTAGAACTTCGCCGGTTTCCATGTCAACCACGTCCGCGGCGACGTAGGCGCCTTCAAAATCGTTGGCGGCGACTTCCACTTGCTCGACTTTCGCCTTGACGATTTCCTTGAAGACGCTGTTGGTGATTTTGCGGCCCTGCGGAACCACCGTCTCGCCGCCCTTGCTGACGGCGTGCGACAGCTTGTGGCCGATCAGGCCTTCGCTGACCTTCCAGAACAGCTTCTTGTCCTTGATGACGATGTCGCTGGTCCGGTAGAACGCGCGCAGAATATCGGCGTCGGTCTTGAGGCCCAGCGCGCGCAAAAATACGGTGCCGTAGAATTTACGTTTCCGGTCGATACGTACGTGGAGCAGGTTCTTGTTGTCGTATTCGAACTCGACCCAGCTCCCGCGGTACGGAATGATCTTCCCGAGGAAGTATCCCTGGGCCTGCTGGCGTTCGAAAAACACGCCGGGCGAGCGATGCAACTGCGAAACGATTACGCGCTCAGTTCCGTTGATGATGAACGTGCCGTTTTCGGTCATCAGCGGAATTTCGCCGAAGAAGACTTCTTGTTCCTTGATGTCGCGGATGGTCTTGTTGCCCGTCTCCGGATCTTTATCGAACACAGTGAGACGGATGGTGACTTTGAGTGGAGCCGCGTAGGTCATACCGCGCTCTTCGCACTCGGCCACATCGTATTTAAGCTGCAGGCCGACGGGATCGCCGCAGCGGTTGCAGAAGGTGACGATGTTCTTGTTGAACGTTCCGCAGCGGGGACACAGGACGTCACCCAGATGGAACGGGTCGGTCTTGATGGTCGCTCCACAAGCGGGGTTGCGGCACGTCGAACGCAGGTGGTGCAGCCCTTTCAGGTTGCCGCACTTACATTCCCAGTTGCCGATCGCGTAGTCGACGAATTCCAGCTGGCTCAGACCACGGAAGTCCGAGATGGGGAATACGCTTTTGAATACACTCTCGAGGCCCGTGTCGTCTCGCTCACTGGGCAGGAGATCCATTTGAAGAAACCGCTCGTAGGATTTCTTCTGAACCTCGATGAGGTTGGGGATAGGGATCGAAGTTTTGATCTTCGAAAAATCAACTCGTTCTCGAAAGGCGCCATTTTCCGGGGTTTGCATTGTCGTCAAAATCCTTCAAAAGCAGCGAGAGCCGCTATGGGAGGCAAAAGCGTGCCTCGAATCAAAACGAAAAGGCCCGAGGGTAAAGGAACACCTCGGGCGGGGTATGTACGCGCAGGACGAAGCCCAGCGGTAGTTCAGACGAACTGCCGAGCAGATCGCGGGGTACCAAGATCACTGTAAAAGGGCCGGGGCTCTCTTTCTCCGGTAGTCACAATCATAGCAAACGCAGTACCATTCGTCAAATGGGACTAGCGGCAAAATGCGTTCGCGGCAAAAGGCCGGGCGTAACCCCTGCCTTTACTTGATTTCGACGGTGGCCCCGGCGTCAACGAATTTCTTCTTGATCGCCTCGGCTTCGTCCTTATTCACGCCTTCTTTGACGGTCTTCGGAGCGCCGTCGACCAGATCCTTGGCTTCCTTGAGACCCAGGCTGGTAACTTCGCGTACCGCCTTGATGACGTTGATCTTATTCGCACCAGCCGCAGTCAGCACGACGGTGAATTCGGTCTTTTCCTCCGCCGGAGCCGCAGCGGCGCCGCCGCCCGCCGCCGGAGCCGCAGCCACAGCCGCCGCAGCCGCCGAAACGCCCAGCTTCTCTTCGAGCATCTTGACGAGCTGGGATGCCTCGAGCAGCGTCAGCCCCTGAATCTGTTCCGCAATCGCGTTGATATCAGCCATTTCCTTATCCTTTAAACTTGTTTTCTTTAACGCCCTGGTCGACGACCACGGCTAGATTCCGACCCACACCATTGATCGCCGTCACCAGCCGCTGGGCTGGAGCTTGGATCAAGAAAAGAAGCTTCGCGTAAATTTCTTCCTTCGAAGGCAGACTCGCTAAATCATTGATTCCACTGACGTCGACCACGCGGCCTTGCACCAGGCCGGCTCGGAAGGTGAACGATGGATTGGCTTTAGCGTAGGTTGTGAGCGCTTTGGCCAGCGCTACGGGGTCGCCCGAGGTATAGGCCAGTGAGCACATCCCCTTCAGGTCCTTTAGAATTTGTTCCGCTTGAGTGCCTTCGGCGGCCTTTTCGGCAATCCGATTCTTGATGACCTTGTAATTGGCGCCTGCCCCGCGAACCGCTTTGCGCAATTCGAAATCCTGACCGACGGTCAGTTTTTCGTAGCCAGTCAAGAAGACGTTGTTGGTCTTTTCGAGGTCGGCTTTTAGCGCGTCCAGATCTTTCTTCTTTTCAGGCTTCTTTTTCATTCGTTAGACCGCCTTCAGGTTGTATGGCGTCACATCCAGCAGGACGCCCGGACCCATAGTGGAGCAGATGGTTACGCTTCGAACGTACTTGCCCTTGGCTGCGGCCGGCTTCGCCTTGACCACGGCCTGCAAAAGAGTGTTGGCGTTTTCGAGCAGCTTATCGCTCGCGAAACTGAGTTTTCCGAACGGGACGTGAATCACACCGGTTTTGTCGACACGAAACTCGACTTTACCAGCCTTAACTTCTTTCACAGCGTTCGCGACGTCCTGGGTCACGGTACCGGTCTTTGGATTCGGCATCAGCCCGCGCGGACCGAGCACTTTACCCAGCTTACCCACCGACCGCATCATATCTGGTGTCGCGATGACGGCGTCGAAATCGGTCCAGTTTTCAGTCTGGATCTTCTGGACCATATCCTCGCCGCCGACGATATCGGCGCCGGCTTCCTGCGCTTCGCGGAGCTTGTCACCGGAGGCGATCACCAGGACTTTCTTGGATTTACCGAGTCCATTGGGCAGCACCACGGTGCCGCGAACCATCTGGTCGGCATGCTTGGGGTCGACACCGAGCCGCATGTGCAATTCGACCGTTTCGTCGAATTTGGCGAACTTCACCTTCTGCATCAGGGGGACGGCCAATTCGATGGCGTAGGGTTTCCGCTCGACTTGCGCAGCGGCAGCAGTATACTTTTTTCCTGGTTTGCGGCTCATGTTTTGACTGGTCCAAACGGCGGGACCAAACCTCGGCCCAACGCCTCCCAAGGGAACAATTACAAAATCGTAGGGTAGCAGACCCGACTACTGCGGCGCAAGTCGGCGGCCAAGGCGATCCATGCGGAACGTTCCGCCGCGTGCGTTCGTATGCTTGTACGTGGATCAGTTGATGCCCTATTCGCTTACGGGGACCCAAAATGACAACCTCAGATAGAAAGCCGCTGCGGCTGTGGCCCGGCGTTGCGATTGCGATCGTGCAGTGTCTGGTTAGCTTTGGCGCACCGCTTATCGCGCCAGACAACATCTTCCTCGCGATACTCGCGGGACCCGCCGGCACGCTGGCGATCCTCCTGTGGTGGCTGTTTTTTAGCCGGGCGGCGTGGTCGGAGCGTTTGGGCGCCGTCGGCCTGATGATCGCAGGGATGTTCGCGACCCGGCTCATCATCGACAAGTCGATTTTGACTGGCGCCGAAGGGATGTTGTTCCCCATGCTGGCGATCCCGTTCCTGGGCCTCGCCTTAGTGGTGTGGGCGGTGGCGACCCAACGCCTCTCGGACGGACTTCGGCGCGCGACCATGGTCGCGACGATCCTGGCTGCGTGTGGAGTATGGTCGCTGGTTCGAACCGGTGGCTTCACTGCTGCCAGTTTCCATAACGACCTGCATTGGCGGTGGACACAGACTCCCGAGGAACGCCTCATCGCTCAATCCGCACTGCTGCCAGTCGCGGCGGCTCCCGAGAAGGCGGTCGTGGCCAAAGTAAGCAGCGAGCCGGAGAAACTCCTGCCGGTGGCTGCCGCCAAGATCCCTGAGAAGCGAGTGGTGGCCAAAGCGGCCGAGGCACCGGAGACGACATCCGACAGTGCTGGCGAATGGCCCGGCTTTCGCGGACCGCATCGTGACGACATCACACGCGGCGTACAGATCAAGACCGACTGGACCGCGTCGCCTCCGGTGGCGATGTGGCGGAGGCCGGTGGGACCGGGCTGGTCGTCCTTCGCGGTTCATGGCGGCTTCCTCTACACGCAAGAGCAGCGCGGACCCGACGAGGTGGTCGCCTGCTACAGACTAGCAAGCGGCGAACCGGTGTGGGCACATCGCGACGCGACCCGGTTTTGGGAATCGAATGGCGGCCCCGGTCCGCGAGCTACGCCGACGCTCAGCCATGGTCGCGTGTACACATTTGGCGCGACCGGATTTGTGAACGCGCTCAGTGCGGCGGACGGCTCGGTCATCTGGTCGCACAACGCCGCGTCGGACACGGGGATGAAGACTCCGGAGTGGGGTTTCGCGAGTTCGCCATTAGTGGTGGGCGATACCGTCGTCGTCGCCGCCTCAGGCAGGCTGGTGGCCTACGATGCTGTTACTGGCTTGCGCCTCTGGGTCGGCCCAGACCACGGCGGCACGAGCTACAGTTCACCGCATCTTCTGACGGTCGACGGCGTCGCACAGGTTCTGCTGTTGAACGCAGCCGGTGCGACCAGCGTCGCGCTGGCCGACGGCACGCTGCTGTGGGAGCATCGCTGGCCGGGCTACCCCATCGTGCAGCCGGCCCAGACCGCCGACGGCGACATACTGATGAGCGTCAGCGACAGCAGCGGCACGCGCCGCATTGGGGTCGCGCATGGAGCCGGCGGGTGGACGGTCGAAGAGCGCTGGACTTCAAACGGGCTGAAGCCCTACTTCGACGATTTCGTGGTGCACAATGGCCACGCCTACGGCTTCGACGGCAGCATCCTCGCGTGCATCGACCTCAAGGACGGCAAGCGCGTCTGGAAGGGCGGACGCTACGGCAACGGCCAGCTCCTCCTGCTGCCCGATCAGGACGTCATGCTGGTGCTTTCGGAAGAAGGTGGGCTGGCTCTGGTCAAGGCGACTCCCGATCAGTTCACCGAGCTTTCGCGGTTCCCGGCGATCGAGGGCAAAACATGGAACCATCCGGTGCTGGCCGGCGATGTTCTGCTGGTTCGCAATGGCGAGGAAATGGCGGCATTCCGGCTGGCCCTGGCTGGGCGCTAAGAGTTTTTTGGCCGTCCGAAGCAGATCACATACCCGCTGTTGTCGATGATCTCGAAAGCCCGAAGGCCGTCGCTGGTGTCGGCAAGTGGGCGGTGCATGGGTACGGCATTCGCGACGTACTCCGAATAAAGCGAGTCGGGATCGGGAGTGTTAACGTACGCATCCCAGCGCGCCCATTCATGGCGGGAATGATTTGGCTGGGGATGAATCTCAGGCGTGATGGCCTTGAGCATAACCATTACGCCGTCGCGCTGCACCATACCAAAGAAATCTTCGCCGTCTCCATTTCCTCCTCCTGTGTAGGTGACCTCAAAGCCCAGCTTGGAGCGATAAAAGTCGAGGCTCGCCTGGAGATGGTCGACGACAAAAAAGGGCGCAATGCTGTTTAGAGTCGGCACGCTTGCATCTTATCACCATGGTTCGCTGGCAACGGGTAAATCGATTTCGACGATCAGTCCGCCCGCGGGCGCGTTCATCGCGCGGATGGTTCCTCCGTGAACATCAACGGCGCGTCCGGCGATGGCGAGTCCCAACCCGGCCCCTTCGGCCGTTCCATTGGCGATTCGCCGGAAGGGCAAGAAGATCTCGAGCAGCATGTTCTCCGGCACTCCAGGTCCGTGGTCGCGCACACGAAGCAGCGTCTTCGACACATTGTTTTGAAGTGAAATCTCCACGGCGGTTCCTTCGGCGGTGTGACGGATCGCATTCCTTGCCACGTTCTCTATCGCGCTACGCAACAGCTCTTCGTATCCGTTGACCGTACACGCATCGGCATGTTCGATCACGACGCTCCGATTGCAGGCGCGCGCTTCGAAATTGCCGTCATTAGCGACTTCCTGAACCAAATTTGTCAAATCGAACCTCGCGGGAGTTCCCCGGTCCACTCCGCTATCGATCCGTGTCAAGGCCAGCAGTTGGCCGATCATTGTATCCAGACGGCGCGCTTCGAGGGCGATCCGTTCCAGGTTTTCGGCCGCTTCCCGCTCCATACCTTGTTTAGCCAAACTCAATTTCACCAAGCCCAGCGCCACGCTCAGACGCGACAGCGGGGAACGCAATTCGTGCGAGACGTCGCCCAGCAGCCGGCGTTGCCCGGTGACCAGCGCTTCGATCCGTTCGGCCATCCGATCGAAGTTACGAGCCAGGCCGGAGATTTCATCCCGGCGCTTTTTCAGTGCAGGATCGACGCGGGTTTCGAGGCGGCCTTCCGCGATACTTGCCGCGGCCTCACCCAACTGATTCAGCGGCTTGGTCAGATAGCGGATGACGAGGAAGCAGAAGATCCCGCCGGCAATCGTGAACAGCAAAAGATCGTGGATGGAAAGGCGCACGAAGGATCTGAATCCAAATCCCGCATGCAGGACCACAGCAGCGAAGATCAGCGCGACGCCGAAAAGGGTCAGCCAAAACCACAAGAAAATGGTGAGAAACAGCCGCCTCACTTGAGTTCTACCTTCGCAGGCGAAGCATACAGGTAGCCGGCCCCGCGAACTCCCTTGATTCGCTCTCCGCCATCCTCCAGTGGGCCGAGCTTACGCCGCAGGTTGCAGACATGTGTATCGATGCTGCGGTCGAACGGCGAGAATTCCCGGCCGAGGACGTTGCGGACCAGATCCTCCCGGCTGACCGTGCTTCCGGCGACGCACATCAATGCTGCGAGCAGATCGAATTCGACCGTGGTAAGGTCGACCGGGACGCCGCTTCGACGCACCGAGCGGGTGCCTCCATCCAGCTCGATGTCCGCGAGGGAGATCGCCGCGAAGGCCGGGCGCTGCGGCGCGGATCTCCTCAGGATCGCGCGGATTCGAGCCACCAACTCGGCGGGATCGAAGGGCTTTGGCAGATAATCGTCGGCACCCATCTCCAACCCGCGAATGCGATCGTGGGTATCGCCGCGAGCGGTCAACATAAGAACCGGGGTACGCGAATGCTGGCGGATTCGCCGCAGGACGTCGAAGCCGTCCGTGTCCGGCATCATCACGTCGAGCATGATCAGGGAGTAATCCCCGGCGAGCGCGTGTTCAACGCCGGCCGTGCCGTTGGGAGCCCAGGTGGTTGCGATTCCTTCGCGCGCCAGGAAGCGCGTCACGAGCTGGCACAGCTCGGCGTCGTCGTCGACCACCAGCACTCGTTCCATCTATGGACGCCTTTATTCTAAGACTCGGGACTCAGATGCACCGTCAAGATCTGTTAAGAGCTTAACCATCCTTGACAAAGCTTGGCATTTCTAGACCGCCCCTGGCGGGAGTGCAGCTTATAGTCGACTCATGAAAAAGACACTTCTAGCGGCGATCCTGGGCTTGTCGGTCCATCACGGTCATTGTCAGGACTTGGCGCAGGCTCCGGCTTTTGAGGTGGCGTCGATTACGCCGTGCAAGCCGGGGACGCCTGAGCCGCCGGGACAAAGCGGCGGGATGTTCCAGTTCACGTATCCCGGCGGAAGATTCAATGCGAACGCCACGACGTTGAAACTCCTGATGGAATGGGCGTATAGCATCCTGCCGGCGCAGCACTCGGACGGTCCGGGGTGGGTCGCGAATGACCGGTATGACGTGGTCGCCAAGGCCGCAACCAACGCGACCGATGCCGAGATGAAGCGGATGACGCAGACACTGCTGGCCGAGCGGTTTAAATTGAAGTTTCATCGCGAGACTAGAGAGTTTCCCGTCGTGGTCATTTCGCTGGGCAAGACGGCTCCCAAGCTGTTCCCTCCGAAAGACGAAGAGAAGCGCACTTTGCGGATCGAACCCCAGATGGGTCCGAATCAGAAAGTCATTTCCTGGCACGTGGTCGCGACACGATACTCACTCGCGCAATTGAACGATACGTTCGCGCGGCAGCTCGGGCGTGTGATTGTGAACCAGACGGGTATGGATGGAGATTTCGATTTCACTCTGGAAATGACGCCGGATGAGGACCGGCCGAATCCGCTGGACCCGACGTTCATACTGGCGGCTCTGCGGGACCAACTCGGACTGACCGTGAAATCGCAAAAGGCGCCGGTGGACTTCCTGGTGATCGAGAGCGTGGAAAAAGTAGCGGCCGGGAATTAGTCCGACTTGGCCGGATCCTGCATGATGGCCGACTTCGTTGCTTCCCGCCTCAATCTCCGCCGAATCTAGTGGCCTGTCGCGTCGAATCCGTGACTATGAGCAACGCGCTATAGCTGCGACACGGCCACTACTTGGACGAAACACCCCGGCGATTGTTCGTTCACCTTCACGGATTTGGTGAGTTCCGCTGGTCCAATCTGATAATCTTTGGTCTTATGAAACGCATCGCGCTGGTTTTGTCCCTACTCCTGCTCTCGCTCCCTGTCGTTCATGTGCTCGCGCAAGGCAGAGGAGGGCGAGGCGGCGGCGCGCCCGGGCCTCGGATCGAAGGACCTTTTAAGGACATCCGGTGGCGGCAGATCGGGCCATTCCGCGGCGGACGCGTGCTGGCGGTGTCGGGCGTGACGTCACAACCTCAGGTTTACTATTTCGGCGCGACCGGCGGCGGCGTTTTCAAGACCACCGATGGCGGGGCGACCTGGATTCCTGTTTCCGACGGCCAGTTCGCCAACGGCGACGTCGGTGCGATCGCGGTGGCCGAGTCCGATCCCAACGTCGTTTACGTCGGCATGGGGGAGTCGTGCATTCGCGGCAACGCGTCACCGGGAGATGGTGTCTACAAATCGACCGATGCGGGGCGCACGTGGAAGAACGTGGGGTTGAAAGACACCCAGCAGATCGGACGAATCATGATCGATCCGCGCAACGCGAACGTCGCTTACGTCGCGGCCCTCGGACATCAGTTTGGACCGAACGAACAGCGCGGCGTTTTCAAGACCACCGATGGCGGCTCCACGTGGAAGCAGGTGCTGACGCGAGGACCTAAGGCCGGCGCAGTCGATCTTTCGATGGACCCGAATAATCCCAACGTGATCTATGCGGCGTTCTGGGAAGTGTACCGGACGCCGTATTCGCTCGAGAGCGGCGGCGCGGGCAGCGGGCTCTGGAAATCCATCGATGGCGGCGAGACGTGGACCGATCTTTCCACCAAACCGGGTATGCCTAAAGGCGCGATGGGACGCGTCGGTGTAGCGGTATCGCCCGCAAATCCACAGCGCGTATACGCGTTGATCGAAGCGAATGAAGGCGGGTCGTTTCGATCCGATAATGGCGGCGACACGTGGATTAAGGTCAACTCGAGCAATGAAATCCGGCAGCGGGCCTGGTACTACACGCACATCTTCGCCGATCCGAAGAACGCGGATATCGTGTATTACCTCAATGTGAATTTCTTCCGGTCGACGGATGGCGGGCGTTCCCTTGCGCCGATTCAGCCTCCGCACGGCGACAACCACGGTCTATGGATCGCGCCCAACGATCCGCAGCGCATGATCGAATCGAATGACGGCGGGGCGACCATCACCACTAACGGCGGACGCTCATGGTCGACCATCATGAATCAGCCGACGGCGCAGTTCTATCGCGTGGCATTGGATAACGATTTTCCATATCACGCTTACGGAGCGCAGCAGGATAATTCCACGGTGCGTACAGCGACACGCGGACGCGGCGGGATCACCGAGAAGGACTGGTACGACGTGGGCGGCGGCGAAAGTGGCTGGATCGCGCCCGATCTACGCGACACGAACGTGGTCTACGCAGGATCGTACGGAAACCTGATCACACGCTTCGATGCGCGGACGGGCCTGACGCGGAATATCAATCCGTGGCCCGATAATCCAATGGGCCATCCCGCATCGGATTTGAAATATCGCTTCCAGTGGAGTTTCCCGATCGTCATTTCTCCGCACGATCCGGCGGTGATCTATGCGGGCGCGAACATGATGTTCAAGTCGACCGACGAAGGCCAGTCGTGGACGGTGATTTCGGGCGACCTGACGCGCAACGATCGATCGCGGCAGGGATCGTCGGGCGGCCCGATCACCAAAGACAACACGTCGATTGAATATTACGACACGATTTTCAGCATCAACGAATCGCCCATCACGAAGGGGCTGATCTGGGTGGGCAGCGACGACGGGCTCATTCATCTTTCGCGCGACAACGGGAAGACGTGGAATAACGTGACTCCACCGGAATCGATGATTCCGAAATGGGCGCAGATCAATGCAATCGATCCGTCGCCGCACGATCCGGCGACGGCCTGGGTCGCGGCGACGCTGTATAAAGCCGACGATTTCCATCCGTACCTGTATAAGACCACCGACTACGGCAAGACCTGGACGAAGATCGTCAACGGGATTCCGGATGCTCATTTCACGCGGGTGGTTCGCGAAGATCCGAACCGCAAGGGCCTGCTGTTCGCCGGAACAGAATTTGGCATCTACGTTTCCTACGATTCGGGGGATCACTGGCAGTCGATTCAGATCAACCTGCCGGTGGTTCCGATCACAGATCTGGCGTTCCACAAACGCGACGACGAGCTGGTGGTGGCGACACAGGGGCGCGCATTTTGGGTGATGGACGATCTGGGCCTCCTGACCGAGATTCGCGGCCAGACACCCACGGAAGACGCAAAGCTGTACAAGCCTAGAACCGCGATGCGCACGGAAGGCGGTCGTGGTGGCGGCGGGGGACGGGCGGGAGCGGCTGCGGGAGCGAATCCGCCCGCGGGAACGGTTGTGGAATATTACTTGAAGAATCGTCCCGCGGGCGAAGTGACGATCGAGTTTCTGGATCCCGCAGGTAAACTCGTCAACAAATATTCCAGCAAGGAGCCCGAGCGTCCCGCGCAGGAAGAAGGCATCGCCGAGGCCGAAGTTGAGTTCAATCCATTCGCAAGCCCTGGTCCCGCGCGGGCTCCGGCACTGGCCGGAATGAATCGTTTCGTGTGGGATCTCCGTTATCCGGACGCGACCGTTTTCCCGCACATGATCCTGTGGGCGGGCAACACACGAGGCCCCATGGCCGTGCCGGGGAACTACCAGGTTCGTCTCACAGTAGATGGAAAGACGCAGACGCAGCCTTTCACCATCGTCAAAGATCCGCGGCTCAAGACCACGACGGAAGACTTCGCGCGGCAGCTTTCACTGGCGCTGCAGATTCGCGACAAACTTTCGCAGACCAACCAAGCCGTGATCGATATTAGGGAAGCGAAGAAGCAATTGGGCGAGTACGTTTCGTTGTGGAAGGACAACCCCGCGGCGAAGAAAGTGGTCGATACGGCGAAGGAGTTGACGGACAAACTCTCCGGGGTCGAAGGCGAACTGTACCAGGTGAAAAATCAAGCCGCTGAGGATCCGCTGAATTATCCGATCAAGCTGAATAATCGCATCGCCGCGCTGCTGGGCGTGGTGCAATCGAACGACGCAGGTCCAACTAAGCAAACCAATATGGTGTATGAAGAGGTCGCGAGCGAGGTAAACGTGCAGCTCGCGGCGGCGCGCAAGTTGTTGACGGACGACATCGCGGCGTTCAACAAATTAGTAAAGGACGCGAACATTCCAGCGGTCACGGTGAAGAGCGCGAAGTGAAGTTCCTGCTGATTCTGGTAGCGGCCTCGACCGCGTTTGCGGATACGTGGATCGCGCATCGCTACGACAATCAGCGCGTGCTGTTCTTTTTCGCGGAACTGCCGATGAGTCAACCCGCTCCCGCGGGCGAAGAGATTCCCCCGCCGCAGGCGCAATGGGGTGAGGCGGGTAAGATCGTCCGGCTGAGCGAGGCCCAAATTCGAGCGATGAAACTCGAACAGATGCAGAGTGGCGGGACGCCCACCCGCGTCGATCTTCGCCTGCATGAACGGCTGACACTCAGGATCGCAGGAGGGCTGACGGCGACCGTTGAAATTGAAGAATTCGTGCATCAGACGACCTGTTCGGATGGGTTCATCGGCGCACTCGCGCGTGTGGTCGGCGGTGCGGACGGATATTCCGCGACGAAGCTGAAATACTACGTGGTCGGCACGTGGAGCGACACGCCTCCGGCCTGGAAGAATACCTCGATTCGCAAGGTGGATCTGGATGGTTCCGCGAAATCCACGCTGGAGGCCAGCCTCACCGCCCAGTTGAAGGCCGAGTTGCCGAAAACCGAAAGCGGCACGCCGCAATGGAAGGCGATCGACAAGGCGCTCGCGGCGGGTGAAGGGGCGCTCACTTACGACGTCCAGTCGGTACCCGTGGGACGCGGGGGCGAATTTGTGTATTTCGTTCGCGCGCAGTGGACCGTCCGGAAGCGCCCGGCGTTTCTCCTATCCGCATGGCTGACACCGTCTCTTGAAATCCAATCCGTCGACGCGTTCATGGCCGGGGCGTTACGGATGCCCGACTTCGAGAACTACAATCTCAACCTCGGATCGCTGGCCAGGATCGTGAATGTGTTCGAGGTCAACGGATCGCCGGCGGTACTGATCACGGCAGAAGGGCTGGAGAGTTTTTCGCTGGATCTCATCCGGTACACGAACTCCGGCCCGAAGCAAACCGGCGTGATGTGGGGCTACGGCTGCTGATGGAGCTGTACCTGTTTCGTCACGGAATCGCCGAAGACCGCTCACCCACGGGGCGAGACGCGGATCGCCGTCTGACGGAAGAAGGGCGCGCGAAGCTTCGCCGCGTGCTGGAACGCGCCCACGTGGCGGGCGTAGATCCGTCGCTGATCCTGTCAAGCCCGCTGAAACGGGCGCTGGAGACGGCGGAGATCGCGGCACACGAGCTTGGGTATGGCGGGCGGATCGTCCGTACAGACGCTTTGACGCCGGATTCGTCGCCGACGAAAGTATGGGCGGAGATTCGAACCCACGCAGACGAATCCGCGATATTGCTCGCAGGACATGAGCCATTGTTTTCGCACACGGTTGCGTGGATGCTCGGGTCCACTCAAGTGATGGTCGAGTTCAAAAAAGCCGCCCTGGTACGGATCGATTTCGAAACGATCGGCGCGGAGCCGCGCGGCGGCGTGTTGCAGTGGATGCTGACGGCGAAACTGGCGCAATAGAGGCGTCGTGAGCCGTTGGGACCCGGTCGCTGTCGCTCGCGGCTCGGTGCGGCAAAACCTACTTGCGTCGTTGCTTGAGATGGAAGTATTTTTTCGCGCGCCCCACGTCCCGCAGGATTTGCGCCTTCAAGGCTTCCGGACTCTCGAATTTCCGTTCGTCCCGGACGCGTTTCAGAAACTCCACGCGAATCCGCTGCGGAGTCTCGCCGGTTAGCGGATCGAGCAGGAAGGTTTCGATACTCAACGCGCCTTCGCCACCGAACGTCGGGCGGTACCCGATGTTTGAAATCGAGTTCCAGGCGCGTGGAGAGTCCAGATCGCGCGTCCGGGTAATGTAGACTCCCACCTTCGGCAGGACGTCGGCCGACGTCTTCAGGTTCAACGTCGGAACCGTTTGTTTGGAGCCCACGCCGTGACCGCGCACGACTTCGCCCACTAGGCCGTAGGGACGATTCAGGAACCGGCATGCCAGCGAAACGTCGCCGCTCTCGATCAACCGGCGCACTTCACTCGATGAAACCACACGTCCGCGGCAAGCCACTGCTCCTACTACGCGTGTCTCGAAGCCGTACCGCGTCCCCAGTTCCGTCAGCATTGCCGTATCTCCCGCTTGCTTGTGTCCGAACCGGAAGTTATCGCCCACCAGCACCAGCTTTGCGCCAAGCGACCGCACCAAGATCCGCTCAACGAATTGCTCCGGCGTGAGCCGCGCGACTTCCAAGGTGAATGGAAGAATCAGCACCTGTTCGATTCCAAGATCCCGCATGAACTCGCAACGTTCCTGGGGCATGGTCAATAACCGCGGAGCGCGATCGGGCGCCACTACGCAGGCAGGATGCGGATCAAAAGACAACACGGTGGACTGCAGGGCACGCTCGCGCGCGGCTTGCGTTAGAACGCGAAACAAGTGCTGGTGGCCGATGTGAACGCCGTCGAAATTTCCGATGGTCACGGCTGAGGGCGCGAATCCGGCCGCTTCGTCTGTGCTTCGAGCGATGCGCATCACGAACCAGGCTCCACGTCGAGTTCCAGGCCGTCATAAGCGAGATGCACGCCATCGGGCAGCGCGGCCTCGGTCCGCTCATGATGCAGGTCGTGACAGATGTGCGTGAAATATGCGCGGCGAGGTTTCAGTTCTTCCACCGTTTGCAGGCTCTTCTCCACGGTGGAGTGCGTCGGATGAGGACGATGCCGCAGCGCGTCCAGGAACAGAACGTCCAGGCCGCACAGCTTGGCCTTGGACTCTTCTGGAATCTCGCTGTGATCGGTCAGGTACGCGGCGTTGCCGAAGCGGAATCCCAACACAGTGGAGGTCCCGTGCTCCAAGCGGATCGGCGTGAATTGCAGCCCGAAAAGATCGAACGGATCGCCGTTTAGGGTGCGCAGATCCAGGCGAGGCACGGCGGACTGCCGGGGCCCTTCGTCGAACGCGTAGCGGAACACGCGCTGGATCGCCTGCAATGTTTCCTCCATGCCGTAAATCGGAATCGACGATTTCTGGCGGTAGTTGAACGGCCGCACGTCGTCGAGCCCCAAGATATGATCGGCATGCGAATGGGTATACAGAATCGCGTCGATCCGCTCCATGCGGGACCTCAAGGCCTGCTCGCGGAAATCCGGAGTCGTGTCGATCAGCACGCCGTGGCCTTCGTAGCGAACGAAAATCGAAGGCCGCAGCCGCCTGTCACGTGGATCGGGGGACGCGCAAACTTCGCAACCGCAGCCGATAGTGGGAACGCCGGAACTGGTGCCGGAGCCCAGCACCGTAATATGAATCGCGTTCATGCCTGGTTTGATTTCGGTGCGTTGGACTTCGGCGCCTTCTCGCTGACCTGCACGTAGCGAAAACGCAGCTCGGTCAAAGAGTTCTCAATCAGCCGCTGCTCCTCCATCGAAAGATTGCCGCGCGTCTTTTCGGAGAGCATCGCCAGCATGTCGATGGCGTGCCGGGCGGCGGACAGGTCGGGAGCCTCGCCGGATTCTTCCGGCGCGCTCAGCAGTCCCATGCGCATCTCCGCCTGCATCTTCAGCGAAATCACCAGCAGCTCGAAGGTCGGCGGTGGAAGAGGAAAGTCTGACTCGCTCATTTTTATCTATTCTTAGTTTAATGCCGCGGTACTTTAGACTTCCAGAGTGCGAAGCGCTCCTGCCCGAGGTGGAACGTGCTTTACGGGACGCGGTTTTTCAGAAAGCTGAATATCAGAAGGCCGACGCGGAGCTGGATAGCAGCATGAAGCATATCCGCGTTTCGGGTGGGGCGCGCATCAACCGGGGAGCCTATCTCGCCACCCGCGCCCGACGCGACGCCAGCGCAGCCGCGTTGAAGGATGCGCTCGACAGCATCGACCTGGCGGGAGCCCTGGTAAAGGATCTGGATATCGGCCTGATCGATTTTCTATCGCTTTACCAGGGGCGCGAAGTGTGTCTGTGCTGGAAACTCGGCGAAGACAAGATCCGCTTCTGGCACGGCGTCGACGAAGGTTTCCGGGGTCGCAAAGAGATCGACGAGGATTTCTTGCGGTCGCATGGACCGGACGCGGCTGACCCGCCGAATTGAGCCCAAATCCAGTGTGTCTCCTACTTTCCTGTTAGACTGGCATGGAGGAATGCTGCTCGCTCGAGAGTTAGTCGATTACATTTCGCGCCAGATCATCAAGAAGCTGACTCCACAATGGATTGAGACCACCGACGCCCAGGTGGCCGCCGATTTTATTGCCACAGTCGTCGAAGAAGATCTGTCGGTGGAAGATCGCTTGAACGACGAAGTTCGGGATTTGCTCAGCCAATACAGCGACTACATGCGGCGCGAAGCCGTCAGCTATCAAGAGATGTTCCGGCGCATCAAGAACACGCTGATCACCCAGCGCAAGGTGATCCGCGCGGCGGGTCGCGATACCGGCGACGCGATGAAGCTCTCCCGCGACAAGATCAACGACATTTCGCACAAGATCGTCGCCGCGCTACGCAAGAGCCGCGAATTCCGGCTGAAGCGCGACCCCAACGACGTCCGCCTGGAACTGGTGAAGGTCATCACGGAACTGCTTCAGACCGAAGAAAAAGTCGACCGCGCCGCCCGCACCAAGATTCGGTCGCAGAAGCGCGAAATCTCCGAAGGCACCGAGGAGTGGGACCTGCTCCACAGGCGCTACTACGCCGAAGAGCTGAAAAAGCTCGGTATCGATCTCAATCGCTAGGGCTTGACAGGCTCGCAGAAATCCGGCATACTTCCATCGATAGACGATGGGAACACAAAAATCCTCCGAACTTCTTCCTGGAACGCTGGACCTATTGGTCCTGAAGACGGTCGCCCTAGGCAGGATGCATGGATACGGAATCGCCCAACATCTCAAGACGGTCTCAGAGGACGTTCTGCAGGTCGGCGAGAGTTCACTTTATCCGGCGTTGCAACGTCTGCTGCTGAACGGCTGGGTGAAAGCGGAGTGGGGCGCCTCTGAAAATAATCGGCGAGCACGCTACTACACGCTGACTGCGTCGGGACGCAGGCAACTGGACTCGGAACGAAACGAGTTCGACCGGATGGTGGTCGCCATCCAGAGAGTGCTGGCAACATGAAATTCATGCGCAGACTGGATTACTGGCTGCATCGAGGCAAACGTGACGCGGAGCTGGCCGAGGAGATAGAGTTTCATCGCGTCATGGGGGCGGAGTCGCTTGGAAATACGACTTTAGCTCGAGAGGACGCGCGAGCGGTGTGGATCTGGCCGTGGCTCGAAAGCGTTTTTCAGGATCTGCGGTATGCGATTCGCAATCTGCGGCGGCAGCCGGGATTCGCGCTGATCGCGATTGTGACGCTGGGAATTGCCATCGGTCTGAATACGAGTTTCTTCACGGTATTCGACGCGGTCGCGCTGCGGCTGTGGCCGGTAAAGGATCCGGGGCGGCTGGTCAAAATTATTTCTCAAACCCGGCGATTCCCCCGTCCGCGTGGATTCTCGATCGCGGAGTTCCGGTATTTTTCCGAGCATTCGAAATCCTTCGCGGCGCTGGTGGCGATGAGCGACAGCCGCGCGCGGCTGGGATTCGAGGATTTCGGCAAGACCAGTTACCCGGTTTTCGTGTCTGGCAATTTTTTTCAGGCGCTCGGCGTTTCCATGGACCGCGGTCGCGGATTTATCCCCGAAGAAGACGTGACGGACGCGCCGGTGAACGTCGCCGTGCTGAGTTATCCGCTGTGGCGCGATCATTTCGGCTCGGACCCGTCCATTGCCGGAAAAGAGATCCACCTGGATGAGGTTCCCTTCACGGTGGTGGGCGTCGCGGCGGAGGAGTTTACCGGGACCATGGGCGGACGCGAGGACCTGTGGGTGCCGCTGTCTTCGATGCAATCGTTTCGTCTGCACGGAAACACCAGGGATTTTCTGCGCAAGCCGGACTATTGTTGTTCCACTGTCGCGGGGCGGCTCGCGCGGGGAACGTCGCGCGCGCAGGCTCAGGCGGAGCTGAACGTGCTCAGCCAACAGTTTGACGATCAGTACAAGCTCGAGGCGCAGACCGTTGCGCTGGCCGATCCCAGCATTCTCGCGGCTCATCCCAAACGGAAAACGTTTATGCCGGTGTTTGGGCTGATGTTTGGGGGACTAGCGCTGGTGCTGTTGCTGGCCTGCGCGAACGTGAGCAATCTCCTGATCGCGCGAGCCGCGTCTCGGCAGCGGGAGATCGAGGTGCGAAGAGCTTTGGGCGCGGGACGATTCCGGATCGTTCGCCAGCTATTGACGGAAGGATTCGTTCTGGCCCTGGCGGCGGCCGCGCTCGGCGTCGGGCTCGCCTGGAAGCTTCCGGCGTATGTGTTCGCTTTGGTCGGGGATGGCCCCAACGTTCGCCTCACGCCGGACACCACGGTGATCCTGTACGCAGCCGCGCTCGCGGCCATGACGTGCATCGCATTCGCCCTGGCGCCGGCGCTGCACGGAACGCGAACGAAATCTGCGACTGCGCGACTCCCGCTTCGAAATGTCTTGCTTGCAGCTCAATTCGCGATGAGCGTTGTACTGCTGATCGGCGCAGGTTTGATGGTCTCCGCCGTCAAACACGCGCATGACCGGGACCCCGGATTTCACATCCATGATGTTTCCGTCGTTTCCTTCGAAGTGCCGGTGAGTTCCTACGATTCCAACCGAACCGTCGCGTTCTTTACGCAGCTTTCCAAAGAAATACAGGGATTGCCGGAGATGGGTCCGGTGGGGATCGTGGCGCGCGAGCCGCTGGGCCACTCGCACTGGAATACAGTGTTCCGGCTGCCGGGGGAATCCGCGTCGACCGAGCACGATATCGAATACAACCAGATCTCGCCGGGATATTTCGACGTGCTCGGGATTCCGATGGCCGCGGGGCGGAGTTTTCAAGCCGGCGACGCCGGGCATCATTACATCGTGGTGAACGAATCCATGGCGCGACGTTATTTCGAAGGCGCGAATCCGGTGGGCAAGTCGATTGTGTTCACCGGCAGCGGCGCCAGTGAGATTATCGGCGTGGCGCGCGATGCGAGCCTCG
Source organism: Bryobacteraceae bacterium (assembly GCA_035568415.1). GTDB lineage: Bacteria > Acidobacteriota > Terriglobia > Bryobacterales > Bryobacteraceae > Palsa-187. The sequence goes on along the minus strand of DATMOC010000012.1, from coordinate 8,008 downwards.
CTTACATCGAGGGTCCCGGGCCGATGCTGTTCACGTTATTCTCGGGCGACCAGATCCCCAAGCTCCTGATCCGCGCGGGCGTCCCGGGAGAGCGCGAGATGCTAGCGGGAATCACCCGGCGAATCGATGCGAGGGCGCGGGTGCAGGGTGCGCCGCTGACCGAGAATCTCGATGAGCAGCTCAACGGCTCGCGGGTGATGGCCGGGATTGCCGGGATGCTGGGCATGTTCGCGTTGGCGCTGGCCATGGTCGGGATTTCGGGGGTATTCGCGTACGTCGTGCAACAGCGCACCAAAGAAATCGGAATCCGGATGGCGCTGGGAGCGGCCCCCGAACAGGTGATCGCGCTGGTGCTTTCAGGAACCGCCCGCGCTGCGATCGCTGGTCTGGCGATCGGATACGTCGCCGCGGCGGGATTGGCGAAATTCATGGCCCAGTATCTGTACGGAGTGAGTCCGTACGATCCACGGGCGTATGCCGGAGTAGCGGCCGTTCTTGCGATTTCAGGATTGATCGCAGCGTATCTGCCCGCTCGCCGCGCCACGGCCGTGGATCCGCTGTCAGCCCTGCGTGTCGAATAAGCGACGCCCCTCGATTGTGGCGTGCCTGCACCAAGTTCATCGCCGCCGGTTAAATCGCTAGCTCTTCCGCCGGATCCGCGGCCTTTTCCAGGGCGCGTAGCAGGTCCTGGCGATCGATTGGTTTGGAAATGTAGTCGTCCATCCCGGCGGCGAGACAGCGCTCGCGGTCGCCGCGAATCGCGTGCGCAGTCAGCGCAATGATGGGGACGTGTAGACCGGTCGATTTTTCCTGCATTCGAATGGCCCTGGTGGCGTCCAGGCCGTCCATTTCGGGCATCTGCACATCCATAAGGATCGCGTCGAAAACGTGGTCCCGATTCAGCCTGACCGCTTCGGTGCCGGTGCCTGCGACCACCACTCGGTGGCCCATCTTTTCGAGCAGCCGCATAGCGAGTTTTTGATTCACCAGATTGTCTTCAGCCAGCAGCAAATTCATCGACCTCGCGCTGTGCTCGATGGAGAAAGCCTTGGGGACCACGATTCCACCCGATCCAAACGCCCGGAGCACGGCAGCGGATAGCTCCGCTTCGCTGAGAGGTTTCACCACGAAGGCGTCGATGGCCAGGCGCCGGCACTCGGCCGCACCGGAGTGCAGATCCCGGGCGCGAAGCAACATGACAATTTTCAAAGGATTCCGGTCGCGGCGCACGGCACGGACCACCTCGAATCCGTCGCTCACCGGCATGTTCGCGTCGAGGATGGCGAGATCGAATTTCTCCCGCTCCATGCACTCGATCGCCTCGCGCCCGCCGGAAGCGGTTTGAACTGAAGCTCCCATGGCGGCGGCATGCTCTGCCACCCAGTGCCGGTTGACCGCGTGATCGTCTGCGACCAGTACCCGCATTCCCGCTAAGGAAGGAAGGCCGGGCAGCGCGCCCAAGGCGGGCTCAGCCGGTAGCGTGAACCAGAAACAGCTTCCCGCTCCCGCTTCGCTCTCGACGCCGATTTCGCCGCCCATCATTTCAACCAGCTTCTTTGAAATAGAAAGACCCAGACCGGTTCCGCCGTACTGGCGCGTGGTGGACCCATCGGCTTGCCGGAACGGGTCGAAGATCAGACCCATCTGGTCTTTCGCAATTCCGATACCCGTATCGCGGATGCTGAAGCGCAGGGTCGAGGATTGCTGCATGGCAACTTCGAGAAGCACCTCTCCTTCGCGCGTAAACTTGATTGCGTTCCCGGCCAGGTTGAGAAGAATCTGCCGGATCCGATCCGGATCGCCGAGAATCCTGGCGGGGACCGCAGCGTCCACCACGGCCATTAGTTCCAGATTCTTTTCGTCCGCGCGCAGCGCGAAGGTGCGGGCGACACCGGCCATCAGTTCCCGAACGTCGAACGGTTCGTGCGCCAATTCCAGCCGCCCCGCCTCGATTTTGGAGAAGTCCAGAATGTCGTTGATCACTACCATGAGCGCGTCCGCCGAGCTTTTCGCCGCATTCAGATACTCAATTTGCTCGGCATCGAGTGAGGTCGCCAGAGCCAGTTCGGTCATGCCCATGATCCCGTTGAGAGGCGTGCGGATTTCGTGGCTCATATTGGCTAGAAACTCGCTTTTCAAACGCGCGCCTTCCTCGGCCTTCTCCTTAGCGGCTTTGAGTTCTTTGGTGCGGCTCTCGACCAGTTCCTCCAGATGATGCCGATGGGAGCCGAGTTCGCTGTCGCGCCCTTCGATCTCGCCCAGCATTTCGTTGAATGCGTCGATCAGTTCTCCCACTTCGTCATCGGATCCGAGCGTTGCGCGGACGGAATACACTCGTTCACGCGAGACGTGCCGCGCCGTGGCGGTCAACGCCAGAATCGGACGCAGGATCACACGCAGCGCCTTTGAATAAGCAAGCATCGCAAGGGTGGTCGGGACCAGGAACGCGAGCAAGATCATCGCCACGTATCGCGTGATTCTCGCGTTGAACTCACTCAAATCGCTCTCGATCCGGATAGTCCCCACGTGTTCCCGGTCCTGCTCGATGGGACGCGCCACCACTAAATTTGTTCGATTAAAAGAAGAGCCTGCCGGCGGCGCGTACATCGGCGGGACGCTCCCGCCGGGGCGGAGATACGTCGCAAAAATCAAGTCCCTGCGGTCGTACAGCGTCGCGTTCACTACCGTGGGCGTCGCACGCAGCGCTTCGAGCGTTCGCGCGGCATCCTTCGCGTCCGTGAAGAGTAGCGCTGCGGAGCTGTTGGCGCCCAGCACGTCCGCGATCACGCTGAGATGTGCGGTGGTCTCGGCACGAAAGCTGTAGAACTGGCTGATGACGGCGAATACGGACGCCAGCAGCATGGAAAAGCAGGCGGCCAGTACCGCGCCATACATCAGCTTGCGGCGGATTGTAAACCGTTTGTGCCCCGTCAGAATCAATGCGCACTTCCCAGCTTCAGAAGTTGTGAGCTGATCCGAAGTCCCGGCGCGTGCGCCGCCTGAATGCCGAAACGAACGCGATTGGCTTCAAGATAAAAATTGATGGCGCCGCCGGCGTCCAGAAATCCCGGCGATTCACCCACCAGCAGCACACCGGGCTGGCTCAGCGCCGCCGCCGGGCTGAACTCCGCCCGCGGAACGAATACAATATGGCACGCCTGGACCTCGGCCATCCGCGCAAAATGGCGGACCAGGATGGGCCGGCCATTGACCTGTTTGCCGCGAACGGTCTCTTCGAGCTGATTCCCGAACGGATCCCGCCCCACGATGCCCAATACCCAGGCACTGGATCCCTTGTCTTCGGGCCATTCGACGAATTTCAGAAAGTTATAGAGAAACGCCGCCTTTACCTGATATTCCGGCGCCGTGTCTCCTGACGCAAGTGCATGCGGCAGGCCGGAGAGCACGGCGGCCAGCGCGACGATTCGACCGCGGGCTAGAATTGCCACCGCACCGCTCCATAGACGTTGCGGCGCACTTCGAGCGGCTGAGGAAAGCGGCTCGATAGAAACTCGAGATGCTGGGCGTCGAATGCGTCCTGAACGCCGGCCGAAACTTCGAGGCGTTCTGTCGGCCGCCATCCCAGCCGGACATCGCCGCGGAAAAGCTTTGGAATTGCAAGCGGCTCGGGCACGATCGATTGACCCACCAGCAGCGCTCCATTGAAAAACAGCGACGTATCGATCTGTATTTTGCGCGTCAGGTCAAAATTCGAACGCACCACGAACTGGTTTCTCGGAGTAGTTTGCTCGACACGGAACGTGTCGATACTCTGCCCGGCCCCATAGGGGCGCGTATGGATAAAGATGGTGTCATAACCTCCGGTCAGCCTCCACCGCCGCGTGGCGGTCCAGGTGGCGCTGAGTTCCCCGCCATAACTTTCACCGAACCGCTGGTTTCCCGTCGTGGTGGGAATCTGAAGGTAGTATGGGGAGGTCGCCGTGGCCGGAACCACCGACGGGATCCCGATTTCCGCGCTCTGCAGGTGTTGATAGACGTTGTAGTAGGCGGAGACGTCCAGCGCCAGCCGCGGCGTGAGTTCCACGCGCTGGCCCGCCTCGTAGGCGATGATCGCCTCGGACCGGGATGCCTTGTTTCCCACGGAATGCACGAAGGCGAAAACGCCAGGCTGAATTGGAATCGCAAGCGGAATCGCATCCAGATCTCGCTGGTACAACGACGGAGTACGAACGGCACGCGAAACGGATACCCAGGTTGCCGTTCTCGCATTCGGAGTCCACAAAAGGCGTGCCGTCGGCTGAACCTCGAAGCCGGTGAAAGTATTGTGGCCCGCATGCACACCCGCGATGAATTCCAGCGTGTCCGGCACCACGGCGATTTGATCCTCGGCGAAGATCGCATAGCTGGTTTGGTCCGCGTCCTCAGGCCGAAAAGCGTAGTTCGCGGTGGGCGTAGTGTCATACGCGGCGACCCGGCCGTCCACGCCCCAAATTACGTCGTTGCGCAACCCCGCAGCGAAATGATGCTTCACCTCGACATTCATGATGTTGAACGACAACGGTAATTGAGGGTCGGACAATCTCTCGTGCTCCCAGGAGATTTGTCCTTCCACGCTGGATGTCTCGGAAATCGAATGTTCCCATCGCGCCAGCAGATTCCCGCCGGACGTCGTTTCGTGGGAATCGACCGGCAAAGCTAAAGGGTTGTTCAAGTTCGGGATTAGGAGGTTACGGCCCACCGAGGACTCGAGCGCTTCGCCGGTGATCATCACTTTGTCGCGGCTGGTCGGCGCCCAATCGACCCGGAAATCCAGCCCGCGGTTGGTCCAGCCTTGCGACGGCGGCGCGCCTTCCGTTGCGCTGAGCTGATCCGTGCTGGAACCCCGAACGCTGACACGGTAACTGGCCTTCGATCCAATCTTGGCGCCGTAGCGTGCCGTGCCGCCGAACTCGCCGGCGGATCCACCTTCCATGGTCAGAGCAGCGCCTTGCGTCGCGTCCGCCGTTTTCGTAATGATGTTGATCACGCCATTGACCGCGTTGGTGCCCCACATGGCCGCGACCGGTCCGCGGATAACCTCGATCCGCTCGATGTTGTCGATCGCCATTTCGTTGGCATCCCAGGAAACACCCGAAAACAGCTCGCTGTAGATGCTGCGGCCGTCTACCAGCACCAACAGCTTGTTGGCGAACTCGTCGTTGAATCCACGAATGCTGATCGCCCAACTTCCCGCGTTACTGCGCGCGACTTGAACTCCCGGAGCCAGACGCAACAGTTCCGGCAGCGAATGCAATCCGGAACGCCGGATGTCTTCGGCCGTGATAACAAATACCGAGGCGGCCGTCTTGCTAAGGCGTTGGCCTTTCTTCGACACCGAGGTCACCTGGATATTCATCAGTTGTTCGAGGCTGGCGTCGGTAAGATCGGGCGACCGCCCGACTTGACCCCAGGCAAGCTGCGTTGCGAGCCCTCCAATGATTGCGGACATTCGGACGCGTGCCCATATCATTTCGAATCCTCTTATCGGCCATAACGGCATCCATAAGAGGAGAGCACGTGCCCATCCAACACGGCGAGTACAACCTCGCTTCAATAGAATCACGCGTGTTTACGGAGGAGGAAAACGATTATTCTCTAACCGCAGAGGGGTAGGTGTTTTCGGAGTACGCCGGCAGCGCGGCGAGTAGTATGTAGAAGCGAACCTGCTCAAAATCTTGTCGACGAAAAGAGATTGGGCGCGTGTCTTCTTAGACGACGTCGACGCCCATGGAGCGGGCGGTGCCCTTCACCGAGTTCATAGCTGCCTCGACCGTGAAACAGTTCAGGTCGGGCATCTTGATCTTGGCGATCTCTTCCACCTGCTTAAGCGTGATCTTGCCCACGCGATTCTTATTCGGTTCGGCCGATCCCTTGGCCAGGTTGACGGCGCGCTTGATCAGGATCGGGACGGGCGGCGTCTTTGTGATGAAGGTAAAAGAGCGATCCGAATAGATCGTGATGACCACCGGAATGATCAGCCCCTCCTGATCCTTCGCCGACGTCTTGGCGTTGAACGCCTTACAGAATTCCATGATGTTGACGCCCTGCGGACCGAGCGCCGTGCCGACCGGCGGCGCAGGCGTCGCCTTGCCCGCGGGAATCTGCAACTTCACCTGACCAGTAACTTTTTTCGCCATGTTCTTAAGCCTTTTCTACTTGTAGGAAATCCAACTCGACCGGCGTGGCCCGGCCGAAAATCGTGACGAGCACGCGCAGTGTGTTGCGCTCCGGATTAACCTCGTCAACTTTGCCCGAAAAATTCGTAAATGGCCCATCGATGATGCGGACGGATTCGTTCTTCTCGAAGCTGAGCTTGGGACGCGGGCGTTCCGCCGAACTCGCCTGCCGGTACAAAATCGAATTGACCTCATCCGCCGAAAGCGGCACGGGCATGTTGCCGCCGCCGACGAACCCGGTGACGCGCGGCGTGGCCTTCACGGCATGCCATAGCTCGTCATTCATGTCCATCTCGACCAGCACATAGCCTGGATACAGCATGCGCTTGCTGGTCACTTTTTTGCCGCCGCGCAGTTCCACGACTTCTTCAGTCGGAATCAGGATTTGCCCGATCTGACCGGCGAATCCGAACGCTTCGGCGCGGCTGCGCAGCGAATCGGCCACCTTCTGCTCAAACCCCGAATACGTGTGGATGATGAACCATTTCTTGGTGGAGGGCTCGGCCGCCACCGGTTCCTCGGCAACCGGTTCCTCGGCCGGCGGTTCTTCCGGAGAGGCTTCCGCCTGCACGGACGGCTGCAATTCTTCCGGCGCGTGCTCGGCAACGGGCGTCTGATCTTCTGGAAGCATCTCGTCTGTCATTCGGTGGCCTTTACTTGGGAGTGAACATTCCCAGCAGTTTCTCAATCATGCGGCCCACGATCGCGTCGACCACCGCGAAATAGGCCGCAAACGCAAAGGTCGCCACGATCACCACCGACGTGGTTGCGCGAACCTGTTTCCAGGCGGGCCACGTCACACGGCGCATCTCCATGCGGAGTTCTTCGACGTAGTTCTTGACGTTGGTCGGCCAACTCGCCGCCTTCTGCGAAATACTGACGACTTCTTCAGCCATATCTTCTCCTGCAAACGACTGCCACTCGCGCCTATCGCGACAAAACCGGCGGAAGCCGGTGGCAGGGGCGGAGGGATTCGAACCCCCACTCGCGGTTTTGGAGACCGCTGGTCTGCCGTTAAACCTACGCCCCTATGTCCGTGGCTACTTTCAGTTTACTTGATCTCCTTGTGGGCATGGTGCTTGCGGCAGAATGGGCAGAATTTTTTCAACTCCAGCCGCTCCGTCATAGTCTTCTTGTTTTTCATGCTGGTGTAGTTCTTGCGTTTGCACTCGGTGCACTGAAGCGTGATTTGTTCTCTTGCCATTTTCTACTCCACAAATTCAGTATTGGGTTCCCGCACTGAAGGATGCCTGGGCTATTCAACGATCTCGCTAACGGTTCCTGCGCCGACGGTTCGACCGCCTTCGCGAATCGCGAACCGCAATCCTTTATCCATGGCGACCGGTGTAATCAGCTCGACAACGAGTTGCACGTTGTCCCCCGGCATCACCATTTCCATCCCTTCCGGCAGCGTCGCGACTCCGGTCACGTCCGTGGTCCGGAAATAAAACTGCGGCCGGTATCCTTTGAAGAACGGTGTGTGCCGTCCGCCTTCGTCCTTCGAAAGCACATACACTTCGCCCTTGAATTTCTTGTGCGGCGTAATCGATCCCGGCTTCGCGATCACCTGCCCCCGCTCCACGTCGTCTTTTTCAATGCCGCGCAACAGCAACCCCACGTTGTCTCCGGCACGCGCTTCGTCCAGCAGCTTCTTGAACATTTCGACGCCGGTGACGACGGGTTTCCGCGTGTCGCGGAACCCGACGATTTCCATTTCCTCGCCGACCTTCGCAATGCCTTTTTCGACGCGCCCCGTCACCACCGTGCCGCGTCCCTGAATCGAGAAAATGTCTTCGATCGGCATCAGGAACGGCTTGTCGACAATGCGCTCC
>DATMOC010000011.1:0-5059 GCA_035568415.1 Bryobacteraceae bacterium | reverse complement strand
GTGTCTCGGGCCCGGTAGACTTCCCCCATCCCGCCAGCGCCAATCAACGAGAGGATTTCGTATGGCCCGAGAAGATCCTTCGGAGCGAGGTTCACCGCCGGTCCTCTTTGGCGTCAGTCTATCACTGCGGCGCTTCGTAATATAGGGAGAAGTCGTCAAACGGTCTAGCGCGCGTTAAGTGGTGTTATCAGCAGCCGCCCCCCTTCGACTGCGCGAATGCCGGTTCGAGACCATAATCGCCAGAACCGCCGCGCGCCGCACGGAACGCAGGACTGCTAGCGCCACGCCAGATCCGCGCCTTTGGGAGCCGTGTTTCTCATATACTCCGCGAACGTCCGCACGAAATACGTCAAGTTCGGAACTCCTTCGGGGATCTTGCCTGGATAGCAGTGCGGCTCGTTGTTGCCGAAATCGAATGTGCCGCCGTAGTAGGGGCCTTTGCCGGACCGCTTGGTGCTCTCCAGAAACTGCTCCAGCCGGTGCGCGGCCGCATCGAGGTAGAACGTGTCTTTAGTCCCCATCGTGACGTGGATCTTTCCCTGGAGCTTAGGACCCAGCCGCTCCCAATCGCGCTCCAGCAACGCGGTCAGGTCATAGTGATCGCGCCAGTATTTCGCGACTTCGAGATGGATCGCGCCGGTCTCGGAGTCCCACATTTTGGCGGGATAGCCGTCGGCGTCGGTCGGGCCGAAGGTTGCGTGGAAGGCATCCAGTTGTCCGCCCGATCGCCCGCGCGTTCCGAGCACGGCCTCCTGCCGGCTGAACGATTCCATGGTTGCGAGAATATGATCGTTTGGCAGACGTCCAAGCAGCTTCGGAAAACGCAGGAACGGGCCCTCGTCGTAGTAGGCGTTGGTGTCTTTGTACACATCGATCGATTGGAACGCGTGGAAATCGACGGGATCGGGGCAGAATCCCCACGCGCCGCCGAAATACTCCGGATAGAAGATCTGCTGCGCGAGCGTCATCCAGCCTCCTGTCGATCCGCCGAACACGACACGCGCCCACGGCTCTCCAATCGCACGGAACTGCTTTTCGATCGCCGGGTACAACTCCTTTGTCAGCGCGTCGCCGTACGGGCCGGCGTTGGCCGTATTCACGCCGTAGGAATCGTCGTAATAAGGAGTGGCGTGGTCGGTGACGACCACGAGCATCCGCGGCAGCCGTCCCGAAGCCCAGTCCTGATAGAACTGATACGCGGCGGCTTCGTTCTGGTTGGGCGGGTTGCCCGTGGGCGGCGTTTCGCGAAACCCGCGAAAATCGCCACTGAAATGATTCTGTGAGAACGCGACCGGGTAACGCTGACTGGACTCATCGAGATCCCGCGGTACTAGCACGGACGCATTCAGAAACACCGGACGCCCCCAGAACTCGGTCAGCATCTTGCTCTGCAGACGAAGGTGGCGGATGTATTTCGTGTCTTTCGGGGGATCGATCGGCGGGATCATTTCCGTCAATTCCACGGTGGTGACCGAGGACTTACGCACGTCCACTTTCTGCGGCTTCGAATACAGATTTCCGGGCGAGCGGTTCCATTTCTGGCCTTCCCCGTGATCCGCGTGGAGCTTCAGCGCGTGGCCGTCGGCGCGGTGGAACGTTTCGTACACGTTCAGCACGGCCTGCACGTTGTAAGTTCCCTCCGCGAGATCGTCGAGCGTCTGCAGCGGAGCACCCGGCGTCGTGCCGGCCATCTCGACCGTATCGCCGGGCTTCCAGCCGTCCAGGTCCATGCCGAAAATCTGCTGCGTCTCGAGACCCCAGGCCACCTGAAAGCGAGGCTCTCCTTGCATCGACCGGGAGATGACCAGAATCAGCCGACCATCCACGGGCACCGTGTGTCCCGCGCCGAGATGAAACTGGAATCTCGGCGCGGCCGCAAGGGAGCACGCCGCCATCGCTGCCACTATGGTTATTCGCATAAATGAGATTCTAATTGAGAGGCCGACGGGGATGTGAACCACCATTAGTAACGATGTGTGGCCTGCATTCCCTAAAGTGAGCCCGTCTGCAATTCTTCCCGTGCGCGAAGCGACGCGCCAGCACCTTCGCGACCGTCAACCACCATTATCGGTAGTGGGTGTCTCGGCATTTGGACTCAATTCCCTCCCCATCGATAGCAGGCGGCGACTTTGGCCCTATGAGGTTGAACTTCTAAAACCGAATCGACTCGGTAAGGTGACGACGCAGTCAGCCGCGGCATAGAATGCATCCATGACGACACTCGGGCGGGACTTGGCGTATGCGGTCCGGATGCTTTTGACGGCGCCGGTTTTTTCCACGATTGCGGCGTTGACGCTCGCGCTCGGAATCGGCGCCAATACGGTGTTGTTTTCTGTGGTCAATGGTGTCCTGCTAAATCCACTGGCGTATCCGCGCTCGGGGGAACTGATGGCGGTTTCGGAAACGAGGCCCGGAGACCACCACAGCCCGATCGAGTATCCGAATTTCCTCGATTGGCAGCGCGAAACGCGAACTTTCGCATCCATGGCGATCTATCGCAACCAGGATTACAACGTGAGCGGCCGGGCTGAAGCGCAGCGGTTGAGCGGATATATGGTCTCCGGCGATTTCTTCTCGACGCTCGACGTGCAACCGAGTCTAGGGCGCACGTTTCGTCCTGATGACGATGTGCAGGGCGCGGCGCCGGTGGTGATTCTCGGCGGAGGGTACTGGCAGCGTGAGTTCGGCGGCTCGGCGGACGCGATCGGGAAATCGCTGACTCTAAATGGCTCTTCGTATCGGATCGTGGGAGTGATTCCGGCAAACTTCACGTTCTATGGCCAGGATCGTGATGTGTATACGGCGATCGGACAGTGGAAGGATCCCTCGTTTCGCGACCGGCGCATTTCCGTGAGCGCACGTGCGTTCGGACGATTGAAGCCGGGCGTAACGCGCGAACAAGCACAGGCCGATATGGACTCGGTGGCTCGCCATCTAGCCGCTGAATTTCCCGTGGCGGACAAAGGGGTGGGCATCGCACTCGCACCGATGAAGGAAGATATTGTCGGAAATATAAGACCGCTGTTGATCGTGCTGCTGGCAGCGGTGGGATTTCTGCTGCTAATCGCGTGCGCGAACGTCGCGAACCTGCTGCTGGCACGGACGAGCGCTCGGTCACGCGAGTTTGCCGTGCGAGCGGCGCTCGGCGCAGGACAAGGACGCATCGTCAGGCAGCTGTTGACCGAAAGCGTTCTACTGGCGGGCCTGGGAGGGGTGCTGGGTCTAGGATTCGCGATCGGAGCGATTAAAATCGCGGTCCAAACGCTTCCGGGAACGTTGCCGCGCGCCGAAGAGATCGCTCTTGACGGGCGCGTGCTCGTGTTCACGATGGGGCTGACGCTCGCGTGCGCGGTGATTTTTGGGCTCGCGCCGGCGCTCAAGAGTTCGCGCACGGACTTGCAGGAGATCCTAAAAGAAAGCGGCCGCGGAGCAAGCGGCGCACGGCATCGGATGCAGAGAATTTTCGTCGCGGCGGAAGTAGCGCTCGCTCTGGTGCTTTTGATTGGAGCGGGATTAATGCTGCGCTCTCTTTCCGCTCTGTGGCGTGTCGATCAGGGATTCAACCCTAGTCACGCGATCACGTTCAGCTTGTCGATGCCTTCATCGGCTGCAACGACACCCGCCGAGACTCGCGCGCGGTTGCGGCAATTCGACGAAATGGTGCAATCGATTCCAGGTGTGCAGGCGGTATCTGTGACTCTGGGGTCGCGGCCGATGATCCATGATTCCTCCCTGCCTTTGTGGATTGAAGGACGGCCGAAACCGGCCAACGATAGCGAGATGCCGGGCGCGCTGTTTTATCTGGTGGAAGAAGGTTTCGAAAAAGCGATGGGCATCACGCTGCTGCGGGGACGCTTCGTTGCGGCGCGGGATGATGAACACTCGCCGATCGTGATCGACATCGATGATGTATTCGCGCGCATGTATTTTCCGAATGAGGATCCCATCGGGAAATCCGTGAACCTAACGCAGTTCATGGTGCGCGCTCAGATTGTCGGCGTCGTGCGGCACGTAAAGCAGTGGGGGCCGGGCGCCGATGCGAGCTCGGCGCTTCAGGCGCAGTTCTTTTACCCATTCATGCAAATGCCGGATCAACTGATGCGCCTGGCCGCGGGCGGCGCGGCCGTCGTGATTCGCACGGAACGCGATCCCGCCGCGATCCTCAAGGTGGTGCGCGCGGGCGTCGCACGGATCGATTCGCGCGAGGTGATTTATGCGGTGCGAACGATGGATGACGTGGTGGCCGGGGCGCTTGCGCCACGCAGGATTTCCATGGTGCTGCTCAGCGTGTTTGCGAACCTGGCGTTGGTACTTGCGGGCACCGGAATTTATGGAGTGATCTCGTACGTCGTCGGACAACGGACACGTGAGATCGGTCTGCGAATGGCGCTAGGTGCCCAGAGCGGCGATGTCATGCGAATGGTAATCGGGGACGGTGCGAGGATGGTGCTGACCGGTGTTGGCGTGGGGATCGCGGGCGCACTCGGGTTAACTCGGTTGATGGAGAACGAACTGTTCGGAGTTTCCGGGCATGATCCCCTGACTTTCGGAGGCGTCGTGCTGGTCCTGACATTGGGTGCGTTGGCGGCTTGTTACATTCCGGCACGCCGGGCAGTGCTCGTAGATCCGGTGGTTGCGCTACGTTGCGAGTAGTCGCATGATCCCAGGGTGTTTAGAAAACCTCGTGGGGACGTGTATCCGGAACGATATCAAGTATTATCGGCAGTCGTCTTAAAAACGTCTTTCCTGGTCAGTTCTCTGGATAGCCGACTAAACCTCCATGTAGAAAGATCGGAAAAAAATAGCTTTCAGCTTTCGCGCCGGCTTAAGCTTGTGATCTTGAAGCTACGCATCACTTGAAATGATCCACCAACAAGATGTCCGACCCAGTCCGCTTCCTCCCCGAGAGGTACATAAATCGCTCATCGGCGGACACCGCAAGGGAGGTGCCCCCGTCGAACGGGTTCGATCTGGCTGGAAACCGATGAACGATCTCCTGTTTCCCTGATTCCCTGTCGATGCGCTCGACGCGATCGTTGAACCCGATATACATCGCGCC
>DATMOC010000010.1:0-62955 GCA_035568415.1 Bryobacteraceae bacterium | reverse complement strand
TGTCCTGCTCACGCAGAAATAATTTCCCGTTGTGAATCACTGGATGCGACCAGCTTGGCTTGCGCACGTTCGGAATCTGAAACGACCCGGTCTCCTTGAAACCTTCCGGCGACGCTTCGAATAGCTTCATCATCCCGTTTTCGTACCGGAAATACAGCCGCTGATCTGCGTAGGCGACGGCTGCCGATCCAGTGGCTCTCTCCGGCCGGATGTTTCCACCCCAACGCACTTTGCCGGTGAGAAATTCGATGCAGATAGGGAACCCGTTCCCATGCCCCTGTCCGCTATACAGGAAGTCGCCCACCAGCACCATTCCGCCATGATGATTCTGAAACGTGCGCGCGTCCAGGAAATATACTTCCTTGGACTCGACGCCCTCGGCTGTCTTTTCGAGCTTCAACAAGACTGAGCCGGCGCCGTAAGCCGTGGACGCGAATACATAGTCGCCGCGGATCACGGGTGTCGAGATGTTCGCGATATCGTTCGCCACCCGGTTATACTTCCACAGAACTTTGCCGTCCTCTGCGCGAATCCCAATCAAGCCGCGGCCGATCAATTGAACGTACTGATGAACGCCCGCGCCATCGGAAACCACAATCGACGAATAACCCGCTCCGTTGCTGCCCGCGCCGCTGATCCGGCCAACGTCCGCGCGCCACACATCCTTGCCTGTGCGCTTCTCGGCCGCGACCACCATCGCGTCGAAATTCCCAGGCGTGAACAAGACCTTGTCGCCATCGACCAGCGGCGATTCCGCGTACTTCCACACCGACATCATCTGACCGTTGTAGTCGCGGGTCATCGATTTCTGCCAGCGGATCGCGCCGGTCGCACGATCCAGACACACCATCTCACCTTCGGTCCCCATTGCGTAAACGGAATCGCCGTCCACTGTAGGCGTTCCACGGGGCCCGCCGGTTTCGCCGTCATCCCACACAGGTCCGATGTTCGCCGCCCAAACCTGTTTTCCATCGGCGAGATTTAACGCCAGCACATACTGCCCATCCGCGCGATCGCCCATGGTGAAGATCCGGTCGCCTGCAATGGAGATGCTCGAAAATCCGGAGCCCAGTCCTTGTGCCTTCCACGCCAACGGCGGCCCGCCTTGCGGCCACTGTTTGAGCAGTCCGGTTTCAGGGAAGATCGCGTCGCGATGCGGACCACGCCAGCCCGGCCAATCCGCCGCCAGGCAAAACACTGCCAATACCGGGATGAGAAAACGGGACATGCAAGACCAGACGGCTTTCTTAGGTTTATGTTAGTCTCTCCGGTGCTGGCGCATCAGACTCAATAGGAGCTTCCGTGGCTGCACTGGTGGAGAACGAAAAGCAAATCCTTCAGGACAAAGCGACCCAGCTCCGAATCGATTCGATCCGCGCCACCACCGCGGCAGGCAGCGGACATCCCACTAGTTGCGCGTCCGCGGCTGAAATCGTTTCCGCGCTGTTTTTCTCAGTCATGCGCTACGATCCGATGAATCCGCGCGACCCGCGAAACGACATTTTCATCCTTTCTAAAGGCCACGCTGCGCCCTTGCTGTATGCCGCCTGGGCCGAAGCCGGGTTGTTCCCACGCGAAGAATTGCTCAAGCTTCGAACGCTCGGTTCGAATCTCGAAGGCCATCCAACGCCCAGACTGCCCTTCGTGCCGGTCGCCACCGGATCGCTGGGGCAAGGACTTTCGGTGGGCGTTGGCATGGCGCTCGCCGCGAGACTCGACGGATTGGAGCGGCGGATTTATGTCCTGATGGGCGATGGCGAATCGGCCGAGGGATCGGTGTGGGAAGCCGCGCACATCGCGTCGCATTACAAGCTCGACAATCTGTGCGCCACCATCGACATGAATCGCCTCGGTCAGAGCGAGGAAACCATGGAGGGTCACGATCCGGAAACCTACCGGCGCCGGTTCGACGCATTCGGATGGAACGCGATTACTGTGGACGGGCACGATCTGGACGCACTGCTCGACGCGTATCGCTGCGCTGCGGAAACGCCCCATCGTCCCACGGTGGTGATCGCGCGAACGCTGAAGGGCGCTGGCATTCCCGGCGAAGAGGACCAGCTCGGATTTCACGGGAAGGCGATGGACACAGCTGAGTCAGAAATAGTCGTCGCGGCTCTCGAGCAGAAACTCAGTCGCAGTGGGAACGAATGGACCTCACATCTCCCCAAACAGGTGGAAGTTTCGCGTCCGCGCGCGGCCAAGGCAGTCGATCCACCATGGACGCCGGAATCGAATCCCGAGTCGACCCGCAAAGCGTTCGGTATGGCACTGGCAGCGATCGGAAAGGCGATTCCCGCGATCGTCGCGCTGGATGGAGACGTGAAGAATTCCACGTACACCGAGGATTTCGAGCAAGCCGCTCCGGATCGTTTCTTCCAGATGTACATTGCCGAACAGAACATGGTGGGCGCGGCCATGGGACTGGCGGCGGCGGGAAAAATTCCGTTCGCGTCGACGTTCGCGTGTTTCTTCACGCGCGCCTACGATTTCATCCGCATGGCCGCCATCAGCGGTTCCAACATCAAGCTGGTGGGGACTCACGCGGGCATTTCGATCGGTGAAGACGGCCCATCGCAGATGGGACTCGAGGACCTCGCCATGACCACGGCGCAGCCGGATTTTGCCGTGTTCTATCCATCCGACGCGATAAGTGCGTGGCGCGCGGTCGAGCTCGCCGTTGCGGTCCAGGGGCCGGTTTATATTCGGACCAGCCGTCCGAAGACTCCCATGATTTACAGTCTCGATGAATCATTTCAACTGGGCAAAGCGAAGATCGTGCGCCGGGGTGATCGAGCGCTGGTGGTCGCGGCGGGGGTGACGTTGTTCGAGGCGCTGAAGGCGTGGGATGAATTGAAAAACTTCACCTTGGTGGATCTGTTTTGCGTGCGGCCGGTGGATTCCGAAACTCTGCGCGATTGCGCCCGCGTGTGCGGTGGGCGCGTGATCACGGTGGAGGATCACTACCTGCACGGCGGAATCGGCGATGCAGTCAGCACTGCACTCGATACACAGGTCCGCAGACTAGCTGTCCGCGATATTCCGCATAGCGGGAAGCCCGAAGAGTTGCTGGATCACTACGGCATTTCAGCCAAGTCGATCATCGCCGCTGTGCGGCAGTTCGGGTAACAGCTTGGTCACCGCGCTTTCGACCTGCCGCGCGATGGTCGCCGGATCGTCTCCGGTCAATTGCATCGGCTGTCCGATCCGCACCTCGACCGGTCCGCGCCGCGGCCATTTCCAGCGACGATGCAGAACCTGGTCCAATCCCACGATTCGGATCGGGACAACTGGAACATTCAAGTGCGAGGCCATCATCCCCACACCCGGCTGAAACGGATGAATCTCGCCGGTCTCCGTACGATCGCCCTCTGGAAAAATCAGGATCGACCAGCCTTCTTCGATCAACTCGCCCATGTAGCGGATCGTCTGCCCTGTGCCTGCCTCCCTTTGCGGAATCGGAAAAGCGTTGAACACGAACGTCGACAGCCGATAGTTAAGCGAGTTGGTGAAACTTGCCCGCCAGTTGTGGCGCTCCGGAAAGAAGTGCGCATCGAAGAATTCCTTGGCCATCGCGGTCGTGACTCGGTAGCGCCGGCGTGCCGGAAGACTTGCCAGGATCACGGGCACATCGAAATGGCTCTGATGATTCGACGCGAAGATCACGGGGCCTTTGATCGACGCGAGATGGTCGCTGCCAGCGATTTTGATCCGCGCGAAAATCCGTACCAGCGGGAGCAGGAAGTACGGGAGCGCGATGCGGCGGACCGCTTTCGCGACGCCAGATCGATTGTACCGGGGAAATCGGATCGGTTCGGCCACGGCGTTTGTGGGCTTCGCCAGATCGGCGATTTTCCGGACCGACCCGAACGCGCGCTCGTCGATTTCCGTATCGAGCTTCCGTTCCAGCTCCAACATCAACTGCACACGATCCAGCGAACTGAGTCCCAACTCGTCCAGCGTCGTTTCCGGCGTGATGGTCCGGCCGGGCGCATATTTCTGAATGAGCGCCGCAAGCGCGTTCTCCGATCTTGGAGCAGATCCACCTGAAGCGACCACTGCGGCGATTTCGGCGCGCCGTAACTTTCGAGTCGATTGCGTTCGCGGCAATTCGGAGCCCTGCCACATCGAAACCAGCCGGATTTTCTGATGATCCTCCAGTCGCAGATTGGCTTCGCGAACCACATCGTCGGCGTTCGCGCCGGAGTCAA
This sequence comes from Bryobacteraceae bacterium, assembly GCA_035568415.1. Classification (GTDB taxonomy): domain Bacteria; phylum Acidobacteriota; class Terriglobia; order Bryobacterales; family Bryobacteraceae; genus Palsa-187. Next base: position 58,744 of record DATMOC010000010.1, on the reverse strand, counting down.
GGACCAGCACCGCCTGGACGCGATCCTTGCCAATCACGGCCGATTCCCGCACGCCGGCAATCCGGTCCAGAACTTTTTCCACGTCTTCCGGAAAAATCTTCAGCCCCTCCGGCGTCACGATCAATTCCTTCTTGCGCCCGCGGATGAGCAGGTGTCCCTCCGGGTCCAGTTCGCCCACGTCGCCGGTGTGAAACCATCCGTCCTCGAATGCTGGCGTGGTCTCTCCCGGAGCCACGAAATATCCGCGGGTGACGTTGTCGCCCCGAACCAGAATTTCTCCGTCTTCGGCGATCTTCACGTCTACTCCGGAGAGCGGCTTGCCGACAGTTCCACCGCGAACGTGAAATGGATGGCTCAGTGTCACGATGGGCGCGGTTTCCGTCAACCCATAGCCCTGTACGACAACGTATCCCAAGTGTTGCCAGAATTGTTCCAGCTCCGGCGCAAGCGGCGCGCCTCCCGAAATGAATGCCCAGAATTTCCAGCCGAACATCCGATGCACGCGGCGGAAGCGCCACCAGCGGACCGGCCATTTCCCGCGATCGAGTTTAGGATTTTCGACTTCAGAGAATCGATGCGCGACCAGATCCCGCAGCATATCGAGCATTTTCGGCACAGCCACCACCGCGGATATTCGCCGTGACCGAATCTGCCGGGAAATCTCCTGCGCGCTGGTGCTCGAAATGAACACTACCGACGCGGGAATCAGCGGCGGCAGAAACAACACCAGCGATTGTCCGAACAGGTGGCTCAATGGGAGCAGGTTGAGAATCCGCAGTGGCAGAAACGGCCGCGCATACTTGCGATACTTCGCCACTTCGCCCGCCACCGGTTCCAGATTCGCGAGCAGATTGCGATGCGTGATGACGACGCCCTTGGGCTCGGCCGTGGTCCCCGACGTGAACACGATTTCCGCGACGTCGTCGAGTTCCAGCGGCACCGGCTCCAACGTCTGCGAATCCGACGCTTGTTCGATCTCCTCCAATCGCCAGATGGGGGGCGGACCCCCTGGTCCGCGCGCGATCCCCGGATCGCGCTGGTCGGACAATGGAGGAAGCCGATCAGGGGATCGGCTTGCGGACCAGGGGGTCCGCCCCCCAACTAAGACGATCTTCGGCTGCGCCTTCGCGGCGATCCGCTCTACTAAACCGGCTGACGATTGCGGATCGACCGGCACCACAATCACGCCTTCCAGCAGACATCCCCACAGCGCCGCCACCCATCCCGGCCGGCCTTCGGACCAGATGATGGCGGCATCACCCTTCCCGATTCCGTTCGACCGCAGGCGGACCCGCAGCGCGACGGCCATCTGCGCAATCTGGCGATAGCTGTAGCTACGGCCGCGATAGCCATCGTCCCACACGATGAATTCCGCATCCAGACTTGCGGCACGTTGCAAATAGTCGACTAGCTTGCTGTTCGTAACGGTCCTCTCTTTTCAGTATGTGAAATACGCGCGCAACCTTTTCGCGGCTCGGGCGTAGTATCAATAATGAACAATCTTCGATACGCCGTGCGGCTTCTGGCCAAGAGTCCTGGATTCACCACAATCGCCGTCCTGACGCTGGCCCTTGGCATCGGAGTCAACAGCGGGATTTTCACTATCGTCGATGCGGTGATCCTGCGCGCGCTTCCTTATCCCGATCCGGACCGCATTGTCTCGGTGTGGGAGGTTTCAACCGGGCGGGGTCCGCAAGCGGCCACGAACTCGGGCGGGAACATTGGGGCGTCGACCCCGTCCCGCACAACGGTCTCGCCCGCGAATCTGGCCGACTACGGTCGCGATGCGACCGCCTTCGCCGCGATTTCCGGCGTCGAACTCACCGGCATGAATCTTACTGGCGATGGTCCACCGGAGCGCGTGTTCGGCGAAAGAGCCAATGCCGATTATTTCGCAGTGCTCGGCGTTCAGCCCGCGACTGGCCGCGCATTTCTTCCCGAAGAAGACCGCCCTGGCGACCGGCACGTAGTCGTGATCGCACATGAGCTTTGGCAGCGGCGCCTCGGATCGGATCCGACGATCGTGGGCCGTTCAGTTACTCTGGACGGCGAATCCTATCGAGTCGTCGGGATCATGCCCTCGGGATTCCAGCCGCCGAGTCAGTTCGCAAACGTCACCCGTATCGAATTCGTGATCCCGGCCGCTTATTCGACAGTTGAGTTGACGCAGCATGGCAGTCACACGGTCGACGTGATCGCGCGCCTCAAGCCGGGAGTTACGATTGGCCAGGCACGCGCCCAACTCAATGCCACATCGAGCCGGCTGGCGAAAGCTTATCCCAGCACGAATCAGAACGTGAAAGCCGAACTCGGGCCACTCGCAGACGATATCGCCCGAAACGTGCGCACCTCAGTGTTGATCCTGTTCGGCGCAGTCGGCTTGATCCTGTTGATCGCGTGCGCGAATCTAGCAAACCTTTTGCTGGCTCGCGCGGTGGGACGGCGGCGCGAGATCACCATTCGCGTCGCTCTGGGAGCCAGCCGCGCGCGCATCATCGGCGAATTGCTGACACAGGCGTTATTGCTTGCCGGACTTGGATGCGCGGCCGGATTGATGGTCGGAGTCTGGACCAAGGCGCTGCTGTTGAAGTTCGCGCCGGCCGGAATTCCACGCATCGAAAACGCCGCGCTCGACGTACGGGTGGTGCTGTTCACACTTGCGCTGTCACTCGCGACGGGAATTCTGGTCGGGCTTTTCCCGGCGCTGCATGTTTCGCGAGCTCGTCCCGCGGAATCCCTGCGATCCACGGAACGAGGCCTCGCGCCCAGCGGCGTCCTTCGCTGGCGCAGCGTCCTGATGGCTGGAGAAATCGCCATCTCCATGGTCCTGCTCGTAGGTGCCGGGCTGCTGCTCCGCAGTTTCATTCTGGTCAGCGGAATCGACCTGGGCTTCGAGACCGAGCACGTAATCGCGATGAACGTGAATCTTCCGGAGACGCGCTACGTCACCGCGGACCAACGTTTCGCGTTTTTTGACGACCTTGCCAATCGCGTCACTGCGCTCCCCGGCGTCCAATCCGTGGCATTCTGCAATCGCATGCCGATGCGCGGCGGATGGAGCGGCAGCCTGCGAATCGATACCGATCCAACCGATCGCAACGCAGATCTGCAAGCCGTGAATCCGGGTTATTTTCGGACGCTCGGTATGCCTCTCGTTCGCGGACGCGAGCTGACCCAGGCGGACCGGGCCGGCGCTCCCCGCGTCGCCGTGGTGAACTTGGCCTTCGTGCACCAGTTCTTTCCGGGTCAGGACGCCGTCGGTCATCAGATCCGGCGCAATCAGAACTCCCCGTTGGTCACCATCGTCGGCGTGGTGGGCGACATCCATCGCGGAGGCAAGGCCGCTCCGATGAATCCGCAGGTTTATTTCCCCGCCGCACAAACCGATCTCTATCCGGTGCGGCTCGCCGATTTTGCATTTCGCGCGTCAGGCGATCCCAAACTTCTGGTCGCAGGGGTCGAGCAGCAAGTCTGGGCGATTGACCGCGACCAACCCGTCACGAACGTTCGAACGCTTCAGGAAGTCGTTTCGCAAGGTGTGGCTCAACGGCGCTTTCAGATGCTGCTTCTAGTTTCGTTCGCCGCACTCGCGCTGGTGCTCGCGCTGGTTGGAGTCTACGGTGTGATCTCGTACGGAGTTTCGCAGCGGACCGGCGAGCTCGGCTTGCGGATCGCCCTGGGCGCGTCGCGCCGCGATATTTTGGGCATGGTGATCGTGCAAGGCATGACGCTGGTGATTGCCGGCATTGCGGTCGGCGCCGGCGCTGCCTATGGCCTCTCACGATATCTGACGACGCTGCTGTTTCAGATTAAACCGGCCGATCCGCTGACCTATGGAGCACTCGCGCTCTTGCTCTCGGCTATCGCCTTGGCTGCCTGCTACCTTCCGGCGCGCAGGGCAACGAGGGTGGATCCCATGGTCGCGCTCCGGTACGAGTGACTATTTGAGTTTGTCCAGAAACTCTTTGTCATCCAGGATGGACTTATATGCGGGACGTTGCGCGATCTGATCGAAACGCCGCTTGAAATTTTCGCCGTCGGCGGCTTTCGCTTTGAGTAATGCTTCGAGCGCCGCCGGCTTATCGCCCGCTACGTAGTCGAGCAAGCCAAGCGTCATCTGCGCCTGCGGATTCTGCGGCATGTAGTGTGCGACCTTCTGCGCCGCATCGCGCGCGCCTCGCGTATCGTTCGCGCTCAGGAGCTTGCCGGTTTTTTCCTGATACAGCAAACCGAGATTGATATCCAGCAGCCGACGCAGCTCCGGAAACGGATTGGGCGCGTCGTCGACGTTAATGTAGATATAGCGGTCGTTGTTGGTGTTCCGCCCGCCGCCTTTGCGAACCACCAGCATCGACGCGGATTGTTTCCCACGCGAATCTCCGCCCGCCTCGTCACCGGCTTTGAGCGCCGCCCACAATTTTTCCGCCAGCTCGCCCTGCGTCGATTCGAACGCTCGCCCCATCGACTCCGGCACCTGGGGACCCACCAGAATATTTCCCTGCGCCGACCAGTTCTTCCCCTGGCGATCGCCCGCCCAGTTCGGCGCATTTGGACCGGTAAACGCGGCGAGGTTGCCCTTGGCATCGACGATTGCCACCTGACGGCCGTCCTTGCCCTCGAACGTATCTTCGTCGAGCAGCCGCTTGAGCACTTCTTTCGCGCTCAATCCCTGCTCCAGGAGTTTGATTGCCTTCGGCCCATACCCGACGTTGACATTCGCCTGCGTGGCCACCGCGCCAACTCCGGCTTCAGCCCACGGCACCACGGATCCCACCGAAAAATATCGTGATGCGACGGCGACTCCCCAGTCTCCGGCCGCAGCGTCGTAGGCGACGATCGAGAACGTCGAGACATTTTCCGCGCCGAATGCGGCGCCAACAATCATCATCGGGATCAGCCATCTCATGGCTAGAAGAATACAATGAAGCCAGCCTATGCGGCTCTTGCTACTGCTCGCTCTCGCATTGAGTGCTCAGGACACCCGGTTCTCGACCGATGTAAAGCTCGTCAACGTGCTTGCCAGCGTCCGGGACCGAGAAGACAGGATCGTCAAAGATCTGACGAAGGACGAGTTCGTTCTTCAGGAGGACGGCCACCCGCAGGACATCCGCTATTTCACCCACGAATCCGATCTGCCGTTGACGATTGGCCTGCTGGTTGATACCAGCAAGAGCCAAAGACGCGCACTCGATTCGGAGCGGGCCGCGAGCTATACGTTTCTCGACCAGGTTTTGCGCGAAGGTCGCGACCGTGCATTCGTCGTGCATTTCGACTTCAGCGTGGGGTTGCTTCAGGACGTGACGCCATCCCGGGATAAGCTCAGAGCGGCGCTTGACCGATTGCGGATTCCGCTTCTGGGAGGCACGAAGCTATTTGATGCGGTCAAATGGTCCGCCGAGAACGTTATGATGCGGCAGCAGGGCCGTAAAGCGTTTATCCTTCTTTCAGACGGTGGAGAGTTTCGAAGCAGAGCGCCGATTGTGACGGCCATCGAATATGCGCAGCGAGCCGACACCATAATCTATTCTGTTTTGTTCAGGGACAACGGCGCAGCACCCAACGCCACGATGCAGCGCCGCTTGGACACCTTTCGGGCCATGGGCGTCGGCTACATGCAACGGCTCGCGCGGGAGACGGGCGGCGGTTACTTCGAGGTTTCCGAGGACAATCCGATTGAAAAGATCTACAAGCAGATCGAAGACGAACTGCGGCATCAGTACAGCATTGCCTACACGTCGGATCAGCCGGAGAAGAACAGCAAGTATCGGAAGATTCTGTTGACAACGAGCCGGAAGGATCTAGTCGTGCGGACGCGCGACGGGTACTACGCGAGGTAGGTCACTTCTTCAAGCCCGGCAATCCCCCGAGCGCAGGAGCCATCCGCACGGCCCGCAGAATCGACTCCGCCACCGCCTCCGCGGCTGCAACTCCCAGAGCATCGATCGGCGCTCTCATTTCGCCCGCCGACAGCGCGACCACCAGATCCCCGTCATTCATGGTGTTGACCGGGTTGATGGTGCGAGCCATTCCCAGCGACGCGAGCTGCGCCAGTTTGTTCGCCTGCACCTTCGTCAGCGACGCGTTGGTCGCCACCACCACCAGTGAAGTATTCTCGCGAGCCGGAGCAGATTGCGGGCGATTCTTGATCACCTCGGCGCTATCGGCAAACTCCATGCTGTCCGCGGCACGCCGCGCGCCGGCGACGATCTTCCCGGTCGACGGATCGCGCACGTCGCCCACCGCGTTCACCGCAGCCAGCGCTGAAACCTTGACGCCACCCGGAAGGTCGACCGTGAACGATCCGATCCCGGATTTCATGGCTTGCTTCATCCCGAGTAATTTTCCGACCGTGGCGCCGGTTCCCGCGCCTACCGCGCCTTCGACAACTGCCTGATCCGTTGCCGCGGCCGCCGCCGATTCGCCCATCTCCCGCGTGGGACGAATCGCCGGCTTGCCCATCGCGAGATCGAACAGGATCGCGCTCACGACCAATGGCACGCGTGCCGGGCCGAACTGGAATCCGACGCCTTTATGCTCCAGAAATCGGCGGACGCCGCTGGCCGCTTCGAGTCCCCATACGCTTCTGCCCGCGAAACACACGCCGTGAATGCGATCGGTTACGTTCAGCGGACTCAGCAGATCCCATTCCTGGGTCCCGCTGGCCGAACCCCGGATGTCGCCGCCCGCCACCGCGCCCCGTTCGCACAGGACAACGGTGCACCCCGTCAATCCGTCATAATCTGAAGCATGGCCCACCAGGATTCCGGGGATGTCGGTGAGGCCCTTCATAATAGCCACATGTTAGCATCGCTTATGCCGGGGGACATGACTTGCTCGATCTCTTAAAGCGGCCCATCGAGTCGTTTCAAGACTTCATCGTGCTGACCTTCCGCGCCGTGCGAAATATTTTTCGCAGCCCGCACTACGTCGACGATATTCTGATCCAGATGGACGCGATCGGATTCGGATCGCTGTTCATCGTCGTGCTCATTGGAATGTTCAGTGGATTGATCATGGGATCGCAGATGGCGCGCGCGCTGGCCAATTACGGAGCCCAGGGCCAGATCGGTCCGATTGTTTCGCTCACACTAATTCGCGAGCTGGGTCCGGTGCTGGTGGCGCTGCTGGTGGCGGGCCGCAACGCCAGCGGGATCGCCAGTGAGATCGGCTCCATGAAGGTTACCGAGCAGATCGACGCCATGCGCGCGCTGGGCACGGATCCGATCCAGAAACTGGTTACGCCCCGTCTGATCGCCACCGCCGTGACCCTGCCGCTGCTGACCGTAATCGCGGACTATCTCGGCCTGGTGGGCGGATTCATCATCGCGCGATTGAAATTCGACATCCGCGCCGGACAGTATTGGACTCCCGCGTGGCAGGTGCTTCAATACAACGATGTGGTGCAGGGGCTGGTGAAACCCTTTACGTTCGCGATCATCATTTCCCTGGTCGGCTGTTTCTATGGAATGCGAACCAGCGGCGGAACCGAGGGCGTCGGCCGCGCCACCACCAAAGCCGTGGTCGTTTCCTCCATCTGGATCTTCGTGACCACTTTTTTCATCGGCCAGATTTTCATTAATCTCTAAGATGCCTGACCAGCCCACAGTCCTCGAATTCCAAGACGTCAGCCTGCGCTTCGGCGAAACGCCGGCGCTGGATCACGTCTCGTTCCAGCTCCTGGCCGGAGAAACCCGGGTCGTCTATGGGGTCGCGGGCAGCGGGAAAACCACCCTGCTGAAGGTCGCGCTGGGACTGGTCAAGCCGGATAGCGGCCGGGTTCACGTGTTCGGTCAGGATGTTACCGACTTTCGGGAAAGCGACTGGTTCGATCTGCGGGCCAGAATGGGAATTCTGTTCCAGGAAGGCGGCCTGTTCGATTCCATGACCGTGGCCGATAACGTCGGCTACCCTTTGATGAACCAGCGCCTCCTGCGTCATCCGGATGCCAGTCACGCGGTGGAACGCGTGCGCGAGACGCTGCGTTTCGTGGAACTGGAGCAGACGCTCGACAAATTTCCGAGTGAGCTTTCCGGAGGCATGCGCCGCCGCGTGGGAATTGCGCGAGCCGTGGTCACCGAGCCTCCCATGGTGCTGTACGATTCGCCCACTGCCGGACTCGACCCGATCACGGCCAACACCATCATCAACCTGATTCTCAAGGAGCGCGATTTGCGAAACGCCGCTTCCATCATGGTCACGCATCGCTTTCAGGACGGGCACCTGATGGCGAATTTCCGCTACAATCCGAAGAATGAGCAGATCGAACACATGGCCTGGGACGGAATGGCGGACACCCCAGGCAAACCCGTGAGCACGGAGTTCTTCGTGATGAACGAAGGGCGTCTGGTCTTTATGGGAACGCAGGAAGAACTGCGGCTTTCTCAAGATCCGTACATCAAAAAGTTCGCCAAATAAAATGGGGCTCAACCGCGTGAAGATTATCCATGCCACAACATAGCCGGGCCAAATGGGCGGAGTTGCGCGTTGGAATCATGGCGGCGGTCGCCTTGGCCCTGCTGGCCTACCTGATCATTCTGCTCTCCGGCAGCACCGGCCTGTTCGAGAGCGATTCCAACGTCTTCACCTATCTTGGCGATTCCGGAGATCTCGCCGACGGAGCCCCCCTGCGGCTGAACGGAATTGTAGTTGGGAAAGTCCGAAAAGTGGAGCTCTCCGGGTCTAACGATCCGCAGCGCGTCATTAAAATCGATCTGGAGATTCAGAACAAGTATCTGAGCTCGATCCCGGTCGATTCGGTCGCGCAAATCTCCGCCGGCAACCTGCTCGGGACCAAGTACATCAATATCACCAAGGGCAAGAGCCCGGAAACGATCAAAGCCAACGCCGAGCTGAAGAGCGCCGACGTGGCTGAATTCCAGGACGTGGTGCGGCAGAGCTATTCCGCGGTCGCCGCGTTGCAAGGGATTCTTACCAAACTCGATGGGCTACTCACGCAGGTGCAGAGCGGGGAAGGCACCATCGGCAAATTTCTGGTCGATCCGACGCTGTACGACAAGGCCGTGGGCGTGGTGAATGAGGGCAACAAACTCCTGCTCACGCTGAACTCGAACAAGGGCAGCATCGGCAAGCTGCTCAACGACGACGATATGGCCAATCAGCTCCATGAAACCATGGGGCGCTTCAATAGTCTTCTGGAAGGCTTGCAGCAGGGGCAGGGCACTGCGGGAAAATTGCTCAAGGATCCTGCCATGTATAACGACGCACAGGCGACCATTGCCGATTTGCGGAAGACCATCGCGCAGGGGACCCAGTTGCTCGCCGATATCAACGCAGGAAAGGGCTCCGCGGGCAAGCTGCTCAAGACCGACGATCTGGCGAATCAGCTCCACGACACCATCGCCCGGCTGGATTCCTTGCTGGACAAAGTCAACAATGGCCAGGGCACGATCGGCCAGCTTCTGGTGAATCCATCGCTGTATGAGTCGCTCGACGGAACCTCGCGTGAGATCACCGGATTGTTGAAGGACTTCCGCTCGAATCCGAAGAAGTTCCTGCACATCAAAATCGGCCTGTTCTAGATTGACGTTCCTTTGCGTTCATTCACGGCCATGAGATCTCTCATCGTCAATGCGGACGATTTCGGCTTCACCCGCGACGTGAACCAGGGAATCGTTGAAGCTCACCGCCACGGCATCCTGACCGCAACTACCCTGATGGCGACCGGAGCCGCGTTCGACGACGCCGTACGGCTCGCTCGGGAGAATCCCACACTCGACGTCGGCTGCCATCTGGTGTTGGTCGGCTCACCCGGATTTCCAGATACGGTCCCGCAGCTTATGCTGGCGATCCGCCGCATGAACGTGTTTGAATTGCTCTCGACGCAGGTTCGCAAGATTGTCGATGCGGGAATCCGTCCCACGCATCTCGACACGCATAAGCACACGCATCTATTGCCACCCGTGCTCGACGCGGTCGCGCGCATCTCGGAAGAATTCAGGATTCCCTGGGTCCGCCGACCATTCGATTTTCCGATGCAGGCCGGCGGGATCGGATGGAAAAAGCGCGCGACAAGCTACGCGTTCGGCATCGTCCGAGGACGTTTCGAGCGGATTCTGTCACGGCACGGCTGCCTTTCGACCGATCACTTCGCAGGATTCCAAATGACCGGAAATTACGACGCAGCATACCTCGAAAGATTGATCGGGGAACTGCCCGAAGGCTCCACCGAATTTATGTGCCACCCGGGCCGCTGCACCGAAGAACTCCGGTCGCAACGGACGCGCCTCAAGGAAAGCCGCGAGGCAGAATTGCAGGCGCTGGTTGCACCCGGTGTTCGTCGGGCCCTGGAACAGGAAAGCGTGCAGTTGGCCGGCTATCGCGACCTTACGCCGGGACAGCCGAGCGCGCACCCAGTCCGCGCATGACGTTCGCCAGCAGCGTGTCGATCAGGTGGCCCCGTTCCGCCCATTGATAGTGCGGCTTGGCGATCAACAGCGACGTGAGCCCGTGCACCATAGCCCACACGGATTGAGCGCTGGCTTCCAGATCCGTGATCTCGATCAGGTGCTTTTCGGCGCACTCCGCGAGCATCCCACGAAGGTTTCCAAACGCCTTCTGCCCCATCTCGCGCGATCGTGGACAAAGCTCGGGATCGACAATCGCCTGCGGCATCATGAACGTGACTTTGTAATGATTGGGATGTTTCAGGCCGAATTCAATATAGGCCCGAAGCCCACGCTCTAGCCGTTCCACTGCATCCGGCACGGTCTGATCGAGCGCGTTCTGCTTGCGCACCAGTCGTGCAAAGGTCTCCTCGCAGATACAGTCGAGCAGGTCGCCTTTGTCGTGGAAATACAGATAGATAGTCGTCGGCGAGTACTCGATCTTCTCGGCAATCTTGCGCATCGAGACGTTCTCGAATCCTTCGCGTACAAACAGGTCCCGAGCCGCGTCTAGGATCTCCTGACGCAACTCTTTCTTTTCGCGGGCACGTCGTTCTTGGACACCCATGTTAACACTGTTAAGTTTATGAGAGTTACGAGTTGATGTCAAGTTTCCAGGTCAGTCTTAAACCCAATTCTGAATCAAAAATACCGCGAACAGAGTTGAGTTGTATCCCACATGAACCAACGCCGCCGCGGTTGTCGATCCTGTCATCACCCGCGCGAATCCAAATGCGACGCCGGCTAACGCGATGACGAACATGGACTGCCACGACCACCGCACCGTGGGCCCATGCAGTAGCGCAAACGGAATCGCAGTCATGAAGACGGCCGCCCATGCGCCTGCCGACGCCTCGAACAGCGGGAGCACAAAACCGCGAAACACGAGCTCTTCGAAAACCGGCCCAAGCAAGCTGACGAACAGCATCACCGCCACGCGCGAAAGCCGGTCGGTGACCAGGTTCTGAATCGCCGTCTCTGCTGGAGCGTGCAGCGCCGCTGCCAACGTCGCGAGGCCGATCGCGAGCACGGGCCCTACGATCACGCACAGGGCAGCCCCGCGAAATGACAGCGTCCACCCCAGCGATCGCCAGAACGGACGCTTGTATCGGACCAGCAAACCGAACAATGTGAGGACCAACATCAAATACCAGAGCGATTGAAACGCGACTTGCCGTACGCCATCGTTGGGAAAGTGAATCGGACGGACCGCGAAGGAGGCGATCACGAAGGCGGGGAGCGTCGCGCCGAGGAACAACATCAGGTCCTCGTACGACCAGAACGGTTTTGCGCCCTTCATCGATCGCTTTCGATGAGCGCCGCGGCGAGCAGCGGAATCATCAGCTCATGATGCCCGGTGATCGCAAATCCGCGGCCGCCGGATCGAGCGTGAGGACGCTCCACCACGTTCAGCTTGGGCCGGTAGTGTTGAAGAAAATCGAAATTGACCGTGGTGAATTCGGCCAGTGGATGTCCCAGATTTCGCACCACGGAAACCGCCTTCAAGAACACTTCGGGCAGTACCACGGCGGACCCCACATTAATGTATACGCCGCCATGATCGAGCCCGCGAACTAGAGAACACAGCAGCCGGAAATCGCGATGCGTCGCCGAACCGATAGCGGACCCATCGGCGGCCGGATGCGTGTGCGGCGTATCGGTCCCAACTGCGACGTGCACCGTGACCGGCGTCGTCGATTGATAAGCCCCGCACAATACGCTGTGTGGAGCGAACTCGGGCCGCGCGAGCGTTTCCAGCCGTTTCCCCAGCGCTTCGCCCATGCCGAGCCCCTCGCGATCGCCTTCCACAATCGCGAGATTCATTTCCCGTCCGGTTTCTTCCGCCGCGCCGAAGCGTCCATCGGGAAGCACAGCTTCAACGTCTTCACTGGTCTGTCCTGCAATGGCGATCTCGAAATCGTGAATCGACGCAGCGCCGTTCATGACGAATCCCGTAATCCATCCGCGCGTCCGCAGGTCGAGCAGCACATCCGCCAGTCCGCACTTGACCACGTGTCCGCCCATCCCCCACAACAACGCGCGCTTTTGATCGCGTGCGCGCCGGATCGCGTCGATCACACCGCGAAATGCATCGGCGGCAAGAATCTTCGGAAGCGAGTCGATCAGCGCCTGGACGCCGCCCTGGTTGTAAGGCCGCGCGAAATGCCCGACCTGGACCTTTCCTCCGCGCGCATCGATCGGCACGGTCTTGAGGCCTTCAAACGAGAGCGGCTTTTCGGAATATCGGCTCATTCAAAACAGTCTCACGCAAAGACGCAAAGTCGCCAAGAACTCCTCTGGTGAACCTTTGCGCCTTAGCGTCTTTGCGTGATAATTCTTCACGCTGCCCGTCCGTGGCGCAGAAAATCGCGCAATGCCTGCGCCGTGTAGCTTTTCTGATTCCGCAAAATCTCCTCCGGCGTCCCGGCCGCGACCACGGTGCCTCCGCGCTCCCCACCCTCCGGCCCCAGGTCGATGATCCAGTCCGCGGTCTTCACCACGTCCAGTTGATGCTCGATCACCACCACTGTATTACCCAGATCGACCAGGCTGTGCAGCACGTCCAGAAGTTTGCGTACGTCCTCGAAATGCAGCCCCGTGGTCGGCTCATCCAGAATGTACAGCGTTTTCCCGGTCTGGCGTCGGCTCAGTTCCTTGGCGAGTTTGATCCGTTGCGCCTCGCCCCCGGAAAGCGTGGTCGACGATTGCCCCAGGTGCAGATACCCGAGCCCGACTTCCACCAGCGTCTCCAGCTTGGCTTTGATCTGCGGAATATTTTCCAGCAGCTTTAGCGCGTCTTCCACCGGAGCCGCCAGCAGGTCCGCAATCGATTGTCCCTTATATTTCACTTGCAGCGTCTCGTGATTATAACGGCGGGCGCGGCACACGTCGCAAGTGACATATACGTCGGGCAGGAAATTCATCTCGATACGCTTCAGTCCGTCGCCCTGGCACGCCTCGCACCGGCCACCCTTCACGTTGAAACTGAAGCGCCCCGGCTTGTAGCCGCGCTCGCGCGATTCCGGCAGCCGGGCATACAGATCGCGGATCAGCGTGAATACCTGTGTATACGTCGCCGGATTCGACCGCGGCGTCCGCCCGATGGGCGATTGATCGATCTCGATCACTTTGTCGATCTCGCCCAGCCCCGTGATCGATTCGTGCGCACCCGGTTCGGTACGCGATCCGTACACTTCTTTCGCCACCGAGCGATACAGGATGTCATTCACCAGCGTCGATTTGCCGCTTCCGGAAACGCCGGTCACGGCGATGAACATTCCCAATGGAAACTCGACATCGATCTTTTTTAAGTTATGCTCGGTGGCGCCGCGGATGACGATTTTTCGATCGGTCGCCGTCCGCCGCACCGCGGGCGTCGCGATTTTCCGCACTCCCGCCAGATACTGGCCCGTTAGCGATTCCCGATTATTTTCGATCTGCTTCGGCGTCCCCTGCGCGACCAAACCACCGCCGAGCCGTCCCGCGCCCGGCCCCAAGTCGATCACGTAATCCGCGCGCTCAATGGTTTCGGCGTCATGTTCCACCACCAGTACCGTATTTCCCAAATCGCGCAGCCGCGCCAGCGAATCCAGCAGCCGGCCATTGTCGCGCGAATGCAGACCGATGGACGGTTCGTCGAGCACGTACAACACGCCGCGCAGTTTCGATCCGATCTGCGTCGCCAGTCGGATCCGTTGCGCCTCACCGCCGCTGAGCGTCGCCGCCGAACGTTCCAGGCTGAGATAGTCCAGTCCAACCGCGACCAGAAATTCCAGCCGGTTGCGAATCTCTTCCACCGCGCGGCCGCCAATCAGCTTCTCGCGCTCGTTCAGCTTCCATTTCCGAACGGTTTCCAGCGCCCGCGTAAGCGAGATCCCGGTGAGCTCCGCGATGGTCAACCCGTTGACGCGAACCGCCAGGCTCGACGGCTTCAGTCTGCGTCCATGGCAATCCGGGCATGTCGACGGCGACATGTATTGCATGTACCATTCGCGATAGGTCTCGCTCGCATTCGCGTCCAGAACGTACGATTCCAGGGTTTCCAGAACGCCTTTCTGGCCGCCCGCGCCTTCGAGCAGAATCGTCTGCGATTTCCGCGGAAGATCCGCGAACGGTTTATTCAGCGGGATCTTGTATTTCGCGGCCAGGGTGGTGATCGCATGCGACATGTAGCTGGAACTGCCGCCCGGTCCGAGCCCTCCATCCAGCAGCGGCCGCGATGGATCGATGATGATCTTGGCGGGATCGAAACTCCACTTCGACCCCAGCCCGCTGCACGTTTCGCACGCGCCAAATGGACTGTTGAAGGAAAACGATCGCGGCTCAAGCTGCGGCACGTTCGCTCCGCAATCCGGACACGCCAGCTTTTGCGAATACAATTTTTCCGCGCCGTTGACGATGACCAACTGCACCAGCCCGTCGGCCAGTTTCGCGGCTGTATTGATGGACGCCTGCAACCGCTTTTCGATTTCCGGTTTGACCAGCAGCCGGTCGACCACCACTTCGATGGTGTGATTTTTCCTCCGGTCGAGCGTGATCTCCTCATCCAGCGAACGCAGCGTCCCGTCGATGCGAGCCCGCAGGAATCCTTGCTTTGCGAGCTTCTCCAGTTCCTTCTTGTATTCGCCCTTGCGCCCGCGAACGATGGGGGCAAGAATCATTACGCGCTCGTCTTTGCCCAGCGCCATCACCTGTTCCAGAATCTGATCCGGACTTTGCCGCGAGATTTCGTGTCCGCAGTTGGGGCAGAATGGCACGCCGATCGCGGAATACAACACGCGCAAGTAGTCGTAGATTTCCGTGATGGTGCCGACGGTCGAACGCGGGCTGCGGTTGGTGGTCTTCTGCTCGATCGAAATGGCCGGACTCAGCCCGTCGATCGAATCGACCTCCGGCCGTTCCATCTGATCCAGAAACTGGCGCGCGTACGGCGACAACGTTTCGACGTACCTCCGCTGTCCCTCGGCATAAATCGTGTCAAAGGCCAGCGACGATTTTCCCGATCCGCTCAACCCGGTAATAACGGTAAACGTGTTGCGCGGAATCTCGACGTCGATATTCTTCAGATTGTGTTGCCGTGCGCCATGCACGGTGATGCGGTCTAGCAAGACTCCTATTTTCCCACATCGATGGTTGCAGACACCCTATCGCTCGCGGCCCGGTGCTTCAGCAGAGCCGCGAGCGTAGCGACCGGGTCCAGACTCGCGTGAAAGAATCGCCGTCAGAATCAGCACGCAGAGCGCGAGCAAGCTCACTAGATCGGCGATCCAAAGCGACCCGGTGCGCGCCCATTCTACGGCAACTTTGTGCTCGCCGCTCGGAACATCGAAACGGATCAGGCCGGTTTTCTCCGCCGCTCGCGCCGCGACCGGCTTCCCATCGACGAAAACGGTCCACGCTGGGAAATAGGCGAGCCTCAGTTCGACCGTCGCAAACGTGTTCGCTTTGACGACTCCGGTCCAGGCCGCGGGCGATTTCGACGTCTGCTGGATCTCCGCGTCACCCGCCACGATTTCACCCGGGCGTGGATCGTACGGCGGCGCCTCGTCCATCTCGCGCGGACGATATTCCGCGAAACTGGTCACCTCAATGCCGCGCTCGGCAATTTCCTGCGGCGACCAGAACTTCATATCGATATCGCGGAACTGCCGTGGCTGGAAATGTGCGAGATTCGGAACAATCAGCAGGATCATCGCGGACGTGAACGCGGCCGATCGCCAGCGGCCCAACTTGGCAGCCGGTGCGCCGAACGCCGCGATCAGCGCGGCGAGCACCATCGCGGTGGGGCCGAGCAGCCGCCAAGGAAACGCGACGAACTGTAGCAGAGGGATCTGGTCCCACACCGGCTGCGCGTCCGGAAGCATCAGCATGCACAGGACTGCAGCCGCACCGGCGAAAAACCAAACCCATGCTTTATTCGACTTTACAATCATCAACATGACAGCGATGGCGATCGGCACATGGGTCCAGCCGAGCGAAAAAGACATGCCATCCTCATCGCCGGGTAGCGAAAAACCGTAGCCCCACGGCGAATCTATCAACTGGTGCAGGTACACGAAATGATTCGAATAGCGCGTCGCCCCTTGCATCAAAGCGTCGACGTGCACCAACTGATTCATGGTCAGACCGGGAATCCACACAAAGGCCGCGAGCGCCAACCCCAGCGCCAGTCCCAGGGCCTGGTTTCGCAGAATCGTCCACGATCGAGCCATCCACGCGGACAGCGCCATGAATCCTGCGAGCACCGGCGTGAACAACAGCGCCGCCGCATTATGACTGGCCAGGATCCCCGCGTAAGCCACCGCGCCGACCAATAAATATTTCCGCGCGCCGGATTTCGCGTACGCGCCGAATCCGTATAGTGCGAACGCGAAGAAAGGGAACGCCGCGAATTCAGCCCACGCGGTTCGAACATACAGATCCACGGCGAAATACGGAGCGTACAAATACGCAGTCGCGGCCAGCCATCCGCCTGCGTCTCCGAAATACAACCGGCCCAATAGAAACGCTCCGGCCGCCGACGCGAGCACGATGACGATGCAAGCCAGATTCATCGCCTTCACGAAATCGAATCCCGCCAGATGCCAAACCTCGGCCAGGTAATAGAACATCGGAGGATTGTAGAGAAACAGCGGCTGGCCGGCCCCATGACTAAGGTCGGGCGCCCACCTCGGTAGAAGGATTCCGTGGCGAATATTTTCGTGAAACTCGACCATGCGCGGCAGATATTCGGTCGCGTCGTGCCCATCCGGAAGCCGCGAGCTCAGCAGTGAAATGCAGACCGGCAGCGCCAGCAGAATTAGCAGAGCGGAGACGCGCGCTGGCTGAGGAATAGTAAAACTCGGCACTCGAATCTCTGGCTTAAATCCGCGGCGCTCGACGAAGATCAACACGATTCCGAGCAGCGGTCCCAAAATCGCGAGCACCGCCTTCCACCTTTCCGGTTGGTAGCGCAACTGAAGCTCGTGACGGCCGGTGGTGACTGGGACGCCCACGAATCCGGGCGAAAGCATCACGGTGCGAACCGCTTGTCCGTCAACCGTCGCGCGCCAGTTGGGATGCCACGTCGTTTTATAGAGAACATAGCCGTTCCGCGCAGCCTCGAGGGTCGCGCTGTGAAGATCGCCATCGTGACGCTCGGAAAGAATCTCGCCGGGCGATGGAAGGGAAGCCGCGCCGGGCAGAGGATCGTCGGCGGAAAGCCGCGCCAGTTGCGACGGCGCGTCGCCATACAGATCCAGCAGCAGGTGTTGCCGGTTGCCGACCCACGCGCTCTGCTGCCAGGGATCGTTGACGTCGTAGAAATTGTTCTTGGAGACCTTGACGGAATAGAAAACATCGACGACGTCGAAAGCGGTACAGTCGGGTGCCGCCAGAATCTTCAGCGGACCCATGCTGACCAGCGGCGTCAAAAACTCTGGCAAGGGAACATGTCCGTCCGCGGGAGCGATGACGGTTCGAATATCGAACAGGCGGTAGTGTGCCAGGCTTCCGTCGTTAAATCGCGTCATGGTCTCCGAGCTGAGCGACATGGAGTGATACATGAACGACAACGCTGGAACCTGCGCCTCGCTCAGGTACGCGTAAACGGCCGGATCGCCGATCTTGAACGTTCCACCCCAGGTAGCCGCGAGCCCCGCATAGGCGCGTCCGCCGCGTGTTTTCGCGATTTCCGTAGCCGTATCGATCGCGCGACGATTCGCGTTGTACGCGTCCAGATTCCGGCGTCCCCAAGTCGAATTGTTCGAAAGATAAATGCCGCGCTCGCGGAGCGTCGGATAAAACAGAATCGCCGTGACCATCACGGCCGCCGCGACGTGCACACGCTGAGTGAGTGTTCGCCAGATAAACGCGAGCCCCACCGCGGCAATCAGAACCAGAAAAATATGCGCGCCGCCGATCACGCGATGCAGTTGCATATCCGGCGACACGCCCAGCAGCAGCAGAGCCGGTCCCCAGACCGGACGCCCGAAAAACATCAGGATCCATAACACTGTTCCGGCGGCGAGGAACGTTCGGGCAGGGAATCGTCCCACGTTTCCGCGCAGTTCGATCAGGTACACGACCACGCCGGCAAGAGCGAGCAGAGATAGTACCGGAAGACGGTCATAGTCGAGCAGATCGCCCGTGAACAAAAGATTCAGCACCTGCGCTACGCCGAACGAGTCCCATTTCCAGACTGCTTCCCACCGGCTGTGATTGATGATCGAGCCGTCTATCACGAGTGGCAACAGTTCGAACGCGGCCACCAGGAACGCGACCGCGCCAATCCAGACAGTACGCAGGATTCGAGTGCCTCGCGGCGAATCCCGATCAGGAATTACCGCGAGCAGGCACAGCGTCAACGCCGCGATGTATCCATAGATAAAATGCCCCAGGAACGTCAGGCCCACCAGCACGCCGGTCCAGGCGATCGATCGTCCCCGGCGAATCGCGTTGTACCCGAAACCGATCGCGAGCAACGCGAAGTGACACGCGACGGCTTGCGTGAATAATCCGCTGCCTGCCCATACGTAGCTTCCATATTCGAGTCCGTAGAGTGCGTGCGTCGAAATGAGCGGCGAAAGCATCGCGCCTGCGGCGGCAGTCAGCGGCGATAACGTGAGTAATCGCGCCGTCACGAAAAACGTCAGCGGCATCAGCAGCACTGAAAGATAACGCACCCAGACGAACACGGTCATCAAGGAAACGCTCTTGAACAGCGCGTAGTAGATGACCACCACGATCGCGTGGGCCAGCGGCTGATAGGTCCGCAGCACCGGGTAGCCCAGCGACCATTCCGGAGCCCACCAGTCGAATGGATTGTCGCCGCGCTCGATCGCCTGCACCATGCCTTGGATCAGCGGCCAGTGCATGACGTTGTCGTTCAGATCGACGCTGCTGATGGTCAGCTCCGGCGCCAGGACCACTGCCTGGACTATCAGCACGGCCGCCAGGATCGACAGCGCGACAATGTTCTCCTTTGAAATCCTCATGTAACTCTGATAGACAAAGATGGCACATCGCCCAGCCTGAATTGTGATCCTCTAAGAAAAGGACGTATGCGAAACTTTGACAGTCTCACCGAACCTGAAATTATCGCGTTGGCGATTTCGCTCGAAGAGGAAGACGAGCGCATCTACGCAGATTTCGCCGAGGGCCTGCGTCAGGATTTTCCGGCATCAGCCGCGGTCTTCGATGGCATGCGCGAAGAGGAATCAGGCCATCGCCGGCGGCTCCTCGATCTCTATCGGGCACAGTTTGGCGAACATATCCCGTTGATCCGCCGTCACGATGTCCGTGGATTCGTCAACCGGCGGCCGGTGTGGCTGATCCGTCCGCTCGGACTGGACACGGTTCGCAAGACGGCTGCCGCGATGGAGGCTGAAGCGCGGCGCTTCTACGAGCGAGCCTCGGCACGCGCCCAAAATGTGGCTCTGCGCCAGTTGTTGGACGATCTGGCGCAGGAGGAGCGCAATCACGAGAATCGCGCCGAGGAATTGGAAAAAGAAAAGCTCGGCGGCAGTGCGATGCATGACGAAGATGAAGCGAATCGCCGGTTGTTCGTATTGCAGATCGTGCAGCCGGGGTTGGCCGGATTGATGGACGGGTCGGTTTCCACGCTCGCTCCGGTGTTCGCGGCGGCGTTTGCCACGCACAATACGTGGGACGCATTTCGCGTCGGATTGGCGGCATCGCTGGGCGCGGGGATCTCCATGGGATTTGCCGAAGCCCTTTCCGATGACGGGAGCCTCACCGGCCGCGGCCATCCCTGGGTGCGCGGCTTGGTCTGCGGATTGATGACCGCGCTGGGCGGAGTCGGCCACACACTCCCGTTTCTGATTTCGGATTTCCGAGTCGCGATGTCGGCCGCGATGGTCATCGTGATCGTGGAGCTCGGCGTGATCGCCTGGATTCGCAACCGCTATATGGAAACGTCGCCACTATCCGCGGTGTTGCAGGTGGGCTTGGGCGGAATTCTGGTGTTCCTAACCGGCGTGCTGATCGGGAGTTCGTAGCGCACGTTCCTGTTTCGTCGCCGCCATACACCCCAGAATCGCGAAAAAAAACGCCGCCAGCGCCGGCCTTTGTTGCATCGGGTAATCGATCATCGAATGCACGAACACCGCGAGCATCCCGATTCCCCACAGCGATTTTAGCGCCGGACCAATGCTCCATATCGCGATCGCCAGCATCATCAGAAAGAACGGAATGCCGCCTTCCACCGCCCATTGAATCCAATCGTTGTGAGCTTGATTGACGAAATGCCCGTCGTCGAAATGCGCGTACGCAGGATAAGCATCCGACCACGTTCCCAGGCCGAATCCCATCAGCGGCCGGTGCCTCACCATCTCGACCGACGAACGCAGCAGTTCGGCGCGCACCGAATAGGGGTTGGGTTCCTGCAATCGATTCCAGATGACTTCCCATCCAACCACCGCCGTCAGGATCGCCACTGCCGCGGCACTGGCGCCGAGTACCCGCGCGAGCGTTCGTCCGGGGATTAGCCCGCGCGTGTAGGCGATCACTGGAACGATCAGAATTTCCGCGAGGCATAAAATCGATCCCGCGCGTGAACCTCCGGCGACCACGGAAGCAAACAGCGTCGCCGCGATCGCAATGTAGACTAGCGATCGTTTGCGGTCGAGAATCGCGCGGACGATCGCCAACGGCAGCACTGCTTCGACGAACGCCGCGAACTGGTTGCGATACACGAACGGTCCGAGCGTCGGATGCGGGTCCATGGCGGCGTCGAAGATCCACAGCACCTTGTCGGCCGGCGACGTGAGCACGGTGAGCGTCCCAACGATGCTGAGCACGAACGCAAAAATGAGCGTCGCTTGCAGAAATCCCGCGCTCCCGCGGCGCAGCGCGACCCAGAACGCTACACCGTTCGTGATCCAGAACAGAACGGCGTCCCAGGTTCGCCATTCGTAGATGGTTTGATGTGTGACGATCTGCAGAATCCCCCACGCGGCCGCTGCACCGAGCAACCACGCAACGGGACTCCACGTAACTTCGCGCCGGCGGAAAACTTCATACGCAGCCAAGGCAAACAGCGCGATCTGGAACGCCGTCAGCGCCCATCGCCCGGGCACCCACAGCGTCAAAATGCCGAAAAAGAAGATCGCAGCCAGACGGTCATTCTATCCTGTGGGGCAGGCTTGCAGCCTGCTCGCCGGTTTGTAACCGGCGTACGTCGGGAGGATCACAATTCCGCCGCGGGCTCCAAGCCTGCCCCACTCGAAGTGCTACGCTGACCCATGTGATTGCGATCGATGCATTTGAACAAGCCCGCCGCCGCGTCGCCGCGCACGCCTACCATACGCCGATGTTGACGTCGCGACTCCTCAGCGAGCGCACCGGCTTCGACATTCGCCTGAAGGCGGAAATCTTTCAACGCACCGGATCGTACAAGATCCGCGGCCCCCTGAACAAGCTTCCGCAGTTGACCGACGAAGAAAAACGACGCGGCGTGATTTGCTCCTCCGCGGGCAACCACGCGCAAGGCGTCGCGCTCGCCGCGGCCATCTATGGAATCCGAGCGATTGTCGTCATGGCGGCCAATGCCACGCCGTCGAAAGTCGCCGCGACGCGAGCCTATGGAGCCGAAGTCGTTCTCCACGGCGCGATCTGGGACGAGGCCAACGCCAAAATGCTGGAAATGGCGCGTGAGCATGGCTACACCATCGTGCATCCCTTTGACGACCTTCAATTGATTGCCGGCCAGGGCACCATGGGTCTGGAGATTTATGACGATTTTCCGCAGGCCGATATCGCGATCGTGCCCATCGGCGGCGGCGGGCTGATCTCCGGCGTCAGCATGGCCCTGAAGGCTCGCAATCCGATGATCCGCGTGATCGGCGTCGAATCGTCGGACGGCCCGGCAATGAAACGCAGCATCGAGGCTGGTCACGTGGTCACGCTCGATTCAGTCGACACCATCATCGACGGTCTGCGCGTAAAGCGCGTGGGCGAGAATAACTTCCGCATCGTCCGCGATTTTGTCGACGAAATCGTCACGCTGCCCGACGCGCAGATGTTCGAAGCGATGTTGTGGATTATGTCGCACTGCAAACTGGTCGTCGAAGGCGCAGCGGCGGCACCGGTCGCGGCACTGCTGAACGGATTGATCAAGTCGCGACCGGGATCGAAGGTCGTGTGCGTTCTCAGCGGTGGCAACGTGAATCTCGATCAGTTACGCGGCTTGAAGTGGAACTAATGGCTTGTATTTGTGGCGCACGCACTCGTGCGTGCCGTGTCGAGACTTCCGGGGTGCGGACCCGTGCCGGGCTTCTCGACACCTTGGCCGCGGTTGACATGTCCTTCCGGAGCAAGCGTCGCCATGAGTTGCGACGCGGCACGCACGCCCGGAACGGGTCCGCACCCCAGAAGTGCGCGCGCCACCACGCGTTGTGTTGTCAATGAAGTTTTCGCGACAGGCTCAACGCGAGCGGAACTGATCACTTCTTTAGCAGGGAGGTCCAGTTCAGAATCGCCGTCAGCAGTTCGGGGTTCTGGCCGAACGCATCGGTTAGCACGACGAATTGTTGGCCATCCCGAGTCACGGCGTAGTTGATGGAGGATATCCCCTCGTCAAAGTTGTTCCTCGGCGACTGGAATAAAGCTTTGGGAGTACCGGCGTCCACTGCGGCACCCGTGCGGATGTCGATCGCCGCCATACTTTGGTCGGAAGTGCGGTAGAACAACTCCTTGCCGTCGCCTCTCCACCTGGGCTGGACGCCCCCGTCTTTCGAAATTTGCCATTTTGCGCCTTCGGGGAAGGCCTGCACATAGATCTGGTCGCGTCCGCTTTCGTCTGAGGTAAGCGCGACCCATTTCCCGTCCGGGGAAAATTGGCCGCATGCCTCATTAGCTTTGGTCTGGAGGAACGGGCGGGCCGTGGCGCCGGGCTCGGTGGGATACAACCACAGATCGTAACCGGTAGTGTCGCTCGTACGCTGAACCAGAATCCATTTCCCATCGCGCGACCAGTCGCATGCGGTTTGCGTGCCGCTGCCCCCCAAGGCTGCTAGAGGCTCCGCTGGACGGCTCCCGTCCGACGTCTTTTTGTCGAGCCAAATCTCATGGTTCCGCACTTCGATGAACGCGAGGTACCGCCCGTCCGGCGACCAGACCGCGTTGGCGCTCGTGGGTATGCCTCCGAACGTAAATCGAGTGGGAATCCCTCTCGCGATATCAATGAGCCAGATATCCCAGAAATTCGTTCTTGGATCGAGCGCGCTCACGCTGAGCCGCTTGCCATCCGGCGAGAGCTCAGGGCGGAAATACGATGAATCCGTGGCTTTGATCCCGAAAACACGCTTTCCAACGCGATCGAACCAGACCATTTCTCCAGGGCTGGGCTGGCCGCCGTGGATCAACAGCCGCGAGGACGCCGCGAATTGAGCCGCAATCGCCGGATTGCTCTCGGAGATCCCTTCCGCCAAAACAATCGGGTCGCCCGTGAACTGGAGCCGGTCCGAATCGAAGGGCTGCGCCACCAGCGTCCGGTTATGCACATGGAGCAGGTGACCGGATTCATTCGTTCCCTCCCCCGACACGAACATTACGTTCGACCGCGTCTTGAGAATCAGTTTGCGCTCGGAGCGCTTGGCGGGATCGAGCCAACCCAGATAGATTCCCGACTCGTCGGGATTGGCAGCGCGCACCCAATACAGGAAGCGTTTGCCGTCCGGAAGGAATTGGGGCCAGCGATGCGAATTCTCCCCGCGAGATGCGTCCGGCGTCGTCACGGGCGCGGGAGTTCCGCCCGACGCCGCAACCCGATTCAATCCGGTGAGCACACTCGGTGCAAAAACAATGACGCCGTCCTGGTTCCAGGAACCGCCGCGTAGATTTGGGGCATCGCAAATGGTTTGAACTGCTCCGCCCTCCGCCGACGCCCGCTTGAGTTTGCCAGCGGCGTTAAAACCGACGTTCTTCCCATCCGGCGACCAGAAGAGTTCATGCCCGGCCCCCTCGGTGCCCGCTAGCAGCCGCGACTGCATAGCGTCAAGCGATCGAATCCAGATACGCGATACGCCGGCGGAGATCGCCACAAACGCGATGCGCCTTCCATCCGGCGAAACGGCAGGCGTGCTACGACCGGCGAAATGTCCGTCCTGCGGCGGAGGAATCGTGAATGTCACCGCACCCGGCTCCGCCCGCGGAATCCAATAGTAGGTCACCGCCACCGCGATCAATGCAAATACCACGGCCGCGAAGAGTCCCCACGCCAGCCGCTTGCGACGAGACGGATCGAATTCGGCTTGCACCGGGGTCGCCGGTTGGTCCATCACCAACTCCAGCGCAGCACCGACATCCCGCGCGTTCTGCCAGCGCTGATCAGGGTCCTTCGCAAGACATCGCCGCACAACTCGTTCCAGCGCCACCGGAGTCACCGGCTGTGTGTCTCGCATCGGCGGCGGATCCGCAGACATGATTTGCGTGATCAGGCTCGCTCCCGATGAGCCCTGGAACGCGCGCTTTCCCGTCGCCATTTCGTACAGCACCGCGCCGAACGCAAAAATATCGCTGCGCGCGTCGCCCGGCTTGCCTTCCAGTTGTTCCGGCGACATGTACGGCAAAGTTCCCAGAATGACGCCTTCGCGGGTCAGAGCAATGGTCGCGGTCTCGCCTCCTGGCGGAACCG
The DNA here is from genome assembly GCA_035568415.1 of Bryobacteraceae bacterium. Taxonomy (GTDB): domain Bacteria; phylum Acidobacteriota; class Terriglobia; order Bryobacterales; family Bryobacteraceae; genus Palsa-187. The sequence continues at coordinate 33,706 of DATMOC010000010.1, read as the reverse complement.
CCTGCGTGCCCAGCGCGCGAGCCAGCCCGAAATCCAGCAGCTTCACGCCGCTCTTCGTCAGCATGATATTGGCCGGTTTCAGATCGCGATGACAAATTGCCGCGCGATGCGCGTGGTCCAAAGCTTCCGCGATATGGACAGCGGTGAGTACCAGCTCCGCGAGCGGTAACGGTCCCTTTTCGAGCCTCTGCGCGAGCGTCTGGCCTTCCAGGAACTCCATCACTAGATACTCGACTCCGTCCTGATTGCCGACGTCGAAAAGCGTGCAGATGTGCGGATGCTGGAGCTGCGAAATGGCGCGCGCTTCGCGCTCGAACCGCTGCCGCTTTTCGGGATCGTCGCTCTGCGGAAGGATTTTCAGCGCGACGGTACGGTCGAGCCGGGTGTCCCGCGCCTTATAGATCTCTCCCATTCCGCCGGCGCCGACGAATGCCACGACGCGATAGGGCCCAAAAGTGGCTCCGGCGTTGAGCGGCATGCGTGCTAGTCTATCGCAACCCTGCGCAAACGAAGTTCGCGGCATCGTCTATGCTGCCCGAGCCCTTGTATTTCGCGACTTGCGGATAAGGGCACAACGGCCGCGTCCGATCCACCTTGCGATCGGTCAAATGCGACGCCACGATTTGATCGGGAGCCTCCCCGTGCTCCACCCATTTTTCCAGTGCGCCCAGCGAATCGAGCGAGTTCGGACCCGGTCCGCCTCCGCAGTGGTTCATTCCCGGCGCAAGAAATAATCGCGCAAAGGATCGCGGATTGCCCATCGCGCCTTCGACTTTTTCGTAGTACTCGATAATGCGGATCGGCGGCACCACCGGATCGGCCCATCCGTTGTAGATGATCATTTTTCCGCCATGCTTTTTGAAGCGCGATAAGTCCGGATCGAGCGCGTTATGCAGCTTTCCAAGCACCGCGACTCTCGACAAATCCCTGTCGACGTTTAATGACCGCCAGTCGTAGTTTGCATCGCCCGGCTGGAACGCGAGATAGCGGAAGAATTCCCGCTGGAACGCGAACTCGTACGGCGCTGCGTTCGCATCCTTGATATAGTCGCCCGGAAACGTGAGCAGGTTATCGCGCGTTGCGGGCTGGACGTTGCCGAAGATGTAGGCCGCGTAGTTCGGCGAATCTTCATGACCGATCGGCATGCCGGGAAAAATCTTCTGGCCTGGTCCCGCATACAATTTCTTCAGCGAGTCGACTTGAGCCGCGGTCAGGCAATCGGCGCCATCGCCAGCGCGGCATTGAAGCGTTGCCGGATCGAAATCGCATTTCCGCGGCTCGCTAATCAGTCCATCCGCCAGCCCATCCTGGGTGTCACAACGCGCCAGCACCGCTTTCGCGATCAGCGGCAGCTTCGAGGCTGGAATGTACGACGCCGGCGAACTGAGCAGCACGCGTTCATTCCAGTTGAACTCGATCATGAGTCCCGTGTAATCCACCGCGGGCGCGCCGGCGATGATGCCGTCGAAATCGTCAGGATATCGCTGCGCCTCGATGAAGGCTTGCTTACCGCCCGTCGAGCATCCCACGAAATACGATTTCTCCAGCCGCTTTTCATAAAACGCCTGCGTCACCGCTTTCGCTGCGACGGTCCCAACGTGGATGCCGCGATCGAAGAAGTCGACTTTTTTCGTCATGCTGCCCAGCGCCCAAGTCGCGTCGACTGCTGAGGCCGCCTCGTGCCCGGTATCGGTGTACGCCGTCGCGTAGCCCTTCGACATTGGCGCTTTGTTCGACCGGCCTCCGATGAATCCGCTGCCTCCGGCGAAATACAGTTTGCCATTCCATCCCGCGGTCGGCAGATCGACCTCGAAGTTGACCTTGTTGTCCGGTTCGCCCGTCAGGCCTCGCGTGACCACGTAGCCTTGCACCTGGCAGAATTCAGGCAGCGGAGCCGCGGCGGGAATGGTGGACGATGAAACGATGTGCGTATCCGGGAGCTTTAGTGTGATTGAGCAGGCAAAGGCACTGGTAGAACACAACCAGATCCAGGCGAGACGTCGCATGAGAGTCATTATGATCGGTTGCGGACCTTCAATACAGGATCGACGGAAGCCAGGCGCCGGCCGGTTCGTTGTAAAGGCCCATCGTCATCAAGGTCATCGGCTGTACCACGCGAAGGCCGTGTGCCAGACACCAGCGAAATAATTCCGCGTTCCGGGCGGGTACCAGGATGCCGGGTCCGGCCAATCCCTTCGATGCCGCGATCATGGCCTCCAGATCGAGGTTGGTCTCCGCGACCGCGTGTCCAAAAAATCCCAGGATCGTTGCGTATCCCGTAATCCTCCCATCGCGTTCGACGACGACGGCGCTTCTTCCGATCGCATCCGACAATTCCCCTCCGCGATCGTGTCCATGCACTCGACGGCACAGCCGGTCGCATTCGTCGACATCACGAGCTTCCGCCGGCCGCACCGTGCAATTCTCCATCGGTTGCTGAATCGGGGGGCCTTGCAAACACACCAGCAGCTCGCGTGGATCGAATCCAAGCGTGGTATACAGCGACAGCGATCGATTATGAAAGGTCGCCTGCACCAGCCGCACTCCGGCAGAATTGCGCTCTCTCGCGCGTTCCATCGCAGCGTCCATCAGCGCGCGGCCGACGCCCCGGTTTTGTCCCGCGGGATCGACCGTGATCGGGCCAACGCCCGCGACGGAGCAGCGCTCGTCCAGACAGTTGCTTCCTACTACGCGGCCATCGGCTTCGGCGACCACACCGTAGAAGCCAGGATGGGAAAACATCATGGTGAGCACCCCGCGCGCCACGTCGACGGATGGAAAGTCGGGCGGGAACGAATGCTCGGTGCTGATTTTCGTGAACGCGTCGAAACAGATTTTTCCGCACACCGCGGCGTCCTCCGGCGTCGCACGACGAATAACCAATGCCATCCAGAATCTCCTTTTGCGGCTATTCTACATGGAAGCGCACATGAATTTACCCCTGGCAGGAATTCGCGTCATCGATTTTGGAAGGTTCATCGCCGGCCCGTACTGCGCGATGCTGCTCGCCGACATGGGCGCCGACGTGATTCGCGTCGACCGGCGGCAAGGCAGCGAGGATCGCTACACCGGTCCAGTCACCGAGCAAGGTGAAGGCGGGGCCTTCCTCTCGCTGAATCGCAATAAACGCAACCTCACGCTGGATACGTCGAAGCCCGAATCCGCGGAAATCATTCGAAGACTGGTAAAGACCGGCGACGTAGTGGTGGCCAATCTTCCGGTCGCGGTGATGAAGAAGATGGGGCTCGACTACGAATCGCTGCGTGCCATCAAACTGGACATCATTCTCGCCCGCATTTCGGCCTTCGGACCGGACGGGCCGTATGCCAACCGCCTCGGATTCGACGCCGTGGCGCAGGCGATGTCGGGAGCCATGAGCCTCACTGGGTCGCCCGAGCAGCCGACGCGCTCGGTCGTGTCGTTCGAAGACTATGGAACGGCTCTGCACACCGCATTCGGAGTCATGGTCGCGCTCTATCATCGCGCCCGGACCGGCGAAGGCCAGATCGTCGACGGATCGCTGCTGGCCACCAGCGTGACCTTCATGCAGGCATTTCTGGCCGAGAAAAGCGTCACAGGAATCGATCGCGAACGACGGGGAAACGCCGGATTCTACACCGCTCCAGCTGACGCATATCGAACCAAAGACGGGTGGATTATGGTCCAGGTGATCGGCAACGATATGTTCGCCCGCTGGGTTCGTTTGGTCGCACGAGAAGACCTTTTGGACGATCCACGCTTCGCGACCGACCTTTCCCGGGCCGATCATCGGAATATCCTTACCGAGGCAATGAACGCGTGGCTGGCCTCCCGAACCAGCGCGGAAGCGATCGCCCAACTGGAAGCCGCACGGGTCCCGGCCGGACCGGTTCTTTCCCCTTCGGAAGTGCTCGAAGATCCTCAGGTGGAAACGCGCAAATTGTTGCAATATCTCGCTTATCCAGGCGCTCCCCAGCCGGTGCCACTGGCCGATACAGCCGTCCGCCTCTCCGCGACGCCAGGTAGCATTCGGCATCGCGCGCCCATGCTCGGTGAGCACACGGATGAGGTTCTCGGCGAAGTTGGCTACACCGAAGTAGAGATCGCGACTCTTCGAAGCAATGAAGTCGTCTAGTTTCAAATGTCACAAGCGCGCTTCTTTTTAGTGATACCCTCTCCGGCTTGATTCCAACCTCCAATTGCTTTACCCTGGTGACACCAGTCTTTCTCGCAACTGTAACGTAACGTAATTCATTTTTCGCTTTGGACTCAAGGGAGTAACTTCATGAAACAAATCACTCTATTCACGGCGCTTTGCATTTCGATTGCGTCGCAAATGTTTGCCGCATCCGTCGGAAGCGTCTCCGGAACTGTTAAAGATTCCACCGGTGCCGTGGTCCCATCCGTTAAACTAACTCTCACCAGCACCGGCACCAACGCGCAGGTGACCACCACAACCAACCCCAGCGGCGAATTTCAGTTTCTGCAACTGGCGCCGACCACCTACACCTTAACGGCGGAGACGCAGGGGTTCAAGAAAATTAACGTCTCCTCAGTGCTGGTTCAGGTCGATCAGATCACGCACCTGGAGCTGACGCTCGAAGTGGGTACGGTCACCGATTCGGTTCAAGTGGAAAGCGCAGCTCCCCTGCTGGAAAACGACAAGAGCACGCTGAGCAGCGTGGTCGATAGCCGCAACATTGGAAATATGCCGCTGAACGGCCGCCAGGCTCTCGATCTGGCGCTGATCACTCCGGGCGTGTTGCCGACGGCATCCGGCACCCAAGTGCTGAGCTTCAACGTCGCGGGCGCGCGGTCGCAATCGAACACCTATCTGTGGGATGGCGCCAGCAACATGGACACGCAGGTGAACGGGAACCTGAACAATTTCCGCATCGGCGATGCCATTCAGGAATTTTCGGTGCAGACCAGCGTAGCGTCGGCCGAGTTCGGCCGCGGCACCGGCGGAACCGTCAGCATGGTCACCAAGAGCGGAACCAACTCAGTGCACGGTTCCGTGTTCGAGTATCTCCGCAACAACGATTTCGACGCGACCGATTTCTTCATCAACAAGCAGGGTGGCACCAAGACGCCGCTGCATCGCAACCAGTTTGGCGGGACTGTGGGCGGTCCCATCAAGAAGAACAAGACCTTCATCTTCGGCTCCTTCGAGGAATTCCGGCAGGTGAACCCGACTCCGACTCTGACCCGCGTTCCCACCGCCGCCGAGCGCGCCCAGGTTACCGATCCGATCTCCAAGGCGCTGCTGAAATACTGGCCCGATCCGAACACCACAGGCACCAACAATTTCATCGCCAACGCGACCGCCAGCACCTTCGACTACACCGGCTTGGTTAAGGTGGACCACAAAATCAACGACAACGATCAGCTATCGGCACGCTTTGCAAACTACCAGGGCGCGACCTTTACGGCCGGCGCACTTCCGCTCGAGGGCGGAAATGGAAATACGCCTGTGAGCCGCAATGGCGTTTTGATCGAGACGCACACGTTCAGCCCCACCTTGTTCAACGAATTCCGCGCTGGATACTCGCGCAACCAAACCTTCATCACTGTGCAGGATAACGGATTGAACGCGGCCAGTATCTTCACGGATTCGACTGGAAAACCGCTGTCTGGAGTTGTCGACGGGACCAAGAACATTCAAGATTCCGGTTTGCCGACAGTTTCGGTTGCGGGCGGATTTGCCCCGTTGGGCAGCACCACCAATCTGCCGCAGGGCCGCATCACCAATACGTTCGAGATTTTCGACAACATGTCGTGGGTCTCGCCGTTCGGCGCGACCAAGCATTCGTTCCGCTTCGGATACCACCAGCGGCGCGAGCAGGCTCGCCGCTATCTCGACAGCACTGAGCGGGGATCGTTCAACTTCTTGAACTGGGCCGACTTCGCCGCCGGCCAAATCAACACCTCGAGCTTTAAGACTGGCAGCACGCTGGCCTACTGGGATCGTATCCCGTGGGACATCTACTTTCAGGATCAGTGGAAGGTGAAAGACAACCTGACGGTGAACTACGGAATCCGCTACGAGTATCCTTCGGCGATCTATCAGACTCGCAACGACGCGACCAACTTCATTCCAGGCGTCGGACCGGTTCTGCTGGGAACCAACCAGCTTCTTTCCATCGACCCGACTAAGAAAGGCTACGCGGCTCTAGCTCTCAGCCCGTCACCGGTCAGCGTAGGCAACAGTGGTGTGAACTCGGACAAGAACAACTTTGGTCCGGTAGTCGGCATCGCCTATACACCGCGTTTCGCCAAGCGCCTGTTTGGCAATGACGACACCGTCATCCGCGCGGGATTCCGCGTTGGCTATGACGATATCTTCAACAATATCCCGGCCAACATGGGGTTGAACGCTCCCTACAATCTGACCACCTCTCAGACCGCAGGCGTCACTCAGCCCGGTAAATTCTCATACGCCACGGGCTTCGATCAGAACGTACCGCTCGTCAAATTCGATGCGAACGGGAAGCCGCTCATCGGATTGGTCGGCTTCAATGCCGAGGATCCGAACATCCGCAGCTCCTATCTGTATCAGTACAATCTCGGCATTCAGCGCAGGGTCGGTCAGAACTTCTCCGTGGAAGTCGACTACCAGGGCAGTGCCGGCCACAAACTGGGTCTGTTCGTCGATCAGAACCAGCCGACGGTCATCGTAAACGATTTGACCAAGCGCGGAAATCAGTCTCCCAACGTGCAGGTCTATCCCTACCCGACGTTCGGTTCCATCGGAACCGGCGTGGACATCGGCAATTCGCATTACAACGGCATGGTGTCCACCGCAAAGTATCAATCGCGGCGCGGATACTTCCTGCAAGCGTCTTATACGCTGAGTCACTCGATCGACTACACCTCGGCCTTCTTCGGTTCAAGCGGTGAGCTGAGTTCGGCAGCGAATCCCAAGCAGCTCAACCTGGAGCGCGGTCCGTCGTCGTTCGACACACGTCAACGCGCGGTGGTGGTCTACAATGCGGATCTGCCCATCGGGCCGGGTCACCGGCTGATGGGATCGAACAACCTGCTAAATCGCCAACTACTCGGCGGATGGTCGATCTCCGGCATCACCAGCGCGCAGACTGGGCAGCCTTTTACGGTCTACAACACGTCGAACGATTTCAGCGGCTTTAACCAGTTCGCCGACCGCCCTGACTATATCGGTTCGGGTCCGTTGCAGACCAACTACAGCAACCCGGATCTCGCCTTCAGCCCGTCGAACTTCTCGGCCACGCCGCCTACCGGCCGCGTCGGGACCTCGGGCCGCAATGAGTTTGTTGGTCCGGGGCTGGTGAACTACGATTTCACCGCGTTGAAGAGCTTCCCGATTTGGGGTGAGAGGACTCACTTGACCATGCGGGCGGATTTCTTCAACCTGTTCAACCATACGAACTTCGCCAATCCGGGGCACAGCGAAAGCAGCACGGCTACATTTGGCAAGATTACGCAGACTCTGGGTAGCGCGGTGGCCACAGCGGTCGGCACGACAGCCGGCGCAAACGGCGGGCCGCGGACCATCCAGTTCGCGTTGCGTCTTTCGTTCTAACGCAGTTTCAAGCACTACAGCACAGGGGGCAGGCGTTCGCGTCTGCCCCTTTTGTTATATCCTCGCCCTTATGAAAACTCTGCTCGTCTTGCTGCCCGCGATGGCCTTCTCGCAGCCGCAACCGCCAGTCTGGCAATGGGAGCTTCCGCAGATCAAAGCCATGGTCGATAAAGTCCGAGCGGGACGCGACTTGACGCCGAAGACCTGGCCCAACGGAGCGCGCGTGGCCGTCGGATTCTCGTTCGATATGGACGCGGAGACGGGATTCCTGCGGTCGGCGCAATATTCTCCGCAGCCGCTGTCGCGAGGCGAATACGGGCCGCGTGTCGGTGTGCCGCGCATTCTGAAGATCCTGGAGACCAACAATATTCCCGCGACGTTCTTCGTCCCGGCGGTCAGCGGCGAGCTTCACAAAGACACCATCGACGCGATTCTAGCCGCGAAGCAGCATCACGAAATCGGCGTCCACGGTTGGGTGCATGAGCGCATCGCCGAACTCAAGCCAGACGAGGAGCGGAAGCTGACGCGCCGCGCTTACGATTTCTGGACGCAGCGCCTGGGCCACAAACCAGCAGGCATCCGCACGCCGAGCTGGGACTTCACTTCGGAGACCCTGGCTATCATTCGCGAGCTGGGGCTCAGCTACGATTCGAGCCTGATGGGCGACGATCGGCCGTATGAGCTCATCGCGCAGGGCAAGGCCACCGGGCTGGTGGAATTGCCGGTCGAATGGATTCTGGACGATGTTGCGTACTATAGCTACGACCGCACTGTTTCGGCATATTTTCGGATGGGCGATGACGACGTTTACCAGGTCTATAAAGCCGAGTTCGACAAAGCCTACGAAGAGCGGACGCTGTTCCTCGTGACGATGCATCCGTTCGTAAGCGGACACCGGTCGCGGGTCGCACAGTTCGAAAAGCTGGTGGCGTACATCAAGTCGAAGCCAGGGGTCTGGTTCGGGACGTGCGAACAGATTGCAAAAGCTTCGGCGAATCAGTTGGCAGGGAAGTAGCGAATCAGTTGACCGCGGCCACGATGCGCTGGATCATTCCATCCATGGCGCGATTCTCGTGCCAGTGCCACACGAATACGATGTCGTGGTCGGGATCGATCCAGATCGTATTGGAGCCGTTTCCAAGCGCGGCAAAGCTCGACGCCGGCGCGTGCGGCCATTGCTTCTGTTTGGTGTTCAGCCACCACAGGTAGCCGTAGTCGGGACCATGCTCGCTGGGGGTGACGGCGTCCTTCAGCCATTGCTCGGAAACGACCTGCCGCTGGCCCCACTTGCCGTGATTTAGAATCAGCAAGCCGAAGCGCGCCAGATCTTCCGAATTGATCCACAGACCGCCGCCCCATCGTGTTCCGCCGCTGACCGATCCGATCTTCCGGCCTTTGATCTCGACTGTGGAATTGTCGTACGGGACCCAGCGCCAGTCCTGCGACGCGCCGATGGGGTCCATGATCTCGGTCTTGAGAATTTCGGGAACGCCCTTTCCGAAAAGGCGCAGCAGCGACAGCGAGAATCGATTGATGCGCGCATCGTTGTACTCATAGAACGATCCGGGTTCCTGGATGGCGCGTGGCTTGCGCTCTCCGGCGCCGAACTGTTCGTGGCCCACGAAATCGGCGTTCTTGCCCCACATGCTGCCTTCCCATTCGCTGGTTTGTTGCAGATGATTCTTCCAGGTGATTTTAGCGTTGTGCGGCGAATCGTAGCCTCCGTCGTGGATGTAGTTCGCGACCGGATCGTTCACATCCTTGATCAATCCCTTCGCGACGGCGATGCTGCAGACGGTGGACAGAAAACTCTTGGCGACGCTATACACCGGATCGTTGGCCTTGGCATCGCCGAATTCAGCGACGATGTATCCGTGGCGAAGAATGATTCCGTTGGTGGCGGCGCGCGTTTTCGGAAGCGGTCCCAGCGGCGTGCCGAAAGTGCGAACCTGATCCTTTTCGAAATCCCACTTGCTGCCGCTGGACTGTGCGAACTCGACGGCTGCCGCGAGTTTAGGCGCGTCTATGCCGGCCTCAGCTGCGGATTTTCTCTCCCATTTTCCGGTGGGCGGGAAATAGGTCTGCGCCAACAGCGCGGGGACAAAGAAGAGAGTGAACGTCAATTGGAAGCGCTTCATTGCCGTCCAGTTTGACATAAAAATCTCACGCAAAGACGCCAAGGCGCAAAGTAATCTTGAGTTTTCTAGCCGCGATCGCCGAGCGGAGCAGCAGCGCTGCGCACCACGGCCGCGCGCTTCTTGAGGCGTTCCATGCGTAGCAGTTCCCGGCGGCGGCGCACCTTGACCTGATGGTCGACTTTACGCCAGAACTTTCGGAAATAGTCGGCGGCGGAAACGATCCCGAAAATCATCACGGTCCACATTCCGATCAGCGCGGGCGTTTCCAACGCCGGCCACTTGATTCCGCCGATGACCAGCGAGATCGCGGCCACTTGCGCGGCCATTTTTGTCTTGCCCAGTTCGCTGGCCGTGATCATGTATCCCGACGCGGCCGCGATGGAGCGTAGGCCCGAAACGGCAAATTCGCGACCGATGATCAGGATGACGATCCATGCCGGTGCGCGATGAATATCCACCAGCGAAATCAGCGCCGCCGAAACCAGCAGCTTGTCGGCGATGGGATCGAGCAACGTGCCGACAGTGGTGACTTGCCGCCAGCGCCGCGCCAGATAGCCGTCCAGCAGGTCCGTCAGCGCCGCGGCCAGGAACACGGCGAGCGCGAAAATTTCCCGCGAGATGGGAACAAGGCTCTGCCAGCGCTCGATCCACGTGCCGTCGGCCAGCAACGCCGCGACCAATAGCGGAACGAAGAAGATCCGCAAAAGCGTAAGCAGATTCGGAAGGTTCACCCTGTAAAAATGATAGCCCAACAAGGAGGAGTCAGGAGACAGGAGTCAGAATGGACACCCTGGCGACCGCAAGACTTTATTTTGACTTCTTTCTTCTGACTCCTGACTTCTTAGTGACCACGTACTGCGCCAACCGCCTGCGCAGCGACTCGGGAACTACCGCTTCTACCTCGCACGTTTTGCCCGTATAGCGGGTGCTGGTCACGACGGCGTATTCGTGAAGCAAGTGCAGCGGTCCACCTTCGGCGATGGGGAAGCGGAACACGCATGCTGAAACGCGATCGACCGGCATCACCTCGTCGATTTTCCGGAGCAGCGTGTCGAAGCCCGCGCCTGAAGCAGCCGAAATCGCCACCGCGCCTGCCGGCTGATGTTCGGGATCGCCCAGAATCCTGCGCGCGAGCGCCCCGGCGTCCGGATCGCCTGGGATGAGATCGGCTTTGTTCAGCACCAGGATCTGGGGAGTTTCCGCCGCGCCGATTTCCATGAGCGTGGCCAGGACGTGCGCAGTATGGTGGGCGGCTTCAGGAGAACTCGCGTCGACCACGTGGAGCAACAGCTCCGCTTCCACCACTTCTTCGAGTGTGGCGCGAAACGCCCGCACCAGCGTTGTCGGCAAATTGCGGATGAAGCCGACGGTGTCGCTCACCAGCGCGCGTCGATGCGAGGGAAGCGTGATGTGCCGCACCGTCGGATCGAGCGTCGCGAACATTTTCGAGTCGGCCAGCACTCCCGCGCCGGTCAGTCGATTGAACAGAGTCGATTTGCCGGCGTTGGTGTAGCCCACCAACGCGATGGTCGCGAGCGGTACAGCTTGCCTTTGGCGGCGCTGCGTGGATCGTCCGCCGCGGACGCGTTCGAGCGACGCTTCAATGGCGTGAATGCGCTGATGAATCCTGCGGCGGTCGGTTTCGAGCTTGGTTTCGCCGGGTCCGCGCGTTCCAATTCCACCGCCCAGCCGCGACATCGCGGCGCCGTGTCCCGTCAGGCGCGGCAGAAGATAATTCAACTGCGCCAGCTCGACTTGAAGCTGGCCTTCCCGCGTCCGCGCGCGCCGCGCGAAAATGTCGAGGATCAGCTGTGTCCGGTCGAGCACCTTCACGTCCAGCGCTTTTTCCAGGTTGCGCTGCTGGGTGGGGGAAAGCTCACGGTCGAAGATCACCGTGGTGGCTTCGAAGAAATGAACCTTGTTCTTGAGCTCCTCGACTTTGCCGGACCCGACCAGCGTAGCTGCGTCCGGGCGGGCGCGCGATTGAATGCTCGCATCGGCCACGCGTGCGCCGGCGCTGTGCGCCAGGGCGGATAATTCTTCGAGAGACTCCTCCGCCGAAATGACCTCGGAATCGACTCCGCCGGGCGCCCGCTGCGCGGCGCGGCTGGTCAGATGGAGTCCAGCGAGGAGCGCGATTTCTTCGCTCAACCTAGTTCTCTGCGTCTCCTACGGGGACGCCGGGCACTCCATGTGTGCCGGCGGAAGCCGCATTGGAATGGATCGGAGTATGGAAAGGTTTGGAAACAACCAAAGTCGAAATCGCGTGTTTGAAGATGAGTTGTTCCTGATTGTTGGATTCCAGAATGACGGAGTACTTATCGAAACTCTTGATGCGTCCCGAAAGTTTGACACCACTCATTAAGTAGATGGTGAGAAAAGTTTTATCTTTGCGCGCGTTGTTTAGAAATGCTTCTTGTATGTTTTGCGCTTGTTTTTCCATGGAGCTTCCTTCCCCACGGGGCGCCCGCCCGCCCCGGCCGGGCGATTTGAATCATCTCCATCATAACGTAATGCGCACGTGGAATACTGGACCGGATCTAAACGTTGACCGCTTCGCGACGTTGGTGGTCCACCACGAGTTTCGCGATCCGTTCGCGATGAAAACTCGCGTCGCCGAAGGCGATTTCGCTGGCCTTGGCACGGCGGTAGTAGAGATGCGTATCGTTTTCCCAGGTGAAGCCCATGCCGCCCTGGACCTGCACGCCTCGATTGCCGACCTCGCGGCACGCGTCGCTGGCATACACTTTCGCGACGCTGACCGCCGCGCGGGCGTCCGGGACTCCGTTCTCCAAAGCCCAAGCGGCGTACAATGCGGCCGAGCGCGAGCTTTCAGTCCATAGCAGCATGTCGGCGCACTGATGCTGCACGGCTTGATATTGCCCGATGGGTTTGCCGAACTGCTTGCGGGTCTTGGCGTATTCGACGGCGATTTCCATGGTCCGCTGCATTCCGCCGGTGATTTCGGCGCACAGCGCCACGGTCCCGATGTCGAGCGCGCGATCCAGCGCCTTGCGAGCCGCATCGCCGCGGGCCAGCAATTCACCACCGCCGCTGAAATCGATTTTGTATAAACGGCGCGTTAGATCCATCGACGGCATGGGTGTTTTCGTGGCCGATTTTCCGTCGACTGCGTATAACGCTAATTCACCACGATCGCGAGCCGCGACCACGATCACATCGGCGATCCCGGCATCGGGAACGAACATCTTCTCGCCTTTTAGGCCGGACATTTCGACTGCGTCGGCATCCCATTTCGCGCTCGACTCGAGCAGCGCGAGCGTGGCCTTGGTCTTGCCGGACGCGATCTCGGCGAGATGCTTCTTCGACCCCGCCGCATGAATCGCAGAGGCCGCCAGCAGGTTCGAAATGAATGCGCCCGGAACCAGTGCGCGGCCCATCTCCTCGGCAAGCGCGGCCAATTCCACCATGCCGAGCCCCATGCCGCCGGCATCTTCCGGAATCACGACGCCCAGGAATCCCTGCTCCGCCATGTGGTGCCAGAGCTTCTCATCGTGCGCGGTGTCCGTTTCCATGATGCGCCGCACGTCGGCCATGGGACACTCGGCCGCAAAAAACTTGCGGGCATTGCTCTGCAGAATCTTCTGCGATTCACTCAATCCAAATTGCATGATGTTTTTCCGTTAGTAGCTCTTTGGCAACCCAAGCACGAAGTGCCCGATGATGTTCCGCTGGATTTCAGACGTCCCGGCTTCGATGGTATTGCCGCGCGAGCGCAGATAGCCGTAGGCCCACTGGCCTTCATCGAACGCGTCCGCGGATCCGTGGGCGAGCTGACCATAAGGACCCAGGATCTCCATCGCGGCCTGCTGGAAGCGCTGATTCAGCTCGCTCCAAAAGATTTTCTGGATGGATCCTTCCGGCCCGGGAACCCCGGTTTCGTTGATCCGGCTGAAGGCGCGCATCTGATTGCAGCGCATTACTTCGATTTCCGTGTAGCACTGCGCAAGCTTTTGGCGGACCAGCGGATCGCCGGTGCGCTTACGTTCGCGCGCGATCTCCACCAGGCGATTGAAGTTGCGACGGTAGTGCACTTGCAACGCCGCGCCGAAGGTTCCGCGCTCATGCATCAGCGTCCCCATCGCAACGCGCCAGCCGTCGTTTACCTTGCCGACCACGTTCTCCACCGGGACGCGCACATCGCGGAAGAAAATCTCGCAGAATTCGCTCTCCCCGCTCATCTGCTTCAGCCCGCGGACTTCCACGCCCGGCGATTTCATGTCGACCAGCAGCACCGTCAGGCCCTTATGCTTTTCCGCCGACGCATCGGTGCGGACCACCAGTTCGCACCAGTCCGCCGCCCATCCGTAACTGTTCCAGCACTTGTGCCCGTTGACGACAAAATGCCCGCCGTCGAGCTTCGCTTCGGTCGAAAGCGCCGCCAGGTCGCTGCCCGCGTTGGGCTCCGAAAATCCCTGGCACCAGATCTCTTCCGCGCTCAGGATCTTTTGCAGATAGCGCTTTTTCTGCGCCTCATTCCCGTAGCCGATGATGGTGGGACCTATCAATCCGAGCCCAAGCACGTTCGCCATGGGAGGCGCTTCGGCGCGCGCCATTTCTTCGATGAAGATCACCTGCTGCATCAGCGACACGCCGCGGCCGCCGTATTCCTTGGGCCACGAAACGCCGGCCCATCCCGCGTCGAACATCTTGCGCTGCCACGCGCGCAGGTACGCGAACGAGCCTCCATGGACTCTTCCGCGTTGCGCCGCTTGATCCAGTCCTTGGGAACGTTGGCGGCGAACCAGGCGCGCACTTCATCCCGAAACTGAAGTTCATCAGGGGTTAGATTCAGATCCACGTGGTGAGTTTATCACGCGGGTCGCGTTGCTTCGTTCGATCACGAACCGGTCGCTAGCGCTCGCGGCTCTGTTGGCTGCACGGCGTCAGTGCGCCGATCAAACGGCCAGTTCGCCGTGATACAGCATGTCTTTCAAATTGAACTTGGCCTTGACGTTCATGCGGCCAAACAGGGTGGCGAAGGTGACTTCCTTGTCGTCCACTTTCAGCGCCAGCATTTCCTTCGAAAAACCAAACAGCACGTTGCCGTAGCTCGACATCTGCTGCTGCACCACACCTGGTTGGAGGTCGCGCTTGCCCTTCACCTCCAGGTAGGTGACGCCTTTGAGACGCTCGACGTCAGCGTTCGGATCGTCGTCCTCGGATTGCGACCTACGCCGTCCGCCGTTCAATGGAAATCCGCTTACGCTGATCACGTAGTGATTCGAGAACGCCTCGGGAACTTTAGATTTCATGGCATCCAGGATGGGCTGGGCGCTCTCCCAACGAACCGTTCCGCTGTGGGATTGAACCGGCGGGGCTCCACCACCGCCGTTACGCCGTCCTCCACCCCCGCCGATCCCGCCAATACCGGGAATGCTGCCGCCGACGCGTGGCGAGCTGGATCTGGAACCACCGTTTCCGTACTCGCCTGGAGCGCTCGCGCTGACTTCTTTGGCCCAGGGCGATTTCGACGTAAGCTGATCGATCTCCTGGCTGGACCACTCGGAGGGATCTTTCTTATTCCAAAAATCCGGACCAAAGCCGTACAGCCGCGCGGTAGCGGCACCACATGCGATCGTCAACACACTGCGCCGCGTTAATCCTTCACTGTGCATGCTTCCCCAGACGTGTGCGGAGGCGTTCCGGGTTGCATCAATATATGGCTCAGGCTTTTTTCTTTCGAAACCGGCGCACTCCACTGACGGATATTTTTCTTAACAAAGGGCGCGGAATCATCTTCATCCCGGCGACGACCAGCTTGTACCGCCAGCCCGGAACCACGATGATTTTTCCGCTCGCCAAGCCTTTCAGCGACTCTTCCACCACGAAATCCGCCGGCATCCAGAGAGAGCCCGGAATGGCGCTTCGATCCATGCCCAGGACGTCGTGGAACTCGGAAAACGTAAATCCGGGACACAGCGCCTGAGCCTTCACGGCCAACCCTTTGGACGCCAGTTCGATGGACAATCCTTCGCTAAAGCTGATCATCCAGGCTTTGGTGGAGCAATAACTCACGTTCTGCGGCGACTGCCCGAATCCCGCCACGGAGGCGACGTTAATCACTCCGCCCGCGCCGCGTGGCACCATGTTGGACAACGCCGCGTGCGCCAGCCGCATGGTCGCGAGCACGTGCAGCCGGTGCATTTGATCCTGGCTGGCAACGTCGATTTCGAAAAAATATCCATGCGATCCGAAGCCTGCGTTGTTCACCAGGAGCGCGAGATTCGGCGTCGATGCAATGCGCTCCGCAACGCTGGCCAGATCCGCATCCAGCGCAAGGTCCGCCGCCATGACTTCCGCTTTGATGTGATGCGCCTCGGCCAATTCGGTGGCGAGCGATCGCAGACGATCCTCCCGCCGCGCGATCAGCAACAGATCGTATCCAAGTGCCGCAAGCTTGCGGGCGAACGACGCACCGATTCCGCTCGACGCGCCAGTAATCGCAGCCAGTCCTTTTTCAGGAACGCTGGGCTCAGGCATGCTCCTCCTTAATTTTGACGTGATGACCGCGCGCGGCCCATTCCGCTCCCGCCAGCACCAGCATCGACGCTAGAAATCCCAAGAAAATCAGCGCAACGGAATACTGAAAGACGTTGTACTCGTTTTCGAGTTTCTTCTGGAACCACGGCCAAACCAGTTTGTTGAAATACTTCAAAACTTCCAGCAGGATTCCGACGACGATGGCCGCCGCGATCACTCGATTCATCGGCGGCCTTCCGTTCGGCAGGAAATAATAAATCAGGAACAGCACTAGCACAGCCATCGGCATTGCCGCGAGCTTAAAGAACAGTATCGGAAAGAAGGCCGCGGGTCCGCCGAAATTTTGCAGTGCCGCATGATTCATTCCGGTCAGAATCATCGAGAGCATCGCGAGACTGCCGCACGCGAAAATCAGCCCGAGGCTGACCAGTTGATTACGAAAAAAACTGCGATTTCGGTGGATTCCCCACACCCGGTTCAGCCCGACTTCCAGCGGCTCGAAAATTCCATTGGCCGTAAACAGAAGCAAGATGATCGATACAACTTCGGTGGACCGGCGGATCGGCAGGTTTTCGTGCTGTCCCTTGGTGTAAAGGAAATTCGTGAAAGAATCCGGGAAATAATCGCGCAGAGCGAGCTGAATCGCTCCGACGGTGGTCTGTTCGTTGAACAGCAGCCGCGACACCGACATCATTACGATCAGGAATGGATAAAACGACAGCAACACGTTGGCCGCCACGGAAAACGCGTAGACGTGCACCTCGGTTTGCATCCAGTACCGGAGTGTTGGGCCGAGCGCGGCGGCGACTCGTCGCATCTTTACAGGGTAACTGCTCAGGACAAACGCGCTCCATTACTGTCGCGCCTCAACTGACGGCCGTCAGGCGCGACCGTTGGTCGCCTATCCTGAAGACAGGTGAAGATCGTACTCATCTCGACTTATGAGCTGGGCCATCAACCCTTCGGCCTGGCATCGCCGAAGGCGTGGCTGGTGCGCGACGGCCACCAGGTCCGCGCGGTCGATCTCGCGGTCGAGCGGCTTCCGGAGCATATTGTTCGCGACGCGGACATGATCGCGTTCTATTTGCCGATGCACACCGCGACGCGCCTGGCCGTGCCGGTGATCGATCGAGTAAAGCGTCTGAACCCCGGCGCTCGGCTCGCCGCGTACGGTCTCTACGCGCCGTTGAACGAAGATCTTCTGCGCAGTTTAGGGATCGACGCGATCGCGGGCGGAGAGTTCGAGCCGTCGCTGGTCGCGTTCGCTCGCGGTGAAAACACGCCTCGAGTGGCACTCGATCGTCTTCGATTTCTAAAGCCCGACCGCTCGGAGTTTTCGGCGGACTACGCCAGGCTCCAGCACAACGGCGTGGCGAAGCAGGTGGCCTACACCGAAGCCAGCCGTGGCTGCAAGCATCTATGCAGGCACTGCCCCATCGTTCCGGTGTATAACGGCCAATTCCGGATTGTGCAACACGAAGTGGTGCTCGCCGACATCCGCCAGCAGATCGCCGCGGGCGCGCAGCACGTGACGTTCGGCGATCCGGATTTCTTCAACGGCCCCACGCACGCGATCCGGATTGCCGAGGCGCTGCACGCGGAATTTCCCAAAGTCACCTACGACGCGACGATAAAAATCGAGCATTTGCTGAAACATCGCGATCTGCTGCCCGCGCTGCGCGACACCGGATGCCTGTTCATCACCAGCGCCGTCGAATCGGTGGATGACGCGATTCTGGCCCGGTTCGAAAAGAACCACACGCGTCGCGATTTCTTCGACGTTGTAGCGCTCACGCGCGAGTGCGGCCTGACACTTCAACCGACATTCATCGCGTTCACCCCCTGGACCACCATCGACGGCTACCGGGATCTTCTGCGCGTGCTCGCGGATCTCGATCTGGTCGAGAATGTCCCTCCGGTGCAGCTCGCGCTGCGCTTGCTGATCACCTCGAAATCGCGGCTGCTGGAGCTGGATGATATCGAAGTGGGCCCTTTCGATCCCAAATCCCTGGTGTTTCCCTGGAAGCATCGCGATCCCGAAGTGGATCGCCTCGCGGCGCGCGCGTTCGCGATCATCGGCGCCAAGCGGACGCGCTCTGAAATCTTTCGTGATGTTGCCCAGTTGGTCGATCTGCCGCTGGAGAATTACGATTTGATTCCACGGGCCGCGATTCCGTATCTCGACGAGCCCTGGTATTGTTGAGCGGAGCCCACGGAAGCGCAGGTTGCGCTTGTTTGAATTTGTGCAGCGGGTTTCACGTAGGTTAACGAGAGCGCGGCAAGCCGAAGAAACCCGATCGCTGTCGCTCGCGGCTCGGTGCGGACACTCTGATCGCTAATCGCGGCACAGAACCGCGAGCGACAGCGACCGGATACTGACGACGGCAGAAGGTGTCGCTGGAAGCTGGGAGACTGCGGAAAACTCAGTATCCACCGCTCCCTATGGTCGCGGCTCTGTGTCCGGCTGAAATCGGAAAGCGCCGACCCTGAGCCGCGACCAAAGGAAGCGGTCGATGTAGACGTGTCACCACGACGGCTGAAGCTTGCTCCACTTGGAATTAATCGTAGCGAAGCGTGGATGCAGGATCGATACGCGCGGCGCGCTGCGACGGGACCAACGAAGCGGCCAGTGCTGCGGCCAGCACCGCCGCGATTCCGGCGGCGTAGGCGAGCGGCTCATACGTGTTGATTTCTTCCAGCAGGGACGCGAAGATTCGCGATACTCCCAAGGCCAGCAACACGCCGATTCCGATTCCCCACAGCGCGAAGCGCGTGCTTTGGGCGAGTATCAATCGGACCACCGATCCGCTGGACGCGCCTAGCGCCATGCGAATCCCGATCTCGCGCGTTCGTTGCGCGACCAGGTA
Source organism: Bryobacteraceae bacterium (assembly GCA_035568415.1). Classification (GTDB taxonomy): domain Bacteria; phylum Acidobacteriota; class Terriglobia; order Bryobacterales; family Bryobacteraceae; genus Palsa-187. The sequence goes on along the minus strand of DATMOC010000010.1, from coordinate 14,657 downwards.
GGAAAGGACTCCGTAGACTCCGGCAATCGCCAGCACCAGCGCGAGCACTCCTAGAAATGCGGCGATCGCAAAGCTCAGCCGGAAAGGGAACAATTCTATGGTGAACATCTCATCCAGCGAAATCGCGAGGCGCGTACTGCCTGGCGCTACGCGTTCCACCAGATCGTTCAGAGATCGACGAGTGGCCTCGGTATCTTCTTTGATCCGCACCAATACAGCGAGGGCGTTCGCGCTATGCGGGTTGGTGGGGAAATAAAACATGGTGGGATCGGGACCATCCGAAATGTCACCGGTGGTCACATCGCGCACCACGCCGACGATCTGCGCGCGATGAAACGCCGGAAGTTCTCCGCGGTCCACCAGCGGCTGCGGCTCGATGCGAATCACCTCTCCAATGGGGTCGCCGCCGGGCCAGAATTGACGCGCAGTCTTCTCGCTGACGATGGCTACTGGGGCCTCAGCGGTGGCTTCGTCCAACGCGAAGGTCCGGCCGCGAACCACGCCGATCCGCAGCAGCGCAAAGTATTCCGGCGTCACGAAATTGTAGCCGGCGCGGATGGTTGCGGCATTTGCGGGGCCGATGCCGACGGTGCGGTAGCCGCTCAGAGGTATGCGGGAGGAGGCTGCGGATTCCACCGCCCACGGCTCAAGCCTCAGCTTTTCCATGATGCGGGCCGCGGAAGCAGTCTGCAAATTGAGGAACACAACATTGCGGGTTGCGACGCCGCGATCGTGCTTTTGGAGCGCCGCGCTTCCGCGTAACAAAACTCCCGCGACGATCAGCAGTAGCGCGCACACGGCGACCTGGCTCACTAACAGCGCGTGCCTCAGACGGGAAGGCCGGAAGCCGCCCGATTCTCCGCGCGCGGCAGCAGCGATGTCTCCGCGCGCTGCTTGGATCGCGGGCGCGAGTCCGAATGCCAGGGTGGCGGCCAGCGATGCGGCGAGAAGAAAACCGAACACCCGTACATCGGGGTCGAGTGGCAGAATGCGGATCAGCTTTCCGAGCACGCCCGGGGCGGTCGCGAAATACAATTGCAGACTGGTGCGAATGCTTACGCGCGCCACTGCGAATCCCGCAAGCGCCGCCGGGACGGCCAGCACAGCGCTTTCCACCAGGAGCTGGCGGATGATCCGCGCGCGTCCCGCTCCCAGCGCCAACCGCACACCCATCTCTTTCTGCCGCCCCGCCGCACGCGCCAGCAACATGTTGGCGACATTCGCACACGCGATCACCAGCACCAGTCCGAAGGCGACGAAGACGGGCGCGAAAAGGATATAGTTCGCGCCCTTGTTGAGCGACAGTGGAGTTGCATTGGAGACCAGCACCACGCCCGTCGCACGCTGGTCAGCGGGCCGATCCGCTGTGATTCGTGCGGCCACAACCGTCAGCTCCGCTTGCACTTCACGAAGCGCCGCGCGAGGTTTCAGTCTGACCAAGACTCCCTGAAGCTGCGGCGGATGATCCGTCGCGAGCGGTATCCAAAAGTCGATCGCAGCCGGACTTACGCCCTCGAAACCCCGGCGTGCGACGCCCACTACCGTGTACGATTTCCCCATCACTGGAAAGCTTCGTCCCAGAATATGCGGATCGGAGGCGAACTTCGCGGTCCACGCACCGTAGCTCAGCACCATCCCCTGGGCGTCGTCTTCCATAAGCGGGCGGCCCATGGCGGCGCCGACGCCGAGCATTGTGAAATAATCGCCACTGGCCCGCTGTCCGACCAGCGGTTGCCCGTCGACGGTCGCGATCAGGTTCTCGGTCAGGATCACGCCATCCAATCCGGACGCTTGTGTGCGAAGCTCCTGGTATTCCGTGAAGCTGAGAGACCGCTGCCGGCCCTTGGTAGCCCACGCGAGGGTGTATAAGCTATATGGATCGCGAACGTCGAACGGCCGCAGCACATAGGCGTTGAAGATAGTGAACATAGTTGTGTTCAGGCCCAGCGCGAGGCCGATGGTGACGATCACAGTGAGGGCAACTCCCGGTGCGCGGCGGAATCCTCTGATCGCGTACAGGATGTCATGCAGCATCGAAGCAGAGACGGTGGAAGAAGTGAAAAATTACAGGTTGATGTGGCAGGATCTCCTCTCTAAATGAATTTGCGGCCGCAATTCGCCGTTAATTGGCCGCAACGGAACGGCATCGCCACAATCACGTGCGACTGCTAACCAAAACTAACGCAGAAGGCGCTCGCTCATCGTCACACTAAAAGCTAGCTGCATGTCACGTTGCGATGGGAGAATCTCAGAGAACTTCGCCGCGCGGTAGGTCTGGAAGCCGATGAGAGCGCCAAACCGTTCTGAGCTGAAGATAGCGGAATGTTTGCGGATCGCGTGTCTATCGAAGTGGGAAGTTGTTGAGGGCGGAGGAAATCGAGTTCCAGATTCAAGAGTGAATAAGCCCGGCCCAATCTATTCTGTGACGAATCGCAAGAATCGGGAGCGCAATGCATCCGCGATTTTTGCGTCGGGCGCCACTACCAGGATGGTGTCGTCGCCGGCGATGGTGCCTGTGATTTCGGGCCATTCGGCTTTATCCAGCGCGACGCCGACCGCGTTGGCGTTCCCCGGCGCGGTGCGCAGCACCAGCAGATTCTGGGCCACGCGGACGTCAATCACGAAGTCGCGCACAACGCTTTCGACATCCGGTGCGCCAGGAGCGGTTTCCGCAGCGCCTTCGGTGTAGCCTTCGGGTGTCTTCAGCAGCCCCAGTTCGCGAATGTCGCGGGAAAGCGTGACCTGAGTGGCGGGGATTCCGATGGCGCGCAGCGCGTGCGCCAACTCCTCCTGGGTGTGGATCCGGCGAGCGTGGATCAGCTTGAGAATCTGTCCCTGGCGGTAGCTCTTATTCATCCGCGCAACGCCGCCAGGCGAATTTCCGCCTCATCGAGCGCCGCAGCCACGGCTTGCGGACCGGTGCCGCCCGCGATCTCGCGAGTGCGAATGCCTTCGGAAGGTTTCAGATAGCGCGCCATCTCCGGCGTGAACGCGGGATCGAACGCGGCCAGCGATTCCGCGGTCCAGTCGGCGGGCTTTTTTCCGTGACTGACGCTTTCGAGCACCAGCCGCCCGACGATCTTGTGCGCCTGATGAAACGGGATGCCATTGCGTGCGAGCGCATCGGCGAGATCGGTCGCGATGGCCCAGGATTCTTCCACCGCTGCCAGTGGAGGCGCGGGCTTGAGACGCGTGGTTTCGACCACCACGCGAGCCATTTCGAGCGAGCCGCGAAGCTGATCGGCGGCGTCGAAAATGCGCGGTTTGTCCTCCTGCATGTCGCGATTGTAGGTCATGGGCAAGCCCTTCATGATCATGAAGAGGGCCGAATAATCGCCAAACACGCTGCCGCACTTGCCGCGAATCAGTTCCAGCGAATCGGGGTTCTTCTTTTGCGGCATCATACTGGAACCGCTGGTGACGCCGTCGCCCAGTTCCAGCCAGCCGTATTCTTCGCCGGAGTATAGAATCCAGTCCTCGGCGAGGCGGCTGAGGTGCAGCATCGTCATCGAAGAGGCATGTAGAAAATCGAGGGCGAAATCGCGATCGCCGGAAACGTCCATCGAGTTGCGGGTGATCGCCGCGAATCCCAGATCGCGCGCGATGGCTTCGCGATCGAAAGGAAACGCGGAACCCGCTAGTGCGCCGCTACCGATAGGCATGACGTTGACGCGCGCGCGAGCTTCGCCCAGGCGTTCATGATCGCGCGCGAACATCTCAAAATAAGCGAGCAGGTAATGCGGCCACAGGACCGGCTGGGCGCGGCGCGTGTGCGTATAGCCGGGGATGATCGCGTGCGGGTCTCGGTGCGCCATCGCGAGCAGGGCTGCCATCAGATCCGCCAGTAAAACGCGCGCGGCGTCGATTTCGTCGCGCAGCCACAAGCGGATATCGAGCGAAACCTGATCGTTGCGGCTGCGGCCGGTGTGAATCTTGTCGGCGAGCGCTCCGGTTCGAGATTTCAGTTTACGAATGATGAGCGTGTGAACGTCCTCATCGTCAGCGCCTTCAAAAAATGCCGCGGTGCGAGCCTCTTCGCGCAGCGCATCGAATGCCGCGACGATTTCGGCACGCTCCTTCGCGCTCAGAATGCCGACCTGTTCCAAGGCGCGGGCGTACGCCTGCGATCCGCGGATGTCGGCGTCGGCCAGGCGCCGGTCGAAATGCAGCGATCCGGAGAATCGCTCGAAGACCTCAGAGGGTCCCGCTTCAAAGCGTCCGCCCCACAGTTTCATGGTTGTGGCTCCTGTGGAGCATCTCTCCACAGGCTGAAGCCTGTGCCACAGACTTTAGTCTGTGTGATCTTCATACCGAGTTTTTCGCGGATTTCTTCAACGACGCCCGCACCTGGATTGGCAGGCCGATCAGGTTGATGAATCCGCGCGCATCGCGCTGGTCGTATTCAGCGCCCATCGTGAAGCTGGCGATGTTCAACGCGTACAGCGAATACGGCGACTTGCGGCTCACCGGCTGGAGCTTGCCTTTGCAGAGACGCAGCGTGATTTCTCCCGTGGCGGTCTTGCTGGATTCGGCAAAAAAGGCATCCAGCGATTCGCGCAGCGGTGTGAACCACAGGCCGTTGTAAACCATTTCAGCGTAATCCAGCGCGAGCTTCTGCTTATAGTGCGCCATGCTGCGATCGAGCGTCAGCGATTCCAACTCGCGATGAGCCGCCATGATCAGCGTGCCACCGGGAGTCTCATAACATCCGCGCGACTTCATGCCAACGAATCGATTCTCCACCAGATCGATGCGGCCGATGCCGTTTTCCGCTCCGATCGCATTGAGTTTTTCGAGCAGCGCTACCGGGGACAGCGCCTGTCCATTCACAAAAACGGGGCGGCCTTCCTCGAATCCGATAGTTACGTCGGTGGGCTTATCAGGCGCGTCCTTGGCGCTGCGTGTCAGCATCCACACATCGTCGGGCGCGGCGTTGGCGGGATCTTCGAGCGCGCCGCCTTCGTGCGAGATGTGCCAGATATTCCGGTCGCGGCTGTAGATTTTCGTAGTGGTCTGCGCGATCGGCACGTTATGTTTCGCCGCGTACTCGATGGCATCTTCGCGCGAAACGATGTCCCATTCGCGCCACGGAGCGATCACGGGCAGATGCGGCGCCAGTGCTTTATAGGTCAGCTCGAAGCGGACCTGGTCGTTGCCTTTTCCGGTGCACCCGTGCGCCAGGGCGTCGCAACCGGTGGCAAGGGCGACCTCGACCTGCTTTTTCGCCAGCAGGGGGCGCGCGATGGAGGTCCCCAGCAGATACTTGTACTCGTACACGCCGCCCGCGCGGACCAGGCGCCAAAGATAGTCGGAGACGAACTCCTCGCGCATATCGGCGACGTGAACTTCAGATGCGCCGGTCTTGCGGGCCTTGGCTTCGAGGCCGGTCAGTTCGTCGCCACCCTGGCCGATATCGCCGCACACCGCGACCACTTCGCACCCGTAATTTTCCTTGAGCCACGGAATGATGATGGATGTATCCAGCCCGCCCGAATAGGCGAGCGCTACCTTCTTTGGTTTAGTCATAAGTCTTTACTGTACTGAGGGTGCCGATGAACGTCAAAGTTTAACCGCTCCCTTTGGTCACGGCTCAGGACGCGGTTAATGCAGCAGCGTCAGTAGCAACGCTTTCTGGACGTGCAGGCGGTTTTCGGCCTGGTCGAACACGACCGATCGCGGCGACTCCATCACGGCGTCGGTCACTTCTAGCCCGCGCTTGGCGGGCAGACAGTGCATGAAGACCGCATCGGGCCGCGCTTGCGCGAAAAGTTTCTCATTCACCTGATAGGGCGCGAACACGCGAGTCCGCTCCGCCGCTTCCGATTCCTGTCCCATGCTGGTCCAAACGTCTGTATAAACCGCGTGCGCGTGGGCGACGGCTTCGGCCGGATCGCTTGTGAGCGTGATCCGGCCGCTTGATTTCCCGGCAACGTCCGCCGCAGCCTCCGAGATTTCGCGATCGGGCTCAAAACCAGGCGGCGTTGCGACTGCAACGTGCGCGCCCAGGCGCGCGGCCGTCAGCATGAGAGAATGCGCGACATTGTTGCCGTCGCCCACAAAAGCCAGCTTCAATTCTTCGAGCTTCCCGAAACATTCCTTCAGCGTGAGCACATCCGCCAGCGCCTGACAGGGATGAAAACGATCGCTCAGGGCGTTGATCACCGGCACGTGCGACCATTTCGCCAGCTCATCGATAGTCGACTGCGAAAAAACGCGCGCGACGATGCCGTGAGTCCACCGATCCAGATTCCGCGCCACGTCTTTCACCGGCTCGCGTTCCGCGACGGGTCCATTGCTGACCACCGCGTCGCCGCCGAGCTGCTTGATGGCCAGCTCAAATGTCATGCGCGTCCGCAGCGACGGTTTTTCGAACAGCAAAGTGAGATACCGGCCGGCGAGCGATTGCGAGAACCGCGCTGGCGTGCGCTTCACGCGCGCCGCCAGATCCAGCAGATCCGTCAACTCGCCGGATGCCAGGTCGAGATCGCTGGCCAGGTGCCGGACGTCCTGCTTAGCGAAACTGGTGATCGGCGCGGCCACGGTGCTCCTTGCGACTGAATGTTTATTCAACCAATTGAATAATAATACATTCCGGGCCGGTGTGCAACCCCTTTTTGAAACGTCCGGGTATCCTGGAGTTCTCTTAGAAGAGGCAGTCCGATGAAAGTGGTCCTACGCAATCCTCCGTTGCTGGTGCTGTTGGCGGCAATCGTTGGGAATCTTCCGGTTCGGAAGGTCCCCTTGCACCCGCGCCAAAAGCCTCCAGGCTGGGCCTCGCGGAAACTGGGGCGATTTATCGCGTGGCGCGACAGCTTGCCTCGCCAGGCAAATTGATCCGTACCAGCTTCAACGGCGTGCCGTGGCCACTGATGATCTCGACAGCAGTCCGGGGCACGCGATAGTGCTCCGCCAGCAGTTCGATCAATGCGTGGTTGGCCTTGCCTTTTTCCGGCGGCGCTGCAATTTTCGCTTTGAGCGTCCCATCGGCGAGTTGGCCCACGATCTCGCTTTTCGCGCTTCTGGGGACCACCTTCACCCGAAGCGTCATTACGTTACGCGCCGCGATGGACCGAATATCCGAACGGGGCGAGCAACAGCGGAAGGTGGTGGTGCTCCTGTGGATCGCGGACCTCGATGGTGACCGCGATAGAAGGGAAAAACGAGTGTGGATTGTAGGACGCAACATCGAACATGAGGCGGTACACGCCTTGCGCGGCGGGCTCGCCGAAATCGTGGATGTGCCCCTGATCGTTGGTAATCCCGCGGCCGACCTCGCGCCAGCCGTGACCGGAGATGAAGAAATCCAACTCCACGGCCATGCGAGCGGCGGGCCGGCCATGGATCAGATCGTGAACGTGCGTGGTGATCATCATAAATGGACAACCCGAGATTTAACCGCTCCGAGATTACTGGATGTCCTTCGGCAATGAGTTCGACAGGAACTCGCGGAAATCGTGTTTCATTTTCGAGTGCGAATCGCTGTCGATATACAGCATGTGGCCGGCGGGATAGAACGCCCAGGTGATGTTCTTGTGCATCTCCGGACTCAGGCCCATGTGATTGAACGTGTACTCCGCCGCGTAATATGGCGTGGCTAGATCATAGTAGCCGGCCGCGACCATCACCTTCATGTACGGATTCTTCACCATCGCGTTGCGCAGCAGCGACGTGGTGTCGCCGAATCCATTCTGAATCTGATAATCCCACGGCTGGATGCCACCGCTCGGATAGTAGTACATGTCGGTCTTCCATCCGAGTTCGTTGCGGAGATAATCCGTCAGGATGGCGGTGAACGGAGGAGTGATCAGCGAGCTGGATGGATCGTACTCGCTAGTCTGTTCGGTGTTCAACGACGAGGGCCCGGCCAGGCGTCCGTCATAACGGCCGATGGTCTGATGCTTGTCCCGCAGCAGTTGCCGGGTGAAATGTCCGACGTCCCAGCGCAGGTTGGTTTCTTCCAGATAGTGCGCATCGAGCCCGGAAAAGCGAACCAGCTTGTCGATGATGGTCTTGCGCTCGGCGGGCGAGAGATCGTCGCCTTTGGCCAGAGCGTTCGCGTAGTCGGTCATTGCGAACGTTTCCGCTTCTTTGAGGAACGATTTGAAATCTTTCTTCAACAGATCCGGAGCGACCTTCTTGTGATAGTAAGCATCGGCGGCGTAGGTGGGAAATTCGAGCTGATACACCAGATCGTCACTACGGCTCCAGATGGTTTCGAGATTCAGCGTGGTGCCGATCAGCACGATCCCGTTGAACGCGATCCCACGCTCGATCAAATATCCAGCCAGCCCAGCGGCACGGAATGTCCCGTAGCTTTCACCGGCGATGAATAGAGGCGAAAGCTCGCGGCTGTTGCGGGTAATGTACATGCGCATGAATTCGCCGACGGATTGAATATCGCCTTGCACGCCATTCATGCGTCGCGCGACTTCAATCGTCTTGGCGCGGCTGTAGCCCGTGCCCACGGGATCGATGAACACCAGGTCGGTATCGCCCAGCCACGTGTCCTGGTTATCCTTCATCTGATACGGCGGAGGCGGCATGCCTCCATTGGGCATCAGTTTGGGGGATCGCGGTCCCATGCCTCCCATGTGAACCCACATGGAAGCCGATCCAGGTCCGCCGTTGAATGAAAACGTCAGGGGGCGCTTGGCCGGATCAGTCACGCCATCCAGCGTGTACGCCATGTAGAAGATGTGCGCTTCGGTTTCGCCCGAGGCGGTCTTCAGCGGCATCTGTCCCACGGTCGCCGTGTAGTTGATGGTCTTGCCGTCGACGTTGACGGAGTGATGCGTGACGACCGGAGTCTCATCCACTTCGCCGCCGATGGCGGGTGCCGGCCCTGCGATGCCGCCGCGCCCACGGCCACCTTGGGCCGGTGCCGGCGCGGGCGCTGCGGGAGCTGGTGTCGCTGCGGGAGTTGGTGTTTGGGCCTGAGCCTGGCCGCGTCCGGCCGGATTCTGCTGCGCGAGAAAGAGAAACACAACGGGAGCAAGCATAGATCTTTAATGATATTGCAAATCGGCGGGCCAGCGGATTTCACGCAAAGTACGCAAAGACTGACCGCAAAGCGCGCAAAATGACTTGGAGCCCTAGTTGGTGCCGCTGGCTGAGCCCAGATACTTTTCGATCCACTCCACGCTGCGGCGATAGCGATCCAGAATGTGTTTCTCCTCACGCAGACCGTGCGGTTCGCGAGGATACACCACGAATTCCGACGGTACGTTGTAGCGCTTCAATCCGCGATACAGCATCTGGCTTTGCGAGACCGGATCGGTGGTGTCATTCTCGCCTTGCAGGATCAGCGTCGGCGTCTTGGCGTTCTTGATGTACACGATCGGCGACGATTTCTGGAATCCCGAGAGATTCTCGTACGGCGTGCCGAAGTACCATTCGTCACCTGTCGAGCGCAATTCGGTTCCGAACTCGGTGGCGAGGTCCGCCATGCCGGCGCCCGAAATCGCGGCTTTGAATCGATCCGTCTGCGTGATCGCCCACTCGGCCATGTAGCCGCCATACGACCATCCGCCGATGGCGAGCCGACTCGGATCGGCGATCTTGCGCTTGATCAGATCGTCGACGCCGGCCATCACGTCCTTGAAATCGCCGCCACCCCAATCCGCGCGATTGGAGACGAGAAATTTCTGACCATAGCCGGTCGAGCCGCGAATATTCGGCTGCACCACCGTGTAGCCGCGGGCGGCCATCAATTGCGTCAGCGCGTCGAAGCGGTTGCGCCACACGCCCGCCGGTCCGCCGTGGATCATCATGACGACCGGCTGCGGCTGGCCGTCGCGAGCACCCACGCCTTTGTAAATGGCGGCTTCAATCGGCATACCATCGAAGCTTGCGTAGCGGACAAATTCGGGATGCACCAAGGCGACATCCAGCTTGTCATTGAAGTGGCTGACGGCTTTTCCTTCCGCGAAAACCTCGGGCAGCACCGACGCCGATTCGCCCACGTAGGCGACCGATCCATCATGCGCCGCGCTGAATGCGGAAACGTCCAGAGAATCGTCGGAAACCAGTTTGCGCATTTTCCCGCCGACTACGTCGAGTTCCGTATGGAATCCGTTGCTGAACAGAGCCGCGATCTCGGTAGCGTTCAACCATTCGTAATGCATCACGGGCCGGTCCTTGATGGAGCCTGTGAGGTTCTTTGCCGCCTTCGAATCGATGGGGCAGATGAACAGATCCGGCGAACCCGGTCCGTCGTCCGGTGACGAAAGAAATGCGAACGATTTTCCATCCGGCGCGACTTGAATCTGGCGGAACGGCCCTTTCGGGGCCAGCACTTCCTGCATGCTGCCATCCTCGATCGCAACCGAATAGATCTTTTCGGTGCGGCGATCATCGGCCGGACGGTCGGTCGCGCTGACAATCAGATGCTTGCCGTCGGGCATGAAGTCGAATTCGTGAATCACCCACGGACCCTTCGAGATAGGCTTGACGACCTTGTCTGCCACGGTCAGCATCCAGGCGCGCGCCGGCTTGCTATCGACATCGATCACACGCTGATCGTCGCCGTCGCGCTGCTTCTTGTCTTCGTCATCGGTTCGCAGATCGGGGGCCAGGAACACCATCTGCTTGCCATCTTTCGACCAGCGGAAGGACGTCACAGCATTTTTCGCGGTGGTCAGCTTTTGTGCCTCGCCTCCGGCGGCTGGCATCAGCCAGATCTGATTGGTATCCTCGCGATCAGAGAGAAACGCGAGTGCCGATCCATCCGGCGACCAGCGGGGATTGCTCTCCGACTTGGCCGACGTGGTCCATTGACGTATTTCATGCGAGCCCAGATCGTACATCCAGATGTGGCGCAGCGTGGTGCGAGCTTTAGGCGGCTCCTGCACGGTGAACGCGACGCGCTTTCCGTCGGGCGAGAATTGAAGATCGGAAGGCTCGCGCACCTGGATCGATTTTTCGAGTGTGAGTTTGTCGGCGGCGAAACCGCTGCCCGCCAGGAGCATGATCGTCAGAAAATATTTCACACAGCCCTCCATGTCGCTAGCTATTATAGTTGACCAGGTGCTTAAGCCAACTCATAGTGCCACTGATTATAAGCCACGAATGAACACGAATTCACACGAATCCTGGTAAACTTCACCCCATGAAGACCCTTCTCGTCGCCGCGGCTCTGACCCTCGCTCACGCGCAGCAGGTCGATTGGAACAAACCGTTCCCGGCGCACAAGGTCATCGCCAATGTCTACTTCGTCGGCACCGACGCGCTGGGATCCTTTTTGATCACGACGCCGGAAGGCCACATCCTCATCAACAGCGACTTCGAAACCACGGTGCCCCTCATACGGGCGTCGGTCGAAAAGCTGGGATTCAAATTCAGCGATATCAAGATCCTGCTGGGCAGCCACGCGCATGGCGATCACATGCAAGGCGACGCGCTGGTCAAGGAATATACCGGCGCGAAAGTCATGGCGATGGAGCAGGATGTTCCCGCGCTGAAAAAAATGATGCCCGGCGGCAAACCGCATCCCATCGACCGAATTTTGAAAGATGGCGATGAAGTGAAGCTCGGGGGCACCACGCTGGTGGCGCATCTCACCGCGGGACACACCCCGGGCTGCACCACCTGGACCTTCAAAGTGAAGGACGGCGACAAGACCTACGACGTTCTGATTCTGGGCAGCATCGGAGTCAACCCTGGCTACATCCTGGTCAACAACAAAGATTATCCGCAAATCGCCGACGACTACGTGCGCAGCTTCAAGGTCCTGCGGGCGCTGCCTTGCGACGTATTCCTCGCCTCACACGGCAGCTTTTATGGCCTGCCGGAGAAATACGCCAAGCTGGATAAAGGCGGCCCGAATCCGTTTATCGATCCGCAGGGCTACAAGGATCACTTGAATCTCAAGGAGAAAGAATTTCTCGCGAAACTCGCGGAGCAGAAAGCCAAATGAGCGCACCTACATCGCATTCTCAACCGAGTCCCGATCACATCATGCAAGTCGGCCTGGGCTTCTGGGCGTCGAAAACGCTGCTGAGCGCGATCGAAATGGAGTTGTTTACCGAGCTCGCACATCACCCCGAGGATCTCGCGACGTTGCAAGGCCGCCTGGGTCTGCATCCCAGAGCCGCGCGCGATTTTCTTGATGCACTGGTCGCGCTCGGATTTCTGGAACGCGCGAGCGGAGTCTACAGCAATACTCCGGCCACCGATGCGTTCCTCGATAAACACAAGCCTTCCTATATCGGTGGAATCCTGGAGATGGCGAATCATCGCTTGTACCCGTTCTGGGGACACCTGACCGAGGCGCTGCGCACGGGCGAGCTGCAAAACGAGGCAAAATCCGGCGGGCCCAAACTATTCTCGATTCTGTATGCCGATCCGGCGCGGCTCAAGGAATTCCTGAAGGCCATGACGGGGATCAGCCATGGCGCGAATCTGGCGATCGCCTCCAAATTCCCGTGGAAGAATTACAAATCCGCGGTCGACGTCGGAACCGCGCAAGGCGATCTCATCACGCAGGTTGCGCTGGCGCATCCGCACCTGGCGGGAACCGGGTTCGATCTGGCCGAGGTCGGTCCGATCTTTGAGGACTATGTCGAGCAGAACGGGCTATCCGGACGCGTTCGATTCGCGGCGGGAAGTTTCTTCGAAGATCCGATGCCTAAAGCCGACGTGGTGATGATGGGTCATATACTGCACGACTGGAACCTCGACGAAAAACGACTGCTCATCGCCAAAGCCTACCATGCGTTGCCTTTAGGCGGCGCGCTGATCGTTTACGAAGCCATCATCGACGACGACCGGTCGAAAAACGTCTTCGGCTTGCTGATGAGCCTTAACATGCTCATCGAAAGCCCGGGAGGATTCGATTACACGGGCGCCGATTGCATCGGCTGGATGAAGGAAGCCGGTTTTCGCGAAGGCCGCGTCGAACATCTGGCTGGTCCGGACTCGATGGTGATCGGGATTAAGTAATCGCAACGCACCGCTTTGGGCTTTCTCCGGGCAACGCGCTCCATTACTGTCGCGCCTCAACTGACGGCCGCGCGGACGGTTCGGTCCGCTTCAAACTTTGAGGCGCGACAGTGATGGAGCGCGTTGTGGAAGTGCTCGTAAGCGTACACTGAGAACTTGACCGATCCGATTCGTCAATTTAAAGACTGGTTCGACGCCGCGCTGCGAGCAGGTATCAAAGAGGCCAATGCCATGACCCTGGCCACGTCGACGTGCGATGGCAAGCCTTCGGCTCGCATGGTGCTTTTGAAAGGATTCGATGAGCGCGGATTCGTCTTCTTCACCAACTACGAAAGCCGCAAGGGACTGGAACTGGCCGGGAATGCCCGCGCGGCGTTGGTGTTTTACTGGGAGCCTTTGGGACGCCAGGTGCGGGTCACCGGACGCGTGACAAAAGTGACGCCTGCCGAATCGGACGAGTATTTCGAGAGCCGACCGCTAGGCAGTCGCTTCAGTGCGGCGGTTTCGCGACAGAGTAAGGTGATCGCGTCGCGAGAAGTGCTCGAAAATGCGCTTTTGAAACTTAAAGCGACGTATCCTAAGGACGGACCGCCGCGTCCAAAGAACTGGGGAGGCTATCGTGTACGGCCCGATGAAATCGAATTCTGGCAGCAAGGCGAGTTCCGCTTGCACGATCGCATCCGCTACCGGCGGCGCGGCGCGGGCTGGAAAGTGGATCGCCTTAGTCCTTAGCGTCACGCTGCTTCCCGCCGCGGACATCGATGTCTCGAAAATCCTCAAAGGCGTCGAGGATCACTACAATCGCATTCAGACCCTGCAGTTGAACTTCAGCGAAAGCATGACCAACCAGGGCCGTAAGCGGACAGAAAAAGGCGAGTTGTACCTGCGGAAACCGGGCCGGATGCGCTGGCAGTATTCGAACGGGAAACTGTACATCTCCGACGGGAAGTACATTTACTCCTACTATCCCGATGAAAATCGTGCGGAGCGGATGCCTTTCAAAGAAGTCGACGACATGCGCGCGCCGCTGGCGTTTCTGCTGGGGCGGCTAAACTTTCAGGACGATTTCCGCCAGTTCACTTCGCAATTGGATCGCGAAAATACATTCATCAAAGCGATTCCGAAATCGGACAAGATGCCGTACAGCGAGGTGACGTTTCTGGTCTCGCCGGATTCTGTGATTCACTGGCTGTCGGTGAAGGGTCAGGACGGAACCGTACTGGAATTCGTGTTCGAGAACGAGAAACGCAATCCGCCCGTCGCCGACACGATGTTCAAATTCGCTCCGCCACCGGGAGTGGAGTTCGTCAAGTCGGGGCAGTGACTGACTGAAAGCGGAATTCACGCAGAGACGCAGAGGGCGCAGACGAACGCGGAGACCTGTCTGCGGCCCTCTGCGTTCTCTGCGTTTCTGCGTGATTGTATTTGAACCGCTACCGGCCTCATACGATAGTCTGGTAATCGATGACAGCCCCGATCGTACTGCTTTTCGTGTTTCTCGCCCAGCAACCCGGTGGACGAGGTCCGCAGGCGGAACCACCCAAGCCGGAGACCACCAAGCCGCTGACGGAAGAGAAACCGATTGTCACTAAGCATGAGATGGTGCTCAACGGGCGGACGCTCAAATACACGGCGACCACCGGATTCATGCCGCTCAAAAACGCGCAAGGCGAGATCGACGCGAATCTGTTTTTCGTCGCCTACACGCTCGACGGCGT
>DATMOC010000009.1:0-17533 GCA_035568415.1 Bryobacteraceae bacterium | reverse complement strand
GGTGATGTTCATTCCGCCGTCGTGCGTGATCACGAAGCGATCGGGGTTGGTGGGGTCCCACCAGATGTCGTGATTGTCGCCGCCCCACGGAGTCGGGCGAAATGTCTCGCCGCCATCGAGAGACTGATGGAAGGAGCTGTTGGACACGAACACTTCGTTCTCGTTGGTGGGCGAAACGGCGAGATGAATGTAATAGCCGGCGCGTCCGATCAGCGCGCGATCCCAATTCACGACGCGCCAATTCACGCCGCCGTCGTCGGATCGCCACATGGATCCCTGATCCGCGGTTTGAATGAGTGCGTATACGCGATCCGAATTGGTGGGCGCCACAGCGACGTCGATTTTGCCGACGGGCGAATGCGGCAAGCCAGTTGATGCGACGCGATTCCAGGTGGTCCCGCCATCGCGCGACATATAAACACCGCTTCCAGGTCCGCCGCTGAACTCGCCGTAGGTGTGCATTTCGACCTGCCAGGTCCCCGCGAACAGTTTCTGCGGGTTCTTGGCATCCATGGAGAGGCCGCTGCAGCCGGTGTTCTCATCGACAAACAGGACGCGATCCCAGTGGATGCCGCCGTCAGTGGTGCGAAACACTCCGCGCTCCCGTTGCGGTCCGGTCATACGGCCGAGGGCGCACGCGTAGACGATATCCGGATTAGTGGGATGAATCACCAGCCGCCCGATGCGGCCGGTTTCATCGAGTCCCATATGCGACCAAGTACGGCCTCCGTCGACGGATTTGTAGATACCGTTGCCCATTACATCGACGTCGCGGATGGCCCATGCTTCGCCGGTGCCGGCCCACACGATACTTGGATTCGACGGCGCCACAGCCAGCGAACCAATCGCGCCGACAGGCTGATTATCGAAAATCGGCGTCCAACCAAATCCGCCATCGACTGACTTGAAAATCCCACCGGACGCGGCGCCGGCATAGTAAGTGTTGATGTCACCCGGGACGCCGGCGACGGAAGCGACGCGGTTGCCAGCCAGCGGACCGACGAAGCGAAAGCGGAATGCGTCGACAGATTCCTGGCCTCCGCGGCGCTGCGCGAGCAGCGGAAGTAAGACAACCATTCCGATGAATGCAAGGCGGCGCATAGTTATCCTCATTTGGATGAAGTTTATCACGCTGATGTTTAAATGGTTCACGCAAAGGGCGCAAACGTCTGCGCAAAGCGCGCCAATCGGATCGCGCACATCCAAATCGTCTTTAGTTGGCTTCGACCTGAAATTCGGCGATACGCTGGAAGGTCGCTCCGCCTGTATCCCAGGCGCTGAACTCCAGCCGGTAGCTTCCGGGCTCGAGCTTCGCTAACGGAATGTTTGCGCCGTAGCGGATCACCGGATTGCCGCCCTCCGCTGGCGTCGCGATCCGGAATTTACCGGAATCGACCTTGGCATCTCCGGTCTTGGCATCGAGAACGCGCACCTGTAGCGCGATGCCCAGGTCCTTGGGGAGTTCTGCTGCGAGCAGCATGGGCTCGTACACCTCGACATAAACCGACGGCTTCTGCGTGGTCTTGAAGGCGATCTTTCCGGTCGGCACGATTTGAAAGTTTTCGACGACGAGCGGGGTCCGATCTTCGATCAGCGCGGCTTCCAACCCGCCGGCGTCCGCGGATCGAATGTATCCGAAGGCCAGAGAACTGACGGTGAGTTTCTTCCCGTCGTAAGGCTCAATCGCGAGCGGGACTTCGGTCTTTCCAAAATTGTTGCCGCCGGCGCTGAAAACGACTTTCAGGTTGTACGTTCCGGCGGCAATATTAAACTGATTTTCGTAGTGATACGGCCGTTCCTTGAAGGCCTCGACTTCTTTCTTGTCGGCGAATTCGAACTTGACGGTATCGCTGAAGCGGGCGCCGACGGATCCGTCGGGACGGTACGCGATCCCCAGAACATTCATGCTGGAGCGCATCTTTCCTTTTTCCTTGTCGAACTTCATTTCGTCGGGCGTGATCTCCAAAGCGACGTTTACGCGCGCCACGTTTGACGCGGTGTAGAAATAGGGGGCCTGCATGGAAACACCGACGTTTCCAGCCTGCTGCGCGGCGGCTCGAGCTTCCAGAGTTTTTTCAGTGGGGCTTTCCGCCAGCACATCGCGCGTTTTGGAATTGCAATAGCCGGTGCGCGCGCGAGCATTGGCGCCGCCCTTATCCACTTTCACACGCAGCGTGTGGCAGCTTCCTTCTTCCGATTCGGCGGGGGTGTAGCCCAGCAGGTAATACTCGTTCTGCTCCTTGCCGATCTTTTCCAATCCGGCGAGCAGATCGTTGGTGTTCACGATCACGAATCCGCCGGTCCCATCGGCGAGCATGTACATCACCTGTTGATTGGTGGTGGCGCTTTCGGGAAACTTTGGAATCAGACTGCGGGGGTTGTAAGTCGGCAAGCCGTTGGGTCCCATGATTGGACCTCCAATGGCGCCGGTCCGTCCGCCCAGGCCGCCGCCGGGCGTGGTGGCGCCACCTCGACCTCCGATCGTGCCACCTCCGGTGCCGGTCCCAGTTCCACCACCGGTTCCTCCGCCGACGCCGCCGCGACCGCTACCGCCGCCGGTACCGACGCCGGTTCCCCCGCCGGATGGTCCGCGACCTCCACCGCCCCCAACTCCGCCACCGGTTCCACCACCGCCGGTGCCTCCGCCGCGACCTGCTTGCGGCGCGAATCCAAAGCTGAAGGGATAACGCGGAGAACTCTGATTGGTGGGCGCCAGCCTCGCGGTCGGGGCGACCAGTCCGCGCACATCGATGGGATAAACGGCAACGTTAGACTTATTGCACGCATCAATCGTCGCGGTCACTTCCGAAAGCTGCTCGGGAAGTACGGTGAAGCCGGCGGTAAACAACACCAGCGTTTTGCGCCCGTTCACGGTTCCCAGGTTCTTGGCGAGACTCCGCAGGGCCAGGAGCGAATCGCGAACCGCGAAATCCTGAATGCCGCCGCCGAGCCGAGGACCTCGCATGGAAACCGGCTCGTTAGTCGAGATCGGCGCGAACTTGATCCCGCTCACGGCCGCCTTCAGACGTTCGACATCCGTGGTGAAATTCTGGGCAATCTGCAAACTGCCTGCGAAATTTACCACGGCGATCAAACGATTGGGGCCGGCATTGGAATCGATGAATTTTCCGGCAGCTTGCCTGGCGCGGATCTGGTCGGCTGCATTCATGGTCGAATTGTCGAAGAACAACACCAGATAGCGAGGCTGCGCGTTGGTGGGCGCAGCGGGGTCGGCCTCGAAAGAAAAGCTGGTGATTTTTTGTTCCTTGTTGTCTTCCCAGACCTTGAAATCCTTCACGGTCAGGTCGCGAAGATAGGCGCCTTTTTTGTCGGTGACGACGGTGTCGACCAGCACCACGCGGGTTTCGGTACGGATGACGGCGCCGGAATCGACGGGCGGCTGATTGGGTTGCTGCGCCGCGAGGACGCCCGCAGCGCACAAGAGCGTTCGAAGAATCTTCATAGCAGAACCTCCGGTTACGGAATTTGAACGACGCCGTTGCGCGCCGTCATCAACTGCCCCTCTGAATCCCTCACCACCACGCGGATCACATAACTTCCAGGAATGACATCAAAACTGGTCTTGATGGCCAACCCGGCGGCCAACCGCGCCTCCAGGGTTTCCTCTTTCAAGCGCATCTCCACCGTCTTTTCCTGCGCGCTAACCAATTTGCCATTGCGATCGAAGACGCCGGAGACCACTGTGAGGGTATTCCGGTTGCGTCCTTCTTCTTTGCGGAAGCGGAGGTGCTTGAGGTCGACTTTGGCCACGACGGCGAGCCGCGCTTCATCTGCGGCGAGCTTGAAGAATTGGGTTTGCAGATCGACCGGGATATCGTGCGTTTCTTCGCGGGAAAAAAGCGCCTCGCTGATTTCCTGCTTGGCTTGCTCCGCGGAATCGAGCGCGTGTTTGGGCGCGTAGTAGCCGCGGCGCGCATCCAGCGTCAGGCCATTCTTAATCTTCAAGGACACTTTCAGCGCGTGAAACGCCCCGTCGTATTTGAGGTTCTGGGGAGCGAATCCGAGGATGTATACGAACTCCGGCAAGGCGGCAATGCGACGGAATCCATCGTCGAAATCGTTGTTGTTCTGAAAAAACGTTCCGCCGGTGCCGTAAGCCAGCTCAGCCAGAATGTCGGCGTCGGCGCTGGCGCCCAGTGTTTGATACATCCGCTTCGCGATGGCGGATGCAGCGGAGCCGCTGGAATTTCTCTGGCTCAGATCGTCGCCGGTCACGTAAAGACCTCGCGCGTCGAGCGAACTGATGGTCAGGTTGTTGCGAATGGCGCGATCCAGAATATCGGTTTCCTCTTGTCGATAATCGATGGTAAGCAGGAAGCCGGGCGACACGAGAACGATACTACGCTGGCCCGGTGTGGCGCCCATCCGGCGGACCACGTCTTTGAGGACCGACAGTGCGACCTGGGTATCCTGATTGCCTTCGGCCACCGCGCGCGCTGCGGCGCCCTGGGCCATTTGTACAGCCATGGGACGCATGCTGGGGTCCATGTTGGCACACGCCATGGTGTCATCGGCCGCGGCGCTCAGCGCGGTTGGATCGTTCCGGTTCTGGATCAGATCCGCCATGTAGAACGTCATCGGAGGACATTCGGAGGACGCGATCCTGGGGCGCGGCTGAATCTGGGATAAAGCCCGATGCAGCGCTTCGCGATCGTCGGTGAACTCGAGCATAGTCCGTCCGGATGTGGTGAAAATCGCGGCGCGCTCGCTGTCCTGCAGGGAATCGAGATGCCGCCTGGCTGCATCTCTGGAGCGCACCAGGTCGCCAAATTCGATATGCAGATCGTCAAAAAGATAGGCCGTGAAGCGATTGGCGATCACCACGGGCGCCGCAGTGGGATCTTCAGCGGCGCCTTCGGAACGGATCGGCTTCACCGCTAAGCGGTCGGAGGATTTTTCCACGGCGAAGCGCGTGATGAGCTGGAGCTTTCCTTTGTCCGCGAGCTGAAAATCTTCCTTTTGCAGCGTCCCCACGGCGCGTCCTTGCTTATCCCGAACCACCACCGGAACCATCACCAGATTCACGCGGGTGCTGAACGTCGTCTGGGCGTCGCGGGATTCAATTTCGGCGGAATTCGGGGCAGGCGTTTGCGCGGACGCGAATCCGGCAAGGACCGAAGCGAGGAATACGCCGCCCTTTTTCATAGAAAACGCCCAGTTAATTCTACAGGAAAGTACAATCAGGCGGATGGCGATTGTCCCATGTAGTAATGCAACCTGCGCTGCGATTACAGTTGATGGATAGAACCTAAGGATGCTGGCTGCAACCAGGCGTGATTTTCTGAAAATCGGCCCTATCAGTCTGACGAGCGCGTTCCGCGCCGGATCGGATTATAAGGCGCTGGTCTGTGTGTTTCTGCGCGGGGGCATGGATGGAAGCAATATGGTGATCCCGCTGAGGACCGCGGCGCAGAACTATCGCGTCTATCAGCAAGTGCGGCAGGGACTGGCGCTTCCGCAACGGTCGTTGTTGCCGGTGGTCGCGAAAGGCGGCGACATCTATGGACTGCATCCGAGGCTGGGCGCGTTGCAGAATTTGTTTCAAGAAGGGAAGCTGGCGATTCTCGCGAACGTGGGGACGACTGCGAGCGCGGATCTGTTCGACCACACTGTCCAACACGAGCAATGGAGTCGAATCCTGCCGGGGGCGGTCGAGCACGAGCTGGCGACGGTGCCGCACACGATTCGCAAGAATATGAAGCTGGGACAGAGACGTCAAGTATACGTCTGCACTCTGGGCGGATTCGACACGCACGGAGCGCAGTTACGCGTCCAGGGTGATTTATTTACGGCCGTAGGTCGCGCGATCGGTGCGTTTTATTCCGCGACGGTCGCATTGGGGATCGCACGGAACGTCACGCTTTTCACGACGTCGGAGTTTGGACGCAGGCTCATGCCGAACTCGACCGAGGGGAGCGATCATGGGTGGGGGAACCATCACTTCATTCTGGGAGGCGCGGTCAACGGAGGCGATGTGTACGGGGAGTTTCCAAACCTTCTGGCCCATCGACACGGGATCATGATTCCAACGACGTCGCGGGAAGGATACGGAGCTACGCTCGCGAACTGGTTGGGGGGAATCGGGAAGTCTAGTTTGGGTTTTCTTTGAGGAGCGGCTTCTGCTATGCTAGAAGCGATGTTCGTCGCAACGCATCATCATCCTCATCATCACGCGCATGGTGCGCCGCGACGGGCTTACTCCTAGAACAGGATTCAAACTTAAGGATCGAGAGCCCGCCGCGAAAACGGCGGGTTTTTTCTTTTATGGAACTTGATTTCAGCAAACTGGATGGGTTGATTCCGGCCGTGATTCAGGATCATGCGACGGGCCGCGTGCTCATGGTGGGATTCATGAACGATGTGGCTTTCCGCCAAACTGTGGAAACGGGCTTTGCAACGTTCTACAGCCGCAGCCGAAACAAGTTGTGGATGAAGGGCGAAACGTCGGGGCATCGGCTAGTGGTGAAAGAAATCTCAACCGACTGCGATCGCGACACGGTGTTGTTGAAGGTGGACGCCCTCGGTCCGGGAGTGTGTCACGAAGGTTACGCGAGCTGCTTTTTCCGGCGGCTGGAGAATGGCACGTGGGTGACAAGTGAGCCACGCGCTTACGATCCGGATTCGGTATACACGAAATGAAACTGAAACTCGGAATTCCCAAGGGCAGTCTGGAGAACGCGACCATCGAGCTGTTCCGTCGCGCCGGATTCATGATCACGACCAGCAGCCGCTCGTATTTTCCGGCCATTGACGATCCCGAAATCGAGTGTATGCTGATCCGCGCGCAGGAGATGGCGCGATACGTCGAGGACGGCGTGCTGGATGCGGGCCTGACGGGGCGCGACTGGGTGGCGGAGAGCGACGCGACGGTGGAAACGGTCGCCGATCTGATATACGCGAAGCAGAGTTTCGGCAAGGTGCGCTGGGTGCTGGCGGTGCCGGAAGCGTCGCCGTTTCGATCGGTAAAGGACCTGGAAGGCAAAGTGATCGCGACGGAACTGGTGGAAGCGACCAAGCGGTACCTGGCCGCGAACGGCGTCAGCGCGAAAGTCGAATTCAGCTGGGGCGCGACCGAAGTGAAGCCCCCGGAACTGGCGGACGCGATCGTGGAGGTGACCGAAACGGGATCGTCATTGCGCGCGAACAAATTGCGAATCATTGAAACGGTGCTCGAATCGAACACGCAGCTCATTGCCAACGTCGAGTCATGGAAGGATTCAGAAAAACGCCGCAAGCTGGAAGACATGCGGATGCTGCTGGAAGGCGCTATCAACGCACTGGGAAAGGTCGGGCTGATGTTGAACGTCGAAAAGAAAAATCTTGCCACGGTGCTGGGAGTGCTGCCAGCGCTGAAGAATCCGACGGTTTCGACGCTCAGCGATGACGCTTGGCTGGCGGTCAACACGATCCTGGACGAATCGACCGTGCGAACGATTCTGCCGCGCTTGAAAGAGGCCGGGGCGCAGGGGATCGTGGAATATCCTTTGAACAAAATCGTGATGTGATGATTCGAATTATTGATTTTCATGATGCCGGAGCGCTGACGGATCGAAAGACTGCGCGGCTGGAAGAAGCGGAACGTGTGGTCGCTCCAATTCTCGCGGATGTCCGGAAGCGCGGAGATACTGCGTTGTTGGAGTATGCGCGGCGCTTCGACGGTTTCGACGGATCGAGTGTGCGCGTGCGCGTCGAAGGGTCGCTTTCAGCGGAGCTAGAGCGCGCTGTCGCGACGGCGGCCGAAAATATTCGTGAAAATGCCCGACGGCAGCTTCCTTGCCCACGAATGATTGAGTATGCGGATGGACGGCGACTCGGCGAAATCGTGCGGCCGCTCGCTTCGGCGGGGGCATACATCCCGGCGGGCCGGTTTCCGCTGCTCTCCACCTTGTTGATGACGGTGATCCCGGCGCAGGTCGCGGGTGTCGAAAATATCTGCGTCGCGTGTCCGAATCCGGTGCAGGAGATTCTCGGGGTCGCGGTGTGGCTGGGCGTGAAGAATCTGTTTCGGATGGGAGGAGCGCAGGCGATCGCGGCGCTGGCGTTCGGAACGGAAACCGTGCCGAAGGTCGATTGCATCGTCGGGCCGGGCAACATATATGTCGCGGCGGCGAAAAAGCTGATCGCGGGCGAGGTGGCCATCGACTTCGTCGCGGGGCCGACGGAGATCGTGATTATCGCGGCGGAAGGCGATCCACGATGGATCGCCGCGGACATGCTCGCGCAGGCGGAACATGACGTAGACGCGTCGTCGATCCTGCTGACCACCTCGCGGGCGCTGGCGAATGCGGTGTCGGCGGAGATAGAACGACAGATTGTCACGCTGCCGACGGCGGCGGTTGCGCGGCGATCCATCGACGGCAATGGGGCGATCGTGATGGTGGATACCCTGGCACGCGCAGTAGACATTTCGAACGCGCTGGCGCCAGAGCATTTGAGTTTGCATGATACGTCGCTGTTGCCAGGCATCAAACATGCGGGCGGGATCTTTCTGGGTGCGTGGAGCGCGGAAGCGGCGGGAGATTACGCGTCAGGACCGAATCACGTGTTGCCAACCTCGGGCGCGGCGCGACTTTCCGGCGGACTTTCGGCCGCCGATTTCGTGAAGGTGATTTCGGTGCAGGAATTGGCGCAAGCAGGATTGGCGACGTTATCGCCGGCGATCACGACGCTGGCTCGGGCGGAAGGACTCGAGGCGCACGCGCGATCGGTAGAGGTGCGTTTTGCCTGAGCCGCGCAAAGCTGTACAACGCATGGCGCCGTATACGCCGCCGACCGGTTCGCGCGCAGAGAAGCTGCGGCTGGATTTCAATGAGAACACGGTGGGGTGTTCGCCACGCGTGATCGATTGCCTGACCCGTATCACTGCCGGTCAGCTTTCGATGTATCCCGAATACGCGGCGGCGATGCAAGAGCTGGCGGCGTTTTTCCAGGTTTCGCCCGAGGAGTTCACCCTGACCAACGGCACGGATGAGGCCATCCAGTTGTTCGTCAATACGTTTGTGGAGGCGGGGGCGGACGTGCTGGCGCTTAAGCCATCCTATCCGCTGTACCGGTTCTATCTGCAATTGGCCGATGCCTCGATCCGCGAGGTCGATTACCGGGCGGAATTCGAATTTCCGCTGGAGGAACTGATCGCGGCGGTGCGGCCCGACACGCGTGCCATCTTTATTTCCAATCCAAACAATCCGACGGGCACGGGAATCGGGCTCGGCGAAGTGCGGCGAATTCTCGAATCGGCTCCGCATGCCGCAGTGCTGATCGATGAAGCGTACTACGAGTTCGCGGGGGTGACGGCGCTGGGGTGGATTCGAAAATATCTGAACCTGTTCGTCAGCCGGACGTTTTCGAAAGTGTACGGAATGGCGGGAATGCGCTGCGGGTGCCTCTTTTCAAGCGCCGAAAACGTGCGCTGGCTGCGCAAGGCGCAATCGCCGTTCAGCGTGAACGTGCTTGCCTTGATGGCGGCGCGCGCGGCCGTGCAGGATCGCGAGTATGTCGCGAACTATGTCGCCGAGATCTTGGCCGCTCGCGAAATGGCGTGCGCGGGCTTGAAGAGGCTCGGCGTGCGCTATTTTACAACTCACTCGAACTTTGTTTTGTTCGACGCGGGCGACCGGGCGATTCCGATTCGCGACGCTCTGCGCGAACGGGGAGTGCTGGTTCGCGACCGCAGTTACGAAATCCCCGGATGCGTGCGGCTGACCATCGGCACACGCGCGCAGATCGCGCGCTTTCTGGAGGAAATGGAGAAGCTGTGGACTCGCTGATCGTGTTCGATATGGACGGCGTGCTGACCGAGGTTTCGGAATCGTACCGCGAGGCGATCGTGCAAACGGTGGAATCGTTTACGGGCCAGCGCATCACGCGCGACTTGATCCAGCAGTACAAGAATCGCGGCGGGTGGAACAACGACTGGGCGCTGTCGAAGCAGATTGCCGCGGATCTGGGGTTCGACCTCGCTTACGATAACGTGGTCAATCGGTTCAACCAGCTATTCCTCGGCAAGAATGGCGACGGACTCATTACGCGCGAGCGGTGGTTCCCACAACCGGGGCTGCTCGAACGTCTGAACGAGCGTTCCGGGCTGGCGATCTTTACCGGCCGCTTACGCTACGAAGCGGATATTTCGCTGCGCCGGTTCGCGAACGGACTGCGATTCGATCCGATCATTTGCGCCGACAACGTTACGGCCGGGAAGCCGGCGCCGGACGGGCTGCACGCAATTCAGCGAATGAAGCCCGCGAGCAAGCTGGTGTATGTCGGCGACACCGTGGATGACGCGAGATCGGCGAGCGCGGCCGGAGTGCCGTTCATCGGGATCGCGGCGGAGAATCATTCGCGACGTGCGGACCTGATCGGGTTGTTCGAGCAGGAACGCGCCATCGCGATTCTGGAAAATATCAGCGAAATCGAGAGCGTGGTATGAGGCGGGCGACGATCGACCGGAAGACTAACGAGACTCGCATTCACGCGACTTTGAACCTTGACGGCCAGGGCTGTTACGACATTTTCACCGGCATCCGTTTTTTCGACCATATGCTGGAGCTGTTTACGAAGCACGGCGCATTCGACCTGAGACTGCGCGCCGACGGCGACCTGGACGTCGACCAGCACCACACGGTGGAAGACGTCGGCATCGTGCTGGGGCAGTTGTTCGCGAAGGCGCTGGGTGATCGCCGCGGGATCAATCGCGCGGGATATTTCGTCCTACCCATGGATGAAACGCTGGCTGTGGTCGCAGTAGATCTAGGCGGCCGGCCGACGCTTGTATATAAGGATACGGTTCGTGTGCGGCTGGTGGGCGATCTGCAAGCGGAGCTGGTGGAGGACTTCTTCGGCGGTTTCGCGAATCACGCCGGGGCGAATGTTCATGCGAAGGTATTGTACGGGCGCTCGAGTCATCACAAGATCGAGGCGATCTTCAAATGTTTCGCGCGCGCAATGCGCTACGCGTGTTCGCGCGACGCACGGCTGAAGCGGGTGCTGCCGTCGACGAAGGGGTTGCTGTGATCTCCGTCATCGACTACGGCGCGGGGAATCTTCGCTCCGTGGAGAATACGCTGGACGCGATCGGTGTGGAACATACATTGATCCGCGACGCGGCGGGAGTACGAAGTGCGCGCAAGATCGTGCTGCCGGGTGTCGGACATTTCGGCCAGATGATGCGCGCGCTCGATCAGCTCGACTTGCGGGGTGTGTTGAAGGAGCGCATCGCGGAGGGGGTTCCATTTTTCGGAATCTGTCTGGGATTGCAGGCCCTGTTCTCGTGCAGTGACGAAGCTCCGGAGCAAACCGGGCTCGGCATTTTTCCGGGCGTGGTGAAGAAATTCGGGGGCGATCGCCGCGTTCCGCATATGGGTTGGAACAGTCTGCGCCGGCGGCGCGATTCGCGCTTGCTGGAGGGACTCCCCGAAGAACCGTACGCCTATTTTGCGAACAGTTTCCATGCGCCGTTGGTCGACGCAGCCTCTGCGACGTGCAATTACGGAATCGAGTTCACCGCGGTGATCGAGTACCGAAATATTTTCGCTGTTCAGTTTCATCCCGAAAAATCGGGGCCTGTGGGATTGCAGATCGTCAGGGCGTT
Source organism: Bryobacteraceae bacterium (assembly GCA_035568415.1). Lineage (GTDB taxonomy): Bacteria > Acidobacteriota > Terriglobia > Bryobacterales > Bryobacteraceae > Palsa-187. The sequence continues at coordinate 5,925 of DATMOC010000009.1, read as the reverse complement.
CGTATGCTCGTGAAGCGGATCATTCCCTGCCTGGATGTTGCGGACGGGCGCGTCGTCAAGGGCGTGCATTTCGTAAACCTGCGCGATGCAGGCGATCCCGTGGAGCTCGCGGCACGCTACAACCAGCAGGGCGCGGACGAACTGGTTTTCCTGGATATCACAGCGTCGAGCGACAATCGACGGACCATGGTCGACGTGGTCGCGCGAACGGCACGCGAAGTATTCATTCCACTCACGGTAGGCGGCGGAATCCGCAGCATTGACGACGCACGCGCGATTCTGCATGCGGGCGCCGACAAGATCAGCGTCAATACAGCCGCGGTTCGACGGCCCGAGCTGATCGCTGAGTTGAGCCGGGAATTTGGCGCGCAAGCGGTAGTGCTGGCGATCGACGCTCGCCGCCGCGCACCGGGGCAGTGGAACGTATTCACGCGTGGCGGCCGTGACGATGAAGGTATCGATGCGATCGAATGGGCGCGCCGCGGCGAAGAGCTGGGTTGCGGCGAAGTCCTGCTCACGTCGATGGACACGGATGGGGTGCAGACGGGATTCGATTGTGAACTCACGCGCGCTGTCCGCGACGCGACCGGAGTTCCAGTGATCGCTTCCGGCGGCGCGGGTAGGCCTGAAGATTTCCTGGAAGTCTTCCAACACGCCGACGCTGCGCTGGCGGCTTCGATTTTTCACTACGGGACTTACACCGTCTCCGATCTGAAAGAATTTCTTGCGGCCAGAGGAACTCCGGTGCGGCGATGATCGTTCCTTGCATCGATCTGATGGGCGGCAAGGTGGTGCAGCTTGTACAAGGTCGCGAAAAGGCCCTCGAAGGGGACGCGCCGCTGGCGATGGTCGAGAGATTCAAGGCGTTTCGCGAGATTCAGGTGATCGACCTGGATGCCGCGATGGGCACGGGAGACAACGGAGCAATCGTCGCATCGATCGCGTCGCGTGCGAATTGTCGCGTCGGAGGAGGCGTGCGCACGGCAGACCGCGCGAGATTGCTGATCGATCGGGGCGCCCATCGCGTGATCGTTGGGACGGCGGCCTTTACACCGGCGATCGAAGAGATTTGTGCGGCGATTGGACCCGAGCGAATTATGATCGCGCTCGATTCACGAAACGGAAAGATCGTCGTCAAGGGATGGCAGGAGTCGACTGAATTCACCGCGGAGGACGTCATTAGCCGGTTGGAAACGTACTGCGGCGGGTTTCTGTGCACCTATGTCGACAAGGAAGGCATGCTGCAGGGGACCGATCTGGAATGGTTCCGAAGGCTGCGCGCGGCGACGGATCACGAGATCACGGCGGCGGGAGGGATCAGCACGCTGGATGAGATTCGTGAGCTGACGGCGATGCGGATCGACGTGGCGCTCGGCATGGCGATTTATACCGGCCGGCTCGATCTGAACGTGCTGGCGAAGATCAGCGAACCGTGAGCGCGATGGGATCGGCGAACGCAGGCTCGAAATAGCCGAAGAACTTCAGCACATCCGCCCGGTCGCCTTTCGTCACCTTCATCTGACCCGAGTTGAGCGCTCGCACGATCGATGAGCGGCCGAGCAGGATTTGATCCAGCGTGGCCTTTTCCAGCTCGATCGCGACATCTGCGAGTCCAGGCCGATCGCTGAACTGCGCGACGCCGCGGCGCACTTCGAGCGCGTACTCCTCTTTCGTGTCGGGAAACCAGAACGACATGGTGGTGTGGACGTCGAGCGTCTTCTCCGCTTCCAGGCGCGTCGTCAATCCCTGGACCCACACGCGAGCCGGCAATGCCGCGATCGTTTCCGGCGCGCCGAAGTTTGTTCGCGCGCGGGCCAAAACGGCAGCAGTGTCGAGCGATCCGTCCAGCTCATGCGCCGAGGCGAGATACCAATTGCGCCAGTTCGTATTCTTCTGCGCCAGTCCCAGCTTGCGCAGGGCGGCGGCCTTCATCTGCCGCGCGTCGCGATCGTCGCGATTCATCCGGATCAGATACGAAGCCAGTTCCGCCGACCACTGCGCGTCGCCTGCGTCCAGCGCGCCTTTGGCTTCTTGAAGAACGCGGTCGCGTCCACCCATCAACCCGACTTGACGACGCGCGGACTCCGCGGGAGGCGTGGGATCGAGAGCCGTCGGATCGCCTTCGAACCATCCCAGATATCCGACGTAGATTTCGCGAACCGAATGCGACACGGTTCCGTAAAATGGACGCAGATAGGGCGCGTAATTTTCCAGATGCGGCGGCAGCTTCACCTTGGCCACGAGCTCATCCGGCGTTAGACCTTTATTCATGTAGCGGATAGTCTGATCGTGCACGAACTGGATTCCATCGCGATAGTTGCGCATGACTTCTTCGACTTTGTCACGCCCGGAAACGGGCTGGCCGTGCGATGGAGCCAGAAAATCGGCGTGCAGCGCGCGCATCGCATCGATGCTGCCGACCCAGGCGCGGGGATCGCGAAAGCTCGCGCCGCGCAATGTATGGATGTTCGGAAACGCCGGCCCTTGGATCATGTCCGCCGAGCACAGCAGGCGCGATTCGGGCAGAAACACCGTAACATGATCCGGCGTTTCGCTGGGAGCGTGCAACAGGCGCAGTTGGACGCCAGCGATGGTCACGTCCATCCGGTCACGAAATGTTTTCGTCGGTTGGATAAACGTGGAGGTGCCCGGCGCGTAGATCGGGCCAAGTCCGAAGTTCATGCCCTGGCGTTCCTCGGCCGTCATTCCAGCACCGAACGAATACGAACTGCGAACGCCGAGAATCGGTCCGATCAGCGCTCCCTGAGTTACATAATTGTCAAGAAGTGATTCGTGCGCGTAGACTTCGACGCTCGGAGAATCCGCGAAAGCCTTGACGCCGTGTACGTGATCCGGATGGAAATGGGTGTAGATCACCGCAACTACCGGCTTCGGCGTGATCTTGCGAAACTCTTCGCGCACTTGCCGCGCTGCTTCGACCGAGGAAAGCGTGTCGACGACGATCACGCCGGTGTCGCCCTCGATCAGGATCGAGTTGCCCAGCGAGTAGCCGACCGCCGAGTACACGTTCGCGGTGACGTGATAAATCTTCTTTTCGAACAGCGCGGTGTGCTGCGCGAGTTCCGGATCGATCGATTGCGCGGTGGCGAGGCTCGCCAACGTCGCGAGCAGGTTTGCGAAAGTCATCCCAGAATTCTACTCCGCATTGCACGCGGTTGTTGATATAAACTCTTTAACGTGAAATACCTCAAGCTGCTTGCTCTCTGCTTACTTGCCGTCGCCCTCACCGCTCAAACACGCACGCGAATCGCTACGGGACTCGAAGACATTCAAGCCGCGAAGTTGCGCGCCGATCTGACCTTCCTATCGTCGGACGCTCTGGAAGGGCGCATGTCACTGGAGCGCGGATCGGAAGTCGCGATTCAGTGGATCGCCTCCGAATTCTTGAAGGCCGGATTGAAGCCCGCGTTCGGCGACGGGTTTCTGCAGCCAGTACCGCTGGTGGAATACAAAATGGATCGCGAGAACACGTTTCTGAAGCTTCGGATGCATGGAGCCGAGCAGACTTTCCACGCGCCGGACGCGACGGGTAATTATCCCAACGACGGGGTTTACAAAGGACGCGTGGTATTCGCCGGTTTCGGAATCACCGCTCCAGAGCTACGTTACGACGACTACGCCGGGATCGACGCGCGAGGCAAAATCGTTCTGGTGTTCAACCACGAGCCGCAGGAGGACGACGCCAGTTCGATCTTCAATGGCAAGGGCAACACGCGCTATGCGAACGCCCGGGCGAAGATGATGATCGCGCAGCGGCATGGCGCGGTCGCGCTGCTGATCGCGCCGGATCCGAACCACAAAGCAGGAAATCAGCGCGGCCCGCTTGACGCTGGTGGGCGAGGCGGTCAAAACCTACGGACTCCGCGGCCGACACAGGCCATCGCCGAAGAGGATTCAATTCCCGTGTTTAACGTAAGCGCCGGAGCGGCAGAAACATTACTCGCGGCGACGGGCAAGAAGCCGTCGGAACTTCAGACCGCGATCGATTCGACGCTCAAGCCGCAGTCGGCGGCGCTCGGCGATGCTGAAGCTGAATTGCACATCGCAACGGCCCAGCGCAAGCGCCAGCTTTCGTACAACGTCGCTGGAATCGTGGAGGGAAGCGATCCGCAACTGAAGAATGAAGCCGTTCTGTTCAGCGGCCACTACGATCACGACGGCTTGCGCATTGACGGCGGGATTTATCACGGCGCGGACGATAACGGATCGGGCACCATCGGCGTGGTCGCCTTGGCGCATGCGTTTGCGAAAAATCCGGCAAAGCCGAAGCGATCGCTGCTCTTCATCGTCTTCGCTGCGGAGGAGCGCGGGTTGCTGGGGTCCTATTATTACGCTGCGCACCCGCTGCGTCCGCTGCAAACCACACGCGCGCAGATCAATTTCGACATGATTGGCCGCGATGAAAAAGACAGCGCGCAGACCCACGGGCTCATCGACATTGCCGCGGACACGTCGAATGAAGTGAACATCGTCGGCACCAAGTACAGCCCGGATTATCGTAAGGAGGTCGAACAGGCGAATGAGTTCGTGGGATTGCATCTCAACTACAAATGGGACGACGATACTGTGCTCAACGTGCTGTTCCGCAGCGATCAGTATCCTCTTTTGCTGCACGATATTCCGGCGATGTGGTGGTTCACGGGCTTCCATCCGGATTATCACCAGGTGACGGACACGGTGGAGAAGATTAATTTCACAAAGATGGAAAAGATTCTAAAGCTCGCGTTCATTAGCGGCTTCGACTTTGCGGACTCTTCGACTCCCCCAAAGTTTTTCGCGCAGGGCGCTCCGAAGTAGGCTGGCACGCAAGAGAACGTACGCGGGTCGCAACCGTGTGCTAGCTTGGCTAATTCGTGCGATGGGTTCCCGCATTTGCGATGATGCTGGTCTCGACGATCAGCTATATCGATCGGAATACGCTGGCGCTGCTGGCGCCCACCATCCTGCGCGACACACATCTGAGTAATGAACAGTATGGGTTCATTATTTCCGCTTTCTCCGTTGCGTACATGCTGGCGAATCCGGTGTGGGGCAGGATTCTGGACCGTGTCGGCGTCAGGATCGGGATGACGGCGGCAGTTTCGTTGTGGACCGTGGCGTCGGCGGCGCATGCGTTTGCGGGTGGCTTCCGGAGTTTTGCGCTGGCCAGGACGGTGCTGGGGTTTGGAGAAGGCGCGACGTTCCCGGGTTCGCTGCGGACGGTGGTGCAGACGCTCGAGCCGCGGCAGAGGTCGCGAGGGATTGCGATTTCCTATAGCGGAGGATCGCTGGGGGCGCTGATTACGCCGATCATCGTGACTCCGGTCGCGGCAAGGTGGGGATGGACGGGAGCATTCTGGTTTACGGGCGCGGTCGGGCTGGCGTGGCTGGCGGTGTGGGGATTGGTTTCGCGGCGCAAGGATTTGCGGCAGGCGCAGGGGGAACCGCTCCCTTTGGTCACAGCTCGGGGCGACGTGAAAGAGGAACGCGGGCCGCATTGGAAGGATGCGCGGCTTTGGGGGTTTCTGGCGGCGTATGCGCTGGGAGGATTTCCGGCGGCGTTTGTCTTATATCAGTCATCGATTTATTTGAGTGCGGTCATGCATTTTTCACAGAATCAGTTGGGACATGTGTTGTGGATTCCACCGCTGGGGTGGGAGCTTGGATATTTTTTCTGGGGGTGGGTAACGGATAGGTTCGCGGGTGCAGGGGCCTCGATTCCCGCGATGCGGAAGCAGTTCTTCATTTTGATTTGTTTGATGACGCCGATGGCCGCGGTGGGTCGCGTGGAGTCAGCGGGGGCTGCGCTGGCGTTGATGTTTCTGGCGATGTTCATTGCCGCGGGATTTATTATTGGGGCAGTCGCATATGCCACGAGTCATTACTCCATGAAGTATTCCGGGTTGATCGCAGGGCTGGGGGCGG
>DATMOC010000008.1:0-55007 GCA_035568415.1 Bryobacteraceae bacterium | reverse complement strand
CCAAAGTGATCGAACTCGCGCAATCGCAATTCTCGTTTCTGAAAGACTCACCCGCCGCTGTGGAAATCGCTCCAGGGGATGCCCGGCTAACGCTGGAGCGCGAATCTCCGCAGCACTTCGACGTGCTGGCGCTCGATGCGTTCTCCGGCGACGCAATTCCGGTTCATCTGCTCACCAAGGAAGCGTTCGCGGTCTATTTCCGGCATTTGACGCCGTCAGGCGTGCTAGCCGTTCATGTTTCGAATCAATATTTGGATCTGGCGCCCGTTGTTGAGCGGCTTGCGTGGTTCTACGGCAAACGAGCGGTCCTGGTTCAAAGCGAAAAAGATCCGGCGCAAGATTTGTTATCGGCTACCTGGGTGCTGGTTACCAGCAGCGCGGATTTTCTGGGTCGTCCAGCGATCGCCAATGCCGCCCGGCCGATTCGGCCCCGCGCCGGACTGCGCTTGTGGACCGACGACTACAACAACCTGTTCCAGGTGATCCGATAGTGGTTTGACCAACCCGTGATTTCAGGATTGCTTCGCAGCCGCCACTCGCGACCAGTCCCGCTTTTCGCCCGGACGCCGAGTCGACGGCAGATTGATCATCCAACCCGGATACTCCGGCGCCAGACGGCTCACCGCATCCAATTGTTTCAAGTCTTCCGCATCGAGCTTCACGTCCACAGCACCCAGGTTGTCCTTCAACTGACTGGCCTTCTTCGCACCGATGATCACGCTGGTGACGAACGGCTGGTGCAGCAGCCACGCCAGGGCTACCTGCGGAACCGTGGCTTTGCGCCGCGAGGCGACCGCCTGCATCGCGTCCACGATGTCGTAGGCTTTCTCCACATTGACTGGCGGGAAGTTGAACTTGTTGCGGCGCGCATCTGCATCGGCCGGGCCGGATCGTGTGAATTTTCCGGTCAGGAATCCGCCGGCGAGCGGGCTCCACGGCAGCAATCCCAGCTTTTGATCCTCCAGCAGCGGAACGATCTCCCGCTCGATGTCGCGCCCGGCGATCGAATAATACGCCTGCAGCGTCACGAATTTCGCGAAATGCTCGGTCCCTGAAATAGCCAGCGCTTTCATGATGTGCCACGCCGCAAGGTTCGAGCATCCGATGTACAGGACTTTTCCCTGGCGAACCAGGTCGTTCAGCGCGCCCAGTGTTTCTTCGAGCGGCGTCAGCGGATCGAAGCCGTGGATCTGGTAAAGGTCAATGTAATCCGTGTTGAGCCGCTTCAAGCTCGCTTCCGCTTGCCGCATGATGTGCAGACGCGACAGACCAACCTCGTTTGGACCCTCGCCGATGCGTCCGAAGACTTTGGTCGCGACGACCACGTCCTTGCGCCGCGCGCCGAGCGCCTTGCCGACCTGGATTTCGGACTGGCCCTCGGCGTAGATATTCGCCGTGTCGATAAAATTGATGCCGCCGTCGAGCGCCTGCCCGACCAGGTCGTCAGTCTCCTTCTGACCCAACGCGCCGATCGCCTCGAACATTGTGCCCTTGCCGCCGAAAGTCATCGCGCCCAGACACAGCCGCGAAACAAAAACACCGGTATTGCCGAGTTGTTGGAATTCCATACGCTTCTGATTGATTATCGCCCATCGCGGATGCGGGCAAGTTCCATCAACGGCTGAATCCGCGGTGGCCGCGATTGTATCTAACCCTATCGGATACGCGGCCAATTAGAGATATATAATTGACGGACAAGGAGATTACCCGGTATGTGCACCCCAGCCGGTTGGATCGCTTTACTCGCGCCCGTGATGTTAGCGCAGTCTGTGACCGGACTTTGGCACGGCACCGTTATTTCGGGCGGACAGGAAATTCCGTTTCGCTTCGAAATCGAAGGCAGCGGGTCCGACGTCAAAGGGACTTTTTTCAATGGCGATGAACGATTCACGTCGACCAGCGGCCAGTTCGCCGGCGGTTCGCTGAATCTCAAATGGGAATACTTCGCGGCGACGCTCGACGCCAAAGTCGAGAACGGCGCGATTGACGGGACGTACTCGCGCGCGAGAAGTGCTCCGCTGCATTTCCACGCCACGAAGAGCAGCAAGGCGACTGTGAGCTCGAACGTGCCGGCGATCAACGGCCTATGGTGGCTGGAAGGCGTCAAAAGCAGTAAGGGCGAATCGGCGTGGCACTTCATTGTGAAGCAGAAGGGCGGCGAAGCGTCCGCCGCGATTCTCCGCGTCGACGGCGATACCGGCACGCTGAGCGGTTCGTATGACGGCAGCAAGTTTGCCCTGAGCCATTTTTCGGGCCTTCGACCAGCCGTGCTGGAAGTGACGCCGAACTCCGACGGCACACTCAAGCTGGTGCTGAATGGTAAGGAAGAAACCACCGCCTTCCGGCCCGACGTCGCGCGTGAGAAAGGACTACCGGAGCCGACCGATCCAACGCAACACACCGGCGTCAAGAACGCATCCGAACCGTTCCATTTCCGTTTCCCTGATCTGAACGGCAAGACCGTGGCAGATTCGGACCCGCGCTTCACCGGGAAAGTCGTGCTGGTGAACATCACCGGAAGCTGGTGCCCGAATTGCCATGACGAAGCTCCGTTCCTGGCCGAGCTGTACAAGAAATATCGCGGCAAGGGGCTCGAGATCGTAGGTCTGTCGTTTGAAGAAGCCGACCAGTTAAAGGACCCGACGCGGCTCCGCGCGTTCATCAAGCGTTACGGAATCGAGTACACGGTGCTGCTCTGCGGCGACACGTCGGAAGCGAAGGACAAGCTTTCGCAGGCGACCAATTGGGATGCGTGGCCCACCACGTTCTTCGTCGGGCGCGACGGACGGGTTCGAGGAGTGCACGCCGGGTTCCCCAGCCAAGCGTCCGGCGAGCTGTACACCAAGGCAAAAAAAGATTTCACCGATCAGGTGGAACGGCTGTTAGCGGAAAGCGCATTGAGTCTTAGATAATCTGCGGCCCTCCGCGCCCTCTGCGCCTCTGCGTGATTCGGGCATACGATGTAGTGTATGCCCGACGACGCGCACGAACCTTCCAGTAACGTCGACCTGAAACAAACCTACGACGCGATCGTCGTCGGCTCCGGCGCCGCCGGAGGAATGGCGGCCTACGTCCTCACGTCGCATGGCCTGAAGGTGCTGGTGCTCGAAGCCGGCCGTAAGCTCCCGATTGAAAAAGAGCTCAAATCGATGGAGTGGCCTTACGATCATCCGCGCCGTGGTGACATGCCGCCCGACGATCACGCACTCACGCCGCGCGAATATACCATCCGCCAGCCTCCCTACGCCAAGGTCTCTCGGCACTCGCACGTGTTTTCGTACGTGCAGGGTTGGGGCGGATCGGACTATTCCAAGAACATCGTCGTTGACGAAAAGGATCATCCTTATACCGGCACGAATTACGCCTGGGTTCGCGCGCGCGTATTCGGCGGCAAGACCAACATCTGGGGCCGACTTGCGCTGCGGCTTTCCGACCACGACTTCAAAGCCGCGTCGCGCGATGGGTACGGCGAGAACTGGCCGATTTCGTACGCCGACATCGAACCTTACTATGATCGCGTCGATCAGTATCTAGGGATCTCCGGGCTGAAGGAGAATCTACCGTATCTGCCCGATAGCCTGTTTCAGCGGCCCAGCCGTTTCTCTCCGGCCGAGATAATGTTCCGCCGCGCGCTCGAAAAGCGTGGACGTCTGATCACTCCTTATCGCGCGGGTGTCACCACTGATGGCGTCAAAAACAAATATCGAAGCAAGTGTTACGGTCGCGGTGCCTGCAATCGCCGCGCCGGCGGATGCGATATCCACGCCGCCTTCGATTCACCCACCGGCCTGATCTATCCCGCCTGGGACACCGGCAATCTGACCGTCCGCACCAACGCGACTGTCTACGAAGTGACCGTCGACAAGAACACCGGCAAGGCTAGCGGAGTTTCCTTCATCGACACGGAAACGAAGAAACATTTTCAGGCCAAAGGAAAAGCCGTTCTACTGGGTGCGTCGACGCTCGAAACCGCACGGTTGCTGCTGCTCTCGAAGGTCGCCAATTCGAGCGGCCATGTCGGCCACAATTTTTGCGAGCACCTGATGGGTCCCAGCGTCACTGGAATCGTGAAAGACCTGGTGGGCAAGCCTCGAACACTCGACGATGGACGTCCCGGAGGATTCTATCTTCCGCGGTTCCGCAACCTCACGGAAAAGCGCTCCGATTTCATTCGCGGCTACGGCTACGAAGGTCAGGCGGGTGCGTCCATTTTTCCGGGTCACGCCTACGGAACGCCGGGTTTCGGCGCGGGCTTCAAGAAAAGTGTGCGCGATCACGCCGGCGCCTACATCAATATGGGCGGATTTGGCGAAGTGCTGGCGCGCTATGAAAATTTCGTCGATCTCGATCCCAACGTGAAGGATCGCTGGGGCGTTCCGGTGCTTCGTTTCCACATTCAGTTCGGCGATAACGAACGCAAGATGGCCGCGGACATGGCCGAAAATGCAAGAGAAATGTTCGAAGACGCTGGCATTGAAATCACCAGCACGTCTCGCGATCTGCTGACGCCGGGCTGGTCCATCCACGAGCTGGGCACCGCGCGCATGGGGACCGATCCCAAGAAGTCTGTCGTCAATCAGTTCCAGCAATCGCACGACGTGAAGAACCTTTTCATCGTCGACGGCAGCACGCACGTCAGCTCTGCGAATCAGAATCCCACGTGGACCATTATGGCGCTGTGCTGGCGTTCCTGCGACTATCTGGCCGACCGCTTGAAGAAAGGCGAAATATGAACCGCCGCGACCTGTTCAAAATCTCAGCCGGTGCCGTCGCGGTGACCGCGCACGCTCAATCCCACCGCTTTTTCACCGCCGAAGAACATGCCGTCGTCGACGAATTGACCGAGTTGATCATTCCGGCCGACGACAAATCCGGCGGAGCGCGGGCGGCCAAAGTCGCCGATTACATCGATGCGCGTCTCGCTGAAGCATTCGAGCAGGATGAGCGCGGCCGCTGGCGTGCCGGCCTCCGGCCGTTTCTCAAGATTTCTCCAGACCAGCGCCTGGCGTTGCTCACCAAGCTCGCCGCGAATGAAAAGCAGCCAAGCAGTGCCGGCGACCATTTCTTCGTCGCGTTGAAACATGACACGATTCGCGGCTATTATTCGTCGAAAATCGGTATCCACGACGACCAGGACTACAAAGGCAACGTCATTCAACAGGGCGACTACGCTGGAGAACTGCCTTGATCGATCGCCGGCGATTCCTGCAAGCCTCACTGGCGGCAGCGTTGCCGGTTTGTGCGGATTCGCCGCGCGCGAGTTTTCCGAGTGCCGCGCGCGACCGGATCGCGATCGCGTCTTGGCCCTTCCGCAAACTGTTCGACCCGAAAAAAGGAACGCTGCCGTTGCTGGAATTCCCGAAGATGGTCGTCGATCGCTTCGGCGTCCACGCGATCGAACCTCTGGATCAGCATTTCGCTGAGACGACTCCCGCATATGTCGATCAATTCCGGATCGCGCTCGACAAGGCTGGCGTGCGTGTCGCGAATATCCCCGTCGGCCGCCTGGGCGCGAGCTTCTACGATCCGGCCCGTCACGGCATTGCGATCGAAACCGCGAAGAAATGGGTCGATGTCGCCTCCACGCTTGGTTCTCCGTCAATCCGGGCGCACATCGCATCCGCGAATGTCCCGCCCAACCCAGCGATCGCCGCGGACAGCTTGAAGCAAGTTGCCGAGTACGGTGAGAAGAAGAACGTCGTCGTTCATCTCGAAAATGACGACGCGCGTAGTGAGGAGGCGTTCTTCCTGATCGACGTGATCCGGTCCGCGAATACGCCCTGGCTCCGGGCGCTTCCGGATTTTTGCAACTCCATGCTTCTCAACCGCGGCGAAGATTACAACACCAAAGCGGTAGCGGCGCTATTCCAACACGCCTGGGGAATCTGCCACGTCAAGGACTCCGAGCAGGACGGCCAGAAGATGCATCAGGTCAACCTGACCCGGCTGCTCGCTATCTCCAAACAGGCCGGATTCCGCGGCTACTACTCGATCGAATACGATGCCGAAGGCGACCCCTTTCAACCGACCGGGAGTCTGATCCAACAAGTACTAGCGGCGCTAGTATAATCGAATACCAATATGATCCGAGCCAAACTCGCTCTATTCCTGTGCGCCGGCGCAGCGTTCGCGCAGTCGCACGAAGCCGCGTTGAAGAACCTCAAATTCCGAAATATCGGACCCGCCATCATGGGCGGACGCGTCGACGATTTCGCCGTCGTTGAATCCGATCCACGCGTGATCTACGTCGGGTCCGCCGCCGGTGGAATTTTCAAGACGATCAATGCGGGCGTGACTTGGGAACCGATCTTCGATCAGCAGCCCAATCCGTCGATCGGCGATATCGCGCTGGCGCCTTCGAACCCCGCCATCCTGTACGTCGGTACCGGCGAGCCGAACAATCGGCAGAGTTCGTCGTGGGGCGCGGGAGTCTTCAAATCCATGGATGCGGGCCACACCTGGAATTTCATCGGCCTGAAGGACACGCACCACATTGGACGCATTGTCGTCCATCCCGCCGACCAGAACATCGTGTACGTGGCCGCACTCGGCGATCTGTGGGGGCCAAATAAAGACCGCGGTGTTTTCAAATCCACAGACGGCGGCGCTACGTGGACTCAAGCTCTGTCCATCAACGACGACACCGGCGTCTCAGACATCGCGATCGATCCGCAAAGCCCGAACATCATCTTTGCAGCCGCCTATGAGCGTCGCCGCACGGTGTTCGGCTACAACGGCGGAGGACCCGACGGCGGAATTTACAGATCCATCGACGCGGGCGCGCACTGGGCCAAACTCGCCAATGGCCTGCCCGCCACTGGCGATTACGGCCGCTGCGCGCTCGACATCGCACGAAAGAATACCAACGTCGTGTATGCGCTGATCGAGCACCGAACACTTGGGGGCGTGTATCGTTCCGAAAATAAAGGCGAGTCCTGGACTCGTATGAGCGAGACCAATCCGCGGCCGTCCTATTACAGCCAGCTCCGCGTCGATCCGAACAACGAGCAGAAAGTGTGGCTCGGCGGCGTTCCTATCTATATGTCCGAAGACGGCGGTAAGACCTTCACCGAATCCCGCGCCGGCGCGATTCACACCGATTTTCACGCCATCTGGATCGATCCGAACAATTCCGATCACCTGCTCGCGGGCAGCGACGGCGGTGTTCACGTGACGTTCGACGCAGGACGCAACTGGGATTATCTCAACAATATCGCCATCGGACAGTTTTACGAAGTCACGTTCGACAACCAGAAGCCATACCACGTTTGCGGCGGGTTACAAGACAACTACACGTGGTGCGGTCCAAGCGCGACCACCCAGCAGCGCGGCATCAGTAACGATGAATGGATCACCATCAGCGGCGGCGACGGTTTCCACGCCCGCATCGATCCGTCCAATCCCGACATCGTCTACTCAGAATCGCAGGACGGCAACCTGCAACGACGCAATCTGAAGACCAGCGAGTCGCGCAATATCCGGCCGGAAGAAGAAAACGATAAGGCTCCCCGGTATCGCTTCCAATGGAATTCCCCGTTGATTATTTCTCCCCACAACCCCAAGACGATTTACTACGGCGGTAATTATTTGTTTAAATCGACCGATCAGGGTGACACGTGGGAGCGGCTGGGCTCGGATCTCACCAACAACGCCGATCGCAACACCTTGCCCATTTTGGGCAAGCCGGTCGACACGAACACGCTTTCGCGCCACGATGGCGTGCAGGCTTGGCCGTGCATCACGGCAATCGCGGAATCACCTGTAAAAACCGGCGTTCTGTGGACGGGAACCGACGATGGCAACGTCCAGATCTCGCGTGACGGCGGGAAGACGTGGGCCAACGTCATGAGCCACGTTCCCGGCGTCCAGAAAGGCGCCTACGTCAGCCGCATCGAGCCGTCGCATAAGGACGAAGGCACGGCGTATCTGACATTTGACAATCATCGCAGCGCCGATTACGCGATTTATATCTATAAGACCACTAATTACGGCGATTCTTGGTCCAAGATCGCCAACGGTATCCCGCCGGAAGCCGGTACGGTCCACGCCATTCGCGAAGATCCCTACAATTCGAAACTGCTTTTCGCAGGGACCGAATTCGGACTGTTCGTCACGTTCAACGCCGGCGCAAACTGGGAACATCTGCGCAACGGACTTCCCACTGTCCCCGTGTTCGATCTGCAAATCCATCCGCGCGAGCATGACCTGATTCTCGCCACGCATGGCCGCTCTATCTGGATCATGGACAATATTCGCGCACTTGAAGAACTAGACGATACCGCCCTCACGTCGGACGTCAAAGCCTTCAGTCCCAGCCTCGGAATCGAGTACAAGATCGCCAACTACAAAGGTTTTCTCGGCGCCAATACCTATCTCGCACCGAATCCGCCTACGGGCGTGACTCTGGATTACTATGCAAAAACCGGTGGACCGGTCGAAGTCACCGTGAAAGACAAGGCCGGCAACGAGGTTCGTCATTTGAGCGCCCGGGCCGACGCAGGGACCATCAATCGCGTGGTGTGGGACATGCGCGCAGACGCTCCGCTGCGCACGCAAACCCCTGCGACAGCTCAAGTTGGCGGTCGCGGCGGACGGGGAGGAGGCGGACGGGGCGGTCGCGGCAGCGGCACGGAGCCCGCTGCTGTACAACCAAACGAACCCACGGCGGAGAATCCGCAAAACGCCGGGGGCGGGGGCGGCCGCGGGGGTCTTGGAAACCGAGGGCCGCTGGTCGATGCCGGCGAATACACCATGACCATCGCTCTCGCCGGCAAGTCCGATCAGAAGACGGTCGCGATCGAGGACGATCCCCGCGTCACAATGTCCGATGCGGATCGCTTCAAGCGCCGAGCCGCGCTGACCAAGCTGGTCACGCTAACCCGCGATGCCGACGGCGGCCGGAAGAAAATCGTGGCGATGAACATCGCGCTGACCAACCTGACACAAAGTTGGTCGCGTCCCGGCGCCGGTCCCGTTCCCGACGCCGTCAAGAAAGCGACGGATGATATGCTGGCGAAAATCAAAGCCGTCATCGGGCTCTTCGACATGGAGCGCCAGCAGGGACAGCTCGGCGCGGCTGGACCGCCGCCTCGCTACATCCCGCCGCCGATCAGCCAGAAGATCGGACGCCTGATGGGAGCCATCGACGGCTACTCTGCAACGCCCACTGTGCGCCAGCTTGCGGATATTCAACAGGTCGAAGGCGAACTGGCTCCCGCGATCGCACAGGTCAATCAGCTTTTCGACGAGATGCCCAGGCTGAATAAAATGCTGGCAGACGCCGGAGTGCCCTATTTCACGGTGGACGTGAACAACGTGCCTCCTCCGCAGCAAGGCCGGGGTGGCGGCAACTGAAGACGATCATTTGCCTTGAAATTTCGCAGGCCGCCGTTCACGAAAGCTGGCGACGCCTTCTTTGAAATCCTCGCTCGCCAGGACGGCCCGCATGTCGTCACGCAAGTGATCGGCCGCCGCGACTTCGCCTTCCACGATACCCATCCATGCCGACCGTAGCGTCGCCTGTACGCCCAGCGGCGCCTGCGCGCAAATCCGTTCGGCGATCTGAATTGCCCGATCGAGTTGCTGCCTGGGCGCAACGATTTCCTGCACCAGGCCGAATCTCAGTGCGGTCTGCGCGTCGAACTCGTCGCCGGTCAGTAGATAGC
This sequence comes from Bryobacteraceae bacterium, assembly GCA_035568415.1. Classification (GTDB taxonomy): domain Bacteria; phylum Acidobacteriota; class Terriglobia; order Bryobacterales; family Bryobacteraceae; genus Palsa-187. Next base: position 45,342 of record DATMOC010000008.1, on the reverse strand, counting down.
GCATCGCGTTTCCCCAACCTGCTTCACGCACCAGGCGGAATGTCGCGCCGCCCAGCGGATACAAGCCACGACAGACTTCGAGCATCGCGAATCGGGCGTTCGACGCCGCAATGCGAATGTCCGCCGCGAGCAACATTTCGATCCCGATGGTGAACGTGATCCCGTGAACGGCCATCACCAGCGGCTTCGACAGATGATTGCGAAGACCAAATGGGTCGACCGAGCCCGGCTCCAACTCGAACGGATCAGGTCTTTGGAACAGCGGCGCAAACTGAGCGAGATCGATGCCACCCGTGAAATGATCGCCATGGCCGAAAACAACACCGCACCACAATTCGGGATCGCGATCCAACTCGCCCAGCGCCCGCGCGAGAGCGTGGAACATCGGAGGATCGAACGCGTTGCGCTTTGCCGCCCGATCCAACCCGATCAGCAGCATCCGCCCACGGCGTTCGACGCTGATGGAACTCACGGCTGGATGCAAACGAAATTCTCCGCTTTGTCCGTGCTGCCGGTTCCTTTGTAGCGCGCTTCCTGCGGATATGCACAAAGGGGCCGTGTGCGATCCACCGCGCCACTGGTCAAATGCGACGCGATGATGTGATCGGGAGCGTTTCCATGCTCGGCCCATTGATCCATAGCGTCGACCATATCGAAGCTCGATGGGCCGGGCCCGCCGGTGCAGTGTTGCATTCCCGGAACCATGAACAATCGATAGAATGTCCTGGTCTGTGCAAGACCGTGTCCGCCGTTGCGATCCATGAACTGCACCACGCTTTCGTAGTAGTTGATGCTGTTGAGCGGCGAAATATCCGGATCGCTAAAGCCGTGATAGTGAATCATCTTGCCGCCATTGGCTTGAAAGGCCCGCAGATCGGGATTCATGTTGTTGAAGATCGGCCCGAGCTTCTGATCCGCGAAATCGACATCGCTGTCGAATCCTTGCGTTCGGTCGAAGCGGAAGGTGTGATAATCCCAATCCGGATTTTCGAATAAAACGTAGCGCAGAAACGGCAGTCCGAGCGATGCATGCGACGATTCGCCGGGACCCGTGCCGGTGATCCATCGCGACCATCCGCCTGGTCCTGCCTCGCCGCCGGGAACGACGCCTGGAAAGAGCTGCTCGCCATCGGAAGTGCGTCCGCCCTGATAAATCTTCCTGACCGTCTCCACTTGCGGAGCCGTCAGACACGTCGGCGCATCGCCGTTCTTGCATAGCAGCGACGCCGGATCGAAATGACATTTCCGTGGGTCATTAAGAACGCCATCCTTCACTCCGTCGAGCGCGTCGCATGCATTGTTCACCGCTTCGGCCAGCGCGGGAATCTTGTTCGCGGGAATGTAGCCGTCCTTCTGCATCGCCATGGTGATCCACAGGTGCGCGCCGACGTAATGGCGAACCCAATAGTTCGCCGGATCGCCCGCGACGATGCCATCGTAATCGCGCGGATAGCGCTGCGCCTCCGTCATCGCCTCCTGTCCGCCCTGCGAGCATCCGCTGAAATAGGAATGCGCCGGCGCGCCACCGTAGAAAGCCTGCAGGATCGCCTTGTCAGCCTCTGTTGTGACATGCACCGCGCGATGCGCAAAATCGATGACACGCTCCATGTGCCCCGCGGCCCAGTGCCCGTCGTTATCGGCGGCGTGCCCGGTGTCGGTGCTGCTGGTCGCGTATCCCTTGTTTAGTGGCGCGACCATCGCGGGGTAACTGATGGTTCCTGCGAGCCCGCCGTTGCCCACCGTCAGCAATTTCTTGTTCCATCGAGCAGGCATCCAGATTTCGAAATTCACTTCGGGCTTGACGGTCCCAGCGACCCGGCAGAACGCCGGAACGTCCACTGAGGCGCGACCCGACGGTAGCGCGAACTTTCCCGCAGGTACTGACGCCGCCGTCGTAATCGTGACATTCGAGAGCGCGAGCTTCGTCAAAGTCTCGCACGGTGGCTGCGCGAATATCGGGATCGAAAATGCAAGGAGAATGATCCTCACTTGATCACCGCCTGCCCCGCCCCCGACGCCGCTGTGTTGAATTGCACCAGCTCATTCTTCAAAATCGCATCCAGCCGAGCCTTGATCGCGTCCAACTGAGCCGACAATTCCTTGAACACCACATAACTCTGATCCGTCGGCTTCGCATCGCCGGTCTCGATGATCCGCAACAGCGCACCGAGCTGATTGTTGATCTTGATCGGGAAATTCAGCGGGTCCTGATTACTGCGATTGCGGACCTGGTACACATCTTCTTCGACCGCACTCAGCCGCGTAGTCAGGCGCTCGCCCGGAGCGTTCAACGTAGGAGCTTTCTTCACCCGATCGTCAATCTGCTTTTTCAAATCGCGAATCCGGATCACCATTTCGTTGGCTTCGCTGGTCTTATCGCGAACTGCGCTGGCGAGTTTGAATTGCTCTTCCAGATCGGCCTGCGTAATCTTGATCTCGCGAGGATCGCGGACGACGCGCAGCGGACGCGACTCGGTTGCGCCGCCAGCGGTCAGGCGCACTTGATACTGTCCTGGAACAGCAAGCGGACCCTGGTCCGTGCTGGCGCCCCAGAAAATCAGGCCGTCGAACGTGGTCGCGCCGGGATAGCGAAGATCCCACGTGTAGCGATTCCCGCCGGCTTTGCGAGCGGGCAGTGGAGCACCGCCGCGTCCGCCGCCTTCTCCATCGTCGCCGGCAGCTTCGCGTCGAGCCCGCTGCTTTTTCTCTTCATCATCGGACCCAATGATCGAACGCACCACTTTGCCCGACGAATCCAGAATTTCGATCTTCACTTCGTCGGCGGCCTTTGGCAGGAAATAATCGAGCGTCGCCCCGCGATCGAGCGATCGTGCTGCGGGCTTCGGCGTGAATAGATGAGTGGTCTGCGGCGCCGTCTTCAACTCGCGCAATAGCGAGATGTCGTCCATCACGTACATCGAGCGCCCATGCGTCGCGATCACCAGATCATCACCTTCGAACAGTAGATCCGGCACCTGCGTGTCGGGAAGATTCAGACGAATCGATTGCCATTCAGAGCCGTTGTCGAACGAGATATAAATTCCGTGCTCGGTTCCGGCAAAGAGGAGCCCCGGGCGCTTCGGATCTTCCCGAACTACGTGCACGAAATCGTCGTCGGGAATGCCATTGACGATCTTCGTCCACGTCGCGCCGAAATCGTCGGTGCGATATGCGTACGGTTTACGATCGTCGGCTTGATAATTTTTCGCCGCGAGATATGCCGTCCCCACTTTGTTCGGCGACGCATCGATGATGCTGATGCGATTGAAGTCCGGAAGTCCCTTCGGCGTGACGTTCTTCCAATTCTTGCCGCCGTCCCGCGTGACATATACCAGTCCATCGTCCGAGCCCGTCCAGATCGTGTTCACATCTTTGGGCGACGGCGCGATGGTGAAAATCGTCGCGTAAATTTCCGGACCGTTCTGATCTTTCGTAATCGGCCCGCCCGAATCGCCTAACGTTTTCGGATCGTGACGCGTCAAATCCGGACTGATCATCTCCCACGACTGTCCTTCATTCGTGGTCTTCCACAGGTGCTGGGACGACGTGTATAGAATCTTCGGATCGACAGCATTGAAGACGATGGGGAAGGTCCACTGCCAGCGCTCTTTCAGCGCACTGGACGGCATCCCTGAGAAAAATAACGGATAAACCTGCACGTCACGCATGTGACCGGTGTCGCGCTCATACCGCGTCAGCAGCGCACCCTGACTGCCTGCATAAAGAATATTAGGATCCTTCGGATCAGGCGCGATGTAGCCGCTCTCGCCGCCGCCGGGCGAATACACCGGGCGGCCCATATATTCGCTGCCCGTGGTCCCGCCGCCGCGGCCCGCCGGAGCGCTGGTGACGCAGATGGTCGAGTTATCCTGCTGCGCGCCGCACACGTGATAGGGAACATCCTTCGTCACTGCGACGTGATACAGCTGCGCGGTCGGATAAGCTTGGCCCGTCCACGTCTCGCCGCCGTTTACTGAAACATTGGCGCCGCCGTCGTTCGAATTGATGATGCGATTCGGATCGTTCGAAGCGATCCACAGATCGTGCTGATCGCCGTGCGGCGGGCGAAGCTGCTTGACCGTCTTGCCGCCGTCGGTCGATTTATAAAGCCCCGTATTAAGAATGTAGAGGGTGTCTTTATCCTTCGGATCGGCCGTGATGCGCGTGTAATAAAACGCACGTTGGCGCAGGCGGCGATCTTCGCTGATGCGAGCCCACGTCGCACCGGCGTCTTCCGATCGGAATAGGCCGCCGTCGTCGGCCTCGACCATCGCGTACACGCGATTCGAATCGGCGGAAACCGCGACGCCGATCTTGCCGACGATCCCTTGCGGCAGGCCCTGATTGCGGGTGATCTCCGTCCAGTGATCGCCGCCGTCGGTGGACTTATAAAATCCTGTGAGCGGTCCGCCGCTCGAAAGCGTCCATGACGTCCGATACGCATCCCAGATTGCCGCGTAGATCACGCGCGCGTTGTGCGGATCTAACGCCAGGTCGACCGCGCCCGCGCGATCGTTCTTGTACAGAATTTTCTGCCAGGTCTTGCCGCCATCGCGCGAGCGGAACACGCCGCGCTCGGCGTTTGGTCCATACGGATGCCCCAGCGCGGCGACGTAAACGACGTCGGGATTCGACGGATCGATCCGAATCCGCGCGATCGCTTGCGTGTCAGTGAGTCCTATGTGCGTCCACGTCTTGCCGGCGTCGGTCGATTTGTACACGCCGTCGCCCTGCATGATGTTTCCGCGCAGCTCGGTCTCGCCCATGCCGATATAGACCACATCTGGATTCGATTCCGAAACCGCGACTGCGCCGACGGACGAGCTCTTGATCTGCCCGTCAGTGACGGGCTTCCATGTGGAGCCTCCATCAGTGGTTTTCCAGAGTCCGCCGCCGACGGCTCCGAAATAATATTCATTCGGACGCGCCGCGCTGCCAGCCGAAGTGATCGACCGGCCTCCCCGGTTGGGTCCGACGCTGCGCCATTGGAGCGCGCCGAAGATGATGGGGTCGTAATGGTCAGCCACACAGAAGGCGGCGGAGAGCGAGAACAGGAGCAGGGTGCGAATCAAAGCGGTTTCCTCTTATAGATAATGCCACGCGTCGGGGGATCAGTTGACGTCGAACGAAAAGACAACCTTGCCGGAAGTATCGATCCAGGCAAACTTGCCTTTGTGATTTCTTCCCAGTTGATATGCGACAGGCGCGAGCCCGTAGGTGAAAGATGATGCCTGCACAAAGCGTCCACGGAATGCCGGGTTGCCGGATCGATCTATGAACCGGTAGGTCTCGGCATGGTTTTGAATCTCGAGAACCAGTGAACGTCGATCGGAAAAGCTCATGGCGAACTGAAATTGTGGAGCGATCGCGAATGTGCCGGTGTGGTCGATGAAACCGGCCTTTTGATTTACGCGAACTGAGGCGAGTCCTTCCGAGAACGGTTCGGCGGACTCGAACTGGGGAGCGATCGCAATTTGACCGGACAGATCGACGTATCCCCACCGATCGCCAATGCGAACGGGTGCGAACCCTTCCGAAAAGTCGCCCGCGTCATCGAAACGGAAGTCGGAAATAGGCTTGCCGGTTTTGTCGATGAAGGCGAAACGGCAATCGTAGCCCCCGTTCGATTTTGTAGCCTGGAATTCCGCCCGGCCACAGGAGCCTCCGTTGACGATCTGACAAGGACCGTCGAGAATGACCGCGGCCCGGCCTTCGTGAAAGCTATAGCCGTAGCTCAGGTGCGGCGGAATCACGAATGCGCCCTTAGTGTCGATGTATCCGATGCTACCCCCTGCGCGTGAGACGGTAACTCGCGCCAAGCCATCAGAGAACCGGTCTACCCAATCATATTCGGGGGCAATCGCGAACCGACCGGTGCGATCTAGAAACCCCCACTTGCCGCCGACTTGTTTAGAAGCCGCCGCCATCCCCTCCGAGAAATCGAATGACAGCCAAACGTCCGCCCGGAAAGCGGTCGATCCGTCCCGATTGACATATTCAATCCCCTGTTTTTCGTGAACCGCCGCGAGGCCTTCGTGAAATTCGCCGAAAGAATTGTCGCCTGGTGAAAACCGCGGCGCGATCACGATTTTCCCTCGCGCATCGATGTATCCGGCTTTCCCGTTCTTCACAAATCGGAACAATGGATCGGCCGGTTTGTCATGGATCGACCACAATGGAAAATAGTAAGAACAGGCGTAAACGGCCGCGCAAGAAATGAGTAAACCGGTCCCAACCCCAATCGCGCTGGAGAGCGGTCGCAAGGTTCCCATCACCCGAATCGCGACTTCAAAAACTCCCAGATCTGCAAATGCCTGCCGGGACACCGCGAGGCCTGGGCATAGCTGACTGTGTTGTTCTCTTTGTTGACGAACAAGCCCTGTGGAGGATCTGACTTCGGCTCCAGGATTTCGAACACCACGCCGTTGCCACAGTTATCCTCGTGGCCGAACTTGATGGCCAACGGGTTCGAGTACGGGCTGGAAGGTCCCCATTCCTGGGTGAACTGCTCAGGCGAGTAATACTTGCAGGGATGCTCTGGCGTGCAGCCCCACATCGCGTAAGCATCCTGATACTTCTTTTCCTGGAGCAGGGCGATGAACTGTTTCACTACTTGCTCCTGCTGCCAATTGCGGAACCATAAGAACAAAACCACAGCGAGCACCACCGCTGCTGCGCCCCAGACGATGGTGCGCTTGACGAGCCGCTCACGCCTCTCGTCCGCCACACCGTAGGCATCCAGGTATCCGCCCATTTTTCTTCGCCCTACTTTACGGGATAGGCTTTGTCGTACGCTGCCACGGCATCGGCGGTCATATCGAGCGCGGGCTTGAACGCTACCGCGTTGGCGATGTCGATAATCAGGTCCAGACTCTTGTCGTCCATCATTTTTTTCACTACCTCCTGCATCCGCGTGCCGGCGCGCTGCAGGACCACGTTGCGCTCATTGGTCACGTCGTCCTGGAGATCCTGACTCAAGCGCTCCGCTTCGCGTTGCTTACGCTGCCCGCGCGCCTGCAAATCCGCTTCGCCCTGGGCGCTCAGCTTGCCGCCGGCAGATTGAAGCTGGGTCTGGATGTCGCTCAGTTCGCGCTGCACCTTTTCGAGCGCGTCCTGGCGCGGCTTGTACTTGTTTTGCAGGTCGCTGGAGGCCTTCTTGATCTCGGACGTGTCCAGAATCGCTTTCTGGAAATTCACCACGCCGATTTTCGCCTGCGCCAGGGCAGTCGTGGAAGAAACCAGGGCGGCCGCACACACCACCAGCGCGGGAAGCATAGACGAACGAAACATGGGTTGAAGAGACTCCTTTATTGAATCCTATTCTAGCCTCCCCTAGCTTAGACAAACAAGTTGTGAAAAAAGTGCCCCGGTGTGAAAAATGCCGCATAATGGGAACTTCCATGCGACGCTTCCAAACCCTGCTTGCCCTTTGTTTCGTTTCGATTACGGCGCTTCTGGCTGCTCCTCTTCCCAAGCCGAAACTGGTCCTGGCGATTGTGATCGATCAGTACCGTTACGATTATTTGCTCCGGTTTCGCAAGGACTACAACTCGGGATTGGCTCGCTTGCTGGATCGTGGCGCGGTCTACACCGACGCCCACTACATTCATGCCGCCACCGTCACGGCCGTGGGACACTCCACGTTTCTCTCCGGGGCAACTCCATCCATCAGCGGCATCATCGCCAATGAATGGTATGACCGTGCGACTAAAACCACGGTCACTAGCGTCTCCGATGCGGACACGAAACTGATCAATCCGATTCCCGGCCGTATGGGATCGTCCCCACGCCGCATGCTGGTGAGCACCGTCGGCGATGAATTGAAATCGCAGGGTGGCGATTCCAAAGTGATCGGCATCTCGATCAAAGACCGCAGTGCGATTCTGCCCGCCGGGCACATGGCCGATGGAGCCTACTGGTACGACAACGATACCAACTCCTGGGTGACCAGCGCCTTCTATCGCGAACAATTACCCGCGTGGGCGCAAAAATTCAACGCCGAGGAGCCATTCAAGCAGTACATCGGCGCGAAATGGCTTCCCTTCGACGCGAAAGACGATTCGGTCAAACCGTTCTGCAGCATGGTGGCGGGATCGGAAATTCGATTCTGCGGGGCCATCGAAGCGACGCCATGGGGAAATGAAATGATCGAGGAGTTTGCCGAACGCGCCATCGCGGGCGAAAACCTGGGCCGTCATAACTCGCCCGATATTCTCGCCGTGAGTTTTTCTTCGAATGACTATGTCGGCCACGCTGTCGGCCCGGACGATCCCGCGGTCCGCGATATCTCCATTCGCACAGACCGTCTGCTGGGGAAGCTGTTCGATTTCGTCGACCGCCAGGTGGGCGCGGGAAACACGCTGGTGGTCCTGACGGCGGATCACGGAGTCGCGCCGGTCCCGGAAGTGAATCAGGCGCCCAAGCTGCCGGGAGGCCGTCTGAACGACGTGACCATCACGCAGAAGATCAACGCGGCGCTGACCAAGCGGTTTGGCCCCGGCAAATGGCTCATTCCTGGGCCGGTCTCCAACCTGTATCTGAACCTGGAGCAGATCGCCAAGCTGAAACTCGATCCGGCTGAGGTCGAGCGCGTCGCGGCGGATTCGATCGCGAATGAGCCGCATCTCGCGCGCGTGTTGACCCGTCACGATCTTGCCAGCGGACGTATTCAACAGGACGCGGTTGGCCGCGCGATGACCGTTGGATTCTTTGGACCGCGCTCCGGCGACGTATTCGTGCTGCAGGAGCCCTACTATCTGTTCGATGCCACCGGCACGTCCCACGGCACGCCGTACGACTACGACACGCACATTCCAGTGATCTTCATGGGATCGGGGATCAAGGCCGCGACCTACGCGCGCACGATCGCACCGAACGATATCGCCCCGACGCTGTCAGCGATCCTGGGCGTCGCCCAACCGGGTGGATCAGTGGGGCATGTGTTGACGGAACTGGTTCAGTGAGCTGTCAGCGGCGAAAGAGCGATTGCCGCGAATGAACGCAAAAACGCGCACACCAAATCTGCGTTGATTGGCTACTCCTGCTTCGGTGAGCCTTCTCTCGCCAGCCGCACCTTGGCGTTTTCGAGCTTGGATTTCACCTTGGCGACTTCCGCTGGTTCCAGGTCCGCGGGCGAGGTCAAGCTCCACTCTTTGACTGAAATCTCCCACTGCGTGACCGCTTCCCGAACCTTGGACGCCTTCAGAAGAACGTCGCCCAGGTGATCGTGAACCGTGGCATCGCGCGGCGTGGACGCAACCGCTCTGCGCAAGTTCTCTTCCGCTTCCGGCAGTCGGCCGAGCTTGTAGTAAACCCAGCCGAGGCTATCCAGATACGCGCCGTTGTTGGGGTCCATCTGGACGGCCTTGGTGATCATTTCCAGTGCTTCGTTGAGGCGCAGGTTGTGATCCGCAAGCATGTATCCCAGGTAGTTCAACACGTCTGGACGTTCCGGATTCTCCTGCAGGATCTTGCGAAATTCGGCTTCGGCCAGTTCGACTTTCTTGGCCCTCTCATACATCGCCCCGCGCGCGAACCAAGCGGCTTCCTTCTCTTCTTTGCTCTGCGAAAGCTTCTCAATTTGATCGATCGCTTTGGCCTCTTCGTCGAACTTCTTGCCCTTTTCGTAAATTTGGACCAGCGAAAAATACGTCTGGCGATCGTCTTTCCCGCCCAGCAGCTTCTTCACTTCAGCGGCTGCCGGATCCACCTTGCCCATCTCGGCCAGGATCATTGCATGCGTCACGTGTACTGCGCGATCGTTAGGCCATTTCTTCAGCGCAGATTCGGCCTCCTGTTCGGCCTTGGCGTATTCCTTACCGGTCCGGTACGTGTCGACGATTTCAGCCGACATGCCCGGCGCCGTCTCGGGATCCAGGTCCGCGATCTGCCGGAACGTGTCCACTGCCTGATCGGTCTGGTCGGCGGCACGATACATGGTCGCCAGCCGCTCCAGCAGCGTGATCCGATTCTGTTTGTCCGCCTGGCTGTAGGTCTTTCGCGCGGTGCTCGAAAGAATGTCTTTCATGAGCTGGAGCGCTTCGGGCATTTTGCCTTCGGCTTCCAGAATGCCAACCTCGTTGAAGCGAATTTCCAGGTTGGCCGGCTCAATCGCCTTTGCCTTTTCCGACATCTGGCGGGCTTTGGCGAAATCGCGCTTTTCGCGATAGATCTGCGACATTCGCAAATATGACGCCGCATCGCCAGCCTCTTCCTCCGTTAGTTCCTGATAGGTTCTCAGCGCGCCATCGTAGTCTTTGGCGAACATTAGATCCTGCGCCATTTCGTGCTTGAGCTCGGCAGCGTCGGCCGGACCCATTTCCAAAGCCCGGCGCAGCGTCTGCGCCGCCAGAGCGAACTCCTTCATCTGCTCGTAGGTCGTCGCGAGCGCGCGAAGACTCTTCTGGCTGGGGTTTTTATCCGCAAGCTTTTTCAGGATGTCCGCAGCCTCCGAAGTCCCTCCGCGGTCCGCGTACACCATCGCCAGACCGGTTAGCGCGTCCTCGTTCTCCGGATCGATGGCCAGCGCACGCTTATACGCCTTTTCCGAATCGACCGTATTCTGCGCGACCTTTTGCAGCCGTCCGAGCATCACCAGCGACTCGGTGTCCTTCGGATCCAGATCGCTGATCTTCTGATATTGCTCGATGGCTTTCTTCAGCATGTCCTCGTCGATGCGATTCTGCTGGCGGTCGCCGATTCTGCTGGTGAAGACGCGCGCCAATAGGCGCCGGGCAGCGATGTCGTTGGAATTCTGGCGCAGCGCTTCCTCAGCATCCTTCTGCGCTTCCAACAACCGGCCGGATTGGATATATAAATCGGCAAGCTCCTCGGTCAGCGTGCCAGTGGTGGGATCCGCCTTGATCGCTTCTTTATAGTTATCGATGGCTTTGCTGAGATAATCGTTGCGATTGCCGTAGGCGCCGGCAAGCTCCGCATACATGTGGGCCAGCGCGTAGTGATAGTATGCCGATGCTTTGTCGACTTTCTTGGAGTTCTCCGCGGGCGTTTGGCCCCACGCCGCGGCTCCCATAGCCAGGATGGCTACTGTTGCTTTATACATTCCGTCCTTCTTTCGCTAAGATCCCACGCTACCTTTAGTATATCGGCTTGCTCAATCCATTGGTGACGATCGTTGGACCTACAGGTTCTGGCAAAAGCACGCTCGCATTGCGCATTGCGGAGGCCTTCGACGGGGAGGTGGTCAACTGCGATTCGCTGCAGTTGTACAAAGGATTCGACATCGGCACCGCGAAGATTTCGGAATCTGAACGCCGACTGATCCCCCACCACATGATCGACGTGCTCGACCCGCGCCAGGGTTACTCCGCGGGCGACTATGCCCGGAACGCCCGCACTGCGATTGCAGGAATTTCGGCGCGTGGCCGCCTCCCGGTGATCGCCGGAGGTACTGGATTCTATCTGCGCGCGCTGTTGAATGGTCTTCCCCAACTTCCCGGACGCGATGAAACACTGCGATCGAAACTTGCCGCGAAAGAAGCTCGGCGTCCCGGACATCTGCACCGCCTGCTTTCCCGTCTCGATCCCGCGGCTGCGGCGCGGATGCACGCACGCGACACGCAAAAAGTGATTCGCGCGCTTGAAATCCGAATCCTGACTCACCGCTCCTCGCCGCCCTCTTCCGCTTCTCAGCCCCTGGCCGGTTACAGAACGTTGAAGCTGGGACTCAATCCCGATCGCGCACAGCTCTACCAAGCCTTGGATGCACGAACGGCGGAAATGTTTCGTCGTGGTTTAGTCGAAGAAGTCCGCAGTTTGCTCGCTGCAGGATGTGGCGGCGACGAAAAACCATTCGAGTCGCTGGGCTACAAACAAGCACTGGCGCACATTCGCGGAAGCATGACTATGGACGAAGCAGTTGTTTCTACGCAAATCGAAACGCGGCAGTACGCCAAACGCCAATGGACTTGGTTCCGCCGCGACGCGGAGATATTCTGGCTGCCCGGTTTCGGACAGTCGCCGTCCACAATCGAACAATGTGTCGATCTCGTGCGCTCCTACGTTGGCCAGTGAAATTCGTTTGCAAGAAATAGCGATTTATATTTTCATCGTTTCACGGAACCCTCGCCGCTTTGGAGCGTATATACCTCCGAGGGATCAAAACCTCAGCAAACTTTCAGGAAGAGGTAATAGAGACGATGTCCTTTACAAAACTGGCCGTGTGTTTTGGCGCGCTGGCGATGGCAGTCGCCAGTGCTGCATCGAACTACAATGTGACGCTGTTCGAGCCTTCCATCATTGGTTCCAAGGAGCTGAAACCGGGAGATTACCGGGTGGAAGTGAATGGAGAAAAGGCCGTCATCAGGGCCGGAAAGAACACGGTGGAGGCAGCCGTGAAAGTTGAAAGCGGGAACGAGAAGTTCGGAAAGACGGTGGTGAAATACTCGGTCGGCGACGGAAAGTATCGAGTGCAGGAAATCCGTTTAGCCGGCACGACCACGACTCTGGTGTTCGCGAACGAAGCGAGCACCAACTAACGCGCCGCCGGCTCCGTTTGGTATCGGCATCAGGGAGCAGTCCACATGGAGGTCACAATCCAGGCCGTGAATTAGTGGTGGTTCACGGCCTTTCTTTTTTGAATTGTTCGATTTCCTTGAGAATATTTTCTTCCATCGTGCGCACCAGCCGCTCACCTTTTTCGCGCGTCGCAAGTGTTGGATCGCCCCAGATTCCCGTCGCGGAATAAGCTCCCGCGCCGTTCGGATTTCGTGTGAGGCCGCCGCGCCCGGGACGGTAGTCCTTCACGGCTTTCTTCATGTCCACCGTCTGCGGCGCGATGAACAGCATCATGGACGTCTCGATCTCATCTGCGTGCGTACCGCCTTCTTCCTGCTTCAGGTCGTCCTCCACCGGCTGCATGATGGTCCCCATATCGGTATAGCGCAGCAGAATGCCGTCTTTCGAGAGAATCTCCTTCGCGGGCCGCAGAGCGTTCAGCGTGGAGACACCGGTGTTCAGCGCATAGAAACGGCGTGGCCCGTACCGCGCCAGTGACCGGCAGATATCCACCATCAGATCGCGCGCGGTTTCGAGCCGCAGCGTGGTGGAACCTGGATATTCGACAAACGCCGGATAAAAATGATAGTTCACCGTGGGCGCCACGACGACGTCGGCGCGCTCGATGACACGTCGCTTGAAATACTCCGCCATCACCCAGTCGTTTTTGAGCTTGAGATGAGGACCGTGTTCCTTCGACTCGGCGCCGATCGGAATCACGACGATGGTTTCCGGACGCAGGACTTTTTCGGCTTCCTGCCAGGTCAGATCCTCCAGCAAGATACCGCGATCCGCGGCAAATACGCAGGTGGACAGCAAGAATACGGCGCTTCGAAGCATGCCACGAGTGTATCGCTCTCAGCACGAGAAGTTTTCGCTTAGGTTTATACTTGAGGTTACTTTGAGAATGGTGCGGCGATTCTTCCTGATCCTGGCATGCGCCGCATTTCCGGCCCTCGCCGAAACCGCGGCAGTACTGCCCTTCTGGAACTCGGGCAGCGCTGCGGCGAATCAGCGCAATCTCGACTGGATCGGGGAAAGCATCGCAGAGACTGTACGCGAATCGCTTGGGTCGCGCGGCATCCTTACTCTGGAACGTAGTAATCTTGATGACGCGTTCCATCGGCTCAACCTGCGTGAGCGCGCTCCACTCTCGGAAGCGTCCGTGATCAAGATCGGTCAGGAGCTCGACGCAGAGCAGGCTGTATTCGGACGGTTCGAATTTACCCCCGAACCATCCACGCCTGGCGCAGGGGCCCGCGGATCCCTCAAACTGATCGCTCGAATCATCGACCTGCGCCGCTTGCGCGTCGGCCCGGAGTTCACCGAAACGGGAGCGTTGGAGGACTTGGCCACGCTGCAGGCGCACTTGGCCTGGCGTGCGCTCGCACTGCTCGAACCCAAGCTCGCGCCACCAGAGTCCGAGTTCCGCAGCATCAGTACGCCCATCCGGCTGGATGCCGAAGAAAACTACGTGCGTGGACTTCTGGCCCGCGATCCGATGCAGAAAGAAAAGTTTTTTCTTCAAGCGGCGCGCCTGGACGCCCGCTTCAACCATCCTTGTTACCAGCTCGGCCAGTTGCATTACCAGCTTAAGGAGTATCGACAAGCAGCAGAGTGGCTGGAAAAAGTTGGCTCGGGCGACATACATTATCGCGAAGCGAATTTCCTGCTCGGCCTGGCGCGTTTTCAATCCGGCGATTACCCCGGCGCGCAGAAAGCGTTCCAGATGATCGCCGCCACTGTGCCGCTCGGCGAAGTTTTCAATAATCTGGGCGCGTCCGAGAGCCGGCGCAATCTCCCACAGGCCATCGACGATTTCCGCAAGGCCTCCGAAGGCGATCCCAATGATCCTGTGTACCGCTTCAACCTGGGATACGCCCTTTGGAAACGAGGCGACTTCCCTGCCGGGGCAGATCAGTTCCGCGCGGTTCTCAGCCGAGCTCCCGAGGATCAGATCGCCACCCTGCTGCTGGGGCGTTGCCTCAAAAAGCAGGCGTTCCACGCTACAGCCGATGTGCGGCTTTCCAATCTGGAGCGTATCAAGAGCGAATACCAGGAGCGCGCCTACTGGCAGTTAAAGTCCATGCTCGAGTCTAAGCCGCAATGAAGGTCCGGATCCGCTGGAGCCCGCGAGGCACCGAACTTAAAACCGAACTCAAAACCGGACCCCGACCCGAACCGGCTATAATCGAGAAGCTCATGATCGAGGCCGTGGGGGTCACTGACCCCGGTTGCGTCCGCCCTAACAACGAAGATTTCTTTCTCATCGCGCCGGCGATTGGACTGTACGTGGTCGCCGATGGAATGGGGGGCGCTCAGGCCGGCGAACATGCTTCCAGGCTCGCCGCCGAAACCGTTCGCGACGTCGTCATCAAGGCCGATCATCAAGTAACGGCACAAGTGGTGATCAAGGCGTTCGAGGAAGCCAACCGGCGCGTGATGGCCACAGCAGCCGGCGATCCCAGCATGGAAGGGATGGGCACAACGCTGGTGGCAGCCCTGCAAATGGGACCGGACGTGCTGATCGGCAGCGTCGGCGACAGCCGCGCCTACATTTACGAAAACGGCGCGCTCAAATTGATCACCGAGGATCAAACCTGGGTCAACGAAGTAGGCCGCCGGCTGGGACTCGATGAAGAAAGCTTGAGAACCCATAACATGCGCCATGTGCTGACCATGGCGATCGGCGTGTCCGAACAGCTTCGCGTTCACACGTATTTGTTGAAGCCCGCGAGCGGAGTCCAGATCCTACTGTGCAGCGATGGTCTCCACGGCGTCGCCGCCGAGAACGACATCGCGTCGGCGCTGGCGACCGACCTGCCGCTGCAGGCCAAGTGTGACGCTCTGATCGCTTCGGCTCGCGCCAACGGCGGACCAGACAACATTACCGCCGTTTTGTTGAAAGCTTCCTAGCAACGGCGAGTTTGGTTTGTGGCGCACGCACGAGTGCGTGCGCCACAAACCGCAACTGCGTCGTACTAAACGCAATCACTTGGACCGCTTGCTGACGGTGAGTTCATAACTGCCTCTGAGCAATTCCGAAATCTCATCCCAATCCAGCGGCGCCGCGTGCACTTTGAGCGACACCCATCCATGTTTACCGCTGTAGGGCGTGCTATAGAATCGCGGATCCGAAACAAACACTGCGTGCATCGCCTTGCCGACGTTGATGCAGATCGACAACTCGCCTTTGTATTCCTCCAGCACCGCGAAGGTCTTGCGTTGGATCTGAAATGCGGGATGGCCGAACGTCAGAGTCTCCGTAACGTCCGGAAAAACCGCACACGCCTTCCGTAACTTCTTTAAGACCTGATCAGCGGTCACTCGGAGATCTCAGGCGTTTGGCGGCCGAAGGAGGCCCGCTACTCGGCTTGCCGCTCAACCGGCGCGAGCGAGCCGCCGGCCGCGCAGTCTGCGGAGCCACCGTGCCAGTACCCGAACCGATCGAAATCAGCGCCTCGAACGTGTCCGAATCAGGTCCTGAGATTTCCAGCACATGATCGCCGGCCGTGAGCCCCGTCGGGATGGTCAGGTTGATCTGAGCGAGTCCGATCGCCTGCGGCGTCAGTCCGACGAACGAGGTGGTCGCAGCCACTCCCGCAATCGCCACAGTGATCGACGCTACCGCACTCGCCACCGGAACCGGACCCGCCGCGCCGTCGGCCACGGAGGGATTCACCGGCCCAATTCCCGTCAGATACACCGCGATGACTTCGCCTGGCTGGGCCGGATTCTGCGGCGTGATCAACGAAAAATCGGTAGTGTGCTGCGCCGCCGCATAGCCGAGTCCGCCCGCCGGAAAAGTGAACACGCCCGGCGCGGTGCCCGCCGTAAAATCGGCCAGGAGCGAGACGTACGCCGTCACGATATTCGACGCCACACTCTTATTGAAGAGCTGGATCTGGGCCACGTAGTTCGGATTCGTCGTCGTCCCAGCCACCTCGTACGGAACCAGAAAGGTGACGCAGGGATACGGTCCGCACTTATTCACCGAAAGGATCGGCGCGAGCGTTCCGTTCACCTTCACCTGCACGTTGTCGAGCGTGGTTGGAAAGGTACCGTCTTGCAGCGAATCCGCGGCGAGATTGGCGCCGTAGATGGTCACTAGTTCGCCTGCAGTGATGCTGGCCGTGAACAACGCCGAACTCGCCGTGTTCGAAATGCTGGTCGGATCGATATACGGCGCCGATGATGGGGCGCTGAAAGTCGGCCCAGCCAACGCAACACTGACACCCAGTAACGGCGGCTTCCCGATCCCGATCCGGATCGCGCCGCCATTGCCGAAATAATAGTGCTGGACTCCGTCATCGACGGTGCCGTCCGCGTTGATCGTGATCGACCCGGCATACGTCGAATCGTAAACGTTGGTCGCCGTCGTCGTGAACAGCGCTGTGGAAATAATCCGCTGATGGCCGAGGATCAAATTGCTTCCCAGCGACTTCAGCGATCCGAAATAATTGTCGGTGTTCCCAAAACCCTGCGCGAGCCCGGAGACATCTTCATCCATTCCAGCCTGGTAGTACAGGCCGCTGAAATTCGGTGCGCCCGAACCGGTTTTCACCCCCACGATCATGTCCCACCCGGTCGGCGACCCTCCGAAAACAAAATTGCCGTCCGGTGAAATGTATAAATAATGATCCCCGGTGATCAGGGTCGAATCCAGATTCGACTGGGAAAACGACCCGCCGAAATGCAGATTGAATGCGCCGTTGCTTGCGATGTATTTCAAGCTGCCCAGCGATTGGCGGACCGCGTTGCTCCCACTGAATCCTACGTATCCCGACGCAGTCACTCCCGTCAGGTTGCCGTTTCCATCCGCCGCCATCGTGATCAGCATGTCGCGCGCTTCCGTGGGAGCACCCGTGGCCGGCATGTCCAGCGCGAGCAGGTTGTAGTTCCCCTTGAGGCTCGCAAGCGTCGGCGTTGGCGATGCGAGCGGCGCCGCAATGAACAGATCGTTGTACCCGATCTGATTTTCGGTGCTGCTACCGATGAAAATCCCTTGCGACACCAGACCATAAACCGCGTCGCCGTTCGAGACCGGACTGCTCAAAAACCCGTATCCGCTGGCCGCGATCGAATAGGTGCCAGTGATGTTAAACGGCTGCGCACTCGTGCCGCTCGAGGTATCGAAAATCGCCGCCGCGGTGGAGTAGTTTCCGTTTCCGTCGAACGTGATTTGCCCGTAGACGGCAACCGCCTCGCCCAATTGGCCCGTGCCGCTGTTGTCCGTCAGCCACACCGCTTGGCGAAAATAGTAGGCCCCCTTAAGCAGCCCGTTGCCGCTGTTGTCCCAGGGGTAGGTGGTCGATTGCGCCAGCGCGGTCCCGCCGATCGCCAGCGCCACAAGCATAAGAACAGGTTTGAAGATCCTCACCTTACTCTGGACGTATCGCAGCGGGAGATGTTGACGACTACTTTGACAAATCATAAGTGAACTCTTCTTAAGGATATAGCCCTTCCGGGTTCGTTTCCCGCGACGAGGGCGGTAGGCCCGATTCCGTCGCGACGCGCTAATGACTTGGACCCGGCACTTCGCCGATCCGGGCACGCAGATCGCGTTCCAGCATATATTCGGTCCGCAAATCGCCCCAACAAACCCAAACCCGCCCGAGTTTCGCAAAGAGTCCAGCGTTGTAATACGCGAGCAACACCCCGCCGTTGTCCTTCGAGTCGTCTTTGAGATCGTTCCGCCAAAGGAAGACGACGTTCTTCGCGGTCTCTCGCCACAGCGGAAACGTCACGGGCAGCGAAGTCTCCGCAAGATCGTCGATCGCCGCCGGCCACCGCCCGGTCTTCGCGTGGTACTCGTACACGCCTGATCCGAGCGCCTTCAACCAATACTGAATCGCCAAGTGCGCAACGCTGGTGTGATCGAAGTAATCCCAAATCCAGCTCGCGCACCACACCGCGATCCCCAGCCCCACCGCCCCCAGCAGCCATTTCCCCTTGCGCATTACTTGTGGACGGCCACTGCCGTGACCGCATTCCAGGTGAACTCAACAAACCTGTATAGCGACGATTCGGCCAAGCGTTCGACATCGCTGTGCGCGCCGTAATTCGCGTCCTCCTCCGTCGCCGCAGGGCCAATACCGTAGCTGGGGATGCCTTTGGCCCGCAATTGCGCCATGTCGCTCGCACCGGTGCTCATTGAGGGCAAAACGGTGACGCCGGGATACATGCGTTTGCTCACCTGCTCGAGAGCCCGGTACATTTCGGTAGTCAGCGGGGAGACAGGAGACGGTGGACGAGTGGCGGGCAGCGGCACGATTTTGACGGCCGGGTCGTTGATGACGTCGCTCATCGCCGCGTAAAACTTCGCGATGTCTTCGTCGGGCAGAGCGCGGATGTCGAGTGTGGCTTCGGCTTCGGAAGGAATAACATTGGGGCCAACGCCCGCTTTGAGCTGCGTAGGGACCACCGAGGTGCGGAGCATCGAATAGAGACTCGGCTCATTTTCCCGAAGGTAACGCTGCACCGCCTCAGTGCGCTGGGGATTGGTGAGATCGCGATAACGCGCCGCTTTGTCAGGTGAGCTGATAGTGGCCAGCTTCTCAAAGTAGCTCCGGGTGGTGTCGTTCAGCCGCATGGGCGGTTCCCACCTGCCTACCTTTTCGACCGCAGCGCCGAGATGCACCAGCGGATTGTCCAGGCGCGGTACCGAGCCGTGGCCGGATCGTCCGGTGGCCACCAGCCGGACGCGCGCCGGAACCTTCTCGGCTGTGCCGATGTTGACGGTCTTCACGGCGCCGTTTTCGAGCCGGGCGCCGCCGCCTTCGGTGATGGAGAATTCAGCGTCGATCGCATCGAAGTGCTGAGCGACCATGAAGTTGATGCCGACGCCCGTGATGTCGGCCTCTTCTCCCGATTCGGCCAGGAAGATGACATCGCGATCAAGCACCACGCCACTGCGCTTGAGCAGGAGCATGGTCATCAGATTAGCCGTGAGATTCGGTTTGTCGTCGCGTGTGCCGCGGCCCCAGATGTAGCCATCCTTCATGATCCCGGCGAAGGGATCGACTGGCCACTTCTCGCGCTGGACGCCAACGACGTCAGTGTGGGCCAGGATCAGCAGCGGGCGTTTGCTTCCGTTGCCTTTGAGTCGGGCCACCAGATTGGCGCGGTCGGGATTGAGGGCGAACGTCTGCGTCGCGATGCCTTCGGCCTCTAGAACTTTCTTCAGGTAGTCTACGGCCTTGGTTTCGTTCCCAGGTGGGCTGGTGTCGATCTGGACCAGCGCGCGGTAGTGCTGGAGAATCTCGGCGTTCTGCGCTCCAAAGTCGACTGCAGGGATTTGAGCCGACGCCGCAAATGCCAAGAGAACTGCAAGTAAGAGTGCTTTCATGACTGACTCCTGTGAATTTCTCTAATGCGCCGGCCTCGCGGGTCTCGTGAAGTTCACGATATTCTCCCATTCGTTGGCGTCGGATCGCGCGACGACCGCGACGACGGGATCCGTGTCACTCATGTTAAAGACTTCGTGCGGGACACCGGGCTCGATGAAGATGAAATCGCCGGCTTTGTTTTCTATCGAGTTTTCCAGCGCCGGGCCGTACTCATGCCTCACGCGGCCGGCCAGGATGTAGAGCATCACCTCGAAGTCCACGTGGATGTGCGCATACGCGATGCCACCGGGCGGAATGGTCGCGACGTTCATGGATAGCTTCTTTGAACCGACATTCTTCGCCGACATACCCGATTTGTAACGAATGCCGTTCCATCCGCGCACATCGCCGCTGCCGCGGATGGTGAGAATGCCGGCGGCGCCTTCAACCGTGCCTAGTTCAGCTCCGTTTTCCATGTAACTATCCTTATCATGACCAAGCCGGTCAGCGCGCGCGTCCGTCTCGAATTGAACCTGCAGCCGTGCGAGTGTTACGATCTGGGAATGCAAACTGAGCAGATAGTTGCCCTGTTGATCGCAGAACGGAATCGTCTGGACGCAGCGATCCAAGCCCTGGGAGGCTCCGCGAAGCGTCGCGGTCGTCCTCCAGGCACCAAAGTGTCCGCAGCGCCTGCTGCCGCAAAGCCAACGGTTCGGCGCAAGCGCACTCTAAGTGCGGCTGGCCGGAAGGCGATCGCGGATGCAGCCAGGAAACGTTGGGCGGCGATCAAGGCGGGCAAGGCGCCTTCTCCGTTTGCAAAGGTGAACCGCAAGAAAGCCGGGAAACGCTAGACACACCTTGGCCCAACCGGACTCACCGATTCGGTGGCGTCGATTCGACGCGACCGCCGCGGAGGCGGATCATCCAAACGCGGTCGCCCGGCTTGCGGCTATAGACGTACGTTTCCACCAGGCTTCCCTTTTCGGTGGTCAGGGCGGTCAGTCTCGGCTCGCCCAGCAGCTCGACAACCTGGGAGGCCTCCATCCCAGTCTTGATGTCGCTCACAGTGCCGGTCTGAATCGGCGTCATAGGGGGCGCCGGCTTTGCGACGTACACGGGCGTTGAGATCGGTGCCGCTTCAGCCGGACCTTTAAGCTTCGGCATCCGCCGGACGTTGGCCGGCGTTTTCTTCACCGCGGGCGGCGGGACGGGTTCAGTGACGGTGCTCCCGCTCGAAGGGTTCGCATTGGCGTCTCGGGTCCCGCTAACGCTCAGGAAGTACCAGATCCCAACGACCAGCGCAATGATGAACGCAACCGCCAGCAGAATATCTCTCACGGCGACGCCTCCGACGTTTCGCATTATACAGCGATCGCGACGCTCACAGGAACCGCCGGTACTGCGCTAGCGTGGATGGGCGTCGCAAATCATTTCGTGATACTCTGAACCGAATTTTTCAGCCACTACAGGAGCACAGCGATGCAACGCAAATTTGTGATGTGTGCAGTGTTCGGGATCTCGATGAGTACCGCTCTTTGGGCACAACCAAAACTGCTAACGACTCCGTGGCGAGGAGCGGGGGCGACGCCTTGCGCGGGCTCCGACGGCGGAATTTTGCAGTGCCCGCAGGGCCCCCAAATGAAGGCGATCCGCGCCGGCCGTTTGTTTGACAGCAAAACCGGCCAAATGCTGAACCGGCAAGTCGTGATTGTTTCGGGCGATCGAATCGCGGAGATCGGACCGGAAGGTCAGATCAAAATTCCCGCGGGAGCGCTGGTGATCGACCTTCGCCAGGCGACGGTCCTGCCGGGCTTAATTGACGCACATACACACATGTTCAATACGCGCAAGGCAAATGGCGCGACGGAAGACTACATGTTGATCGCCATGCAGAATGCGCAATTCGACCTGCGAGCGGGCTTCACGTCTGCCCGGGATATGACCAGTCATGGCAACGGATACGGCGACGTTGCCATCCGAAACGCCATTAACGAAGGTCGCATCGACGGTCCGCGATATCAGGTGTCGACACTGGGTATTGTATGGGGATCAAAGCCCAAGAACCCGGCGGTCCCGGAGAATCCGCTGGCCAGCACCGTGGTGCGTTCCGCCGAAGAAGCGCGAGCGGCCGTGCGCGATCAGGTTGGTCATGGTGCGGACTGGATCAAACTGTACCCGGCGGGTGCGTATTCCTTCACTTCCACCGGCAAGGTCGAGTACGAAGTGACCTACCCGTTGCCGGTATTGCAGGCAGCGATCGATGAGGCCCATCGGCTCGGCAAGAAAACAGGGTGCCACAACTATGGAGGCGAAGGGCTCCGAAACGCCATCATCGCGGGCTGTGACACGATCGAGCACGGATTCGGCCTGGATCAGGAACAAGTGAACATGATGGTCGCCAAGGGGCTGTACTACGATCCAACGCTGGCTCGCTACACCGAACCGTATATGGACGATAACGATTCCAAAAGCACCGGCGGCAAGTACCGGATGATTCCGATTTTCGAAAAGGCTGTGACCGTAGCCGCCGCCACTAAGGGGATCAAACTAATGGTGGGCAGTGGGGTTGACGGAGCGACCTTTGCGCATGGGACCCAGGCGCTCGAATTGGAAGCTCTGACCAGGCATGGCGGGCTGACCGCAGCCAGGGTCATCCAAGCCGCGACCATGACCAACGCGGAAGCGATGGGATGGCAGGATCAGATTGGATCTATCGAGAAGGGTAAATTCGCTGATCTGATCGCCGTCGCTGGCGACCCGCTGGCCGACATCACGGAACTTCAACGCGTCAAATTCGTGATGAAGGGCGGAAAGATCGTTAGAAACGATCCTTAGAAACGAACCAGCATTACTTCGGTGGGACGTATTTCTCGAGCTCGGCGAGTTGTCGTTTCACCATGTCCACTTCGGTCGCGTTTGCGACCTTTAAATATGCCCGAAGCAGGTCGCTCGCTTCTGTAAGATTCTGTTTTCGTGCCAGGATCACTCCCAGCACATAGCCTGCCCTGGGATTCGCCGCCGAGTCGAGCTTCACAGCCTCCCGCGCGCTCTTCTCCGCAGCGTCCAGATCGTTCAGGTTCAGATTCGCGATCGCACTGAAATAGTACGCCCGTGGAAAATCATACGGATCCAGCCGGATCACGCGACTGGTGAGCTCGAGCACCTGGGGCCACTGTTCCTGGCTGGCCGTGAGGATGTATAGCCGCTCGTAAGGATATAGATATCTGTCGTCGGCCTCCACCGAATGCCGATAGGCCTCGGCTGCCTCCTTGAAATGTTTCCGTGATTCATGCACTCGGCCCAAATCGAACCAGGCCAGCGCGTATTTTGGATACATCTCGACGGCTTTTTTCAACTCCTTTAGCGCCTCGTCCGGATTCCGCTTCTTGATCGCCTGGGTGGCCCGATCAAGCGCCTTACGCGCGGTGGCGGGAGCCAAGGCGGTGGTTGCACTGGTAGTGAGCCCTTCCACGTTCGCCAACCGATGGAGGACGATGGTGCCGACATCGGGCGAATCCAGCCTTCGATGCCCGGTGAGCAAGACCACTTTAGACCGGTACCCGGGTAAGACGCCGCTGAGCTCGCAACCCGCCAGATCGCGAGGAATGACGTCGATCGACGGCGGAGCCCCGACCGCCTGCGCCATTCCCGACGGCGGCTGTTCCACCGCCTTTGCGTAGCTTAAATCGGCCAGCTCATCCGGATTGTTGATGCCCAGTTGAACCGAAAAATTGCCTTTCGCGTCGGTCCACCCCTGCGGCCGGGCGATCGAGTTGCAGGTTAGTTCGACCCGTACGCGCTCCGGTGGAGCCGAACCGTCATCCAGCGTGAATCTTCCCGAAAGCACTGAGCCCGTAGGCGTTGGACCAGGGCCAGCTGGCGGATTGGAGCCACTCGAGGCCGTAATCGGGGGCGAGCTGCTTTGCGCGAATAGCAGAGCCGTCGCTACACTCGCGACGGCACAAAACCAAATAGCGGTCTGCCATCTGTCCGGCATTCTTCCTCGCGAATCCCCCGATTATATACCCAACAACTGGTCGTTGATGACTCGATAGGAACTCGGCGCAATGGGACACTCCGGCCAGCGCCCAGGCGGACCAGCCTTAGCGCACCAGCTTAGTACGATTTCGCAGCCGGATTCCTAAAAAACATGAACAAGTCCTTCTGTTCAGAGCTTCTCGGCGTTCTCACGTAGGGATAGTTCCGACGAGTTATCGGTACTTCCATCTATTGGATACCTTAATTCAGCGATGGTACGCTCCAGTACCAGTAGTTCATATCCAGTTAGGAGTCACAAAGGAACCGAATGAATAGAGCGAGAAGGGCGGGCGTATCCGCGTTGCTTATCGCGACAGGGTATGGCGCCAACCTCCCGACAAAGATCACTGCCGTTTGGGCAAATGAAGGCGGAGACAAGGTCACCCAGGACGAATTACGCGCAACGAATCACAGAGAGAACCTGACCGGCCATGTGATCAATCGAGCTTGGGATGGAAGTCACATCACGCTTTCGGGCGCTCGCAATGAGGTTGTTAGTTTCAATCTCGTACTTGAAGCCGGAGGACCGGCAGCGAGTAGCGTTAGCGTCACATTTGATTCACTAAATGGACCCAGAGGCACGAGCATCCATTCCACTCCGGCTACGGGCAATGGGGTCTTCGACTGGGTTAGTCGCCCTATTGAATTGTTCTATATGCGCTATCTGCAAATTCGGGGACTTAGTTATTTTGGCTACAATAAGTGGGACGAACGGCAAATTCCCGCGCGATTTCGACGCCCCTGGACCGGGCAAGGCGTGGGAACCGGGCTTTGGACGGATCGCCCCGATCATGACAAGTTCTACCCGGACATCATGGTTCCCATGGAGTTAACGCCGCCGTTCACGATAGCTTCCGGAACCAATCAAAGCATCTGGGCTGACATTTACATTCCAAAAACCGCGTTGGCAGGAAACTATACTGGCACCGTCACGATAAAAGAGAATGGCGTCTCAACGAGAAGTGTTCCCGTTACTCTTAGTGTCTATGATTTCGCCCTGCCCGATGAGCCATCCGCGAAAACGATGGTTGCGTTGGACGCCACGGATATCATGTACCGGTATATCTCGGGTTACGGTAACTATGTAAATTGGTTGAGCCCGCAAGGACATCAGGTCGTCGCCATCACTGACAAGTATTTCCAACTCTTTCATCGCCACAAGATATCTTTGATCGGCGAAAATGATTGTCCGATCCTGGATCAGCCGTGCGCAAGCTCTGTTCCTAGACTTAACGGCAGCTTGTTCAGTGCGGCAAACGGGTATGACGGGCCAGGAGCGAATACTCCCAATAACGTCTTTTCGATCGGTACTTATGGCACATGGAGCTGGAAGAGTCAAGGTGAAGCGGCGATGTGGAGCCATACCGATAACTGGGTCAGGTGGTTCCAGCAGAACTCGCCGGGCACGGACTACTTCATATATCTTGAAGATGAGCCTCCGCCCTCGGATTACCCGCAGGTAGACACTTGGGCTCGATGGATCCAAGAAAATCCTGGGCCGGGTCACAATTTGCGGAGCATGACGACGATGTACCCAGTGTTCGCCCAAGAGGGGATGCCGCACGTGAATATCCCCAACTTTCCGGCGGCCTGGGGAATCTGCCCATACAATCAAGAACCCTGTGACAATGTTTTTTACAATCAGACGGCAGCCGACCACTATCGCCTGACTCCCGGCGACAAGCTGTGGGCATACAACGGCCAAGATCCGGGTGCCGGTTCCGCTGACACGGAAGACGATGGCGTGGCCATGCGCCAAATTCCGTGGGCCCAACACAAGAAGCAGATCGATCGATGGTTCTATTGGTATGCGAACCCGCCTGCTCCGATCGATTGGTTCAGGCAAGCGGTCACGTGGGGAACCGCTACCTACTACGATCCCGTCATAGGGCAGACCGGTTACGACGGTACGTCGAACGGAAATGGACTGCTGGTATATCCAGGGACGAATGTCTACAATCTAGCCGACTCGTACAACGTCAGTGGCCCCTTCGCCAGTTTGCGACTCAAGGAGTGGCGACGAGGCATTCAGGATGCGGACTACCTGGCACTCGCCGCCAGGTACGATCCCGTCGCGGTGAACTCCATTGTGAACGGAGTTGTTCCCAAGGTCCTCTGGGAGTACCCTGCACCAAACCCGAATTTCTACACAGGCGGAGGCGTCAGTTGGTCCTCCGACCCCGACCAATGGGAAGCCGCCAGGGCCGCACTGGCCCAAATCATCTTGAGCCATTCTGGAAATTCTGGAAGTCCCGGAGGTCCAACAGGTCCAACGGGCCCCACAGGTCCCACAGGTCCAACAGGTCCCACAGGTCCAACAGGTCCCACCGGTCCCACAGGCCCCACCGGTCCCACAGGCCCAACAGGTCCCACAGGCCCAACAGGCCCCACAGGTGCCAAAGGTCCAACAGGTCCCACAGGTCCCACCGGTCCCACAGGCCCAACAGGTCCCACAGGTCCCACAGGTCCGTCAGGTCCCAAAGGTCCCAAAGGTCCCACAGGTCCAGCAGGTCCCAAAGGCCCCGGAGGTCCAACAAGTCATTGATTCCGCGTTCAACGGCAGGGTATCGATTCTGATCCGATACCCGTGGGTGCTGCCGTTGCGAGGTCGCCTTTGACGCTCGATGTGGACGCAGACCGGCGAGGGACGTTGCCTCGGTTGTAAGCGCTTGAATTGAATGGTGGGCCCGAGAGAACTCGAATCTCTGACCTCCTGCGTGTCAAGCAGGCGCTCTAACCAACTGAGCTACGGGCCCTCGCTGCAAGTGGAATTCTCAATATAACACGGGGCCGGATTCGGTCCGTTAATCGGTGCCGTAGTTGATCTCGAGCTTTCGCGCCTGCCGCGCCGCCAGCACTAGAATGACCGCCGTGACCACGAACAATCCCGTGACCGCCCAGACCGCCGGAGTCGGTTCCGCCGAGGAGATCAGCAGCGCGAGCAATTGGTTCATGTCGCGATCCGGAGGCGCGACCACCGGGCACAACGACTGCAGATAGAAAATCACGCTGACCTTTTTCAGCGCAGCCGGCAGGAACAGGTTCGCGCTCTCCCACACCAGCACAATGCCCGCCGGGATCAGCGGATTGCGGAAGAACAATCCCGCGGCCAGGAACACGCTTCCGTATCCCAGGCACGCGAGCGCAGTCACGCCCATGTACGCCACCAGGTGGCTCCAGCCGCCGCTTTGCAGATATTGCGATGTCGTGGCCGAATCGTAGGGGATCAGCAGCATCCAGAACTGAAGCGCCGTGCTGGTGGTGAAAATCACCACGGTCGCGATCAGGCCCGCCAGATATTTTCCCACCAGCAGCACTTCCCGGCGGATCGGCGCGAGCAGGTAGTAGTGCAGGCTCTTGTCGATCAGCTCTCCGCGAAACAGGTTCATGAAGATTCCGACGCAGCCAAAAAAGATTGCGAGACGCAGGAAGAAGAATTGGAAGACAGTCGCGAAGATCAGCTTATCCTGCTGCAGATTGCCGGTATCTCGAATCGAAATGTTTTGGAGCTCGTCATCGACGAAGCCGAAGGTGTACTGGCTTTCACCGTCCGTGTAGTTCCACCAGGTGCGGATGCGCCGCCGTCCGCCGACGCTGGTTCGCCGGTACGGTTCGCCCACCGCTGCGATCACTTCATCCGGCGTCATGCCTGGCTTGATCGATCGCAGTGCCGAGGTCAGAACCGGATGTGCGCGAGCCAGTTCATGGCGATCCTGGCGCGTGCGCATCATATCGATCGCGTGCCCGCCGAACAACAGCACTGGAGCGAGCGCCAGCAGGTACACCCATAGTCCGCGGCGCGCGAAGAAGGTCTTGCGCATCTCCAACCGAATCACCGCGCGAATCTGCGACCAGTATTGCGTTACATTCATTTGGTCGACTCCTCGCCGCCAATCAGATATTCGTAAACCGAATTGACGTTGTCATCCGCCGGCGCGACACTTTCGATTTCGATTCCGTCGAGCGCGATGTGGTTGAGCAGCTTGTAGAACTTGTCGGCATCGCGCGTCTTGATCAGCAGGCCGCCGTTGTCGGCGTGGACCCGCGCTTCCACCACGCTATCCTGTTCGAAGACTCGCGCCGCCAGCACGCCGGGCTTGTTGCAGCGGATCAGCACTTGCATGGGATGATCGCTGATCTCGCTGCGCACGCCCGAGATTTTTCCTTCCGCCACCACGTAGCCGTTGCTCAACAGGATCACCTGGTCAGAAATCGTGTCGACCTCGTGCAGGATGTGACTCGATACGATCACGTGGCGTCCTTCCGCCCCGAGTTCGCGAAACAAGGCGATGGTTTCCGCGCGCACCAGCGGATCCAGTCCATTGAGCGGCTCGTCTAAAACCAGGACCCGTGGATCGTGCGCGATGGCTTGCGCCAGTTTGATCCGCTGCCGCATCCCTTTGCTATAGCCCGCCACTTTGCGATTCGCCGCTTCCACCATGTTGACCCGCTCGATCGATTTCCACGCCTGCTTTTCGCACTCGGCGTGCTCCGTTCCGAACAAACGCAAGAATGAGTAAATGAACTGGAACCCCGTCAGACCCTTGGGAAACGAATCGAACTGGGTCGAATATCCCAGCAATCGAAACAGCCTTTCTGGATCGTCCGGCGTGACGCCTAATATCCGGATGGTCCCGCGCGTCGGCCGCACCAACCCGGTCATCAGATTCATCAGCGTGGTTTTACCAGACCCGTTGGGACCCACTAGACTGGTGATTCCCGGCGGAATCGAAAGCGTCACGCGATTGACTCCCAGCACTTCGCCATAAAATCGCGAAACGTTTTCGAATACCACCAGGCTTTGCTCGATGGGAGGCGGCGCACTCATTTCACCACCTCAAACGCGCGCACTTTCTTGAACAACAGCCACAAGCAGATCAGGCACGCGACGGCGAGCGCGTTCGCCGCATCCCACGCGTCAATGCGAAGGTTCACATCAGTGAGGCGGAACAGCCTGGCCCAGATGATAAAGTTGTCCTGCGCCAGGTCGATCACCGTACCGTAATTGGTCCGCATGACACCGTTAATGGCCGCGCCGAATCCCGCACCCGCGAAAAACACGCCCAGGATCAGCGCGCCCGCCGCGATCTTCCATTTCACCCAAGCCGACATGGCGATCGCGATCAGCGACAGAATCGCGTTCCACACCAGTGGTCCGATGACGATCGCCCAGGCCAACCACAAATTGTTGCGAGTCCAGTCCCATCCGGCCAGGCTGGCTTGAATCGTAAAGAGAATGAGTCCCGGAATCCAGGTGATCAGCGAGAGGAGCCAAATCAATACGCTCATTTTCCCGATCACGTACTCTACCCGCGAAAACGGGCGGCCAAAGTACAGCGGCAGAGCGTTGTTCACCAGATCCGGCGAGACCAGCGTCGGCCCCACCAGCGCCGTCAGAACGTACCCCATGACGGCCTGGACTGTCGCAAAGTAATAAAAGAATTTCGAGTTGATTTCGATGAAATTTCCCGCGGGGATGTTGAACGTCCTCAGGAAAGACAGATTGTGCGCGAGATAAATGACCGCTGCACAGCCTAGTGGATAAAAAAAGCACGCGACAAGGAACATGATCAGGAACTTCGATTGAAATAGCCGCGCGTAGCTATATCGCGGAAGGATCATGAATCGCGACCAGGTGGGCGTGATCGCCCCGGAGTAGCCTTTGTACGTGCGTTTATAAACGGCCATATATTTTCACTCGACAACGCGCTCCACAAGGCGCCGCCTTTGAGGCGCGACAGTCATGGAGCGCGTTGGCCGGAACATCGTCACACTTCCATCGCCTTCAGGAAAATATCCTCCAACGTGTCGCGCCGGTAATTCAGACGGCGCAATTGTAAATCGCGCTCCGCCGCGAGCCGGTAAATCTCGCGCAGCTCGAACCCCACCGGTAGAACCATTTTTAACCGCCCGATGCCGGCATTCGCACACTCACAGCCGAGCAGCGTCAACGCCTCCGCGAATCCGCCTGCGTCGCCGTAAGTCTCCAGCTCGACGAAGCGCTTGTTCGCGCGGCGTTCTTCTTCCAAATTCGAATAGTGGACGATGCGCCCCTGCTTCAGAATGAGCACTTCCTCGCAGGTTTCCTCGACGTCGCGCAGCAGATGCGAGCACAACACCAGGTGCATCTCGCCCGAATCCTTCATCTCCTTGACCAGCCGAACCATGCGCTGGCGCGCGGGCGGATCCAGACCGTTGGTGGGCTCGTCCAGAATCAGCAGCTTCGGCCCGTGCACGATCGCCTGGGCAAGTTTCGCCAGTTGCTTCATGCCCAGCGAATAGGTCCCGAGCAACCGGTAGCGCGCTTCGCCCAGCCCGACGTAAAACAAAACTTCGTGCGCGCGTTCCAGCGCCGCTTCCGCGGGAAGACCCGACAGTTCGCCCATCATCCGGATGAACGACACCGCCGTCATATTCGCGATGAACGAATCGTTTTCCGGCATGTAGCCGATCAGCTCGCGAATCACGCGCGGCTCCCGCCGGATGTCGTGGCCGAAGATGCTGGCCATTCCCGAGGAAGGTGGAACGAAGCCCAGCAGCGTCTGAATCAGCGTCGACTTTCCCGCCCCGTTGGGACCCAGCAGGCCGATGGTGCGTCCCGAAAGCGATACGCGAAGATCCTTGAGGATGTCGCGTTCCCCGAAGCGGACGCCCAGCCCTGCGAGTTCAATTACGGGTTGCATTCAGTCGAACAATAGGGGGAAGCAGTTGCGTAAACGCGCCCGCTCCCTTTGTATTCAATCCTACCAGCGTATCGAGTCCTAATCCGAAAAATCCGCTGCGGCTCGCGACCATGATGCGGTCCAGCTCGCCGTAAGCGTAAATCAAGCCCGGCTCCCGATTCTGGACCAGCATGGACGCGGATTTCTGCTGATCCGGCGTCATCAGCGCTTTCAACTGATCCAGCGCCGGGCCCACCTGCGCGCCCATGTTGTAGTACAGCAGCGCCGAAAAATTCACATGTCCATCCTGCGGCAACTGCGCCCGGAACGCACTGGAGCGAGCCAGCGTCGAACCAGTCGCCCGATTCTGGATCGACGAAGTCAGTAGCGCTTCATTCGGGGCGGCCAACAGGTAACCGTCGGTGTAGACATAGTCGACTTCATACGCGATTTTCGGCGACGTCATCTTGTAATACGTCAGCCCATTCACGTCGTGATGAGCGATCTGTGCGCCGAACTGCGGCGCGGCCTGCTCGAGCGCAGCTTCAAGCCCAGCGGAGTTGTTCACCTCAACCGCGATCTTCACGCTCGGCATGGGCAACAGCGGCCCATCCACAGCGATGGTCATTTCTCCACCGAGATACGTCGCGATCTGGTTCAGTTGCGCGGCCTCCGCCGGCGCCGGTGCGGAGTTCAGCAGTTCCTGGAACAACGTCCCCGGATTCTTGACCACAAACGATCCGGCGAAGCTCGCGTCCGGTGAAACGAAATCGAGCGTCCCCATCGGTCCCGGAGCCGCCAGCCAGCTCGCTATTCCATGCCGGTCGCCTGCGAAATCCAGCGACGCGCTGTTCTGCGTCTTGCCCAGGTTTTCCTTGCGCTCGATCACCAGGTACTTCACGTTATCGAGTCCGGCGATGTTAGCTGGATTGGTCACGTTGCCAGACTTAGGTACGTGCTGCGCGACGATTTGTTCCATGTTGGCCGCAAAAATCCAGCCTGCGCCGGATTGATAGCTTTGGGCGATCCGGCTCCACATCGGCGTGGACAGAAAACCGCCCTGTCCTCCCCGGTCCGCGAGTGCGGCCACCCGAGCCAGCGACGCCTGCGTCGCCCCCACCGCGACCACGTTCCCGTGCACCATGACGATCGGGCCACGCGACGCGGAAGTCAACGCAGCCTGTGGATTGTCGATCAACAGCGGCGTTCCCTGCCCTGCGGCCCTGAGCGTGGCGAACTGGTCTTCTAGATACTTATGTAGTTCCGGCCTTTTTGCTTCGGCGATCAGCAACGGCTCCTGTGTACCGGTGGAAGGCACCGCGACCACGATCTCGTCGCCCAGGTAATCGCTGAACGTCCGCACCTGATTGACGATGAATTGGATCTGCTTGGCGTTTTTCTCGTTCCACCATTCCCGAAGCACGGCGCTCTGCTGGACTCGCTCCTCAAAAATACTGGTCGCTTCCGCCAGCGTCGGACCCAGATTGGGGATCGCGGCATAGACCATCGTGTCTTCCGGCAGCAGACCCGCGAGTTTCGATTGATAGCGCAGCCCCGGCCCAGGAATCTGTTCGATTCTCTTTTGAATCGCCGAGAGCTCGCCTAACAGCGCCATGTATTTCGCAGCATTCGCGCTCCAGGCCACGTCTTCGGCGACCGATGTATTCGCCATGCTGTTATTGGTGGCCTTCTGATCGCCGCGATGCAGCAGGCTCGAATCGCCTTCCTGGTCCACCTTCACTTCGCCTTCCACCACCGAAACACGCGAGCCTTTGGTGCCGCGGCTGACTTCAAAAATGGTGCCTTTCACCGAAACCAGGCAATCGCCTGTGGCGACTTCCAGACGTCCCCGCCGCTGTTTGGCCGCTTCGATCATCACCGCGCCACGAGCCAGGTGAACGGTCTTGCCGCTCCAGCGTTCGGAAAGCGTCAGATCGCTGCGCTCCGCCATTTCTACCCGGGACCCGTCACGCAACTGCACGATGGCGCGCGATCCCTTATCAGTGCGAATCTCTTCGTTCTCCGCGATCGCCGCACCCGCTGCCAGCGGAGTCGCGCCCTGCGCTGAAATCTTATAGAGCTGCCCGTCGACCGATGCGACTGTCGCGCGCGGTCCGGAAGGAGTCAGCACGCGATCGAATAGCGAAGGCAGAGTCACCACACCCACCACGACAGCCGCCGCAGCCGCGATCGCCCAGGGAATCATCCGCATGGGCCTTTTCGCGGTGATCGAAACTACTTTGCTGCGTGGAGAGAAAACCTGGCGGCACGCGACGCAGGAATGCAGATGATCCTCCACCAGCATCCGCCGCGCTTCGCTCAAATTGTTGGCCCGATACGCCGGAAGCAGCGCACGAAAATCGGCGCATGAATCCAGCCGCGCCACCTCCACCGACTCGCCCATTTCGAGCTCCAGCTTCGCGTGAACCCGCGAGCCCGCCTCGCCCACCTCCACCGACTCATTGCGAATCGCGTTCAGCAAACGATCGAAGTCATTCATGGGGCTTTTCATTGTGCGGCTCCCTTTTCGTGATATTGCTTTTTCAACTCTTCCTGCATTTTTCTGCGCGTGCGATGCAACGTCACCGCCACCACGATCTGCGACAATCCCATCAGCTTGGCGATTTCCGGATTGGCATAGCCTTCAAAAAACCGCAGTGCGAACATTTCGGCGGTGCGCTCCGGCAATTTCGCCAGCGCGCGCCGCAGCGTATCCCTCAAATCGCGCAATTCGGTGCACGATCCACTGGCGGGCATGCGCTCCAGCTCGAGCGTGTTATCCGCCTGCCGCGTCCGCACGATATCCAGCGCGGCATTGACAGCCGACCTTCTTAGATAGCTCTCAGGATTGTCGATTTCGCCCAGCGAATCGCGTTTCAGAAGACGCAGAAATACGGTCTGCAACACGTCCTCGGCATCCTCGGCATTGCCGGTGATGCGATGGGCCGTGCGGTACACCATCGTATGGTGCGAAGTGTACAGTTGGTCGAGCGGTTTGGGAATCGTCGAAATGGGGGCCTCCCCCAGTGCCAGTAGCACGATTCTACGCCTCCTGTTCACTCTAAAGACAGGGGCGGGGCCGGATTATTACACAGTGGGGTCGAGTGTTTTAGAATCAGTTAGTTAAGATATCCTTAAATGCTGCGATTTGCGGTTGTCCTCCTAGCGGCGGTACCGGCCCCAGCCGATGATGACGGATTGTCGGTCCTTAGATCGCTGCTCCTGCCGATGCGGGCGCACGCCGGCGAGCATATCGACACACGAACCGCGACGCCGGAGCTGACGATTGTAAAACATGCCCTCAGGGATTGGATCGAATCGCGACTTGGATCGCTTTCGGTCAGGCAGGACGGCGCAGTGCTCGCCCAGCAGTTGAACACGGAACTTGAGCGCGCTGGCTTCTTCTGCGGCGACAACTATGAAAAGTGTCCCGATCAGCGATTCCTCGGATACCTAAACCGGATTCAGATTCATGCGTGGCGTGGCTTCCTCGTCGTCCAAACTTCCGTTGGGATTATGTGCGGATTTGACGACTCAGCATACGGGTATGAGTGGAACGAACCCGACAGCTGGCGCCGATTCTGGCATAGCGAGCAGGACAACTACGAGAAAGGTAAGTATTTTCCGCAAAATCTTGAATCTGTTCTCATCGCGCAAAAGTTTCAGCGCGATCCACAGAAGCGGAGTGAGAAAGACCGCCTGATCCTGACATTGGGGACGATGCCGTGGTGCTCGTCCAATTGGCGCGACGTCTACTATCGGCTCTGGCGAACCAAGTCCACCTATTCCGAACCCAAACTACTTCTCGACCAAAGTGAACATGCATATTTGGTGATCGATCCGCCGATTCAAGGTAGCGTCACGCCGGATGATGTGCTGATTGAATATGCCGTCGCCAGCATCGATGGCGGCGTACATAACCGTCGAAAGATTCGGCGTTACGTGATCGACGGCGACAAGGTCAGGCGTTCCGATCCGGTGGCGCTGAGCCCGCGCGATTTCGTCGAAGAATGGCGCTCCAGCAATTGGATTGACTCCTCGCGCTGGACTCAGCCAGCCGCTCAGGGCGCGCTCCTTAACTGGCATCGGAGGTCGCTTGGCCCGTGGGAGTTCATGGATCCGACGATCCATTGCGAACGCAGACCCGACTTATGGCAGGTTGGTGTTGACATCAGCGCTTACGAAAAGCTGCCCGCGATGAAGCTCTACTTCCTGGTCCGCTGGCGGCCTCCCTATCATTTCACGATGGTTGACATTGGAGATCATCCCTGGGAAGGGTGCACGCAACCGGACCCGCAGGCCAACGTGTTTCGAACGCTTTTTCCGCCCCAGAACTGGCGCTAGCCGTGGCGGGAGATCCATTCCCCTTCAAACTTGTCACGCGTCACAAATGATTTCTGTGTCCCGACCGCGAGCGTCGAAAGAGCCGCGTACAAATTCGCCCGCCGGATCGCGTCCGCCTCACTCAATCCTTCGGCCAGGAAACACGCAAAACTTCCGATGAACGCGTCGCCTGCACCGGTCGTATCGATTGGCTGGACCGGAAACGCCGCATAATGATCCATCCCGCACAGCGCACCGTTTCCGCCTAACGTCACGATGACGCGATGCAATCCGGCATCCATCAGATGACGAACACATGCTCGCGCCGATTCCAGATCGTGAACAGCAATGCCGGTCAAGGCCTCGGCTTCCGTTTCATTCGGAATCACATAGTCCGCGTTCGCAGCTTCCCGCAAATCGATCGACTGCCCCGGCGCAGGATTGAGTATCGTCCGAACCCCCAGCGACCGAGCCAAACGCAGTGTGTGATACACCGTCTCCAGCGGAATCTCCAGTTGCAGCACGACCATATCCGCTCGCCGCAACGCATCCGCATCGACATCGGACCGCGATAACCGATCATTCGCGCCCTTCACCACCAGAATCCGATTCTGCCCCGAGCTATCCACGAAAATCGGCGCGACACCGCTGGAGACTCCCGGCGTCACCAGCACGCGGCTGGCGTCGATGCCCGCAGCCTCGAAATTGCGGACCGTCGCCTCGCCGAACAGATCGTCGCCCACGCGCGCGATCATCGACACATCGGCTCCACACAATCGCGAGGCAAAGGCCTGATTGGCGCCTTTGCCTCCGAACCCGAGACTGAATTCCCGCCCGAAAATGGTTTCGCCGGGACGTGGAATCTCGTCCGTGAACGTGGTCAGATCGATATTCGCGCTGCCTACGACGACAATGTGCGGCCTGCCCAACCAGCGGATTGTAACAAAATGCGATGCCTGGCAAACTGTGTTGTCACTTTCAGGCTCCCAGCTCAATTCTCTGGACGCTGGGACTGTCACGTTCGGGTTCAGACATAATGGATCGACTGTGAGGCTTCTTTCAATCGCGGTGTTATCTATTTCGTCAACTTGGGCGCAGCAAACGATTAGCGTGAGTAATACGGCGTCTGGCTCAAACCAGATCGCGCCCGGATCCCTGGTTAAGATTATCTGGTCTGCACCGAGCGGCATCGGTCCCGCTCCGCCGGTTGCAAAGGTTCAACTTCAACTGCGTGACCAATTATTCAACGCCCTGATCCTTAGCAGTTCCGCCGGCGGCGAGATTATTGCTGTCATTCCCGAAGACATGCCCACCGGAAATGCTGATTTGACACTCCAGTTGAATTCGACAATGCTGCCCCCGATTAATGTCAGCATTGTCCCTGCATCGATTGGCATCTTCACGAATTCAAGCTTCAGCGGGCCTGCTGTGGCCCAAAACGTTTCGGGACTCGGTACGGTTGAACGCAATGCTCTGACGACGCCCGCTCTTCCTGGTCAATACGTCACGCTGTGGGGTACAGGGCTGGGTGGCTTCAGAGCTCCCGACATCAGCATGTCCATTGGAGGAAGAGTGATCTCGCCAAGTTTCGCCGGACCTGCGCAAGGGTTACCCGGTGTCGACCAGATCAATTTTCGCGTTCCTTACGATTCGCCTTGGGGATGCTATATCCCGGTCAGAGTCGCCGCCGGAGATAGCGTCGCGAACGTCAGCACGATCGCAGTCTCACCTACGAGCGGAACCTGCGTTCATCCGTTGGGCCTTTTCGATCAGGAGATGAAAGTACTGGATCAGGGAGGCTCGATCCTCGCCGGAAACCTTCGGTTCAATGCGGGAGTCTCTTCCCCAACCTTCTCGACAGGCAGTTACACCCGCCAGGAAAGCTTCACGGCAACGTTCTTGACACAGAATTCTTTCGGGATCTACGCACTCTCGCCGAGCGCGCAGTCGCAGACTGAGTCGTCATGTAGCTTACGAACGCTGCTCCTCGGGATTGGCATCCTTGTCAACGTCAACACGAGCAGCCTGGAAGACGTGGCAGGGCATTCACTCTCATTGGCGGATTCATCGAACCACACGTCCGATGTACCATCTCTGGCGACGTCTGGCGGGTTTGGCGGCGGTACGCCAACGGCCCAGGGCATCTACTCACTGACGCTCGAATCGCCGCCACCGGCTGCTACCGAAAGCCAGTTGGGTGCTCCGTTCTTTACGCCGGGTACATGGTACATCACTGCTTCGGGCGGCAATACGATTAATGCCTTTCAACAAGCGTACTCCTTGCCTCCGGAAATACGGTGGACGAATCGTGAGTCGCTGACGTCCTTCGGCCGCGACGCAGACGTCCCGATTCTCTGGGATCCGCAGGGCTACGCGCCTACCGATCGCATGCTGGCATTTCTTTTCACCGGCGGCGACGCGAATGAGATCTTCTGTAGCGCCCCGGCTCAATCCGGGCGGATCGTGCTGCCAGCCAACCTCCTCCAGCAAATTGCGCCTACAGCGCGACTTGGCGCGTCCTTTCAGCCAACAGGGTCGCTTGAGCTGGTTCTTGAACCGGGGGCTTCTACGGTTTTCAGGGTCGACCTAAAAGGCGGAGGCAGCGCTCCGAACGTAATCACTTATGTCTTTAGCGACGTGCTGCAAACGGTAGTTCAATAATCGGAACCGACGGCTCAAAGTCCTTTTATATTATGCTGGCTTGAATAGGAGATTCATCCGATGAGAGCAACCACCATCCTCGCGGCAGCCGCGTTGCTGGCCGCGGGCGCGTTCGGGCAAGGTCGTGGCAATCAGAATCAACAGCGGCCCGGCGGACAACCGGCGACCACTCAGGCCGCCCAGCCCGATCCGCAACCCAGTCAGGTGCGCCGTGGACCTCCGGCTGAAGAGCGTTCCAGCGTCACGCACCATAAAGCGCACGTTGGCGGACAGGACGTCAGCTACACCGCCACTGCCGCGACCTACGTGATCAAATCCGACGACGGCACTCCCAAAGCCTCCATCTTTTTTGTCGCCTATATAAAGGACGACGTCAGCGACGTGTCACGACGCCCACTCTCCTTCGTCTACAATGGCGGCCCCGGCTCCGCGTCGCTATTCACGCACATGGGACTCGGCCCCAAGCGCATCGTCCTCAATGACGACGGCTCCGGAATGCCCGCGCCTTATTCGATCGTCGATAACAACGATTCGTTTCTCGACGCGACCGACATGGTGTTCATCGACGCCGTCTCCACCGGCTACAGCCGTCCCGCGCCGGGCGAGAATCCATCGCAATTCTACGGCGTAGTTCAAGACGCGACCGAGTTCTCCGATTTCATCTATCAGTATGTTTCGCGCAACGGACGCTGGGCGTCACCCAAGTTCCTGCTGGGCGAAAGCTACGGCACCACGCGTTCGGCGCAGCTTTCCAATATCCTGCAGCAGCGCCACCAGATGTACCTGAACGGCGTCGCGTTGATCTCCTCCGTCGGATTCGGCAACTGGGGAGCGGACGATCGCGCGAAGTTCTTCCTTCCCACGCAGGTCGCCTCGGCCTGGTATCATCACCTGCTGCCGCCGGATCTGCAGAAGCTGACCATCGAACAAGTCTCGCAACAGGCGCGCGAATTTGCGCATGGCGAATACGCGGCAGCGCTCGAAAAGGGCGATCAGATGCCGCCCGCCGAGTACAAAAAAGTCGTCACCGATCTGGCCCGCTTCACCGGACTGACGCCCAAGTACCTCGAAGAAACCAATCTTCGGATCAGTCCGCAGCGCTGGTTCAAGGAACTGATGCGCGATAAGCGCAAGACCATGGGTCGTCTCGACGCGCGCTTCACCGGCATGGACGTCGACGCCGCAGGCGAGCGTTACGAATACGATTCGAGCGAAGCGTCCTACGAAGGCGCCTACGTCGCCATGTTCCACGACTACGTGCGCCGCGATTTGAAATGGGAGAGCGAGCTGTACTATACCGTCAGCGCCAACGTGCGCCCGTGGGACAATGGCCAGCCAGGCGGTCCCGCGGAAGCCCTGCGTTCAGCGATGACCCAACAGACTTATTTGAAGCTCTTAGTCGTCTGCGGCTATTACGACCACGCCACGCCGTTCAACGGAATCGAGCAGACCGTTTCGCACATGATGCTCGAGCCCGCGATTCGCAAGAATGTTTCGTTCACTTATTACGAAGCGGGCCACATGATGTACGTGGACAAGAAATCGCGCGAAAAACTCCATCGCGATATCGACGCGTGGATCAATTCCAGCTATCCGTCGGGCGCCGGCGCGAGCGGCGCGCCCACATCGGCCCAACACGTCCAATAGGATTCCATCAGTTCAAATCCGCCTGCAGCACGACGCTGCCTTGCACCTCGATCAGTCCTGGCGTAATCTGGGTCGCGGCCCCGGCGCCGCCGGCCACTCCAGTGATTCCGACGGCGATGGGGACGTTCACCGTCGAACTTTCCTGGATCGTTTGGATCGCGCCCGTCGTATGACCCAACCCTCCGGCCATCGCGTCCGCGTGATTCTTCGCCGCCACCACCGCCATCCGGAGCGCCTGCAGACGGGCCGGCTCCGGATCTTTCAGCGAGAATTGCAGCGACCCGACTGACGTAGCCCCCGCCGCCGCAGCCGTGTCGATCACCGCGCCCGCCATCGATACGCTTCCCATCGTCACCTCTACCGTCAGACTGGCCGTGTAGCCCACGATGGTCGGGGGCGCGCCGTTCGTGCCCGACTTGTAAACCGGCGTGACGTAATAATTGATGGTCTTAATATCGGCTCCCGTCCCGAGCAGTTTTTGCAGCGCTGCCACCACCGCCGCGACTTGATTTGCATTCTGAGCC
The DNA here is from genome assembly GCA_035568415.1 of Bryobacteraceae bacterium. GTDB lineage: Bacteria > Acidobacteriota > Terriglobia > Bryobacterales > Bryobacteraceae > Palsa-187. The sequence goes on along the minus strand of DATMOC010000008.1, from coordinate 5,643 downwards.
GCCGCGTCCTGAGCAGTGGTGCCGGGCGAGACCACACCCGCGTCGATCTTGACTTGATCCGGTTGCATAAAAACACTGGCCTGGCCTGCCGCGCGAACCGAAGGACGCACTGTGGTCCCCTGCGCGCATAAACCCAGTCCGGAAAGCACCATCATAAGAACCAGTTTCGGCATGGAAAGTACCCCGAAGCTATTATATGTCCGCCTATGTTTCGCAAATAACGGAACTCTTATTAACGATATAGCCCTTCGCTCGAGGCTCGCTTCCCATCCACCGCCTTACCCTCGGTAGAGATGCGACATGCCTCGTAGGCCCGACTCCGGCCAGCTCGACCTGACCGACGTTTTCCACCGCGTCCAAACCGAAATGCTGGCCCAGATGCGCGTCGGCGGCCTGTTCGAGCATGCCTCCTCCATGGGCGCCGCCACCGAACACCAGTGGTTGGAACTGTTCCGCCGCTATCTCCCTCTGCGTTACCGCGCCACGCCCGCGTTCATCATCGATAGCACCGGCAGCCGCTCCCGCCAAATTGACATCGCGATCTTCGACAACCTCTATTCGCCCCCGCTGTTCCCTCACGACTCGGGCCAGCACCTCCCCGCCGAGAGTGTCTACGCGGTTTTCGAAGTCAAACCCACCATCTCCCGCCAATGGATTCGCGACGCTGGTGAAAAAGCGGCGTCTGTCCGCGCACTCCGTCGCACTTCCGTTGGGATCATCGCCGGCGGCACCCCCCGTTCCGCGATTCGTCCCAGCCCGATTCTAGCCGGCCTCCTCGCGACGAGCTCTGTCTGGACCCCATCCGCCTTCGCCGAAAACGTCCGCCGCTCAGTCTTGGCCGTCCCCGCGTCTCAGCGCCTCGACCTCGGCTGTTCCCTCGAACACGGCTCTTTCGAGCTGAATGAAAAGGTGCAAGTCAGCACCCCCGACGAATCCCTGATCTTTTTTGTCTTACGTCTCCTCGAACGCCTCCGCGAAATGGGCACCGCCCCCGCAGCCGATTTAATGGAATACGGCCGCGGCCTCCGCTCCTTCCACTAGTAGACATCCCCTTCGAGCATGCTCGCCGCTCATAAGGACTGGGGCGGGCTAGCATAGCCCCATGCGTCAGCTTGGGGCTGCGTCTGTCCCGGATTCCCGACCATGAGCCGTGACCATAGGGAGCGGTTAAAATCGCGAGTTCAAAAACCAGAACAAATTATTCGAAAATCTGCGCCGCAGAAATCTCCATCCCCAACTCCGGCGCCGCAAGCCCCTCGACCTCATTCAACCCCGCATCACACGTATACATCCTCCGCGAATGCGGATCGACCAGCCACACGTGCGCTACGCCCCGAGCTTTTCCCCAACCGTAGTCAACCGATCGTCGAGCGACAAAACTTCAATCGCCACCAACGGAGGCTTCTCTGGCACGCGCTCAGGTTCGTCGGGATAAAAAACGGCGACATCCGACGCCTCTTCTACCCGCGCAAAGTATCAAACCTCTGCACCCTCGACCCCTGCCCGTTCGACCCCTGAGCCGCGACCATAGGAAGCGGTCGATACCGAGTTGTCACACATCTTGCTAGTGCCATGTATCCGCCACTAAATCGCGGTTAAAATCGCGAGTCCCAAAGCCCCACAGGAAGATCCCAACCAGCAGCGCTTGCACCTTGCCATGCAGATAGTCGGGTAGAGATCGCTCCACGAGTTCGCCATCCTCGTATTCGCGGTCGAGATCCGGAAAGCTGGTATGAAGGTATTCCTCAACGGACACACCGAGTTTTTTGGCTTGCAAAAGGACATACAAGGACGTATACTACTCCTTCTTGGTCCTTATTGGGTCAGGATGAAAGGAACAAAAATGCCTGAAGTCGAACGGTGCCCATGGTGCAATACTGTCATTTCACGGTCCCAGTTCGTGCAGATCGAAGCGAGAATTCGAGAGCAAGAACAGACTAAACAAGCAGAAGTCGAGAAGCGTCTCCGTGAGCAGTTGAAGGCACAGACGCAAGCCGAACTTGATAAGTTCAAAGCACAAGCCCAAGCTGAACTTGATAAACAAAAGAAGACAATCGAGGTCTCGGCGAAGGCCGACGCAGCGAAGCAGGTTATCGCTGCGACCGCCGAACGGGATCGCTTTGCGAGGGATCTGAAAGCGGCGCAAGCCCGAGAAGCCGAACTGAAGGCATCCATTCAAAAGCAAGTGGACTCCGCGGTTCAGATCAAGCTCAAGGAACAAGAGGCACAACGCAGCAAGGACTTGGCCGATCAACGCGCATCTCTGCAAAAGGATCGCGACACCGCGATGTTAAAGCTCCAAGCAGAGTTCAATCGGGAACGGGAGTCCTGGCAAACCAAGGTCAAAGAAATGGAGCGACAACTCCAGAAGAAAACGGCGCAAGACCTCGGAGACGGAGCCGAAATCGACCTATACGAAACCTTGCGGGCCGTCTTTCCGGACGACAAGATCACCCGTGTGCAGAAGGGCCAGTCAGGGGCTGATATCCATCAGGACGTCAACTACAAGGGTCAGGCCTGCGGCAAGATCGTCATCGACTCGAAAAACCGCCAGGCATGGCAGAACGCATTTATCACGAAGTTGCGACAAGATCAAACCGAAGCGGGAGCCGAACATGCAATCCTGTCTACAACAGTGTTTCCGAGCGGCAAGAAAGAACTCTGCATCGAGTCCGACGTCATCGTAACAAGCCCTGCCCGCGTATCCCACATCATATCGCTCTTACGTCGAAGCATGATCACAATTCATGTGAAGGGCCTCAGCCTGAACGAACGAGCCACCAAGATGAGCAGGCTTTACAAGCTCATCACATCGGAGAAATACGCCCAGAGATTCCGCGAGGTTGAAAAACTCACAAACGAGATTCTCGAACTCGACGTCCAGGAGAAGAAGGCCCACGACAACGTGTGGCGGAAGCGAGGTACGATTGCAACGCGGATCAGTAACGCGCTCAGCGAGATCGACACCGACGTGGCGGCTGTCATCGAAGCGAAGGACCCAACTGAACTCTCTGTTGCGTCATAACGTTCGACTAGCGCTCATTCGAGCCCCTATCGGGAAGTGGCCTCACCAGCTGCTTCCCTTTAACTATATGTGGAGAGATTCATGCTAGCTACTGGAGAACCACGTCATTGGAATGAACGCCGGCTCGGTCGGACCATTCTTCGGACGTATCGAGACACGTCGGATCTGTATCACCTAATTCCTAACGATAGGCAACCTCGTATGGGGCCGAAAGAGGACCCCGAACTCCAGCGCCAGATCGAGGCGAATGAAGGAATTTTTGAGCCCCTCCTCGTTGAACCGCACCCAGACCTACCGCAGAAATTTCGGATCATCGACGGCGACCGACGTTGGACGAACTCTAAGATACTCGTTGAAAGCCAAAAGAAGGAACAGTACCGCAACATTCCGGTCGAGATTACAGACCGCACCTTGAACGATGAAGAGCGGTTCAGAGTATGGATTTATATCCACCGTCAGCGTAAGGAATGGGACGCCAAAGAAAAAGAGATGGTGGCCTTTAGCTTGGTATCGATGGTCGGTCGGGCAAGCGCGGCGAATATCTTGGGCATCACCGTTCGCGAGGTGGACAAACTCTGCGAAGTTTATGAGCTCTCCGAGAAGCTGACCAACCTCGCGGAGCCTGGTGCGTCGATCACATGGGCGCGTGAAATAAAAAATATTAACAGAAAGATCTTGACGCCAACGGTCCTTGATACAGTAATACGGCGCGTGAATGAGAAGGAAATCACGAATTCTAAAGACGTTCGCAAGCTGAGACAAATCTTAAAGGACCCGGTCGCTCGGGATAGGTTCTTGGCGGACGGCGGGACCGTCGAATCCGCACTCCAACTCGTGCCACAGAAGAAGAAGGCCGAAAGCGGCTTGGCCGGCGATATTGACGAACTTAGTGACGTGTTGCGTCGATATCCATGGACGACGCTCGCAGAACTAAAGGGCGATCCGGAGGTATTGAAGAAGCTAGATGAGGCGGAAAGACTACTTCGAGAACTTAAGCGCGCACTAACAAAGTGATCGTTGCGAGAAGTGGGAAATTCGGTTACAGATGGACATATCTCAGATTTTGCGCGTTATCGACTAGACCTCGAAACGGCATTCCTCGGACTTCATTTCCTCTCTTACTTCTTCCCGCCCGCGCTACGCTCATCCCGTGGCACCAACACAAACGCTTCCCCATCCTGCGACCGCACCGCTCGAAAGTCGCGCTCATCGACGGTCAGAATTCGCCGAACCCCCAACCGCTCCGCTGCCGCAATCACCGAGGCGTCCGCCAACCCTAAATCGAGCTCGCGATATTTGGACAGCAGCGTCCGGCACCGCACAGAATCGCGCTGCGTGAACGGTTCCACCGTGAGCGCCCCACTCTCAATGCCCTCCAGGAAACGCAGCTCCGCCTCCACCCCAATCCTCATGCGCAGAAGATAGTCGATTTCGCCCAGCACCGGCGACGGCAACACCAGCGGCCCCGACTCCGCCTCCACGGCTCGCCGCACCGCACGATGGTTCCGGTCGCTCGCGTCGTACAGAGCGTAAATGCCGCCCGAATCAGCGATCAGCGCCACGCGCGGCAGGTCCTTTCTCACGCGACCGCCGCCATTTGCCGCTTCGCGCCGCCGTGGCAAGAATTTCTTTAGCCCGTTCGGACGTGTCCGAATGCCCGCTTCGGAATTCTCCCACGCCTGGGATCGCCGGCCGCGCGTCTCGCGAGGCGTAGTCGGCCAGCGCTTCGCGAATCAGTTCAGCCTGGCTCCGCTTTTTCGCCTCCGCGAGTTGCCGGAACCGCAGCGCTACCTCGCGATCTAGATATACGGTGGTCTTGATCATTCTGCCATATAGGGTACCATACGTCTAACCACTGCCAAACGAAAAGCCCCGGTTTTCACCGGGGCTTCGTTTTTTAATCGGGCAACGTCCTACTCTCCCACACACTTGCGCGTGCAGTACCATCGGGGCTGAAGGGCTTAACTTCCGTGTTCGGGATGGGAACGGGTGGGACCCCCTCGCTACAATCACCCAAAAATTGAAAGAACTCAGGAGCCAGTAGTCAGAATCCAGAATGGGGGCCTTTTCGGGCCCCGCACAACTTGCGCTGTGCGTCCTCCGCATTCTGACTCCTGACTACTGTCTCCTGACTCCTTCTTAGAATATTGACGGGTCTATGACCACAAGGTTGCTTGACTCAATCTACTCTGTATTCACAGTAAAATTTTATGGTCAAGCCGAACGGGCTATTAGTAACGGTCAGCTCAGTACATTACTGCACTTACACATCCGTCCTATCGACGTGGTCGTCTACCACGGCCCTTCTTAGCTTTCGCTTGGGAAATCTCATCTCGGGGAAGGTTTCACGCTTATATGCTTTCAGCGTTTATCCCGACCAGACTTCGCTACCCAGCTATGCCACTGGTGTGACAACTGGATCACAAGAGGTCTGTTCATCCCGGTCCTCTCGTACTAAGGACAACCCCCCTCAAATTTCCTGCGCCCACCACAGATAGGGACCGAACTGTCTCGCGACGTTCTGAACCCAGTTCACGTACCGCTTTAATAGGCGAACAGCCTAACCCTTGGGAGCTTCTACACCCCCAGGATGCGATGAACCGACATCGAGGTGCCAA
>DATMOC010000007.1:0-3113 GCA_035568415.1 Bryobacteraceae bacterium | reverse complement strand
ATCGATCCAGGCTTCCGCGTGGATCACACCCTCTTCTTCTCCCTTGACCCGAACATCCAGCGGTACGACGAAGCCAAGACGCGCGACTTCTACAAGAAGCTGACCGACCGGCTTCGCGAGAGCGGCGGCGTGAATGCGGTATCGATGTCTTCCTCGATTCCGTTCAGCACCGAACAGTCGACGCGCAAGTATCTCGCGGAAGGCGCGCAGCCGCGGACATCCCAGGATGCGCCCAACGCGTTCTCGTATAGGGTCGATGACCACTTCTTCCCGCTGATGGAGACAAAGATCGTTCGCGGACGCGGCTTCGATTCGCGAGATACGGCAAAATCCCCGCGAGTGGCCATCGTCAATGAACTGCTCGCCCGCAAGGTATTCGGGAACAACGATCCCATAGGCCGGAGGTTTCGGTTGGACTCCGCTGACGGTCCCGAACTGCAAGTCGTCGGTGTGGCGAAACAGGGAATCTATACCTACTGGGCAGAACCGGCGCAGGAAGCGGTATGGACTCCATTTTCCCAGGACTACAGCTCACAAATGTACATCGAGATGCGAACGGCGGCTGATCCTGCGCCGTTCGCGGCAGTCGTGCGTGAACAGGTCCGCGCGCTCGATCCCGACATGCCGATCTTCCGGATCAGCACCATGGCAACATTTTTCCACGATCGCGCGATGTTGGGACCCAGGCTGATCGCCCAGATCGTGACAGCCGCCGGAGTGATGGGACTTTTCATGGCGGTGATCGGGCTGTATGGAGTCGTCGCCTACGCTGTGAGCCGCCGGACACGCGAAATTGGAATCCGCCTTGCGATCGGCGCCACGCCCGCTTGTGTTATGCGCATGGTGCTGAAGCAGGGCGCCGTTTTCACCGCGGTTGGGCTGGCGATTGGACTCGCGCTTGTGATTCCGATTGCGCGCAACGTCGTTCCAAACGTTGTGGTCGGGATCAACCCCTTGGGCGGAATCGTTTTACTCGGCGTTCCCGCGCTGCTCGCCGCGGCCACGATGGCCGCCTGCTGGATTCCAGCTCAGCGCGCCGCCAGGGTGGATCCGACGCGGGCGCTCCGGCAGGAATAGCGCAATGTGACGCTCCTGGTGTGGACGCACCCATCCGAACCTTGACCAAGGCGGTTTTGTGGTGCGCTCGTAAGAGCTTTGGCCGGTTCGTCGGCCACCCTTCCACTACCTGGTTCTGTCCGGATAGCCCATGTGTGAGAGCAAATTGCTGGCCGGCATGCTGGTCCGTACAGGGGAACTGGAAGCGCGAGTTTTCGGGCAGTGCTGTCGATTTCGGTTTCTGCCGTTCGACTCATTGGCGGGGGAAACGAAATGACGAATCTTTTGCGGATCGTGGGAATACTCGGGCTTGCATCGCTGGTCTATGCTCAACCTATGCAGCCAAGCGCCGCCACCCTCGCGATAAAGTTGGGCAGCGGATTTGAGTCGAAGCTTGCGCAGGTGAATGGCACGCAGCTCCACTACGTGCGCGGCGGAACTGGTCCGGCCATTATCCTGTTGCACGGATTTCCCGAAGACTGGTACGAGTTTCGTCTGGTTATGCCTCGCCTCGCAAAGACGTTCACGGTGGTGGCGCTGGACCTCCGTGGTGTGGGCGAATCGGCGTCATCGGAAACCGGTTACGAGGCAGCGAACCTAGCCGAAGACGTTCATCAGCTCATCGTCAGTCTTGGCCTGGAACAAGTCTACGTTTTCGGGCACGACATTGGAGGAATGGTGGCGTACGCCTTTGCACGCCGCCATCCGCGGAGCGCGCGGGGCGTGATGATTCTAGACGTGGCCTTTCCGGGTCTCGATCCGTGGCAGGACATTCTGGGTCATCCCGCGTTCTGGCACGTTCGCTTTCATCAGACCTTGCTGCCAGAGAAGCTCGTAAGCGGTCGACAAGCGGAATATTTCCGGTACTTCCTCAGGCAGTTCAGCGACGCCGAGGTGGGTCACTATGCGTACTCGTATCGCGATCCCGATCACTTGCGCGCGGCGTTTGAGGCTTATCGTGCTTTTCCCGCAAATAAAAAGTTCTTCGCCGCGCAGCGCGATCATACGGACTTGCCGATCGTCATCGGTTCCGGCGAACACGATGCCTTCGCGGCGTTCCTGCCGCGTATTGCCGCAGCGATGCGGGTACACGGGTGTACGAATCTGAAGACGGAAACGGTCAAAGCCGCAGCACACTATGTCGCGGAGGAGAAGCCCGAGGCAGTAGCGGAACTTATAGAAAGTTACGCGGCGCGGGCTCGTCAACCCAAATCGTACTAGCCACGCGATTCGTTGAGAGCCGACTACTCCTGGATCGTCGACATAACCGGAGATTGGCTCGAAAAGGGGAGTTCGCTCCGGCAGGAATAGCTCAATGTGACGCACCTGGTTATTTGCGCATCAAATGCGAATCACTCCGGAATCATCCCGATCGTCCGCAGCCACGTCTCCGCCAACTGAGGCCATCCCGTTATCGGAAACTTCGTGCGCCGTAGCCCAAACGCATGCCCGCCCTGCGCATATAAATGCATCTCCACGGGAACCCCAGCCTTCTTTAGCGCGACGTAGTAAGCTAACGAGTCGTTCACATTGTCCACGTGGTCATCCTCCGCCTGCAGCAAGAACGTAGGCGGCGTCTGGCTGGTGACGTGGAGATCGGGATTCAACGCAAGACCTTTATCGGCAATCGAAAGATGATCCGGATGAGGAATCACAAACTTTTTGGCGCCTTGCTTAGCATCCCACTCCGCCGCGGACATCGACAGATGACCCGGATAAAGGACCACTGCAAAATCGGGGCGGCAGCTCTCTTTGTCGGCGGCATCGACCGCCGGATACAAACGCGTCTTAAAGTGCGTGCTCATGGCCGCCGACAGATGACCGCCTGCCGAAAACCCAAGCACACCAATCTTGTGCGGATCGATGTGCCACTGCGCCGCGTGAAACCGCACCAGCCCCACCGTCCTCTGCGCATCTTCTAACGCCATCGGTGATTCCGGATACGGCCCCGACTTCGGATACGGCCCCACATCCGTCACGCGGTATTTCAACAGCACACACGTGATCCCCTTGGGCGCGAGCCAATCACAGACCTCCGTGCCTTCAAGATCGATGGC
>DATMOC010000006.1:0-62102 GCA_035568415.1 Bryobacteraceae bacterium | reverse complement strand
TTCGAAACACCGCCCGGCAAACAGCGCAGGTGGACTGGGGTCATCTAGGCTACCTGGAAACCGGCGGCGAGCCGTGCCGGGTGTGGGGGTTCACGATCAGGCTGGGCTATAGCCGGCGGATGTGGGCGCAAGCGGCCTTCGATCAGAAACTGGGAACGCTGCTGCGGATGCACGAGGCCGCTTTCCGGGAGTGCGAAGCATGCCTCCATGTTCGGAGAACACTTGCAGGGCTCTTGCGAGTGCTGTGCCGGCTGCCACCATGGATAGTACCTACGGATAGTGCTGCGTGCGGAGGAGCGCGTGCAGGTCCGCGAATTTCAACTGCAGCGCCTGGTCGTCGAGGCGTCTGGTCTCACGGCCCCTCTCAGGACCAGGCCAGGGTGAAATTACCTTGCGGCGGCTCGCACAGCACGTCAGGGCTTGAGAGAGCATGAGACAGACTCAGCATGACGACCGAGTTTTTTTAGGAGTGTCTGCAGTTGCGCCTGGTCGGCGGCGGATAAAACCGAGAACAGGGTTTCGATCATCTCGGCGTGCCTCCGAAAAGCGGCCGAGATAAGCTTCCTGCCCTCTGTTGTCAATGACACCACGCGGATACGCCGATCGTCTGGGCTTTCCTCCCGGCTGACGAGGCCGCGTTCATAAAGGCGATCCACGGCAACGCTGATCGAACCGGGATTGAGATCGACTTTTGGGCCGATCACGTTAACGGGCTGCGGGCCTTTGTGCAGCAGCACTTCAAGGATGCCGAAGTCGGAAAGGATCAGCTCGGATTCCTTCTGATGGTGCGCGAGGAGCGGTCGGAGAATTGCTCGATACGCCTTCCCCAGAATTAGCCATGTATGGACGCTGTCAGGTCCTTGTTTTTTCATAGGTTCAGCCTCGAGCAAGTGAATCCTTGACAGAGATACTAGCATCGATTATATATCTAGTATATTATCTCGATATCGATAGACTATGTGTCGATAGAACAGAAGGAGTACCCGGAGTGGAACCGCAAAGCTGCCGCGTTTGTGAGCTATGGGAGCGCCATGGGTGCACGTGCCGTCCAGCAGCTTCGCGAGACGGCGATCGAGGTTCAAATGGCGCCGATTCGATCATCCGTTCCCCTACCAGTGGCCACCCTTTGGGCGCATTTTCAAGGCGGGGACGTGGACAAGGGCCTCGCTGAAATGGACCAGCAGCCGGCGCCATGATCGATGACTTGATGTGGTGGACGTCGGCCCTGAAGACGGCGAAGTCTGTAATTTACAGATACTAAATGGTTGCGGGGGAAGGATTTGAACCTTCGACCTTTGGGTTATGAGCCCAACGAGCTACCAGACTGCTCCACCCCGCACACCTATGGTAGCGTAGGCATCGGAATGCGTCAATTCTGCCACTGAACAAATCAGCGGGGAAAGATCGAATTCAGCTCGCGGCCAGAACGCGGCCGGCCTCGTAATCGGCCCAGTCGGCGAAATGTTTGGCGCCGTCCAGATCGTGGCGATCCAGATTCTGCAGCGCCCCATCCAGATATGCCTGCATCTTCGCGGCGGATTCGGACAGTTCAGACGTCAAGGCTCCGCGCTCGCGCAATCCTTCCACGGCTTGGCGGGCGGACGCGATCAGTTTGCCGCTCGCGGCCAAACGCTCGACCAGTTCACGTGTAGGATCGGGCGCCGGAACAGGCTCCTGCCGCGCGGGTGGCGGAGGTGGAACGACCACCATTGTCGCGTGCGCCATCGGCACGGTGGAAGGCGCAGGCTGTGGTACCGCCGGTTGTTCCGGCGCTGGTGCGGGCGGGACGTGGACTGCGGCTGGAACGGCTGGAAGTCCTCCCGCCATCGCTATGCGCAGCGCCTTCGTATTCCCCGCGATATCCACCAGAACCAGCAGCAATTCAGCAATGAAGTAGAACGTGATGATGAGTACGAATCCCAGGATTAGGGCTGTGGCGAGGAACGTCAGCCCGCCCAGGAATCCGCCGCCCACACCCAATCGCGGGATAAACGATCCAGCCGCGCCGAGCATTCCCACCGGATCCATATTCGTCATCCATACGAACAGGCAGCCTCCGATCCCAAGCAGTGTGAACGAGCAGAAAATCATTTCGCCGATCAGGCGGAACAGCACCGATGCAATCGCCGTCACGGTGAACTGGCTCTCACCCAGCCCGGCAATGGTGCGCGCGCGATATAGGTAAACGGCGACTTGGCAGAATGTGCTGGCCAGGAAAAACGCGCCGAGCAGCAGGCTGCCCATGACGGTTCCCACCTCCGTGGTCCGGAACGCTCCGCCGATAATGACGACCGCAGCGATCACGTTGGCCACGCCGATCAGCACAGCGACCAGCCGCAAAAAGCCCGCCACCACGAACCGAATAATCTTGCCGTCGTTCAACGCGTTGAAGAACGGGTCGAGCAGGCTGAACAGCTGCATTGCTGGTCTTCTCCTTGCCGTAGGAGGCGGCGGAAGCTGCGATCGCACGCTCTCAACGGCCGACGGTCTTGGATATTTTTTCGATTTCGGCGTCCGCCCGATCCAGGCTAGCAGATGCTTCGGTCCAATCGCGCGCCGTCAGGCTCCGCGAGGCGGAATCCATATCCGCCTGCAGACGCCCGACCGATGCCGCCGTGGCCGCGTTGAGCGTCATCCCGCGCGAAACCAGGCTCTGCCGAAGCGTTTCGACGTTCTGCCAGGCGGAAGCCGCGCGGGCCGCGGTGGACGTGTAGCGCGAGGAAAGATCGCTGGCCGTGGCCCGGTCGCCCGCGGGAATATTCTCGACGTGCGGAGCGGTCATGGCAAACGGCGGTCCCGAAGACTTTTGCGGTGTTGGAGGATCAGCGAGCGCGCCAGACTGCGGGGAGCCCGGCGGTTGGACCATCGCGAATCCGATGGGAAAGGAATTCATCGCGCGCCGTGCTCGCGACGCCGCGGGACGCAGCGCAGGATTCTTCCCCGCCATCATGTCCAGCGCCATTACGTACGCCCACATGCGCCGCACCATCTCGCGATTGGCTTCAAAGTCGCCAGGCGTGATGGTGGCGAAATACGGCGCGGCCAGTTGGACGTTCTGCGTGAAGCGGTCGATATCCTGCACGCTGGTGCCGGCGGCTGGATGCTCCGGCAGTCCCTTCAGTTCGTTCCGCCACTGCCCGTTGCCGCTCGGTTGTGGTGGCGTCGGAGGCGTCTGGGCCGTCGCTGCCAGCGAGGAAGCCCACAGAATCACGCATATCATGCGCGACACGTTCGTCATCTCCTCACTCCCCTCCGAGCCGGCGTGCGAAGCGATCCACCAGAGCTTCGGCTATAGTCATCGCCTGATCGGCCGCTTTGAGATCGCCGCCTGCGATGGCGCTGTGCGCTTCTTCGAGCGACGCGCCGATCCGCAACCGCAGTGCAATGATCTGCGGATGCAATGTCGCGCCGTTTTCATTCAGTCGCGCTTCGATCGTGTCCGCTGCGTGCAGGTGCGCCATGGCGCGTGTGGAAACCAGATCGAATCGGTGGCGCGCTTGCTTGAGTGAGTCTTTGGGTATGGGTGGGGGTGCAGGGGCGTCCTCCGCAAACAGTGGAGCCAGCGCCACCGCCAGGGCTAAGAGTCGCCGCATGCTCGTTCCTATTTCCTAACGATATCGCCGGCCACCGGCGGCGTGGCTCCGCTATAGCTGCCAATCGAGATCCGGTCGCGCACCGTAGTGACCGTGAACTTTCCGATCGGCGTGGTTTGCACGTCGAGCACTTCGCCTGTCGATGGATCCTTGATTTCCTTGCCCTTGTGATAAACCGTAAACGTCTGCCCCGCTTGCAGCCCGGCTGCGGAACCGGCGTTGATGGTCAGCGTGCCACCGCTGAAATCCGCGACGCGTGCATCCAGGTCGTCAGTCCGATCCGACGCCCCGCCCTGCAGATTAACGGTCTTGAGCTGTTCGGACAACTTGTTCACCGCGTCCATGGTGGCTTCACCGATAATGGTCTCGCCGAAATTTGAGCTGGTCATGTTCACCGCGCCGCCCGCTGCAACTCCACCGGCAAACAATGCGGCGCCGAACCCCTTGCTGGTGCGTTTGGACTCGCCGCGCGCCTCACCTGTCGCGATCACTTCGCTAGTCTCGGCGTCCACCAGCCTGAAGTCGAGCACCACCACCGCCTTGTTGTCAGATTTGTATCCGCCAATGGCGCCGCCCGCTCCTGGAACCGCCGCACCCACGCCGCCGCCCACGCGCCGGTCGTCGCGTCCGAAGACCACGATATCGCCCATCAGCGTCAGTTGCGCGCCCTTGATCTGTCCGATGCGCGCACCGGTTCCCTGCTTCACGCGATTGCTGGCGGCGAAATCCTGTTCCTTCATGACGTCGTTCACTTTGCGCCGTTCGACCACGGTGAAGCGGCCGTCTTCAACGATGCGCTTGGTCATCATCGCATTGATGCCCTGGCCGATATTCTGCTGCGTGCCGAAAATCGCCTGCACCGAGGTCATCACCGCGGAGTAGTCGAAATTGTCAATCGACATGGTCTTTTTCTGGGCCATGCAAGCCGCGGCGGTCGCGATCAGCGCCAAGATGATTCTTTTTTTCATGGATTCCCCCTGTTACTGTTGGCCCGGTATTTTCTTGCGCGCCACAAAGCCGACTTTCGGCGGAGACCCGATATAGCTTCCCGTCGCGATCTTGTCGCGAACCGTGGTTACCGTCATTTCGCCGACCTTGTGAGTGATCCGGTCCAGTAGTTCCTTCGTAGTTGGATCGCGCACTTCGCGATCCACCTGATGAATCTCGAAAACTTCGCCCACGTTGACGCCGTCGTTTCCACCCGCCGCGATCGTGAGCATACTACCGGATACGTCGGCAACCGAGGTTTCCACTTCCCGCACGGTCTTGCGCATCTCCTCCGCCTGCTTATTCAGGAACTCGGCCAGCTTGTTGACGCAATCCATGGTCGCTTCGCCGATGATCGTTTCCGCGAAATTCGAACTGGTCATGTCGATTTCCATGCCCCCGACGCCCTTGCCGAGCACTCCCGCCATCGCGCCGAAGCCCTTGCTCTTGCGGACCGATTCGCCGCGCGCCTCTCCGGTCGCGATCACTTCGGAAGTTTCCGCGTCGATCAGCCGGTAGTCGACCGCTACAATGGCTTTATCTTCCTTGTTCATGTTGGCAGCCGCTCCAATAACGCCGCCAATCATTCCGCCACCCTTGACCGTTTTCTTTTTGTCGTCACGGCCGAAGATCACGATGTCGCCGGCCAGCAGCAGATCGGCTCCACTAATCCGTCCCACGCGCGCGCCCGTCCCCTGCTTCACGCGATTGCCGGCGTTGCGATCCTGCTCGGCCTCGAGCGCCTTGATCTTGGCGCGCTCCACCACCACGATCTTGTTGTCCTTGGCGATTCGCGTCGTGAACATCGCGCGAATGCCCTTTCCGATATTCTGCTGGGTCCCGAACACCGCCTGGACCGACGTCATGACCGCCGAGTAATCGAACTCGTCGACAATCACGCGCTTCTTCTGTGCTTGCGAAACCGGTCCTGAATTACTCACCGGGACCGCGGCCGGAGGAGGAGGTGCGGCTGCTGCGGGAACTGGCGCAGGGGCCGGAGCCGCTGGAGGTGGTGCAACCGGCGCGGATGCCGCCACCGGGACTGGCGCGGACGCTGCCGATGGGTCCGCCATCGTCCGAATAATCGGGTCGGAAACCCCAGCCGACTTCAGCTTGGTCTTATCGGCCAGCGATAGCGTGATCGGCTTGTTGGTCTGCCGCAGGCTGTCCAGAATGTCGGTTTCCGAAACCCCGGCCTTCACCGCCTGGATCACTTCATCCACGCGGGATGGCGCTGCGGGTTTCGCTGCAGCCGGCTTGGTAGCGGCTGGCTTGGCGGGCTGCGCCGGAGGCGGCGTAGTCTGCGCCAGCGCCACTCCCCCGGCAATTGCGATGATGGCAAAATTCTTTAGGCTCATTGCATTCTCCGTATGCGACCTCAAAAATCGTGAGTTACAGATTTACGCAGCAATCGGCTGCAATCGGGCTCATCTTCACTCTAGCTATGCGTGGAAACCCGCCGGAACCACCAAACTTTTTGAGATTTCCAGCGGTCAACGCCCCTAACGACCTATTCAGATGTTTTGAATCAATCTAGTATGTGCCAAGGGCGTCGTCAAGACAAGTGAAATGAATGTTCCAATCGTCGAAGGCGAAGATACAGCGAAAGAGAAAAACTAGTGTGGGTAGATCCCCTGGATCGCCTGCATGACGTCCAGGTCCCATTTAAGATTGCATGGTCCGGTTTTCTCGATCAGAGCTGCTGAGATCGAGAAGCCGTACGCTCCTTCGAATCCCTTCCAGTGATCGTGATAAATCGCCGGAACCAAGGTCATGGGCCCGCCGAGAAAGGTCTCCTGTTTTCGAAACCCTGTATACGTGTTGAAGATCCCATCCCACGCGGTGTCGGAATAACGCCAAAAATCCCACGGCGTGTCGTGCATTCCGAGCGCTTGATGGGTGACCAGATACGCGACTCCTCCCGTCCGCAGGATTTTGTTCAGTTCCAGCGCGACCTTCCACGGCATCGCCAGATGCTCGAACGTCGAGACCGAATAGATCGCATCGAAGCTTTCCGGCGCAAAATGAGTGGACAGCGCATGGGCGTCGCCGACGACATCCACGTTTTCCCCCGCCAGGATGTCGACCCCGGTATACTGCTTGCCCTTGAACAATTCCTTGCGGACCAAGCCCGATCGGGCGCGGCTGCCAATCTCCAGGACCCGATCGTAGCCGGGCGCTTGCAGGCGCTCGAAGAACTTCTTTTCCGCCTTGTTGGCGGCAGCTTCGTGATGAAGATAAAAACTGGCCGCTTCCGCACCGGTGATTTGGAACTTCTTTCCGTTGTGCAGCTCGAAGATCAGTAGGATGTCCTTCGGCTCGAACTCCTCGCACATAAACGTCACCAGGAAACCGCAGTTCACCGTGAATCCCGGCATCGGCAGGTTGACCTGCCCCTCGCAAATCGGCTGGTTGGATTTCAGCACTGTCAGACTTTTGACGGTCTGTCCGGGAACGTGCAAGCCGCCAGTAATGCGCACGTAAGTGAAGAAGCGAGCAAAGCTTTCGACAAAGAACTGCGTTTCCATGGCCCTTACATCGGCGGGTAGAGGATTTTACTTAATACGGAGGGCCTTCGCAGACCATACATTACGAGATTCCATTTGCGCCGTTCCGTTGTCGCATCCGACGTCTCCAATCGAACGCGTACCTTATCGTTGGCAAAACACCGAGAAAGACGACGATGACAAGAAGCAGAAAAACGGCGGGAACCATGGCCCAATAACCTATTAACCGGCTAAGGTAGTGGCCTAAGAATGCGGCGACACCTAGGAACAACCCGAATACTAGGCTTTTAAGAAAGTTCATTCCAGTTCTCACATCCGCAACTTCAGCGGCAAAGTCCTGCCTGCTCCCGCCGCCCGCCTCTACTCTAGCAATGCCACCCGGTCCGCTTGGCGTCCAGCCTTTTCGAAGAATGGTCCACCACTTGGAAGGACTAACACGAAAATCCCGGACAACAACCCCTTCCTCTCCTTCTCTTCTTAGGCCTACTTCATCCGCTCGTACGTCGCGAACGTCACGTTGGACGTCTTCCCTTCCGCGTCCATCCGCATGTACATCACCGCGATCGTATTGCCGTCGGGAGATAGAACATTCGTGAGTACCTGCGAAACCTTGCCGTTCTTTTTATAAATGATCTCGTTGATTTTCGAATTGACGACCGTCACCGAGCCCGTGTCCGTTCCCGGATTGCCTGTAACCGGTTCGTCTTTCCCATCGAAACTGGTCGTGTAGAACCATTGCGACTTGGCGCCCTCCCGATTCACCGCGTCGATGGTAATCTTCATTCCGTTTGCGCCGTTAGGCTCGTACGTCATGATGTTGCTCGAGGGCGCAGGCTGGTCCGATTTCAGCTTCCATTTGCCGAAGCGCGGATTCGCGCTTTGCGCCGCAGCGATCGCCGCGACGAGGGCAAGCGACGCAGCCAGATTCAGGTTTCGCATTCGGCTATTGTACGCCGAAATCACTTTGATTCGAGCTTTGGCTTGCTCCACACTATAAATATTTCGCAAACCACTCCGTCGCCGCGTCGGCAGCATTCGGCTTCACCTCGGTAGGCCCCTTTAACACTTTCGATGCAGCGACTGCATCCGATTTGTCATTTGCCTCGACCAGGAACAGCACCGCCACCGTCTGCGGAATCTGCGACACAAACCAGAACGGATGGTATTCAGCCAGCGCGATCCTGGTTTCCTCCGACGACATCAAAGCCGCCGCAGCCGAATCGGCACGAGCAAGTTTTACCTGCGTCGCCTGAAATTCCGGTTTTGACAACTGGCGAGGCACGTCTTTCCCCCCAATCACCGGCGCTAGGGCGACCACCGCCTTGATTCGCGGGTCGATCCCGGCAATGACCATTGCGTGACCGCCGGACATGCCCGTGCCCCATACACCAATCCGCGAGCGATCCACGCCCGGCTCACCCTGCAAGTACGAGATAGCGTTGCGAATATCGTCCACCTGATCGTCGGGAATCAGGCGTTTTCGGCGGATGCGGACCTTCGCGGTGTGTTGCGAAAACCGCAACCGGTCGTCGAACCGGACACTTTCGGCGAGATACACATAACCGCCGCTCTTGCCCCAGCCGCGATAATCGATCGCCATCGCGACCATTCCCTTTTCAGCGAACCGAGCCGCATATTTTTCGATGGACGCCGCCGTCTCGCCCCAACCCGGCGCAAGCACCACGGCTGGCGATTTCCCATCGGCAGTGAATCCGGCGGGCAGAAATATCTTGGCGTAACACTGCACGTTCTCGCTGTAGAAACGAATCTCCTTGATGTTCTGCCCCTGTGCGAGAACCGTGATGAAAACACCCGCAAGGATTCTCATTTGGCCCCCAGATACTTCGCGAACCAATCGCCGGCCAGCGTCGAATCCACCTCGAATGCCGTACCCGAATACATCTGGAAGTGAGTCATGTACGGCAGGATGACCACCTGCCAGGTCCCCTTGAACGCTTTCGATGCCGCATTCGCGCCGACAATCGGATTCCCCAACTCGTCTTTCTCGGCGAGAACTGAAAGAATTCTGGTCGATTCCGGAATGCGATCCACGGTCGATCCAGGCCGCACCTCGCGATTGCGCTGGTTGCTGAACATGTCGATCTTGCTGCGGAAGGAGAATCCGCCGTCGACCTCGGCTCCCTGCCCCGTCCGCGCACGCTTGATCATGTCGTCCAGAAAGTTTGGCGCAATCGGAATCGGCGCGCCGGCAGGGGCAGCACCCGTTCCGGCGATCTGCGAAACCACGGCCTTTACGCGCGCGTCCCGTCCAGCGACGGCGATCACCACACTGCCCGCGTTACTCGATCCCCAGATGCCGATCCGGTCTGGATCGATGCCCGGTTCGCCTTGCAGAAACGAAACCGCAGCACGATAATCCTCGACTTCTTTGAAATTGTTCAGATCGGTCCGCTTCAACTGGACACGAGCCGTTTGTTCCCAGACCTGGCCGTCGTCAGTCGTCGTGTCGCGTTCCAGCAGAGATACTTCGCTGCCGCTGAAGCCGTAGCTTTCGTAGTCGATTGCCATGGCGACGACCCCGCGTTCCGCGAATCGCGCTGCGTATTTTTCGATTCCGATGGAGAGCGCGTTGATCCCATGCCCCACCACGATCGCCGGTATTTTTCCGTGCGCGGTGAACTCGCGCGGGAAGAAGAGTTTTCCGTACAGCGGCGTTCCGCCTCCCGCATAAAACGTGACCTGCCGCGTGGCAATCCCTTCCGGCAGTTGATAGGCCCAGTCCTGCGGCTGAGTTCCGCCATCACGCTTCATCACGGGATCTTTGGATTGCTTTTCGAGATCGGTGCGATGCTGCTCGACAATATCTGCATTAATCTGGGCGAACAGTGCACCTGCCGTCAGAAGAAACATGCGAAGCATAGCTATTCTCCAGATACCAGCAAAACGTTGCCCGGCGCCCGAGTCGTGTCGGACGCATCGTGGCACATCGCGCAGGTCTGCTTGTAGACAGCGGCACCGTCGGAATCGGCCGCAAAGCTAAACGCGGCCAGCAGCGCAATCATCGGAATCTTGAGCATTTCCGGAAGTATACTACGGGTCCCAACAGCAACCGCGTTGGCGTAGAATCGAACTGGAACGCCAAGCATGGATCGGACATTCATCGATACCAGCAAGCTGCCAGAGATCGAACGCTTGCCGGGCTGGAGAGGCCGCTATTTCAATTCGCCAAGCATGACCTTCGCGCACTACGAGTTCGATGCAGGCTCCTCCATCCACGAACATTCCCACCCTCAGGAAGAGGTTTGGCAAGTGATCGAGGGCGAACTGGAAATAACCATCGGTGGCGTTCTCCAGTACTCAAGTCCGGGATTTGTCGGAATTGTGCCGCCGGATACGCTCCATTCCGTCAGAGCAATATCCAATGGGAAAGCCATCGTCGTAGACTATCCCTTGCTGGAGTCTACTTTCTTTCAACCGCATCCGCGCTAACGGCCTACTTTTGTACGGACGCCTGAAGCTTCTTGTCGGGCGAGTAGTCGAAGAACCCGATCATCATTTCTTCAAACGTCTGATCGCCCCAGCGGACTTCCTTGGCTGGATCGGGATTGAAGCGGTTGTTGGGCGAATTGTCAAAGTGCGCGACGCATTCGATGCGGGTGCCTTTCGGCAGCCGGAAGTTCTCCGGCTCTTTGTATCCCAACTGCCAGTTGAAGTCGTAATGGGGAACGTTCAGCAGGATTTCTTCGCGGCCGTCCGGATAGTATGCTGTGTACTTGAAATCCTTGCCGCGAAGATGCATGTGCGGCATCATCCCGCGCACAATGATGTCTTCGGGCACGGTCCAGGTAGACCGGACTTCGTAGTTCGGATCTCCCGGCGGAATCTTGAATCCTACATTCAGAATCATGTGACCGAGCATCTGCTCCCGCGGAGGTTCCTTGGCGAAGTACAGCCCGACGTAGGATTTGTCCGTCGCGGCTTTGCCGTTCGGAGTGTAATGCATCTGGAAAATGATCTCTGTGCCGGCCTTGACCAGCCGCGCCACGCCTTCGGGATAGAAGCTGGCCTGAAGTCCGGGAGCTGTTCCACCCAGCCCTTGCATGGCGCGTCCCGTAGCGCCCCCTTCGCGCATATTCAGAATGATGTGATGCACCACGGCACGATTGCCCGGACGAATCTCCACGCCGCGAACCCATTTGTCTTCGGTGAAATTTGTCTTGGCGGTGAAATACTTGTATGGAATTACGCCTTCCGCGGGAACGTCGAACGCTTCCGGCATTTCGATCACGGCGTCAGGCTTGCCCAACACCCAGCCTTCGGTGAACTTCGGCGTAGGCGGCATGTCCGCGGCGTTCCCTTGCGGCGCGCCAGCGTCCACCCACTTCACGATCGTATCCACTTCGGACTGTGGCAGGCGTGTGTCGTTGATGAAGTGTCCGTAATTCGGATCGGCGTACCATGGCGGCATCTGCCGCGTCCGCACCGCTTCTTTGATCGCTTTTGCCCAGGGCCTGGTTTCCGAATAACTGAGCAAGGACATTGGTCCGATTTCGCCAGAGCGATGGCAGGTCACGCAATTCTTGAACAGAATTGGAGCGACGTCTTTCGTATAGCTGACCCCGCCCTTCCCCGTATCCGCTGCCGAAAGCGTCCCGGCCAAAGCGATCATTCCAAATCCTGTAAATCGAAGCGACATGTACAGCCTCCCGTGTGCCTCAAGTTTAACGGTTCAAATCGCGGGTCACAAGGGTACTGAGATGCTCCCGAAGTAATGTTGTGTAAAGGGCAATCGAAGTATCCTGAAGAGACCGATGCATTCCATTCCCGCGGCGCTTCACGGAGCGCGACTCCTCAGTGTCCCCGCCTGGAACAAAGGCACCGCGTTTACCGCCGGAGAGCGTACCCGCTTCGGTCTGCATGGGCTGCTGCCGCCCTATGTCGAAACGCTTGAAGAACAAGTCGCCCGCGCCTACACCGCCTACCTCGCCTACGATAAACCCACCAATCGCCACATCTACCTGCGGCAGCTTCAGGACAACAACGAGGTCCTGTTTTACCGCCTGCTGCTGGATCACATTGAAGAAATGATGCCGATCGTCTACACTCCCGTGGTCGCCGACGCGTGCCGCTATTTTAGTCATAACTACCGGCGTCCACGTGGCCTTTTCATTTCTTATCCGCTCCGCGATTCGATTCCAGATCTGCTGCGCAACCGGCCTTATCCCGAAATCGATGTCATCGTCGTGACCGACGGGGAACGTATTTTGGGCATCGGCGACCAGGGCGTGGGCGGGCTCGCCATTCCGATCGGCAAGCTGTCGCTGTATACCTTGATCGGCGGAATTCATCCCACGCGCACGCTGCCCATCCTGCTCGACGTGGGAACCAACAATGCGGAGATTCGTAGCGATCCCACGTATCTCGGCTGGCGTCACGAGCGCATCCAGGGCGCCGAATACGACGCCTTCATTGCACGCTTCGTCGAAGCGGTGAAACAGGAACTGCCCACTGCGTGCCTCCAATGGGAAGACTTCGCCACCACGCACGCCCGCTCGATTCTGGACCGCTACCGCGACCAGCTCCTGACTTTCAACGACGATATTCAAGGCACCGGTGCCGTGGTTCTCGGCGCAGTTCTCAGCGCCGGAAGAGTCGCCGGAATCCGCATGCGCGATCAGAAGATCGTGTTCCTGGGCGCGGGTTCGGCCAGCATCGGGGTCGCCGACTATCTTCGCGCAGCGATGCGGGAAGACGGACTGACCGATGCGGAGGCCCGCGCGCGTTTCTGGATCGTCGATAAAGACGGCCTGCTGCACGATCGGCGCACGGATCTTACGCCGGAGCAACGTACCTACGCCCGATCCGATTCAGACAGCATCACCTTGAGCGGCGTGATTCAGAATATCGACGCGACCGTGCTCATCGGGCTCTCCACCGTTCGCGGAGCGTTTACCGAATCGATCGTGCGCGAAATGGCCAGGAAAACCGAACGCCCCATCATTCTTCCGCTCTCCAACCCTACCGAGCGCAGCGAGGCCATCCCCACCGATCTTCTGGCATGGACTGGCGGCCGTGCGCTGGTCGCTACCGGATCGCCCTTCCCCGGCGTGGCACAGTGCAATAACGTTTATATTTTTCCCGCCATCGGCTTGGCCGCGGCCGCCTCACCCGCGCGCCGCATCACCGACGGCATGTTTCTCGCCGCCGCCCGCGCACTGGCCGAAAACTCTCCCGGAGATCCCCTGCTTCCCGAACTCCACGACCTGCGCGCCGTAACCGCAAAACTCGCCTTCGCCATCGCACGCGAAGCCCAAGCCTCCGGCGTCGCCGACAAAACAACACCTGAAGCTCTCGAACAAGCGATCGCAGCCGCACAGTGGTTCCCGGACTATCCGCAGTTGTAGAAGTTGATTTAACAGGTCAGGAACCGGTCGCTGTCGCTCGCGGCTCGGTGCGACCGTTGAACTCTTTCGCGGCAGCACCGAACCGCGAGCGATAGCGACCGGGTTCTGACGGCAGGCGAATCACAGAACCGCTGACTCCTTCCTGATACACTGAAATCGATGCGCGCCCTCGGTCGCTTCTTTCTGTGGGACTATCCTCGAGCCAGTTGGCAGTACGACGTCATGGTCGCCCTCATCCTCGCCTTCATTTTTCTGGTGCCGCGCGACATTTTCCGCGATCAGCCCAAAGCGACCAATATCGTGATGCTGCGCGGAGGCTTTTGGATCGAGCCGCAGCTTCTGGCCGGCGCGCCTGAAGACCAGCTTCTTTCGAAAGCCACCGATCTGGTCAATAAACGCTACAAAACGCACGCCGCCCTGACCACGGTCGAGCCCATCTACGACGAAGCCGAACAGGAAATCAAAGGCTACATGGCCTTCACCCGCCCGTGAGTCGACTGTTCTTCTTTTTCGCCGCCGCGGCTGCCTTGCGCGCCGATTCGCTTGAGGAAATCCTGAAGCGCATGGACGCGTCCGCCAAAACATTCAAGTCGGTGTCCGCGAGCATCTCCCAAATTGACTACACCGACGCACTGAAGGAATCCAGCGAGAATACCGGACAGATGCGCCTCAAGCGGATCAAGAAAGGACTCGCCGGAATCCTCGATTTTTTCCCGCCCGACGTGCGCACCTACCATTTCGACGGCGGCAAAGTGGAAATCTACTATCCCAAGAGCAAGACCAAAGAAGTTTACGACGTGGGCAAGTACCAAAGCTTTCTCGACCGTGCGATATCGCTGGGTTTTGGAACTTCCGGCGCAGATCTGCTAAAGGACTACGCTGTCAAGCTAGTGGGCCCGGAAAGGATTCAGTCCACTGCTACCACGCACCTGGAACTGTCGCCGAAATCGGCCGAGGTACAAAAACTGGTGACGCGCATCGATCTGTGGATCATGGAGGGCAAGTCGTATCCGGTGCAGGAGAAGGGCCTGTATCCCTCCAAAGACTACAAAATCGTGATGTACTCGGACGTCAAGATCACTCCGCCGAATTCGCAACTTCCCGATTCCGACTTCGAGCTCAGGGTTCCCAAGGACGTGAGGGAAATCCATCCGCAGAAGTGACTATTTCGGTCGTTCGGCGCCCGAGCGGCGTAGATATGGACCGTGCGCGCCGTTCGGCAAAATGGTGGCGCAATCCGTGAACGCTTGTGAAAGCTGATCCGAGGTCAGCTCCAGCGCCCCGGCCAGATCGGCACCGCGAAAATCCGCCATGGCCATCCGCGCATCCCGGAAATGCGCTCCGGCGAACACTGCGTGCCCGAAATCTCCACCACGAATGCGGACTTCCCGCAAATCCGCGTCTCTTAAATTCGCGTTGCGAAAGGTGCACTGCAGGATTTCCGAACGCGTCAGCTTGGCTCCCACTAAAACGGCACGCGCGAAATCGCAGTGATCGATTTTCGATCCCGCGAAGCTGATCGACGCGCCGGTACATCCGCTAAATTTCACGTGCTGCAGCCGCGCATGATAGAACACGGCGTTGTCCAGGGAGCTGCCGGTGAAATCGACGTCGTAGAACCGCGATTGATGGAAGATCGCGCCGGTCGCCACCGCATTGACGAAGCTCGCGTCGTTCACGGACGCTTCCACCATCCTGACTTTCGACATCCGCGCCTGCTTGAACCCGGTTCCCACGGCGACGATCTCCGAAAAGTTCGCCCCGGTGAGCCAGGCCCCGCCAAAGTTGGTGCCGGTCAGATTGGCGCGACTGAGGTCGGCATGCGCCAGATTCGCCCGTTGCAGGTCGGCGCGTTCGAGACGTGCACCGCTCAAGTCGCTTTCTGCCAGATTCGCGTCGAGCAGAGTGGCGCCGATCAGAATCGCGTCGCGCAGCACCGCGCCCTGCAGTCCGGTGTCATTCAGCGTCAATCCGCTCAGATCCGCCTGCATTCCGGCGGTGCGATCTTCGAGCCATGCGGCGTGAGCCCGCAGGATTGATGCAATCGGAATTTCCCGCAGTGTCATGACCGTCATCCTGGTGTCCTTATCGGCCACCGGGCCGGGGTCTTGACGGGAAAACTATTACGCGATGCGATATTACGCGGTACGTAATATGTCGGATCCCAGCCTGTTGGTCCTCGCGAGCCTTGCCGGAGGCGATAAACACGGCTATGCCATGATGCAAGACATCCAACAGTTCGCCGGCACGCGCCTCGGTCCCGGCACGCTGTATGGCGCGATCACGCGGCTGGAACAGCGCGGCTTGATTCGCGGGGTCGATTCGGACGACCGACGCCGGCCCTACACGCTAACGGCCCTAGGCCAGCGTCAGTTACAAGCCGAACTAGCTTCGCTCAGCCAGTTCGTGAAAATCGGATCGCGGAGGCTCCACGAACTATGAAATCCGTCCTGAAGTTCTTCGCTCGCCTGTATCCCCGATCATGGCGCCAGCGCTACGGCGTGGAATTCGAGGCGCTTCTTGAAGACCTGCGGCCGGCTCCGCGAGACACATTCGACATTGTGTTCGGAGCCCTCAAAATGAGAATAGTCACTTGGGCGTTCGCCAAACTTGCCATCACCATGATCACCCTTGGGACGCTGGTGACGTTGACGTTCGCATTCGTGTTCGGCCCAACGCATTATGTCTCCAGTGCCGTTATAGTGGTCTCGGCGACCAATCCCCTGCATGCCTTCTATAGAGCGGCGCAGACTACGCTGAGCAGGTCCACGCTGACGGCCTCAATCAACCGTTTCGGCCTGTATCCCAGCCAGCGCGCCCGCCTTCCGTTGGAGGACGTGATCGGGATCATGCGGACCAACATCGTGACTCGCCCGTTCTCCGATGGGCGCGGCTTCGAAATCGCCTTTGATTATCCCGACCGTTTCCTCGCTCAGAAAGTCTGCGCGGAGCTTGCGGGCCACATGATCGAAACGAATCTATCCGGAGATGGCGGAGCTCTGATGCAATTGCTCGATCCGGCCACTCTGCCGCAACGGCCGCTCTATCCCAAGCGTCCGCTAATCGCCACAGAAGGCGCTCTGGCAGGGCTAATCCTCGCGCTGCTGCTCCGCTTTGCGGTGACACGAAGCAATAGAAGCGCTCACGCTGAGTTTAAGCCATAACGGGCGCGCCATGAAACCGCCTCCACGCGAGAACTCCCAGCGTGATAAACGCCGCCATCACCGCCACCTGCGCGACCAGGAACGGCGGTTCACTCTGCGTTGGAGCCAGCGCGTTCAACGCCGGCACCTTCAGGAAGCTCTGCACCACCAGAACGAAGAAATTTAAATACAGCGCCAGCACCGCTGTGACCACGTAGATCCTTCGCCAGACGCTAGCAAGGTGCAGAGCGTAACGCGCCACAATCGCGACCGCCAATACCACCAGCGATATCGTGCCGACCACCTGCGAAGGCAGCAGGTGGTCCGTCGGAAATGCAAATCCAGTGGCGCTGGTCGCCACCGTGGTAGCGAGAAACACGGCGGTCCATCCATCGAACCGTTTCCCGGTGATCAGCCCGAAGGTGACCACCAGTCCAGAGAAAATCCCCACCAGGCTCAATACGACGTGCACCAGGGTGAATGTCGCCGTGGTCATGCCGAAGATCATGATATGCTCCTTCCCGAGTCATCTTACGCCAGGTCCATATTGAGAAGGAGGCTGCCAGGGGGCGAGTTGTTGGGCTAAAGCCTTGGATGGACGATACCGA
This sequence comes from Bryobacteraceae bacterium, assembly GCA_035568415.1. Classification (GTDB taxonomy): domain Bacteria; phylum Acidobacteriota; class Terriglobia; order Bryobacterales; family Bryobacteraceae; genus Palsa-187. The sequence continues at coordinate 44,899 of DATMOC010000006.1, read as the reverse complement.
ACTTCAGGTAGTATGTTGCGCGCCGCGATAGTTGCTTTGCTTGTATCTCGGTTACTTATTCCCCAAACTTTGCAGCGGACCTACGCCCACAAAGGCCGGACGATCCGCTACACAGCCGTCGCCTTCGCACCCCCGGTGCAGATCACTCCGGACAATGGCGGATTAAATCAGGACACGGCCCTCAATTGCGTTCGCCTGTATTGGTCGCGCCTGAAGGATCTTGATATTCAAGGCGCGGCGCAGCTTTATATGGATCCGCGGCGTGAGATCGACGCGCGAACCAAATACAAACAGCGGGTGGGCGATGAAGTCTTTCGCCAGATGCACGCGAACGTGTTCGGTTCCACGCGCTTCACGCACGAGTTGACGATTGGCGCGGAGCACGCTCTGGTCAGCGATACGAGCCCCGGCCTTCTGATGCTCTTCAGAGTACGCGACGGAAAATTCTTTCTGGAGTCGGCCGAGCTTGGAAAACTCACACAGGACGCTCAAGACCTGATCACGCTGGTGAACGATTACGGCGACGGCAAGCTGAAGCTCGAGTAACTATCTGGAAGGTCGGGCTCTCGCCAAAGGTGGTCACCGGTTCAGTTGTGCGCGGCAGCCGCTGTAGCCAGGAAGGAAAAAAGGCCCCGGGGTTCTCCCAGAGCCTTTCCATATTTCATAACTGCTTGCGATTACTTATTTGCGTGCACTTTTGGCTGATTCGTGGCGCTGGTGTCGATCGGGGTTGCAAACGTGGTGCTGTTACCCGGGGCTGTGTAACCAACTCCCGAGATCGTATTGTTAATGATCCGGTCGTTGTTGCCCTGGTCCGACACGCCGGCTTGGTAACCGATCGGTCCATTCCCACTGATGTTAGTCAGTCCGTCGTCAGTAATGGTGTTGTTGACGACCTTAACGTCGGTTGAAGTCAAAGGCGGGTTGCAACTGGCATCCAGATTCGAAAGGAAAGCACCAACGTCGTTGTTGACGAGGGTGTTACCCACAATCTGCGTTCCGATCGTTAAAGCGCCGCCGTAGCAATCACCGCCAACCACCAAGACGCCGCCAGACGATGCGAAATTGGCTCCAGTGTAAGCATTTCCCGTGACCACGTTGCCCTTAATCTGGACGGTGGCCCCGTAACCTGCCTGGATTCCGTTCTGCGCAATGAAGTCTACTCGGCCAAGTCCCGTAACGGTGTTGTTCGAAACGGCCACAAAGGAGGCACCATTTACGACTATGCCGCCCTTCTGATATTGGGTGACGATGTTGCCGGCTACCTTGCCGCTCGTGCTTCCAGCCCCGAAGGCGCGATAGTAAATTCCTACGCCGTGCTGCGTGCCATTGAACGGAATTTCGCCGATCTGCGTAACGGTGTTGTTGGTGACGTCAACGGCGACTGCGTTGACATCGCCGTTCACCACGACGCCATAGTAATTCGCGCCGTGGACATTCGCGTTATTGACCGCGCCCGTTGCGTGATCGTAGTAAATACCAATGTTGCACCCTGTGGCATCGACGTCGCCGGAGACCGTTCCACTTGGATTGATCTGAGCGGCCGTCAGGTTGATACTGTCGCGGACAAATCCCGTCAAGGTGCAGGCAGCTTTGGCCGTCGCCATGCCGCCAATGACGACCGCGAGACCAAAAATCATAGAGAAACAGCGCGACGCTGTCCTCGAATATTTCATTGCGAATATCTTCAATTGATTTCCTCGATGAATACGCTTTGAGGTGATTAAATGGAAACGTTCCCGACCACCGAGGACTTCAAGGCTACCAGTGGTGAACCTATCCCAGGAACTGCTGGTCCGAAGTACTTGTCCGCTAGACTGGCGTGTTCAGACGCTGCCGGCCACGCGCAGACATTTACCTTAGATCCACTCTAAGTATACTCCCTACCAATCCCGTTGCGGCATTTTTGAGAGGAATAAATGAACAATTATCACTAATGGTCGCTAAAGAGAACATTCGCAACAGAAACCGTCACTACTACTACAGCTTCTCCACGAACCGCCGGTGTATCCGCGAGTCATCAGTCAACTCCGGGTGAAACGTCGTCACCATGTGACGCCCCTGTTCCACCCATACCGGATCGCCTTCATACGACGCGAGCACGTTCGCGTCTTTACCCACTTTGCGGATGATCGGTGCACGAATGAACACCGCCTCGAAGTCGGCGCCGTCCTTTACTGGAACCTTGGCGATGCGGCTGTCGATCTGCCGCCCGTAGCCGTTGCGCTCGACCGTTATGTCCATCAGATCGAGACTCGCCTGGTGCGGACGCGTCACTTCGTGGGCCAGCAGGATCGCACCCGCACAGGTTCCGTAGATCGGTTTCTTTGCCCCGAACGCGCGCACCGCATCCGTCAGCCCCTCGATTTCGAGCAGCTTCAGCATGGTGCTGCTCTCGCCCCCTGGAATGATCAGCCCGTCGCACTGCGCGAGCTGATCTTTCGTCCGCACTTCCAGTGCCCGAGCGCCCGCCCGCTCGATCGCTTTCCGGTGCGCCTCAAAATCCCCCTGGAGCGCGAGCACTCCAACTGTTTTTTGATTACCAGCCACGGGTCTGCATCAACTCTTCCTGCGGCAGCTTCGATACGTCGAGACCACGCATCGCCTCGCCCAACTCTTCACTCGCCTCAAGTAATTTCACTGGATCGTTGTAATATGTGGCCGCCTTCACGATCGCGCGCGCCCGCGTTTCCGGATCTTCGGATTTGAAAATTCCCGAGCCGACGAACACCGCTTCCGCGCCGAGCTGCATCACCAGCGCTGCATCCGCCGGAGTCGCAATGCCGCCCGCCGAAAAATTCGGAACCGGCAGTCTTCCATTCGCCGCCACCCACTCGACCAGTTCCAGAGGAGCGCCCAGATTCTTCGATTCGTGCACCAGCTCTTCCTTGCCCAGGATGGTCAGATGCTTCATTTCTTTCACGATCGTGCGGATGTGCCGCACCGCCTCGACGATGTTGCCCGACCCCGCCTCACCCTTGGTGCGAATCATCGCCGCGCCTTCCGCGATCCGGCGCAGGGCCTCGCCCAGGTTGCGCGCGCCACACACGAACGGGACTTTGTAATCGCGCTTGTTGATGTGATGCTCTTCATCTGCCGGCGTCAGCACTTCGCTCTCGTCGATGTAGTCGACGCCGAGAGCTTCGAGCACCCGCGCTTCCGTGAAATGTCCGATGCGGGCCTTCGCCATCACCGGAATCGAGACCGTCTCCATAATCTCGCGGATGATGCGGATGGCCGCCATGCGCGCCACGCCACCTTCTTTACGGATGTCGGACGGCACGCGTTCGAGCGCCATCACTGCCGAGGCTCCGGCTGTTTCCGCAATCTTGGCCTGCTCCACATTGGTGACGTCCATGATGACGCCGCCCTTGAGCATTTCGGCGAGTCCGACCTTCAATCGAAACTCTTCAGAAAGATACATGTTTTTTTCCTTTCTTTATACGAGTGCCGGAGCCGGCTCCGCGCTCTGCGCTCGTTTGATCCTCGAATCTTCACTCCTGAACAACGCTCCTAACACTTGCAGTCCCCACAGAATTTGGTGCGGCTCGATCCCCGCGAAACTCAATCGCAACGCATTGGTCTGCGGACGCGACACCGCGAAATATTTTCCTGGAAGATAACTGACGTTTTCGCGAGCCGCCCGGGTCGCCAACTCCGCCGCATCCAAAGGTTCCGGAAGCCGCACCCACACGTTCATTCCACCCTCGGGACGCGTGAAATCGCTTCCCGCCGGAAGCTCCCGCTCGCATCCGTCCAGGCACGCCTTCAATCGCTCCGCGCCGGCCTGCAGCATCTTTCGAAGATGCGCTTCCAGCCGGCCCGATTCCGCGAACCGCAACAGCACGGCCTGGGAAAGCTGATCGGAGTGCAAGTCGCTCGCTTCCTTGGCTTCCGTCAGCCGAGCGATAAAATGGCGCGGCCCGATCACCCATCCCACGCGCAGTCCTGGAAACGCGATCTTCGAAAAGCTTCCCAGCAGAATCGTGTCTCCCGACGAATCGAGCTGCTTGATCGGCGCGAGATCGGTTCCGGAGTAGCGCAAAGCCCCGTACAGATCGTTTTCGACGATGATCACGCCCGATCGCTGTGCCATCTTCAGAATTTCGTTGCGGGCCTCTTCGGGGATCGTCGTGCCGGTCGGATTCTGAAAACTTGGCGTCAGCACCATCAGCCGCGGACGTTCTTTTTCGAGGATTCGTCCCAGCGATTCCAGGTCGACCCCGTCGTGCGTCATCGGCACGCCGACCACGCGCGCTCCGCCCCGTAAAAACGCATTGCGCAGCCCGGGATAAACCGGGTCCTCCATCAAAACTGTTTCGCCATGTGAAGCGAGCACGCGCTGGATCAGATCGAAGGCCTGCTGCGCGCCGCTGGTGATGAGCAGTTCGTCGTCGCGTCCGGCCACGCCGCGCCCGCGCAGATATTCGAGCAGAAATTTCCGCAGTGGACCGTATCCGCTCGCCGGTCCGAGTTGCAGGATATTCACGGCTTCCTTCGAATCGATTACCTCGCGGCACGTGATCCGAAATTCTTCGAGCGGAAATTCCAGTTCCGAAGGCCGCGACGCCGAAAAGCTCACGGTCGCCGCAGGAACCGCGGGTTGCGCCGACTCCTCGACTGGAATTAGCGACTCCCAATCGACATGGCTTTTTCCTTCGACAAAACTCCCGCGTCCGACGTAGCCCTTGATCAAGCCATCCGCTTCGAGTAATTTGTACGCGGCCTCGACCGATGCCCTGGCCAAGCCAATCGAAGCAGCCAATTCACGAGTGGCTGGCAGCCTTTCGCCGCGAACCATCCGTCCCGAAGAAATCGCCAGAGCGATCTGCTCATGGAGCTGCCGGTAGATCGGAGTATCGGATTGCTGATCGAGCTCGATTCTTGGGAGCATGCCAATCTTGCGATTAGCATACCATATTGGCCTACCTCCTCTGAAAAAAGCCGAAAGCGGGGTTAAGATCCGCCAAAGCTAAATCTCCGAATTGGGACAAGCTGGTCGTCATCGCATCGGGTTGACGTCCCACCGACTCGGTGCAATGTCGCCTGAAAGGGCAAAACGCGTACGCCAAAATCCTGCGCGCTTCCATTCTCGAAAGGCGCAGTGTACTAGAGATAACTGAGCCACCAGTCTTGACGGAGCTGCTTCACGCGGGCGAACCACAGGCAGCACGGATACATCATCGCGACTACGGCGATCCAGACGGCGTAGACTACCCACAGATCGTAGCCATAGCCGGGAGGAAACTGGCCGCCCAGTGAAGGCAGCGGATCGAATAAAAACGTCGCTTTACCATAGCGGAGCAGAGCGAATGGAATCGTCAAGGCATGAGCGAGGAATAGATGGAGCAGGAAATAAAACAGCGGCACCCTGCCGAACACCACCAGCGGATTCGTCTTTGAAAACCTAAACCGGTCGAGGCATGCGAGCAGCAGGATCGCCGGCCCCAGCGTCATCACCAGAAAATCCAATGACGGCGGATATTTCGTGCATCTCAGAAACGAGAGCACCGGCCGGACCGGCGACCAGCGCTGCGGATCGCCGTAGACATTGATGGCGCGAATCACGATGAAAGCGACCGTCAGGCTCAGTCCAATCCAAAACATCCGGCGCCGGCGTGTCGCGTCCTGGGAAACAACGTGTCCGAAGCAGAAGCCCGCGGACATCACGAAAATCCACGGAACCAGCGGATATGCGGCCAGCACCTGCACGGATCCCACTTGAAAAACGCCGGGCTGGTGCAGGATGTTCCAGATCCATGCCCCATTGCCGAACTGCGTCGCCTGAACCGGATCGGCAAGATTGTGGAGAGCGATTGCCGCGATGCTGAGACCCGCTAGCGCGCGAACCGGCAAGTGCACCAGGAATCCCAGCGCGACCATGGACCATCCGAGGGCCCACAAAATAGACAGCAGCACCGCGCCGTTGAACAGGCTGAAGTTCATCGCCACGCGAAGTACGGTCAATTCCAGGAACACCAGCCAGAGGCCGCGTTTCCATAGAAAGCCCGATAGTTGACCCGTGGTCCGCCCACCCCGCAGCCAGAAGAACGCGCCGATTCCCGCGGTGAAAAAGAATACCGGCGCGCAGATGTGAGTAATCCATCGCGTGAAAAACAGGATGGCAGTAGTGCGAGTTAAATCGTCTGGCAGGAAACGCATGGCGTCGGAGTGAAAGAAATCGCGCACATGGTCCAGCGCCATGATGATCATCACGAATCCGCGCAACGCATCGACCGACTGCACCCGTGAATCTGGTCTCGCATTCATAGCAGCCCAAACGCAGAAAGGCCGTCTCTCTTATCGAGAGACGGCCGCAAGCAGAATCTGTTCTTCCCTTTTACCGAAGGCTAAGGCCGGTTTACGTTCTCGGCCTGGAGGCCTTTGGGACCCCGCTTGACCTCGAACTCCACTTCTGCGCCTTCTTCGAGCGTTCGGTATCCCGACATCTGGATGGCAGAGAAGTGCACAAACACATCCTCGCCGCTGGCTCGCTGGATGAATCCATAGCCTTTTGCGGCGTTAAACCATTTCACAGTACCCTTTTCTCTCACTGCGGTAAGTCTCCTCTTCCATTCCCGGCGAACCGGGACGTTCCTCGCAAAACTCCGGTCATTGTCTCACGTAATCCGTGTGGTTGCAACAGGAAAGAGCGGTTTTTGGATAATGTTACAGATTTTTTTGTAACGCATTCGAGGGCAAGATTTATTAAGAACGCTTCATGAAGCGCCGTGACACTTCTTGTATTTCTTACCGCTTCCGCAGGGACACGGATCGTTCCGGCCGATCTTCGCCGGCGCGGGCGGGGGTACAGGCGCTGGCTCGGGTTCCTCGCTCGCTTCTTCGCTGAAGACCGGCTGCAAGCCGTGGAGCCGCAGCCTTTCGTCGAGCGCGAACTCTACCAGTTCGGTTTCAAATTGCGTGAGCGGCGAGATCGAGTCAATCTTACGCAGCATGCCGCGCACACGGCCGCGCGTGGTTTCCCCCGGCATCGCGATCGCATAGGCGAACAAAGCGTCTTCCCTTAATCGATGGAAAGGTTCTGCGGCATCGAAATACTTGGCGATCTTGTCGGTGTAGCGTGTGAGCTGGAAATATCCAGCGCCGCGCAGAGCTTCGCGTACGATGGCAGGATCTTTGTCGTCGAGATGTTGTGGAAAATATTTCGCGTACGGCTCCCACAACGAGCGCCACATTGTCTCCAGCGCCTTGGCGCGACCATGTCCGCCAGTTTCGTACAGAGCCTCGATGCCCGGGCGCACATCGTCCTGATCGGCCACGCCGTACAATCCGACAGCCGCTCCCCCGCGCTCTTCGATGGAACGGGACACGTCGTTCAGCACGGCGAGCATGGCCTCGCGAATCGCCTGCTCGGTGGAAACGTCGGCCAGCGATTCCCACGCTTTCGCCCGTACCGCCGCTTCAGGATCGGATTTTGCGGCGTCCAATAGCGCTGCGCGCGACTTCGCGTTCAACTCAACGTTGAAGAAGCTGTGCGCCGCGCCCGTGCGCGTAGTCGCGTCGTCGGACTTAAGCAGATCGAGGCGTTCCGATTCCGGCAGCACATCGAACGCCGGCGCTTCACGCTCTTTGTATTCGGCGAGAATGTCGAACGCTTCTGGCTCATAGGTAGCGGGCGCGGCATCCATTTGTTCGAGCGCGTAGCTTACCTCGCGCCGCAGTTCAGTGTCTTCCGCGGGAATCTCGGCGAGGATCTTCTCCAGCGCCGGCCGCGCCGCCGGATCCGCGTACAGCCCCAATAGAAACGCCCCGTCGGCCGTGTCAAACTCCAGCCGCTCGAGCATTAGCGCGAGAATTCGTGGGTCGCGCACGTGCAATCCGGCCAACAGAAAGGCGACATCGGCACCCTGCTCCTCGCCCAGTTCCTGGTACAGCGCGATCAGCGGACCCACGGCATTCTCGCCGAACGGGAGCACGGCCTGGATCAAGTCGTCGGAAACTTCGTCAGGAGCGTGGCGGATGGCTTCGAGATAGAAGTCGAGCGCTTCTACAGGACGGAAATGCCGGAACAGGTCGACCAGGAGCGGATCGACATCCAACCGCTCGCCTTCGTGCGAAGCTTTTGCGAATTGTACGATTCCGCGGGCTGCATCTGGATCGGCCAGGATGGAACGAATCAGGCGGCGATCGACGCCCATGCGTCCCATCGCCGCCTGATGCAGCAGTTCTTCAACCGTTGGCACTGGTGTTTGTTCACTAACGCGCTCCATAACTGTCGCGCCTCAAACTTGAGTCCGCACGGCCGTCAGTTGAGGCGCGACAGGCATGGAGCGCGTTTAGTTGGAAACTATTCTTCCCGCGTGACGTGAACCGGGATTTCGAGCGAAACTTCCTTGTGCAACCGCACAATCACTTTGAAATCGCCGAGCGTCTTGATCGGCTCATCCAATTGCACCTTGCGACGCTCGATGGTGTAACCGAGCTTTTCGAGCGCTACAGCGACGTCGCCTGCGGTCACCGATCCGAACAGTTGATCGTTTTCGCCGGCCTTCTGGGCGATGGTCACTTCGACCTGCGCCATGAGCTTGGCAAGATCCGCGGCATCAGCCTGGAGCTTAGCTTCCTTGCGAAGGTGTCCCTGGCGTTCCTGCTCGACGATCTTCTTGTTCGATTCGTTCGCGGCCACGGCCAGACGCCGCGGCAGCAGAAAATTCCGCGCATAGCCCGCGGCGACCTTTACCACCTGTCCGCGCGAACCTAATTTATCGATGTCTTCTCTCAGAATGACTTCCATATTTATCCTATGAGACCGCCTCTTATATAGACGTCGAGAACGGCACGAGTGCGATGTTTCTCGCCTGCTTGATCGATTCCGCCAGCCGCCTCTGATGCGGCGCGCACACACCTGAAATGCGCCGTGGCGTGATCTTTCCGCGCTCGCTGATGAAGGACATCAGCAGCCGCACATCCTTGTAATTGATGTCGTCGATTTTGTCCATGCAAAACCGGCACATTTTCTTGCGCCGGAAATACTGTTTCTTTCCAGCGATGGCTTTGTCGCCGCCCGTAGGACGCATGGAACCGCTGATCGGCCGTCCGCCTTTTTGTTCGGCCATGGCTTATTTCTCCTCTCCCTGGGTTGCCAATGGGGTAGCCAATGGAGCTGCCGCAGGTGCCGCCGCTGGTGCGGGCGCTTCGGGAGCAACCACGGGACGTCCAGGAGCGGCGTGTTCCACTCCAGCGGCCGGCGCCGCGGGGGACGCAGGAATTGCCGGAATCGCCGCCTGAGGCGCGGGACGCCTGGCCGCGCGCTTTTCACGCTGCTTCTTGCGCTTGTCGATTTTCTTTTGCTTTTCGTCCACGCGTACCGTGATGAACTTGATCACCATGTCGGTCACGCGCATGCGGCGCTCCAGTTCGTGAACCAGTTCCGGAGACGAGCTGAACACCACCAGGACGTAGCGTCCTTCGTTGAATTTCTGCACGCGGTAGGCGAGCTTGCGCACGCCCCAGTTGTCAACCTTGTCGACCGTGCCCTTGCCGGAGGTGATTACGTTCTTAATCTGGTCGACAAATCCGTCGACTTCCTCTTCCGGCGCGTCCGGTTTAACGATAAACAGTTCTTCGTAGACCCTCGTCATTCTTCCTCTTCATTTAAGCCTTGGGCGCGGCGGTTAAACACCGTCATGGACTTTTCGACGCCCTCAGCGATTATGGACTCGACCGCTTCCGCTCCTCGCGTCACGGCCTCTTCCACTTCCTGCTTCTGCGACTTTTTGAAAGGCCGCAGAACAAACTCTTCGCCATCCACCGGATGTTGCAGCGAACCAATGGGATGGATCCCGATGCGCACCCGGCAAAACTCGTTCGTGCCGACCGAGCCGATCACGCTTTTCGGACCCTTGTGGCCCGCGGCCGATCCCTTGGGCTTGATTCTCATCGTGCCCCAGGCCAGATCCAACTCGTCGTACACCAAAATCAGGCGGTCCGGCTTCAATTCGTACCGCTCGAGCAGCCCTTGAACCGATGGGCCGCTCAGGTTCATATACGTTTGCGGCTTGGCCAGGGCGACCCGTTTTTCCTTGATCGTCCCCAGTCCCACCAGCGCCATATTCTCTTTCCGGCTGACGCGAATCGCATTCGATTCGGCCAACCGGTCGATGACCATGAAGCCCAGGTTATGCGGCGTGTTCGAGTAGTCCTCGCCGGGATTGCCCAGACCAACGATGAGAAACTCGACCACCGGCCACTATTTCTTGCCCTTCTTTTCTTTCTCTTCCGCAGCCGGGGCCGCGCCCTCTTCTTCCTTCTTGCCCTTCTTGATGACTTCCGGTTCCGCGGTCGCCGCCGGCGCCGCACCTTCGACCGCCGCCACCACAGGTTCGGCTTCGACCTTCACCGCGACCACGTGAGAGATCACCGACTCCGGATTGCTCACCAGCCGCATCGATCCCGAAAGCACGACCTGGGAGGCGCGAATACTCTGCCCCATCATCAACTCGGTCGCGTCCATGGTGAAACTTTCTGGAATTTCGTCCGGAAGGCACTCGATTTCGATTTCGCGCGTAATGGACTCGTGCAGTCCGCCCTGCAGCTTCACGCCCTTCGGCTCACCGGTGGTCAGCACCGGAACCTTGACGCGAATGCGCTTGGTCAGATCGATGCGCTTCATGTCGACATGCAGCAGCGTGTCCTTGATGGGATCGAGCTGCCAGTCGACGATCATCACTGGAGTAGTCTCGCCGCCGCTCACCTGGATATTGAAGATGGTGTTGTGCCCGGTCTTACTGTGGAGGATTTTATTGACCTCCTTGGGGCTGACTGCAACTGGAATCGCGTCGCCGCCCGAGCCGTAAATGACGGCGGGTGACGAGCCTGCTACGCGCAAGCGGCGCGCTTCGTTCTTGCCCCGCGAATCGCGCGGCTGCGCTTCAATGGTGATGTCTTTTCTCATTTCCCTAATCCCTCAAACAAATAACGTACTAACCGATCCGTCTTCGTGAATCGACTGGATCGCCTTGGCGAGCAGCGGCGCCACCGAAAGCTGCTTGATGCGCCGGCAACTATCCGCTTCGTCCCGCAATGGGATCGAATTGGTCACGATGACTTCCTCGATTTCGGAATTCTCAATTCTCTCCACCGCCGGCCCCGAAAGCACCGCATGCGTCGCGCAGGCGCGGACGCTTTTCGCGCCCTGCTTAAGCAGCGCTTCGGCCGCCTTCACCAGCGTCCCCGCCGTGTCGATCAAGTCGTCCACGATCAGGCAATGCTGGTCTTCCACGTCGCCGATGATGTGCATCACCTCAGCGACGTTCACATCCGTGCGCCGCTTGTCGATAATCGCCAGCGGCGAATCCAAGCGTTTCGCGAACGCCCGGGCGCGCTCCACGCCGCCCGCATCCGGCGAGACCACCGTGAGGCCTTCGCCGCCCATCTCCTCGAAGTAATCGATCATCACCGGCGTGGCAAACAGATGATCCACCGGGACGTCGAAAAAACCCTGAATCTGCGCCGCGTGTAAATCCAGCGCGAGAATGCGGTTGGCTCCAGCGCGCTCCAGTAAACTCGCCACCAGGCGCGCCGAAATCGGCATACGCGGACGATCCTTACGATCCTGCCTCGCGTACCCATAATAGGGTAACACTGCCGTGATGCGCTCCGCTGAGGCGCGCTTGAGCGCGTCCATCATCAGCAGCAATTCCATCAGGCTCCGGTCCACCGGCGTGCAGGTAGGCTGGACCACGAAAACGTCGGCTCCGCGCACGTTTTCCTGGATTTGAAGATGAACTTCGCCGTCTGCGAATTGCTTCACCGTGACCGCAGCCAGCGGGCAGCCGAGCTCATAGCAGATCTCCGCCGCGAGAGCGGGATTTGCATTGCCCGTGAAAACCTTGAAGTGGTTGAACCTCATCGCGCGTACCGGCTTCGGGGCGGCCATAAATCGTCGTTAGGGACAACGTGTTCCTGCAACTGACGCCGCCACATCCGCTGGTAGCTACGCCTGGCGACCAACCGGGCCGGCACCAGAGTACAGTCCCGGAACACCCGATCCCCTTCCAACACTTTTCGGGCACGCTCGAGATCTTCCGCGGACGGGAACACACCGAAAATAGCCGACCCGCTTCCCGTCATTCTGGCCGCCGACACGTTTGATAGCTTGCTCAGAATTGTTTTCAGCTTAGGATATTGCCGGAAAACGACCGCCTCGAAGTCGTTCCTGCTGAGCGCACACGCCAGATCCGCGCGGCGCAATTCGCCCAGCGCACGCACGAACCCCTGGAAACCATTTATTTTATTTGACGATCCGGTGAAAGTCAAACTTCGGCCGAGTTCCACGTAAGCAGGTCCGGTCGCAACGTGAAGCCCGGTGGAGACCACCAGGATATTCTGCTCGGCGATCTCGGGGAGCCCGTAGATTTCGGTCCCTCGTCCGAGCGCCACCGCGGTACCGCCTTGTAGGAAAAAAGGCACATCGCTGCCTAAGTTTGCAGCGATTTGTTCACTGGAAACTTCACGTCCGATCAGGACCGGAAGAGCCAACAGGATTGTCGCGGCATTGCTCGATCCTCCGCCCAGGCCGCCACCCATCGGGATCCGCTTGGTCAGGCGAAACTGGATGCGGCCGGTAGTGCGTGCCGAATCCAGAACGGCTTGCGCGGCCCGCAGGATCAGATTGTCCGGAATGTCGACGTTGCCATCCAGCGTCAATTCGGTCCGGCGAGCGGGCTGGTACTCGATTTCGATGGTATCGGCAAGCGAGATGGTCTGAAAGACAGTGCGAAGCTCGTGGAAGCCGTCATCGCGTTTGTGGAGAACCCGCAGATCCAGATTGATCTTCGCCAGGGACTTGAGTTTAACGGTTCTCACGCTGTGCTCTCGGATGCACGCATAGGACGTCAAGAGGCTTTTTGAGAAGCTTTGCGCCTTGGCGTCTTTGCGTGAACATTGCTGTGCCGAAATCTTAGTAATGCAACATAGATCGGATATCGTAGCCGGGCAGCTTGTCCCTGCCCTTCAGAAAATCCAACTCGATCACGAATCCCAATCCGGCGACCTTGCCGCCAAGCTTTTCCACCAGCTTGGTGACTGCAGCAGCCGTGCCGCCCGTGGCCAGGACATCATCAACAATCAGGACCTTCTCGCCGGGTTGGATCGCGTCGCGGTGAATCTCCAGCGCGTCCATGCCGTACTCGAGTTGATATTCGACGCGCTCGGTCGCCGCCGGCAATTTTTTAGGCTTGCGGACCGGAATGAATCCGGCGTTCAACGCATACGCAACCGCAGGAGCGAAAATGAAACCGCGCGCTTCAATTCCGACCACTTTGTCGATCCCCTTGCCGACGTATCCAGCGCCCAGCTCGTCGATCAGCGCGCGCAACCCATCGGCGTCCTTCAGCAGGGTGGTGATGTCGTAAAACAGAATTCCGGGTTTGGGGAAGTCCGGGACTTCCCGGATCAATGCCTTGAGATGGTTCATTGGGGAACCGTCAATTCTACCATCGAATTTGCTATCGGATCCGCAACTTATTGACGATATAACCTAATGTGGACCAGCGCGAGGATTTAGCGGTCATGATCTGGTGGCCGTTCTCCCGGCTCATCCATCAGATGCATGATCGTGCGACGCGGCGCGTGCTGCTGCTGTGGATGGTTCTTTGTGCCGCTTCGATTGGCGCGGCGCTTGCCACCGCGAACTTGCACTCGATTCCGGTCAACCTGGGGCCGGTACATTTCAATTTCACCATTTATCCGCCACTGACCATCTGCCTGCTGATCGCTCTTTGGCTGGGTCCAACCTGGGGGATTATCCCGGCCGTGATTACCAGTCTCGTGGTGACGCATGCGCACGGGATGACGCCGGTTCTGTCCCTTTTGTTCGCGACGGGAACGCCAATAACGCTCACGGTGATCTGGATCTCGATGGCGTCCCAAAACGTTTCGCCGGCGCTGGACCGCTGGTCTCACCGGCTGCGCTTCGCAGTGGCGGCACTGGTCGGCGCAGGCGCATCCTCCGTCGTGACTCTGATCTGGGATTTTCAGGGCAATCTCCAGCTGCCCGCAGCCGAGGCGCTGTGGAAAGGCTGGGTGCTGGGCGATTCTTTGCAGGCGGTTTTCGTGGCCGGCACCCTGCTGCGCCTTTCATACCGGCCGGTCCGGCGCTGGCTGAGCGCGCAGTTGATCGAGCGGCCGTCCCACCAGATCGATACCCGCGTTTACATCACCGTCTTCGGAAGTGTGTTCGCGGTTCTCATCATTCCCGGCGCGTTCGCCGCCAGGATGCTGGTCTCGGCTGTTAATTCAAGCCAAACCATTTCGCTAAGCGCTTTGCGGAACGTACTCAGCGAAACCGCGTTTTTTCTGGGCATGTATGCCATCGTTCTGATGGCGGCCGCGATCTCGTTCGCTTTTACGCTGGGAAACCGGTTCGCTTCTATGATCGCTACGCTTCGCGCGCAAGAGGCCGCAGAAGCCGAATTGACCGTCGCGAAACGCGCCGCCGAGGACGCGAATCGCGCTAAGAGCGATTTTCTGGCGAACATGAGTCACGAAATTCGCACGCCCATGAATGGCGTGATCGGCATGGCAGGATTGCTGCTCGACACCGAACTTGCGCCGGAACAGAAGGAATACGCCGAGGCGGTGCATAGCTCGGCGACGCACTTGCTCACGATCGTCAACGAGATTCTGGATTTTTCAAAAATCGAAGCTGGCCGCCTGGAGCTGGACTCGGTGGGGTTCGATTTGCGAAAAATACTGACCGAGGTCTGCGACATTCTCGGTCCCAGCGCACGAAAAAAAGAGCTGAAGCTTCGTATCCATTACCCCGCGGAGATGCCCGCTCGCTTCATAGGCGACCCCGGCCGCCTCCGTCAGGTATTGCTGAACCTGGCAGGCAACGCCGTCAAGTTTACGAATCGCGGCCAAATCGAGATCCGCGCCGGACATGACGGGCAACGCGTGACGCTCTCGGTTTCCGACAGTGGCGTCGGCATCCCGCAAGACAAACTCGCAGTTCTATTTACGAAATTCACTCAGGTGGACACATCCACCAGCCGTAAATACGAAGGCACTGGCCTCGGCTTGGCGATCTCCAAAAAACTGGTCGAGCTGATGGGCGGCACCATCGGCGTCCGGAGCGAACTAGCCACAGGCTCGACGTTCTGGTTCTCCCTGCCTCTGGCACTCGACGTTGCTTCGCCCGAGCACGTTGCCGAACCCGCTGGTGCAGTGTGTCTGCCGCGTCTCCGCGTGCTGGTGGCGGACGATAATGTGGTCAACCAGCGGCTCACCGTGCGCATGCTGGAAAAAATGCAAGTCCGTGCGGATATCGCGTCGAATGGACGGGAGGCGGTCGAGATGTTTCGACTCCTTCCCTACGATCTGATCCTCATGGATTGCCAGATGCCGGAGATGAGCGGATATGAAGCAACGCGCGAGATTCGCCGCACGGAACGGCCCGGTTCCCACGTCAACATCGTCGCGCTCACTGCCGAGGCGGTCGCCGGATCGCGAGAACGATGCCTGTCGCACGGGATGGACGACTTTATTTCGAAGCCCATCCAGTTAGCGGCGCTGGCCGCTACCGTCCGAAAGTGGTCCGGTCGCCAGGCCGATTCAAAGGCCGCCGAAAGCGTGCACCTGACCGAATAACCGGCAAACCATCAGGAGATGTGGAACCCGGCGGAACGCATCAGCGGAGTCTCGAGTGCCTCAAATCCACGGACGTCGGCCCTGGGAGGACCCATGCGCAGGCGAGCTTCCAGTTCGCTGAGCTGCTCGGCGGATCCGTTCGCATGCACCTCCACGCGGCCGTCGTCAAGGTTTCGCACCCAACCAGTCACACCGACTTCGTGAGCGGCGCGCTCCGCAAAGTAGCGGAATCCGACGCCCTGAACACGGCCGGAAATCAAGAATCGTTTTGCGATCAAAGCCGCCCTTTCAGTAACTTAGCTTGATTCATCTTAAGTAATTCATCTAGGCCATCCGGAAAACACACGTACTCCGATCCTAGAAGGAATTCTCATGCTATGATTCTGTCAAATCGAATTGCCGGAGGCACCAGCTCACGTCCGGTGCTGGGGACACTTTTGATACGGCATCTGACTCTCTTCCTGATCGCTGGGTCCGCCATTGTGCGGGCGCAGGACTTTGTCTCCCTGGAGCAAGCCTCCGCCAGGACCGGCCAGGAATTAAGCGCGGCATATGAAGGCCGCACCATCTCCGTTCGCGCCCAAGTGGGTTCGACGCCCGTTTGGGCCTTAGGGACGTACTATGTTCCCCTTCGCGACGCCACCGATCATGGGCTCCTCCTCAAGGGCGAGCGCGACCAGTTTGCGGATCTCGCACCCGGAGACTGGATTGAAGTGTCCGGCACCCTGCAGAGCCGCGCGGGCTTGCCGCTCCTGGTTCCGGTAGACGTCCGAAAGATCCGCCACGATCCCGCACCCGAACCCAAGGACCTGAGCATCGAGGAACTGAACGGGTTCCGCTACCTGGGCCTGATGGTGAGGACCATCGGGACCGTCTCAGGAATCGGAGAGAATCTAGGCGGAAAGAGCCTGGAAGTCACCGATCGCGGCAACACGCTCGCCGTGTTTCTTCCCCGTGGCGCCAATTCGAGCGCCGCTGAACTGCGCCGGATACGCGTGGGCGATCATGTCCGGCTGAGCGGGATCGCGACGCAATACTCGCTCGAAGAACCGCACGACGCGGGATTTCAACTCATGCTGGCCACGCCGCAAGCTGTCGAAGTGATCCCGTCGGCTACTTCCCTGTTCTCGCCGCTGGTCTTGCTGGGCGCGTTCGGAGCGATCGCGGCGGCAGTCGCGTTGTGGTCCATGCGGGAACGGCACCAAGGCAGCCTGCGCCGCTCGATGCGGGCGTTTCACGCATTGAGCGAGGAGATCATCTCGGCGGCATCGCCCGCGGAGATCGCTGAAAAGCTGGCCGCCGTACTGCCGGCGATCACGCAAGCCACCAGCGTGCGGCTGTATCTTCACAACCGCAGATCTAAATCCCTGGAACGCGTACCCAGCAAAACAGAACCGGATCCGATGGCCGTGCCCGTGGATTCAAACCCGGACGGGCTCGCCGGCGGCGCAATCGTCTGCTTCCGGAACCGGACACTGCTGAACGTGCCGGACGTGCGCCGCAGCCCATTGGTGAAAGTGGACGCGAAGTCGGACCCGCTGCGAGCGGCAATGTTCGTGCCGCTGTTTGCGCATCAGGACGTGCTGGGAGTCTTGGAACTTGGCAATACGCGAAGACTGGGATATTTCACGGTGGAGGAACAAGCCGCGGCGCAGCATCTGGCCAACCAGGTGGCTGCGTCGCTAAAACTTCAGGAGCAGCAGACGGTCCGCGAGCAGCTCTTTCGTAGCGAGAAACTGGCGGCGACCGGGCAACTTATTTCGGGCGTTGCCAGCGAGCTTCGCGCTCCCCTCGAAAGCATTTTGCAACTGGCGACTTCGCTGGCGGCGTACGGCGGCCGTAACGTACCCGAACGCGAATTGCGACTTCTGGCCGGCGAATCGCAGCGCGCCTCCGAAATCGTTTCGCGATTAGTCTCGTTCGCGCGCCCGGAGGATTCCGCGGCGCGCCACGTCGACGTCAATGCGGTGGTCACCGGCCTGATGCAGTTCCGCGATCCGGAGTGGAAGACGCTCGGGTTGCGCGTGCAGAATCGCCTGAAAACGGAGCCGGTCATCGTGCTGGGCGCGCAGGGGCAGATCGAACAGGTCTTCTTGAACCTGCTGGTGCATGCCGAACAGTGCGCGATGGAAGCTCCTGGGAAGACCATCACGGTGAGCAGCGGCGTCATCGACAAGCGGATGACAGTGGAAATCAGCTACTCCGTCACTGAAAATGAGGCGCCGGTCGCACTCGATCCCTTCGACAGCCGCACAAATGAGAACAGCGCGCTCGGGCTGGCCGTGTGCCGGGGCATCATTCACGGGCATGGAGGCGAGATTCGTTTCGGAACCCATGCCGGAATGGCGCGATTTGAGATTGAGCTGCCAGTGACGCGCAGCGCCGAACCAGCGTCGGCGCCGCGTGCCCGTAAGCGCGCCGGCTCTCTGACCTTGATGCTGGTGGATCCCGATCAGGCGTCGCAACGGCAACTCCTGGCGCTGTTGAGCGCGCGCGGGCATCGCGCGGTTCCCGCCCCGGCGGAAGAAGCTCCGGATCTGGCCCAGCGCCTGCGGTTCGACGCAGTGTTCTGGGCCATGCGACCCTCGAACGGAGGATCGCCGGACCGCCAGGAACGAGTCCGGGCGCATGCGCCCTGTTTCGTCATGTTGGCCGATGCCTACGACGCCGACTTTGCGCGGAACCTGGAACAACAGGGAGGCTTCCTGTTGGTCCGTCCCATCAAAGACGCTGAACTGGATCGTGTGCTGGGCTCCATCGAGAGTCGAACTCCCAACGCGTCGGCAGGACGAGCGGGAAGATAGAGATCGCTGAGAAAGCCGTCTACTGCTTGGCGAGCTGCCGTAACACGTACGGCAAGATGCCGCCGCCACGATAGTATTCTGCTTCCACCGGAGTATCGATCCGAGCCCGCGCTTCGAACGCCTTTCCATCGGCGCTGACCCGGACGCGCGATTTGCCGCTGGAATCGACCGCCGCTGCGACGCCTTCGATCGTGTACGATTCGAAGCCCGTCAGCCCCAGCGATTCACGGTTCTGACCGTCTACAAATTCCAACGGCAGCACGCCCATTCCCACCAGGTTCGAACGATGAATCCGCTCGAAACTTTCAGCGATGACCGCGCGTACGCCGAGCAGTAGCACTCCCTTTGCCGCCCAATCGCGTGAAGATCCGCTGCCGTATTCTTTGCCGGCGATGATCAACAGCGGCACACCATCCTGCTGATAGCGCATCGAAGCGTCGTAGATGAACATCTTCTCGTTGGACGGAATGGAGGTGGTCCAGCCGCCTTCGGTGCCGGGCGCCATCTGATTCCGCAAACGAATATTGGCCAGCGTGCCGCGTACCATCACCTCGTGATTGCCACGGCGCGATCCGTAGGAGTTGAAATCTGCGGGCTTCACGCCCAACGAGATGAGATATTTTCCGGCGGGACTATCGACAGCGATGTTTCCCGCCGGAGAAATGTGATCGGTGGTAACCGAATCTCCTAGAACCGCCAGCGCCCGCACGCCGCGAAGATCGCCAACTGGAGGCGCGGTCTGATCGAAATACGGCGCGCGTTTGATGTACGTCGATTTATCCGACCACGCATATAAGTCGCCCGCAGGCACCTTAATCGAGTTCCATTGCTGGTCGCCCTCGAAGACTTCGGCGTATTCCTTGGCGAACATTTCCTGGCGAACCGATTTCTTCACTGCGGCCTGCACCTCTTCCGGCGAGGGCCAGATCTCGCGCAGAAATACATCGTGCCCTGAAGAATCCTGGCCGATCGCTTCGTGCACCAGGTCCAGATCGACGCGTCCCGCGAGCGCGTAGGCCACTACCAGCGGCGGTGAAGCCAGGTAGTTCGCGCGCACCAATGAATTGATGCGGCCTTCGAAATTCCGATTCCCGGAAAGGACTGCGGCGACCGTCAGCTTTCCCTCCTGCACGGCGCTGGCGACTTCGTCGGGTAGCGGCCCGCTGTTTCCAATGCACGTCGTGCAGCCGTACCCGACCAGGTTGAATTGCAGCTTCTCGAGATAAGTCACCAGACCCGCGTCGTTGAGATAATCCATCACCACTTTCGACCCCGGCGCGAGACTGGTCTTCACCCAAGGTTTCGATTTGAGGCCGCGTTCCACCGCTTTCTTGGCGAGAAGACCTGCGGCGATCATCACCGACGGATTCGAAGTGTTGGTGCAGCTGGTGATAGCGGCGATCACCACCGCGCCATCCTGAATCGTCCCGTTCGATGCGATCCGCGCGGACTTCGGAGCAGCTCCCAGCGACTGCAGGAAGTTCTGCTTGACGTCCGGAAGATTGATGCGATCCTGCGGCCGCTTGGGACCGGCGAGCGACGGAACCACCGTCGAAAGTTCCAGCGACAAGGTGTCCGAAAACACCGGCTCCGGTGCGCCGTTCACGCGGTACAGGCCCTGCTCCTTTGCATACGCCTCCACCAGCGCGATCTGATCTTTCGGGCGATTCGTCATTCGCAGATAGTCAAGCGACGCGTCATCGATCGGAAAAATGCCGATGGTCGCGCCGTACTCGGGGGCCATGTTGGCGATGGTCGCGCGATCAGCCACACTGAGAGCGCTCAGGCCGTCGCCGTAGAACTCAACGAATTTTCCGACCACGCCCTTCTTGCGCAACATCTGCGTCACCGTGAGGACCAGATCGGTTGCCGTCGACCCTTCCGGCAGTCGACCCGTTAGTTTGAATCCGACCACGGCGGGCAGCAACATCGAAGTCGGCTGGCCCAGCATGCACGCCTCAGCCTCGATTCCGCCGACACCCCAGCCGACCACGCCCAAACCGTTGATCATCGTCGTGTGCGAATCGGTGCCGACCAGAGTGTCGGGATACGCTTCGCCATCCTGCGAGAAAACCACCGGCGCGAGGTATTCCAAATTCACCTGGTGCACGATTCCGGTATCCGGCGGGACGACTCTGAAATTCTTCAACGACGACTGGCCCCACTTCAGGAACGCATAACGCTCCTGGTTGCGCTGAAATTCCATCAACGCATTGAAACTGAAGGAATCCGCGGTGCCGAATTTATCGACTTGCACCGAATGGTCGATCACCAGATCCACGGGGATCAGCGGATTGGCTTTCTTCGGATCGGCGCCGGATGTTTTCAACGCGTCGCGCATCGCGGCCAGGTCCACCACGCAGGGAACGCCCGTGAAATCCTGAAGCAGTACGCGCGCGGGACGAAAATTAATCTCTTGCGCAGCGGCCGTCGGATCCCAGGCAGCGACATAGTCGATGTCCGACCGCTTCACGGTCAGGCCGTCCTCAAACCGCAGCAGATTCTCGAGCACAATCTTGATCGAGAAGGGAATGCGTGAGAGCGACACGCCTGCTTTTTCGAGTGCGGCCAAGCGGAAAATCTGATAGCTCCGGCCGCCCACACGAAGATCGCCGGCTGCGCCGAATGAGTTCTGGCTTTTCATGAGTAACTCCATTTTAACGTCTGCAGGATTTTACGTGGTGGGTCAGTCTTCGAGATCCGTGTTTTTCATTCATGCGCCGCTCAACGTCCTACAGCCCCATGCGTCCGAATGCGACTATCTTTACCTGGCTCAACGCCGTGCTGTTGAATCCCATCTGGGAAAAGAAACCTACAGCCAAGCGGCAGTCTTTTCCGCGAGCCGGAACAGAGCCTCCACGGACATTTCCAGATGCTCTTCCTTGGTGTCTTCGATCTTGTTGTGACTAATGCCGCGCAGCGACTGGACGAACATCATCGCCGTCGGAATGCCGCAGCGTGAGACCTCCGCCGCGTCATGCAACGGACCTGAAGGCATCCGATGCGCTTTCCCCGTCACTTCTTTTACCGCCGCCTCGCAGAATTCGATCAACGCGGGGTGAAACGCGATCGGTTCGATGTTCCAGATCCGCGACCATTCCACTGTGCACTTCTCTTCCCGTGCAAATCGTTCGCTCGCCTCGCGCGCTTCCCGGTACATACCTGCAAGAACTGCAGCATCCAGATCGCGCTGATCGAGTGTCGCCTCGCACCGCCCCACCACCGCCGTCACGATCCCTGGAAATGTCTTGACGCTGCCCATGGTGCACACCGCATCCGGATGTGTTCCCGCGATAGACCGGATTTCGAGCGCCAACTTCGCGGCCGCGGCCAACGCGTCCCTGCGGGCTGCCATGGGAGTCGAGCCGGAATGAGCTTCCTGGCCGTGAAACGTGATCGCGTGCCGCTCCACGCCCTTGGTTCCTAAGACCACACCCAGCGGAAGATTCATCGCCTCCAGCACCGGCCCCTGCTCGATGTGCAGTTCCAGATAAGCCGCGGCATTCGCCTGTTCTCGTCGCGCCTCGGGAAAACGGTCGATCTCGACTCCGCATCGCTTCAAGGCGTCCTCCAAACGAATCCCGTCTTTATCGGTTCGGCCACGATCCGCGTCGATCGAATGCGTTCCCGCGAATGCCGACGACCCCAACAGGCTCCGTCCAAATCGGGCACCCTCTTCGTCGGCCCAATCGACAACACGGAGGGTGATGGGAGGCCGTCCGTTATACCTCGCCGCAAATCCGCGCAGCACCTCCAGTGCCGACAGCACCCCGAGACTCCCGTCCAGCCAGCCGCCGTTCGGCACCGAGTCCAAATGCCCGCCCAGCAGCAGCGCTTTGTTGGATTCTCCTTGCAACGTGATCCAGTGATTGCCCGCGGCGTCGTAGTGATGTTCCACTGGCAGCCCGTCGAGCTTTGATGTAAACCACTCGCGCGCCTTGAGCCACACATCGGACCAGGCCACTCTCTGCGCGCCGTTCGAATCCGCGGTTCGCTCGCGAAGCTCCTTCAGCTCGCGCATGGTTCGCCTGGGATCGATGGCCATGTTTAGAAATACATCGGCTCGCGTTTCAGCATTCGTCCGCGTCCGCGCTCTCCCACGAATTTTCCGTCGCGAACCTGAATCCTTCCGCGAACCGCCACCACCGAGGGACGTCCCTCGATCTCCATGCCTTCAAATCCGCTATAGTCGCAATTCGTGTGTTGTGCCGTGGCGGACAACATGCCCCGATAGCCGGTATCGTAGATCACCAAGTCTGCGTCGCTCCCCGCGGCGATGGTGCCCTTGCGCGGGAATAAGCCAAAAAGTCTCGCGGCCCGCGTGCTGGTTGCGTCGACGAAACGATGCAGATCCAGAACGCCGCGCTTCACGCCGTATGTGTACATCAGATTCACACGCTCCTCGATGCCGGGAATGCCGTTGGGAATTTGCGTGAACGCGTCTCTGCCCAGAAGCTTCTGCGAGGTGTCGAACGGGCAATGATCCGTGCCGACCGTGTCAATGAAACCCTGCGCCAGCGCATCCCACAGGACCTTCTGATTGCGGCGGTCGCGCAGTGGTGGCGACATCACGTGCTTCATGCCCTCCACGCCGGGCCCTTCGGCGTAAGTCTTGTCCAACAAAAAATGCGGCAGCACCGATTCGATCCAGATCCTCACGCCGCGCGACTTCGCGTTCATCGCCGCATCCAGCGCCGGCTTGCACGAAAGATGCACAACATAACCCGCCGCTCCCGTATTCTCCAGAAACGTCGCGAAGCGGCCGGTGCCCTCCGCTTCCACCGATTCAGGACGGCTGGCCTCATGCCATGCCGGTTCCGTCTTTCCTTCGGCGAGAAGCATCTCTTGCAGCCGGCTCACCAGCTCCGCGTTTTCGCAATGCGCCGTGACGATCACGCCCAGCTTTTTGGCGAGTTGCAGCGTCTGATACATCTCGTCGTCCGTCACGCCGAAGAAATTCTTGTAGGAAAGAAAAATCTTGAAGGACGCAATCCCGTCCGTGACGATCTCGCGCAGTTGCTGCTCCGTTGCGCTCTCGAACTTGGTGACCGACATGTGGAAGCTGTAGTCGCACGCGCTGTTGCCTTCCGCCTTCGACTTCCACAAATGATAGCCTTCGAGCGCGTCGTCCAGGCGCGAAGGGCAGCACATTTCGATAAAAGTGGTCGTGCCCCCCACCAGCGCCGCGATGCTGGCAGTTTCATGCGTGTCTTTCGCGAACGTCGCCATGAACGGCAGATACACATGAACATGCGGATCGATAAAGCCCGGAAAGACCAGCTTTCCCGTCGCATCCACGATTTCGGTTCCGGGCGGAGCGTCCAGATTCGAGCCGATGCGCGTGATGGCTTCGTCCTCGATGTAAATATCGCCGCGAGAACGCGAATCGGCGGTGACCATGTCGGCATTGCGGATCAGAAGGGGCATCTAATGAATCTCGATTCCGACTTTCCTTCGATACTCCTTCATGGCATCCCAATCTTCCGTGATTTCGCGTTTCGACGTCACCAGTTGATCCCAGGTCACAGACTCGCGTCCCGATGGCAGCTCGACCATTTCAATGCAATGGTCGACAGGACAGACGTTGTAGCACAGGCGGCATCCGACGCAATCTTCCTCGCGAACCAGCGGCTGCGGGCGCGTCTCCACTGCGTCCTGCTTGCCATTGGAACGAACGTCGTAAGAATGGGGCTCGACCGCTCTGCCGGAGGAATCGACCAGATCGATACATTGATGCGCCGTGTCGTTGCAAGCCACGTAGCACAGGTTGCACTTGATGCACCTCGCGGAATCGATGCGTGCGACCGCACGAAAAGACAAATCGAAATTCTTAAAATCCGAAACGTGCGGGAGGCTCTTTCCCACGATCTCCGGTATCGTCGCGAAGCCTTTGGAATCCATCCAGCTCGCCAATCCGTCGCACAAGTCTTCAATCACGCGGAACCCGTAGTGCATCACGGCGGTGCACACCTGCAGGCTGGCCGCTCCTAACAGAAGAAATTCTGCCGCGTCCTGCCACGTCGAAATCCCGCCCATCCCCGAGATCGGCAAACCGGACTTGCTCACGACTTCGTCCGTGCCCAGAGCCGCCAGCATATTCAGCGCGATCGGTTTCACGGCTGGACCCGCATAACCTCCGTGACCGCCCTTGCCCGCGATGTTCGGGGTGAGATTCAGCGAATCCAGATCGACGCCGACGATGGAATTCACCGTATTGATGAGCGAAAGCGCGTTCGCGCCCGCGGCCACGGCAGCCCGGGCCGGATTCACGATGTTGGTGATGTTGGGCGTCAACTTCACGATCACTGGAATCTTCGCGACATCCATCACCCAGCGCGTGATCTGCTCGCAGTATTCGGGAACCTGCCCTACGGCCGCGCCCATGCCGCGCTCGCTCATTCCATGCGGACAGCCATAGTTCAGCTCAATGCCGTCAGCGCCCGTATCCTCGATCTGCTTGATGATCGTGTGCCACGCTTCGGGTTTCGATTCGACCATCGCTGAAACCACCACGGCGCGATCCGGCCAGGCTCGTTTGACCTCGGCAATTTCGCGCAGATTGATTTCCAGCGGACGATCCGAGATCAGCTCCACATTATTGATCGCCAGCATTTTCTGGCCGCCATAGTGCCACGCTCCGTAGCGATTGGAAACGTTCAGCACCGGCGGCCCGATCGTTTTCCACACCGCGCCGCCCCATCCCGCTTCGAACGCGCGATGGATCTGAGCGCCGGAATTGGCAGGCGGAGCCGACGCCAGCCAGAACGGATTCGGCGATCGGATTCCCGCGAAGTTGATTCTGAGATCAGCCATTCTGTATCCGTCGATGAATCGCCATCGCCGCGAGCTTTCCATCCTGTACCGCCATCACTGTGGACGCGGCATTTTTGGCGCGAATGCAGTCGCCCCCTGCAAAGACGCCCGCAATACTGGTTTCGAAATCGGGGTCCACCTTTATGAAATTGTTGTTCATCTCCAGACCGAGCATCGCCGCCAACGCTGGTTTCTTCTGGCCGATCGCTTTGATTACCTGATCGGCGGGGATTGTGAATTCCGATCCCGCCATTGGACTTGGCGTGCGGCGTCCGGAAGAATCCGGAGATCCCAATTCCGTTCGCACGCACTCCAACCCTGCGACGTGACCATCCGATGAAAGAACGCGCGCCGGTTGCGCCAGGAATCGAAACTCGACTCCCTCGTTCTTCACGAATTCAAACTCGTGCGGATACGCCGTGATTTCCGCAGAGGAGCGCCGATACACCATGGTCACCCGATTCGCCCCCAGCCGCCGTGCGATGGTGGCGCAATCGATGGCCGTGTTCCCCGCCCCGATCACCACCACGTCGCGACCGACTTTCATCTGGTTACCATTCATCTTGCTGCGCTCAATGTAACTCAATCCATCGATGATAAATTCTTCGCCAGGAATCCCCAACTCTGGAGTTACGCCGAGGCCCAAACTCAGAAAAATGCAGTCGAAATTCTTTCGCAGATCCCCGAACCCAAGGTTGCGCCCCAGTTCCGAGTTCCGCTGCACCCGTACTCCCAATCGCTCGATCATTCCGACCTCAGCTTGCGCGATCTCGATCGGTTCCCGCAGCACGATGATCCCGTAAGTCGATAGCCCGCCGGCAAGTTCCCGCTTCTCGAAGATGGTGACTTGGTGTCCGCGCTTCGCCAGTTCACCGGCGCAAGAGAGGCCAGCCGGGCCAGATCCGATCACCGCCACTTTCTTTCCCGTCGGCGTTGCGACTTGAAAAAGCCGTGCACCGTTGCGATACGCATGGTCCATCGCGAAGCGTTGCAGCCGGCCAATCATGATCGGTTTGTGTTCGGATCCGAGTACACACGCGCCTTCGCATAGTTCTTCCACTGGGCAAACGCGGGAACAAGTCGCGCCGAGTAAATTCGCTTCAAATATCGCCCGCGCCGATCCGTTCAGATTTCCCGTCGCGATCTTCTTGATGAACCGCGGGACGTCAATGTGCGTCGGGCAGGCATGCGTGCAGGGCGCATCGTAGCAATTCAGGCAGCGGTTGGCTTCGACCAGTGCTTCGTGCGCGCTCAATGGGGGCGACTGCTCGACCAGGCCCTTAGTCTCCAAGTTCCCCTCCGCGCGCGACCAGCGGAACCGACGCGTCCGACGCTCGCATCAGCGCAACATAAACCACAGCTGACACGCCAAAGCCCACGAACCACGCATAGTCGTACAGCCAGCGGATTCCCGGGATCGCGAGTCCGAGCAGCGCGATCGCCACGCCGAAAACCAGGCTGACCAGCGCACGCCAATTCAGCCCGTTCTGATATTCGTACTCACCTCCACGGCGATACAAATCGTCGACGTTCAACACGCGTTTGCGCACCACGAAATAATCCGCGATCATCACGCCCGCGATCGGCCCGAGCAACCCGGAATAACCGACCAGCCATCCGAAAATGTAAGCGCTGTAATCGCCCAGCAGTTTCCACGGCATCATCATCACAGCCACCACGCCGGTGATCAGTCCGCCGGTGCGAAACGAAATCAACCGCGGATTCAGGTTGGAAAAATCGTTCGACGGAGAGACCACGTTGGCTGCGACATTCGTGTTCAACGTTGCGACTAGAATCGCAACCAACGCGATGAACGCCACCAGCGGCTGATGGAATCGCCCGATCAGCGCCACCGGGTCCCAGATCGCTTCGCCGAACAAAACCACGGACGCCGACGTCACCGCCACGCCGATGAACGAATACAGCGTCATCGCCGCCGGGAGTCCTAACGCCTGTCCCAAGACCTGCGCCCTCTGGCTTTTGGCGTACCGGGTGAAATCCGGAATATTCAACGCGACCGTCGCCCAGAAACCCACCATCGCTGTCAGCGACGGAATGAAGAAATGCAGGAACGACGCCGGAGTTTGAAACTTGCTCGGCGCGCTCAGAACCGGACCGAATCCGCCGGCCTTTCGGGTGATCCACCACAGCAGCAACAATCCGACGCCTAGCATGAAAGGCGCACCGATGCCTTCCAAGAAGCGAATGGTGTCGATACCGCGCCAGATGACGACGATGTTCAGCAACCAAAATGCACCGAAGCAGATCCATACCACGGACGGCGCCGACACCGCGGGCCACAGGATCTGCAACATCGAGTGGATCGCCTGCCCGCCAATCCAGGTTTGAATTCCGAACCAGCCGCACGCCACCAAAGCACGCAGAACCGCAGGGAGATTCGCGCCCTTCACTCCAAAACTTGCACGAACGAAAACCGGAAACGGAATTCCGTACTTGGCTCCGGCGTGCGCATTTAGCAGCATGGGAACCAGCACAATCAAATTCCCCAGCAGAATCGTCCCGACCGCCTGCCACCAGTTCATGCCGCCCGCGATCAGGCCCGACGCCAGCATGTATGTCGGGATGCACACGCTCATCGCGACCCAGAGCGAGGCGTAGTTGTACAGTCCCCATGTGCGCCTCGATTGCGGCACCGGGGCCAAGTCGTCGTTATAGAGACTGGGATCCTGATTTGTCCGCACTCACCAACCCTTGGCGAGATTCTCCCATAATCCGGAGCTCAATTCTCCGAATCCCGAAAACATACGCCGCAGCCGAAATCAGGACGGCCGTCGCGGACGCCAGAAACGCCAGAAAGAAATCGCCGGTCTGTTGCGTGATCCATCCCGTGAACCACGGCGCGGCTACGCCTGCCAGGTTCGCGAAGCCGTTCTGCACTCCGGTCCACTGCCCGGCCGCGCCCGGTCCCGCGAGCGTCTGCGAAATCGCGAACACATTCGACGTATACATGCCAAACGCGACGCACGCGAACAACAACAGTGCCATCGCGATGGTCACGTCATTGGTGACCTGCACCGCAATCAACACGGTCGACAATCCCAGGCCGCAACCTGCGAACGTCTTCCGGACCAGCGTTGGCGATCCTCCGCGCGCGATCCATCGATCCGAAAGCCATCCCGACGCGACGCTCGAAAGCGCGATCGACAGATAGGACAGCGAGCTGAACACCGCCATCTTCGGCTTCGGAAAGTGCCGTTCCTGCTCCAGATACGGCGGTAGCCAAGTAATCAGGAAATACCAAAAATAGTTCGAGCAGAACAGGCCGATCGCCGTCCAATACAATTCCGGCTGGCGCAGGACGACTCCGAAATTCGACTCCGCTCGCGTTCCCGAGCCCAGGCGCGCCGATTTCGGCATCCACAGGACCCACACGACCGTCCAGATCAACCCGGCGATTCCCAGGACGACAAAAAAGATTCGCCAACCGACTCGCGGGATCAGCAATCCTCCCAGCAGCGCTCCGATGGCCGGGCCCAATTTTGTGCCTGCATCGATGGCGGCATTGGAAAATCCGCGATGATGCTCCGGAAAACAGTTCACGATGATTCGCGAATACCCCGGATACGCCACCGATTCCCCCGCCCCTAGCAACAGCCGCAATGCGAACAGCACCACAAGCGAGTTGACGAGCCCGCTGACTCCGGTCGCGAACGACCACAGCGCGACGCCGGCTGCGAGAATCCAGCACACGTTCAGGCGGTCCACCAGCCATCCCGCGATGTAGAGAAGTTGCGAAAGGGCGTAAGTCCAGAAGAATGCCGACAGCAGCACGCCCAACTGATAATTGGAAAGATGCAGGTCGCGCTGAATATCGGTCGCGCCGATCGAAAGATTGGACCGGTCGACGTAATTTAGCAAACCCGACAGAACCAGCAGCGCCAGGGCGCGCCACATGGTCCACGGAAGTGATCCCGCTTGCACCGGCTACCAAGTGTAGCTGAGTGACGGTTTGCTAAGTGGGTCTATTTCCGGAGCGTGTACTGCCCGGCCACATACCTCACCAGAAAAACATGCGCAGACGACGACATACTCTATCCTCAAGGAAGAGAGGAAGGAAAGGCGGCAAGTTCACATGCACAAGTAGCCGACTGCTCATCTATCCGAAATCCTCAAAGGCGGGCTGCGCGTGCCGGAAGTCACTCAGCATCCGAAATTGTTAATGGACGTCTTTGTTCGCACCATAGGAGAGAATCGATTCTGAAGGAAATGGCCGAAGAAAGGTACAGGATGTTCGTTCTTGGCGCTGGATTTTCCCGCAGCGCCGGATTGCCGCTCGCCAGCGATCTTTGGAACGAGGTGCGAAACAGGGCCAGCCGCATGACTGGGCGCGCTCAAAAATTCCATGCAGATCTCGAAGATTTTATTCGGTATCGACGAGACTGCGACGGACTAGTCGTCACGCCGGACGGCGTGGATTTCGAAGAGTTTCTTGGCTATCTTGACGTTGAGTTCATCCTTGGGCTGCGCGGATCGGATACGTGGAGTGCCGATGGCAACGAAACCCAGGTCCTTGTGAAAACGTTGATTGGTCAAATCATCACCGAAAGAACACCACAGCCACACGCAATACCAAGTCCATATCTGCGATTTGCTGAACGTCTGCAGCCAAATGATCACATACTTACCTTCAACTACGACGTTCTCCTCGAACGTGCACTGGAACGAGTCGGGAAGCCGTATCGGCTATTCCCGAAAAGGTATAGAGTTGCGGTAAACGGAGGAGCCGAAATCGACACCTCTCGGAAAGAAGTTATCGTTTCGAAGCTCCACGGTTCAGTGGATTGGTTTAACAGAGAGCAATACTCCAGAAACCTGGAAACGCGCGTGGGTATAGGGTTCAGAGATCTTCCCTCCGATGCCGTTTTCAACAACCCCGCAATTCAAACATCGCCCCTCCTCGAGGGCCCGAGGTTCCCTGGTGATCCCCTACTGGAAATGCATCGAGTTCGGAACATCGAGACGCTCTACGCGAACCCTCCGCTGTTTCTAGCGACACCGTGGCTCCTAAATCCATCGTCCCTGAAAGTTCTGTACGCCTCAACTGTCAAGCAGTTGTGGCAAGGGCTCGGTCATGATGGTGTGGCGAATCTCGGTATGGTAATCGTGGGGTTCTCATTGCCAACCCACGATGACTACGCTCGGCAGGTGCTCTATCGGATCGTCAAAAACTACCAGTCTCTCTATTGGGAAAAGGGCATTCTGGGCCGTAGAAAGGCTCCTCTTAGGCTGGTCGATTTTCGCTGCACTTCGACGGAAGCCCAATCGCTAAGGAGCAGGTATGCGTTCATCGACTGGGATAAGGCCACGTGCCACTTTAATGGATTCGACGAAGCCGTCGTGCCGAGCCTATTCGACGAGACCTAACAACTGTTGAGCGCGCTATTTCGGTTCGTTCATCCCCATCGCCGATCTCACTTGGACGTCATGTGCAACTTGTAGAAACGGCTTGCGGAAATAATCTGTCCGCTTCCGATATTCCGGCGCTACGTCGGCTTGACTCGAATTCGACGTTTCCGAAACCAACCCGGCTACTCGTACCGGAGCGCCACCATCGGGTCGACCTTCGCAGCGCGTCTCGCGGGAACATATGCAGCCGCAAGCGCTACTATCGCCAGCAGTACGGCCACGCTAGCCGACGTCGCCAGATCGTTCGGACGGACTTCGTAGAGAAGGCTCGAAAGAAACTGCGTCAGGGCGAGCGAAGCCGCGAATCCTGCCGCGAGTCCGATGGCTGCGAGCGTCAGGCCTTGACGCAGGACCATGCCGAGCACGTCGCCCCACCGTGCCCCGATCGCCATGCGGATCCCGATCTCGCGCGTCCGCAGGCTGACGGCGTACGAAATCACGCCGTAGATTCCGATCGCGGCCAAGGTCAGGGCCAGAACTCCGAACAGGGCGAGCAGCGCTAGCGTAAATCTACGCTCGGCGAGCGACGCCTGGAGATACGATTCCATGGGTGCGATGTCGTAGACCGGTTGCGTTTTGTCGATCGAAAGAAATGCTTCGCGAACCGCGCGCTCCATTTGGCGTGGATCGACCGTGGTGCGCGCGACGAACATGTAACTGAAGTTGGTGTTCTGCGCCTGCGGGAGATACACCGCCATCGTCGGTGCGCGATCGAGTGCGTACTGGCGGATGTCGCCCACGATGCCGACAATCGTGGCCCATGGCTTTCCCTGGTCGCTCCCGCCCATGAGCAGATGCTTGCCAAGGGGATCTTCGCCCGGAAACGCCAGCTTCGCGCAGGACTCGCTGATGATCGCCGTGAATGGTGCGCCGGCGCGATCCTGATCTGTGAAGGTGCGGCCGCGTTTGAGCGGGATCCGCATGACCCGGAAATAATCCGGTGTGATCGAGTATCGGTCGGCCGAAGGAGCATCGGCGGGATTGGCGAGCGGACGCTCCTGAATATAGAGTGTCGAGCTGTCGAAACCGGCCAGCGGAAGCGTGCTGACCATCGCGACGCTGTCGATGCCTGGCGTGCCATGCAGGCGATCGAACACCTGCTGGTAATAATTCAGCTCGGCCTCAGGACGCTGGTAGCGCTGGCTGTAGACATAAGTGTTGAGCGTCAGGACGTTATGCGGGTCGAAACCGGAATCGACATTCATCAGCCGCAGAAAGCTCTTTCCCATCAGCCCGGCTCCCACCACCAGTACGAACGCCAGTGCAATTTCGACCGCGACCAGAACGTCGCGCAAAGCGTGTTTGCCTCGTCCGGAAGTGGACTTGCCGACGTCGTTCAACGCCTCGGAAAGACCGGCGCGAGAGGCGCGCAATGCTGGCGCGAGCCCGAACAGCAATCCGGCCAGCAGGCTCGCCGCGAGAGCGAACAGAAGCGCGGGAAGATCCACTCGAACCTCGGCGATGCGGGGAATTTCGCGCGGCGCGGCTGCGGCGACAACCGAGGTTCCCAGCCAGGCAAGACCCACGCCCAACATTCCTCCGGCCATCGCAAGCACCAGCGTCTCCGAGAGGAGTTGACGGATAAGTCGTCCGCGTCCGGCGCCCAAAGCGACCCGCAAGGCTAGTTCTTTCGAACGGCCGGTGGCGCGCGCCAGCAACAGATTGGCGACGTTGGCGCAGGCGATCAGCAATACGAAACTGACCGCGCCCGCGAGCACCCATAAAGCCAGACTGACGCGTCCGAAAATCCGGTCGTGGAGAGTGGTCAGCGCGACCGTGGTGCCGGGCTTGTAGACTTCTGGATGCTCGGCGACGATGCCTTGCATCACCGTTTTCAACTCCGCCGCTGCCGGGCCGATCGCGATCCCGGGCTTCATGCGAGCCACCAGGCGCAAATGCTGACATCCGCGACAGGCGTCCTGAAAGCTAAGTTCGTAACCGAGCGGCGCGAACATTTCCCGTGCGTGATCGGATTGCGAAAGCGGCACCGGCTGAAAGCTCGGCGGGAGGACGCCGACTACGGTAAACGTGGATTCGTTCAGCCTCACCGTGCGTCCGACGACATTCGGGTCTCCGCCGAACCGGCGCATCCACAGCCCGTGGCTCAGGATCAAAACTTTGTTCCAACGATCCCGGCGATCTTCTTCAGGAAGAAACGTCCGGCCGAGCTGCATTTTGACGCCGAGCGTGTCGAAGTAGTCGTAGCTGACGCGCATTCCGTTGACCAATTCAGGATCGCCGTCGCCAATCAACGCGCTGCGCCATTGGCGATACAACGACATGGAATCGAACGAATGACTGCGCGAGCGAAGATCGTGGGTGGTGGTGAAGTCGACCGTGATGCCGTTCGGCGTATTCGGATCGGGAGTGGACAAGCCTACCAGCCGGTCTGGCTCGCGATACGGAAGCTGGTTGAGAAGCACGGCTTTGACGACGCTGAAGATGGCGGTGGTTGCTCCGACTCCAAGCGCGAGCGTCAGCATCGCGACGGCCGCGAATCCCGGATTCTTGCGCAAGGTTCGCGCGGCGAACGTCAAGTCGTTCATGACGCTCATACTCTTCGCGACGTAAAAGGTTACAAGAGTGGACGAGCGCTCAATCGCTCGATCCAGTCAAGTCTTTTTTCTTTGAGCAGATCCGAAATTCCAAGCGGAGCCACGTCATCGTCGATCTTTTCCAGAATCTCATATTGAAATGCTGGCTCCCCGTGCGCATGCCATTCCGCCTGGAGCGATTTATCGAGATGACTCCCGATGCGCAGCGCGAACCAGAAGCTGTTCCGGGTTGCATCCAGGTTGCGTGACGACCCGACCCACACCTGTCCCGTTGCCGTGCACCGCACGGCGAACGTGCCCCGCGGAATCTTTTGTTCCTTGAATTTTCGAATCGCTTCTTTTCGGTCAACTTTCGAATCCATAGCTCCTCAATCCGACAGAAACGCCGCGACGGCCAGTGTTTTCGCGTGGTCCCGCACATCGGGAGGCCAAGCCTGGACCATCTGGTTAAAGCGTTCGCGATCGCCCGCGAACAGCGCCCGGATGGCTTCCTCAAAATCCGGAGCATTTCCCGCCATCGCGGACATGAATCGATACGCCGATTCCTGCGCGCGACGGCGGCGGTCTCGACCCTGGTAGGCCGTTCTGGCCTGCTCCACCAGTTTCCGGAGCGCGACCGATGCGCCTCCCGGCTGGCTCGCCAGCCAATCCCAGTGCCGCGGCAATAAAGTGACTTCCCGGGCGACCACACCAAGTTTGGGCCGTCCCGGACGCCGCGGGACTTCGACCTCCGCCGCCGGCGGGGTAACTGTAGGCGTGCTGCGGTAATCGACCTCGATCAACTCGCTGGTGACATCGTCGAAAATCAGCACCTGCGCCCACTTGTCGCGGTCCAGGGCCGCCTTCGCGATCGATGCGACTTGTGGCAACTCACCGGCGGCGATACGTTTACTTCCAACAAAGGCGGTACACGTCATAGTTACACCTGGATGTAATGATATTACCACGGTAAAATAGCTTGGCGCTTGACGATACGTGATCGTCTAGTGTATACATACACTAGACAATGCTTCTGACGATCGACCCACAGGACCGTCGTCCGATCTACCAGCAGATTGCCGACGGCATCCGGACGCTGATTGCTGGTGGTCAATTGGGAGAAGGAAAGCTGCTACCACCGGTGCGACAGTTGGCGGCCGACCTGGGGGTAAACCTCAACACCATCGCGGCCGCATATCGCGAGCTGCGGAATGACGGACTGATCGCGCTCAAGCACGGCTCGGGCGCGACCGTTGCTTCGCGCACGGCGGGCAACCATACCGACGACGAGCTGCGTCGGCCGCTGCGCAACGCGCTCACCCAAATGGTCCTGGCGGGATTGCGGCGCGCGGATATTGTCAGGATGGTCGACGACGAATTGCGTGGTCTCAACACGGGAGCGAAATCATGACGGAAAACCAGATTCTTTTGTTGGTGTGGATCGTGGGTGTCGCGGGGCGGATTCCTCGAATCGTGGAGCGCTGGAAAGCTCCGTTGCTAAGTGGTCCGGGATGGTTCTTCGGTATTCAGGTCGCCCCGGATTTCCTCACAGACGCGGGACGCGCAATTCTGAAGAGGTACCGGCTACGGCTCTTTCTTCCATGGGCGGTCGAAATTCCCTTCTCTGTGGCGCTCCTGGTTACCGGTCACACGCTTGCTATCTTCGGGCTGGTTTTCGTGATCACGCTGCTGACCCGCCTCAATTTTTATGCGAATCGAAATGCGGCGGAGAACGCGGCACGCCGGTTTGAAGTGTCCGGCACAAAAGAGCCAACCGCTACCATGGCGCTGTCGCTACAGCCTCGAACGCTCCGCGCCTATACGAATCCGTGGATCGAAGCGTCGATTGCTCTGGCCGTGGCCGGATCGTTGGCGTGGTTGGGGTATCGCTATGCGGCATTAGGAGACTGGCATCCACTACGCGGGCCGATAGCTGTTACGTTGATCTCCATTTATCTGCAAATCGGCATACTGCTGATGAAGCGGGCGTTCGTTCGGGCACGATCCGGGGCGCCGGCGGAGAATGCCGAACAGTATCTTGCCTGGCGCGAAAGCCTCCGCCGGCTTTCGACGGCGCATTGCGATTATATACGGCTCCTGCTGGTCTGCCCGCCGCTCATTGTGGATCTCGCGTCCATGACGAATCCCTGGCAGGGCAGCATGGCGCAGACGGGAACGTTGATTTTTGTTTCGACGCTTTCCGCAATCTTAGTGTGGTTCGAATGGTGGAAACGGCAGCAACACCTGAAGGTCGTGCGGACCACCAAATCCCCAGCGTTCCTGGGTCGGTCCGATAGCTCCGATGTGGGAAGGCTGGTCTGCTTCAAGTCCTCGTTGCCCATGCTTCTGCTGAAAGGGCCTAATGGATACGCGCTGAATCTGGCCAGCGCGCCGGCGCGAACCGCCGGACTATATTTCGCCGGATGCGCCGCGTTATGGGTGTTCCTGACGCGGTAGCTACTTAATCACAAACGTCGAAAAGGGAGACATCAAATGAAACCATGCTGGAAGTGTGCCCTGAGGATCCCATGAAGGATTTCTTGGCAAGACACAAACGCCTCCGGCCCGTCCTGGCCGCTGCATTGATCGGTGGAATCGTCGGTGCGCTCCGCACCGCTGCGCACAAGTCCCTGCCGAAGGACTTGGTCCAACCGCTTTGGGGGTCGATGGCTCTCTACGCCCTTTTCAGCCTGTATTGGACCATAGCGGCGAGAAACAGCGCGCCAGTGAAACGTTCGGAACACTGGGCTTCAACCCTGCTTCACCAGGTTCTGGTGAATGCTTCCGCGTTGCTTCTGTTCTTGCGCATCCCGGGACTGGCCGGCCGATGGCTGCCTGCGTCGCCCGTTTTCGTGCCGCTGGGACTCGTCTTTCAAGCGTCCGCCACGCTGCTCGCCATCTGGGCGAGGCGGCACCTCGGATCGAACTGGAGTGCGGCCGTCACCGCAAAGGTGGACCATCAACTGATTCGCTCCGGTCCCTACCGACGGCTACGCCATCCCATCTATACTGCGGTGTTCGGCGTACACATCGGGATAGCGATCGCTTCGGGCGAATGGCACGCCGCGGCTGGTGTCCTGGTTCTGGTTGTCGCGTATGCACGAAAAATCCGGTTGGAAGAGCGAAACCTTCGCGAAGTATTCGGCGCCGAGTACGATGCGTATCGACGCGACTCCTGGGCCCTGGTCCCCTGGCTGGTATGAGACCGTCAGCATGGCGCAGGTGGCGGCGCTCGAAGCTCCACGCTAGGTGAAAGGAACGAGGCGCAGCGCTACTCCCAATGTCGTGCGCCCCGTAGATCGCTTAGCTGCGCGTCCGGATCTTGCGTCGCACCAGACCGAGCCCGATCGCGCCGAGACCCAGCAGTCCAAAAGTCCCCGGTTCCGGCGTTCGAGAAGTATTCGACAGTTCCTGCAACAGCACGTTGTTGGTCACAGCCGCGATGTCCAGGTAATGGAAGTTTGTGGCGTTGGTCACGGTCACCAACACGCCGTCGTCGTTGTTACCTGATGCGAGTTGAGTCATCCCCTTGATGCCGTTGTTGGCGGAACCAAAGATAGCCCAGCTATCGCCGCCTGTGCTGCCCATGGCGATCTGGATTACACCGGTCAGGCCTGAGATGTCGAGCTGGATAAAACTGTTTCCCTGAATTTCGTGATCCAGCGTGTCGTTCACCAGACCGAGCCCATCCTCGGCGCCGGTGCCGGCCACGCCCTTGCCAAAAAGGTTGACCAGAGCGCCGCCACTCGACGCGAAGCCTGTCGCGGTCACGGAAATCGACCCATTCGTGAATATCTTTGAGCTGACGCCGAGGTCTCCCCCGCCCCCGCCAAAGAAAATCGTGCTTGCGCTGAGCGAACTCGAAAGCGCAAGAATACCGGCTGCAATATACGTAAGTTTCATGTGGTCTCTCCGAAAGACTGCCCTCATTCTACAGGCGGAACTGGCGTCCGGATGGTCCTCAGTTCAAATTGAGAGTTATAGTACTTTTTCTTCAATGGAAGGCTGTTTTCGCGTTATGTTGAGGATTAGCGGACAGTTAGTCCCATCGCAGAGCGCGCATAGGGTCGACCGTGGTAGCGCGTCGAGCCGGGACGTAACCGGCGGTCACGGCGACGACTGCGATTCCGGCGGTCGCCAGGATCGCCGAGAGCGGATCGGTGGGTGCGATTCCATACAACTGAGCCTTGACGAATCCTGTCAATCCGAACGCGAGTGGAAGCGCGACGCCGATCCCGATCGCGACCAGGATCAGCACTTCTTTCATCACCAGCCAGATGACGTCCCCGCCCGCTGCGCCCAGGGCCATACGGATGCCGATTTCCCTGGTACGGCGCGCGACCGTGTATGCCATCACGCCATACAACCCGATAGCGGCGAGCAGCGTTGCGAGCAGTCCGAAGGCGCTCGAGAGGCCCGCCACCAGCCGTTCGATGACCAGTGAATTCTCAACTTGTTTTTCCAGAGTCTTCATCCGATAGACCGGTACATTGCTATCGATGCGATTGACCGCTTGACGGATGGCGGAAAACACCTGTTCCGGATCGCGCGAGGTACGGACGTACGCCGACATGCTGTTCACAAAGTCGCGCTGCAGATATGGAGTGAACATTTCGAGCGGCATTTCGTCGCGCATGCTTTCGTATTTCGAATCGCGCACTACTCCGATGATTTCGATGTCCAGCTTGGTGCCTGGATCGCCGCCCATCCCCATGTGACGGCCGACCGCGTTGCCTCCCAGGTACTGCTTTGCGAATCTCTCGTTGACGATAGCCACCTTCGGCGCGCCTGAATCATCGGTGACCCGGAAGTCGCGGCCGACGAGAATCGGCACGTCCAGCGTTTTGAAGTAGTCCGGTGTGACGAAATTCACGTGCGGATCGATCCATTCGCCGGGTTTGGGCGTGAAATTCTCGACAGTGACCCAGTTATCCCACTCGTTGTTTTCGAGCACCGGAACCACGGCCAGACTGGAGGATTCCACTCCTGGAATGGAATCCAGGCTGTCCTTCAACTGCCGGTAGAATTGCTTGCTACGCGCATTGGGATATCCGTTGGAAGTGGGATCGACGGCAAATGTCAGCAGATTCCTGGTGCGAAAGCCGGGATCGAGATCCTTCAGATTTTGAAGACTTCGGATGAACAGCCCAGCGCCGATGAGCAATAGCAGCGACAGACTCACCTGCGCCGCGACTAACGCTTTTCTCAATCCGACCGCGCCGCCGCCGACAATGGATCCAACCTCGTCCTTCAATGTGGGCGCCAAGTTGGGACGGGTGGCCTGAAGGGCGGGCACCAATCCGAAAATCACGCCGGTGATCAGCGAAATTCCGAGATTGAACGCCAGAACGCGCCAATCCGGAGTCGTTGAGATGGCGAGCGGAGTGTTTCCCGACGGAAGAAAACCGATCAGCGTTCGATCGATCAAAACTGCGAACGCAAGTCCCGCCGCGCCTCCGGAAAGTGCCAGCAGCAGGCTCTCGATCAACAGTTGGGAGACGATTCGGCCACGCCCGGCGCCCAGGGCCAGCCGCACGGCGATTTCTTTTTGCCTCACCGTGGCGCGTGCGATGAGCAGGTTGGCGACATTGGCGCACGCAATCAGCAGGACCAGGGCGACAATCGACATCAGCACCAGCAGCGGGTTCGAGAATTGTCGACGCAAGGCGGATCGGCCCGCCGAAGCGGGCAGAACATCGATCCACATGCGCAGAAATTTTTCCTTGGTAATGGGCGCGGTCCGCGAGAATGCCTGCTGCTGAACTTCCCACTGGATGGTCTGTTTAAACAGCGGCTGCAGGCCGGCTCGCGCCTGCTCCATCGTCACGGCGTGCTTCAGCCGGCCGAAAACGTCGATCCACCGTAAGCGCCGGTTTTCCAGATTATTGCTGCCCGGGTTGACTTGAGGCTCCATCAGGATGGGAACGCGGATTTGCGGCGAACTGGCCGGATCGGTGCCGTCGAATCCGGCCTGACTGACGCCAATCACGGTCATGGGATAGCCGTTCACGGAAAGCTTCTTGCCGATCACGCCGGGGTCGCCTGCGAATCGGGTCATCCAATAGCGATAGCTCAAGACCACCAGCGGATGGCCACCCTTGGTCTGGTCGTCTTCCGGAGTGAACACGCGGCCCAGCGCCGCTCCGACTCCTAGTACCGGAAAATACGAGCCGGTTACCAGTTGTCCGGCAATGCGCTCGGTCCTGCCATCGAAGCTCAGGTTGATGGCGGTGTCCCAACTGCCGAACATGCCGTCGAAGACCTGGTTCTTGTCGCGAAAATCCAGGTACATCGGGTAGGAAATCTTGTACATCCCCATGTTCCCGCCATAGTGGTCTCCGCGTCCCCACAGGGTCACCAGTTGGTCCGGGTTTTTCACGGGCAACAAGCGCAAGATGATTTGATCGACCAGGGTGAAGATTGCGGTATTGGCGCCGATCCCCAGAGCAAGAGAGAGCAAGGCGACCGCGACGAATACTGGAGACTTGCGGAAAGTGCGCAGGGCGTAACGAAGGTCCGCGGTGACGTTTCCCACACCCTGAATACTACTCCAATGGAGCGAGGTTACTTACCTCACGGCATGAAAGGTCTGCGGGTCCCCATCGCCTACACGCGCCCCCGCCAGCGGAAGGCCACCTTGCGAATCCATCTTCATTCCAACCACCTGATCCTTCTGCATCACGAAAGAGATCCGCGTTCGAGCCGACGAGCGCATCGCAAACGTTCCATCGTCCTGCTTGAGGAGCCGCTCCGGGCCTTGTCCCAGTGGCTCGATCATCAGCCGTCCATTCTCATCGAATACGCGGTAGGTGCGCCGATATTGCGCGTAGGAATCGTGCAGGTTCGACGGAACTTTACCGGCGGTCAGCAGAAATGTTCCGGTCAGTTGGCGGATCTCAGCGGCGGTAACTGGCTTATCGGCTAACATCGCCGCGGGCCGAGATTCAGGCGGTTTGGGAAGTTCGGGCAGACCGAGAACAGCGCGAGACAACGCCCGAGCAATCGCGT
The DNA here is from genome assembly GCA_035568415.1 of Bryobacteraceae bacterium. Taxonomy (GTDB): domain Bacteria; phylum Acidobacteriota; class Terriglobia; order Bryobacterales; family Bryobacteraceae; genus Palsa-187. Next base: position 4,701 of record DATMOC010000006.1, on the reverse strand, counting down.
ACGCATTCTGGCCTTCGGTATTGGTGAGCACGACGACTGTCAATTGATCTTCCGGAAATTCGTAAAGGCACCCACTATAACCGAGCAAGGAACCATGCTGACCGCGGCTGCGATGATCGTCCTCGTGATTGAGCGTCAGCGCCAATCCGTAGTGCATTTTCGGATCCTGCGCGCTCATCTGGAGGGCACCGTCGGCGGTACTCATCATCTTGAGCGTCTCCGGCCCGATAAGCTTCTTCTCTTGCACGGCACGCCAAGTCCGGTAGAGATCGCCCACCGTGCTGCAATACCGGAGATCAGTATTGTAGGCGACCGCATTTTCGTAAGCCAGCACGTGGCCGTCTCCGAATCTGCGGTACGCATGCGACAGGCCCCGTACCAGCGTGAAATCGTCGCAATACATGGTCGAAGCTGCTCCCGCGGGAGCCAAAATATTCTGCTGCACGAAATCCTGATAGCTCTGGCCGCTGACCCGCTCGAGGATCGTCACCAGCAGTTGGAATCCGGAAATCGACCAGTCCCACCTGGTCCCAGGTTCGTTAACCCACTTCTTGTTGGCATACAATGCCATCACTTCATCCAGCGCTTTGGGTTGCCGGCTGGTGGACTCAATGGGATCACCCAGGTAGTGGTAGTCGACAATTCCGGACGTGTGATTCAGCAATTGGCGGACGTTTACACGATGCCCTTGCAGCGGAAATTCCGGTATGAATTTGGAGATGTCGTCGTCCAGCGACAACTTGCCGCGTTCCACCAGTTGCATGATCGCGATCCCAGTGAAGGGCATCATCGGCCCGACCACGTGATAAACGGTTTCATCCTTCGCGGGCGCTTCCAGGCCGAGCTCGGCAAACCCGTATCCCTTGTGAAGAACGATCCGGTTGCCGCGCGCGACCAGCACCGAAGCACCCACTACTCGTTCTTGCGCGATCACGCGTTTTGCGATTCCATCGAGATCGTCGGGCGAGCTTTGAGCGAAAAGGCCGGTGGCGCCAAGGATGAATATCGCGAGCCAGGAAAAGAGCGTCATATTTGAGGAATCCGGAGATCATTGTACCGTTCATGGCGGCGCCGTTTACGACACCGAGTTTTGTGAGATCCTCGAAGGAAATGACGAGCCCTTTGAGCCATCGCCTTTCCCGACTCCGCTGGTGCGCTCCCGTATTCGCGCTCGCGCTGGTCGCACCGCTTCCCGGTCAGACGACTGCCAAACGGCAGATTTCTGCGATGCCGCGAACCGCGGACGGCCATCCGGATCTGCAAGGCGTCTGGACCAATGCGACGCTTACGCCCATGGATCGCCCCGCGGCCTTCAACGGGAAATCGACCGTCAGCGACGCCGAGGCAGCCGTGTGGGAGAAACAGCAGCAGGACGAAGTGGCGGCGGGCGACGGCAAGTCCGACAGCGACTTTCATCGCCGCGCCGGTTCCGGCGAAACCGGGGGCTACAACGCGCTCTTTATCGACCGCGGATCGGAGTTGGCTCGCGTCGACGGAGTCAAGCGCACCTCGCTGGTCATCGATCCGCCCGACGGCAAGGTCCCACCGTTAACTCCTGAAGCCCGCCAGAAGCTTGCCTCGATGCGGCGCGGCGGAACCGCGTCCGCGCAAGACCGGCCGCTATCCGAGCGCTGCCTGATGAGTTTCGGTTCCAGTTCCGGACCGCCCATGTTGCCGGTGCTGTACAACAACAATTATCAAATCGTGCAAACTCCCGATACGATCGCGATTGAAGTGGAGATGATCCACGACGCGCGTATTATCCGCATGAACGCCAGCCACGGCCCGAGCAATATCCGGAAGTGGCTGGGCGATTCAGTGGGACATTGGGAAGGCGACACGCTGGTGGTCGACACCATCAATTTCAACGAGCAGGTGGTCTTTCGCGGATCGTCGAAGAACCTGCATGTCATCGAGCGGTTTCAACGTATTGACGCGAGTACGCTGCTGTACCGGGCCACCATCGACGATCCAACTACCTTTTCGAAGAGCTGGACCATCGAATATCCGTTCCACGCGACGGCTGGCCCGATCTTTGAGTACGCCTGCCATGAAGGCAACTACTCGATTGTCGACATCCTGGGTGGCGCGCGCAAAGAGGAGAGCGAGAAGAAGTAAAACCGTCCGATGTGGGGGTACGCAAATCAAACGCGCTCCCTTACCGTCGAGGTACGACAGTAGTGGAGCGCGCGTTAAACGAACTATGAACCAGGGCTGCTGTCAGGCAGCCGGCGTCGGAACCGGTACGACAGCGGCGAGAGCCCGAGCTGCCGCGAACTTGTCGCGCAGCTCCCGGACTTTCTGCCGCCGGGCTACGCTTTGTTTGCGCAATCTGTGAAAGCGGGCTTTGTCGCCGTGTAGTTTGGACAAGGGGTGATCCTAGGCCAAACTGACTTGTTCGGCCTGGAGGCCTTTCGGACCGTTCTTCACGACAAAGGTGACTTTCGCCCCTTCGTCGAGTGAGCGATAGCCGCTCGCCTCAATTGCAGAAAAATGGACGAACACATCCTCGCCATTTTCCCGCGCCAAAAATCCAAATCCCTTGGCGGCGTTGAACCACTTTACTGTGCCTGTTTCTTTCATACCTGCTCCCTTTTTTTCTAGCAATGAAAGTCCTGGGAATCGATTGATGTGCGCCTATTTTGGAAAAAACCGGCAAGGTTCAAGCGATGTCCTGGACTTCAAAAGCCTATTGAGCGTAGCACGAAAAGGAGTTCGCTGCAACGAATGATTTCCACAGACAGGTTCCGCTATTGATCCCGGGAAGGCGTATTTGAATCCTTATACCCGTAGGTCGTGTCGAGCGAAGAGTACCTTTCGCCATCCACTTCGGCATAGGGATACACGAAATAGTTCAGCGGATCGGCCTTCTGGACGGGTGTCAGGAGCAGGTCCCGGCCGCGGCTCAACTCCACGCGATTCTCGTCGTGCGCGCCAAAAAAGTAGTCCCGCTTGTCCGGATTCTTGCCGGCTTCAGAAGCGTCAACCGGGACCCAGCCGATGCCTTTCGCATAGAACTCGGCCCAGCAATGGTAACCGGCGATCTTTCCTGCGCCGCGTTCCGTGGGCAGCGGAAACCCGATGGCGAATCGCGCGGGAATCCCCAGCGCACGCGCATAACCGATGAAAATCGCGTGGAAGTCGGTGCAATTGCCGCGACGGGCGTCGCAAGCATAGTAAATGTCGCCGTTGCCCCAGCCTTTTCCGGACTTGTCGTACTTCACCGTCGCCACCACGTGCTGGTAAATGGCGCGGGCCATTTCAAGATCAGTAGTCGCATGGGCCGCGTCCACCACTTCACGGGCCCATTTGCGAATCTGGTCGTCCAGCGGAACCAGGCGGTCGGGTTTGAGCCAACGCTCGAGCACTGCTTTCGATTCCGGTTTCACCTCCGGCGTGGTCAGAAGCTGGATGTGTTCCTTGCGGATCGCATTGAATCGCATGCTGAGCGGAACAGATCCGCTGGCTGGACGAGCCACACGCAAATGGAGGATTACGTTGCCATCGCGATCGGTGGTTGTCGCATGCGGAAAGGGCGTCTCGATCTGCAGGCCTGTGATCTTTTGATACGGATCGTCGTGCGGTACGGGCACCCACAGGTCCACGAATCGAGCGGATGCGGGGACGTCTTTTACGGCGACGGAGTATTCGAACGCGAAGGACCGTTCGCGAGGCGTGGGGAGAGACTCCGCTGCAATCATGGCAGCGGCGGCGAGAAGAAGGCCACTGAATCGCATTCTTATACCTTACTCTTTTCGACTTTCAAATTGATTGCGAAGACGTAACCTGCCGCCCTCTTTTACCATGAATGCAGCATTCTACATGAAACTCAGCGTTCTCGATCAATCTCCGATTTCAGAAGGTTCTACCGGCGCCGACGCATTGCGCAACACGCTCGACTTGGCGCGTCTGGCGGATGAACTGGGCTTTGGCCGCTATTGGGTGGCGGAACATCACGGCACTCCTATGCTCGCCTGTGCCAGTCCGGAAGTGATGATCGCGGCGATCGGGTCGATCACGCGACGAATTCGAATCGGAAGCGGCGGCGTGATGCTCCCGCATTACAGCCCGCTCAAGGTCGCCGAGACGTTCAGCATCCTCAGTGCGCTGTTCCCCAATCGAGTCGATCTCGGGATTGGCCGCGCACCCGGCACCGACCACTCCACCGCTTTCGCGCTGCAACGCGATCGCCGCCAACCCGCTCCTGACGATTTTCCGCAGCAACTCGGCGAACTGCTCGGATATCTGGAGAACAGTCTGCCGCCCGGCCATCCCTTCGCGCGGCTTGCGGCTTTGCCTGGGCGTCCGCATGTGCCGGATGTATGGCTGCTCGGATCGTCCCCCCAGAGCGCGATTTGGGCCGCCGATAATGGGCTCCCCTACGTTTTCGCCGATTTCATCAATCCAGAAGGAGCCGCGTACGCGGCCATTTACCGCGAGCGATTTCGCCCCTCCGAAACTCTAGCCACGCCGCGCGTCATCGTATGCGGCTGGGCGATTTGCGCGGCGACCGATGAAGAAGCGCAACGCATCGCCTCCAGCGCGCGGATGACGCGGGCGCTCTTGAATGAGGGAAAACTCATCGCGGTCCCGCCTATCGAAAAGGCACTCCAGTTTCTTGCGGAACGAGGACCGCGCGCCGATACCGTCGCCCGCCCGCGCCGCGCGATCGTCGGATCTCCCGCGGCCGTGAAAACTGGC
>DATMOC010000005.1:0-183252 GCA_035568415.1 Bryobacteraceae bacterium | reverse complement strand
ACACATCATTTCGACTACCGGGGCGAGCGTCCGTCCATACGAGGAGAGTGAATAGTACACGCAGGGCGGAATCGTTTTCTTATCGTCTCTTTCGACGATGCCATCGGCAACAAGTTCCTGAAGATGCCGGATCAGCATGCGTTCTGTGATCCCCGGAATGGAGCGCTTGAGTTCGCTGGTGCGTCTCGGCCCATCCAGCAGACGCCACAGAATCGTACCTTTCCAACGGCCGTCCATGACTCGCATCATCGCGTCGACGGGACACTCGCCCACTTCCTTTTTCGAGACCGGCATCTTCGTTCTCCAACACTGACAAATGTGACAGTACCTTGAAATCTGTCAGTATCCATCGTACACTCTGAGTCATGGAGGATTCAATGACCAACAAACATCTCCCACGGCTCTTCGCGAAGGCGCTAAACGACAAACGGGTTGAACTCTTCGATGAGTTCATCCACCCGGAATACAACAACCACAACGCATACGTACAGCCGGGTCCGACGGGCGTTAAAGCATTCTTTCGTCACTACCTCGACGCATTTCCCGACACGAAAGTTGTGATGGATGACGTGATCGAAGAGGGCAATCGCATCAGCGCCCGTTTTACCTACAACGGAACCTTTAGCAATCCATTCATGGGCTATCGGCCCAATGGTGCAGCGGTCCAAATGCGAAGCATCGACATCTGGCGCGTCGAAGACGGCAAGTTCGTAGAACACTGGGACGAACTAAATCTGCTGGAAGTATTCCAGCAGATTGGCGCGGCGATGGTGAGACAGCCGGCGGGACAATGAACCATCTGATATTGCCGGTGTCGCTGATTGGCATCCTGAGCACGGCAGTGGTTTGTGGCACGGACATGTTCTTTTTGACTGTCGGCCGTCCCGCTCTCAGGTTGGCTTCGCCATCTGCCGGAACTGAAGTCATGGGATTTATCCATTGTTCGGTGACGCGCGGATGCCGATCTGGGGCATCTCGGCAATCTTGTCGAACCTCTTGCTGGCCCTGTTCAGCGGGGGTGGACATCGCGGGTTCTATTTCGCTTCGCTTTCTATGCTGATCCTGTTCGTCGTTATCTACACTCGTTTGTCAAAGCCAATCAATCGGCTTCAAACCGAAGCGGCAAAAACTGGAGGAACGCTCGACAATGCCCGAGAGCTGCAGGCGTCGTGGGATCGATCGGTGATGATCCGCACTCCGCTGCTCGTTGCGTCCCTGCTCGCCCAGTGCCTTGCGTTGCCAGCCACTTCGGCGTAAATGCGCCTGTATGCCCGCCTTTCGAGATCAAGGAGAAGGCGCACGCTGACAATTGCGGCTTCATGGCCTTCAGCCCGACGTGCGGACCTTCCCCACACTGTGACTATTCCCGGATAGCGGGAAACCCAGAAGTCATCAACTCGCCCTTTGGGTTAGTACTGAGAAACGCGCCGGAGTCCGGCAATTGGCTTGATCGTCGTCGGTACGGCTTCTAAGTAGCCAACCACGATGGTTAGGGTTAAGAAACAAAACCGCCGGGAACGCTATTCGCATTCCCGGACGTTTTGATTTCGTTCTGTTTAGCTTCACTGAGCCGCCTTCTGCGTCGCCGGCCGGCTGAAAGTCGCGTTGATGTTCACGGATCCGCCGTTGATCTGGATCTGCCGCTGCCACACTGACGCTCCTTGACGAACCGTGATCTGGTGGACGCCCGGCGCCACTTGCAGGGTCGACGGCGCGCTTCCCATGAAGATCCCGTCTACTTCGATGTCGGCTCCGGGGAGGCTGGCGTTGACGCTCAGCGTCGCAGCCTGCGTGCCATCCTGCATTCCCTGGCTGTGAGGCGCTCCGCCCAGCATCGACGTGTTGCTGACCAGCACCGGATTCGCGCCCGTATTCACGCCGCGCGGCAGCCCGCCGTTATTAACAGGAGAGCCATCGGCTTGCCGGACCATCATCGCCGGAGACCCCGGAAGCGCCCGCGTCATTAGTGGCGTGCTGGCGGCAATCGCGGAAGCGAGGTACACGGTGTCATCCGAGAAGACGTCATAAGTGCGGCCCTTGATGATGGTCGCGTCCTTGCCCTTATGCAGCAGCACGAACGGAGCCGCCGGCCAGAAGACTGCCGCGACACCAGCCGTGATTAGGCCGGTCTTCACGCCGTCGCTCTTGCCGTTGTTTTTCTGCGGCGTGTAGCGCACGTTCAGCCAATTTCCATCCACCATCTGCACGCGATCGATGGAGAAATCGAGATGTCCGGCGCGACCTAACCGGCGCTTCTCTTCAGCCTTGATGATGCTGCCAGTGGCGCGCGCGCCGTTGGCGACCACGATCGCGTCACCGACTCGAACTTCCTGATTTACCGCGAAATCGATGGTTTGACCCAATTCGAAGCTGTCCGAACTGAGGTTCTGTTCGAGACGGACGCGAATCTTCGTGCCGTCGGGGATGGTGACCTGGGCCATAGCGAACGTGGCCGTTAACATGGTTGCGAGGATCAGATTGGTTTTCATTGTCGTGTTCTCCTTTGGATTTAGAGAGCGCTTGTTTATCGCTCTCACCCTGGAACGCGATGCCTCGCAAGAACCGGGATCAAAATACTTTCAAGGGTGTGGAAACCACTGAAAACGCTTGAGAATTTCCTCAACGGGACCCTCGCCGGCAACACGCCCGCGGTCGAAAAACACGGCCCGCGTAGCTAAGCTCGCCGCGAATCCGGCATCATGCGTCACCAGGAGTTTGGCTTGACGCAGGGTATGGAGCAACCGGATCAGATCGCGCTGACCGGGCGGATCGAGCGAAGTGGTCGGCTCGTCGAACACCAGAATCTGCGGGTCCATCGCCAGGACCCCAGCGAGCGCGACACGCCGTTTCTCGCCGGCGCTGAGGTGGTAGGGAGCTTTATGCACCGCCGCGCTCATTCCTACTTGCTCGAGCGCTTTCGCGGCTCGTCCGACCGCTTCCTCTCGCGCGAGCCCCAGGTTCAGGGGCCCGAAGGTAACATCTTCGAGCACCGTCGGCATGAAAAGCTGTTCGTCGGCTTCCTGAAAAACCAGACCTACTTTAGTGCGGATGGCGGCAAGCGTACTCTTCTTCAACGGCAGGCCGCAGATTTCGATGGACCCTTCGCCTTGGAGCAATCCATTGAGATGGAGAACGAACGTCGTCTTGCCGGATCCGTTTGCGCCCAGCAGCGCGACGCACTCGCCCGCGGAGAGATCGAAATCGACGCCATCGAGCGCCTGGGTTCCATCCGGGTAGCGATAGCGTAGCCCGCGCACTGTGACGACATTCATAGAGCCAGCCGTATTCCGATCACAGCGGCCGTGACGGCGCAGAGAAACGCAGCGTCGGTGAATCCGAATCGCGACGGCGCGAGCGTCGCGAATCGGCCAGTGAATCCGCGTGCGAGCATCGCCCGATAGACGGCGTCCGCGCGTTCCCAGGATCGGGCGAAGAGCACACCCAGGGCTCCGGCGGCTGAGCGGAATCCCGATCCGCGGGCGCGCGCCGCCATGCGCATGTGCTGCGCCTGTTCCGAGATCACGAACAGATACCGATAGAGAAACTGGATCACCAGAATCAAAGCGCGCGGAACGGCGAGTGACTCCAATCCACGAAGCAGTTGATTCATCGGCGTGGTGGCGACCAGGATCAATGCGGCGAGCCCGGAAAGAAAACTTTTTTCAAACAGCGCGACCGCGCGTTCCGGATCGCCCGACCACCAGGTGATCAGCGCGAACGTGGCGACGAAGGGCAGCAGCAGCATTGCGCGACGGAGCAACGGTATTAGAGGCAATCGGCCGATTCCTGCCGCGGCGGCGATCAGAAATGCGTAGGCGTAATACATGCGCTGTGACGAAACCGGAGTGGTCGAGATCGCGATGAGCAAGGCCAGCAGCGCGCCCAGTTTCGCCCTCGCGTCGCGCGCATGCAGCGGGCTAGACCCGCGGCTCCAGCCCTCGACGACCAGGTGGTGCAAGCTACGAGCTCCTCGGCCGCGTCAGGAGCTTTCCGCCGAGCATGCACGCGCCATAGATAATGATGAGTCCCGCGAGTCCCGCGCCGGCTTTTCGCAGCCAGGGAGAACCGAAGTCCGGCTGCACGGACACCAGCTTCTGGATTCCGTCGGGATCGGTAGAAGCAACCAGAATTCCCAACACGGCCAGCACCACGGCGGTGATTGCCACAAAGCCGATCACGCGGGAACCGGATGGCTTCACGCCGCTCACCCACGCCGGATTGAGACGCTCGATTGCTCGAACCGCGGCGAGTGTGATGGCCCCTTCGAGCAGCGCACTCACGACGAACAATCCCAGAGATACGAAAAGAATTCTTCGCGGCATCGGCACGCCGGACGCAAGCAGTTCGGACAGTGCCAGACAGGCGCTGGTCAGCACACTGAGGACTCCGCCAACGAAGATCGCCGGTGAGTTCCATCGCGCGCCCCACAGACGATACGGCAAATATCCAGCGAGCACGCCAACGACGGCCATGTTGAAGATGTTGGCGCCGAGCGCGATGATTCCTCCGTCCTGAAACACCAGTGCCTGAATGGCGATGATCGCGGTCATCACCATCGCGGCGGGGGCCGGACCGAGGATAATCGCGAGCAAAGTTCCGCCGACCAAGTGCCCGCTGGTTCCAAGGCCCACTGGAAAATTGATCATCTGCGCCGCGAAAACGAACGCACCCATGACGCCGAGCAGTGGGAGGTTGCGGTCGTCTATCCGGCCCCCCGCCTTTCGAGCGACCAGTCCGACGGCCGGTATCGCGAGCACGTCGAACGCGCCCCACACCGGTGGACTCAGGAAGCCGTCAGGAATGTGCATGGATGCCTCTTTATTCGTATCACGATTCTAAAAAGCGTGCCACGCAGCGCAGCCAACAAAAGACTAGGCGAGAAGACGGTTTACATCGGCGTATGGGATCGCGCCTTGGAGCATCGCGGAGTACGTGCCGGAATCGTGCAATTCGCGGGCGATACGATCGACCAAGCCGAGCGTGGCGCGCATCGGTCCCGATCCGACGCTGACGCGGGCGACGCCGAGCGCTTTCAGTTCCGCGATCGCTGGCGTGCCTACCGTGGCCAGAATATTCAGCGGACCCCGAACCGCCTTAGTCAGGCGCCCGATCGATTCGCCATCGCGAACGCCCGGAGCGAACAGGCAATCGGCGCCCGCGTCACGATACATGTTGAGCCGCTCCAGGGCACGCTCGAAACGCGTGGCTGCGTCTCCGATCTGATTCAGGAAAATGTCCGTGCGCGCGTTGATCACGATCCCAGGCACCGCGACACGAATCGCGCGGATGAACGCAGGCAAATCGAGAAATTCGTCCGATCCGGCGGTATCCTCCAGATTCATTCCGACCGCGCCGGCGGCCCAGACGGCCCGCGCCGTGGCGACGGGATCGCCATACCCGGCTTCAACATCTGCCGTCACCGGCACCTTCACGGCACGCGAGATTCGCGCCACCACTTCGAGCATTTCCGCGCGCGTCAGTTTTTGCCCGTCCGGAAAGCCCAGCGCAAAAGCGATCCCGGCGCTGGATGTGCCGATCGCCTTAAACCCGGCGCGCTCGAAAATGCGTGCGCTCGCCACGTCCCACGCGTTGGGCAGAACCAGCGTCGGCTGGTGAAGTTTTCGCAGGATTTCAGCTTTGTTGTCCATACCGATAGGATGGCCGAGACATGAGCCAGGCGTCCAGTCTTGACCGGAGTTTTAAGGCTGGCCGCTCGACCATCCAATAGGAAATCTCTGCCACGGCCAGAATCAGGAATAGAGCGACGACGGCAGGGAATCGATCCCGGGCGGTGAACAATTGCTGCCAAAGATAGATGCTGTAAGAGATCACGCCAATGTGCTTCACGACTGGATGATTCAAGAACCGGCCCACCATCGAGTCGTGGTAGCGGATCACGTAGAGCAGCACGAACCCGATGGCGAGGGGCTGGATCGAAAAGTACAGGATCAGGCCGAATGCCCCGCCGGGTCTTCCGGGCACCAGCGCTCGCAAATACGGCAGAACCAGAAAGGCGAGCAGGGAGACGATCGCGGCCGCACGATGAGAAATGTGGCGCTGCTTCCACAACTCCCACTGAGGCCCTTTTAGCAGCGCGAGAAGGCAGCCGATCATCATGGTGTCGACCCAAGCCTGGACCATGAAGCCATCGTGGCCGCGCAGTCCTGGGGTCAGCCAATACATCGCGAAGCGAACCAGGGGCATGCACAGAATTGCCCCGACGGCGAAGCGCGTGGCGCGTTGACGGCGCAGCCGCCGCAGAAGAAACGGCCAGATCAGATAAAATTGCTCCTCGATGCTGAGAGACCAACTGTGATTGATGTAGTAGCCTTGAAGGTTTGGAAAAAGGGCCCACGTGTAGGTTGCGGCAGCTATGAAGCTGGGCAGATGCTCGGGGATGATGCCGGTGATCCACAGGATCCCCATGACCGAGAGGAAGACGTAGAACGCTGGAAAAATGCGAAGCGAACGGCGGAGATAAAATCGCCGGAGCGAGATGGTATTGGTCGTATCCAGTTCATTCAGCAACAACAGCGTAATCAGATAGCCGCTGATGACGAAGAAGACCGCGACGCCAAGCCTTCCATTGGCAAGCATCCACTGGATCACCCAAAAGCGTTGGTACGATTCCGGAACACCAGCGATGAGATGCGAAAGAATCACCAGCATGATGGAGACGGCCCGCAATCCGTCCAGCGATGGGATCGATCGCCTGGAGGTGCTGGCCTCAAAAGCCTCTCTTGCCGGCACAGCGTTCTCGCTCACCGTTTGAGGATAGCCGATAGAATGACGTATATATGCGTCTCGCGCTCCTGCTGGCCTGCGCTTCCGGAATGTTTGCTCAAAAACAACCATTCGATGTCCAGGTGATGCTCAAGCTCTCGCGTATCAGCGAGCCACAGCTCTCACCGGATGGCAAACTGGTCGCGTTTACGGTGCAAACAGTCGATCTGGACCGAAATACCAAGCCCAAACAGATCTACACGGTCACGCTGAACGGCGGATTGCCGCGGCAGATCACGCGGGATGGCAGCGCGAACGAGCGCCCGCGCTGGTCCTCGGACTCTAAGCAAATCTATTACGTCTCCAATCGCGACGGCTCCGCACAGGTCTGGCGCATGGACGCGGACGGCGGCAGTGCGCGGCAGATCAGTCACCTTGCCACGGAAGCGGGAGGCATTGTGTTGTCGCCCGACGGAAAGAAGATCGTCTTCGTATCGAGCGTCTATCCAGAGTGCGGGTCCGACGATGGATGCAATAAAAAGAAAATCGACGAAGACGCCAAGAATAAAGTTAAAGCGCGGATCTACACGTCGCTTCTCTACCGCCATTGGACCGAATGGCAATCGAAGCGCCGCCAGCACATCATGGTGATGAATTCGGATGGCAGCGAGGTGAAGGATCTGACTCCCGGCACCCACGACGCGCCTCCGTTTTCGCTGGGCGGACCCGACGATTACGCGATCTCGCCCGATTCCACCGAGGTCGCGTTCACGATGAATGTGGACCCAACCCCGGCCACCAGCACTAACTCGGATATTTACATCGAACCGATCGGCGGCGGCGATGCCAAGAAAATCACCATCAGTCCGGGGGGCGACAATGCTCCGTTGTATTCCCCGGACGGAAAATATCTTGCGTTCCGCTCGCAGCCTCGCGCCGGGGATGAAAGCGATCGCTGGCGGCTGATGGTGCTGGAACGCGCCAACGGCCGTACCACCAACCTTACGGAGACGCTCGACCGCTGGGTGGAAAGCGTCACTTGGTCGCCGGATTCGACACGATTATTCTTTACGGTCGAAGATCGCGGACGGACCGGCCTGCAAATGATCGCGGTTACCGGCGGTGGCGTGCGCTCCATCATCTCCGGCGAATCGAGCGTGGATGACGTGCAGTTCAACGCCGACGGCAGCTTCATGATTTACACCGAGCAGAGCGGGTCGCGGCCGGCGGAGATTCTTCGCGCGTCTTCGAGCGGCGGCTCCGGCGTGCCGCTCACGCGCATGAACGACGCATTGCTGGCCAACTCCTCGGTTCGTCCTCTGGAGAATTTCTGGGTAGATAGTTCCGACAAAACACGCATCAACGCATTCGTGGTCAAGCCGCCCGATTTCTCGGAATCGCGGAAGTATCCGGTGCTGTTCCTGATTCACGGCGGACCGGAAGGCGCATGGGGTGAAACCTGGAGCTACCGCTGGAACGCGCAAGTGTTCGCCGCCGCCGGATTTCTGGTGGTGATGCCGAACCCGCGTGGCTCCACCGGCTACGGCCAGCGTTTCATCGACGAAATCAACGGCGATTGGGGCGGCAAAGTCTACGACGACATCATGGCGGTGGTGGATCATGTCGCCGCGCTGCCGTACGCCGACGCAAACCGGATGGCTGCGGCGGGCGGGTCGTATGGCGGGTACATGGTCGATTGGCTGCTCGGCCACACCAATCGATTTAAGGCGCTGATTTCACATGCGGGCGTATACGATCTCCGCAGCATGGCGGGCGCGACCGAAGAACTGTGGTTCGTGAACTGGGAGTTCAAGGGCATGCCTTGGGAAAACCCGGAGATGTTCGCGAAATGGTCTCCCAGTTATTTCGCCAAGGATTTCAAAACGCCGACGCTGGTGATGCACGGCGAACAGGATTTTCGCGTGCCCGTGGATCAGGGCATGCAATTGTTCACCGCGCTTCAGATACAAAAAGTACCGTCTAAGCTGGTTCTCTATCCGGACGAAGGCCACTGGATTCTGAAACCCCAAAACAGCGTGTTGTGGTACAACCAATTCCTCGAATGGATCGGCGAGTGGCTCAAGTAGCGCGGGTGTTTTTGGCTGCGCTGTTGCTACTCGGGGCTTGCAAACAGTCGCCTGAAGCAGAGTTGCGGAAGCGGCTCGCGTCGCAGACCAGCGGGACCATTAATCTTCCTCCTGGCGTTATCGACATTTCCGCCGAGCTGCAACTGGCCCCCGGGGCGCACGATCTCGACATCGTCGGCTCGGGCACGCTCCTGAAGGCGGCCGACGAATTCAAAGGGCGCGCGATTCTGGTTGCCCGCGGCGCTCGCAACCTCCGTCTGCGGGATTTTACGCTGGACGGAAATCGTATCGTGCTGGAAAAACCGCTGGACGCGGCACCGCCTGAAAACGCGTTTCGCGAATATTACCTCACCGGCGGCGTGCTGCTCGATGGCGTGGATGGCGCGGAGATCTCCAATCTCACTCTGGCGAACATTGCCAATCTGGCGATGGTGATCAGCCGTTCTGTCAGAATTCACATGCACCACTTGCGCGTGGAGGACTGCGGCTCGCTGGATGCGCACGGCCATAACAACACCACTGGAGGCGTCGTGTTCGAGGAAGGCACAAACAATTTCGAGGTACGCATGTCGACGTTTCGGCGTATCCGTGGGAACGGTTTGTGGACCCATTCCCTGGCCGCGTCCCCGCGTCTCGACAACGGCGCGTTCTTGGCGAACCGCTTCGATTCGATTGGCCGCGACGCGATCGTCATCGGCCACACCAGTCGTATGCGAGTCGAGGAAAATACCGGCAGCCGCATCGGATATCCCGACGGCGCCGTGGATCCTCTCGCACAGCCCGCCGCGCTGGCCACCCTGGGCAACGTGGATCGCTCCATGTTCGTGAAGAATCAGTTCGAAGAAGTAAACGGAAAATGCCTCGATCTGGATGGATTTCACGACAGCGCGGTCATTCGGAACACATGCGTGAACCGCCACCCGCCGCGGGAATATCCCTTTGGACATTTTGGAATCGTGATGAACAACACCGATCTCAATGGACAACCGGTGAACCTCGAAATCACCGGAAATACAATCGATGGAACTAAGTATGGCGGCCTGTTTCTGATCGGCAGCGGACACCGCGTGATCGGCAACGCGTTCGTCCATCTGAACCAAGCGCAATGTCCCGAGAGCAGTGGCAAATTCGGCTGCGTGTATTTGAAGGACGAGCCGAAGATGCTCGAGACAGGAATCTATTTGGGTCGCGGTGGCGCGCGGCGGGCCGAAACCAAAAACAACGTCATCCGCGACAACACCATCTCCGGACACAAGATGAAGCAGCTCTGCTTCGCTGCGGCGCCGGGAGTGGCGCTTAATGCGAACACCCTAAGGGGCAATCAGTGCTCGGACTACTCGACAGCGCGCTGACGTATCCTTATTTTTTATGTCCATTGAGTTCCATAGCGTTCATGCCGCGCCGCTCACCGGTTTCACCGCTGTCGCGCCGGCGGCCGCGATTATAGGCGTTATCGGAGAGAAGGGCTCGGGAGTTTCCGAATTGCTGAAACTCGCGGGCGGCTCCGCTCAGCCGGAGCGCGGTGAAATCACCGGGCCCAAAGAACGCCGCTACGTCGGCCCTGCGGAAACGTTGAACCTCGCACCCGCGGCCGTGCTCGCGCTGGATCAGTCCCTTGCGCTCCAGGACGCGATCGTCAGGGCGCGCACGCTCACCGCGCTCGATCGCTTGCGGCGCTCCGGCACCACGGTGCTTCTCGCCTCGCATGAAGACCGGTTGCTCGAATCGCTGTGCGATGAAGTGTGGTGGATGGACGCGGGACAGCTCGCGGCCAAGGGTGATCCGAAAGAGACGTTGGCGCGCTATCGGCGTTTCGTCGCCGATCGCATCCGAAGCTGGGGGGACACCATCGCGCCGCGCATCACACCCTCGGCACGCCGCGGAGATGGCCGCGCGGAAGTAATCGGCATCGAAACGCTCGGGGCCAAGGGCGAACCGACCATCGTTTTCAAGAGTGGTGAAATGGTGAGCGTGCGCGCCACCGTCCGGTTTCATGAAGCGGTCGCGGATCCGGTGCTGGGAATGCTCGTCCGCACGCAGATCGGTTTCGAAGTCTACGGCACGAATACCGAGCTGGAGCGCGTGAAGATGGGTCCGTGCGCGGCCGGCGAGACCGTAACGGTGGTCTTTCAGTTCCTGTGCGACCTGTGCCCGCACGCCTACACGATTACGCTCGCATCGCACGACCCGGATGGTACTGCGCACGACTGGCTGGACGACGCGATCGCGTTCACGGTGACAGACGAGCGTCCCACGGCGGGCGTCGCGAATCTACGCGCGAAGGTCACGGTAGAACGATCGAAGGTTGAGGGGCTGTGACGTGAGGCGGGCGCGGCGCGGCAGCACAAGATAATTGGGGAAACCCGAATCGCTGAACGCCTTGATCAAATACGTGATCGACGAAACAGGGCGAGCCGACGGCCTACCTCGCCCTCTGACTACTTCCCCTCGAGCAGGAACGTCGGAGCCAGTCCCGTTAGCGAGGAAAAACCGGCCGATCCGCCAGCGCTGAGCCACGTCGAACAGCCATGCACTTTTCCGAGGAAGGAATGTGGATGTACATCGATCTGCATTTCCTTCATCATCAGGCTGCCGTATTGCATCAACGGAAACACAGCGTGCGCGGGTTCAGCGACTTCCTGCACCACATAAGGAACGCGCATCGCCTGCCGCAGGGCTTTTTCCCAACCCATATCGTCGATTTCGGCTCCCCGGAACGAATTCAATTCGGTGGTATCGTCGTTGGGCTTCAACACCAGCTTGGCGCGATGCTTCATCACGAACTCCGGCAGATTCACCGTGTGGCCGCGATAGGTGGTCTTGGCGGCCTGCACCAGGCGCGTCCACGGAATGAAGTCCTTGATGGCGCGTTTCTCCGCCGCCGGGAAGCGTGCCGTTACGCTGTCATCCGTCAGCAAATCGAACATGGTTTTTTTGGCGCCCAACTCGGAACGGAAACTGTTCACCATGCACACTGCCCGATCCTTATAGGCGCGCACCAGGGGATGGGCCAGATCGAAGCGCACCAGAAATTCCTGCAAACGGATGCGACGGTACACCACATCGATGGTGAAATCGCCCGAGCGCAGCACGCCGCCGCGATACTCCAGCTGATCCGGCGAAACAATCTGCGTCTGGTATCCTTCGCGAGCGAAATGTTCGGCGAGCAGCGCATGCTCACTCACGTCGGCCGACTGGAACGGCTGGCGGAACTCGACGATTGCAATGTGCGGTTTCTTCTGCTTGCTTCCGAAATCCTTGTACGCCTTGAGCAGCGCACTGAGCAGGTACTTCGTTCCGCCGACTTTGATCAGCTTGTACTTCTTGCGGAATTCTTTCACCGGCGCGGCGTCATAGAACAAGTCCGCCAGCGCGTCGCCATACACGACTCCCGCCGGAGCTTCCGAGTGATGTGACACGAAACGCAGCGATCCGTTGTTCAGATTCGTGTCCAGAAGTCCGGTGACGCTGAAAAACGAATATCCCGGATCGACTTGCGCCAGCATCCGCTCCGCGGGCAGCAATTGCATCCTTGCCAGAAGCGCGGGCGTCGCGAGCGCCATCTGCTCCACGCGCGCAATGGCCGAGAACAGTGACTCCGCCGCCTTCACCAAAGCCGCATACTGCCGATTGGTGATAAAATGTGGGCGCAACACCGGCGAGATCGGGCGGTTGGTCAGCTTCTCCACGCGCAGTCGCTCCTGCAGCGCCTTGGCCCAATCCAAGTCGATGTACGGTTCACTCTCGATTAATTTGTGATAACGGGCAATCGCCTCGCCCACTTGAGTCATGCGTTTACTTGAATTCAGTATCGCATGCCGAGCCCTGATTTGAAAACAAATGCAACTTCGTTAATCATTATAACTCATTGATACTAAAAGCTTTATTTTGATTAACGTTGGTTTGCTTTCAGGACCTTCTTGCGCAGCCGGATGGATTTCGGGGTGACTTCCACCAGTTCGTCGTCGCGAATGAATTCGATGGCCTGTTCCAGATTGAGCATGCGCGGCGGGATCAGGCGGATAGCCTCATCGGCAGACGACGCGCGCATATTGGTCAGCTTTTTTTCCTTTACGATGTTGACGTTCAAGTCCGCGTCGCGGGCATTTTCTCCCACAATCATGCCTTCATAGACTTCGGTGCCCGGCTGGATAAACATGTCGCCGCGTTCCTGGATGTTGAAGATCGCATGCCCGGTGGTTTTCCCCGCGCGATCCGCTACCAGCGATCCCGTCGGGCGCGTCGGAATCTCGCCCTGCCATTCGATGTAGCCGTGAAACAGAGAATTCATGATCGCGGTGCCCTTGGTGTCGGTGAGCATTTCGCTGCGTAAACCGATCAGCCCACGCGAGGGAATATGAAACTCCAGCCGCACGCGTCCTGAGCCATGGTTCACCATCTTGAGCATCTTGCCTTTTCGCGCGCCGAGTTTTTCGATCACGACACCGATGAAGGCCTCCGGGCAGTCGATGACCAGTAGCTCCAGAGGTTCGCTCAGTTTGCCGTCGACCTGTTTGGTCAAGATTTCGGGCTTCCCGACCGCGAGTTCGAAGCCTTCGCGCCGCATCATTTCGATCAGAATCGCGAGCTGCAATTCGCCGCGGCCCATGACTTTGAACGCGTCCGGCCCGCCGGCTTCTTCGACGCGGATGGATACGTTGGTGAGCAGCTCTTTATCGAGCCGGTCGCGCAGATTTCGCGACGTGACGTACGTGCCTTCCTTCCCCGAAAAAGGCGAGGTATTGATGCAGAACGTCATCGCGATAGTGGGCTCATCGATCTGGATGTGCGCCAGAGGCGCGGGCGTTTCGGCGTTGGTAACCGTCTCGCCGATGGTGATTCCTTCCACACCCGCAATCGCGAGGATGTCGCCGGGCCGGCCCACCTTCTCGTCCACGCGCTTCAATCCCTCGAACGAGTAAAGCTTGGTGATTTTGGTTTTGTGAAACGTGTGGTCGAGCTTGGCGATGGCGACTTCATCTCCGAGCCTCAAAGTGCCGTTGAACACGCGTCCAATGGCCAGGCGGCCCAAATAGTCGGAATAGTCGAGATTCGCGACCAGAAGCTGCAATAGTCCATCGGGATCGCCTACGGGCGCGGGAATATGCTCCAGGATCGCTTCAAACAGCGCCCGCAGATCCTTCTCGTCTCCCCCTGGATCCTTCTTGGCGATGCCTTCCTTCGCGTTAGTGTAGATCACCGGGAAGCCGAGTTGATCCTCCACCGCGTCCAGATCGATGAACAGATCGTAAATCTCGTTCAGAACTTCCTGAATGCGCGCATCTGGCCGGTCGATCTTATTGATCACAACAATCGGGGGAAGCCGCGCTTCCAGAGCCTTCATCAAAACGTAGCGGGTCTGCGGCAGGGGGCCTTCGCTGGCGTCCACCAGCAGCATCACGCCGTCGACGAGTTTCAGAGCCCGCTCCACTTCGCCGCCGAAATCGCTGTGACCGGGCGTGTCGACGATGTTGATCTTGATGTCGTGATACCGCACGCCCGTGGCCTTGGCCAGGATGGTGATGCCGCGCTCGCGCTCCAGATCGTTGGAGTCCATGACGCGCTCTTCGGTATGTTCGTTTTCGCGAAAAATGCCGCTCTGGCGGAGCATAGCGTCGACCAGGGTCGTCTTCCCGTGGTCGACGTGCGCAATAATGGCGACGTTGCGGATGGAGGTATTGGAAATCATTCGCTTGAACTTCCATTTTCGCACGACCGCCAAATAGCCATTGCTGCAATCCGGCTGGTTCAAGATAGAATAGGCGATTCGGTGTCTATGCAAACTCAATCTTCAGCGAGGAAAAAATCCATGATATGGGTCGTTTTCGCGGTCGGTGCGGCGCTTTCCTGGGGTCTGTACGGCCCGATTCTTGCGAAAGGGCAAATCGGGCTCGGTAATCCGATGAAAGCTCTGCTATGCGTCGGCGGAGCGTACTTCGTCATGGGAATTCTGGCGCCATTGCTGGCGCTGGGGCCGAGCGGCATGACCGGATTCAATCAAACCGGCATCATCAACGCGACCATCGGCGGCGCGCTGGGCGCGCTAGGCGCGATTTTCATCATCTATGCGTTCAAGAACGGCGGCGTCCCCACCTATGTGATGCCGCTGGTGTTCGGCGGCGCGCCGATCATCAACACCCTGTATTCGATGTGGCTGAATCCGCCTAAGGAATCGATCAATCCGGTGATGTGGATCGGCATGTTGATGGTCCCCATCGGCGCCGCGCTGGTGCTGCTGTATCGTCCGGCGCACTGAGCCCAGGCGCACCGTCGCCGCCCGGTTTTGGCGTGACGCCGCTAACCCATCCGTTACACTCGATCCATGCTCCTCTGCCCGGTCCGCGGCTGCCGCATGGCGTTGCTGCGCGAAGAGCGGCGGCTGGTCTGTCCGCGCGGACATTCATTCGACGTCGCGCGCAGCGGATACATCAATCTGCTGCAGCCTCAGGAACGGCGCTCCAAGCAGCCCGGCGACACTGCGGCCGCAGTTGCAGCGCGGCGGGGATTGCATGATCGCGGAGTGACTGAACCGGCGCTCCGAGCCATCGCGGAGATGATGACGGCCTCGCCGGGCGACGTCGTTCTCGAGGCTGGCTGCGGCGATGGTTTCTACCTCGGCAACCTCGCGCGCCAGACTGGCTTCGATGCGCACGGCGTCGATATCTCGATTCCGGCTATCGATGCCGCGGCGCGGCGGTTTCCGCCAAAGGAAGGAGGGTGCGAGTGGATCGTCGCCAACGCGGATCGTTTCTTGCCCTATGCCGCCCGCTCGTTCTCCATTGTCCTTTCGATCACCGGCCGAATGAATGCCGCCGAATTCCGGCGAGTCCTGCGCGACGACGGACGCTTGCTGGCCGCCTTTCCCGCCCCCGACGATCTGGTCGAGCTGCGCAGTCAAGCGGGAGGGGGCCGCGATCGAGTGGCCCGAACGGTTGAATCGTTCGCGCCCGCTTTCACACTTGTCGATCAGCGCCGCGTCACCACCACCGCCGACCTGGACGCCCCTGCCGTCCACGACGTCCTGCTTTCGATTTACCGCCCGATGCGGGCCCAGGCCGCTACGGCGATGCGAGTCACATTCAGTCTGGATCTCCTGCTCTTTCGGCCGGCGTAGGCATTTTCAGAGGGCTGCGGAGAAGGACGGAACCCGGTCGCTGCGCTCGCGGTTCTGTGCGAACATTTCCGAGCCGCGAGCGACAGCGACCGGATCCTGACGAGCCCTGAAGCCGTCGCTGCAAGCTTAGGCTTGTCGAATTGATATGATTTCGCCATGCGTTTCGAATTGCCACGATGGAGGAATATATCGTGATTAGTTCCGTGGTGGTAGGTTGCGACGCGATCGACCCGGGTCCGGATTGGGTGCGATTGCACACGCCGGGAGGGTCCATCCGAACCATTGCCTGGAGTTCGATCAGCATGGCCGCTGTACCCCCCGACGATCCGAACATGACTTTCGAGGGCGACGATATGGGACAGATCACTGCTCTTCGTGCGACTCACGATCCCCTCTGGATCGAGGCGGGCGAGGACATGGCGATCGTGCTTCTTGAGAAAAACAATCCGAAACGCGCGTCGATCCTTTCAACCTTTCAAGAGCGCCTTGAATCCCGCTGGCTGGGAGATCAGCTCAGGGCCGAGGACGCCGCGATGCGGCTCTTCAAGATGCCCAGCCCTTCCGGTGGCGGCGGCATTCCCAGACTGGTGATCTTCGCGATCGCGGGGATGCTCTTCCTGTTTGTGTTTGTGCTCGCGTTGGTCCTCGTCCGGCGGCATTGAGTCTCACCTTAATGACGACCCGTACGCTGACGACGCTCATCGCGTTGACCTCTTTACTCGTTGTGAGTGCCGCGGAGCCCAAAGTTATTCTGGGCGCGCTGGAAGAGATCCCCGGTCATTACGCGGACCAGCCCAGCTTCCGTGCCGTCCGGGTCCTCTTTCAAAAGCAAGGCCGCGACTGGAAACCTTTCCCAAGTTCCTGCCCCGATCCGGACTGTTTGAAGGCCCTCGCCTCGGAGTACCCGAGCGCCGTGACTTGGACCATCGCATTTTCTGGACGCCGGTTGGGTCAAGTAACGGGAGGCACGCCAAAAGAGTTCGAGTCTGATGCCGACGTAGGTCTGCAGCGGATTACGAGCAAGGATCCCATTCCAACCATCGGAAAAAGGTCCTCGGAATATGGTGGATTCACTGGATCGTCAGTCTTTCGGCCCCTGGTGGCGAATTCGCAGCCGTATTTCAAGGATCCTGACTCCTGGAAACCATCGCGCCTTTCAACCGAAGTCACCTCGGCTCTGCGCTCGCAGTTTCGAAAGAAATTCCCAAGGGTATCGAACTGCACGAGTCAAGACGACAGCACGGCGAAACCCTGGCTGTACCGTGACATTGAAATAAAGGTCGCGAAGTCGTATTCATCGATTCAAGGTTGGTCCGTGGTCCAAATGCTCTTGGCTGAGTATCGTTGTGAAGGTCCTCCGGAGGACGCATTTGAGAACCAGTGGTTCGTCGTAACACCTGGGGGTGATATAAGGTTTCTCGGCGCGGGAATGTGGCTAGTGGATGCCGGCGATTATGACAACGACGGCAAGTCCGAGGTGGTGTTTTCCATCGATCGATACAATCAAGGCGGGTATGAGTTGTTTTACGACGATTTCAAAAAAAGTGCAGTGTTTCAGTTCAGTTATCACTAAGCATTGCGGTGCTCAGTAGTAAACTGGTGCGGATGCTCGACGATCTGCGCTACGCCGTACGCGTTTTCGCGCGAACGCCCGGATTTACCGCTGCGGCGGTCTTGTCGCTCGCCATTGGGATCGGCGTCAACACCTCAATCTTCAGCGTCACCAATGCCCTGTTGCTGCGGCCCCTGCCGTATCGGGATGCTGATCGCTTGGCGATCCTGTGGAATCGCTCGCCCGGCTTGAACATCACGCAGGACTGGTTTTCCACGGCTCAGTATTTCGACGTCAAGGAAGCGCACCACGGCTTTGAAGACCTCGCTATCGCGATCGGCAGAACCGCCAACCTGACCGGCGGAACGGGGGAACCCGAGCGCATCGGAACTATCCTGATGTCCTCCAATCTGCTGCCGATGCTGGGGGCGAGTCCGTTACTCGGACGACTGTTCGTGGCTGAGGAAGATGTGCCTGGACATGCGCCTTCGGCCATCCTCATGCACTCGGCATGGGAGCGCCGCTTCGGTCGCGATCCTCAGGTGATTGGCAAGTCGATCACGCTTAACGGCGCGCCCCACGTCATCGCCGGAGTCTTGCCGCCAAGTTTTACGTTGCCCCACGAGAATCTGCCGACATTGTATGGTGGTGAATTCGGCGAGATCCTATTGCCGCTTCCCCTTGCGCCGAGCGCTTCCACCATCCGGACACGTGAAGACTACAACATCGTCGGAAAACTGAAGCGAGGTGTTTCCGTGCGGCAGGCGCAAGCGGAAATGGACACGATTACGGCGCGGCTCCGGCGCGATCATCCTGAAGTCTATCCCTCCAACGGCGGCTTGACCTTCGGGATCGTGCCGATGCTCGATCAAGTAGTGGGCGATGTACGGCTCACACTGGCGACGCTGATTGCGGCTGTGGGGTTTGTATTGCTGATCGCGTGCGCGAACGTCGCCAATCTGCTGCTGGCGCGGGCGGTGGCGCGGCAGAAGGAGATCGCTTTGCGGACGGCTCTGGGGGCGAGCCGCGCGCGCGTGTTGCGGCAATTGCTCACCGAAAGCGTGTTCCTGGCCCTGTGCGGCGGCGCACTGGGTGTCGCGCTGTCGGCGTGGAGCTTGCAATGGATTCACCTTCTAGGGACTAAAAGCATCCCCCGTCTGAATGAGATCGCCATCGACGTACGGGTGCTGCTGTTTACCATGCTGCTGTCGCTGGGTTCTGGAATTCTGTTCGGGCTCGCGCCGGCTCTGCGCATTTCAAGGGTCGATTTGCAGGAGTCTTTGAAAGACGCCAGCCGCGGTTCCGCTGGAGCAAGCGCAGTGTGGGGACGCGGACGCAATGCGCGTTCTCTGTTGGTAGCCGCCGAGCTAGCGCTTTCCGTGGTTCTGCTGATTGGCGCCGGTCTGCTGATCCGCAGCTTCGCGAGCCTGCTGCAAGTCGCCCCGGGGTTCAATCCCAAGAACATCTTGACCCTGAATCTGACCATGGCCGGCGGAAAATACAACGATGCGCGCCTGGCATTGGACACGTATCGGCAGCTTTGGGATCGTCTGGAACGGCTGCCCGGTGCCACGGCCGCGGGCGGCGTGTCGGTAATTCCACTGGGCTCCGTGTGGGCCTGGGGACCCATCACAGTGGAGGGCCGCACACCGCCGCCCGGCGAAAATTTCATCAACGCCGATGAACGCGTGGTGGGTGGACATTATTTTCAGGCGATGGAAATCCCGCTGCTTCGCGGGCGGCTGTTCAATGAGCACGATACCACCGATGCTCCGCGCGTCATCATCGTCGATCAATACATGGCAGATCAGCTCTGGCCCGGCCAGGATCCCATCGGCAAACGCGTTCGCAGCGGTGGATTGAACAGCACGTCGCCATGGCTCACAGTGGTGGGGGTGGTCGGTCGGATCAAACAATACACGCTGGACGTCGACTCGCGCATCGCGTTCTATTTTCCGCAGACGCAGGCCATCCAGCGCGGCATGAATGTGGTGGTGCGCAGCGGTGCGGATCCGGCGTCGCTCACATCGGCGGTAAAAGGCGAGATCCGCGCACTCGATCCGGATCTGCCGCTGTACGACGTCAGAACGATGGACCAGCGCGTCGATGCGTCGCTCGCCACGCGGCGGTTCTCGATGACGCTGCTCGGCGTGTTTGCCACCGTGGCCCTGGTGCTGGCGACGGTCGGAGTCTACGGAGTGATGGCCTACCTGGTGAACCAAGGCACGCGCGAGATCGGAATCCGCATCGCTCTGGGCGCCACACAACGCGGGATCGTCGGCCTAGTAGTGCGCCGCGGAATGACGCTGGCGCTCACCGGCGTCGCGATCGGGTTGCTTGGAGCGCTCGCGGTGACTCGATTGTTAAGCAGCTTCCTATTCGGCGTGCGGGCCACGGATCCGATTACTTTTGTCGTCATCGCCGTGCTCCTAACGCTGGTGGCTATGCTCGCAACCTTCATCCCCGCCCGGCGTGCGGCCCGAATCGATCCCATGGTTTCGCTGCGATGTGATTAACGCGCCATTAGTCGGTCAACGGCCTACCTGATCCACATCCACATCGATATTGTGCCCGATCCGGAAAGCGAACATTCCATCGGTGTGGAGCTTGCTCTTCGGCAGCCGCGTTACTTCTGTGCCGTTGACCGTGAAAATCACGTCATCGCCTTGCACCTGGATTCCCAACGTGTTGGTTTGGCGGCCGTCCGTCCCCTGCTTGACGATGGCCGGATGCAGCTTCCAGTCGACCACCGCTTGCGGCCGTTGGTCGCCTTCCCGATTGGCGATGTAGTAGTCGCCCTGGTTTCGCACCAGGAAATAGGAATACCTCTGATTGGGACCGTCCAGGCCGGTGCCTCCAATCATCAGGCCGTAAGAGATGGGATGCGTGGGGGCTTTGGCCTGCGTGAGTCGCGCTGAAAATTTATAGTCGCCGGATTTGGTCCAATCGCTGCGATAGAAGGTTGTCGCGGGCCCCATCACGAAATGATATTTATCGCCCTCCATGGTGAGGTTGACCTGGTTGGCGGTCCCTCGATCGGGTCGAACGCTCCAACCGGGGGGAAGACCGCCCTTCACGGCGCGATCCGGATCGCTATCCGCGCGTTGGGGGCGATGGGCCATGTGACAGGAGCCGCACTGCTCCTGGATCTTCTGAAGGTTGGCCGTCTGATCGCCATTCCCCGCAGCGATCGCTTTGGCCGCATCCCGCGCCGTCTCCGCGAACCCCACTGCGTCGGCGGTTCCCTTCGCCTTCCAGTATTTGGCGACCTGATCGAAAGTGTCCGCTAGCTTGTTTGCGGACTCGACCAAGGCCGCATGATCGGGGGCGTTACGAATCGCGGTCAGTGAAGGCTGCATGGACTTCATCCACGTCTGATACTGTGGATCCACCGGGCCGGGTTGCCCCGACGCGAGAAGGCCGAAAACGGCTGCGAGAAGAAGTATCCTGCTCATGGGCATGAGTATATGACGAATCGGGGGCGGATCTGGCTCGAAACCGATTGCGGCGAAGTCAGCCTAACGCTCGCTCCTGTCGTCCGTCTGTGATAAACAAACGAAATGCTTGCGCTCTTCCATGATTTTCGCTACGCTTTACGGACCTTCCGAAAATCACCAGTATTTGCCGCGGTTGCCGTAATATCGCTGGCGCTAGGCATCGGAGCGAATACAGCCATCTTCACTCTGGTCGACCAGCTCATCTTGCAACGGCTACCGGTTCAAGATCCGGATCGGCTGGTGATCCTGGTTGGCATGGGACGGCACTATGGAAGCGATATGGGCCGCAATCCGCTGTCCTATCCGATGTTTCAGGACATTCGCGATCACAACCAGGTTTTCAGCGGCGTAATGTCCCGATACCGCGTCAATCCGAGTATCGATGCCGGAGGCGAAACGGAGATCGTGGGCGGCGAGCTGGTGTCCGGCAATTATTTTCCGCTTCTTGGAATCCATCCGGCGGCGGGACGTCTTTTCACGGAAGATGACGATATCCCGTTAGGCGCGCATCCTTACGCGGTTCTAAGCTATGCGTGGTGGGAATCGAAATTCGCAGCCAATTCCAGCGTGATCGGCCGGACGATTCGCGTCAACGGGTACCCGGTGACCATCATCGGCGTCTCGCAGCCAGGATTTGAAGGAATGGAGCCCGGTCTGCCCGCTTCGATTTTCGTGGCGTTGTCTATTGCTCCCTCGGTTCGACCAGGATTCGCGGATATGTTGAACCGGCGTCACCGCTGGGTCACCATGTACGGACGCCTCAAACCGGGCGTCAGTATGGAGCAGGCGCAAGCTGGGTTGCAACCACTATTCCACCAGATCATTGAAAGCGAAGTGTCCGACGCCGCATTCCGCAACGCCACGTCGTTCGACAAAGAGCAGTTCTTGAAGATGCATCTGAGCCTGCTGCCTGGCTCCCAGGGCAATACGACGTTGCGCGCTCAATATGAGCGTCCGCTGTGGGTGCTGATGGCGGTAGTGGGGCTGGTTCTTTTGATTGCGTGCGCGAATCTTGCGAGCCTTCTGACCGCCCGCGCCGCGTCGCGTCGCAAAGAGATCGCGATTCGACTGGCCGTCGGGTGCAGCCGTCTCCGGATGGTCCAGCAGCTTCTCATGGAAAGCTTGATTTTGGCGGCCGCAGGCGGTCTTGCCGGAATCGGTCTGGCGAAGATCATGGTGACGGGTCTGCTGGCGTTCCTGCCCGCCAATCTTACCGGGTATGCGATCTCCAGTTCGCCCGACTACTCCGTTTTGGCGTTCACCTTGGGACTGTGTCTCATCACGGGGATCGGATTCGGGATGGTGCCCGCTTTGCAATCGACTAACCCGGACCTCGCGCCGGTTCTAAAGGATCAGGCCGGAAGCATGACGGGAGATGGAGCGCAGTTCAATTTTCGAAAGGTGGCCGTCGCAGCTCAGGTCGCGTTGTGCTTGCTGCTTCTGGTCGGAGCCGGGCTGTTCATTCGAAGCCTGGCCAATCTGCGATCTATCGATCCTGGTTTTCGAACCAGCAACGTCGTCCAGTTTTCTGTCGCGCCGCGCTCGGCGGGCTATGACGCGAACCGGACGGTTGCGTTCTATCGAAGTCTGGAGCAGAGACTGCAAACTCTGCCGGGCATACACTCTACGGGTTTAGCTTCGATGGCCGTGCTCACCACCACGGGATTTGACAGGAGCATCACCGTCGAGGGCTATCGCGGGGCTCGCGGAGAAATCATGAAGCCTCATTTCGACTACGTCACTCCCGGGTATTTCGAGACCATGGGAATGCACCTGCTCGCGGGCCGGATCTTCACCATCAAAGACGACACCACTGCCCCGCGAGCCGCGATGGTGAACGCCAGTTTCGTGGAGAAGTATTTCGGGAACCGTCTCGCCGTGGGACGCCACATCGGAATGGGCGCAGATCCTGGAACGCCCACGGATATCGAGATCGTCGGAATCGTGAACGATTCGCGTTACGACAGTCTGCGCAGCGAAGTGGTGCCAGAGGTCTATCTCTGTACTTGGCAGCAGCCACCGCCGAACGCTCAGATCGTGTATGTTCGAGCCGAAGGCAATCCGGATGGCGCAATACGTTCCATCCGCTCGGCAGTTCAGGAACTCGGGCCGGGCCTCCCGATTTTCAACCTCAAAACGCTCGACAGGCAGGTGGACGAGTCGCTGGTCGCGGAGCGAATGATCGCGACGCTGTCCACGGTTTTCGGGATCCTCGCGACCATACTCGCGATTGTAGGGTTGTACGGTGTTACTGCGTACACCGTAGCGCGGCGGTCGCGCGAGATCGGCATCCGCATGGCGCTGGGTGCGAAAAGTGGAGACGTGATCGGGCTGGTAATGCGTGAGGTGCTGTTTTTGGTTCTCACCGGAATCGTCATCGGCCTGCCTTGTGCAGTCGCACTTAGCCGCATGGCCGGCGCGCAACTATACGGAGTTGCGCCTTACGATTTTGTATCGATGGTGCTGCCGATGCTTCTGCTTATGACAGTCGCCCTGATCGCCTCCTACGTCCCCGCGCGGCGTGCAGCGAAGTTCGACCCCGTCCGAGTGTTGCGCGTCGAGTAGAGACGAGCCTTCAAATCAGCTTGCGCAATTCCTCTTCGAGCCGATCTAGGTCGCCTTCGTTGTTGAAGAAATGCGGCGCCACACGCAGGAACCCGTGGCGGGCAGCGATCATCACACGCCGCGTCTTCAATTCCTTCGCCAGCCGCGACGGATCGACGCCGGGAAATTTCATCGCGACTATTTGCGATCCCTGGTCGAGTCCTTCGGCGCCCAGGCGCATCAACCGCTCCCGCGTGCATCGCGCCAGATCGAGCACGCGTTCCTCAATCGCCGCCGGACCCAACTCGTTCATCCAGTCCGCCACCGCGCCCATCGCGTCCAGCAGCCCGAATTGCAATCCGCCGCCTTCATAGCGCTCGGCCGCTTCTTTGAGAACCGGCATACCGTGATGCAGATTATCGACGTTGTGCCAATCGTGATGCGTCCGCCATCCCGCCACATTGGGAAGCAGTTTCGCCCGAAGCGACGGCGCGACGTACATGAAGCCAACGCCGGTGGGCGCGCACATCCACTTATACGCGTGGACGGCCAGCATATCGGGCTGGGCTTCGCGCACGTCGAATTGCAGCGCTCCCACGCTCTGCGTGCCATCGACGTACAGCAGCACGTTGCGCTCCCGCAGGAATTTCGACAGCTCCGCCAGCGGCGGGCGCAAGCCGGTCGCGTAGTTCACTTCGCTCATGACTACCAGCCGCGTGCGCGCATCGATCGAATCGTAAAACCGTTCCCAGGGAACTTCCCGAAACTCCACGCCGTGCCGCTCGACCAGCGCCGGCAGGTACAGGCAATTCGGAAATTCATCGGCCAGAGTGACCACGTTATCGCCGCGTTTCCAATCGATGCCGCCGGCGATCAGGCCCATGGAAGTCGAGGAATTCTGGATGAACGCGATGTCGTCCGGAGCCGCATGAATCAGGCGCGCCACGGATTCGCGGATGCGGTCCGATTCGTCATACCAGGAGAGAAAATCCGAGCACGCCAATTCGTCGCGACGCGCGAAGTGACCGGCAATCGCGGCCGTTCCGCGCCGCGGCACATGGCCGTAGGTGGCGGTGTTCAGATAGGTCCAGTTCGCAAGCGCCGGAAACTCCGTGCGCACGGCATTCCAATCGATGCTCATTCTTTATTTGTCCGCTGCCACCCTATTTCTACCATGCCTTCCACGAGTTTCTTGCCGATCGTAATACGGTAAGGGATTCCGATAAGGCGCCGTCCTTGAACTTAACTCCGGCCGCGCGTCGTGAATCCGGAGGAGTCACGCAAGTCGGCGGGCCTGAAAAACGCGAGGAACCGGTCGCTGGCGCTCGCGGCTCCGTGTCAGGCGCTTGTTATCAATCGACAGAACCGAGCCATGAGCGACAGCGATTGGTTCCAGCCAAGAATACATTCCAGGGGTTCGCAATTTTCGCTCTACAATGTTGTCTTGCGGCCCTTTGAACCGTTCTTCAAGAATCCTCATCTCTCGACCATCGCCGGGAATTTCTGGATTCGCCCGAAGAGCGAAAATCGCTGGCCCATCGAAACCGTCGACTATGAAACCGAGCCCGGGGTGCGCGTTCGCGTCCACGCCCAGCGACCGGACGGTAAGCCTAGAGGCGAGCTGATCCTGGTCCACGGACTCGAAGGTTCGAGTAATGCCGGTTATGCCCGCAGCATGGTCCACGCGGCGCTCGAGGCCGGTTACGCGACCAATCGCGTCAATTTGCGAAGCTGCGGCGGAACCGAAGAGCTGGCGCTGTCGAATTACCATTCCGGACAAACCAGCGACGTCCTGCACATCGTTCGGGAACGCAGGCGCGCCACCGACGCGCCCGTCTTTCTCATCGGATTTTCGTTAGGCGGAAACGTAACCCTGAAACTTGCCGGTGAACTCGGCGATTCCGCGCGCGATCTTCTCGCCGGAGTCTGCGCGATTTCGACGCCCATCGATCTAGCCGCGTGCGCGCAGGCGCTGGGGAAACGCGAAAACCTGATCTACGATCGCCGGTTCCTCATCGCGCTTAAGGGAAAAATACGCCGCCGCGTCAGGCAAGCTCCGGAGATCTATACGCCTGAACATCTCTCCAAGATTCGGACCATCTACGAGTTCGACGATTACTACACCGCGCGCCTGTTCGGGTTCGGAACGGCGGCGAATTATTACCGCACTCAGTCCTCCAGTCAGTTTCTGGAACGCATTCGCGTCCCCGCTCTGGTAGTGATCGCAAAGGACGATCCGCTGGTCCCGTTTGACGTGTATGGTCACTCCGCATTTCGCACCAATCCGTGTCTGCGCCTGGTGGCGGTGGAACACGGCGGCCACTTGGGATTTCTAGCGCGACGACGCCCCAGGTTCTGGCTGGATGGGCTGGTTCTGGATTGGCTCGCGGAACAAGCGCGGTAGGTTCTACTGCTTTCCCGAATCGATGCCCAGCCTCGCCTGCAACACCCGCAGCGTGCGTTCCAGTTGCTGGATCTTCGCCGTCTGGTCGTCGTTTTGACGCCGCAGCCGGGCTACTTCGGCCTCCAACTCATCCCGGCGCCGCTGAAGATCCGTGAGTTCCTGGCTGCTGGCTGCAGCCGCCGGAGCGCGGCCCAGAAATCGCGACGCTTCCTGAACCCTACCGCCGCTCGCATCTTCCACCGTCATCCGTACCTCGATGTCGCCTGTCTTCCGCACGTACGTAAAGTGTCCCGAAGCGAGTTGCTGCGGCGTCATCCGGACCGTTTTCGAATCCGTGCCATCGATGATTTCGAGGGTCCCAGTCGAGGCGCCCGCCACCGGCTTCGCCGCGCGATTCCATTCGACTTGCAACTGTCCGTCGCGTTCCACCAGGGCGAGCGAAATCGGCTCCGCTGCCGACGTGTGCATCCAGTAGCGCAACCCGATCACTGCCGCGACCGCGACCACTGCGAACCAGGCCAGCAGCCATGGCCACTTCTTGCGGGGAGTAGGAGGCTTCAGAAGTTGCGGCCCGGCAGACTGCTGGAATAAGGTTGGAGCCTCCGGCTCCGGCGCCTGCCCCCGCGCTTCCACCGGTGCTGGTGCTATGGCCGCGGACTCCCGGTAAAAAGCCGGAAGGCGGCGCTCCGGGCGTTCGCGCGATAAACGTTCGGGAACGCGATCCAGCACGCCCGCCAGCCTGTCCGGAAAATTGAATTCGAGGTAGCTCCGTTCGTTCTTGGCGGTGCCGTCCGCTTCGCGCACGAAAAATCCGGCGCGCATGCTTCCACTGCGGCCCGGACGCACTACCATAGTGATTTGCCAGGGCGCCGGGAAAAAGATGGTGTAGATCTCCAGATCGGAGTCGCTCAAGGCGATCTCGCTGCGGGTGTGTGAAAGAAACCACCCGACTGAAATCAAACCTTCCAGATGCGGATCGTCTTTATCGCGCAAAAGCTGCTCGTTTAACGCGACCCGGTCTTTGTCGGAAAACACGAATCCGGGGCCCCGGGCGTGCTCGCAGGCGATCGGACGCATGGCTAGGACGCGCACTGTGCGTCCGTCACGGGTGCCGTACAGCACGCCGCCGACTTCAATCCCTCCGCGCGACAAACGCTGGTATCCTTCGGAAACTTCATGCCGGATCTCTTCGATCACCACCAGCGAGTAATCGATGGTGATGGGACTTTCGGGTGCGCTCCAGCTTCCGAATTTGGAGTCGCTCATAGGAGGTTCCCGCCTCGCGCGCGAACGTGGTGGTCCCCCGCCGCGCATGTTCCGGCCCGCAACCCCGCTGTGGCTACATTGGTTTCTTCGCCGTTATCCGCATCGTCGTTTTCGTGCACGTGATAGTAATACGTGACGCCGCCCATGCCCCCGGCGAGCAGGAGCGCGATCAGCAAACAAGCGACGGTCTTCGCGTTCCAGGCGCGCTCGTGTGCCACCGCTGAAGCCGTGCCTGCTACCGTCGTCAGCGCCAGCCCGGCCACGAATCCGAGCTTGACGTACCACGGCATCAAATCCAGGTGACCTTGGCCGCCCACCTGTCCCCACAATTCCGTTATCGACACCAGTGCCAGAAGAAACTCCGCCATGTATGCAAGCCGCAAGAAGTACGGAGGCATTGAGTGTACGCGATATCCTATTGTACGGCGAAAAATGAACGACCTCATCGCATTCTTGCGCATTCCCAGCATCAGCGCGCTTCCCGTACACGGGCCGGACGTGCAGCGCGCCGCGGAGTTTGTGCGCGACTGGCTCCACCGCGCGGGCCTTCAGCACGCACGCCTGATCGAGGGCGATGGAAATCCGCTGGTTTTCGCCGAGTGGACCGGCGCTCCTGGCAAACCCACGCTTCTGCTGTATGGTCATTACGACGTTCAGCCGCCCGATCCCCTGGATGAGTGGGCCTCACCGCCCTTCGAGCCCGCCATCCGCGACGGAAACCTGTACGCCCGTGGCGCCGCCGACGATAAAGGGCAGCTGTTCATCTTGATGGAAGCAGTAGCGCGAATTTTGCGCGAGAACGGCCGGCTACCCGTCAATGTGAAATTCCTGATCGAAGGCGAAGAGGAATCCGGAGGGGAGCACATCGAGAAATACGTCGCTACCAAGCCACCCGAGCTGAAATCCGATGCCGCGATCGTCTGTGATACGGCCATGTTCGCACCGGACCTCCCTACCATCACCACCGGCCTGCGGGGGATCGTCTACGGCGAAATTCACGTGCAAGGCGCGCGTACCGATCTGCATTCCGGCGACTACGGCGGCGCAGCGCCCAACGCTCTGGAAGCCGCCGCTCAAATCATCGCGGCGCTGAAAGACCGCGACGGACATATCCGAATTCCCGGTCTTTACGACCGCGTAAAGAAGCCCAGTGACGCCGAACTCTCCGCGTGGAGGGCTCTTCCCTTCGATGTCGAGGAGTATCGCGCAAAGGAGATCGGCTCCATCGCCCTGGCAGGCGAATCGGAAGTGCCGCTCTTCGAGCGCATCTGGGCTCGGCCCACGTTTGAAGTCCACGGCATCCGCGGTGGATTCACCGGTGAAGGATCGAAGACCGTGATCCCTGCCCGCGCTGTCGCGAAGATCAGTCTACGGCTGGTTCCGGATCAGCGTCCCGACGAAGTGGTGAAGCAACTGGAAACGGCGATCGCGCAAGCCGCGCCTCGCGGCATCGTCGCCACGTTCAAGCTTCTGTCGTCAGCGCCGCCCTCCGTAGTCGATACGGAGAATCCATTTATACGCAATGCCGCCGAAGCCATGCGGAAGGTGTTCCGGCACGACACCGTCTACGTGCGCTGCGGAGGTTCGATCCCGATAGTAGGGCTATTTAAGGAAGCGCTCGGAATTCCCAGCGTGCTGATGGGATTCGGATTGCCCGACGACAACATCCACGCGCCCAATGAGAAGCTTTCGATTGCGAATTATTCGCGTGGAATCGATGCCGTGATCGATTATTTCCACTCGTTGGAACATCTTTAGCTACGGTGGAGTCTCTTGCGACCGGCGGCAAAGGCCAAGATTCCCGCCAGCGCCACACCGAATGTTCCCGGCTCCGGCGTTGGGACCACAGGAGGAGGCGGCGGGTCGACAGGAGGCGGCGGGACGACAGGAGGAGGCGGCGGGATTATTGGATCGGTAGCAATCTTGTAGAGCTGTACCCAGGCGTTGCCCATGTTGTCCGAGAAAAAGCTGTCCTTGATTCCGACCACTAGATACTGCGCGTTGGGAACCGTAACCGTAACCCCCGTACCGCCTGGAACTCTGAAATCCTGCGAAATCGTGGTGTTGATCGGGCCATAGAAAGCGGATGTTATCGCGTTGGGAAGCTCGGACGCCACTGCGCCAGGCAGGCGGTTCAGGTTTGACGGTCCAAGGAGCGTTGTATTGGTGTCGAATACGCCGACCTCAATCGGGCTGACGTAGCTGCACGTGCTCCCCCCGACGTAACAGATCGATCCCCCAGCAATGATTTGCAGCGTGTCGCCTGGATTGACACCCAAGGCTACCAGGTTAATGAAGGTCGGGGCGAAAAACGACGCGCCGGTGCACTGGGCCGACGCCATGACGGAGCAGTTGTCGTTGCTGCTCTGCTCCAGAAAGGTGGCTCCCACGCTCACGGACTGTGAGCCGAGGTTGATGAGACCGCCGAATGCCGCGCCCCCCAGCGCCGTCAAGAAAAGTGCCAGAAGTCCTACTTGTTTCATTCTCATCGCCTCCGAACTGTGGAGCGCCCTTTGCGAGAGCACCCCGTTCTTTGTAGCGATTAGAGATTATCAGGGGATTCCCTGTTACTAGTAGACTTCCCAGTACTAGGATGTACCACTTAGCTCGGCAGTATCGGAGTACTGGCGGTCTAAGCGATTGAAACAAATCAAGATGACGCTGCGGCCGCGCCGCCCGCAAGTTTTTTAGCGACTCCCAGCGCCGATTCGTAGTCGGGGTGATCCCCCACTTCTTTCACATACTCCACATGCTGGATCGTATTCTCTTTGTCCACCACGAAAATGGCCCGGCTCAAAATTCGGAGGTCCTTGATCAAGGTCCCGTAATGTTCGCCAAACGAGCCGTCGCGGTGATCGGAAATCATTTTGACGTGATCCACGCCATAGGCTCCACACCAGCGTTTCTGGGCAAAAGGCAGATCCATGCTGACCGTGTAGATGCTCACCTCCGGCAGCTTTCCGGCCTCCTCATTGAATCGCTTGGTCTGCGCGTCGCATACCGGGGTGTCGAGCGAAGGGACCACGCTGAAAATCCGGACGCCCTGGCCGGTCGCGGCCAGATCCACGGGTTTGAGGGAATTGTCGATCGCGTGGAAGTCAGGTGCCTTGTCGCCCGGTTTCAGTTCCGGCCCGAGCACCGTCATCGGATTTCCTCTGAGTGTAGTTGCGGCTGGTCTTTCCATATAGAGTCATTGTACAAGCTGTTGTTCAAGCGATTCCGGATCGGTCACCGGCAGCTTGCAGGCGTGGTTTTCACAGACGTACGCGGTGGCTTTGCCGTCGACGGCCGGCAGTGGCTGGGAACCTTCGCCGGCCATCAGAATCACGGTACCCGGCAGAAAATGTCTTCGAATGGTTGCGAGCATCGGATCGTTATGCGGACCTGCCAAGACGATTTCCTGGGGGCGGGCGAGGGCAAACGCGAGCGCCGCCAGCATCTGCGGCACGCCCGCCCCCGCCGACTTCAGGCGCGACCCGAACGCCTTCAGCGTACGATCCGCGGATTGGCGAAAATCCTCGCGGCCGGTCATCCGGGCCAACCGAAGCAGCGCCAGCGCCAGGACCGAGTTTCCGGACGGCTCGGCTCCATCGTGGTCGTCCTTGAGGCGCAGCACCAGGCTTTCGCCCTCCTCGGGCGTGCTGAAGAATGCGCCCTCTTCCCGATCCTCAAATAGCGCGCCGGCGCGTTCGGCCAGCTGCATGGCGAACAGGAAATCCTCGCGATCGAAGGTGGTCTCGTATAGATCGAGCAGGGCGTTGATCAGGAACGCGTAGTCGTCCAGGAATCCGTCGATCGCCGCGCCTTCACGATACCGCCGCAGGAGAATTCCGCGGGCCGGATCAAAGAGTTCGCGGCGAATGAAGGACGCGGCGGCTCGCGCGGCGTCGGCGTAGCGCGGTTCATTCAGGATTTGCGCGCCTTTGGCAAACGCCGAAATCATCAGAGCGTTCCAGCCAGTCAGGATTTTGTCATCCAAATGCGGCCTTGGCCGCGATGCCCGGACCTGCATCAGTTTTTGCGACGTGGTATTTAGAACGGCGCGCACTTCTTCCAGCCGGATTCCCAAATGCGCCGCCGTCTGTTCGAGAGTGTGCGCTTGAAAGAGAATGTTGCGGCCACGAAATTCGCCGTGAGGATCTTCCGAAACGTTCCCGTGCTCCTCTACGCCGAACCGGTAACAGAAAATCTTCGCGTCCGCCGGCGCCAGGATCGCATCGATCTCCGGCTTGCTCCACAAATAGAATGCGCCTTCGCTCTTCTCGCGCGGGCGCTCAGGATCGGCGGCGCTGTCGGCGTCCTCGGCGGAGTAGAATCCGCCGTCGGCATGCGTCAGGTCGCGCTGCACGTAGGAAAAAATGTCGCGCGCCGCCGCTGCATATTGGCCGTCGCGCGTGATCTGAAACGCCTCCAGATAGGAGATCGCGAGCTGTGCCTGGTCGTACAGCATCTTTTCGAAGTGCGGAACGAACCAGCGCTCGTCTACTGAATAACGGTGGAATCCGCCGCCAAGCTGATCGTTCATCCCGCCTTTGGCCACCTCCCGCAACGTGAGCAAGACCATTTCGAGTGCTTCTTCGTTACCGGTTCCGGCGTAATAGCGGACCAGGAAATTGTGGACGCTGGGGCGCGGAAACTTGGGCGCTCCCCCGAAACCGCCCAGTCGCGGGTCGAACATGTGCCGGAACGCCTGGAATCCGCTCTCGAGCGCCTCTTTCCCGGCCTCCGCGCTTCCAGAGGAAGCGTCGGCATACTGACGAAGCTGTGCGATCACTTGCTCGCCGGATTGCTCGATGCGTGCGCGATCTTCATTCCATGCGCGCGCGAGGTTTTCGAGCACCGCTCCGAATCCAGGCCGGCCAAAGCGGTTGTCGGGAGGGAAATACGTGCCGCCAAAGAACGGTTTCTTGTCCGGCGTAAGAAAAACGGACATGGGCCATCCGCCGCTGCCCGTGGACGCCTGAACGAACAGCATGTACACGCGATCGACGTCGGGGCGCTCTTCCCGATCGACCTTGATGGAAACGAAGTACCGGTTGAGGATCTGCGCGATCCCCTCGTTTTCGAAAGATTCCCGTTCCATGACGTGACACCAGTGGCAGGTCGAATAGCCGATGGAAAGAAAAACGGGCTTGTTTTCCCCAGCGGCTTTCGCGAAGGCCTCCTCACCCCAGGGATACCAATCGACCGGATTGTGAGCATGTTGAAGCAGATAGGGACTTTTCTCCTGCGCAAGGCGATTGGTATGCATGGGAAGCAGTACGATTCTACCTTGCCGGCGCGCCGGATAGAATCAAAAAATGGCTGCGTTGGCCTACGATGCTCTCCCCATCGGCCGCCGCCTCAAAATCGAGCGCGAGGTTTACCAACGCATTTTCGGCGTCCGGAGCTACGCCTCTGGCACCAATTTGATTAGGAGTGAACAACTATGACGTGCGAACCGAATTCAGGATTGCCAAAGCCTCCGCCGCGAGCTTTCTAGTCAATTCCCCAGCCGGAATCTCCTGCCCCAACCGAGCCGCCTGGCCTGACCACATCTGCGCGAAGTCTTCCGATCCTGCTTCCTCCGAGCTTTTCCTGAGCGGCGCGATCACACCCGCTGCGAGTGGGAATTGGGGAGCCAGGTCCGACATGGGGCCAACCTCGCGCACCATGCGGTTGACGATCGCCCGCGCGGGACGGCCGGTAAATACATTGGTCACCGCCGTCTGATTGTCTTTGACGTTGCGCAGCGCCTGTCGATACACCGGGCCGATTTTCGCTTCGGGACACGACAGATAGGCAGTGCCGATCTGGACGGCTGAAGCTCCCAGGGCGAACGCAGCCACGATGCCGCGGGCGTCGGCGATGCCTCCGGCGGCGATCACCGGTACTTTCACTGCGTCGACCACCTGCGGCGCCAACGCCATGGTCCCGACCTGTGTCGAAATATCCTGAGTGAGAAACATCCCGCGATGTCCGCCCGCTTCGTAACCTTGGGCGATGATGGCGTCGCAGCCGTGCGACTCAAGCCAACGCGCCTCATCCACAGTGGTTGCCGAGGACAGGATCTTCGCGCCCGTCGCCTTGACACGAGCTAGCAGCGTATGGTCCGGAAGCCCGAAGTGGAAGCTGACCACTTCGGGTTTGAGTTCCTCCACCAGATCGCACATCGCGCTGTCGAACGCCCTGCGGGAGGCGCTTTTCAACGGCATTTCAGGATCGAGCCCCAGCTCGACGTAGTAGCTCGCCAAGCGTCGCCTCCAGGCAAGCCCGCGTTGTGCGTCAACCTGCGGTTCAGCGTGACAGAAGAAATTGACATTGACGGGCCGCGAGGTTTGCTGCCGGATGATTTCCATCTCGGATCGAAACTTTTCGGCATCCAGCAGCGCGCAGGGGAGCGAGCCGAGCCCACCAGCGTTCGCGACGGCGATCACCAGAGCCGAGTCCATCGCTCCCGCCATGGGCGCTTGAATGATGGGAAGCTCGATTCCGAGCAGATCTTGAATGCGGCGGTCAGGCCAGAGATCCACGTCATATTGTCTCATCGGCCAGACGTGCGCCGGTTACAAGCCTGCCCCACTCACTGGCCGCTTGTGGTTTTCGGATTCACCAGGCACGTATCAGAACGGCAATTGTGCGAGTTCGCCGAACCGAGCTTTTCGAGCATCTCAACGGTTTCCGGGTGCGGGATGCCGAAACGCGTTGGACCGTTGGCCATGTCCGCTACCGTGTTTTTATCTTTCGCCACGGCCTTGACGTCCGCCCCGTGATCGACCAGGTATGTGATCAGCTCGTGATTGCCGAGGTAGGCCGCGCCATGCAGCGGCGTGTAGCCTCGCGCATCGGCGGCGTTGACATCCGCGCCAAGCTGCATCAGAAACTTTACCGCGTCCATCCACTGGTAATCCGGCGAATTGACACTGTAGTGATAGCCCCAGCCGATTCCACACGCGACCATCAACGCGGTATCGCCGCCGGTGGTCGGAATATCTGGGTCGGCTCCGCGCGCGAGCAGCATGCGCATCGCGGTCATGTCGAGCGATTGCGCCGCGCGCCAGAACGCGGTCGCGCCGGCGGGATCGATCCAGGAATGGTCACCCGATGCGCGGAACCACAACTTCTTTCCCAGCCGCGCGTTGACGTTCGCGCCGGCATCCAGCAGGGCAGTCATCAGGTTAAGATAGGCGGTTTTTTCTTGCGCGATGCTCGGATTCGGGAACCAGCCTTTGGGAGCCCATTGAAGATCGACCGCCGCGTAGAGCGGAGTCAATCCCAGGTCGTTGGCGAGATTCGGATCGGCGCCGTAGTCGAGGAAAAACTTGGCTAGATCGAAGTGGCCATTGGCGGCAGCCATGACGATCGGAGTGGTCTTGTCCGCGGGGCTGGCCTGGTTGACGTCGGCTCCGGCGTCGATCAGCGCGCGTGCGGATTCGAGATGACCCTCGCGGGCGGCGAAGAGGAGGGCAGTCATGCCGCCCATCTCGGTAGCTCCGCGCTCGCGCGGCGGACGGAACATCCCGTCATCTTCCGGTTTCGGGGCGCCGGGAAGCTTCTTTTCTAGCTCGTCGACTTTAGCGACCAGTTTCTGCACCGTCGCTTGCAACTGCTGAATTTCAGGACTTCCGGCGCGATACTCCGCGGATTTGAAACCCAGCCCGACAGCGAGAGCATCCAGGTCAGCTTTGCCGCTCGCCGGCGGCGCGGGCTTTTCCGGGGGTTTCTGCCCGGCATTTTGCAGTTGTTCAAACGTGCTCGGAATATGTGGAGCTTTTACGGCTTTGGTCGTGACGCTCGGGTCAGCGCCGTGGGCGGCGAGAACCTTGATCGCATCACTGCGGCCGAGCGCGGCTGCGAACATTAGAGCAGTCTGTCCGTGAGCGCCTTCGCGGGCATTCACGGCGGCTCCGTTGGCGATCAGCGTGTTCACGGCGGCGGCATTCCCCGCTGCGGCGGCCATCATCAAAGCAGTGGTGCCGTGTTCGTCGACGGAGTTGGGATCGGCGCCGGATTTGATCAGCAGTTCGATCATCGGCGCGTTCCCATTGCGGCACGCCATGAACAACGGTGTGGCGGCGCCGAGCCGTGTAGTGGCTTTGACGCTCGCACCGGCGGCGAGGAGGGTCTTCGCCATCTCCAGATCGTCCTTTTGCGCGGCCCAATGCAGAGCGGTGCTGCCGTCGCCTTGCGCGGCATTGACGTCGACTTTCTGTTTGGCCAGCGTGCGGACGGCGTTGACATCACCTTGCTGCGCGGCATCGGCGACGCGGGTGTCTGCCGCGATGGCGAAGACTGCGGCGCCTAGAAGAAGTAGTGTGGTTCGCAACATCGTTTTGTCCGGCGTCAATTAACGTGAATGAACGTCCATTAACGGCCTGCCTCCTTCAGATTGCTATGTCTCCATTGCTGTCGCCGATCTTTTCGACGTTCATTCCGACCTTGCGCAGGACGGTCAACAATACGTTCGCCATCGGCGTTCCTTCCTTGCAGCGGACGTGCTGGCCGCCTTGGATTCCGCCGTTCGCATGACCGGCGATAAAGATGGGAACACGACGGTGATTGTGCGCGTTCGAATCCCCCAGGGGGCTGCCGTAGAGGACCAGAGAATGGTCCAGCAGGTTACCATCACCGTCGGGCGTGTTCTTCAGTTTCTCCAGAAAATATGAAACCATGCCGACGTGATAGCGGTTGATCTTGGCGAAATCGGCGATACGCGCCGGAATTTCGTTGTGATGCGAGCACGAATGGAACGGCGTTTTCACGCCGCTGTCAGGATAAACGCGCTGGCACACGTCGCGGCTCATCTTGAACGCGGAAACGCGGGTGGTGTTGGTCTGGAACGCGAGCGCCTGAAGGTCGAACATCAGCTTCACGTGCTGGTCGAAGGAATCCGGCACGCCGATGGGCGCTGCGGGAAGCGCTCGCGCAACGCCGCTGGTGTTGTATTCCTCAATGCGCTGGATGCGCCGTTCGATTTCGCGGACATCGTCCAGATAATCCTTTAATCGGCCGCGGTCTTTTGGGCCCAGATCCCTTTGCAGGGCGGCGACGCGATGGGCAATGCGATCGAGAATGCTGCCGTTCATGCGCTGCCGCGAGGCGCGTTCTTCCGCCGTTGCACCGTCTCCAAACAGCGTTTCGAACGCCATCCGCGGATCGATGGTCATCGGCAACGGCTGCGTGGGAGAGGACCACACGATCGTATCCGAGTACACGCAGGCATAACCGTAATCGCAGGAGCCGGAGGCATACTGGCTTTCGATGCAAAGCTGGATCGACGGCAGCGGCGTGTCCTGGCCGAACTGCTGCGCGTACATTTGATCGATGGAAGTGCCGCAGAAAATGTCCGAGCCCTCGGTCATCTTGGCGTGCGCCGCGGTTAGGAACGACGAGCTGGAGCGAAAATGATCGCCGCCCTCTTCGTTTTCGTGAAAGGCGCCTGCGGGAAGAAGATCGGTGTCGCTCACGATGGTGATATAGTCGCGAAAATCCTTGAGCGGCTCCAGCGTCTGGGTCCACTCGAAATCGCGACCGCCTTTCTCAGGCGACCAGTAGTGCTTGTTCGAACCATCGACGGTACTGCCCGCCGAGCCGTGGACCATTTCGATGCAGCACAGACGCGGGCGCGGATTCGCGGCGGTCTTGCTCAGCGGCGTCTGCGCGGGGACCATCGAATCGAGCAGGGGGAGCGCCATGCTCACGCCCATTCCGCGCAACATTGTCCGGCGCGAAAGATGCTTCTTAGAAATGAACATTAGTTAGTTCCTCCGCCTTCGGCGCGCCGCATTTGGAACGGGATACTCCGGACAATCGCAAGAACGATCGACGAAAACCGGTTGCCGTCGCGCGCGACATCGCGTTCGATGGACCGGACCACTGGCATTTCTCGATAATCGATCACGCGGCCGAGTCCGTACGCCAGCAAGTTTTCCGTAAGCGTGCTGATGAAAACGTCGGAGTGGCTGACAATCGCCTTGCGCAGGCTCGCCGGACCATTCAAAGAGCTGCCGTCGAACATCTTTCCCGATGCGTCCACCGG
This sequence comes from Bryobacteraceae bacterium, assembly GCA_035568415.1. Classification (GTDB taxonomy): domain Bacteria; phylum Acidobacteriota; class Terriglobia; order Bryobacterales; family Bryobacteraceae; genus Palsa-187. Next base: position 146,047 of record DATMOC010000005.1, on the reverse strand, counting down.
TAGACCGCTGTCCAGCGTGCGCCACTGTCCGATTCCATCGAAGTTCTCAAGGGCCAGGCCGATCGGGTCCATCAGTTGGTGGCAGGAATGGCACGGCTCGTTCTTACGATGCATTTCCATCTTTTCGCGCACCGATTGCGGCTTGGAGCTTTCGTCGTTTTCCTTCAACGGCGGCGGTGTGACAGGCGGCGGTGGCGGCGGCGTCCCGAGCAGCACTTGCATGACGTATTTTCCGCGCTGGACCGGTGACGTGCGATTCGAGATGGAGGTCAGAGTCAGGATGCTCGCGTGACCGAGCAGACCGAAGCGATTCTCGTCCGTCACCGAAACGCGCCGGAAGCGTGTGCCCAGCACATTCGGGATCCCGTAATGCTTCGCCAGAATCTCGTCGACGAACGTGTAGTTCGCGTTGATCAGATCGAGAACGCTGCGGTCTTCATGCACGATGCTGTCGAAGAACAGTTCGGTTTCGCGGCGCATGGACGCGGCCAGGTTCTTTTCGAAGTTGGGAAAAAGGAAAGCGTCGGGCTGGACATCGTTGAGGTTTTGGAGATGCAGCCACTGGTACGCGAAGACCGTCGACAGCGACTCGGATTTGGGATCGTGCAGCATGCGGCGGACCTGCTGTTCGAGCACGGCGGTCTCGTGCAGCTTGTTTTGCGACGCTAAGGCGATGAGTTGATCGTCGGGCGGGCTGCTCCATAAAAAGAATGACAGGCGCGAGGCCAGCTCCAGATCGCTGATGCGATAGTTAGCGCCGGGCGCGAGGTTTGCCGGCGTACGTTCGAAGCGGAACACGAATTCGGGATCGGAAAGGATGGTCTGCACCACGGTCTGGATCCCGGAATCGAAATCCCCGCCCTGATTACGGCCTTTCTGATAAAAGCTCAGCAGATCTTCGAGATCGGAATCGCTGGCCGGACGCCGATACGCCAGCCGCGCGAGCTTCGCGATAATTTTCTTCGCACAAGGGACTTCATCCGAACCGGATGGCGGCCGGCAAGCCAGAATCGCGCGGCGGCTGGGAGTATCGGAGATTCCGGTGACGTTCGCCGGGCCGATGACGTTCAGCTCGCGCAGATGCGGCAGCGAGGTAAGCCCCGGAATATCGGCATGCGTCGTGTCGACCAGGACATTTTCAACGGGCGATGGGAAATCCTCCACGGGTCCATCGAACTTTTCAACAAATGCCGCGGAAACTCGTTGGGGGCCGGCCTTCACTTTGACCGGCGGAGTCTGGCGCGTGTCGGTCGGCATGGTATTGGGATCGAGCGTGAGCAGAGCCACACGTTCGCCGTTGATGGAGATTTCCAGTTGCTGGCCTTTGCCTTGATTCTTGCCCCAAAACGGACCATCGATGTCGTGGAAAAAGAGCACCTTGAAAACGTACTCGCCGTCAGCGGGGAAGTTGTAGACGGTGGTGATCCCCCCTCGCGTCCCGTAAGGAGCGCCTTCCACGTGGCGCATCTGGTTGACGTTCTTCACCACCTGGAACGTGGCAGTGGTGGGCGTGACACGCGAATCGCCGACGGCCAGCCTGCTAATTCTTCCGGCGGCGCGAATGTAGCCTTCCATCAGCGCCGGTGAAATTGTGAGCACGTCCGCCATATTGTCGAAACCGTGCGACATGTCGTCGGCCGGTAGCAACCCAGAGACGTCGACATCCAGTCCTAAGAGATCGCGAATGGCGTTGCGATACTCGGTGCGGTTCAGGCGATGCAAAGCGGGAGTGCCGGGATTCGGATGCGCAGCGGCGGCTTGATCGAGGCGCGATGCCAGCGAATCGGCGAACGACTTGAGCGTCGCGGCATCCGGGCGAGGCATGCCCGGGGGCGGCATCATCCCGACCTGCAGCATCTTGATGGCTTTCTCCGCCTCGGCCGCGTTCTGCTCGGGATGCGCGGGGTCGACCTTGGTCCAAGTAAATCCGCCGGATTTGAGCTTGTCGTTGTGGCATCCAGCGCAGTACTTATTTACCAAAGCCTGTTGCGATTCCGCGCCTTGGCCAAACGTGGAGACACAACCGGCGCAGCACAGTGCAACCTTAATTAAGGTGCGCATTAGGAGCATTATAGTCCAAGCGATCCCTCGGTGTTTCAGGAGGATGCGGGCAACGTCATTTCAATGTGATGTTGTGTTCCCGCAGGATCGACGCGGTGGCGAGTTCGAAAGCCGCAATCGCTTCGCCCAGGTCTGCTTCGGAGCGCCGCTCCTGACTGCGCGCGGTGATCATGGTGCTTTGGCGCTGCTGGACCAGGAACAATGTCGAAGTCCCCGCGCGGAACTGGCGCTGCTCACCGCTGTATTGCTCTTCGGCGGATTCGCGCGCGACGCGCGCGGCATCCAGACGCTGCCGGGCCGATTGGACCTGTTGCATGCCGTTGCGGACATCCGCTTCGATGGCTTGCTCGATCTGTTCCGTTTGGTTCTTGATTCTGCGTCCTTCGGCAAGCGAGCGGCCCAGGTTCGCTTCAGCGGTGCGGTTGCGAATTGGGATGGCGACGCGGAGCTGGACCTGCGTAGTCGGAAAATTTCCCGCCCATAGATTGCTCAACGATTGGCCGTAACCGCCCACTAGAAGCGGCGGCGCGCCACTGCTGCCGAAATTCAGATTGATTGGCGGAAGCCCGGCTGTGGACGATAGGGAATTCAGACGGTCGATCAGCGGCACGAATCCCGCCGTGATGGGATTCACGCCTTGTATCACCTGCGGTCCCGCGAGACCAGCGCGATTGTAGCTTCCTGTCAGATCGACTTGCGGCTTGGTGAGGTCGCGGTAGTAACGGGTATCGCTTTGGTTGATCTCGCCCGAGATCTTCGTTTGCGCGACCTCGGGACGGTTGGTTAGCGCATCGGAGACGGCGTCCGCCAGGGGAGTGAGCGTCGGCTTGGCGGCGGGCGGCGTGGGAATCAGCGCGCTCGACCACAACGGCGCGGAGCGCGCCGGAAGGATCAACGTCTTCAGATTGTCCTCGGCCCGCGTCAAAGCGTTCTGGGCGGAGTAGGCCTCCTGTTCGAACGTCGCCAATTGCGTTTGGGCGGCGACCACGTCGATCGGCGCCAGCAATCCTTGCTGCTCCTGACGGCGATTGCTTTCGTCCTGTTGACGCCCAATATCAACCGCCTCCAATTGCACTTGCAGATTGTTGTAGGCGTAGACCAGTTCCCAATACGCCAGCTCGGTCTGCTGGAGGATCGACATGACGCGAAGGCGAAATTGCTCATCGGTAAGCGTGCGGTTTTTCTTGGCGACCTCGATCGAGTGACGATTCGCGTCATAGCGCAGGCCGCGCGCTAGAGGCTGCGTATATTGAAGATTAAGTGAAGTCGGAAACTGCGGATTCAGCGTGACGAACGTGTTGTTCGTGACCGCCCGCTGATTGGAAAAATCAGTTCGATAACTGCCTCCGAACCAGGGGGTAGATCCTGAAACCGACGGATCGAACAGCCACGTCTTGCTCAATACGGCTCCCGTTGCCGATCCGCTCAGCGAAGACGAGGCTGGAGAGACCTGTTTCAGCCAATACGTGGTCCCGCCCAGCACCGGATCGTAGACGCCTAGCGCGCCGATCAGATTGTACTCGGCTTCTTGCTTATCGATGCGCGACGCTTCAATGTCCTTGTTGTTCGAAAGAGCCATCTGCAGCGCCTGATCGAGGGTGATCCGCGCTTCGGTGAACACGCCGATGCGTGGCCCGATCCGGAATGGCCTGACCGGAGGCACCAGCGTCCGTTGCTCCTGGGCGAAACTCAAGCACGCCGCCAATACAAACACTATGGTCCGCATCAGGCGTGGTCCCCTGCGGCGTGATGCACCGGTTCCGGCGTCTCCTTGGTGTACTCCGCTGGATGCTCCGTGCGCCCTCCGCGGAACATCCAGCGGAAAATGCGGAGACTCTTCGCATCATCGAACAGCGAATAGAACACCGGTACGGCGAGCAGCGTAAGCAATAAGCACAGCGTCTGTCCGCCCACCACCAGCACGCCGATAGATCGATTCGTAGCGGATCCTTCCCCGCTCGAAATAATCAGCGGCAGCATGCCCGCGACCAGAGCCGTGGTGGTCATCAGAATCGGCCGCAGCCGGTCGCGATTGGCCTGGACGATCGCTTCATAGCGTCCCATTCCCAAAGTCCGGAGCCCGTTGGTGTGATCGATTTGCAGAATCGCGTTCTTTTTGACAATGCCGAACAACAGCAGCATTCCAAGCGCTGAAAATATGTTGATCGACTGGCCCATCACCAGCAGCGAAAGGATGCCGAAGGGAATCGCAATGGGCAACGTGAGCAGAATCGTGAACGGATGAATGAAGGATTCGAACTGCGCGGCCAGCACGATGTACATGAAGATGAACGTCAGCGCGAATGCCAGGCCAAAATAGTAGACGGCGCGTCCCAGTTCGCGGCCGGTGCCGGTGACCGCAGTTCCGTAGCCCGCGTCCATGTGCAGATCTTTCGAGATTTTATTGAGCGCGCTGAGCACATCCGCTTGCGATCCACCGGGCAGAACGTTGGCAGTGATGGTGGCTTGCCTTTGACGATTCAGGCGGCCGATGCTCGATGGCGCCGTGCCAGTCTTCAGCCGCACCACCTGATCGAGCGGCACCCAGCCTTGTTTGTTCGTGGAAAAGACGGTCAATTGCGACAGACCTTCGATGCTGGTTCGATATTGGCGCGCGGCACGCAGCCGGACGTCGTATTGCTCGCCGCCGGAAGGAAACGTCGAAACCACCTGCCCTGCCACCAGCGTGTTCAGCGCCTGCGCGATATCGTTGACGCGAACTCCCAGATCGGCCGCGCGCTGCCGGTCGATTTCCACGCGCAGTTCGGGTTTGCCGAAAACCAGCGAGCTGTCGACGTCGGCGACATGGGGAAGCTGCTTGATCTTTTGGATCATCGCCTGCGAGTAGGAATTCAGTTTTTCGAGATCCGGGCCGCCCAGCACGTACATCACGTCGGCCTGCCCGCCGCCCGCGCCGCCCGCCTGAAGAACGGCCGTGTGAAGATCGGCGGGATAGTGCGTGAGCAGTTCGCGCGCGGCAAGCATGGTGTCCTGTTGGCTTTTCTGGCGCTGGTCGCGAGCGGTGAGCTTCACGTAAATCGAAGCGCGATTCGCGACGCCGATGGAGACACCGCCGAATCCCGAGGTATTGTTGCCGATGGACGTAAGCGTCGCCGTGACGCCCGGCAATCCGCGAACATCGCGCGCGATTCTTTCGGCGATGGTGGTGGTCGCGGCGAGCGACGTGCCTTCGGGAGCGCGCACAGAGACTTGAAATTCGCCGCGATCGTCGGTCGGAACGAAATTCTTGCCCACCATCATGAACAACGGCACGGTGCTGAACATCACAGCGATGCTGATCGCCACCATCGATTTACGATGCGCCATCGACCATTCGAGCATCCGCGTGTAATACACGTCCAGGAAACGGAAGAATCCCGATTCCTTGGAAGCATTGTGCGACCCCGGTTTCTTCGGTTTGGGGACCTTGATAAATCTGGAGCACAGCATGGGCGTCATCGTGAAGGAAACCAGCAGCGACACGGCAATTGCAAACGCTGCTGTGAAGCCGAAGGACGACATGAATCGTCCCACGATGCCGCCCATGAATCCGATGGGAAGAAATACCGCCATCAGGGATAACGTGGTCGCCATGACCGCCAGGCCGATTTCGCGGGTACCTTCGATGGCGGCGCGAAACGGCGGAAATTCCTTCTCCTCCATAAATCGATAAATGTTTTCGAGCACGATGATGGCGTCATCAATCACGATGCCGACCATCAGCGTCAGCGCGAGCATGGTGATCTGGTTTAGCGCGAATCCCATGACGGCCATCAGCGCGAACGTCGAAATAATCGACGTGGGAATCGCGACCGCGGAGATCAGCGTGGTCCGGATATTCGCCAGAAACGCGAAGACGATAATCGCAGCCAGAAAGCTGCCTTCAATCAGATGCGATTCAAGCGCGTGGACCGCGTTCTTGATGAAGATCGACTGATCGTTCACGATCTGGATATGGATGTCCTTAGGCAGCAGCGGACCAATTTCCTGCAGCCGCTTCTTGATCGCGTCCGCGCAAGCCACGGTGTTCTGGCCGGATTGTTTGGAAACCACCAGAGTCACGGATGGCTCGCCGTTCAGGCGCGCGGCAGTAGTGGGCTCCTCCTCGCTGTCCTCGGCGTGCCCGATATCGCGCAGCTTGACTACATACGGGCCGCGTGTGGCGATGGCGATTTCGTCGAATTGCGCGGGATCCACCAGGCGGCCAAGCGTCCGGACGGACAATTCCGTCGCGCCCGCATTCACGCTTCCGCCTGGCAGTTCCATATTCTGCTGTCGCAGCGCATTGGCGACGTCTGAAACCGAAAGATTGTAAGCGCGCATCTTGTCCGGATCGACCCAGACGCGAATTTCCCGCTTCAATCCACCGACCAGTTGAATCTCGCCAACGCCGCTGATATTTTCCAGGCGCGGCTTGATCTGTTTGTCCGCGATTTCCGTAACTTCGCGCAGCGGACGCGGCGACGACACCGCCATCTGAAGAATCGGCGTCGCGTCTGGATCCAGTTTCTGGACCACGGGAGGCTTCGCCGTCTCCGGCAGATCCGGAATCGCGCGATTCACTTTATCGCGAACTTCCTGAGCCGCGACATCGCCGTTCTTGTCCAGAGAAAACGAAATGACGATCGACGAAACTCCCTCTGCCGAAGTCGAGTTGAGGTCTTCGATCCCACTGATGGTGTTCACCGCGTCCTCGATGCGCTTGGTGATTTCGGTTTCCACTTCCTCGGCCGACGAGCCGGGGTTGGTGACCTGAATCGACACGGTCGGTAGGTCGATTTTCGGGAACAGATCGAGCCCCAGGCTCATAAAGGAGAATCCGCCGACCACCATCAGCGCGATGATCAGCATGGTGGCGAAAACGGGGCGGCGAACACAGATTTCAGCGAGTTTATGCATCGCTAGTCTCCTTTCCCGGAATTAGTTTGGACGGGTTGCCCGTCGTAAAGGTCTTGCAAGTGATCGATGGCCACCGTCGCTCCGGGCGAAAGGCCGGAAAGGATCTGGGTCATATCGCCATCCTTCGGGCCCGGTTGAACCACCGCGACGCGCGCTTTTCCATCGCGGATAAAAAAGACTTGCGAGGAGTTGGTGCTCGGGTCGGTGAGAACGGCGCGGCTCGGAACGAAAATTCCTTCGGTGGTGCCGCTGAGGAGAATGAGCGAGGTCCCGAACATGCCGGGCTTGAGCGCGAGGTCCGTGTTGGGAAACTGCGCTTCTACGCTGACCGTGCGCGAGTTCGGGTCGACTGCGGGATTGATCGCGGTCACTTTGCCTTGAAACTTTCGCCCCGGATAACCGGGGACGCTGGTCTCGACGTTCCCACCGAGCCGTATCTGCGAGGAGTTGGATTCGGGAACCTGCAAATCGAGCTTGATCGGCGTGACATGCAGCACCGTAGCGATTTTCGCGGTGAGGGCCACGTATTGTCCCACGGCGATAGGACGGGCGCTGACATAGCCGTCGAACGGCGCGCGAATCAGTGTATCTTCCATGGCTTTCATCGCCATCTCAGTCTGTGCGTGCACCCCGGTGACCGACGCCTGCGCGGTCATCACACCCTGGTAATTCTGGCGAGCCGCATTGAGCGTCGCCTCATATTGCTGGCGCGCGGAATTGGCCTGCGCCTCCGCGGTGTCGGCCTGCGTGCGCGCTTTTTCGCACGCGCTCCGCGAGACGTCGCCGGTCTTGATCAGGTTTTCGTAACGCTGCGCGTCGGCTTCAGCGAGCTTGGCTTGCGCTACTGCCGATTCGTAAGCCGCTTTTGCCGAGAGCACTTCAGGAACATTGCTTGCGTCGAAATTCTGTCCGGTGCCGAGACCGATACGCGACTGCGCTTGACGCATCGCCGCTTCGGCTTGCTGTTCGGCGGCCTTGGCCTGCTCCAGCCGGAGCTGCGCGTCGCGATTCTCCAGACGCGCCAGCACTTGGCCCCGCTTGACGAAATCGCCGACGTTTATTGGGGTGTCTACAATGCGTCCCGCCGCTTCGGGGGCGACGTCGGAAGATTCCATCGCCATAAAACTGCCGGTGGCCTGCACGGACGCCGAGATCGGACGGGTCAGCGCCTGGACGGTTGTGACCATGGGAACGCTCATGGTCGAAGAGCCCTTCGCCTCGGTTTTCGTTCCGTCGACGGCCTTGGTTCCACCGCAGCTCACCAGCGCCAGAGAACTCATGACGGCGATCAGGGCTTTACGAGTGCTGCTCATGATGACCTTTCTTCTTTTCAAGCCCGCGCATCACCAGGGCGACCAGTTCCTTTACCACCGCAGGCTCGTCCTGCTGGTGCTCGTTGACGCCGAATAAATATCGAGCCATCGCATACTGGACGATCGCTCCACAGAAAAACGCGATCGCGACGTCGGGATCGCAGCGGTGAAACGCGCCTTCCTTCTGGCGCAACGCGATGTAACGGCGCAGAAAATTTCCCATGGGAAGACCGAAGCGCGCCCGAAACAGGCTGGCCAGAAGGTGACCCTCGAGAGAAGCGTAGAGAATCAGGCGATGAAACGCCGGATCCTCGCGGAACGACTTCACGATGACGACGGCCAGATTGCCGAACAAGGCCGCGTCATCGCGCCGCGCGGCCAAGGCTTCGAGCTCGCGAATAGGCTGATTTTTCCCACCATCGGGTTGCTTGGTGTCCAGAATGGCGTGGTATAGGTCTTCCTTGCTGGCAAAGTGGCGGAACAGGATCGCCTCGCTGACTCCGGCGGCGGCTGCGATGTCCTTGGTCTTGGTCCCGCCGAATCCTTTTTGCGCGAAGGTTTCGATGGCGGCTTTCAGCAGCTGGCGGCGGCGGTCTTCGCCGGGCAGGCGGATCTTGTGGGGGGCAGCGGCGGGCATATGTAAGTACTTACTATCATAACCGACGAACCTGCCCTAAAGTTACGCCCGGCTGAATTATTTTTTCTCTTCGGTCTCCATCTTGCGAGCGCCGCCCAGGATGTCCGGCATGGCGTAGTTCCCTTCGTGGCACGCGTATTCATAAACCGGGCCCGCCGTCGCGACAAAAGGATACTCCAAGGTCCATTGCTTGGAAAAGGTCGAAGGGTCGTCAATCGTGGCGCGATACAGGACCGTATTCGCATCCACGCGCCTGAAGCGCTCGATCACGTGCAAGTTTTCCGAAGAACCGCGAAACCGCACTTTGTCGGTGAAGTTGGTCGTATCCACCACCAGCGTGTCGCCTTCCCAATGGCCGATCGAATCTCCAAACAACTGGCGAACACTTGCCGGTTTATGCGTTCCATTCATTCGGACAATGCGGACGTCGTGGACCATTTCGATCAGAATCATGACGAATTCAGAGGTCTGCACAATCTGGTAGTTGTTGTTGTACAGCACTGGAAGCATTGGCGGCCCCGCCGTGGACCCGAAACCGATGATGCAGCGCTCGCTTAACGGGCGGTCCTTGACACTGTCATAGCGGTTGAAACCCCGCAGCATCCCGGCATTCCGTTGACGAGCAGCTTCTGTAACCGGAGGGATCTTGCCATCCGGAGGATCGATAATCAGTGAAGTCCGCTTGACGCCATCGACCGTGGCCAGTTCCGAACCGCGGTCCACAAACAGGTTGTTATAAGCACCCACGCCGGGTCCTCCTGTCGCCCGGTTGAAACCGCTGTCGACGTCGCTATCCAGAGTATTGGACGAGAGATCCTTGGATTCGTACGCCTTCGCTTCGGCGTTAGTCACCGTGGCTTTTCCCGCAAACTCGGCAGGACGTTCCATGGGCGTAATCGTGGCGTTGGTCCAGATTCCAGTCAGGTCGGGATGTCCGTCCGCTGCCCTCGGAACCGGCTTCTTGACCTGCGCCGGCAACACCACCGTGCATGTGAGTAACGCAATTGTTGCGGTGAAGCGAGAAGTCATCGGAACCTCCTATTCGCGAACACCGACCACTTTACACCCCGCTGAGCGATCGTGGCACCCTGCGTCGCCAAAATGACGAATCACCGACCCTGAGCCGCGACCGCAGGGAGCGGTGGATGCCAACGCGCCGATTAGTTCTCTGTGGGCCGCTCGGCGTGATCGACAATCAGCATCTGCACCGGTCCCTTCCTGGATTCCAACCGCAATCCGAGCTGTTCCGGCAGGGCCGTGAAGATGGTCGGAATGTCGCCAGAAAGATTGCTGTCGGTCCACTGGAGTTTGATGTCGAAATTCCCTTCGAGCCCGGTCTTGTCGACAACAGGGTGGCGTACCGCACTCGAAAGAAAATGTACCAGGATGGATATCGGCATGGCTTTGGCACTCATTGCCGATACAGCGCCGCTGCTAAAGCTCATCGTGTTCACGGCGTCGTCCGCCGATTTGGTCATTTTCAAGCCGCCTTTGGCCACCACCAGCTCGTAAACCGGCTGCTCTCGCGTTTCGCGATGGAAGGTCAGCTTGAACCGGTCGGCGAGCAGTGGGCGAAGCATCAGCATCAGTTCTCTGCCTCCAGCGTCGTTATCAGCCTTCGCCACAACGTCGTACCAGTCCGTGGTCATCCAGCCCGGACCACCGGAAATCTGGAACTCCTGGAGTTCGTAGGCTCCCAGGATGAGGAATTCCAGGTTCGTCCGGATCGACCGGAACGTGCCATGCTGTGCGCTGAGTCCGCCATCGTCTGGCCCGGTGTGAGGATGAATGCTGGCAACCTCGAACTTGGGAATTCCGGCTTCGGGCGGCTGCGCGTGCAAGACTGCGATCGCGCCGGCGAACGCTAGTTGCCTGGCAAGGCGTCTCATGACACGATTCTAATAGAATGGCGGGCCGTTTAGAACACGAACCGCGCCCCGATTTGCAAAATGCGCGAACGGTTCGCCTGCGCTGAAATCACTCCAAACCCGCTGGTCGCCGTGGTAGGCGACGTCACAGTCGTGCTCGGAGCCGAAAACGTCGGATGATTCAGAACATTGTAAGCTTCCGCGCGAAGCTGGAAGCTCATGCCCTCGTTGATCCGCAGGCGTTTGGTCACCGACGGACTCCATTCATTGATCCCGTCGGAGCGGAGGTTCGGGAACGTCGTCGAGAACGTCCGCATGTGATATTGGAACTGATCGGCGGATTTGGTGTCGAACGCACTCACGTTAAACGCCGGCACGTTGGTCGCACGATTATCGAGCACGATCGGTGCGCCAAAGTAGACGTAGTCGCCGGGACTCGTCGTGCTGCCGTTGACCCAGGTGAGCGGAGCGCCGGTCTGATAAGTGTAAATGCTGTTGACGCCCCATCCGCCCACCAGCAGATCCACCCAGCGCGAATCGACATTGAAGTGCTTGCCTTTTCCGAAAGGCAGTTCGTAAACGATCCCGACAACAAACCGGTTGGGATGATCGAACGGCGAAATCCGCTTTTCGAGCTGCGAATCGACGTCGTTCAGAAAGGTTATCCTCTCGATCAGCTTGGAGTTGATGTAATTGCCCACCAGCGTCATCCCATCCGAAAAACGCTTTTGGATACGGACGTTGAGACTCTGGTAGGACGAACTACCGATGCTGTTGTTCTGCTCGATCACGCCGGTGCTGCCGCTGCCCGTGCCGACCGGAAATTCCGGGAATCGCGCCAGAAGCTGCGCCACGGTAGTGGAGGTTCCGTTCTGCGACGTGTTGAGCCCGGCAAATGGATTCGGCACCGTCGCGGTTAGCGCTGAGATGTTCGCCTGGTCGCGCGTGCCGAGCGTGCTCAGGTATTGCGCGGGAATCCCGTTGAACTGCGTCACGTACACCGGAAGATGCACGCCATGGTTGCCCATGTAGGTCACTTCAAGCATCGTGTTGGGCGTGATGGCATGCTCGAATCCGAAATTCCAGCGCACCGAATATGGATCGGAAACCTGCGGATCGATAAACTGAACCGTTTGTCCCGCGAACGTCGCTAGTCCCAGCGAGGAACCCACGGGTTGCTTGATCCCGCCGGGAAATGGATTGCTCAGCGTCGTGGCAGGCGTGAGGAAATTGTCGTTTGAAGCGATGTACGTGGTCGTTTGGCTGAAGCCGTACTGGTTCTGAATCGGATTGGTCGAATATTTTCCGCTGATATCCAACTGCGTGATGCTAAGCGGCTGGACGAAGATCGCGAATCCGCCGCGGATCACCGTCTTGTTATGCAAAATGCCGGGCGTCCACGCGAATCCAACGCGCGGGCTCAGCATGTGCGAGTTCTGCTGATACACGGCGCCGTCAGTAGGATACGTCACGCCGCCCAATGCATTGAAGCTGCCCACCGGAATCTGCGAAATCGGGTGCGCATTGTACGCGGCGTTCGCGGCGGGAGCCAGCGGATTCTGCGACGTCATGTCGAAGCCGTCGATGGTACGGTTGTATTTTTCGTGATACGGCGCGTCGTAGTCGAAACGCAATCCCAGGTTCACCGTCAGGTTCTTCCGCAAGCGCCAGTCGTCCTGAACGAAAACCGCGCCGTAATGCTCGTAATAGGAAGCTGAGGTGTTGATGTCGTAAGACCCGCTGGTGGGCAATCCCATCACGAATTCGGCGAAATCCTGACCCAGTACGACGGCCGACGAAGCCGAACTGGACGCCCTCACCCAGCTATTCGCGGTGAAAGAAAACGAGCCGGCGGAGTTTCCGTAGCTCGCGGCATTTAATACATATTGCCGGCCGTCGGCGCCGATCTTGATGGTGTGGTTGCGACGCACCGTCACCCAGGTTCCGAATAATTGCAGCGACTGCGAGGGAAGCTTATTGGCGGCGTTGAATCCCAGCGCGACGGTGGTTGGACTGGTCGCGCCCGCAAACGTCACCAGCGGGAGTTGAGGATACTGCGACGAAGTCGCCATGTACCCTGGGAAGCCAAGCGACGTGGGATCGAAGCCCGCGCTCGCCGCCGGATGCGCTTCATCCATGCGAGTGAAGTTCAGGCGCACGTCGACAAAATTGGTGGCGTTGACCGTGAACACGTTGTCCAGGCTTCCACCCCAGTTGGCGCGCGTGAGAATGGACCCCGTGGAAGCATTGTTGAAATAGTTGTTCTTGGTCTGACTGTAGTCGGTGCGGCGAATATCGAAGAACAAACGGTCGCGTTCGGATAGGTTGTAATCCAGCCGGCCCAATTCGTTGTTGTAATTGTCGGGCGTTCCCGCGGTGCTGCCGAAATTTCCAAATCCGCCGGCTTGTCCCACGATGTTCGGCTCAGGGAAAAACTTCATGTAAGCGGCGGCCACCGGATTGACCTGCTGAATGATATTGTTCGCGATCGGCGTGCGCGTAATTGTCGTGCCACTCTGCTTGGCGCTGAACGGATCGTACAACTGATATTGCGAGCCGAGCGCCAGCAGCGCTGAAAAATCTCCCTTGCGTTCGGCGTCGGTCGGGACCGTCAGAAACGTCGTGTTCGGCTGGCTGTCCTTTACGCCTTCCCACGCGAAGAACCAGAACAGCTTGTTCTTCCCATTGAACACCTTGGGGACGAAAATCGGGCCGCCCGCGGTGATGCCGTACTGGTTGTAGTGCGTCACCGGATTTCCCAAACCGGCTTTGTTATTGAAAAAACTGTTCGCGATCAGCGTGTTCGGTTGATTGAATTCCCATGCCGATCCGTGTAGGGAATTGGTCCCGGTTTTCAGCACCTGGTTCAGCGTGCCGCCGCTCGTGTGGCCGAACGCCGCATCCGAATCGAACGCCTTTACGCGCACTTCCTGCACCGCGTCGGTGGGCGGACTGTACGCCAGCCTTCCATCCCACGTCGCGTCCGGCGATCCGTCGATCAGAATTTCATTGGTCTGGCTCGGCGATCCTCCGATGCTCCACCCGGCCGCGGCGGCGCTGTCAAATGGATGAATTAAAGCAGGCTGGCCCGTGGCCAGAACGCCCATCGATAGCGACGCCAGAACCAGCGGCGTTCGCCCATTCAAAGGAAGATCCTCGACTTCTCTTGTCGTAATGGCTTGCCCGACCGAGGCATTTTCCGAGTTGAGCAGAGTGACGTCCTCGGTCACCTCAACGGATTGCGAAGCGTTGCCGACCTCCAGCGCGACATCGATCACCGGATGGTCGCCCGAGCCGACGTGCACGGATTTGCGGATGAATTCCTTGAAGCCCGCAAATTGCACGGAGATGCTGTATTCGCCGGGAGCGAGAAAAGGCAGGACGTATTGACCCGCCGCGTCAGAGACGGTTTGCAGCTTGGTCCCGGTGCGCTCCTCGGTAGCGAGCACTTTCGCGTTGGGAACGGCTGCGCCGGTCGGGTCAGTAATCGCGCCGCTAAGCGTGCTGCGAAATTCCTGGGAGAAAACGGGTACTGCGAGCAAGAACAGTGCGAGTAACGACCTCACGTTGCAACCTCCTGGTTGACTGCCACACACAAACACGTGGTGCTTCGACCCTGAACCTCTGATGGGACTATAAAGATGTGTTACAGCGCTGTCAACCCAGTATTTTTAAATGACTTATTTAGATTTCCTAAAGCGAGGTGTTTTGCCTTACTTTAGCGGCAACGCAACAAATTTTCCTTCGCAACCGGTCGCCGAGAAGCTGCCTGTCGCGGCGGTCATATGGACATCCTCGCCCGACGGCTTGAAATCGACCGGTCCTGGACCAAGAATAAAATCCGCATGGCGAGCGATCATCGAGACTGGCTCGCGCGCGGTGACGCCGCTCAGCGTCATTCCCAATCGATGCGCGGAGTCCAGACCGTCGAACGTAAGTTTTCCGCCGCTCAGGATGTGCACGTTCCGAAAAAAGATCTCGCGATAAGTCGGCGGCTTGTCCTGATTCGCTTCGCGGAATGAGTAGTTCGAATCCATGTAAATCGGATTCTTAGTGTTCTGAATGCACACGTCTTCATACATGACGTCGTGCACCAGCCCGCCGCGGCTCGAATTGGACTTGATCCGGAGCCCGTTGTCCGACCCGTCGATGGAAAGATCGCTTACCCGGATCGCGCTGACGCCGCCGAAGGTTTCGCTGCCGATCGACATGCCGTGCCCGGTATAGAAATGGTTGTGCGCAATGGTCATGTTCGTCGCTGGAGCGCCATTCGCTTTAATGGCGACCTCGTCGTCGCCCGCGTGAATGAAGCAATTTGTGATGGTAACGTTGGTCGCGTTGATCGGATCGATCCCGTCGGTGTTTCGCGCATTTTTGGGCGAATGGATGGTCACTCCCCACGCGGTGAATCCGTTACCTCCGAACACCACATGAAAATTCGGCGAGTCTTTTAGAGTGATTCGGTACAACGTGAAATTCCGCGCATGTGACATGACGATCAGCCGCGGCACGTTCTGGTGATTATTCTTGACGCGAGCTTCTTCCGCCAGGTCCCACCAGGAGACGCTGGCGCCGATAAGCTTCGCGCCCCCGCGGCCGTCGATGATGCCGTCACCCATTACGCCGGCATCGGAAACGCCGTCACCGCCGATCAACGGCTTGCAGCTTTTGCCGGAGTCGTCCGTGGTCCCGCAGCGGCCCGGCGCCGTATCGTAATCGCGCGGATTTCTGGATGCGAAAAGTATCGCGCCAGCGTCCACCAGCAGCGTCACACCGTTTTTCAATTGCAGCGGCCCGGAAAGAAATGCTCGCGACGCTCCGTCCGCCTTCAACACGACCGCTCGACCGGCGGGGCACTGATCGATCGCTCCCTGGATGCGAGCCGTGTCCAGCTTGGATTCATCGGGAAGCCCCGCCGGAAGCTGTGCCTTCACCGTCGCGCAAATAGGCGGAATGGCGGGCTCGACGACATGGCGTGTATCCTGAGCGAACGCCAGAAAGGGGGCTATCAGCAGTAAAGCTCGCATGCTGGATTGTAGGGTCGGGCGGCGCAACGATTCAACCTCAGATTTCTAAATCCAGGGTTGAGGGAATCTGTGGGACGTAATACTCGCACGATGCGGTTCGATTCGCGCCAAACGGCGGTGGAACTACACTGCCAAATGGAATTGAAGCGCCGGTGGTCAGAAGTCAGCGATTCAGGGACGTACATCCCGGTAACTTTTGAGAGGCCAAAAGCATCTCTTGGAGTGGTAGGGGGGCAACAAAGAGAGCCCTTCCCAGCGGCGCAAAGCCGTCAAAGACTTCGCAACAGGACAAAAAGAAAAATGAAATTCCTAAACCATGCTCTACGTGTGTCTGCTGTTACTCTGGCAGTCACCGCTCTTCAGGCCTTCGCTGCCAGTACCGTTGGAACAGCCCCCAGCTACGACCCCGCGACAACCGTGCAGGTGGTGGGGATCGTGACGGACGTCCGGCAGGCTCCCACAGGGAGTCCGCTCGCCGGGACGCACGTGATCTTGAAGACGAAAGCCAGCACAATCGACGTGTATCTGGCCCCCACCGATTTCCTGAAATTCCTGAAAGTCAGCTTCCCGGCCGGCGATCAGATTCGGGTCAGCGGCTCCAAGATGAAGTTTGAAAACGCGGATGTCATTCTGGCCAGTCAAGTGAGCGACGGATTAGAGCTGATTACGTTGCGCGATGCGAATGGCGTTCCGGACTGGCAGCATTGGGGCCAGGAAATCGATCCTTCGCTGGTGCATTAAGCGCCAGCGGGTCGCAATCATTTCATTTCCCTCAATCGACCGTTTGAACAAACTGCTTTGACAGCGCCGTGTGCGCGCCCGTATAGTTGCCATTGAATGGCTGGACTCGACTTACACGGCCGCGTCGCCGTCGTCATCGGCGGAACTTCTGGCTTGGGCCGCGCCATTGCCCTGGGACTTGCCGATGCGGGCGCGGACGTCGTCGCCACTGGACGACGAACTGAAATGGTGGAGACCGTCTCGGCGGAAATCGCTGCGAAGAGCCGACGCACCGTGCGTTCCGCCGTCGACGCGTTGTCTCGCGAATCGCTGGATGAACTGCGCGAAACCGTGATCACCCAGCTTGGCCGCGCCGACGTGTTGGTAAATGCCGCGGGTCGAATTTCGAAAACTCCCGTAAAAGACATCAGTGAAGCTGAATGGGATTCGGTGCAGAACACCAACGTCACCGGAGTCCTGCGCGCCTGTCAGGCTTTTTTCGAGCCGCTGCGCGCGAGCGGCCGCGGACGGATCATCAACATCACGTCGCTGAATTCGTTCGTCAGCCTCAACGGCGTTTCCGCGTACGCGGCCTCAAAAGCTGCTCTTCTGGGATTGACGCGCAGCCTCGCGGTCGAGTGGGCCACCAGCGGTATCAACGTGAACGCGATCGCTCCGGGCGTTTTTCGCACCGATTTGAATAAGGATCTTCTGGACAATTCCGAACGCGGGCGCGAGCTGCTGACGCGCACGCCTATGCGGCGTTTCGGTCATGCCGACGAACTGGTGGGCGCCGCCGTGCTGCTCGCCTCCGATGCGGCAAGTTTCATTACCGGTCAGTGCATTGCCGTCGACGGCGGATTTCTCGCGTCCGGCGTCAACGCGGGGATTCCAACATGAGCGCCATCGTCACCGAAAAATCTGCCGTGATCGATTTGATTTCCATCGTCGAAGAGGAACTCGCCGCCGCGCGGGTTATCGACGTTCATACACACCTGTTCCCGCCCACGCTGGGAAAGCTGGGGTTATGGGGAATCGACGAGCTGATCACCTATCACTACCTGGAGGCCGAGCTATTCCGGTCTTCGGACATAAAGCCGGAACAATATTTTTCGATGTCGAAGCGCGAGCAGGCCGATGCCATCTGGCGCGCGCTGTTTGTCGAAAACACGCCGGTCTCTGAAGCCACCCGCGGCGTGATTGCGGTGCTGGATGCGTTCGGACTGCCCGTTACCGATCTGCGCGAGGCGCGCGAATTCTTCGCGTCGCAGAAAATCGATCGTCACATTGACCACGTTTTGAAGCTGGCTGGCGTGAGCGAAGCCGTCATGACCAACGATCCGCTCGACCCGGTGGAAGGGCCGCTGTGGCGTGCGGGAATCGAACCTGATCCCCGGTTCCACGCAGTGCTGCGGCTCGACCGGATTCTCAACAAATGGCCTGAGCATTGGCAGGCGATCGCCGCTCAGGGATATTCAATAGACGCGCACGCAACCGGAAAATCACTCGCGGAGGTGCGCCGTTTTCTGGCGGACTGGTGCCGGAGGATGAAGCCCGTCTACATGGCGGTCTCGCTTCCCGACACGTTCCAATTCCCTGAAGATTCACTGCGCGGAAAACTTCTCGAATCGGCCGTGCTGCCCGCGTGCCGCGAGTTCAATCTGCCACTGTCGCTGATGATCGGCGTCCGCTATCAGGTGAATCCAAAGTTGCGCCTGGCGGGCGATGGCTCCGGTGCGGCCGATCTTCGGTCTGTCGAACGGCTATGCGCGGACTATCCCGAGAATCGCTATCTGATCAGCGTGCTGAGCCGCGAAAATCAACACGAGCTGTGCGTCTACGCGCGCAAATTCGCCAACCTGATGCCCTTCGGATGCTGGTGGTTTTTGAATAATCCGTCGATCGTCGAAGAAATCACTCGCGAACGGCTGGAGATGCTGGGGACCAGCTTCATCCCGCAACACTCCGACGCGCGTGTGCTAGAGCAGGTCATTTACAAGTGGAAGAATACGCGCCGGACGCTGGTCCCGATCCTCGCTCGGTCTTATGAATTGCTCGCGGCCGATGGGCGTCCTGTCGCGCGCGCCGAGATCCGCCGCGACATCGAGCGTCTGTTCCGCCGGAATTTTACGCGGTGGGTGAAGTTGCCATGAATCGCCGGATTTTTCTCGCTGGCGCTGCCGCCGCGGCGCTAGTCCATGCCGAGGACTCACCGGAAGCGCAGGAACAAACGATTCTCGCTCGTATCCGTCCGCCGAAGTTTCCCCAGCGCGATTTCGACATCACGAAGTTCGGCGCTCGCGCCGGCGCGGATTCGAGTAGCGCGATCCGCGCTGCCATCGCGGCATGTGCGGAGGCCGGAGGTGGACGCGTCGTCATTCCTCCCGGCGAATTTCTCACTGCCGCGATTCATCTGCGCAGCCGCGTCGAGCTGCACGTCTCCCAAGGAGCCACGCTGCGTTTCAGTCGCGATCCTAAGGATTATCTACCGGTCGTGTTCTCGCGCTGGGAAGGAACCGAGTGCATGAACTACTCGCCGTTCATCTACGCGTTCGAACAAACCGATATCGCGATCACCGGTAGTGGCGTGCTCGACGGCCAAGCCGATGCCGAGCACTGGTGGCCCTGGAAAAAACTGGGCGCTGCCGATCGCAAAGCGCTGCAAACGACCAGCGAGAACGGAACGGCGGTGAAAGATCGCGTGTTTGGCGACGGCCGCTACCTGCGGCCGCAATTCATTCAACCGTACCGGTCGAACAATGTTCTGATCGAAGACGTGACTATCCGCAATTCGCCGATGTGGGAAATTCATCCGGTGCTGTGCCGCAATGTCACCGTTCGGAACGTGAAGATCGACAGCCATGGTCCCAACAACGACGGTTGCGATCCGGAATGCTGCTCTGATGTTTTGATCGAAGGCTGCACCTTCGATACCGGCGACGATTGCATCGCAATCAAGAGCGGCCGTAACGCCGATGGACGCCGTATCGCCGCTGCGTGCGAAAACCTGATCGTCCGCAATTGCATCATGAAGGACGGTCACGGTGGCGTCAGTATCGGCAGTGAAATCTCGGGCGGCGTTCGCAACGTCTTCGTCAGCGATTGCCGTATGAGCAGTCCACACCTGGATCGCGCACTGCGCATCAAGACCAACGCCCAGCGCGGGGGCGTCATCGAAAATGTCTGGTTCCGGAAGGTGACTATCGGTGAGGTCGCCACCGACGCCGTGCAGATCGATTTCTATTACGAAGAAGCTGAAGCCGGTCCGTTCAAGCCGGTGGTGCGGAACATTCGGATCAGCGACGTGATCTGCGCCAAGAGCAACGATGCCATTTCCCTGCGAGGCTTCGCGTCGTCTCCCATCCGCGACGTTCGCGTAAGCCGGTGTGCGTTCGAGCACGCCGCCAAACCGAACGTCATCGAGCACGTGGAAGGTCTGGTGTTCGAAGACGTCACCATCAACGGCAAGCGGCTGTGAACGAGAATAACCTTAGTCAGGCCAACACTCTCCGTCGCGGCTCAAAACCGTCATTTGAGGCGCGACAGTAATCGAGCGCGTTGGAACTACACAAGACTACTTGCTAGTGAGTGCTCCATGTAGAAAACGCGCGATCGATTCCGTCAGAGCCCGGGGATGCTCGCTGCGGACCATCGCCAGAGCCTGGTGGCGCGCGATGCGGCACCCCGCTACGCGCAGAAGGTGAAAAAACCGCGGATTCCCATGCAGCGCGTGCTCCGGAAGAATCGCGTAGCCGAATCCAGCCTCCACCAGCCGCTTCATCACCTCGGTGTCGTCTGCTTCCATGACCACGTGCGGAACCACTCCGATCTCGCGAAAGAATCCATCGATGATGGTACGGACATTGCTGCGCTTGGCGTAGAGGATGAACGGCGGATCGGCAAGCTCGGCGGGTTTTATCGATCCGACGTGCCACCCGCGAACCTGCGCATGCGACGGCTTGAGGATCAGCATTTCCTCTTCGAACGTGGGAAGAATCGCCAAATGCTCGTCTTCGAAAGGCAGCGAAATCAGCGCCAGATCGAAGCGCCGTTCGAGCAGACCCGCCGCCATATCCTCCGTCGCACAGACTGTGATTTTGAGCGGCGTGTTCGGAAATCGCTTGCGTAGCATCCGCAGCGGACGGCCCAACTGGTGAATCAGCGCCGTCGCTCCGGTGGCGAAGTGAAACGGCCGGCGGTCTCCCGCTGGATCGTTTTCGAATTCGTGTTCAATGTGACGGACCTGCTTGAGGACGACAGTGGCAAGCTCCGCAAGTCGATACGCCGCGGGGGTCGGTTGAAGTCTCTTACCCGTCCGGACGAACAGTTCCGTCCGCAGGTCCGCCGCCAGGTTGTGAAGTTGCAGGCTGATGGCGCCCGGAGACAGGCTCACGCGTTTGGCGGCTCCGGTAATGCTGGAACACTCCATCACGGCGAGGAACAATTCGAGTTGGCGAACGTCCATGGACTCGTTTTTCAGTAGCGCCCTGCGGGACGCTACGCATCGAGCATCGCACAAACGCTATTCTCGAATTATGTGGGTGCTTCCCATCTTCTGCATCGCCTCGGCACTGCTGGCCGACGACCAGACGCAGAAAATGACGGCGCGCGTCTCCGAAGAGGCCGAGGCATTCCGCAAAATCGCGGCGCAAATTCTGGGGACCGAAAAGCTGCACCAGGCCGCGATCAAGCCGCCAGGGCGATTCCATCCGCGCGTGGGTGCGGCTCCTCCCGCGCCGCAGTGGAAAGAGCGTGACGTGGTGTCCGAGTACGGATTCGCGTCATTTACAGGAGAATCCGGCGCGATTCACGAGCTTCGCCAGGTCACCGCGGTCGACGGGCATAAGGTTGAGGAGACCAAGAAGGCGCAGGACGCGCTCGCCAAAGCGATTACGGCCAGCGATGACGCCCGTAAAAAGGACGTTCTGAAGCAGTTCGAAAAATACGGATTGGTCGGAGCAGTCACCGATTTCGGCCAGCTCTTGCTGTTGTTCGGACGCCGCGAAATCGAGCGTTACGAGTTTTCCTTCAAAGGCGCGACCATGATCGGTTACGACCGCGTTCTGGTGTTCACCTATAAGCAACTGGATGGGCCGGAGGGCATGACGCTGATCCAAGGCAACCGCGGCGACCAGACGCAGCGCCTGAAAATGGAAGGCGAGATTCGCGTCCGGGCGTCCGATTCTGTCCCCTTGCAGATCACGCTTGCCGCACACACCGGGGATGGTCCCTTAGCACTGCGTGAGGAAGCCGCGGTGACCTACGCGATGAGCGAGTACGGCGCGCTATTGCCGGTGTCGACCGAGCACCGTGAACTCCGCGGCGGAAAAGTGGTCGCGGAGAATCATTTCACCTACGTCGATTTTCATAAGTTCGGCGCATCAAGCGGCATCAAGTTCGAGGTCGCCAAGTAAATGCGTGTGGTTTATCTGCATGGATTCGCTTCCAGTCCGCTCTCGACCAAAGCCCAGTACTTTCGCCGCAAATTCGCCGAAATTGGAGTCGCTTGCGACGTTCCGCAACTGGACGAGTGCAACTTCGAGGGCTTGACCGTTACCGGCCAGTTGCGCGTGATCGACCAGGCCGTCGCGGGTGAAACTGTTACGTTAATGGGATCGAGCCTGGGCGGCTATCTGGCGGCGCTGTATGCAGCCCGACATCCTAACGTCCACCGGCTGG
The DNA here is from genome assembly GCA_035568415.1 of Bryobacteraceae bacterium. GTDB lineage: Bacteria > Acidobacteriota > Terriglobia > Bryobacterales > Bryobacteraceae > Palsa-187. The sequence continues at coordinate 123,843 of DATMOC010000005.1, read as the reverse complement.
TCCTACTCGCCCCGGCCTTCCAATTCCCAAAACGGTGGCGAGATCGATTTTCTCCTTCCGAAATTTCCGAATGGGAACGCACCGGTTCCCGTATGTTCTACCACTATGCCTATAAATCTGATCGAGCCTTGGGCTACCAGTTTGTAAAAGATGCCGTCCAATTTGAAGACAATCCGGATTTCCGGCAGCCGGCGCTTGTGGCGCACGGCGTGCACGATGATGTAGTGCCGTTGGCGGCGTCCGAGTCTTTCGCGCGGAGTCATCCGAACGTCCAACTTCGCGTCGTGAATTCGGGCCATGAGTTGACCGATGTACTGGATCAGTTATGGAACGAAACGGCCGTTTTCATGGAATTCCAAAAGCGGTAGGGCTAGGACTAACGTGGATAGCTGCCATGGGTACTATATGTTAGAATTTCCACAGGGCTATCCTGCTGCGAAAGATTCCAAAATCTGAAACCGGCGGCCTGTCGTGATCGTCTTAGATGATGTGGAAGTTCGTCCGGGAGTACCGATAAGTGAGCGAGCCAGTTAACAACCCCGAAGTGCATCTATCGCACCTCCTCACGCCGGAGTCGCTCGAGACCCCGTGGTTTAAGACTATCTTCAAGAACATCAAGGAAGCCATCAACCCTCCCAAGCTTCCTCCTTTGGAATTGACTTCCAAGCCGGTCGATGTCCCCAGTGTGTGGGGATTTTACGGCGGTCACGAAAAGACCGCTGGTTTCACGTCGATCATGATTCACATCACCATAGTGCTGCTGGTCCTGTGGATCGGGTCGCTAAAGCCGGTGCAGAAACTCATCAATCAGAACATCATTCCGTTGTTTGCTCCGGACCTGAAACCGTATCTTCCCGAAAAGCAGGCTCCTCACGGCGGCGGAGGCGGCGGAACGCGCTCGCCACTGGACGCCAGCAAAGGCAAGCTTCCCAAGATCGCACCGCGGCAGTTCACTCCACCGCGTGTGGATCCACCTGAGAATCCAAAGCTCCCCATGGTTCCGACCATCGTGGCCGACGCGCCCATTCCGAACATCAACGCGGTGAACTACGGTGACCCGCTCAGTCACTTGGGCGTGCCCTCGAACGGAACCGGCATGGGAGGCGGCATAGGCAGCGGAATCGGCGGCGGCGTCGGTGTCGGCCGCGGACCTGGCGTCGGTCCGGGTTCTGGTGGTGGATTCGGCGGCGGGGCTTATCGGATCGGTGGCGGTGTTTCGCCTCCCTCGGTGCTTTCGAAAGTCGAGCCGGAGTACTCCGAAGAAGCGCGCAAAGCCAAGTGGCAGGGCACAGTGGTTCTGCAACTCGTGGTCGACGAGCACGGGATGCCCAAAGACATGAAGGTCACCCGGTCCCTTGGGCTCGGTCTGGATGCGAAGGCGATGGAAGCGGTCGCGAAGTGGCGCTTCAAGCCGGGACTGAAAGACGGCAAGCCCGTGCCAGTCATCGCGACCATCGAAGTCAACTTCCGGCTGCTCTAATTCTTAGTCGCGGTGAAGGTGCCTTTCCCCGCGGCATCGCCGTAATCGCAAGTTCCCTTCATCTTCGTCGCACCGTCCAGCGTTCCCGAATACTTCGCGTTACCCGCGTCGCCGCTGAAGCTGAACTCGACTTTATCCCCCTTCACCGTTCCCGTGACTTTCGCTTCCCCGAACGTCCCCTTGTACGTTCCGGTGAGCGCGTCACCTTTCTGTTGAAACTCGAAGGTCGGGCTGCCGCTTCCGGCGTCGAGCACGACGCTGAACGTCCACTTCCCCGTGATGTCAGCCGCGAACGTCAGCGCCGCGGACAGGAATAACAAAGCGATGGTCTTCATGCCGACGAGCATAGCAACAACCCGAATGTGGTACAAGCGTAACGAGGCTAAGTAAAGCCACTCCCATGAACGGCTCTCGACGGATCGGCGAACGCGGCAATCCGCGGCGCATTGTAGTGGTGATCGCTGCGGTCTTGCTGCTGCTGTTTTTCAGCCGCTCCATCTGCAGCATCGTAATCGATTATTACTGGTGGCGCGAACTGGGCCAGGTGCCCACCTGGCTGCTGATGTCCCTGTATCGATACACGCCCGGCTTCGTCGCGTGGCTGATTGTATTCGCGGTCTTGTGGATCTCGCACGCGCGCGGAGTGAAGCACGCCGGTGAGCGGCTGCGGGATCACCGGTTCTATTCGTTGATAACTACACTGCTTTTTGCGCTGCTCGCGATCGTGGTTTCGCTGGCGTCGGTCGACGGGTGGACCGTGGCGCGCTACTTCGGCGGGCACGGCCTGGCGGCCGCCAACGAGTGGCACGATCCCGCTTTCGGCCAGCCGCTCGGATTTTATTTTTTCGATCTCCCCTTCTACAGCATGCTGATCGACTTTACCGCCGCGTTCACCCTGGGCGGCGCGCTGGCCTACTATCTGGCGGCGCGAGGATGGCAGATCCGCCGCGAATTTCCGAGTTTCGGAACGCGCAACGAGATCGACTTGAGCGACCTGCGGCAGCTCGGGCGCCTCGAATCGGGATTGTTAAAAGGCTTGACCGCGGTTTTCTTAGTCATGCTCGCCGCCAATTTCTGGCTGGGTCGCTACGATCTTCTCCTCAGCGATCACGGCCAGTTGCTGGTGGGACTCGACTACGTGGAGCAGCACGTCGGCCTGCCGATGCAAACCGCAAAAGCCGGCGCCGCAGTGCTTGCCGCGTTGCTGATCATTGCAGGACGCCGCAGATTGGCCGCGGCTTGCGCGATCGTGATCTTGATCGATTGGGCGCTGCCGCCGCTGGTCAGCGGTCTGTATGTGAAGCCCAACGAACTGACCCTCGAGCGGCCCTTCATCCAGCGGCACATCGAAGCGACACGGGCCGCTTATGGAATCGACCGGCACTCGCGGCAGATGGAATTCGCAGCTCACGCCGAAGGACGCATCGATTTTGTGAAGAATCGCCCCCTGCTCGATAACGTGCGCCTGTGGGATTGGCGAGCGTTTCAAGACACCCTGGGGCAAATCCAGCCTTTGCGGCCGTACGTTTATCAGGACATCGACGTGGATCGTTATCAGATCGACGGACGCTTGCGCCAGGTGCTTCTCGCTCCGCGAGAGCTTGAGCTGGATCAACTAGGCGAAGCCCGCAATCAGTGGATCAATCGCACCCTCACCTTCACGCACGGCTATGGACTGGCGTTGGCCGAGTCCAACCGGATTCAACCCGACGGGTCGCCCATCTTGCTGATCAAGGACGCGCCCGTGGAGGTGTTGACGCCCAGCCTGCGCGTCGCGAAGCCGCAAATCTATTTTGGCGAGATGTCGCACGAACCCGTGTTCGTCCGCACCGGTCAGCCCGAATTCGACTATCCTTCCGAGACGCGCCAGGTCTCGAATCGGTATGACGGCCACGGCGGATTCCCCATGTCGCAATCCGGAACGCGATTCCTCGCCGCGCTCTCTGAAAGCGATTGGAATATTCTGCTCACCAATCAGCTGACGCCTGAAAGCCGGATGATGATCCGTCGAAAAATTCCTGAACGCTTGAGCACCCTCGCTGAATTCATCAGTTGGGATAGCGATCCGTATCTGGTGATTACGGAGACCGGACGGCTGGTGTGGATCGTCGACGGATACACCACCAACGACGCGCATCCGTATTCGCGAGGCACCTCGATCCAGGGTATCGGACGCTTCAACTACATCCGCAATGCGGTGAAAGCGACCGTCGACGCCTACGATGGCGACGTCGATATCTATGTCTTCGACGAAACGGATCCGCTGATCGGTGCCTATCGGAAGCTTTTTCCAGGCTTGTTCCACGCCGCCGTGGAGATGCCCGCTGATCTGCGCGCTCACGCGCGGTCGCCGGAGACGCTGTTCCGCACACAAGCCGAAATTTACCGCACGTATCACATGCGCGAGCCCGAGTCCTATTACAATCGCGCCGATATGTGGGACGTTGCCACCTACACCACCGGGCAAAGCGCCGAAGCGCAAACCGTGCCGCCGACGTACATGATCGCCAAAATCCCCGGCGAAACCGAACCCGAATTCATGCTGACGATGCCGTTTACGCCTCGCGGAAAGCGCAATCTGATCGGCATGATGGTCGCCCGCTGCGATGGACCACACTTGGGCGAGCTGGTGTATCTCGACCTCCCCAAACAGGAAATAATTTCGGGTCCGATGCAGGTGGAGGCGCTGATCAATCAGGATCAGACTATTTCGAAGGATCTGACGCTGTGGAATCAGCAGGGCTCGCAGGTTCTGCGCAATCAGATTCTGATTCTCCCCATCGACAACACGTTCCTGTACGTCGCGCCGATTTTCCTGCAGGCGCAGCAGGCGCGAATGCCGCAGCTTAAAAAGGTGGCGCTGGTGGTCGGCAACGCGCTCGTTTACGCCGACACGTACGAACAGGCGCTGGCGCAACTCGAGGCGATTCAAAAAGGCCAGGCGCCGATTGCCGCAGCGCCTCTACGAACTTCCACCGCCGCTCCAGTTCCATCGACGCCAGGCGATCCCCGGCTCGACGAAGTGCGTCGTCACTTGAACCGCTATCGTGAGCTCGCCGCGCAGGGAAAATGGTCCGAAGCGGGCAAGGAACTGGAAGCGATCGAGGCAACCGTGAAAAAGTAAAGGGGGGCGGACCCCCTGGTCCGCGCGCGATCCCCCGATCGCGCTGCCGGTCCTTGCGCTAACATCGACGAATGAATCGATGGATGCTCTTTGGCACTGCGCTCGTATGTTCCGCCCAAGACCCGATCGCACCCCGCTCCGCGTTCGAGCCGCCCGCCGCGAAAGCCGCCGCATCGCTCGCCGTATCGACCAAGGATTCGCCGCGCGACCTTCTCACCACCGGCGAGAAATCGGACTGGAACCAGACCGCCCCCTACGCTGAAGCCGTCGAGATTTCACGGAGCTTGGAGAAAGCCTCGAAGTTCGTCAAGGTCGTCGACATCGGCTCCACCCCAGAAGGCCGCACCATGATCGGCGTGATCGTGTCCAAGGACCGGGCCTTTACTCCCGATGCTGCCGCGAAGACGAATAAGGCCGTCATCATGATCCACAGCGGCATCCACGCCGGCGAGATCGAAGGCAAGGACACTGTGCTGATGCTGATCCGTGACATGACGGTCTCGAAGCGCTTTGCAACGTGGCTGGACCACGCGATCTTCGTGATCATCCCCGTGTTCAACGTCGACGGTCATGAAAACTTCAGCCCTTATCACCGCCCCAGCCAGAACGGTCCCCAATCGACGGGTCTCCGCGCGACCGCTCAGCGGGTCAATCTGAATCGCGATTACGTGAAGGCCGATACTCTGGAAATGCGCGCATGGCTGCGCGTGTTCAATGCGTGGATGCCGGATTTTCACATCGACAATCACGTCACCGATGGCGCGGATTTTCAATACGACGTGACCTGGGACATGGCGCGAAACCAGGACATCGCCGAGCCGGCCGGTGCCTGGGTTCGCGAAAAATTCGTGCCGGAGCTGAACAAGCGTATGGAGGCCGACGGTCACATGGTCGCTCCCTACGGAGCCCTGCGCCAGGTCGCGGGCCGCCGCGAATTCTTCATGGAAGTGTTCTCGCCGCGCTACTCGCATTTGTATTCGGCGGTGCAGAACCGGCCGTCCCTGCTGGTCGAAACACATAGCTTAAAGGCCGCTAAAACGCGCGCGTGGGCGCATTACGACATCATGCGGCACGCGATCGACACGATCCTGCTCGATCCCGAAGCACTGCGCACCGCCGTTCGTGAAGCCGACCGGCAGATGATGGCCCGCGCCGGCGATCGTTCGGCTTCCCCGGTTTACTTGGCCGGAAAAGTCAGCGACAAGAGCCACCCGCTGGTGTATCACTCCTTGAAGAATGGTCCGTTCAAAAGCGAAGTGACCGGCGCGATGGTGAACCGCTTCCTTCCGGAAAAGGACGATATCGAGACCGTCATTCACGATCAGATCGATACCACGGTGGAGGCGCAGATACCCCTTGGGTATCTGATCCCGGTCGCGTGGAAGCCGCTCGCCGACGTCCTGAAACTACACGGCGTCGACGTGGAGTGGATTTCGAAACCGGTGGAGCAGGAATTCGAAACATACCGGTTTTCAAATCCCAAGTTCGCCGCGACGTCCTTCGAAGGCCGCGTCATGCTGGACTTCGACGCCAAGCTAGTGACCGAAAAAATCGCAATGCCAGCGGGATCGTTCTGGGTCCCCATGAATCAGCGCCGCGCGCGATTGATCCTTTCGATGCTCGAACCCGCGGCTCCGGATTCACTGGCAAAATGGGGATTCCTGAATCCGGTCTTCGAAGGCGGTGGACGCGGCGGATTGGGCGAATATCTCTCCGAACCCATCGCCCGCCGCATGATGGCGGACTCAGCGGAACTTCGGAAACAATTCGAGGCTCGCCTGGCCTCCGACCCAAAGTTCGCGTCCGATGCCAGGGCTCGATTGCAATGGTGGTTCGACCAGTCGAAATACTCTGCGGGCGATAACGGCCGGTATCCGATGGTGCGGGTGTGGCAGAAATCGTGGTAGGAGATAATGTGGATATGCCGAGCGCCGATCTTTCGCGAATCACAGTAACGCCCGGCCAGCGCTCCGGAAAGCCGTGCATCCGAGGATTGCGGATTACCGTCTGGGACGTGTTGGATATGCTCGCGTCCGGGATGACGGAGGAGGAAATTCTCCGCGACTATCCCTACCTCGAGAAAGCTGATTTCCCCGCAGTGTACGCCTACGCGTCGCAGGCGGGGCGGGAACAACTCTCCCGTTGAAACTCCTGTTCGATGCGAACCTGTCACCAAAGTTAGTCGATCGCCTTCGTGATCTGTTTCCCGATTCCGTCCACGTTTTCGACGCGGGTCTGGGCAAATCTATCCCAGACGAAATCATTTGGGAGTACGCGAAAGCGAATGGCTTCGTCATCGTGACCGCCGACTCTGATTTCGTTGACCTCGCTGAAGTGCGTGGGGCCCCTCCGAAGACGATTCGACTGGATAACTGTAACTACAAGATAGACAGAGTTGAAGCGCTCCTCCGGCGCAACGCAATTCGGATCGCCGAGCTGGATGCCACTTCTCGCGTTCTGCTAATCATCCGGAACCAGTGAGGGCTACTGCGCGCTCGGACGCCGTCCCCCCGGCCGAACCTCTTCCTTCCCCGCGTCCAAATGATTCCAATTCAGAATCGCATTGAACCCCAGGAAATACGTGCCCTGCGTCTGCCACCGCCAGAACGGCCGCAGCGCGAACATCACGATGTGGCCCTTCCCTAATGACACATCCAGCGCAGCCGCGCGACCCGAAAGTGCCTGTCCTCCCGCGAGCGTACCGGAGAGAAGCATGTCGTTCGGATTCTGCGGGAACGTCATCACCACGCGAGGACGCGCGTCTTCCACAACTCCGAAAGCTCGCATCTGCTGCCGAACCGCCTCCTGCTCCTGAGCCGCCGTCATCGACGGAGCTGCCTGCTGCGGCGTGGTCGCATCGAAAGGCGACACGTGGATCGGAACCGCGTTAGGCGTCACATTCTGGCCGACGTCGGCTCCGCCTCCACCGCCGCCGAATCCTCCACGACCACCGCCACCGAATCCGCCGCCCGCGCTGAACACCGGGTCCTGATTGAAGTAAACCGGCAGGTCCTTCTGGTCGTAGCCGTACGCGATCGGACTCTTCATGTCGGAAATTTGCGCGCGCAAAATCGACCCGCGTGCAAAAAGCTGGCCCGGATGTTCGACCGTTACGCCACTGGTCAGACCGTAATCCGCCACGAACGCCGACGTCGAGCCTTCCGTTATCAGCGTGCCGCCTTCCTGCACGAACTTAGCGAGCTCGGCCAGACCTTCGATGCCCATCCCGCCGCGGATGTCGTCGCTTTGATCGAGCGCCCCCAGGTTCGGCGTCATTTCGCTCTTCTTATAAGGAACCGCATCGGGCCCCACCTTGGGAATTCCCGTCAGATGCGACGACGAATTTCCCCCGACATGCGGATAAATGATCACGTCATATTTGGCGCGCAGACCGCCGTCGCGCAGTTTCTGATCCGAAAAATACGTGTACGGAACGCCGAACTGATCGAGCGCCGCACGAACCCAGCCCTCATCCTGCGTGCGCTGCCACGAGTGTACATAGCCAATCCGCGGGACCTGCATTTCATGCGTCTTCACCGTCGGCGCTGTAGCGACCGCCCAGGCCGACAATCCGCTCGCCTGGATCGAAGCCCGCAACCCGTTGACATCCGCGTCGGGAATAATGAACGCGCCCGCGCGGAATTTGTGACCGTTCAAATCGAAATCGTCCTCGGCCGCCATCATCTTCACGTTCGCGTTCTTGAACCGGAAACTCATCAGCGAGTTGTCCGTCGTATGATCGATCACCAGCGTCGTGCCGCTGCCTTCGATTCTTCCCGGGACTTTCACCTCCGACCCGATCATCGACATAGGCTGATCGAGCACCGACCGGTCCGTCATCGTCAGCAGCTTCACATTGCGCATATACTGCATGGTCCAGCCAGTGTCGTCATAAGGACGCGGATTCGCTGGCGGATAATTCTGCACGCTGAAATACATGTCGGCGACAGTCCGGTACGGCTGATCGGCGCGGACAATGTAATCTCCCGCCGCGACATCGGTACCTCCCGACTTGAAACTCGATCCGGCGACCTGTACTTCGACGCCCTGGGCGCGAAGCGCGTTCACCATGTCCGCGGCATCGGCGCGACGGCGCTGATTCGCCGGGATCACCCACGCGAAGGTCGGCCCCTTTTTGCCTGCATCCACCGACCGCTTATTCTTTAGCCAATAATTTTCCAGATACAGCTCTTTTTCCTGTGCGACTTTGTGCAGCGCGAACAGCAGCGCCGATTCCTGGATGTTGGTGTTGTTACGCGGCCCCCACTTGATCGACGGCAGCGGCGGATTCGGACGGAACCATTCGCGGCTAGTGGCCGTCGCCTGCAGACGCAAATTCTCCTGGATGTCGGGACCGTAGCTCTGCACTTCGTAAAACCGCCCGAACGAATTGTGCGTGATCGCGATCCAGAACAGATAGTTCGGCACCCAGCCGTCATAAAATCCGTAAGTAAAAACGCCCGGAACGCCGCGCTTGGCCATCTCCATCACTTCCGTTTCGGCCAGCAGCCACCATTCGTCGATCTGAATCGGATCGATCGAATTGTTATAAGGACCGGTGCCGGTAGAGACGTACAGATACGATTGCGCTTCGTGCAGATCGTGCAGCACCGTCGGATGCCACTCGAGCACTTCCTTGGTGATGTTCTGTGTCAGCTTCAGATATTGGCCCATGCCATCGCGATTGTTATCGTGCGCGACGTATTTCCCCCAATACATCAGCGGCGGGCGCTGCTTGCCGGTCTTCTTGCCGTAATAATATGTGTCGACCTGCTTCTCGCGGCCGTCCACTTCCACCACTGGCGTGATCAGAAAGATCATGTTGTTGCGGATCGACTGGATGAACGGCGTCTCTTCCACGATCAGCCGATACGCCAGCTCGATCAGCATTTCGGGTCCGCCCGTCTCCGGCGAATGGATTCCGCTGGTAGCCCAATAGATGGGCTTCGCCGTGTGGATCAACTCCTGCGCCTGCTGTTCCGTCGTGCGGCGCGGGTCCGTCAATGCCGCGAGCTGACCTTTATACTTGTCGAGATTCTTGATGGTCTCCTCGTCGGCGATGGCCAGCAGCACCTGATCGCGGCCTTCTTCGGTTTGTCCGATCTTCCAGAATTTCGCCCGCGGCGACGCCGCGGCCAGCGCCTCGTAGTAGCGATTGATGTCCTTGGCGTAGGTCAGCTCGCCGGGAGTGCCGGGGATGCGCCCGAAAAACTTCAGTGGCGACGGCACCGTATCCGACGCCGGCATATGATCCACCAGTTCGGTGGTGATGCGCGAATCCTGCAGGTATTGCTTGATCAGCTTCGTGTACTCTTCATCCAACTTCTGGGGCGCGGCTGCAGCCGCGGCAACAGGCGGAGCCGTCTTTGCGGCCGGCTTCTTCTGGGCGTACGCCGCGAGCGAGCAAAAAAGCAAGAGAGTAACGTAGCGGATTCTCATAAATGGTCATCGTATCACTCTTACTTGCGGAGCGAGCTTCAGCTTGCAGCGACGGCTTTAGCCGTCGTCAGCCCAGCGTGCTCGCAGCGAGCCGCGAGCGACAGCGACCGGGTTCCGTATTTCCCGACGCATTATTCCCTTGACAGTGTATGATAACACTAGTACACTAAATATATAGATGAGCAGATCAATTCCAACGCGGGCATTCCGGTTCCGGCTCGATGAGGCGAGCGGCGTTCCCGTGTACCGGCAGTTGATCGACCAGGTTCAGGCAGGCATCGCCTCCGGATCGCTGACAGCCGGCGACCAGCTTCCGACGGTGCGTCAGGTCGCGGTCGATCTGGCGATCAACCCGAACACGGTGATGCGTTCCTATCGCGAGCTGGAAATTCGCGGCGTCCTGGATACCCAGCAAGGTACTGGCACGTTCATTTCCGATCGAAAGACGCCGCGGAACGATGGGGAGCGCGAACGGCAGCTGGATCAATTGACCGGCGAGTTCGTGGCGCGCGCCGGAGCGGGCGGGTTCACGGTCCAGCAGCTCATCGAGAATTTGCGCGACAGATTGCAGGAGAAAGGGAGGAAGTGAGTATGGCTTTGCTAGGAGTAAGACCCATGCAGAGGACGATCAATGCGCCCGTGAATCCGCCCAGCGTCGCCGCGTTCATGCTATTCGCTGTGGCCGGGGCGGTCGCCTGCGGGCTGACGGAACAACCCTGGCCCGCGGCCGCTGGTGCCGTGGTGGGGTTGTATTTCCTGTTCGCTATCAAGGTGGTGAAGCAGTGGGAGAAGGTCGCCATTTTGCGGCTGGGCCGGTACGTCGGCCTGCGCGGACCGGGGATATTCATGATCGTTCCCATCGTGGACTCGCTGAGCGCTTATGTCGACCAGCGGGTGCGCGTCGCCAGCGTCAGCGCCGAGTCCACACTCACGCGCGACACAGTTCCCGTGAACGTGGACGCGATTGTGTTCTGGCTGGTGTGGAACGCCGAAAAGTCGATTCTCGAAGTGGAGAACTTCGTTGACGCGATCATGATGAGCGCCCAAACCGGCTTACGCGAAGCGATTGGCCGCCACGAATTAGCGCAGATGATCACGGAACGCGAAACCATGGGCCGCGAGTTGCAGCGCGTGCTGGACGAAAAGACGAATCCCTGGGGGATCACCATCCAGTCCGTTGAAATTCGCGACGTGCAGATCCCTGGCCCGCTGGAAGACGCGATGTCGCGGCAGGCGCAGGCGGAGCGGGAACGCCAGGCTCGCATCATTTTAGGCGATGCGGAGACGCAGATTTCCGACAAGTTCGCGCAAGCCGCGAAGGTGTATCAGGATAACCCCGTCGCGCTGCACTTGCGCGCCATGAACATGCTGTACGAAGCGATCAAGGAAAAAGGCTCCATGGTGATTGTCCCGTCGTCCGCTGTCGAAACCATGGGTCTCGGCGGAATGCTGGGGACCGCGGCGCTGGGAAGAAATCAGGGCTAACCAAACAGCAACACTCGTCACCATGCCTGTGAGATTATCTCGGTAGGGACGCCGGAATGTTTCTCAGCACGGTATGGTGGCGAGTCGGCGGCGGCGTGGCCCTCGCGGGCGCCCTGTTCGCATTCCAGCGGCCGTTCCATCAATATCCCGGCGTCGAATATTTTCAGTTCGACATCCCGCCCGATTATCAGGACAAAGCCGAATTTGCTTTCGCCCGACTCATGTTTCCCCCCGGCCCACTGGACGGCTACTATCCCCGCTTTCAGGGCGACTGGCGCAAAGGCCTCTCCCTGTGGACCCAGGACTATCCCCGCGCCGACCGGCATTTCTCGCTGGCCCTTCGCCGCCTTTCGCGCCTGAGCGTCCGCTCCGTCGAACAGCCCATCATGCTCGAAGATGGCGAAGAAGCCTATAACTGGCCCTGGCTCTACGCCGTGCAGGTGGGCGAATGGGGCCTCAATGAGGATGAAGCCAGAGTCATGCGCGAATACCTTCTTCGCGGTGGATTCTTCATGGCCGACGATTTCCACGGCGTCGACGAATACAACGAATTCGCGAAGCGTATTGGCTTCGTGTTTCCGGACCGCCCGCTGGTGGATATTCCCGACAGCGATCCGATTTTCCACACCGTCTACGATCTGGACGACCGGTTTCAAATCCCCGGCCAGGCGCATTTACGGCTGGGATACAAGAACAACGGAATCGGCGCGCACTGGCGCGGGATCTACGACGACAAAGGACGCATCATGGTCGCGGCATCCTACAACTCCGACATCGGCGACGCGTGGGAGTATGCCGATGATCCGTACTATCCCGAAAGATTCTCCGGCCTCGCAATTCGCATCGGTGTCAATTACGTGTTGTATGCTCTGACGCATTGACCGGAGTGCACGGCAAATGGATCTGCGCCGACGAATGGCACATGCGCCGTAGGTGATGCGGTTTTTTCGACCGGTACTTAGAGCCAAACTGGCCACATCAGCCGTCTGATATCCTGAGTCCAAGTCAGGGATTTTGTGCGCATTCTTCAACTCACGGCCGGAGCGGCGGGTATGTATTGCGGGACCTGCCTGCGCGACAATTCGCTGGCCACGGAGCTGATGAAGCAAGGTCACGACGTGACCCTGATGCCGCTCTACACGCCCACGCTCACCGACGAAGCCAACGTAAGCAACGACAAAATTTTCTTCGGCGGAATCAGCGTCTATCTGGAACAGAACTGGTCGCTATTTCGCAATACTCCCTGGCTGCTCGATCGCTTATGGGATTCCAAGCTCGCGCTGAAAGCCGCGGCCAAGCGCACCATTCCGGTCGATCCGCATTTCCTCGGCGCCATGACCGTTTCCATGCTCGAAGTCGAAAACGGACGCCTTAAAAAAGAGCTTGGCAAGATGCTCGCGTGGCTGAAAACCGAGCCTCGTCCGGATGTGATCAATCTCCCCTACACGTTGCTGATCGGCCTGGCCGCGCCGATGAAGAAGGCGCTGGATGCTCCGGTGTGCTGCACGCTGCAAGGCGAGGACTTATTTCTCGAAGGCCTCAACGAGCCCTACCGCTCAAAATCGCTGGACCTGATCCGCCGCAACATTCCACACGTCGATTGTTTTCTCGCGGTCAGCGACTATTACGCCGAATTCATGTGCCGCTACCTGGGAATTCCGGAGCACAAGATGGAAGTCGCCCGCCTGGGCGTGAACACGGACGGCTACCGCACCGCGCTTCCCGCTCCCACCGCTGGAAAAACCCGCATCGGATATTTCGCCCGCATCGCCCCGGAAAAAGGTTTGCATGTCCTGGCGGAAGCTTACCGGATCGTCCGCCGCGAGGAACCGGACTGCACTCTGGAGGCCGCCGGCTACATCGCTCATGAGCATCGCGCTTATCTCGAAGGCATCGAACGCCAGATGGAACAGTGGGACGTGCCGTTCCATTATCACGGCGTGCTTGACCGCGCGCAAAAGATCGCGTTTCTCGAAAAACTCGATATCCTCTCGGTGCCCACCGTCTACGCCGATCCCAAAGGAATTTTCGTGCTGGAAGGAATGGCGGCCGGTGTGCCGTTCGTCCAGCCGCACCACGGTACCTTTCGTGAAATGGCGGAGCGCACCGGCGCAGGCCTGCTCTGTGAACCGGAAAATCCACAAGACTTGGCCGCCACGCTTCTGCGTCTGATTCGCGATCGCGAACTTCGCGCGGACCTGGCGCGCAAAGCCTACGATGGCGTGCGAAAACATTACACCGTGGAACAGATGGCGGAGCAGACGCTGGCGGTTTTCACTCGACAACGCAACGCCGCCGCGGTTGCGCGATGACGATGCTCGAAGCGCGCAACGTTTCCAAATCCTTCGCGACGCCCCGCGGTCCTCTTCCGATCCTGACTGAAGTGTCGCTCACGCTCGAGCAGGGCGACGCGATTTCGATCGTCGGCCCATCCGGCACGGGTAAGAGCACGCTGCTCTATATCCTCGGCGCGCTGGACCCGCCCTCCAGCGGAACGGTCGCGCTCGACGGCCGCGACCCCTTCACGCTATCCGACAAGGATCTCTCGGCTTTTCGCAACAAAGAAGTCGGTTTCGTCTTTCAGGACCATTGCCTGCTCCCGCAATGCACGGTTTTGGAAAACGTTTTGATTCCCACCATGGTCGCGCCGCCCGACGCAAACACCAATGCGCGCGCGCGTGCGCTTCTCGATCAGGTCGGTCTGTCGCAACGTCTCGATCATCGCCCCGCCGAGCTCTCCGGCGGCGAAAAACAGCGCGTCGCCATCGCACGCGCATTGATCCGCGGCCCCAAAGTTCTTCTGTGCGACGAACCCACCGGTAATCTGGATCGGCATACCGCGTCGCAAGTGGCGGACCTCCTCCTCGAAATCAATCGCACCATGAAAACGATTCTGGTCGTCGTCACCCACAGCGCCGAGCTCGCCGCGCGATTTCCGAAATCGTTCGAGCTGATCGAAGGGAGGCTCGCCGAACGATGCGCGCCGAACTGATCCTGCTGGCCGCGTATGCCGCCGTATTGGTTCCGCTGCTCTCGCTGTTGCCGTTGTGGGTGGATGAAGTTCTTCAATTGATCGGAACCCGGTCCGCAACCCTGCTGGGTCTGTTGCAATGGTGCACCTTCAGCGTGGGGGCGACCCCCTTGGCGTATTTCGTCCAACGCGGAGCCATTCAGTCATTTGGATATTCGATGTTTGTCGCGCGGCTGCCGGCGGCGTTCTTCGGTGTTGCCAGCGTCGCTGCGGCAGGCCTGCTCGCCCGGCGGCTCGGCTTGAAGCATCCGATTTTGGCGATGGCGCTTTTCGCGTTGCTGCCGTTGAATTTTCGCTACGCGCTGGAGGCTCGCGTTTACTCCCAGGCTGTGTTCCTGAGTATCCTTTCCACGCTTGCATTTCTCTGGTTTCGGGAACGGCCGGGCTGGCGGCGCGGAGTGGCGTACTGCCTGACGGTCGCCGCCGCGCTGTACACCATGCCGTACGCGTTTTTCGTCGCTCTCGCGCACTTCATCCGCGCGCCTCGTTTGACCCTCGCGCCCGTGATGGCCGCGGGATGCATGTTCTTGCCGTGGTACCTCTACGCGCGCGACGGATGGGCGCGAGGCAGCGTCCAGAGCGGTAACCATTTCCACGCCGATTGGAAGACGCCACTAATGATGCTGAAGGAAATTACAGGCGCCGGTTACATCGGCGGGATTCTGCTGTTGTCGGCAGCGAGCCTGGGGTTCATCCTGCATTTCGTGCCGGTGAAGCGTAGCGAGCCTGGTCTGCTCCTCGCCACCGTGCTCGTGCCCTTACTCGGCGCATTGATCGTCGATTTTGCATCGGGATATTTCATTGCGATCCGCCAGGTGATCTTCATCCTTCCGGCGCTGATCTTGCTGGCGGCCGCTTCGCCTCGGATCATGGTTGTAGCCTTGCTCGCGGTATCGTTGGTCGCGGACGTACGGTGGTTCTTCAGGCCGCGAGAGGATTGGGCCATCGCGGCGCGAGCGCTGCGCGAAACCGGAGCGTGCATCGTGGTCGCGCCCGAAAGGACGACCGCGATCTACGCCTATTTCGAGCCGCTGCGTTCCTGTACCCCGAATGATTCCACAATGGCAATTGCGGTGACCCCCTACACATCGAATGCGGAAGCGCGAGAAGCAGTCGACCAGTTCGAGCGTCGCGGATTCGTGTCGCAAGGTACTCGATCGGCCGGCGGAACGCTCATCAGGACGTACGCCCGGCCATCGAATTGAATCAGGCTGCCATGAAGATTAACGGAATCGTCGAGACCGCGTTGCATGTCGGGGACGTGGCCCGCTCCGCGGAATTCTACGAGCACTTGTTTAACTTGCCGCGGCTTGCTGGCGATGATCGATTCTGCGCCCTCGCTGTGCCGGGAGATGCCGTGCTGCTGTTGTTTCGCAAGGGCGGCACGCCCCAGCCGATCCCGACGCCAGGCGGCATGATTCCTCCTCACGACGGCTCCGGCCGCATGCATTTCGCATTTAAGATTTCCGCGGAATCACTGGCGGCGTGTGAACGCGAATTGAACGAACATGGAATCACTATCGAGAGCCGCGTCGATTGGCCCCTCGGCGGCGTAAGCCTCTATTTCCGCGACCCCGACGGCCATCTGGTCGAGCTGATCACGCCCGGCTGCTGGGCAGTCTATTAGAGCGGCCATTAAGTATGCGTACCCGCACTCTCATCGTCCGCAATCTCGGCTACTACTGGCGCACCAACCTGGCCGTGATTCTGGGGGTCGCCACTGCAGTCGCCGTGCTGTCCGGTGCGCTGCTCGTAGGCGATTCCGTGCGCGCCAGCCTTCGCGATCTGGTGCTTGCACGTCTCGGAAAAACGGAAGCGGTCGTCTCCAGCGCGCAGTTCTTCCGCGAGCAGCTCTCGCGCGACGTCCCCGGTTCCGCGCCCGTGATTGCCCTACAAGGGATGGTCACCCATGAGCGCGACCGCAAGCGCGCCGCCAACGTCGCAGTATACGGAGTCGATGAGCGCTTCTGGCGATTTCACGATGTTACGGCGCCCAGCTCGACAGAAGCCCACATCAGCACCGCGCTCGCCCGCGAATTAGGCGCGAAATCTGGCGACGCCGTTCTCGTCCGCGTCGAAAAACCGTCGGCGATTCCGATGGAGTCGCTCCACGGCCGCAAGGACGATCCCGGCCGCACCGTTCGCTTCAACGTCGGTGCGGTGCTCGATTCGAAACAGTTAGGGGAATTCGCACTGCGCCCCACGCAGGGCGACGTCTACGCGATCTTCGTCCCGCTGCGCCGTTTGCAGCGCGATCTGCAACAACAGAATCGCGTGAATACGCTGCTGCTCGCTTCTTCGGCATTTCCGAAAGACAAAGTCACGCTCGACGATCTCGGCATTCGTGTGCGTCCGCTGCCCGATCGAAATGCGTTGGCAATCGAAAGCGACAGCGCCGTGATTAACGATGCGCTCTCAGAAAAAGTGAAGCAGATTGCGGGCGCAAACGCGCATCCCGTGTTTACCTACCTTGCAAACTCCATCCGCATAGGCGGCAAAGAAGTTCCCTACTCGGTCGTCAGCGCCGTCGATCAATCGTGGCAGCCCGATGCGATCTATCTGAACGACTGGACCGCGAAAGATCTGGGTGCGAAGCCCGGCGACGCGGTCACGCTCGAGTATTATTATTGGGAACCCTCCGGCAGTCTCGCGACACGCACGGCATCGTTTCATCTCGCCGGTGTTCTGCCGATGACCGGCATGGCCGTCGATCGCGATCTGACGCCCGCCTATCCCGGCATCACTGAAGCCGACACCATCGGCTCCTGGGACCCGCCATTCCCCGTCGATCTGAAACGCGTCCGCCCGCGCGACGAAGATTATTGGAAGAAATATCGCACGTCGCCGAAAGCGTTTATTTCGCTCGACGCCGGACGGAAATTGTGGGCTTCACGATTCGGCGGCGCGACCTCGATTCGCATCGAAGGAACTTCCGACGCAGCGGCGTTCTCTGAAAAGTTGCGAGCCGCGATCGATCCCGCGCAGCTCGGTATGGCCGTCTACGAACCTCGCGCGACCGCTCTGCAATCGGCGCAAGGCTCCACCGATTTCGGGGAATACTTCACCTACTTCAGCTTCTTTCTGGTGGTTTCCGCGCTGCTGCTCGCCGGATTGTTTTTCCAGCTTGGAATCGAACAGCGACTTCGTGAAATCGGCACACTGCGCGCCGTCGGTTTCCCGGCTTCGAAGATCCGCAATCTCTTCGTCGCCGAAGGATTCTTCCTTTCACTGGGCGGAGCCATCGTCGGCACCATCGGCGCAATTGCCTACGCGGCCTTCCTGCTTTACGGATTGAGCACCTGGTGGCGGGGCGCCGTCGGCACGGGCTTGCTGACGCTCCACATTTCGCCGGATTCGCTGACCGCTGGCGCGATCGGAGGCATGCTCGTGGCATGGATCTGCGTGCTCGCGACGTTGCGAAGCCTGAAGCGCAGCAGCGCCCGCGATCTGGTCTCTGGAACGCGTGGCGTATCGCCAACGCCGGAAAAAGGGGCGCGCTTTCTCCGCATCGTCGCGGGCTTCGCAGCCCTCGGCGGATTCGTACTGGTCGCCTGCGCGTTCGTTCACTTCATTCCCGATTCTGCCGGATTTTTCGGAGCCGGCACACTGCTGCTCATCGCCGCGATTTTCCGCCAATGGTCGCGTCTTCGCGAACAAACCGGCATAGTCGAAACAGTGGTGCGCTTGGGAATTCGCAACGCCGGGCACCGTCCCGGACGCAGCGTCCTTTCTATCGCGCTGATCGCGTCGGCGGTGTTTCTCGTCGTCGCACTCGACGCGTTCCGCCGCCCTGCCGTAGTTTGGTCGGATCCCAAGTCCGGCGCCGGGGGATTTCCCTTCATGGCGGAAGCGCAGGTCCCTCTGTTCTGGGATCCCAACACGGAAACAGGCCGCGACAATCTCAATATTCGCAACCTCACCGGCGCGCATTTCTACGCATTCCGCTTGCGACCCGGTGAAGATTCGAGCTGCCTGAATCTGTATGAGCCGCGCACTCCGCGCGTGCTCGGAGCGCCTCGCGATTTCGCCGCATTGGGCCGATTCTCTTTCTCGGAGTCGTCTGGCAACTCGAGAAATCCGTGGCTACTGCTGGACAGCGCGCACCCCGATGGCGTGATTCCTGCGATCGCCGACGCGAACTCCATCACGTACGTGCTGCACAAGAAGGTCGGCGATATCATCGACGTGAATGGAGCGAAGCTCAAGCTGGTCGCCGCGCTCGACGATAGCATCTTTCAAAGCGAGCTCATCATCTCTCAGGCAAACTTCGTCAAAGCATTCCCCGCCGAGCAGGGATACCGCTTTTTCCTCATCGACGGCCCGCCGGCGATTGAAGCTCAACTCGAAGAAGGACTCTCCGACTACGGATTCGACGTCGTCTCTACACCTGATCGCCTCGCGGCATTTCATCGTGTCGAAAACACCTACCTCTCCACGTTCCAAGCTCTCGGTGGACTCGGCCTACTGCTCGGCACCCTGGGACTCGCGGCCGTGCTGCTGCGCAACGTCATGGAACGCCGCAAAGAGCTCGCATTGTTGCGAGCCGTCGGCTACCGCCCGGAACACCTCCGCACGATGGTCATCGCCGAAAACGCATTTCTGTTGATCTCTGGAACAGCCATCGGAGCGATCTGCGCGTTCATTGCGATCGCCCCCGCATTTCTGTCGCGCAGCGGCCACCTCCCGAACCCATCGCTCGCGCTATTGTTGCTCGCCGTCCCACTCGCAGGTATGGCCGCCTCACTCGCCGCCGTCCGAGCCGTAACGCGGGCCCCTCTGCTCGAAACCCTCCGCGCCGAATAACTTTGCGTCTTTGCGTGAAATCCGTTGTTGTATCCTGCTTCTGTATGCGCCCCGCGATTGCTCTCGCTCTGCTCTCTCTCCCTCTCACCGCGGAAAATTGGCCGCAATGGCGCGGTCCCAACCTCAATTCGACCAGCTCTGAAACCGGCCTGCCCGTCAAATGGTCCCCTGAAGAAAACATAGCGTGGAAGCTCCCGCTTCCGGCCTGGAGTGGAGCGACTCCCATCATTTGGGGCGATCACATCTTTCTTAACGTCGCGGAAAAAGGGAGTCTCTTTCTGTGGTGCGTCGACCGTCGCGGGCCCAAGCTCGAATGGAAGAAATTCCTCAGCGACGGCGATCATAAGGAACGCAAACAGAACATGTCCTCGCCCTCGCCGGTCACCGACGGCAAAAACGTCTGGGTGATGACCGGCACCGGCGCGCTCAAGGCTTTCGATTTTCAGGGCAGCGAAATTTGGGCGCGCAATATTCAAGCCGACTACGGCCGCTTCGGCCTCAACTGGGGCTATGCGTCGAGCCCGCTGCTGTACGAAGATGCGCTCTTCGTGCAAGTGCTGCACGGGATGAAAACTAGAGATGCGTCCTATCTTCTGCGGATCGACAAGAACACCGGCAAGACCGTGTGGCGCATCGAGCGGCATCACAACGCGGTGCTGGAATCGCCGGATTCGTATTCGACGCCGATCATCGCAAGAACCGGAAACGAGACGCAGCTGGTCGTACTTGGCGCGGACGTCGTCACGGGCCACGATTTGAAAACCGGCGAAGAACTGTGGCGCATGACCGGGTTCAATCCCACCAACGACCGTAATTTCCGCACCATCGCTTCGGCGGTTTATCACGACGGAATCGTGTACGCGCCCACCCGCGAGCGGCCGCTACAGGCATTCCGCATCGGTGGACACGGCGATATCACCAAGTCGAATCTGTTGTGGCAATTCAACAATGGTCCCGACGTGCCCACTCCGCTGGTCGACGGAAAATATTTCTATTCCATCAACGATCGCGGCATCCTGTGGTGCCTGGATGCAAAAACTGGCGAACAGATCTACGGATCCCAGCGCCTGAAGCCCGGCACGTATTCCGCGTCGCCCATCCTGGCCGACGGAAAAATCTACGTGACCGACGAGGACGGCGTCACCAGCGTGATCAAAGCCGGTCCGAAGTTCGAACTGCTGGCGGAAAACAATATGAACGATTACGTTCTGAGCACCATCTCCGTATCCGAAGGCCAGCTCTTCTTGCGGACCGCGCAAGCGCTGTACGCGATCGGCAAACGCAAATAGTGGCCGTCATTTCGATTGCGGTACGGCTTTGCGACTTTGCACCTTGGCGTCTTTGCGTGAGTCTTGCTTTTCCTGGTTTTGTTCGCGAACTGCGATCGACTATGGCAACCACCACCCCAACGAATCCGACGCCGCCGTGAAAAACTGTTCGCGCGCACCTGCCTCGCGGTCCCTCGTCCATGTTCCATCGGGTTTGTACGACGCGTCATGCAGCACCCATAACTCGCCGCCCGTGTCACCAGTGATCGCCGACGTGGACACGCACTCGTAGTCGACGTTTTCAATGTTGAAGCGCATCCGCACGCCGTCGATGCTCCCGGCCTTCGTGAAGTCACGTCCAGCCACCTGCTCCGTCGAAAAGAAGTAGCCCCCGCTTCCCGGAATGTAGAACATTGCGTATCGGCCTGACGCAGCGCCGGTTGCAGGACCACCCACAGGCTTCCCATTCGCCAACACGCGCAGGCCCGTGAAACGGAGCGATCCTGCGCGCGTCTCCGCACCGAACGTCACCCGAATGGTCTCGCTAACGTTCAAGCCCATGCCGGGAATCTCAAACAGATCGAGCTTAGCGCTCTGTCCCGACGCCAGTGGACCGAGTGCGTGATCCGACGACAATGTAGGAACCGGCTTGCCGGCGTCGGCGTTGGGGAAGCGTCCCGCGAATTCAGTTTCGACAGGCCTTGCCGTCACGCGCAGGGACGCCCCGTTGGCCGTCAGGTCGACGGCCAGTTCATACGCGAACACGGCGAGATGATTCTGATCCCAAAAGATGCGGTAGAAACTGTTCCCCGACGCCCGCCCCATCTCGACCGTCAGCGTCTCCTGGCCCGTCGGCTGGCCGAGGTTCGCCGAAACCTGCAAGCGGACGCCGTTGTTCAGCGAAATGGTGGAAGAGAGTTGGGCCTGACAAAGCCCGGCAACTATAATTCCGGCAAGCACCCTCACGATTCCATTATCGCGTGCCGCTAGACTAGGTCCATGCGAACTCTCCTCTTCGCCCTCGCCATTCCTCTTCTCGCCGATTCCGTTGCCGGTCTCAAGTGGACCGCTCCCGATGGCTGGAAGAGCCAGGGTCCGCGTCCCATGCGAGCCGCCACGTACATGGTTCCGCCTGCTGCAGGCGATTCGGAAAGTGCGGAATGCGCGGTCTACTTTTTTGGAGCAGGCCAGGGCGGCAGCATCGAGGCGAACCTCGACCGTTGGAAAGGACAAATGCTGGGGCCCGGCGGCCAGCCCGCCGACGCGAAGGTGGAAAAGCGGACCATCAATGGATTCCCTGTGACCACCATCGTCTCCGCCGGCGAGTACACCGGAATGGGCGGCCCGATGGCGGCCTCTAAATCGAAGCAATCGGGCTATCGCCTGCTGGGCGCGATTGTCGAAGGGCCTGGCGGAAATGTGTTCCTCAAATTCGCCGGTCCCGCGAAAACTGTCACCGCGAGTCAACCCAAATTCGAACTGTTATTGAAGTCGTTCCAAAAGGAAAAATAGTCAACGCCAAGCCGTCAGCGCGAAGCCGTCAACGTGACGCCGCAAATCCGAGCGAGATCCCCAGCGGCACCATGGCCACGATCAACATCACAATGGTCCGCTGCCGCGAAAGGTAGTAGTAGCGGCCAATCGACCGGACGTCCATGAAAGCGACGGTTCGTTCTTCGATTTTGCCGCCGTTGACGTACTGCAAGCTGAAGCCCTGGTCGGTTACCGGCCCCATTCTTCCGTGAAGCAAGTCATGGTTCAGCAACCGTACTGCGACCGAGGAACCCGCCGGTAACGCGAGCGCCTGTTCCTTTACGCGCGATTCACGCTGCGTGTCGCAAATTCCCGCGATGGGCAGGAGGAGGGAAATCGTCGCCAGAGAAAGTCCGCTCCGGAAGTGAAGCAGCACTGTGCACCTCCAATCGATCCACCGACGCGCAACAACCGTCGTCGGTTTCCCATTAAATCACTTTGCGAGCGCACGCACGTTTCCGATCCACAGCGTGTTCGGTCCGTTATCGCCGCCCGACGGGCCACTGATGTCGATGAACGATACCGATTTCAGCCTGGACGGGTCGAGCGTTCCGTCCGCGGAATTCTGATCCCGCTGGAAGTCGTCCAGACCCAAATTCACGTGAAATAGTTTGCGTTCGCCGGGCGGAAAAATGGTCAGATTGAATCGAGCCCCTTGATCGTGCCCCGGATTCTTCATTTCGAGCGCGACCAGAATCGTGGCCTCGCGCTCCGAAGCGATGTCGAAGGCGATCCGCGTTGCGGAAGAGAGATCCAGGTTGGAGAGCCGCCGCGTCAGGATCGAGAGTTGCTCTGAGGTCGCAGCGTAGGATGCCTCGATGGCCGGCTCCGCCAGCGGACCGGCTCCAGCGAGCTTCAATTGCATCCCGCCCAGCGTCATCCATTCCAGGAATCCCCGATCGAAGCGATCGATCATGAGCGGCTCGCGTCGCGGCGCATCGCCGGTTCGCACCTCGAAATTGTCGACCATCAGTACGTGAGCGCCCGGCGTTTTTTCAACCAGCAGATTCGGTATCGCAGGCATCGCGGCCACAAACTGCGCGAAATCGAAAATGCCGATTCCTTCCACCTGCTCCAGGTCGAGCCGGCCATCGGAATCCTGGGGATCGGCCGGGCCGTCGCTCAAGGTGAAATCGGAAGGCGTCAGCTCGACCGGCTGCCATTGATTGGCAGGCGCCCAAACCAGCGCCGTGTAATTGCCTCCGCCGGGTTTTTTCTCGCTCAGCAGCACGCCGATAGCGGTATCGTGATCGGACTTGACGCGAAAGCGGAATCGCGACACGCCCGCCAGTCCTCCCACAGCCGGCCGCACCGCGATCGAAAGCTGGCGAGGTCGAATTTCGTAGTTAAACGTCGTCGCTCCCGCAGCGTTACGAACGGACCCACCCTGCCCCATGGCGATCCAATCGGAAGCTTGGCCCGTCGCCAATGCGGCTGCCGCAAGTGTGACCAGCCATCGCATACGGACTAGGATACGAGAACGAGAGCGTCAAGGTTCTCAAATCTTGCGTCACGTGGCACCGAACCGCGAACGCAGAGAGCGGGTCCGACGCTCTTGGAATCACTACGGCGAAGCGACCTTTTGTTGTTGCGCCTGCTCATCCGGCGCGTCGACTTTGGAGGAACGCAATCCGGGAAAGATCACGATCCGAGGCCCCTTCAGACGGCCTCCGGTACCGTAGCGGATGAGGGAAACTCGGGCCAACTGAAGCGATGCCCCCAGCGGGATCCACACCTGCCAATGAGAGAAAATGCCGGTGATTCCGGACTCGCCAACGATCCCGAGATCCGAAGCAAGGCGCCAGAATCCAAGCACATACGCCATCAGCGCCAGCGGCGTCATCAACCCCGCAAACGCTAACGCAACATGTCGATTCTTCCCCGGTTGGCGCTGGAACGGCCTACCCCGCCGAAGCCTGACCCGTAGGATCATGTGAACTACCTAGCACCAGCTTAGCAGGAAACGCTGAGCCCCATGCGTCAGCTTGGGGCTATCGTTATGCCCCGCGCTAGCCCCAAGCTGACGCATGGGGCTGTCCGTTTGGCGCTTTCAAGGCGGCTGTAGCAAGTTGAGCGGCGGGTGAATGTCCGAAGACGACGCACCGCTGGAATGTTACTTGCGGTCACATGCCAGCGCGGCCTGCAATTGATTCAGAGCGGCTTGGGTGTCGCGCATGGCTTCCACGCGATGGCCGCAGAAGTCGTGGGCGGCGTGCTGCAGCTCGTTCCGCGCCTCGCGAAGCTCGTTGATCGCGGCGCGAATGTGAGGATGCGGCTCCGGCGGCGGAGCCGTGTTGGCGTACCGCGGCGTCGCGATCGTTCCGACGGCCAGCAATAATATCCAGGGTCCAAATCTCAGCAGATGGTGCTTCATTTCCATGCTCTCCTGTTCCTTTTAGGCTGTACCTCGTTACGGCTCTCCGAGATTATCATGCAGCGGACGGGTATAGTATATGGATCTTTTCGAACAGTGGAAATGTTTTGTCATCATGGGCATCTCCTCTGTATGCGGCCGCGGAAAGTTGGGGGGCCAACGGCCCTCAGCGAGAGTGATAGAGTAGATGCCAAATGGAGGAGCGGTTTGTGATGCGACTCTCTGGGGTGTTATGCACCTTGTGCGTAACGGCGTTGGGCGTGATGGGCCAGGATCTGAGCGGAGAAGCCTGGCAGTTGGAGGTCAAAGGCGAAGCCTTGCAAGCGCGGGAGCGTTTGGAGAAGGCCGCCGAGGCTTCTAACGACCCCGGGGCTTTGCGTGCCTACGCCGAGTTTCTGGACCGGCATCGCGATCCGGCCGCACGCGCGGCTTACGCCAAGCTGGATCAGGCGCTGGCCCGGTCCAATGCTCCTCGTGAACAGCGCGCCGCTGTCGCGCGGCGTGAAGCGATTCTGGATATGCTGGCCGGCGACGACACTGCGGCCGCGAAACACATCGAGGAATATCGCGCCGCGGGCGGCTCTGGACTCGCGGTTCCCCAACGGATGCAGTCCAGCCCCGAGAGTCAGAGCTACATCGAAATCCCCGGACCCCTGCGATCCTTTGCGCGCATGGCCGCGCTTTCGCCCGATCTGAAACCCGACGATCTTCTGGCCGCGCTGGCCCGCAACGTCGTGACCAACGGATATCAGGCCGCCAGCTCCAACGAAGCTCTGGAACAAACCGAGTACATGAAGCTGGTGGTTCGCTACCTTTCCCAGGCGCGCGAGCTGGAGCGGCTCAGCGGTGATCCTAAAATCGTCAAGATCGATACCTGCGATTCCTCCGAGACCGGCGACTTGCTGCGCGTGCTGGGCTACCGCATGCGCGGCGGCTGCGGATCGGACGTGGTGCTGGAGACAGTGAACGCCTCCCGCGCGTTTCTCACCATCGATTCCGGATTTCCACTGGCGGAACTCGAACAGGCGCTGCGCACCAACCGGCCGTTCAATCTCGACTATCATCCGGCGCGCATTCCTGTTCTCTATAAGGCGGAGTACTGGCAGTCCGCCCGGGACAAGACTACCGGCGAGTTCATCGACTACTTTATTTCGGACCCGTCTTTGTGCCGCTTGTATCTCGGTCTGGCCAAGCTCGACCCGGAAACGGCGGACGCGATGCGGCAAGCGATCCCGGCGCCGCGATTGAAAATCTATGCTCACGTCCTGGATTTCTTTGGAGGCATGTTCCAGGTCCGCGACGGCCATGCGGTGGTTCCAGGCGGCGCGCGGTCGGATAAGACCTGGGCGGAGCTGGCCGGCGCGGGCACCGATAAAGGCGCGGCATTTTTCGAGAAGCTGGTCGCGAAAGACGATGGATGGCTGGCCAGTTATTACGATGCGCTGGCCCGCATCAACGGTCCTGTAAAAGACTATCTGACGGATCCCGACCGCTTGAAGAGATACTACGCGGCGATTCGGGGCAAGGTCACCAGTCCGGGACCGGCGCGGCCGGTGTTCCGGTCGAATACCGACATGCTGCTGCTGACCACGCGTCTGCGCCTGGACGCGAGCGGCAAGCCGCATCTGCCGGGCAGTCTGGATGTCTGGAAGAACCTGTTCGTGAACCATCCCGCCGGAAAGTACGACGCCAAGCTCACGCGCGCGGCGCCCAACTGGAAGGATGCCGACGACGTCCTCGAAGCGTTGTTCGGGCTGTGCCGCAAAGCTGTGGAGAATGAGCCGCTGAAAATCTTCATGGCGCTCAGCGACGTGGAGCGCAACCGCAGCACGCCTCTCGAAGTGGCCACCGTGGACCGGCTGGCGCGCGAATATCGCGCCCTGAGCTCGCAGTACCCGCTGTTCTCCGAAGCGCCGTCGATTTCCGACAAAACCGTGATGGCGTTCCTGGATGCGGTCAAAGCGGTGAATTCGATTCACGATCAGGCGCTCAAGGCGGATACCGCGGGGACCATGCAGGCGCTCACCTCGCTGTGGCAGATCTTCCTGCGCCAGCATTCCATCGAAGAAGCCTCGGCGGATGCGACCTTGGCGGAACTGATCGCGCCGTTTTCGAAGATTCAGAATGAGCGCGATATTTTCGATACCGGCCGCGGCGGAATCAAGCTGTTGTTGAAGGCCACCCGCTCGCCCGACAGCGGCTCGCCGCAGGACCGCATGATCGACCTGCTGGCCGGCACCGCGGTCAACGACAACTCCGACGCCCATCAGCAGGTGGTCGAGGACATGATCCGCATCTTCGAGGCGCAGAAGCTGGTTTCGCTGTCGACGCTCTTCGAACTAGCGGACAACCTGGAGAGCGTCTCGCGCGGTGAAAAGCTGAATACCGCGCTGGCCGGAAAGCTCGCGTCGCGCATCTCGGAAATTCAATTGCCGCGCAATACGCTGACCACCACCGAAAAGAATTCGTTGTCGTTCGGATATTGGACCGACAAGCACGTGGAGTCGCAGCGCAAGCTGAACCTGCGCACCAGTATCGAGAAATCGTCAAGCGATGCCCAGAAGCTGAAGGATCTTCGTGGAACGCTCGCGCCGTTCCTACGCGACACGCTGGTCGGGTTCGCCTACATCCATTACGCTCCGCCCGCCGCGCAGGTGTTGCACACCAATCCGCTGTTCGTGCGCAGCCATGATTTCATCGGAATCCAGAACGCGAATCAGACCTGGAAAGCAACCGAGGTTTTCGGGACCGGATGGCCGGCCAACGCCGGCGGCCGGCTGGTGGGCTCGCTGGCGTCACTGCCTTACGCGTTGGCTGAAGCCGAGCAGAACTTCCTGATTCCGTCGCGCGAGCAGGCGCTCATCTGGGGCGACCTGGTTCCGCAGATGATCCTCAGCGCGGTGATCCCGCGCTGGTGGAACGTGACGCCGCTGCAGCTGCACTGGGTGGGGATGAACATGGCGTACGCCGAGACGCTGCTGGCGGAAAGCGCTCTCGACGCCAACCGGCGCCGCGACGTGATCGCGGTTCTGGACCACTATGCGCCGCCGGCGCGGCTGAAGAAACTCGAGGCTTACTTAGCCGCCGGCGATGTTCGCTCGGCCCAAGACAACGTGGTTCCCTCGGAAATGTATCTGCTGGCCTGCGACATGGCCGCCAAAGATCGCGACACTCCGCTGGCCGCGGATATTCGCAAGCTAACCGCGCAGGCTCCCGAGGCGCTCAGCGTGCGAGCCATCTCCCGCACCTTCGGCACGCCCAAACCGACGCTCGCCAATTCATATCAACCGGAGCTGTTGAACCTGCGCACGTTCCCCACACTGATGGGATACTCCAGCCGTATTCTGGCGGAAAGCTGGGAATCGAATCTCTTGTATTACGGCGCGCTGGCGGACGAGGCTCACATCCGGCCGGCGGAATTGAACGTGCTGATTCCGGTGTGGACGCAGCAGACCGTGGAACGCATTTTTGCAACGCATCTGGAAGATTGGCCGGCGCTGCTTCGATCGCTCAGGCTGGTGGGTGACGAGGTACGGCAAAAGGCGCGCAAACAGATGTCGGCGGCAGACAACTGAGGTAGATCATCGATCGGGGGTAAGGAAAACGTGATCCGAAGACTCGCTCTTATTTTTCTTGTGGTCGCGCTCGCTCTGGCACAGGACCGGCCGACGTTCCGTGTCAAGGTCGACATGGTGGTGCTCAGCTTCCAGGTGACCGACAACAAGGGTAAATACGTAAATGATCTCAAGCCCAAGGATTTCCGGATCCTGGAAGATGGAATCGCGCAAAAAGTGGGCACCTTCGGTGTAGGCAGCAAAGCGCCGGTGCAGGTGGCGGAGGACGGGACGGTTCGTCCGCTTCCACCATCCGCGGACGGCGCCCCGGCGGAAAACCGGGTGGACGCATTTGTCGGCACCAACGTCTTCGTGCTGTTCGATACCAGCAACTACATGTATCGCGGCTTCGTGTACGCTTCCGATGCGATCGCCGATTTCATCCGCGGTCTGGATCGCGCCGATTCTGTGGCGGTGTATACTTACAGCCGCAATTTGAAGCGCGACGCGCCGTTGGGCCATGAACGTCTGGATGCGATCTTCGGATTGCGCAAAGCCGTCGCCGGCGACGAATCGGCGCTGTACAACTGCCTGCTGCTGACGCTGCGCGACGCAGCGAAGGTGCCGGGCCGCAAAGTCGTGATCGTGTTCTCGAACGGTCCCGACAACGCCAGCATGGTGGCGCCGTCGGACGTGCAGGCGGTGGCCGAGGATGAAGGCATCCCGATCTACGTGATCTCGACCAACGAAGTGAATAAGGACCCCATTTCGTCGAGCGTGTTCAAACGCATTTCGACGCGCACCGGCGGAAAATCGTATTTCGCCAAGACCTGGCAGAAGCAGGTGGAGGCTTTCGAAAGCATTCGCGAGGATTTAGGCAACTCGTATACAGTCACTTACTATCCGCAGCCGAATCCGAATGAAGGATTTCGCAAGATCACGGTTGAGGTGCTTGCGGATACGGCCAAGAAGTATCGGGTGCAGTGCCGGCCGGGCTACCGTCCTCGCGGCGGGTTCTGACGTGCGACCAAAACTGAACCAAGAGAGTGCTTTCGACGTCGCCAAGCGACTTGGTGTGATTGGGTCCGCGAAGAGATTCCCGACCGATCTAAGTACGAATCGCCGCTATTTTCAAGGATTCGGAATCACGAGTCCGACGCGATCGAAGCCCAATGAGCCACAACCGAAGACCAAGCGATCCTGAGAAGTTCATCCGCGACATCGAGGCCAACCAGAAGAATATACTGTGGCCCGATTGGTTGATGAATGGCCGTCGCGCGGACGAACTATTCTTCAAGGGTTCTCCAACTGCGACGACGGTGCAAAGGATTGGAGTTTTTCTTCTCGGGGTGGCCTATCTCGTCGGAGCGTTAGCATTCCTGAACATCGCCAGAGAGAAACAGTCACGATTGTTGGAACTCGTCGCGTTCGGATTTCTTCTGTTGGCAATGAAGGTCATCCTGAACGCGTTTAGAAGACCGTAATCGTGGATAGTGCGCTCACTCTTCCTGCGGCGCTGGGGAGCTGACGCGCCCAGCGAAGTTTACCCTCAAACGAATGATCGAACCAGCAGGTGCTAACGAATCAGCCAACGCTCCATCCGCGTTTCAACCTCGTCCTGATCTAGTAGCTTCCTTCGTCAACCTCGCGCCGACCTCGCGCGATGCGCTCGCGTACATACTTTGAATATTGATCGGCTTCCCGCATCGCGTCGTCGATAGCCATTGCAGCTTTATTGTATGCCCGTCACTCCTCCCGCAGCGCCGTGAGTGGATCGATCTGGGTCGAGCGCCTCGCCGGCAGATAGCATGCGAGCACCGCCAGGCCCGCGAGCAAGAGCGGTGCGCCGAAGATCAGCCTTGGATCGCTCGCCGTGTTGTGGAAGACTTGCGCAAAGACGTTCATGATGGCCGACATGCCTCGCGCCAATAGCATTGCGCCGCCGAATCCGAGCACGGTGCCGATCACCACCAGGGCGGTGCCTTCGCGAAGGACCAAACCGAGGACCTGGGATTTCCGAGCGCCCAGCGCCATGCGGATTCCAATTTCTTTGCGGCGCTGCGTTACGGCATAGGCCGTTACGCCGGCCAAGCCGACCGACGCCAGGATTAGTCCGAACAGTCCCAGCCCGCCGTAAAAAATAGTGCCGAGCCGGATGTATGCACTCACGTCGTCGAGCGATTGTGCCAGCGTCCGGATGTTGAACACCGTGATGTTGGGATCGAGGGCCAGGATCTCATGGCGGATCCCTTCGATGGCGTCGGCGCCGGCGGTGGAACGCACCATCAGCGTAAGGCCACCCGCGGGGGGATGGGCCAGCGTGCGCCGGGTCATGGGGAGATAGATGGCCGCCTGCGATCCCGGCGCCATGGTGGGCCCCTTCAGATCGCGCACCACGCCGATCACTTCATAGGACTGCGGCTGCTGCTTAATGCGGCGCCCGATGGCATCTTCGTTCTTGAACAACTCCTGCGCGGCTGTCTGGTTGAGAATCACCGGTAAGGCGGTCGCGGGCGACGCGTCGGTGCGCTGATCGCGATCGGTGAATTCGCGGCCCGCGAGCATCTTCTCGTCCAGCGCCGCGAAGTAGTCGCGTCCGATCACTGGCTTGGTCGCGGACCGCAAGGTGGTCACGGTCTTGTCGGACGTAGGCGCGGTGGTGAAATCCGAGGCTCCTATGTCCTGAGAAAATGGCGGCGTCAACGCCAGCGCGACGCCTTGCACTGCGGGCGCGTTTCGCAACCGCTCGGGCAATTTGTCGAAAAAGGCCGCAGCCTGCTCGGCGGAGTAGCCGTCGCGCAACGGGTCGAGCGACACCAAGTACATGGTTTTGGTGTCGAACGCTGCATTGGCGCTGGCCATATTGCCATAGCCCAGCACCAGGAATCCGGTGACCAGCAGCAGCATCAGCGAGCCAGCCACCTGATAGATCACCAGCAAATTGCGCATTCCGAAGCGTTTGTACCCGCGCATCTGCGCGACGCCGCCTTCCTTGAGCGTGGGGGCGACGTCGGCCTTGGTGGCGGCAAACGCCGGCGCGAGTCCGAAGCCGATGCCGGTAATGAAGGACAGGATCAGGGTGAACAGCATGACTTGCCAATCCGGGCGAATATCGAAATGGAAAGGAATTGAGCCGGGCATCTTCATGCTCGAAACGGCGTTGGTGAGCCAGTACGCAAACGCGAGGCCGGCTACGCCGCCACCCAGGGAGAGCAGCACGCTTTCCGTGAGCAACTGGCGGATGAGCCGGAAGCGGCTGGCGCCCACGGCCAGGCGAATCGCGATTTCGCGGCGGCGCGCTCCGGCGCGCGCCAGCAGCATGTTCGCCAGGTTCATGCACGCGATGGTCAGGATCAGGCCCATCAGCGTTCCCCACAAGCCGTACAGAACGGGTCGCATCTCGGGCGGCAGCGGGACGATCAAACCTCCGGGAAGCAGCCGCACGCGGCGGCCTTTGCGATCGCGATCCGGATCGATATTGAATTGGTCGTCCAGATGTTTAGTGATGGTGTCGAGCGCGGCTTCAGCGGAATTGGTGGTGACACCGGGGGCGAGGCGCATGAGGACGGCGAACGACTTCGCGTCGTTCTTGTGCAGAACGTCGTCTCCCAGTTCCGGCGCAGTCCTCGCGGAAACCGTGGCCGGAATGAAAATCTCCGCGGCGACGATGGGCATCGCGCCCAGAAAATCCTTGGGAGTAATTCCGACGATGGTGGCGGTCTGGCCGTTCAGGCGCACGGTTCGTCCCACCGCATTCGGGTCGGAATTCAGGCGTTCGCGCCAGAACCGGTCGCCGACGACGACCACGGGAGCTTCTCCGGGTTTGTCGACATCGGGACTGAACACGCGTCCGCGCGCGGCGGGGATTCCGAGAACCGAAAAATATTCGGGCGAGACGATCTGCCCGAACACCCGCTCGGCTTTGGGCGCGGCATCGAGCGCGATCCCGAACGCGACTCCCGGCATATAGGCAGCCGCGCTCGAAAAGAGAGAGTGCTGATCGCGGTATTGCTCGAAGTATGGATAGGAGACGCCTTGCGCCATCACCAGCCGCTGCGGTTCATGCGCCAGCGGCAGGTCGCGGAAAATCAACATGTGAATTTCGCTGTAGATGGTCGACGTCACGCCGATCCCCAGACCGAGCGAGATCACACCGACGGCAGCGAACCCAGGGGATTTTATGAGCGTCCGCACCGCGTAGACCAAATCGCGGCGCATCTCGCTCAAGTATTCCATGGGGACGCGAATGGCGAGATCCGCGACCAGGCTGAAGAGTCCCATGAATCCGTTTCGATTGGCGATGTCTTCCACAATGTCCTCCCCTAACTGAACGACGTCGGTTCCGTAGATGACTTGAAACTCGTGCGGGAACGCCCGCGCCAGACGCTGGTACAGCCACATCGCGAATTTCATCGCGCGGCCTCCCAATCCCGTTTGGCGTGAAGAATCCGAACCAGGTCCTGCAGCCGCTGGCTCTCGGCGTCCAGCACCTGCCGTCCAAACTGGGTCAAACGATAGTAACGGCGGCGGGCGTCGTCGAGTTCGGGGGCGGGCCGCTCGGCGGACTCTTCGATCAGGCCGGCCTCGATCATGCGCTTGATGCTTCCGTAGAGC
Source organism: Bryobacteraceae bacterium (assembly GCA_035568415.1). Lineage (GTDB taxonomy): Bacteria > Acidobacteriota > Terriglobia > Bryobacterales > Bryobacteraceae > Palsa-187. The sequence continues at coordinate 91,138 of DATMOC010000005.1, read as the reverse complement.
GTGGCTGGCCACAACCGGACCTTGCCGCCGGTTCGCTCGAACACTTCCTGCATGATTCCGTAGCCATGCTGCTCCTCGCAGACCAGCGAAAGAAGGATGTGGAACCAGTTGGTCTTGAGGGGCAGGAAATGTTCAATTTTGTGCATTTTTAATATATATATCAGACACTCTATAGTTAAGCAAGTCTTTACGTTCGATTGTGGACATCGATGCCTCGTTTCCGAACGCGATCATCACTGTAAATAATTGTATAATAACGGTTTACTCATGGATGACGGCGTGCTACTGTCCGTCTCAAATGCTGCATACATTGCGTTATGCGATCCGCCAACTGCGCAAGAGTCCCGGATTCACGACGGCGGCGATCGTCACGCTGGGGATGGGAATTGGGGCCACGACGGCGATGTTCAGCTTAGTAAACGCGGTGCTGCTGCGCCCGCTGCCGTTTCCAGATCCTGACCGGCTGGTGTGGGTTCAGTATGACGACGCTGCATTGGGTGGCAATGGCTACGAGACGTTCAGTTACCCGAACTTCTTCGACTATCGCCGTGAGCAGCACTCGTTCAGCGCGATGGCGTCGTACCGCAACTCGGGTAACACGCTGATGGGAGCGGGTGACGCGCAGCAGATTGACACGGAAATTGTGTCGGCGGATTTTTTCCGGGTGCTGGGGACCTTGCCGGCGATGGGACGCGACTTTTCATCGAACGATGAAAAGAAGGACGTTCGCGCGGTGATGCTGAGCTGGGAATTGTGGAAGCGTGTGTTCGGCGGACGGCGCGAAATGGTGGGCGGCGCCATCAATCTGGACGGAAACCAATACGAAGTTGCGGGTGTGATGCCCGCGGGGTTTTCATATCCCATCCGGACACCGGCCCCGGACTTATGGATCTCGATGGCTGAAGACGTCGGCGGTGAGGGTGCGCTGCACGACCAGCGCGGCGCCTCGGTGCTCAACCTGATGGGCCGGCTGAAACCAGGAGTGCCGCTTTCGGCCGCGCAGGCCGATTTGCAGGTGATCGCCAGCAACCTGGCGACCGAGTATCCCAAAGCCAACCGGCAGCTGACGCGGATCATCGCAATGCAGGAACTGGAACACGTGGTGGGTGACACGAAACCGGCCCTGCGGGTTCTGTTCGCGGCGGTGGCGGCGGTGCTGTTGATCGGATGTGTGAACGTGGCAGGATTGCTGCTGGCGCGGGCGTCGCGAAGGAAGCCTGAGATCGCAGTGCTGGCGGCGCTGGGCGCGGGGCGCGGGGTCATCCTGCGGCAAGTCCTGTTCGAATCGGTGTTGTTGTCGCTGGCCGGCGGCGCTTTAGGCGTGTTGCTTTCGGCGTGGACCGTGGAGGCGCTGCGGGTGCTGCTGCCGTCTACTTTGCCGCGACTCGATCACGTTTCGATGGATGCGAGCGTAGTGATCTTCGCGACGGTGGTTTCGGTCGCGACGGGGATTCTGTTCGGCCTGGCGCCGGCGTGGAGAATGTCGCGCGTGGAACCACTCGCCGCGCTACGCGAAGGAGGCCGCAGTGGGACCGGACGTCAACATCGGCTGCAAGGCGCGCTGGTAATCGCGGAAACGGCGATCAGTCTGGTGTTGCTGGTGGGATCCGGATTGCTGATCCGAAGTTTTCTGCGAGTGCTGGCGGTGAATCCCGGCTTCGATGCGGCGAACGTCCTGACACTAAGCCTGTCGGTACCGGGCGCGCGCTATTCGAACGAAGCTCGTGTGCGGTTGTATGAGGATTTGGTTCCGAAATTGTCGGCGTTGCCTGGGGTGCAGTCGGTGTCCGCGGGATGGCCGCTTCCGCTTTCGGGCGCCGAAGTCAATATCGGGTTTGAAATCGAAGGACGTCCCAACGAGCCCGGAGCCGAGCCTTCCGAACACCTGGGCGTGGCGACGCCGGATTTCTTCCGCACGATGCGAATTCCGCTAGTGGCGGGCCGCGAGTTCCGGGCGGAGGATGACGCGAAAGCGGGGGGCGTAATGATCGTCAACGAAGCCTTCGCGCGAAAATATTTTCACGGCGAAAACGCCGTCGGCAAACGGATCAAGCCAGGTATCAGCGATGGAGCTTACAAATCCACGATGCGGGAGATCGTGGGCGTAGTGGGTAGTGTGAAGCGGGCGGGGCTGACGGCGGAAGCGGATCCACAGTATTATCTGCCGTGGGCGCAAGCGATCATCACTTGGCCGACCATTACGATTCGGGCAGCTGGGGATCCGTCGAACCTGATCGGTGGGGCTCGCGCGGCGATAGCGGAAGTCGATCGCGGGATTCCGGTGTATCGCGCCGCGACGCTGGAGAATATCGTCCACAAGGCAGCGGCTGAGCCGCGGTTTCAAACCATTCTGTTCGGTGCGTTCGCGACCATGGCGCTGTTCCTGGCCGGGATCGGACTGTACGCGGTGCTGTCGTACATGGTGGTGCAGCGGTCGGGCGAAATCGGCGTCCGGATGGCCTTGGGGGCGCAGCGGGGCGACGTCCTGGGTCTGATTCTGGGGCGGGGGGCCAGGCTGGCGGGCGCGGGACTCGCGATCGGGTTAGCTGCATCGGTCGTGTTGACGCGTCAGATGAGTGGGATGCTGTACGGAGTACGTCCGCTCGACCCGGTGACGCTGGCGGTGGTGAGTGCGATCCTGCTGGCGGTTTCGATCGCGGCGAGTCTGGCTCCGGCGTATCGCGCGGCGAGAGTGGATCCGATGCGGGTGTTGCGGGATCAATAGGCCGTCGTCAGGAGGCGTCGAGAAAGTCTCGACGCGGCACGCACGAGTGCGTACGCCACAATGCGCAGCGATTTTAGTAGAATGGCTGACGGAGACAACCTACATGCTGACTCGCAGAGGATTCGCCGGAGTGGTCGCGGCGGCTGGTTTTACTGAATTTGCTTTCGCACAGCGCGCGACCGTAGCTGGCGCCGCGCCGAAGGATACTGTCTGGCTGAATGCCAACGAGTTTCCAGAAGGGCCTCCGGCGGCGGCGATTCAGGCGATGTCGCGCGTGATTGGCGAGACGAACCGGTATCACTATCGTGAATTCGGAGACTTCTACAAATCCATCGCGGCGATCGAGGGGCTGAAAGGCGATCAAGTGCTGATCGGCGCCGGATCGAGCGAAGTGTTGCATGCGGCGGTGGACGTGTTCACGTCGCCCAAGCGCCCGTTCGTTACCTGCTGGCCGACGTTTGAAGCCGGGCCTGAGCTTGCGGCGGTGGAAGGACACGCAGTGGTGAAGCTGCCACTATCGTCGAGCTATGCTTCCGACGTGAAGAAACTGGTGGCCGAAGCGGCGAAGGCCGGCGGCGGGTTGATCTACATTTGCAATCCGAACAATCCGACGGGAGCGATCACGACCAAACAGGACCTAGCTTGGACCGTCGACAATCTTCCGCCGGACACGACCTTGCTGGTGGACGAAGCGTATCTGCATTTCAATACGTCGCCGGAAACCGAGAGCGCGATGAAGTACGTGCATCAGGGCAAGAACGTGATCGTGATGCGGACCTTCTCAAAGATCTACGGGATGGCGGGGCTGCGCGCGGGATACGTGGCGGCGCGGCCGGATCTGATCGCCAAGATGGAGCCGTACCGCAACAACGTGATCAGCATCGTGGCGGCGCGCGCGGTTCTTGCCGCGCTCGATCTGGGACCGAAGATGATCGACGAGCGGCGCGACAAGATCGCCAAGACGCGCGGCACGGTATGCGCGTGGCTGAAGGAAAAGAAGATCAACTTCATCGATCCGCAGGCGAATTTCATGATGATCGACACCAAGCGCGACATCAAGGAAATGAGCCCGGCGATGCTCGCAAAGGGTGTCGCGGTGGGGCGTGCGTTCCCGCCGTACAACACCATGATGCGGGTGACGATCGGCACGGATACGGACATGGCGAGATTCCGCAGCGCGCTGGGCGAAGTTCTCGGCGTGTGAGGCGATCGTTACACGTCAATCTCGACCGCTTCCTTTGGTCGCGGCTCAGAGCGGATTAGGCCAAGCGCACGGCGGCGGGCCGGACGGCGATTTGTAGCCACATCTTGAAAATCGCGTCGAGCGTCTGGGCTAATTCAAGAGGGTCCTCCGCCTTCTTGACGAAAGCGTTGACATGCAACTGATACGCGCGATGAATATCGCCGTTGTATTCGGAGGCCGACATCATGATCACCGGCACGGTGCGAAGCTCGACATGGCGCTTAATAAACGCCAGCACATCCATGCCGCCTACGGTGGGCATGTGCAGGTCGAGCAACACCAGGTCGGGCGCGTAGGTGGATGGCCTGGATAAGAATGCAATGGCCTCCTGACCGTCCGCGGCATGGGTGAGCTGGTGCGGGTGGCCTGACTCCCGAAGAATGGACTGGATCAGCGTAGCGGTGGCACGCTGGTCTTCCACCAACAGGATATGTGGCAAGTGCTTCATACTCAGGTATTTCCGATTAAATGGGCCGCGTTCGGAGGGTGGACGCCAAGGAACTTGCGTTCTTGACATCCCGCGGCCCAATTTCATCGTAACGTCACAAATGCGTTTTTTAAAGGTGAGAAGAGGTTAGCTAACGGCTATTGCTTCCTTCCAAGACCGGTGATAGGGTTGTGCCATGAAGTCGGGAGCAGCCAGAGGGAGTCGTGTATCTGGCCGCCGCCCGGAGCCGCCAGACGAGCGGATAGGGGCGGACGAGGTCCGGGCGCATCTCGAACGGATTCTTACGAGTACGGGCTTTCGGAAGTCCGAGCGGCTACGCCGTTTTTTGCGCACGACGGTGGAACGAACACTGGCGGGCGATGCCGACCAACTCAAGGAATACGCGCTGGGGCGGGACGCCTTCGACCGCGATTCGAACTACGATCCGCGCAACGATTCGATTGTGCGGGTAGAGGCGCAGCGGCTACGGCGGAAACTCCGCGAATACTACGAAACGGCGGGCAAGGGGGATTCGGTTCGCATTTCCTTTCGGACCGGCAGTTACGTCCCGTCCTTTTCTCGATGGCCGGGGGAGGACGAGCCGAAACCGCGCGCCCAACTCGACCGGCGAATCGTCGCGGTGTTGCCGTTCGAAAACATGAGCACGCAGGCGGAGCAGGAGTTTTTCTGCGACGGCATCACCGAAGACATCATTAACGCGCTGACCACGATCCCGGAACTGCGCGTATTGGGCCGGGCGAGCATGTTCGCCTTTCGCGAAGCGCACCCAGGGTACTCAGGCACATACGAAGATGCGCGCGAACTGGGCGAGCGATTGGGAGCGGGGACCATCATAGAGGGAAGCGTACGGCGCGCGGAGCAGGTACTGCGGATTTCGGCCAAGCTGATCGATGCGGAAACGCGCGTCGTGGTGTGGTCCAGCGTGTTCGACCGCACGCTGGGGGACGTGTTCGCGATCAAGGATGAGATCGCGTCGGCGATCGCGAGCACATTGCGCGTCACGCTGGGCTTCGATCCGCTTCCCCCGGTTCGTGACGGCGCACCAAGCGTGGACGCGTACATGCTGTATCTGAAAGGGCGACAGGCGTGGAACTCGCTGGATCAGCGGGGATACGAAACCGCGATCGACGTGCTCAGCCGGGCGATCACGTTGTATCCCGAGTACGCGCTGCCTTACGCGGCGCTGGCGGACGTGTACACGGCATGCGCGATGTGGAGCTTGATGCGTCCGTTCGACGCGATGCCGCGCGCCAAACGCGCCGCGATGGAAGCGCTTCGACTGGATCCGCGGCTGGCCCAGGCGTATGCATCCCTAGCCTGGATCACGCTGTTTTTCGACCGCGAACGCGGGCAGGGACTCGCACTGGCGCGCAAGGCGATCGCGATGGAGCCGGGCTATCCTTTCGGACATTTCGTCGAGGGCACGTGCCTGGCGCTTCTGGCTCGTTTTCCGGAGGCGGTGGCAGCCTTTGAACGGGCCATGCAACTGGATCCGCTGGCGATCCGGGTGATGCGCGGCCTGGCGTGGACCCTATCGGCTTGCGGACGCTACGAAGAAGCGGAAAGGATTGTGCAGCGCATGCGGGAGGGAGCGCCAGAGTCGCCCGATCCGCATTACATTCTGGCGCTGATCTATATGCAGCAGCGCCGTTATGGGGAGGCGCTCGAAAGCCTGGGCAGGGCGCACCACGCTCCGCAAACGCCGCTTGGGTTTGGTCTCGAAGGCGCGATTCGGGCCGCCTGCGGCGATGCCGACGGGGCGCGCCGGATCCTGGGCGACCTGGAGGTGATGCCGGGATGGGTGGATCCCATCGTGGGCTGCCGCATCCACCTGGCGCTGGGCGAAACGGATCGGGCGCTGGACGATTTGCGGCGGGCTTTCGACGAACGTTCGCCGCTGGCGCTGTACGCGAGTGTCGATCCGCTGTTCGAGCCTTTGTGGTCCGATCCGAGGTTTCAGGAGATCGTGGGGAGCGCGCCTGTTCCGGAGACAACCGTTACAGGTCCGCGGTGATTTGGCGGTACATCCGCTGATCGATGAGCAGACGCTCCAGTTCGAGGGAGGCCCGCGAAGAGAAAATCCGGAGCAGTGTGGTCACGCGCTCCTGGTCCCGGATCGGATGGGAGAAAATGATCGAGAGCAGGCCCAGCACGCGGCCCAGCGAATCGACCAGCGGCGTGCCGGCATAGGCTTCGGCGCCGATTTCGGCCAGTTGAAGATCCAGAGGGAAGCGCTTGGCGACACCCGACGGATACAAACACAGGTCGCCGCTGAGTACCGAGGCGCAGGGCGTATGCTCCAGCAAATAGGACATGTTTTGACGGAGGCTTCCGTCGTCGTACAGCGCCACGGTTTCCACACGTTCGCCGGAGCCGGATAAACGACCAAGGATGACCATCCGGGCGTCCAGCGCCTTCGCCAGCGCGTCGACAAGTGTGCGCAAATGATGCTCGCCAACGCCGCCCGAAAGGACCCTGGCGATCATGCGCAAATCGTCTTCCGCTGACGATTGCTTAGCGGCCTGGGTGGTTCGGGGCATGAAAATGAAACTGGAAATGGCTGCCGAGCATCGTAACATACACGGCTGCTACGCTAAAACTAGAACGCATGAAGCCTACCCTTGTTCTGTTCTTCTCCCTGACTCTGGCGGCGCAATCGCTTCAGGATTTCGAAAAAAAAGTAACCGAATTCACGCTGCCTAACGGTCTGCATTTCATCGTGATCGAGCGGCATGAGGCGCCGGTGGTCTCATTCCACACTTATGTGAACGTCGGTTCAGTGGACGATCCATCGGGCGAAACCGGCATCGCGCACATGTTCGAGCACATGGCGTTCAAAGGGACCCAAACCATCGGGACCAGGAATTGGCCGGAAGAAAGGAAGGCTCTGGATGCGATCGAGCAGGTGTACGACCGGCTGGATCAGGAAAAGCGTAAGGCGTTCCACTCCGATCCCAAGAAGATCGAGGCGCTCCAGGCCGAACTTAAAGAGGCCATCGAAAAAGCGGACAGCTTAGTAGAGGAAAACGAGTACGACCGGATCGTCGAAGCCAACGGCGGGGTGGGCCTGAACGCGAGCACTGCCGAGGACTCCACCAACTATTTCTACAGTTTTCCTTCCAACAAAATCGAGCTCTGGTTCCTGCTGGAGTCAGAACGATTCCTGCAGCCGGTGTTCCGCGAGTTTTACAAAGAGCGCGACGTGGTGCGCGAGGAACGGCGCATGCGCGTGGAATCGAGCCCACAGGGCAAGCTGGTGGAAGCGTTGCTGGCGACGGCGTTTGAAGCGCATCCGTACCGGAACATGCCCGGCGGCTGGGCCAGCGACATCGACAATTTCCGCCGTCCTGAAGCGGAGGCGTTCTACAAGGTTTTCTACACGCCGAACAATATCACCATCGGCATCGCGGGCGACGTGAATCCGGCGGAGGCCAAGAAACTGGCCGAGAAATACTTCGGACGGCTGCCGCGCGGCCCTTTGCCACCGGTGGTCCGGACAGTGGAGCCTCCACAGGAAGGGGAAAAGCGAGTGGCAGTGGCGTCTCCAGCGCAGCCGTTCCTGGCGATGGTGTATAAGCGTCCGGATCAATATTCCAAAGACGATGCCGCGCTGGATGTGTTGAGCGACATTCTTTCCGGCGGACGCACTGGGATCATTTATAAAGAACTGGTGCGCGACAAGCAGATCGCGCTGGGGGCCGGATCGCAATCGACGTTCCCGAGCGGGCGGTATCCGGCACTGTTTTTGTTCTTCGTGGCTCCGTCTTCGGGCCACACGGTGGAAGAGAACGAAAAAGCGGTCGACGCGATTATCGATCGGGTGAAGAAGGAAAAAGTGGATGCCGATTCGATTCAGCGCGTCAAGACAAAATTGCGGGCGGCGCTGATTCACAAGCTGGGTAGCAATTCCGGGCTCGCGTCGGAGTTGTGCAGTGAATACGTGAACTACGGCGATTGGCGGAAGCTGTTCACCGAATTGGAGGACTACGATCGCGTGACCGCGGACGATGTGCAGCGCGTCGCGAAGACGTATCTGACCACCAACACTCGTACGGTCGCGTACACGTATACGCCAGCCGAGGGAGGTGCGAAGTGAAGCGCGTTCTTCTATTCGTTACAGCCGCGGCGATCGCGGGCGCGCAAGAGCTGCCGTCCTACAAGGACCTGAAATATCCTCCGCTCGCGCAGGTGAAAATTCCGGAGCCGGCCACGGTCACCCTGTCGAACGGAATGCGCGTGTTTCTGCTGGAGGATCATGAGCTGCCGCTGATCCAGGGGCTGGCCATGGTGCGCACGGGAAATCTGTTCGATCCGGCGGACAAGCGCGGGTTGTCGACAGTGATGGCTGAAGTGCTGCGCTCGGGCGGGACGAAGTCGAAGACCGGCGACCAAATCGACGAGCAGCTCGAAAACATCGCAGCGTCGGTGGAAAGTAGCATGGACGAGACCAGCGCGTCTATCAGTTTTTCAGGATTGAAGGAGAGCGCCGCGGCGGTCCTGGCGGCGTTCAAAGACGTCCTGACGCAGCCGGAGTTTCGCCAGGACAAAATCGATCTTTCGCTGAGCCAGATGCGCAGCGGGATTGCGCGCCGGAACGACGATGCAAACGGGATTCCGGATCGTGAGCTGTTGAGCATCGTGTATGGCCGCAATACGTCGTACGGATGGCAAATCGAGTACGAACATCTGGCGCGGATTCATCGCGACGATCTGATCGATTTCTACAAGCGCTACTATTTTCCGAAAAATATCCTGCTGGCCGTGTACGGCGATTTTTCCACAGCCGAGATGCAGGACAAGCTGGAGAAACTGTTCGCGGATTGGAAGGTGGAACAGCCTCCAGTGCCGCCGTTCCCCAAGGTTGAGACGAGGCCCAGCTTGGCCGTAGTTGACGGCGCTCCGTCTAGTGGTGGTCCTACCGGCGGCATTTATCTCGCCGAAAAGCCTGATGTAACCCAGACGTTTTTTGCGATCGGGGAACTGGGCGGGACGTTGCGCGACAAGGACTACGCGGCGTTGCAGGTGGCGGCGGATATTCTGGGGCAGGGATTCAGCAGCCGCCTGGTTTCGCAGATCCGAACCAAGCTGGGGTATGCATACGATATCAGCGCGCAATGGGCCGCGCAGTACGATCATCCCGGGACGTTCCGGATCGGCGGCAGCACCAAATCGGCGAGCACCACCGAAACCATTCGAGCGATTGGAGACGAACTCACCAAGATTCGCCAGACCGAAGTCAGTGAGCGCGAGCTTTCCGAAGCCAAAGACGCCGTGTTGAATAGCTTTGTATTCAATTTCGACAGCCCCGCAAAGACGCTGAGCCGCGTCCTCCGGTATGAATACTACGGCTATCCCAAGGATTTTCTGTTCCAGTACCGTAAGGCGGTCGACTCGGTGACGCGCGCCGACGTGCAGCGCGCTGCGCGCGATCATTTCAAGGCGGAGAACCTGACCATCGTCGCCGTCGGGAATCCAAAGGAATTCGGCAAGCCGCTGACCGAGCTCGGAAAGGTGAATAAGATCGACCTGACGATTCCGGAGCCGAAGGCGGAGGTTTCGAAGTCCGACGCATCGAGCCAGGCGCGCGGACGCGAGCTGTTGCAGCGCGCCCAGAAAGCGATGGGCGGGGCGGATAAGCTCGCGGCGGTGAAGGATTCGAACCAGACGGCGGAAATCGTCATGGCCGGCGCGGGCGTGAAGATCAAGCAGCACAATCGATATCTGGCGCCGGGCTCTTTCCGCCAAGACCTGGATCTCCCGTTCGGCAAAGTCGCGACGTATACGGACGGCAAAACCGGATGGATGGTGACGCCGCAAGGATCGGGTCCGATGAACGATTCGGTGCTGAAACAGGCGCAGGGCGAAGTGTTTCGCAACCTGGTGCGGCTAATGATCGCGGATCGCGATCCGTCGAATCAGGTAAACGCGGTGGCGGACGATACGGTGGAGGTTTCGTCAAAGGACGGCTCCAGTGTGCGGATCCAGTTCGACGCCATATCGGGTCTGCCATTGCGCGAGATTTATACGGAGGGCCCGGTCGCGTCGGAAGAGAGTTTTTCGGACTGGCGCGACACGGACGGGCTCAAGGTTCCGTTCAAGATCGCGATTCAGCAGGACGGGAAGAAAATGGCTGACATCGCCGTGCTCGATTACAAGTTCAACACCGGCGTCAAAGCCGAAGAATTAAGCCAGAAGCCATGAAGTGGGCGATTCTCCTGATCGCGGTGGCGGCCGCAGCGCAAACTCCAGCGGAACAGCGTGGGAAGAAACTGATCGACGACGCGGTTCAGGCGCTGGGCGGCGAAAAGTTTCTCAACATGGAAGACCGTATCGAGTCGGGGCGTGCGTATTCGTATTATCGCGAGCAGATCTCGGGGCTGTCGATCGCGAAGATTTACACCCGCTACATCACGGTGGCGGCCGGGAAGACCGGCGAGCAGATCGGCGTACGCGAGCGGCAACTCTTTGGAAAGAACGAGGATAGCTCAGTCCTATTCAATGAAAACGGGGCATGGGAGATCACCTGGCGCGGCGCGAAGGAGCTGCCCAAGGATCGTTTCGACCGCTACCGCGATAGCACGTTCCGGAACATTTTCTATATTCTTCGTCAGCGGCGGAATGAGCCGGGAATGATTTTCGAAGCGCGCGGCTCGGACGTGCTGGAGAATCAGCCGGCGGATATCGTGGATATCACCGACGGGCAGAACCGGCTGGTCACGGTGTATCTTCACCAGTCGACCAAGCTGCCGTTGCGCCAGGTATACGCGCGCAGGAACGCGGAAACGAAAGAGCGCGACGAAGAGGTGACGCTGTTTTCGCGCTATCGCGACTCGGGGGATGGCGTGCAGTGGCCGCATCAGATCCGGCGGGAGCGCAACGGGGAGAAAGTGTACGAGATCTTTTCGGAATCCGTGGCGGTGAATAAGAATCTGACGGACGAGCTTTTCACGCTGCCAGCGGAGGGTGCGGCGAGTCCGCAGAAGCCGAAGAAGAAGTGACTGGCGCGAATCCCGCGCGAACGAAAAAGACTTACGCGGGTTGCGGGGCGGCTTTGCTGCGCACCAGGGTATCGACGCGTTCGAACAGGGCTTGCTGCGTGAACGGGCGCTGAAGCTCCTTTTCCGAACTCTCCCGCCCGTCGACGATTCGCAGCACGTCCACATCCTTGAAATCTGAAGCGAGCTGGTCCGCGTCCACAGCGTCCGCAATCAGCAGATCGAGAGCACCCTCGTGGAACTGCGCGAGGGTCAGCGCTTCCCCGTGGTCGGCGGCTTCCAGCAGATTGTAGCCGTTGGCTTCGAAGAAATTGTGAAGCTGCATGCGGACGTGTTCGCGAGATTCCACCAGAAGGATGGACGGTGCTTCGCCAGGCGTGACCGCTGCGGGCAACGCGTGGTTGTTCCAGGACGGCAGCAACACTTCGAAGCGGCAGGCGCCGCCGGTAGTGGATTGCGCGGAGATGTAGCCGCCGTGCTCGGTCACCATCGCGTGGACCATCGATAACGCGAGGCCGCCCTCTTCCATCGAAGCGGGCTCGAACAGCTTTTCGCAGTCGGACTCGGCGCCGGTGTAGGTGATCGCGAGCAGCGTATGGGGTAGGGGGATCTCGACGTTTCCGGTTTCGATCAGGAGACGGCCGCCTTCGGGCATGCAGGCGGAGGCGTGCAACACCAGCGTCATCACGGTCCGTTCGATCTGCGCCGGGTCGGCCGTGATCCTGGCAGTGGCGGGATCCAGGCGGACGGATAGCTCAACTTTAGGAACGATTACGGATTCGATGAGCTTGGTGGTGCGGCGGAGCAGGGCGTTCAGGCTGAGCACCTGCGGCTGGCTCACCTGGCGGGTTCCGAACGCCGCCAGCCGGCGATTGAGCTGCTCGGCGGCGGCCGCGGCTTCCTGAATCTGCTCCGCCGCCTTGCGCGCGGGGGAGTATTCACTGAACTGGAGGAGGAGCTGTTCGGACTGATGGCGAATGGTCGCGAGCAGAGTGGAGTATTCGTTGGCCACTCCGGCGGCGAGGCGTCCCATGGCTTCAAGTTTCTGTGCCTGGCGGAGCTGGCGTTCCTCCCAGCGGCGCGCGCTCACGTCGCGCAAAGTGAGCGCCACGCCCAGTGTTACGCCTGCCGCTTTAACCGGCGCTGCGGCGCCTTCGATCATCAGCTGTCTGCCGGTTCTGGAAATCAGACTCCAAGAAGCTCCCAGGGGGAACGGCGCATCGCGCAGGATGGCGAGCGCTACCGGGTCCGTGGGTTCGCCCGCGACTCGTTCCTCGATCAGTCTCACGATTTTGTCCAGGCGCTTACCCTCGGCTTCCGGCTGGGTCCAGCCGGTGAGGATTTCCGCCGCGCGATTAAGCATCACGACGCGGCCGGCGGGATCCACCACGACCACTGCGTCGGCGACGGAAATGAAGATCGTCCGGAGCCACGCCTCGCGCTCCTGAAGCTCGCGCTCCGCACGATGTTTGTACAGGGCGATCTCGATGGAGCTTTGCAGCGTCGCGTGCGCCAGCGGCTTGACGATATATCCGAACGGATCGGCAGCTTTGGCGCGCTCCAGAGTCGCATGATCGGCCTGGCCAGTCAGAAAGATGACCGGCAAGCGATAGCGTTCGCGGATCTGAGTCGCGGCGGCGATGCCGTCGATGGGACCGTCCAGCCGGATGTCCATAAGGACCAGATCCGCGTCGGCGGCTCTCTCCACGGCTTCTTCGGCCGTGCCACACGTCGCGACCACGGAATGACCCAAACTCTCCAACCGCTGCGCGATGTCGTGCGCGATGATGCCTTCATCTTCGACGACTAGGATCTTGTGGCCGTTCGTCATCCGCCACCTCCAGCAGAAGCCGGTATATCCGGCGATGAGCTATCGACGAATGCCACGTTATATGAATCTGTGGGACGAAGGACGGATTATTCTCTTTAAATTTCAGGACTAGTTGATGACGCTACAGAATTCCCCGATCTTGGAGATAACCCTCAAGCCGTGGATATCCTTCAAAGCGGAGGGCCTCGAGTCCGGCGGAACGCGCGCCTTCGACGTAGGCTTCCACATCGTCGATGAACAGGCATTCCTCCGGCCGGCAGCGGGCCTTGGCGACCGCCTGGTCATAAATCCGGCGGTCCGGTTTGGCGCATCCGGCTTGATAGGACAGAACCAGATCGTCGAAATAGCCCAGCGCGGGATAGTGGGCGCGAGCGTGCCGGTAATGAATTTCATTGGTATTGGACAACGCGATCAGCCGGTAATGCGGACGGAGACGCTCGAACAGGCTTTCAGGAAGTAGGGAGCCGGGGAGAAAGATGGCGGTCCACAAGGCGCAAAAACTGGTCGAAGCTGACGTGCAGATCGAGGAGGCGGGACAATTCCTCGACGAAAGGCTCGGAGCCGATCTGCCCGGTTTCATAGCGATGCACCAGATCGGTGGAACGGATGCGCTTGGGGATTTCGGAGGCGGGGTAAGCGCACAGAGGCTCCATGGCGGCATAACCGCGGCGGAAATCGAATGGAATGACTACGCCGCCGAGGTCGAAAATAATGGCTCGAAGCATCTCTCCAATAATCCCATTTCGATGGGGGGCGGCCTCCTGATCGCGCCCTCAATGGATAGAATCAGGCTGGATTCGGACAGCGATTTTTGCCAAGAATCCATTTGCCGGGGCCTTGGACGCTCTCAGACGCGATTTACGAGATTTCCGCACCCTTGGTATGGCGAGTGCCTCTCGAACCCGCCGATTTTGGTCTATCGAAGTCGCAAGAAGTTGATTCTGCGAACCTTGGAGAAGAACCCGCGCGATTCGCAAGCGACCCGGGATCCACTGTCGAAATCACCAGGACGCGCCACTTGGCCGATCGGGGGATCGGGCGCATCCTGATCGAAGAACGCAAGCCGCACGGCGAGCACTATGGAACGGCGGTGATCCAGGAGCTTTCGAAGCCGGGCTTGACGATTTTTGTGTCGCCGGGAAATGTGGTGAACGCCTCCTGTGGGGTGCTGCCCAGCGGCGGAAAGGCGAGATACGTGCCACGGCTCTTCATCCCGTTGATGGGCAGCCCGGGTCCTTTCCGGTGGCGGTCAGGAATGGCTCCGAGCCGCATGGAGACGTCGGCGGCGATCGCAGTGTCGAGTGCGATGGCGATCTGAAACACGTGGCGTCCGGCCATGAAGTGCCGCAAGCGCGTGATCCTTCCCGAAACAATTGCGCCTTTGGGCAAAATTTTCGGGTTACTGGTCTCAGTGACCCGCGCCGAGATGCGATCGCCCGCGGCGGCGACGGACAGATCAATCGGCGCGATGGTTCGTAACGTGAAATGGATTCCGGACGGCGTCGTGGTCGAGACGAGTTGCGATTTCCTTGCGGCGGCGACCGCGGGATCTTCGTCATCGAAGTGGATGCTCGATCGAGCCGCGTATTCGTGGCAGGCGGAAAAGGTGGTGCGGGCCCGCGAGATTCGGGGACCGGGCTCCAGGACTTGAAGTTCACTTTGAATCGGGAGGATCAGGCCGCCGTCGCCAATCGGTACGCTGTGATATTCGACTTTTGTGCTGGTGCGGCACATGCCGATTTCAGGTGGCAGGGCGTCGGTTTCGATCGCCAAACGCACCAATTCCAAGGTGTCGCGATCGATCTCGAAAGACCCGCTGTGCGCGGTTCGTATTCTGGATCCTGAGACGCGATAGTGGCTCCCTTCGACGTCCGTCCGATAGGAGTATTCCAGCAATTTTCGACCATTCACAGTGGTTTCGCCGATATAGGTGAAGTGCGAGGCGGGATTGTCGAAAATCTCGATCAGGTAGGTGCCGAATTCTCCGGTGCTGGTGGGGCCGTCGATGATCTCGTCGATGCGGCGCGTGTCGAACTCATTTGCGCCGGGCCACGCGTGGATCTCACGGCCCTCAGCGACGGTCACTTCCAGCCGCACGCGATCGAGATACGCGGGCGTGGAGGGGAGGGATTCCGGGAGGAATGCGGGGCAGGCCAGCCCGGCAGTATTGGTCAGTAGTCGCCCCTTGACGGGCGGTGGCAGGAAGTACTCGCGATCGATGGTTTCCGTGCAAGTGTATTTGGGAAGACTCCGCGTGAAGTGGAGAAGTTTTTCGCGCGCTTGGTCCAGAATTTCAATAGGGCTCTGCGCGGAGCACACACTGGCGAGACAACACGCCATCACCGCGAACGTACGGGCGTGAAGTGAGATTCGTTCAAACCGCTTCACGACTGTCGCGGCTCGATGTGTCATAGTGATCCCGCTAAAACGCGATTATACTTCTCGAAGCTGATACGATAGGAAGTTGTCAGGCTCCGGGCTTCGTGCAACGGGCGGCTGCAAACCCCGCCAGGTCCGGAAGGAAGCAACGGTAGCGGTTTAACCCGTGTGCCGCGGATCACCCGGGGTCTGGCATAGCGACAATCGCTCATGGATATGGAAGAGCTTCAAAAATTAATGGCCAAGATGATTGTGGCCCATGACGAGTTACTCGCTGCCCATCGGGAAACCGAGCACCACGTGGTCCGGATGATGGAACGGCAAACCGATCTCGGAACTCTCACCAAACAGGTCGTGGAAAACAACAACCGGCTGAGCCGCATCCTGGAGATCCACGACTACGACATCGACGAGCTCGATGCGCGCTTGAAACGCCTGGAAGACCGCCATCGCGGCGAAAACCTGCAATAACGGCTGCCTGCTAACATGAAGTTCTACCCGCCTTCATGTATCAAGTCATCGCTCGAAAATACCGGCCGCAGACGTTTGCGGAACTCATCGGTCAGGAGCATGTCAAAACCACGCTCGAAAACGCCATTACGCAGCGCCGTATCGCGCACGGCTACATTTTCGCGGGCCAGCGTGGGACCGGAAAAACCACCGTCGCGCGCATTATGGCGCGATGCCTGAATTGCGAACAGGGTCCGACGCCGACGCCTTGCGGAAAATGCGCGAGCTGTCTCGAAATCGCTGCTGGATCGGGCATGGACGTGATCGAAATCGACGCGGCGTCCAATCGCGGGATCAACGAAATGCGCGAGCTGCGCGAGAATGTCCGCTTCCGCCCGGCGCGCGACCGCTACAAAGTATTCATCGTCGACGAAGCGCATCAGATCACCAGTGAAGCCTTCAATGCGCTGCTGAAAACGCTGGAAGAGCCGCCCGAGTGGGTGGTGTTCATTCTGTGCACCACGGAATCGCACAAGATTCCGTCGACCATCGCGTCGCGATGCCAGCAATTCAGTTTTCGCTCGGTGGATTTCACCGAGCTCGTCAAGCGCATGGAGTGGATCATTCAACAGGAAGGAATTCAGGCGGATTCCGACGTGTTGAGTGTGCTGGCCCAAGCCGGCGAGGGCAGTGTGCGCGATTCACTATCGGCGCTCGATCAGGCGATCGCGTGCTGTGGAACGAAACTCGAAGCGGCCGAAGTGCGCGGCCTGCTGGGCATGTTTTCGCTGGAATCGCTGGACCAAATCGCGAAGGCGCTGGTCGGGGCCGATTCGCAAAGGATGCTGGAAGTGGTCGCGGAGTTGGAAGCGAACGGGCGCAGTTTGCAACATTTTGCGCGCGAGCTGGCGCGCTATTTCCGCAACCTGCTGGTAGTGAAAATCGCGAAAAAGGAAACACCGCTGGTAGCTGCATCGGAGAACGAGCAGAAAAAGCTCGCCGAAACTGCAGCGCAGTTCAGTGAAGAGGATCTTACGCGTCTTCTGCAGTTATCGCTGGATCTATTCAAGGATCTGCAAAGCTCGCTGCAACCGCGGCTGCATCTGGAAATGGGACTGTTGCGGATGGTGCATGCCGGAAAATTGCAATCCATCGAAGAAGCGCTTGCGTCGCTTGGAAGCGCAGGTCCTCCGGTCAGCCCTGGCGGTGGACGGCCAGCACGTCCCGCGGCCGCGCCTTCGACCGCATCTTCCGCTGGGCCACTGCCGCCAGTTCCCCAAGCAACGGGTGATTTGCGCTCGCGGCTTCACGCCACGCTTACTGAGGCGAAACAATTGCACATCGCCGACGCTGTGGAACACTCCGAAATTATCGAATCCGGCGCGGAGTTGATCGTCACCGCTCCGAAAATGTACGCGATGTATTTTAAAGAGGCCGGCTTCGAAGCAGCGCTGAAGCGCGTCAGCGGCAGGGCGATGAAAATCACAATTAAGGCAGGCGAAACGGCGCAGGCGGCACCCGCTCACTTGGCAGTGCCGGCCAAGCCGCGCGAAGACGAAGTCACCACACGAGCGTTGTCCAATCCCGAAGTCCAGCGCTTCCAGGAAATGTTCCCGGACAGCCAGGTGCGCACCGTCAGAAATCTCAGGGAGAACTGATTATGAAAATGCCCGGAAACATGAACATGCAGGCCATGATGCAGCAGGCGCAGAAAATGCAGCAGAAGCTGCAGGAGGAAGTCGCGCTGATTCGCGTGGAAGCTTCCGCCGGCGGTGGGATGGTGACCGTCAACATGGACGGTCATAAGAATGTGACGGGCGTGAAGATCGACCCCGAGGTCGCCGGTGACGTCGAAATGCTGCAGGACCTGGTCATGGCGGCGTGCAACGAAGCGACCAAAAAGGTGGACGAAGAAACGCAAAAGAAAATGGGCGGGATGCTCGGCGGCATGGGTTTGCCGCCAGGATTGCTGTAGTTCATGGACTTTGCCGAGCCGCTCCAGCGACTGATCGACGAGTTCAAGCGCCTTCCCGGGATCGGGCAAAAATCGGCGCAGCGGCTTGCCTTTCATATACTGCGTTCGCCCCGGGAAAGCGCAGCGAAGCTCGCGACCGCGCTGCTGGACGTGAAAGACAATCTCGGTATCTGCGCCGAATGCAATAACATCAGCGACGCGGAGCTGTGCCCGTATTGCCGCGATCCGCATCGCGACCGTTCCGCGATTTGCGTGCTGGAGGAGCCGCACAACATCCTGGCGATCGAAACAACGCGCTCGTTTGCAGGCCTGTATCACGTGCTGAACGGCTCCATTTCTCCGTTGCGCGGCATCGGACCGGAGCAGTTGAAGATCAAAGGACTGCTCGATCGCATTTCGCAGGGCGACGCGAAAGAGATCATCCTGGCGACCAGTCCAACGGTGGAGGGCGAAGCGACTGCGGTGTATCTTTCGCGGCTGCTTAAGCCCCTTGGCTTGAAAGTAACCCGGATCGCCATGGGGATTCCGGTCGGGAGCGACCTGGAATTTTCCGATGAAGTGACCATCTCGAAATCGCTCGAAAATCGACGCGAAATGTAGGACGAATTTCGCGTCCGCGCGTCGAAACTGAAGCATGTATCGCTTGTTTTGGTTCCTTCTAATCGCTGCTGAAGCATCCGCGCAGCCGACCCTGGTCCACGCCGGACGCATCCTGGACGTTGCCGCCGGAAGCTACCGGCAGAATCAGGGCATTCTCATCGATGCCGGAATCATTCGCCAGGTAGGAGCATATGACGCGATCCGTGCGGCCGCACCGCAGAACGCGGTCCTGATCGATCTGTCGGGCACAACCGTGCTGCCCGCGCTGATCGATTGCCATGCGCACTTGATGCTTTCGATTCCCGACCATTTGAACGGGGCCGACGGATTAATTCTCACCGCTGCCAAGTACACGCCGGCCAAGCGAGTCCTGATGGGCGCGCAACTAGCAAAAGAAGTTCTCGAATCCGGGTTCACCATCGTTCGCAACGTGGGTCATTCCGGAATCGACGGCGATGTCGCTTTGCGCGCGATGCGATCAACAACGGATGGGTACAGGGCCCGCGGATTCTGGCTACCGCTCGAAAGATCGCGCCGCGTGGCGGGCAGGCGATGCCGGTCCAAGATCGCTTGCTCGATTCGATCCTGCAAGAAGATTTCTTGACCGCCAGCAATCCTGACGAGGGTCGCCACGCGGTGCTCGATAATCTTCGAGTCGGCGCGGATTGGATCAAAGTGGTCATCGACGAAGGCAACCGTCAGATCGATCTGGAGACGGCGAAAGCCATCGTAGCCCAAGCCCATGCTGGAGGCGTGAAAGTCGCGGCGCATGCGACGTCATTGAGTGCTATCCAGACAGCGATCGACAGCGGCGTCGACACGATCGAACACGCGGATGAAGGAACCGAGGGGCAGTTCCAGGCCATGCGCGCGAAGGGAATTTACTGTGTTCCGACGCTGTGGCCTAAAGAGCTATACATTCTGTGGCCGAACGTGATCACGATGAATCCCCCGCGCCGCGCGCCCATCGATCAGGAGGCAGTGATAAACGGATTCATGACGGAGCAGCGCACTAAGGTTGACCGCGCCCGAAAAGCAGGAGTGAAAATCGGATTCGGTTCGGACGAAGTGAATCTGCGAGCCGGCAAGACTCGGGGACAGATCACGCTCGCTTTGTTGGCCGCGCTCGAAGGCTTCGGCATGTCACCCGCCGAATCGATTCGGTCGGCGACCCTCGATGCGGCCGAGATGCTCCAGATCAAAGACCGCGCGGGATCGATCGAACCCAATAAATTCGGCGATCTGATTGCGGTGACGGGCGATCCCCTGGAGCATCTCACGGCAATCGAGTCCATCAAGTTCGTGATGAAGGGCGGCCGAATCGTACGCGATGAGATTCACGTAAAGTAGATACGTGATTCGCATCCTACCGGCAGTTCTTATTTTGCAAAGCCTCGCCTTTGCGCAGACCAATCCCGCGGCGATCGCCGCGCGAAAATGGCGGCAGCAGCACGAGCGAACCATCGTCGATGAATTTGTCGCACTGCTTTCGATTCCCAACATCGCCAGCGATCACGCCAACATCCAGCGCAACGCCGAGCTGATCGCGAAAATGCTCGAAAAGCGCGGTGTTACTCCGAGGTTGGTTTCGGTGCCGGACGCGAATCCGGTGGTTTTCGGCGAAATCCGAACGCCGGGCGCGACACGCACGCTGGTGTTTTACGCGCACTACGACGGCCAGCCGCTCGATCCCAAAGAGTGGGCGACTCCACCGTTTCAGCCGGTCCTGCGCGACAAATCGCTCGAGAAAGACGGTCGCGTGATTCCGTTACCGGATGCGAGCTTCGATCCTGAGTCGCGCATCTACGCTCGCGGGGCGGGGGACGACAAGAACAACGTCATGACCCTGATTGAGGCGCTTCAGGTGATCCGCGATGAAGGCCTCAAAACCAAGTCGAACATCAAAGTTGTGTTCGAAGGCGAAGAAGAAGCGGGTTCCATCAATTTCGGAAGGATTTTAGCCGCGAACAAAGAACTGTTTTCCGGCGATATGTGGTTCATTTGCGACGGGCCGGTGCATCAGAGCCGTCGCCCGCTGATCACGTTCGGCGCGCGCGGGATCACTACCGTCGATCTCACGATTTACGGTCCGCGCCGTGAGCTGCACAGCGGACACTACGGGAACTGGGCGCCGAACCCGGCGATGATGCTCGCGCAGTTGCTCGCGTCGATGAAAGATGAATCCGGCCGCGTGCTGGTGGAGCATTTCTATGACGGGATCGAGCCGCTGAGCGAGACGGAAAAACATGCGCTGGCCGATGCGCCGGATACAGACAAGGACATCATGCGCGAGCTATGGCTAGGGTCCACTGAAAACTCGCCGAAGAAACTGGTGGAGCTGATCAACCTGCCGTCGCTCAATATTCGCGGCATGGCGAGCTCGCGTGTGGGATCCGGCGCCTCGAACGTGGTGCCGTCGACGGCAACCGCGACCATCGACATGCGGCTGGTCAAAGGAATGGACCACGCCCGCACGGCGCAGCACTTGATCGATCACATCCGCAAGCGCGGATACTTCGTAACCGATCGCGACCCGACGCCTGATGAACGGATGGGCCATCCGCGGGTCGCCAAGGTGACCATAGTCGAAGGCGGCTACAATGCTGTGCGCACGTCCATGGACCTGCCGATTTCGCAGGAAATCATTCGAACGGTCGTCAGCGCGCGTGGTCCCACAGTGCTGATGCCGACCAGCGGCGGCAGCGATCCGCGCGATATCGTGGAGCGCGTGCTGGGCTCGCGTACGATTGCGATTCCGACGGCGAATCACGATGACAATCAGCACACCTTCAATGAGAATCTGCGCATCCAGAATTTGTGGGATGGGATCGAGCTGATGGCGGCGTTGTTGACGATGTAGGCGAGCCAAAATGGGCCGGGAATTCACGCGAATGAACACGAATCGGGCAAGTCTTTGTTACAGTTTCGGAAAACGACTTAACGGGAACGTATCCACGGGAACTGAGCGCTGCTGCACCAGGACTCCTCCGTCGACCACCAGGCATGCGCCGGTGATGTAGCGCGCGTCGTCGGTGGCGAGGAATACGGTGGGTCCAGCGACCTCCTCGGGCGATCCGAGCCAACCCAGCGGGACTACTGTGCCGCGCTCCGCCGCGACGTCATCAGTGATGTCGTAGGTGCGAATCAGTCCCGGCACGATCGCGTTGACCCGCACGCCATAGGGCGCCAGGTCCAGAGCCATGGCTCGTGTCATCGCCTCGATGCCGCCCTTGGATGCGTCATAGGCAACGTTGCCGCGATGGGCTTTGGTCGCCCCACCGCTAGACATGTTGATGATCACGCCAGAACGTTTCCGCGCCATACTCTGCGCCGCTCGATGCGAGCACAGAAACGCGCCCTTGAGATTCACGCCGAGCACGTGATCCCACCAGGCTTCGTCTCCTTCGAGAAAATGGCGGGTGGCGTAGATATTGCCGGCGTTGTTGACCAGCACGTCCACCGAACCAGTGCGATCGAACATCGCGTCCACTTGCGATTTGTCCGATACGTCGGCGGCGATGCTTTCCCCGCCGATCGCATGCGCCACTTCCTTCGCGCGCGACGCATCCACATCGTTCACGATCACCTGCGCTCCCTCAGCGGAGAAACGTTCCGCGACCGCGCGTCCGATTCCGTGGCCTGCTCCGGTGACCAGTACAATCTTTTCCGTGAATCGTTTCAGCATGGTTCCTCAGTGGCAGCCGGCGCAAGTGAACGTCCGTCCGTGGCAGACTTCGCAGTCTTGCTTTTGGGCGGGCGAATGTTTCACGCGGCTGTGCGAATCGATGAAATCCACGACGTGATCCGGCGGAGTCAGCCGCATGGACTTCGCATGGCATTTGTAACAACTATCCGGAATATCCACCTGCGTATGACAACCCAGGCATTGGGCCATCGCCGGAAAATTGACTTTCGATGTTGCGTCGGACGTTTCCAACCCGCGATGGCACTGCGTGCAAGCCAGCATCTTTACGTGCTGTTGATGATTGAAATGGGCGACCGCGCTAGGACGCGGTTGTTTGATGGCGGCGTTGTCATGACACGTCATGCACACTTCGCGCGCGGGAAGATTATTGTCCTCGGCGCGCGTGCTGGAGCCGGCGGAAACATGGCACGACGTGCAGCCCAATCCCATCTCCAGATGCGCGCGATGAGAAAAATCGGCCCCCGACGCCGTGATTGCGGCCAGGATTAGTGCTTGTAGGAAATGCGCCAAATTTTCTTGCCGCCGTCGTCGCTCACCAGAAGACTGCCATCGGGCATTTCGAAAAGGGCGACCGGCCGGCCCCACACGTCGCGATCGTCGGGAGACATCATCCAGCCGGTCAGGAAATCTTCCGGCGGACCCGAGGGCTTGCCGTTCGCGAAGGGCACAAACGCGACTTCGTAGCCGATCCGCTGCGCACGATTCCATGATCCGTGCCAGGCGAGAAACGCTCCGCCTTGATACTTTTTCGGAAACGCCTTGCCCGTGTAGAACGCAAAATCCAACACCGCAACGTGAGCCGGAAGCAGCACATCGCCCTTCACGGTCTTCGCGACCAACTCAGGTTTTTCACCCTTACGCCGCGGATCTTCGTTTGGGCCGGCATAGGCGAACGGCCATCCGTAGAATTTCCCTTGCTCGATGTGCGTGAAGTAATCGGGGACCAGATCGTCGCCCAACGCGTCGCGTTCCTGCACTCCAGCCCATAGGACGTCGGTTGCGGGATACCAGTGCAGCCCGATCGGATTGCGCGTCCCCGACGCGAAAATTTCGTGACCGCTGCCGTCGGGATTATAGCGATTGATCGCTGCCCGCTGCGGATCTTCACCCGCATCTACGTTCGACGCCGACCCGACGCCGATATACATCTTCTCGCCCTTGCGGTCGAACAGAATCGAGCGGGTCCAGTGACCGCCTGAGAAATCCTTATACGCCACCACCTCTTCGCCCTTACCCGCGGTCATCGCTTTCGAATCGTACTTGTAGCGCTTGATCGAGATCGTCTCGCCAACGTACAGATAATCTTTCCAGATCGCCAGCCCGTATGGACGATCTAAGCCGTCGATCAGCTTCTTGCGTTCTTTGCCTTGAATGACCCATATGCAGCCTTTCCCATCTTTCACGCTGTCGGAAAGCAGCAGCTCTTTCGACGGTCCCAGCAGCATGAAGCGCGGGATCTCGAAATCCGTCAGATATTCTTCGATGGTGAAGCCGTCCGGCACCTTCAATTGGGCGCCATCGGGGCGTGACACGACGCGTGGATTGTTTCGCGACGAAGGCGTGGCAAAGGGAGGCGGAAGCGTGACCTTATACTGGGCGAGCAACGCTCCGCCGCTGAGCACTAAACCACAAACGATTCTCATTAACTTCAGTTTAGAACGAACTTTCGGGCTCGGACTGTCGTACCTTGAGATGTGACTGCAGAAGGCACATTTACTCCCCCTTCCGAGATCGATAGACTTTTTGGGCCGGTGGTGCATGCTCAGACCTACCGGCATCTGTTATACGCCTTACTTTCTTTTCCGCTCGGCATACTATATTTCGTCTCGATGATTACCGGTCTGTCTATCGGAATCGGAACCGCCATCATCGTGATCGGATTCGTAATTCTGGCTCTTACGCTGGTCGTGGCGCGAGTATTCGCACGGTTGGAGCGCGAGCTGGCGAAAGCGCTGCTGGGCGCGACTTTCGAACAGCGTCCGCCATATCCGCGACACTGGCGCGCCTTGCTTCGCGATCGCCGGTCATGGACCGCTGTCATCTATTTGATCCTCCGATTCCCGGTCAGTGTCGCGGGCTTCGTCGCTTCGGTGTTAATGCTGGCGGCTGTTCCGGTCATGGCCGCGCCGCTGGTCTACACGGTCCTCCCGTTCCAGCTTGGGGGCGAGCGCGTGGTGACTTCCGAAGAAGCGCTGCTGGTCTCCTTGTTTGGCTCCATCCTGTTTCTGGCGGCAGCGCACGCCGTGAATGGAATCGCCGCAGTTTCGCGCAGGCTGTCGGTCGCGCTGCTGTAGTTAACTCTTCTTCTGGAACCGATACCCCAGAATCATCTTTACCAGAAGATGATCGGTACTCTGTGTCGCACCCACGCCGACGCCAAAGTTGAACTCCCAATTCGGCGACAGGTTCAAATCAATCGACGGGACGAACTGCTGCTGCTGATCGCGCAGCGCATCGAAGCCGGTCACCGGCCCGACTGATCCGTAATATTCGAACCCCACATTGATCTTCTTGGTGAAATCCCAGCCGGTTTTGAAGTTCGGTGAGAAAACCAGTCCCTGGTGGACGCTGGGTCCGTGAAACGACCGGTCGAAGGTCGGATTGAAAGACACATACAACCTGCCGATCTGCTTGTCGATAATGGGGCGGATCTCCAGCGTCCACGTATCGGCTGAAAAATTGGGCCGCTGGTAGCCGAATTCGAGCGACAGGCTCAAGCCCACCGGCCATTTCCATTCTTCCGGCACGCGGACGCGCGGACGGATGTGATCGCCCACATACTGCCAGCCCTGTCCCGGCGCGGCGCTGGTGAAGACATACCATCCGATCTCTGACCAGTCCGTGAGTCCATGCGTGATTTCGAGGGTCTCGTGCCACTGATGTTCGGTCGGCAAAGTCCCGTCCAGCGTGGATTTGCTGCCCTCCACCGTGAAATTGCTGTGCAGCTCGAACATGGTCGCGCCGGGTTTCACCGTTTCCGATGGATATACCTGAATTTCGTAATTGCCTTGCGCGAATGCGGTTGCGCTAGAAATGAGAGCGAGGAAGAATTTCAGCATGAGCGCGAATCGATCAGGTTAGCATGTCGCGGCTGAAGATATTTTGAACGCGATCGACGAAATGCGGGCAATCGCGGATGGGCAGGAAGCCCGCGTTGGCGCGGCTCCCGATGACGGTGAAGACTAAGATCAGCGCAGTTGGAATCGCTTGCAGCAGAAGGATCCCCAGAATCAGCGCGAGGTATGCCGCGAGACCGAGTGTAGTGGTCAGCCGCGCGCCGATTCCCGCCGCGGCCAGCGCGATTTCAGCCACCAGCGCGAGCGCGATCCCCACCAGCAGCCTTGCGCCCACAATGTCGCCATAGACAAAAAAAGCGCTGAGCCCATGCAGCAACAATCCTATAAAATTCATCTTCGATTCACCGGCGATCCGCTTTCCTCGCGCGATGGGTGTCGAGCGGTGCCCCACCCGCGAGCGGATCACTGCAGCGGCGTAGTGTTGCCAAATCTCGGGCACAACGACCAGCTTCGCCAGCATGTCGAAGGGGACCATGCTGAAGTTCCCCACCTTCACCGGATCGCCTGTGAGCACGCGGTGAATCAGCCGGTACACCTGGTACAGCATCCGGAACAACGGCCCTTCCAGCCGCTTTGACCTTTCAGCGAAAACGACAAATCTGCCGTGTTCTTCTTGGAATTTTTCGGCCAGGCGGCGAATATCTTCGGGCCGGTCCTCGCCATCGGCGTCCATCACGACCACGGCCCGGCACGGGACGTTCTGGCAGACATAGACGAGTCCGACGGCGATCGCCCGCTGATGGCCCAGATTCCTCCGCAGCCGGAGAATGTCGACCCGACGGAGCTCTTGGAAGCGTTGTGAGGCGAAGCCGTCCGGCATCGGGTCGGTCGAGCCGTCGTCGATCAGCACTACCTCCGGATCGAGCGCCATCCGCGCGAGTGCCGCGTCGAGATCGCGCAGGAGCAGCCCGGCGGCTTCCCAATCGTTAAACATCGGCACCAGAATTACGGTCCGGCTCGATTCCCCCGCAGTCATCGTATGAAAGTAACACGGGGGCCGCCCCCCACCGACTAGACAAGTGTTACAGTGAGGGTTTCGCCTTCCGATGTCCGTGCAAATATTCCTTCAAGGGAAGCTCCTCGGGATCGACGAGTTTCTATTCGCGCCGGCTGAAAAGGACCACGACCAAGTCTTCACCGGCCGGTCGCACTGGATCAGCCTGCTGAGCGAAGTGCTGCCTCGCGCCTTGCTGGCGGAACTGGGGCTGGCGAAAATCCTGCTGGGATCGAGCGGTGGCGGGCAGTTCCTGGCTGTGCTGCCCGAGGAATCCCGCGTGCCCGCTGAAGCATTTCTCGAAGCCGCCGCCAACGAAATCGCGGCACTCAGCGACGGCTCTCTAAAACTGATCTGGAGCCTCACCGAAAACCTAGGTGACTGGAGCGACGTCCGCCGCCGGCTCACGGAGCAAATGGAGCATCGCCGCGGCACGCCGGGATTCGACGCCGCACCAGCCGCGCCATCGGCTGAGTCGCATGAGTATTTCGCAGGACATCTCGGCATGCGTCTGCGGGATGCGGAACTCGCGGCCTGGTCCCCGGAAACGCCGGGACGTATTCTGATCGGAGCAGGGAAGCACACTTGGAGTCTGGCCGGATCGCAGGAATCGCTGCCGTTCGCCCGTCATGCCGCGCCAAGCGACGACGGACGCGAACCCGCCGCGACAGGTACCTTGGCTGCCCGCGCTGCCGGTCTGCACACGTGGGGCGTGCTGCGTGGCGACGTCGATAACTTTGGCATCCGCATCCGCCGTGCCCAGACCATCGAGGAACACATCCAGCTTTCGGTGATGTTCAAACAGTTCTTCGCGGGCGAGCTGGAAGTGCTGTGTTCCATGCCCGAGTTCTGGCGAAAAGTCACCGTGATTTATTCCGGCGGCAACGATTTCGCGGTGTACGGAGCCTGGGACGCGCTGGTTGGACTGGCGCGCGAAATCGAGCGGCTGTTCCATCGCTTTGCCGAAACCAATCTCAAGGACTTCGCGGGACCCGAAGGCAAAACGATCAGCATGGCTCTGGCGCTCGCACCCGCCGTGGATGCGTCGCTCGGATCGGTGTTTGAGGAAGCCGGGCAGCGCCTGGAAGTCGCCAAGTCCGCCGACAAGGACTGCATCTGGCTGCTCGGGCGGACCCTCGAATGGAAGCAGTTTTCCGAAGCTGCCGACCTGAAAGATTCTCTGATGCGGATGATTGCCGAGTTTGGCTGCTCTCCGCAATACCTGCGCGATCTGTGCGGTATCTATCGGGAAACGCAGTCGAAAATGTCGCGCCGTCAAGCCCGCCGCATGGGTGGCGAGCGGCCGTGGCGCTACCATCGCCGCATCCGGCGCATTTTGGGATCCGCGCGAAGCGGCGCTCCCGAACGCGGCGATTTTCAAAAGGCGCGCACCGCGCTGATCGCCGACCTGATCGGCCGCAGCGCCGTGACCGTCAAGTTGCGGCCCGCCGGTCGCGTGGCGCTAGAATGGGCGAGGTTGTCGGCGGAGTAAAAAAGGATACAGCATGGAAGAAGAAGTCCAGCAGGAAGCAACAGCAGTACAGACGGAGCCGGCGGGAGAGCCCAAGTCGGCCGAGCCTCTGCAGACAGAGCCTCCAAAAGCCGAGCCTCCCCAAGCCGAGACCCAAAAGGTTGAGTCTCCAAAACCGGAAGCTCAGAAAGCCGAGCCAAAGCCGCAGGGCCCGCGTCGCGAGGACCGGCCGCCGCGTCCGGGCGGTGGCGAGAATCGCGGCGAGCGGCGCGAAGGTGCCCGTCCAGGCGGCGATCGAGGTCCACGTCCGGAGCATCGTGGCGATCGTCCGGATCGTGGAGGCGACCGTCGCGAAGGCGGCCGGCCCGGTGGCCCACGGCCGTTCGATGGACCGTCGGAGATTGAACTGGAGAAGCTCATCTCCGACAGCCTGTATCTGGACAATCAGGCGCACGCGGTTGTGATGCGGATGCGCGACATGGATTCGGGTACCAAGAGCCAGTTGCGGCGTCTGTACAACGCTGTCCGCCGCGCCGTGCGGGCGCCGGAAAGCGAACGCCAGCATCATTTCGTCATGCTGCGCGCGCGCCTGGCTTACACCATCGCGCGGCATTCTTTGCGAAGTCTGGACGCGCTGGAACGTCTGCTGCTCCAGGTGACGCGAAGGAACGACGCGCGCGGATATGAACGATTCAAGGATCTGTTCGAGGCGATTGTCGCCTACAACGAGTAGAAGAGGACTATGAGCGCACACACTGCTCAGACACAACTGCAATTGGTCGGGAAACTGATTCTATCGGGTGAGCTGCACTGCGAGACCGGCCTGCATATCGGCGCGGGCAAAGGATCGCTTGAAATCGGCGGCGCGGATAATCCCGTGGTTAAGGACGCCTTCGGGTTGCCGTACATTCCCGGCAGCTCGCTTCGCGGCAAAGTTCGTTCCCTGCTCGAAAACGCGATGGGTCTCACGTCCCCAGCCGAACTGGTGTACGTTTCGAAGCGCCGCGGCCAGGAGGTTCGCATTCACCAAAGCGACCGCCCCGATGACGAGATCTGCCTGCTGTTCGGGCGCGGAGCCGGGCGCGTGGAGCGCGTCCAAGGCGAATCCAGCGACAATCACGCGAGCCCCGCGCGTCTCACGGTGTATGACGCGCCGCTCGATCAGGACAGCATCACCGCCCAAATGCGTGAAAACCTCGACGACGAAATTACCGAGGTAAAGAGCGAAAACGCGATCGACCGCATCACCGCGCAGGCCAATCCGCGCACGCTTGAACGCGTCCCCGCCGGCGCGCGCTTCCGTATCCGGATGGTGCTGGATGTTCTGTGCGAAGAAGACAAGCCGCTGGCGTCGCGTTTGCTCGAAGGCTTGCGATTGCTCGAAGACGATGCTCTGGGCGGCGGTGGATCGCGCGGCAGTGGACGCGTCCGTTTCGCGAATCTGAAGCTGGTCTGGCGCAATCGGGCGTTTTATTCCTCCGGCGGCGCTGAAACCGAATTGGCGGCGGGCGCGGATCTGGGCGCGCTTCAAGCGGTCCCCTTTGTGGAGAAGCTATCGAACTGAATTCATGACCCGCTTCCTGGCGGTCGCGGTTCGGTGTCGGCGTACAGCACCGAACCACGAACGCAGTGAGTGGGTCCAGACGCGTATTTAATGTTGATTAAACTCCACCCTGCCGGTCCCTGGCGGATCGGTCCCGACTCCGGCGATCGCGATCGCGTCGATCGTGTGTATCACAGCGACACGCTCTTCTCGGCCGTGTCCGGAGCCATGCTGCGCCTCGGCATGCTTGAAGAATGGCTGGACGCGACCGCGCGCGCGACGGAGCCGGCAGTGAGATTCAGTTCCTGTTTCCCTTTCCATGGCGATACGCTGTACGTGGTCCCTCCGCGCAGTCTATGGCCGCCACCTCCTTCCGCGAAGGTTCGCTGGAAAGGCGCGAAGTTCGTTCCTCTGAAAGTTGTCGACGATCTGGTGAACGGACGTGCGGTCTCCGAAGACACCTGGTCGGTCGACGGTCCCAGCGAATGTCTGATCGCACAAGGCACCCAAGGTCCGTATCGCGTATCGGTCCGATCCAGTGCCGCAGTCGATCGCCGTGGAGCGGCGGTCGCCCCGCATTCGAGCGCCTGCCTCGAATTTGCCCCGAGTGCTGGATGGTGGATGCAAGTTGCCTTGAGCGAGGATCGCTGGAAAGAGCTGGTGCTTGGCGCAATACGCTTGCTAGCCGATTCGGGATTCGGCGGCGAACGGTCGCGCGGCTGGGGTCACGCCGAGATCAGCGTATTGGATGACCAGCCAATGGTGACGCCGGCCGAAGGCGAGACCGCCTGGTGGATGCTGTCGCTGTTCCAGCCAGGACCTGCGGATTCGATCGACTGGCAGCGTGGCAACTACACGCTGACCACCCGCGGCGGTCGTGTGGATCGTTCGGGTGACCTCAAGAAACCCACGCGGATGGTTTCGGAAGGATCAGTGATTGTGGCGGGATCGCAACCCCATGGCGCTGCTACCGACGTGGCTCCGGAGAACTTCGCGCATCCCGTTTATCGCGCCGGATTCGCGCTGGCGGTGCAGATTCCGTGGAGGAACGCATGAAGCCACGAATGAACACGAATGCACACGAATCATTCGTGTCCATTCGTGTGTATTCGTGGCCAAATTTTCGGAGGCGCGGATGAGGTATCGCCTCACCTGTCTCACCCCCACACTGATCGGCGACGGCCAAAGGCTCGCACCCATCGATTACATGGTCTGGAAGGATCACGTAAACGTCCTCGACCAGCGCCGCATCTTTCGGTTGCTGGCTAAAGGCCCGCGTCTCGACGGATATCTCGCCCAGCTTAAGAAAGCCGATAAACTCGATTTTGCGTCCTGGGGAGGATTCGCCCAGAACTTCGCCGGTCGCCGCATTCCGTTCGAAAGCGCCGCCGCGATTCCTGTCTGGGAGAGAGCTCGCGCCGAGAACCTTTTTATCCCCACATTTGCCGAGTCGCCCACCGGGCCGTACGTGCCCGGTACCGCGATCAAAGGCGCGCTCCGCACCGGCGCGGTCTTCGATCGCTGGACCGAAGGAACCATGCGCGACCTCGCGGGCCGACTGGAAGAAAATCGCGTGCCGCGCAATCCCGCCGCGAAGGCCGAGGATGCTGTGCTCGGTGGCGCGGGAACCAGCCGGATGCGGCGGGTTGCTGCCGCGGACTCGTCACCGATCACGCATTCGAACATGAAGGTCTACCTGCTTCGCGTCGCGACATTGATTGCCCGGGGCGCGGAGCGTTACGACCTCGGCTGGAAATCCCCACGCGGATCGGTCGACTCGCGCCGCATCGAAGAGGCCACGCCGATCTTCGCCGAAATGGCCGCTCCTGGAACCTCGTTCGAAGGAATCTGGCAGGAACGCTCGGTTTCGGATCGGGCCAAGATGCTCCACGCCGCCAACCGCTATGCCGCTGATTTGATTGCGCGGCACAAGGAGTACGCGGCCTGGGCCGGCCTTGCCCATCTGTCGGCAACGCTGGGAGCCCTCGAAGCCCGGGTCGCCGAAATCGGCAACCGTCAGGATGTGTGCGTGCTATCGATTGGCTGGGGCGGAGGATTTCTTGGAAAATCGGCGTTCCTGAACACCACAGATGAATCCTTTAGGAAAATTCTGAGGCTGATGCCTGTGTATCAACGCGCGATCCAAACCGGACTGCCATTTCCGAAGACCAGGCGCATCATTTTTCAGGGCGGCCAGCCTGCCAGCCTCCCCGGCTGGGTCATGCTGGAACTCGCTTAGGGTCAATATCTTAGTACATACAGTACCTAAAAACCCCTTTGTGCTCACGCTTTTAAGTGGTACTATCTTAACGTACAAGTAGAGGGAGGGTTTTGCGCAAAAATCCTCCTGCGGAGGAAGGCGGTTCGCCTGACAGATGTACAATGCATTCTTTGGGTTCTCGGAGAGCCCATTTAGCCTCAGTCCCGATCCCGCGTTCTTCTATCGGAGCGAACAGCACGAGGAGGCCCTCGCCAATCTTGTGTATGGAGTGCAGGCGCGAAAGGGATTCATCGTTCTCTCGGGCGAAGTCGGCACCGGCAAGACCACCATGCTCGAATGCCTCCGCGACTATCTGGAATCGCAATACATCGAGTTCGCTTTTCTGTTCAATTCGCGAATCAACGTCGAGCAGTTCTTTGAGATGATCGCCTACGATCTGGATTTGCCGTGTTCGCGCACCTCCAAGACGGAAGTCTTGTTCGCGCTCAATCAACTGCTGGTGGAGCAGGCGCACGAGGGACGCACCGTGGTGCTGATCGTCGATGAAGCCCACAACCTCGAGTGGGACGTGCTCGAAGAGATCCGTCTGCTGGGGAATCTCGAAAATCGCAACGGCAAGCTGTTGCAGATTATTCTCGCCGGACAACCGGAGCTCGACCGCAAGCTGGACGCACCCAATCTTCGCCAATTGAAACAGCGGATTGTGCTGCGAACGAATCTTCAACCGTTCACGTTGCGCGATGCAGTGGAATATATCCAGTCGCGCATGGAGCGCGCGGGAGTGCCGGATCAGGCCGTGTTCTCCGAAGAACTGATGGCTGATATTCACCTTCGGGCGCAAGGAATTCCGCGTGTGATCAACGCCCTGTGCGACAACATGCTGCTCAGCGCCTTCGCGACCGAGACCAAGGTTTGCACCATCGACATGCTCGACGAAGTCTGCCAGGACATGCGGCTCGAATGGCCAGGCAGCCGCCGGATGCGTTCCCGCCTGGCTACGGAGACCTACGAACGCACTCCGAACTGATGGCCTGCCACAGACAGAGACATTAGTACGCGCTCCATCACTGTCGCGCCTCAAACCAACAGAAGTCCTCAAATGATTGAGGCGCGACAGTCATGGAGCGCGTTGCTCATAATAACGGATTCGACGGGACAGGCCACCAGCGGCGACACACAACTGAAACACTGCGTCGATGCGAACACGTTAAGCTGGTGAGGATTACCCGAACAATTCCATTCTTTTTTCTGGCCTTGCCGATGTTCGCTCAAACGCCGGACACTCCGGCCCCAAGCGAGCGCTGGAATCTTTACTATCAGGCGACGTCCATCGGCCAGTATCACGGGACGTTTAACGCTCCGTATGGCGGTCCGCTCAGCTTGCAGGACAACGTCGAACGCGACGTTTCGCTCACCACTACCTTGTTCCTCGGTCTGCGCCTGAACCACAACACCACGTTGTACTTCGATCCGGAGATCGCCGGCGGCAAGGGATTCAGCAATGTGGACGGAATCGCGAATCCTCCTAATGGCGAGATTCCACGCGTGGCGACGGCGACTCCCAAGCCGTACCTCGCACGCCTCTACATCGCCCATGATTTCGGATTTGGATCCGAAAAGGAACACGTCGAAAGCGACGCAAACCAGCTGGCGGGCGATCGGCCCGTGGTGCGGTATTCCATCTACGCAGGACGCTTCACGGTGACCGACTTTTTCGACAACAACGCCTATACGCACGATCCGCGCATGCAATTCATGGCGTGGGGTGTCATGTATAACGGCGCGTGGGATTATCCGGCGGACGTTCGCGGCTATACGTGGGGGTGGGTTCACGAATTCCACACGCGAAACTGGTCGTTCCGCTACGGATCCGCCGGCGAGCCGAAGGTCGCGAACGGGCCGCGTTTCGATCACCGTATCTTGCGCGATCACGGCGATACGGTTGAAGTGGAGCGGCGTTATTCCATCGGCGATCGCGCGGGCGCCGTTCGCGCGCTTGGCTTCGCAAACCATGCCGATGCGGGCACGTACGCCGACGCGTTGAAAGTCGCGGATCGTACCGGAGGGACCCCGGACGTGGCCGCGACACGGCGTCCCGGCGCGCTCAAGTACGGCGTCGGAGTAAGCTTCGATCAGGCACTCTCGCCCAATGTCGGCGTGTTCACGCGTCTCGGCTGGAACGACGGTAAGACGGAGAGCTTCGCCTTCACGGCGATCGATCGACTGGCGAGCGCCGGTGTGTCCTGGAAAGGGACGCGCTGGCGGCGAAAAGACGACGTGGTAGCAACTTCGTTTAGCGCCAGCGGGATTTCGGGAGTGCACGCGCTGTATCTTTCACGTGGCGGCGTCGATTTTCTGATCGGCGACGGCCGCCTCAACTACGCTCCCGAGTATCTGTGGGAGACCTACTACAACGCCCACGTTGCGCGTGGATTGTTCGCCGCCCTCGATGTCCAGCACTACAACAACC
Organism: Bryobacteraceae bacterium; assembly: GCA_035568415.1. Taxonomy (GTDB): domain Bacteria; phylum Acidobacteriota; class Terriglobia; order Bryobacterales; family Bryobacteraceae; genus Palsa-187. Next base: position 57,010 of record DATMOC010000005.1, on the reverse strand, counting down.
CGGCCTTCAATCACGATCGCGGACCGGTATGGGTCGCCAGCCTGCGGCTTCACGTAGAGTTCGGCGTGAAGCCCTGGCAGGTGAAATGATAAGATTGAAAAAGCCCGCCTGAACCAATTTTGGGACGTCGTCTAATGGTAAGACTGCAGACTCTGGATCTGCGTATCGGGGTTCGAGTCCCTGCGTCCCAGCCAAACATTTCCAACGACTTGGCTTGGGTCTAGGGTGTGACTAGTTCTGACTGGATCTCATGCGCGGCACGAAGTAATCGTTGGCCAGTTCCGGCTTCGCTTTCAGCGCTTCGATCCAGCATTCCCGCGCTTCGTCCTTTTGCCCCAGCGCTTCGAGGGCGTGGCCCAGGTTCAGCAGAGCTTCCGGAAAATCCGGCTGCGCTTTCAAAGCCGAACGGTAGAACGCGGATGCGCCGGCCTGATCGTTCAGTTGCTGCGCCAGAACGCCGCTGTTATACAGGACTTCCGGAGTCGATTCACCGGCCTCGATCAGGCTCTGGTGATAGCGCAGCGCCTTTTCAGGCTGGTTCAGCTTCAGCGCCGTTTCGGCCAATCCCTTGAGCGCGTCGATGGATTCCGGATGCCGTTGGCGAAGCCCTTCGAGAACCGCTTCCGCCTGATGGAACCGGCCCAGTCGCCAGTTCGCCAAGCCTAAATTGATTTCGGCTTCGGGATAATCGGGACGCTTCCTGAGGCACGCCTCGAACGCCTGGATGCTTCCGGCCGTATCCCCTCGATCGAGCTTCAGATAGCCGAGCCGGAACCAGGCATTTTCGAGGTCCGGATTTTTCTCGACGAGCTGCTCGTATAAATGTTCGGCCTCGGAGAACGATTTCTGACGCTCCGCCAGCCAGGCGATGTGGAATTTCAAGTCATCCCGCTCCGGAGCGATTTGCACCGCCCGTTCAAAAGCCCCACGCGACTCGCCCAACTCGGCGAGGTCCTGATGGACTACGCCCAGGTTAATTTGCGCAAAAATTGCGTCAGGCTTGATGTGGATCGCGCGGCGATACGCTGCGATGGCGTCCCGCAGACGATTCAGTTTCTGGTACGCGACACCCAGGTTGAACCAGTTGTCGTAGACTTGCGGCGCGATTTCACATAGCTTGGCGGTGAAGCGGGCGGCGGCGTCCAGGTCCTGACGAATGAAGGCCGACGCGGCCAATCCTTCGAGGGCCGCGGGCGAATCCGGACGCAGCGCCAGCAGCCGCTCAGAGTACGACTGGACCACATCGTAGTCCTTGCGTTGCAGACCGATACTGATCATGTTGACCAGCGAGTCTTCGGCGTTCGGGCTGCGCTCCAGGATCCGCTGATACAGATCCGCCGCGGCGTCGAAATCCCATCCCATCTGCAGTGCGACAGCTTGGCCGAACTGCGCCCCGTCGGATTCCGGCGCCTGCGCTTGCGCGGCCGTGAACGCCTCCAAAGCTTCCTTGTGCTTATTCAGATGGAGCAGCGAGGTTCCAGCGGCAAGCTGCGCCGGGACGTGTTTTGGATTCTGTGTCAGCACCGTCTGGAAGCTTTCCAGGGCTTCCGCGTGCTGGCCCAGATTGTGGTAGCACAGGCCCAGAATGAAGCGCGTCTCCGGGTCTTGCGGATGGATCTCGCACAGTTTCGAATAGCTGGAGGCGGCATCCTCGAAGCGTTCCATCTCGAACAGGATGTGTCCCCGCGCCGCGTGGATCTGTGCCAGGTCGCCTCCACTGCTTTCGGCAGCGTCCAGAGCCTTCAGTGCGTTTTCTCGATCCGACTTCAAATGAAGCGATACGGCTTCCGCAAGGTGACGCAAGGAGACCTCGGCTTCCGAGGATGGGCGAGACGCGTTCTCCGGGGCGTCAAGTTGAACAGTGATGCTTGATTTTTCCATGTGACCCTCTTTACGGCGCTTATGTCGGTCGGGAATAGTTATTCTCCCTAGACGGTACTAAGGTATCCATCGGCATACCGGCGAGTTTCTTTATAGCCTGTACTTTCAGCGTGGTGGTGGGAAGCCCGGCCGCTTTGGCAGCCTCCACAGGCGCGAATCCGACCAGCGAGTATCGAGTGCATCGTTCCGGATGAAGCTCAGCCGGAGGAAGCTGAGCCGGATGAGATAGCCCCGATAGAACGAATGGATTTCTTGGATCGAGTGTCCATTGGGACGCCTCCAAGCTCACTTGGTCGTTTAGACGGGGTGCTTCAGTTGACGACTTGGCATCCCACTGCCATAACGGTTTCAAATCCGGCGTGGGAGCTTTGGTTCGATCTCCGGGGATATTCCGGTTCGAAGCCACTGCGCTCGGCCCAGGAACCGGACTGGGAATGGTGTGAGTCGAACCCACGAATCCCTGCAAGTCGATGCTCCGCGGACGGGGCATTTCACCTGTCGTCACAGCGGGCAAAGGGGGCAGCCCGAAAATCGACGCTGGCGTCACACGCACGGGAGCGGCGGCTTCGATTCGCGATTCGATTCGGGCGTTCCGGGGTTCCAGCAGCAATTTCACGCTTCCGGTTGCAATGTGAGTCGCACGCGCCGCCGGTTCGACGCGTATTGCAGCGGCCACAAGCCGGGCGATTTCCGTGTCGCGTTTCAGCCGCGTCAGCATGCCGAGATGAAGTTTGCCCCACTGTGGGCGCAACCCGAGCGTTTCGATCGGGGCGCCGATGCTCAACGCAGCCTCCATTCGATCGATCCGCACTGGTATGGCGACCAGCAATGCGGGACTCGGCGGCCGCTCGACCAATGGCTTCAAACTAAGCTTCTGTATCCCCATCGACGGCAAGAACAGGTTCTTGGAGTATTCGCAGACCAATCCCACTGGATCGGCCGCGGAAGTCTGCGGGAAGTTAAGGCGGCCATGGCGAGCGATCCTCGGTAGAGGTGTTGCCGCAACTAGCGAGACAAATCGATCTTGAGCAATGAAGCCTTCGCGGGAGGTGGTTGGCCGGAGATAGGCAAGGGCGCGAATGGCGATTGCTGGGATGCGCTTTGCAACCTCCCACAGATCAACCTGAGCGGCGAACGAAAGCACAACTTCTGACGGGCGCGCGTGGAGCGATGTATGAACGATCGCGTTTTCGCGCCGGAACACAGTGAACAGCGTGCGCGCGATCCGGCCTGCGCGGGGCTGAGCCGCACTGGCTAACGCCCAACGAGGATTGAAGTGAAGGACGGCGTCTCCGTCATCCACGGGCGGCTTGCGCCAGTCCACGTTTTCCGCGCGCCGGGGACGGGGCTTGCCGGCATGCCCCGGACGTCCGATGGCCAGCCTGTGTGTAGGGCTAAATCCAGGAGCCGCTGCATGCGTCCACGAGCCGTTTGCTTCAAGGGGAGTCCATTCGAGAGTGCGCGAATCGCCGGGTACGATGGTTAACGGGTTCAGGGTTTTGAACCCGCCGCTGAAAATGGCAGTCGCCGCGCGCGTGACGTGACCCGACATCGCAACGGCACTTTCCGGCCAAGTTCGGAGCGGTGTCGCTCTGCTCCACTGAGGTAAGTAGCCGGCATCTCTGCTGCGCTCACGGTTTGGCCCGCCAAGACGCGGAATCGCCGGCGGCCGTTCATAGTGAATCCAATTCGGCGCTGCTTCGGGGCTTGTGATCTCCCTCCGCGCTGGATTCGGTCCGATTACCTGGTAGGAAGCGGCGGCCGCCGGTCGCAAGTCGAGGCAGAGTGACGCAATGGGCTGAATGGCCGGTGCGGAAAGAGAGGTTCCAGTCCAACCAGTGGAGACAAATTCTTGAGCATCGTCGATCCTGACTGGGTCAGCCAGTAACGAGTTCACTACTCTGGCCGCTAGCCGCGCGGTTGCGATGACCGGAGCGACTCTCTTGATCCACAACCTTGCCGCACACTCTTCGATGTCCCGCGAGAACGCCGGACTCGCATAGATCGCGGGTGGACAAATCGCGAGGTCCCAGCCGAACCGTCCGATTCCAGTAAGCTCGAATGCATCCGCAACCCAAGTCGCCCGGAAGCGGGGAAGGTTTTCGACTTCAATCGTGGGGCCCTCGGCCAGGGCGTCGAAAGTCGGCTCGATGGCGGCGGGATGGATCGTCAATTGGGATGTAGCCGATATCGGCAAAGTCAGAATTGCGCGCCAGTCCCCTTGAGCTTGTCCGATGGCTGCGGAGATCTGCGAGGTCAGCGGGACCGCCGTCTCCAAAGGCGCGGGACTGGTTGAAGCCGGTGCTCCCCAGATCGCAACGTAGTCCGCAATTCCGGGCCGATCGGTAGCTTCGTCTTCTTCGCATGGGCTCAGATCAAGTTCCGGCTGATGCCAGGGAAGAAGCGTCCGGTAGGCTAGAACGGAGTCCTCCAGGAATGCCAACGGTTCGCAAGCGGAAACGGCCACGCCAGGATTGTCCAGCGGCGACAGGTTCCAATCCATGCGGACAGAGCCCGCCACAGGCAGCAACCCTTCTGCCGGCATCGGGATCTGCTGGGGTTCGATAGGAACGGGCTCGGGGTGCGCATCTTGCGAAAGAGTCGAAGGAGGCGAAGGGCGTGCACCCTCCAATGGCTCGATCGGGTGAGTTATCAAAGATGCGACTGGCGGCTGATCCAGATTCTCGATCGGATCGATCGTGTCCTCGACGACTGGAAGAGGCTCGAGAGTCAGTGCGGGCAGCGAGAGTGGTGCGTGCTGAGGGTCCAGGGCAACTTGCTCGGAAGAGGCCGGCGGCGGATGCGCGCCTTTGATCGGCTTGATCGGGTTCTTCAAGAAAGAAGCCAGCGGTAAGGGGCTTTCGAGTTCCTGAACCGGCGATCCTGAAGGAGACTCTGGAGAATCCGCGGCAGGTTGCTCAGACGCCTCTTCCTTCTGAAGACTCAACGGGGCCGGCGCAGCGGGAGAATTGGTTTCTTTGACTCTCTCGAACGCGATAGCGGACTGCTCGCTGAAGTACAGCTTCTCGTGGTCGGTGCAACAAAAGAGGTCTCGCTTAAGGATCTTAAGCGGGCCAAGTGTCTTGTCGCAATACCAGCAGCGCAGTTCCAAATCGCATTACTCCAAGCTCTTCTTCGGCAGTTTTCCGCCCAGGAAACAGGGTGTTGCCAGGCCTATGGAAGTTTGCAGACTCCGGCGCGTTCGCGCTGATTCGGGGGCAGCAAGTGGATCCGGTCCGGGAACATTTCCACCACGCGCACCATCCCCGTGGTCCCCAGCGGTCCCACCGGTCTGCCGTCTACGGCGATGTCCACGCCGCCTGCATTGCCCACATGCAGCACCGCCACCCGCGAAAAACGGATCTTGCGTGATCCACTCGAATTGAGCACATTCTCAAAGACCACCCGGCCATCGGAACAAGCCGAGATCCAGGTATCCGCGGTGGCCGTGATGGTCGCCAGACGAGGCTTGCCCGGTTCCGAGACATCGGGCTGCATGGGTGTGGAGGCTGGCTGGGCCGGGACCGACACAATCGCCGCATGGGTTCGCGTCGGAAAGATACTGGCGCTAACCTTGAATGGCCTTAAAAACAGCAATTCGATCAGGATTACGCTCAACCCCGCGATCACTCCGGTGAGAATTGCTGCGGATTTGAGTGCGTGTTTTTGCTTTGCATCGAGTTGAGGCCGCAGGACGGTTTCGTCCTCGGCAGCTTCCGGGGAAGCCGATTCTCGCGTTTGAATCGCGCCGGTGGTGAGTATCGAAGCGGGGCTGAATCGCGATCCTGACAGAACTGGAATGTGAGGCAAGACCGGCTGGTTTGCGTTGGGAATCGCGCGAAACGTCACCAAGGGTTCAGGCTCGAAGTCTTCATTGACGCCTTCACATGCGACGGCTTGATCGGCCGTTTCCGTCCGAGCCTCAGCCGGCGGCTCATGGGTTGGCTCAACCGGCGGAGCCGGGTCGATCGTCACGAGCTCTTCCGCTAGCCCATCGATTTGCGGCGTCAGTGATATTCCCGCCCTCAAGTGCGAATGGAAGTCGTCAATCACTGCTTTGACCTTTTCCATCCGGGTCGCGTCTTCACGCTGGTTGACCTTGGCAAGCGTATGGATCCGTTGGGCACTGATCGAGTAGCGGCTGCCGGATCCCCGCGAATGGCGAACCTCGGCCAGCAGCAGATGATCTTCAACGTCCACCACCATCATCTGATCCGCGAGCAGTTCTACCCGGGCGAGAAGTTGAACGCCAGTCGCGGATACGCCAGTAAGGGAAGCACTTAGGTCCCGGTCCGGATCGTCCAGCAGAATAATCTGCGCGGGTGTGTATACTTCAAAACGTGGTTCAGTGCGCCGATTCATACAGTTAGGAATCGGTATTCCCCTTAGTTTGCATTAGAGGATTCTGCGAGAATCTAGGCGATTTTCCGTAGGGCGGAGTACCAACGATAACAAAGTTTACAGCCAAGTTACGCCCACTATAGGGGTTTTTCTTATGTCCCCTCGTTAGTCCATCTGATCGACGCAGAGCGAGAAAGACTACACGATTACAGAGTAATGGACGTATTTGTTGCTCGTCAGCCGATCTTCGATCGGGAATCGCGGGTCCACGCTTACGAGCTGCTGTACCGTTCCAACGGCGATTGCAACGAGTTCACGGGGACCGATGAAGACCGTCCCACACTCGAGGTCATTTCCGGGAGTTTGCTGACCATCGGCCTCAACAGCATCGCAAACGGCAAGAAAGCTTTCATCAATTTCGGACGCAACCTGCTGGTGGACGACTTAGTGTCGATGCTTCCGAAGGAAAGCGTGGTCATCGAGGTCCTGGAAACGGCGCAGCCGGATGCCGAGGTGGTCAACTGCTGCCGGAAACTCCGGGATCTGGGGTACACCATAGCACTCGACGATTTTGAATGGCATCCCCGCTTTGAACAGCTCGCGGCCATCGCGCACATCCTCAAAATCGACATGCGCCAGACCTCGCGGGCGGAGCAGGAGCGCCTGCTCGCCATCTATCAGCCCCGCGGCGTCGCGATGCTGGCGGAAAAGGTAGAGACTCGCGAAGAATTCGAATGGGCGTCCAATGCAGGCTATGACTTCTTTCAGGGCTACTTTTTTGCGCGTCCGGCCATCATCTCCGCCAAGGAGCTCCAGCCCGTCATTGTCACCTGCCTCCGGTTGCTGCAGCAGTTGCAGAGTCCGGAGCTGGATTTCAAAAAGCTGGAAGAGTTGATCTCCAAAGATGTGGCCCTCACTTACAAATTATTCCGGTATGTGAATTCCGTACTATTCGCCCGCCTGGGGAACATCCAGTCGGTACGACGCGCACTGGCCCATATGGGGGAGGATGGGATCCGCAGGTGGGCGACCGTCGCCACGCTTCCTCGCCTGGCCCAAGGCAAACCGGAGGAACTGGTGGTTTGCGCGCTGGTTCGAGCACGTTTAAGTGAAAACCTGGCGCGGCTCGCCGGCGACGCGGACTTCTCGGCCTCCTATCTGATTGGGTTGTTCTCGCTGCTGGACGCTCTGCTCGATCGGCCGCTGCAGGAGGCTTTGATGGAAGTTGGCCTGGAGCCGCGGATCAACGATGTGCTTCTGGGCGTCTCTCAGCCGGATAGCACGCTGGCTAAGACTCACACCCTGGTGCGGGCCTACGAAGCAGGTAAATGGGATGAGGCCGCGGGGTGCGCGCGTGGTCTTGGACTATCTGACTCCGAGGTGAGCCGCGCATACCTTGAAGCGACGGAATGGACCACGCAGATCTTAACGGGTTGGCAGGTCTCCGAATCCAGTGAACCCGCGCCCGTCGTGAAAACCATATCCAAACCCACTGAGCATGTCGCTTCCAGAAAGGAGCGGCGCGGTGGCAAGCGCGATCCAGTCTCGGGCTCCCTCTCGGTCATGTGGGGTGGGTCTTCGCATGATGAGAATGTTGCGCCGGCCAATATGCTGGAAGTCTCAGCATTCGGGGCAAAATTCCGGCTCTCCGCGCGTATCCCACCGGGCTCGTGGCTGATCTTCAATCACCACAAAATCGGGATCAGCGGCCGCGGCACCGTTCGCCATTGCCGTTTGATAAAGGGCATGTACGAAATCGGCGTCGAGTTCTCCGCCGGCACCGGCTGGGCGGCAGCCTCGCACCGCTCCAACCTCCAGAACCTGAGCGCGGCCATCGACGATCTTCAAGTCAAGCAGGACCTGCCGGTAGCTTCCGTCCCCACCTCTGTCAATCCTGACTGAGCTTCGCGGGTCCAAGAATTTGGCACGTGAGTTGCCCTCTCATCCAGCTGGAGGCAAGGAGCACCCATGGTAAATGCGACCAGCGGCACACAGTCGACGGATGCGTTTTCGTTTATTTCGCCGACGAACAGCCCCAGCAATTCGCTGGATTCCTTTGCGCAGCAATTGAGTACGGAGCTTGAGAGCTATCTCACCAAGCTCGCATCGGGCGCGCACGTCGAGATCGATGTCCAGAGCGGACAGGGTCAAAGTTCCGGCACCAGTCAATTTACCGTCACCGTGCGCGACCTTGGCGCGAGCTCCACGACGCCGGTTGGCACGGGCGCGCCTGGGTCTACTCCCGCCGCGACCACCCCGGCTTCCGGCAGCGATCCCGTCAAACAGCCAGTGGACAAATCTCACATGACTCCGACGGATGCCTATTGGGCCGAGCAGCCCGCGGCGGTCCAGCAACTTCGGAACTGTCCTGACGACCAGAAGTTCTCGATGGCCGAAGATCTCGCCAAGCAGGGATACGCCATCGATCTTCCGATCATGGTGTGGGGTTGGGATCCGCTGGTGACCATGACGCTGCGTCAAAACGATGGCTATACGTGGGTTCCGTCGGCATTCCAGCCGAACATCCCCATTGGTCCCGGCATCGCAAACGTGTGGAATCTTCCCGGCTACGACGCCAAGAATCCGCCGCCCGGATCGATCAAAGTTTCCACGGATTTCGCCCAGGGCTCGAATGGGCAGGATCCGTGGATGAAGACCATCAGCGCGACTAACGCCTGATGCAGCGGACTTTCGTGCTTTCGCTGGATTTCTGACGGGCCGCGATCAACCGCCCTTGGATCTGGAAAAGTTTGGTTCGTTTGTGGAGCAAGCTCCAGCTTGCAGCGGCGGCTTTAGCCGCGTCAGGCTAATTTCCGCAACCTCTTCAATTACCGGCGTCCTGACACGTCAACGTTCGACCGCTCCCTACGGTCACGGCTCAGGGTCGGCACTCTCCGATCTCAGCCAGACACAGAGCCGCGACCACAGGGAGCGGTCGATCCCGCGCGTGTGACGAAATCTTCAGGCCGCGCGATTCACGACGTCCGGTTGCCGCAGCGTCGGCTCGAATCGCCCCAGCAGCACATGATCGATCGCCTCGACTCCTTGCATGAAGGAGTGATCCTGATTGCTCACTTCGTATTTCCACGCCCCGAATCTTCCGCGAGAATAAATGTTCTTGGTCTCGAGCGACGGCAGAACGTGTTCCAGAATCTCATCGCGATCGAGCGACGGGGTAGGATACCCCGGCGTCAGTGCCGCGTGCCACCGGCTCAGGATCGCGTTCACGTCGGGGATCAGTCCGATCGCGGCCATTTCTCCCACCACTTTTTCCACCAGGCCCGCGCGATCCCGCCGGGCGTATTCGGATTCAGAAACTTCGGCCATCAGCGACCACATCGCTCCCGGCTCCGGAACATTGTGAGGGCTGTAGTTGCTGAACACGGTGACGCGATAGAAACTGGTTTCGGCGCCCGGGAAATACATCCAACACATATTGCGGATCGCCTCAGGAGGCTGGCCACGCATCCCGATGCCGATCACGTGAACAGTTGAGGATTTCAGCCCGCTCGCCTTACGCGATAGATGAGAGTCGCCCAACGCCTGCGTCAGCCAATTGAGCGGCGCCGTATTGATCAGCTTGTCGTAGCGCAGGCCGCGTCCATTTGCGAATACGATCTTGCGATCAGCAGCACTAATCGAAGCGACACGCGTCGACATGCGCAGATTCGTTTCCGGAATCCTCGCCCCGAGCGATCGCCAGATGGCTCCCGTGCCGCCGCGCAGAGGGAAACGGAAGCGCCGATTCGGCCCCCACGATAGCCGGTCTTGTTCCAGACAGATCGATCTCAGTACGTCGTCGAGCGAGGGAATCGCCACGCGCTCGCCGATCCAGCGATAACTCATTTGCTCCAGCGGATGCGCCCACACTTTGAAGTTGTAGGGATATAGGAACAGCTCGGCGATTCCTTCCCCAAATGTGGCCACAATCCATTCGCGGAAATTCGCCGGGACGATGTTTTGAGAGCTGGCATGCGCGGCAATCAATCCTTGCACTGCGCGCCACCGGTCGGGTCCGGAGAGCCGGTGAAGATTGTTCTGGAACGGATACGGAATGTAGCGGTCCTTCAGCCAGATCCAGCTTTCGCGCTCATGCCAGAGCCATCCATCGGCCGGAAACGCGAGATCCATGTATTGGTCGAACTTGGGGTAATGCGAGAACTGAACGTGTCCGCCCAGATCCCAAGTGAAGCCCTGCGGATCGATGCACGAGGAAGCCAGCCCGCCGGGTGCATCCGCGGCGTCGATCAACTGAAAATCGCGCTCCCCCAATTCGATTAACCGAAGCGCGGCGCCGATGCCAGTGGGACCGGCTCCAACAATCGCAAATCGGGTGGATTCCATGTGTCGGCTCTATTCTGTCTTTCGACGGGAAAGCGCTGAGACTGTAGGGTTTAGCTACGATTCTGTGATAGTGGTCAGTTCTCCGATACGACGACTACTCGTCCGCGAACGCTCCCCTCAAAGGCGAATGATTCCGCGACGCAGCGCGATCGCTATGGCTTCCGTGCGATCCTTCGCGCCCACCTTCTCGAGAATGTGCCGCAGGTGCACTTTGACGGTCTCCTCGGCAATGTACAACTGCTCTCCGATATCGCGGTTCCGGTTCCCTGCGGCGACTAGGGCTAGGACTTCCACCTCGCGGGCCGACAATGGGTCCTCGCCCATATGCTCAGCGAGTTTGGCTACCAATTCCGCCTGGACCACCTTTTGGCCTGAATGTACTTTTCGGATTTCCTGCAGTAACTCGCTGGGAGGCGTGTTTTTAAGCAGGTATCCGCTGGCCCCGGCCTTCAGCGCCCGCTGCACGTCAACGTCGCCGTCGCAGGTTGTGAGGACCATGATGCGAGCCGCTGGAAACTCGGCTCGGATCGCGATCAAGGCCTCGATCCCGCTCAAGTCCGGCAGCCGGGTCTCCATTAGCGCGATGTCGGGCCGGTGCTCCCGGTATTGCTGAATCGCCTCTTGTGCGGTCGATGCTTGCGAGACGAGCACCATGTCCGGTTCCCCGTTAATGATGCTTGCGATTCCCTCGCGAAATAGCGGATGGCCGTCCAGGCTGAGGATTCGAATGCGAGTTCGATCCGCCGCCTCCGGGTCTGGGGAAATCGCTGGATTTTGCGACTGCGCCTGCTGCCAGCCCGCTAGCTCCGCCTTCGTCGACGGAGGCCGGTGCAGGCCGATCCTCGCGGCGGGAACCGTGAAAGAGCGCTTCACCGTTGCACGTTGTTGAAGAATCATGAGGCGATGGTACCGGCAAACGAGAAGAGCATCTTGAACGAAGCTGCCGGAATCAGGACATTCTTGCTCCAACTTGGCCACCGGTTCCAGCACGCAATACGATGTTGGAGCGGCCTTACTGAACGGCGGCCGTCAAGGACCGGCCGTGGCCAAGTTCCTAAGTCATTTGTGCGACAGAACTATTTGTGTGACAGGGCCTAGCGGTCCTTCCAGCGCGCCAGCCGGGGCGACATCCCCGTCCGCCGCCGGAAGTGCCGCGCGAGATGGCTCTGGTCGGAAAATCCGGTCGCGACCGCGATTTCCGACAGCGGAAGCCGGGTGTCACGAAGCATGCGCTCCGCTCGATCCAGCCGCCGGCTCAGAAGGTAGCTGTGTGGTGGAATCCCCATCGATTGATTGAATGCCCTAGCGAAATGATGAGTGGAAAGCCCTGCCATCGCAGCCAACCCCTCCAGCCCAATTTTCTGCTCCAGATGGGATTCGATGTACTCGCAGATGCGCTGGGTGACTACCGGAGGTAGACCTCCACGGCTGGGCGCGGGCGGCTCCGCGGCCGGCAGGTGGGCCAGCGTGCTGATCCGAGGCCGGCTGTACACACTCGCTTCCGCCCAGCTCCGCGCTATTCGCGATTTGCTAAGCGGCGGCGTAAACAATGCATGCCACCATGCTCCGCCGCCGGCCCGCTTGACCCGAGCAGGGATGTCCCTCTCGCCACCCTGTCGAAAGATCGAACGATCGAATTCGAAAGCCGCGGACAAGGGAACACCGTTCCCAAGCTTGTCGTCATTCAGGCCAAGGATGTCCCGCGCGATGCGGTCGGCGCCTAGTATCCATTGGTGCTCGTCCACGGCCAGAAGCAATGCGGGTTCGTTGTCGGAGGGCAGTGCAGCGATGGTCCAGGCGTGGCGAAAATGTTCCCGAAACAAGCGTTCTTCGATGGCTCGCGCGGCGACGGTGACCATATCGAGAACCACAGGCAGCAAGCCTTGGTCTTCTTCGCTCGCTACCCGCGAGACGTCCAGCACAGCCACCAGTTCGCCGTGAGCGTCAAAGACCGGGGCGCCCGCGCAACTGAGTCCCGTATGCCGCGTCCGAAAATGTTGGTCGCCGTGCACCAGCACCGGCCGGTGCTCTGCGATGCAGGTGCCAATGCCGTTCGTTCCTTCGGTTTCCTCCGACCAGACGCCGCCCACCCAGATGCCCCAGTTTTTGAACTCCCCGGCGTTGGCTTCATCCCCGCGATGATGAATCGCCACTCCCTGGCGGTCACACAACAAAACAACGTAAGAGTGCTTGCGGAGCACGGCATAGAGCCGGTCGATCTCTTCCTGAGCCTGAATCAGGATATTCTCCAGCGGCTCGCGAAAAACCTTCAACTCGTTTTGCGTGATGATGTGAGGCGCCGCGAAATTCCGCGCGTCCACGCGATAATCGAGGAGGCATCTGCGCCAGGACCCGAAAATCTCCTCCGGTTCGGACTGCAGGTTCTCGCTGTTGACGTTCAACTCGACCCGGTCGCCGTGCGACAGCCCCGTCGTCATGCTGTCGAGGCTGCGTTGAACTGCGGTGGCCATCGAGATTCCGATCGGTTCCAACGCTACGTCGGCGGCATGTTGACTAGATGGACGTCGCGTTTCGACTGAGGTTCGAAGTCATCTGGCATTTTACATTGCTCCCGATGTCGCCGCAACGGGCTGAGCCGATGGATTGGAATAAATTCGTACGCCGCGAACCTGCGTCGGCGGTGACGGCCGACAGTATGGATCAACGTGACGCAGACCGATCGAGCCCCTGCACCCGGTCGCGTAACGCGTATCTCGGAGATTTTCCCACTGGGAAAGCGCTGAGACTGTTGGGTTAGCTGCGGTTTTGGCTACTGGCCTGTTTCCCGAAAATGCCAACCTTAACTGTGACTGGCACCCGGTAGAACCGTGCGCTATTCGTACCGCAACGCAGTGTTGGGATCGAGGCGCATGGCGCGTCGCGCGGGGATATACGAAGCCAGCAGCGCGACCAGAGTGAGAAGCCCAGCCACGCCGGCAAATGTGAGCGGGTCGGTGGCGCTCACTCCGAACAGGAGACTGGACAGAAGGCGCGTGATCGCGAAGGATGCGGCAATGCCGATCGCCACGCCCAGAAACGCAAGCCGCGCTCCTTCGCCCACCACCAGACGCAGTACATCGCTGCGCTGCGCGCCGAGCGCCATGCGAACGCCGATCTCCTGCGTGCGGCGCGTCACTGAGAAGGCCACCACTCCGTAGATGCCCACTGCCGCGAGAACCAGAGCAGCGGCCGCGAATAATCCCACCAGAAGAAGCAGGAAACGGCGATCCGCCAGCCAGCCGGACATTTCACCCGCGAAGGTGGAGAATTTGACGGGAACATCGGGAGCCAGATCGTGAAAAATACCGCGCGCGGCGGAAACGATCGCGGCTACTGGCGCGGCACTACGCATGAGGATGGTAGGCGACGAATTGGCGTTCATTCCGCGCTGGCGGTAATCGACGTAAATGACGGGACTCGGCGGAGAATCGAGGCCGCGCGCCCGGACGTCGCCGGCGATGCCAACCACGGTCAGCGGCTTCAAGTTGCCGTCCATATTGCCGAACTCGATCACCTGGCCGATGGGGTCCTGGTTGGGCCAGCGCTGGCGAGCCAAAGTTTCGCTGATCACGGCGACGTGCAGCGAATTCCAATCGTCCTGGTCGCCGAACATGCGGCCGCGGACGATCGGAATCCCCATCGCACGAAAATACGCTTCGCTTGCGACGCAGTAAAGAGCATGCCCAACTTGGGAAGCATTACGATGCATACGGCCGAATTCCCTGATGTCGGCGGGTGGCCTACCGTCATTGAGGATGAGAAAATCACCTTCCGCCAGATCGTCGCCGGCCGCGACGGGCATAGCGCCGGCCAACCCTACGCTCTCCACGCCCGGAATTGTCCGTAGCCGGGTCATCAGGTCTTGTACCAGATGGACCTGGCGCACCAGGACTGCCTGGTCGCTGGCTGCCTGCCACTGCGAAGTCTGAATGGGAAACTCCATGGTAATCAGGTTTTGCTCGCTGAATCCTGGATTCGTGGAAATGAGGTGCAAAAAGCTGCGGCCAAGCAGGCCTGCTCCGATCAAAATTACGAGCGTGGTGGCAATTTCGCCGATCACTAAGAAGCCCCGAAATCGCTGGCTGGCGGCGGTGCCAGTGTAACTGCGTGACCCGGCAGTCAGGGCTTCCAGGAGATCTCCGGCAGCGGCGCGCCAGGCGGAAAAAAGACCCAGCGAGACGGCGACGACCAGAATCGCGGCCAAAGCGAACAGCAGAACCGATGTGTTGATGGCCACGTCTTGCTGCCGCGGCAAATTCGCCGGGAGAATCGCGGGGAGCACGCGGACTGCCCAGGTCGCGATCAGAATTCCCAGTACGCCTCCCGCTAAGGACAGCGAAAAAGACTCCGCAAGGAACTGCTGAATGAGACGGCCGCGCCCGGCTCCCAGTGCCGCACGCACGGCCAGTTCTTTACGACGCGCGGAGGTTCGCGCTAACAGCAACCCGGCGACGTTGGCGCATGCGACCAGGAGCAACAGGCCGACGGCTCCCAGAAGAGTTAGTAGAGCGGTCCGCACGTCACCCACCGTGGCGTCGGCCAGCGACACCACCACGGCGTCGATGAGATCGACGTCTTTTCCGTACTGTTCTTTGATGCGGCGGGCGATCGCGCTGAGGTTCGCGTGCGCCTGGGCGACGCTAATCCCATCGCGGACGCGGCCAATACCGCGCCAATTGTGCCCGGTGCGGCTGGGACTTTCCGGATAACGCTCGCGCGGAATCCATGCGGCAACGCCAGGTGGAAAGTCAAAACTCTCCGGCATCACTCCGACCACGGAGTAGACGGCTCCTTCCATCCTCAAGTGGAATTTGGAGAGATCCGCGCCACCGCCGAGATATCGCTGCCAATAGCTAGAGCTGACGATCGCCGCCGGGGTGCCATGCAGGCGCTGCTCTTCCGGCGCAAAGGCGCGGCCGCGAGAAGGCTCGACGCCGAGGGTTTTAAAGAATCCGCTGGAGACCGTGGCGACGTCGACACGCACCGGCTCGCTGCCGCCGGAAATCGACGACGGCCCATAGCCATACACCGCCAGATTCGCGAACGTGTCGTTCTGCGTCTGGAAATCGTCGAAATTCAGGTTCGCGAGATTCATCCGGTGGCCTTTGGGAGACTGTTCCCACACGCGGACAATCTTTTCCGCATTCGGATACGGAAGGGCGCGCAACAGGATCGCGTCCACCACCGAAAAAATCGCGGTGGATGCGCCAATGCCGAGCGCCAAGGTCAGTACGGCGATGGATGCAAATCCGGGAGATTTCGTGAGTGTCCGCAAGCCATAGCGCAATTCGCGAAGCAACGTTTCCATCCAGACCTCCGCGTGGGGATTTTATGGGCCATCTTGAGCCATTCTACATACTCCACTCCTGTTGGCTTGGTTACAGTTGGCTGTATCGCTCGGAAACGGATTGTGGCGCGACCTCTACGTCGCGAAACGCAGGCTGTTCAGCGACGATTGCATGCGCATGTCGCGATCATCGAGTGCTCGGTTGGGTGCCGAGCCGGTCCAGCGCAATCTTACTTCGAGCGGATTGAGGGGAGATCCTCCCACGGTTGGTCCATCGCTCGGCCAAATACAGGATCGAGGTCAGCACCGTATGCTTCCGATATGGCGACCATTCGGAAGAGATCAGCGAGTAGGCTTGCAGCCGCGCTCTTAGCGCGCTGTGCCTTTTAGGAGCGGCGTCCGCCGAACTCCTCCGCGTGAAGCGAGACAAATTCCCGGACGCTCGTCGCCGGCCGGCCGGTCAGTCGTTGGACGCCGTCCACCTGCCTGTCATAACGACCCGCCCGGTGCAACGCGCCCATCGTCAAAAGGTGTCCCATCAGATGCTCCGGTAACTTATACATTTTCAGCCCCTGTTCCCACTTCTCCGGGCTAATGTCCGAGTACGTGATCTCCCGGTTCAGCGCCTCTGAGAATTCGCGGGCGACCCCATCCATGTCCTGCGACTGCGGACCGGTGAGTTCGTAGATCCGGCCCAGGTGCGGCGCGGGGTCGGCGAGAACGGCAGCGACTACCTGAGCGACATCAGCTCCGGCAACTGGTGAGGTCTTGCCCCGCCCGAACGGCAGTTCGATGCGGTCCCGGTCGCGGATGCTCTGAGCGGCTAATTGGAAAAAGCTTTCCAGGAACATGGTCGGCCGGATCGTTACGACAGGCAGGCCCGACCACGCGAGCGCCTGCTCGCCCAACCAGTGCTGCCGCTGCTGATGGCTCGGCGTGGTGTTCTGGATGCTCATCTCGGAGACGGTCATCTGGGACATGTTGACCAGCGCGTTCACTCCGGCTTCCCGTGCCACGGCCGCCATGGTCACGGTCGCTTCGAGGTACCCGGCAGACGGGGACATGCTGAAGTAGACCCGGCTGCAGCCGCTGACGACGCGATAAACATCACCCGGTTCGAGCAGATCGCCGACCACCACTTGGGCGCCCGCGGCTCGTAGGGACGCCGCCCGTTCGTCCTCGCTACGCACCATAGCGCGAACCGGAAGCCCTCGATCGAGGAGCAGGGTGGTGACCGTGCGTCCCACCGATCCCGTTTTGCCGGCTGCCCCGGTTACCAATATCAATCCGTCATCGACCATGGAGCTTATCTCCTTGCGCCGGGCAACTGCCTGATTATAATCTTATGATCCAACACTCGAGTACGCGGTTCGACTTTCCGCTTGTACAGATCAATGTTGGCCTCAAGCGCGTTCAGCTGAATCCGGAGTACTGTCGGGATTGCGCCTGCACCACAGCGTAGTCAGAAGTCGGGCTGGTCGGCGTCAAGTTGACCAGAAGCGCGCATCTCGGAGATTTGGCCCACCGCCAGACTTTAACGATCCACTACGTTGCGAAACGTAAGCTGTTCAGCGACGATTGCATGCGCATGTCGCGATCATCGAGTGTCTCGGTTTGGATGCCGAGCCGGTCCAGCGCAATCTTGCTTCGAGCCGATGAGGGGAGATCCTCCCAAGGGTTGGTCCATCGTTCGGCCAAATACAGGATCGAGGTCAGTGCCGAATCCGATTGCTCCGGCTCGTGATGGAATCGCACGGCCTCGATCAGCTTGGGCGGAAAGCTCCATTGCTCCAGCGCTTTTGCGCCGAGTTCGGCGTGACTCGATCCACACAAAACCCGCTCCACCAGCATCAGCTCGCAGCCCTTGTGAAGCAATTGCGCCGAACGGCGTTGAAACACATCCGGGAGCAGCGCCATCGCCAGGCGGCCGATGTCATGCACCAGGCCGGCGAGAAACGCTTCTTCGGGATTGGCGCGTCCCGACAACTTGGCCAAGCCCTGCGCGGCTTCGGACGCTTCAATCGAATGATTCCAGATTTCGCGCAGCGCGGGTGTGCCAAACAGCGGCTTGATAGCGGCGGCCAGGAGGATTTTCGAGGCCTTTTCGGCGCCGATATAGGTAATCGCATGCGGCAGCGTTTTGATGGCCTGCCGCGGACCGTAGGCCCACGAGTTCGCGGCGCGAATCAAGTCGGCTGCCAGCACCTGGTCGGACGCCGCGATCACGCGAAGATCGTAGGCGTTCCAGTCACCGCGCGCTAGTAGATCCAAGGCCTGCTGGGCAGCCACCGGAAAGACCGGCAGTTTTGAAATCGCGAGTTGCAGGTCCTCTTCGTTCACGCACAGCAGGCACTCGAGCGCGGCCGATGCCGCGGGATTAGGTTCGTCCTTGGCGCGGTCCGCAAATGGCTCCCATTCGAAATG
Source organism: Bryobacteraceae bacterium (assembly GCA_035568415.1). Lineage (GTDB taxonomy): Bacteria > Acidobacteriota > Terriglobia > Bryobacterales > Bryobacteraceae > Palsa-187. The sequence goes on along the minus strand of DATMOC010000005.1, from coordinate 38,733 downwards.
TTCATCCAGCGCGTTGGCGATTTCCAGGATTTCGTGGTGGACGCGGGGCGTGGTTTCAGGATCCAGTTCTTCAATCCCCAAATCCCCTAGAAATGCGGCCCTTCCCGGGCCTCTCAAGGTTGCCAATAAGCTATGGTGTGTAAGCGCAGCCCGCTCCAGATTGTCCTGCTGTTCCACATTCAAGCCGCGGGAACGGGCCAGTTCGACGGTCCAGGCGGCGACGCGCTTACAATGGGCGTCGAATCGCTCCCGTGCCGTATCCTGGCATGCGACTTCGGCTGGCGGGATGGAAGGATCAGCACCCATGCTGGCTCCATATCGCACGATCCAGATCGGATTAGAGCCTTAGGTGGTTGAAGGACGTACCATTCTTTCCGTAGTACCCGCAGGGGTCATCTTATGCACCTGGAGCATAAGCTTCTCATTCTTAACCACGATGTGCCCGCTGTAGAGCGCCTGTCCGTTCAGTAATCCGGTCACTGGACGGTCCAGCGAATGCCCTAGCGTCAGAACATCGCCGACTTCGAGGTCGATCAGATCGGACGCGAGAACTCGAGTCGGCTCCAGCCGGGCTTCGAAGCTCACGCCGGCGCTCGCGATCAGGCGCGCGATGTTGGCGCGATCGCGCTCGGTCGGATCGGCCCGACGCACTTGCCGCATTTGCTCGAATTTATGGTTCAAGCGCTTGATGAAAATGGATGGAATGGCGAGGTTGAGCACGCCGGTCGCAGGACCGACCCGAAGTTCGAGCGTGATCACGACCACCGCCTCGGTCGGGTCCAGGACGTGCATGAGCTGCGGTTCGCTCGCCAGCAATTGGACTGCGAAGCGGATATCCGCCACGTTTTTCCAAGCCTCATGCAGTTCGTTCAGAATGACTCGCAGCACGCCCTGCATGATTCCTTTTTCGATTTCCGTGATCTTCCGCTGCATCGGCGCGGTCTCTTTGCCGCTGCCGCCCAGGAGAAGCTCGACTAACGTGAAGACCACCGAGGGGCTGATTTCCATAATGGCCGTGCCCTCGTAGGGTTTCAGGCTCACATAGGCCAGGCAGGTGGGCGACGCGAGCCCTTCCAGATATTCGGAATACGAGATCTGCTCCAGGCTCACCAGGTTCAGCGTGACGGCGGCTCGCAAATATGCCGACAAGTTCGAGCTGAGGCTTCGGACGAAATCCTCGTGCAACTGGTGAATTGCGTTCAGCCGCGACTTGGGAATCCGGTCCAGCCGGCTGAAATCGAAAGTTGTCGTGGCGGGCGCGGCTTCCGGATTGGAATCGCTGTTTTGGAAGACTGCGTCGATTTCGCGCTGAGTGAGTTGCCGCTTCATTTCAATTCCTCTGTCAGTTGCGAGCGCCGGCGCCGGCTGTGGGCTGCGAAGTGGAGGAATGCAGCATCATGCGCTCCTGGCGGCTGATCAACTGGTGGATTCGAACTCCATAGTTGCCGCGAACTGCCACCACTTCGCCGCGAGCCACCACCGCATTCTCCACCACCAGCTCCACTGGATCGCCCACCTGATGCCCCAGCTCAATCAACGAGCCTGGAGTGATTTTCAGAATTTCACGAATCGGCAGCGTGGCCCGCCCCAGAACTACTGACACGGGGAGCTCGAGATCGATGAGCCGTTCGAACAGCGGATTGGGCGGACCCTGAACCTCTTCGTCCGCTGGCGGCTGCTCCTCCGCCTGTAATTCGGACGCAAATCCGGAGTCTACGCCAACGATAATATCTGGCAGATGTTCCTCTCCTAATTCGATTTGAATAGTGCGGAACGCCAGATCTTCGGGCTGGGACGATCCGGCGGTTTGCGCCGATGGAACCGTGAGCTTGATCCGTTTCCGTCCCGCGATTTCCTGGGCAACGGCCATCAGCGCCTGGCTGAGAATGTCGCTGAAGGCCTGCTGTCCCTGTTCGTCGTCCGGCAGCTCGAGCGATGCCACGATTTTCGACCAGGTGCGTCGCGGGGTTTGGATCCACACCGGATACTGGGCCGCTTCTCCGGCGATGACATGGTTCCACCAGAAATGCCCTTCGATGTCGCCGGGCACCGGCGCTGCAGGTGACTCGTCGCCACTCCAGCTCAGCTCTGGTTTCGTCCCGGTGACCATCTCGCACACCCGCGAGAATGCGTGGCACCAGTCTTGGGCAAAGACGGTCAGCCCGCGGCTCATTTCAGAGATTGTCGTGTTCGATAGAGTGGCTTCCGGCATTTAAATGGTCCTTCCTTCCGGGGTCTGCTCTTCTTCGGTGTGCCGTCCGGTTTCGCCAAGATCGGCGATTCGGATGGCCAGTGAACCTTCCAGCAGCAGGATTTCGCCCCAGCCGATGAGTGCGCCGCCGACATACACGCGAATGTTCTCGCCCGCCGCGCGGGACAGGCCGATCACATCTCCGTCCTGGAGATTCAGCAGTTCCCCGAAGGTCATCATCTTGCGATCGAGCTCCGCCACCACGGTGAGCGGAACTTGATCCAGCAACTTGAATCCATCCAGCGCTGGAATTGTATTGACGAGGCTCGTTTCCATAAGTAGTGATGTGGGGCGATCAGTTGATCACTTGTTCCGTACTGGACCCTTTCAGGCTCAACGTGCCTTCCTTCTCCATCTGGCGCGCCAAGGTGATGATCTTCTGCTGCGCTTCGTCAACCTCACGGATCTTTACCGGGCCCAGCGCTTCCAGATCTTCCTTCAGCATCTCGGCGCTGCGCTGCGTCTGGCAATCGAAAATGGCCTTGCGCAACTGATCGCTGGTACCTTTGAGCGCCGTCGTGAGCACTTTGCGGTCCACGCGGCCAAGAAGTTCCCGCATACTGCCCTGATCCAGCGAGTGCAGATCCTCGAATACGAACATCAGCCGGCGTACCGTCTCGAACAGCGGCGGATTTGCCGTTTCGAGCGCGTCCAGAAGCTGGGTGCAGGTTGCGGAGTCGAGCCGGTTAAACAGATCCGCCACCGCCCGCACGCCTCCGCAAGATTCACGGCTCACCTCGCCCAACGCGCGCACTTTCTGGGCGATAATCCCTGCAATGCTGCGGATGACTTCGGGGGAAATCTGGTCCAGCGTCGCCATCCTCAGCGCAACGTCCGGCTGCACTTCTCGCGGCAGGCAACTCAACAGACCCGCGGCTTGCGACGGGTCGAGATGCGATAGAACCAACGCGATGGTCTGGGGATGCTCCTCTTGAATGAACTTGGCCAGTTGTTGCGGATCCACTCGCCGGAAGTTATCGAAGTTGACGGGATCGGTGCCGATCTCCTTCACCAGCCGGTCCAGCATCTTGTTGGCGGTTTCGTTTCCAAAGGCCTGCACCAGCACCTGCTGCGCATAATCGACTCCGCCCTTAACGTACCAGCGATTGGCGTTGGCGGTGCGGTTAAACTCCTCCAGAACGCCTTCCACCTGGTCCGAGCTGACGTCGCCCATGCGAGCAATTGCGGAGGTGACGCTTTCCACCTCTTCTTCAGAAAAGTGCTTTAGAATGTTAGCGCTGGCCGCTGGTCCCATGGAAATGAGCACGATCGCTACCTTTTCCAGACCCGAAATGGCCTCGACAGTCGTCGCCATATAGACCTCTCGTATGAGTGCCCTAATCTATCGTCAAGATGGGGGTAGGAACGGAGAACAGAAATCGTGAGATTAGATAAATTTCGTGTAAAGAAACGCCGCCCAGGGGCGCTATACGGAAACTTTATCTTCTGACGGCTGCGTTTTGATCGAAGAGTATCCTCTGAGTTCCGCTTCGAGGAGATAGGCAAAGTGCGATTAAATGTATTGGTTGTTGACGACTCCGCGGCCATCCGGAAAATTCTGGTCCGTGTGCTGGCTCAGACCGACCTTCCCATCGGCCAGATTTATGAAGCCGGCGACGGGATGGAAGCATTGAAGAAGCTCGAATCGAATTCGGTGGGCTTGGTTCTGGCCGACATCAACATGCCGAACATGGACGGCTTGCAATTGCTGAACCGGCTGCAAGCCAGCGCACAGTGGAAAGACGTCCCCGTGATCATGATCACTACCGAAGGAAATCCGGCCAAGGTTCTCGAAGCAGTGCAGCTCGGCGCCCGAGGCTATGTACGCAAACCATTCACCGTCGAACAGATCAAGGAGAAGATCTCAACATGTGTGAAGGCTCAGTAAATCACCAACCCCCTGCAGGAGTCGCTCCCCTGCACGTAGCCGAGTTGATCATCGAAAACACGGAAAAAGTCTTCTCGGTGATGCTTGGCATGACCGTCAAGCCTCTTCCGATGCAGGTGCAGATGAGCGTCGAAGGGGACGGAAACCAAATTCTGTCGCTGCTGGGGTTCGCCGGCGCCTGGACCGGCGCCGGATGCGTGTGCTGCAGTTCAGAGCTCGCCTGCAAGATGAGCGGTGCGATGCTGATGTCCGAGTACGAGAGCGTAAACGACGAAGTTCTGGACGCGCTGGGAGAGATCACCAACATGGTGATTGGAAACTTCAAAGATGCCGCCGCGCCGATGGTGGGGCAGCTTGCGCTCAGCACTCCAACGGTGATCTTCGGAAAAAACTTCCGTGCCCGCAATCTCAACGGCCAAATCTGGACGGCGGTGCCCTTCGAATGCGAAGGAGAAGTCTTCGAAGTGAAAGTATGCCTGGTGCCGACCCACGAGATCGCTCACGGTACGCGGCCGAGCTTGGTCGTGACCGGTCCGTGACTCGAATCGGTTGGCTAGACCGCTTGCTCGCGTTTGACTTCTAATCCATACCCCACGCCCGGAACAGTGCGAACGTAGTCGGAGGACCAGGGAGTCGACCCGAGCTTCTTGCGCAAATTCCCAATGTGGACGCGCAAGGTCTGAATGTAGTGCACGAACTGCGGTCCCCAAGCCTCGCGCAGGATCACCTCCGCGGAAAGGACCGCGCCAGGCTTTTTTGCGAGGCAGGCGAGAATCTGAAACTCTTTCTTGGTTAAAGGGATCTCGATTCCGGACTTGTGAACGCGGTGCGCTGCAAGATCCAGCGTAAGGTCGGCAAACGTGAGCCGGTCCAAGTTGGGAATCCGTCGAAAAAGGGATTGCAGCCGAGCCATCAGCTCGCCCGGGGAGAATGGTTTGGTCACGAAATCGTCAGCGCCCATGCTTAAAGCGCGGATCTTAACCGTTTCATCATCCTGGCCGGAAAGCATGATGATGGGTACGGAGGAATGCTCCCGCAGATGCGCCAGCAGATCCAGCCCATCTTGGGCGCCACGGAGCACGATGTCAAGAATGATCCCATGCGGATTCCAGGATTGGGTAAGATCGAAGGCTTCCTCAAAGCCGTGAGCGATGCTGGCCGCGTAGCCTTCCCGCTCCAACAAGGCCTGCATCATCACGCTGAACTCCTGGTCGTCATCCACCAGAAGGATTCGTCGCCCGTTTTTCGACAGCACCGTTCTGCACCCCGGATCCCGGCCCTCCGTCCGGCTACCTGAATCCGATCACCCGATTTGATTGTTCAGATTCAATAGTTTAGGGCACATAACGGCGTCTGTCAAGTTCCGTACTACGGAGTTTTCTTATAAAGCCGCAATTCCCGTCTGCCCAGGACGTATCGAACTGTAAATGTTTCCTAAATAGTTACGTGGACTAATCGATAAGGTAAACGCCGGCCACATTGGTGCCCCGATTTCATCGGAGGGCTAGGACCAGCGTAGGGATTGGCCTATTCAGAGACCACAAAAAGCACAAGGAGAAAATCGAACATGAATGCGGATCATACAGAAAGCCGTCGTGGCATCAGGAAAGGGTTCCGGCACACGACGCTGCTGGTGATGCTCGCGAGCGCCCTCGCCATTCCGGTTCTGGCCGATGACGAGCCGATGAAGGTGAATCGCGCGGATGCGATGGCGGCGGCGACCACCAAACCTACGCCGGCCTACCCGGCAATCGCGAAACAGCTCAAGGTGGAGGGCTCGGTGGAAGTCCAGGTTCTGATCGGCGAGGAAGGAAAAGTGGAGGACGCGACTGCTGTGTCGGGGAATCCGATTCTGACGAAATCCGCCATCGAAACCGTGAAGCAGTGGAAGTTCACGCCGTTCAAAGCCGGAGGGAAAACGGTCAAGGCGCAAGCAGTTCTCAGCTTCAATTTCAAGATGTAGGCGCGGGGAAAGACTAGATCGAAGGAGCGCGTATGGGACGACAGATGACGATTGGAAAGAAGCTGCTCGGTTCGTTCGGAGCGATGTTCGTGACGGTGCTGGGGCTGAGCATCGGCGCTTTCTGGCAAGTGCAGAGCCTGACCAGCGAGTTGAGCAGCGCCGTCCACGTGACGGCCAAGAAACAGGCGCTGGCGGGAGAGATCCGGTCGACCACCGCGGACATGTTGGCCTCCGAGGAAAGTATCGTGCTCGGCTCGGTGTTGCAGCGGGCCGCGGTGGTGTCCCAGGCGAAACAGGATTTTCGCAATCAAATGAGCCGCATCGAACAGGCGCTGAGCGAGTATCAGCCGCTGGTGGATGCCGCAAATCCGCCGGCCGCGTTGAACGCGCTGCGCCAGGATCTTTCCTCCGTGAGCCGTGCCCACGACGAGATGATGATGTACCTGGACAAGCAGCAGTTCGACATGGTCCAGAAGACTTTCGATGAGACCGTGTTGTCCCGCGTCAAAGAGATCGCATCCCAAGCCGAAAACCTGGTTGCGCAAGAAAAGGAACGTCTGTCGGGCGTCACCAAGGCAGCGGAGAGCCAAACCACGCGCGGAACGTGGTTAATCATTTTCATGTTCATGCTTTCGCTTGCGGCAGCGGGAGTGGTGCTGTGGGTGATTCGTCAGACCAACACCCAGTTGCGGAGCCTCGCGGTGGAAGTCGCCACCGGATCGAGGCGCGTGGCGCGCGCGGCGGCGCAGGTTTCGGGAGCCAGCCAGTCTCTGGCGCAGTACGCTTCGGAACAGGCCGCGGCGCTGGAGGAAACGTCGGCTTCCATGGAGCAGATGCGCTCCGTAACGCACAAGAATAACGACAACTCGCGTGGAACAGCCGAGTTGATGCACAAGTCGATGGAAGTGGTGGGCGCAGCGGAGCGGACCATTCGCGAGATGTCGGCTTCGATGACGGAAATCAGCGCGTCGGGCGAGAAGATCACCAAAGTGGTGAAACTGATCGACGACATCGCTTTCCAGACCAAGATTCTCTCGCTGAATGCCGCGGTGGAAGCGGCTCGTGCGGGAGCGGCCGGCGCGGGATTCGCAGTGGTCGCCGAGCAGGTGGGACACCTGGCGCAGGAGTGCGCCGAGGCAGCCCGATCGACCGCCGAGATGATCGACGGCACGGTCGCTGGGGTGCGCGATGGCAGCCAGAAACTGGAACGCGCCGCGGAAGCCATTCAGCAAGTGGTCACTCATTCGTCCCAAGTAAAAGTTCTGGTGGACGAAGTGCACGTCGGCAGCCAGGAACAGGCTCGCGGCATCGATCAAGTGGCGCGCGCAGTTACGCAGATGCAGCAGGTAACGCAGAAGACTGCGTCCAACGCCGAGGAAGGCGCGGCGTCGGGACGCGAACTGGACGGTCACGCAGAGCGGCTCAGCTCCCTGGTGCTTCGGATGCACACATTGGTCGGTAGTGTGGAACGTCCGGACGAGGACGCCAGAGGCTCAATGCGGAGCGGAGACTCCTCGACGGCTCCTCGGGCCCTTACGAACTTGCGGCACGCGGTGTCGAACGGAGCGTGGGGAAGCGAGCCGGGTCAAGGCATGCACAGCGTGATGCAGAATGCCGGAGTTTCGGATCATCCGGCATTACCGCTCGACTCCGAGTTCAAAGAATTCTAGCGGGAGGTTCCACCCAATGGCTGCGGTTGTAAGTGGCGTATCGGTTGCCGAGCGCGCCGGAAAATATCTGACCTTCGAACTCGGCAGTGAAGTGTACGGGTTGCCTGTGCTGCGGGTCCGTGAAGTGATTGGGATTCAGGTGGCGGCGAAAGTTCCGCACGCTCCCATGCACGTGAAGGGCGTCATCAATCTTCGCGGCAAGGTGATTCCGATCGTGGATCTGCGCATGAAGTTCGGGCTTCCCAGCGCGGAAGAGACCGATCGGACGTGCATCATTGTGATGCAACTATCCGGCCGCGGAACCACCATCCTGGTGGGCGCGGTAGTGGACCGGGTTTCCGAAGTGACCAGCCTGGCGGCAGCCGACATCGAGGATACTCCCGATTTTGGCGACGGCAGCACGTTGCCCTACGTCCTGGGAATCGCCAAAACCAGGGACGGCGTGCGCATCCTGATCGATCCGGACTGCCTGTTCGATGTGTGCGAGCTGGGTAACTTCCATTCGGGCCACGGCATGAGCGCTCCCGGACACGATGGGAGCGATCTGTCGTGAACCTGCTGACCGAGGAGCCGGCGAAGACCAAGCGGCGTTCCTCCAAATCCCGTAAACCTGCCGAACCTGCCAAACCGGCGCCAGCGATCCTGCCTCCGCCCAGCGGCATGAGCTTTGCGGCGACCTCGCTCGGCCAGGAAACCGATCTGCTGACCGATTTCAGCGTGGAAGCCCGCGAGCACATCGCCACCATCGAAAACAGCGTCCTGATTCTGGAACGTGATCCGCAGAATACCGAAGCGATTCACTCCGTGTTTCGTGCGTTTCACAGCATCAAGGGACTGGCGGGATTTCTCGATCTGGATCAGATCCAACTGCTCACGCACGAAGTGGAGACTGTGCTGGACGCGGTGCGCAACGGACGTCTGGCGGTCAGTTCCGCCTTAGTCGACGTGGTCTTGCAAAGCGTCGACTATCTGAGCCAGGCGCTGGTGAAGCTCGATGCAGTGGTGCGGGGGGAGCCGTCGGTTCCGCTTCCGGTGGACCCCAGCCTTCTGGAAAAGGTCAAAAGCATCCAGAACGTTCCAGAAGCGGCGGAGGAAAGCGTAGCGCCACCCGAACCCAGCGCAGCGCCTGCGGCTCCAGCAGCCCCGGCCGAAAGCGCCCCTCGAGTCACTGGCCGCGTGGAAGCAGCGCGAGTCAAAGTCGACACGCAGAAACTGGACGCTCTGGTCGAAATGGTGGGCGAACTGGTGGTCGCGCAATCCCTGCTGCGGCATGACGAGCGGCTGAAAAGCGACGTGAACGGGCCCATTGCGCACAAGGTATCGCAAATGGCTCGCATCACCTCCGAAGTGCAGCAGATCACCATGTCGATGCGCATGGTGCCGATCGGGCAGCTGTTTCAAAAGACCGCGCGGCTGGCTCGCGATCTGGCGCGCAAGAGCGGCAAAACGGTTGACTTTATCACCAGCGGTGAAGACACGGAACTGGATCGCAACATTGTCGAAGAGCTGGGTGACCCGCTGGTGCACATGATCCGCAATTCGATCGACCACGGCCTGGAATCTCCCGAGGATCGCGTCAAAGCGGGCAAGAATCCCACCGGGAAAATCGGTTTGAAGGCGTCGCACCAGGCGGGGATGATCGTGGTCGAAGTATTCGACGACGGACGGGGGCTTGACACAAAGAAGATCCGCGCGCGCGCCATCGATCGAGCGTTGATCAGCGAAGATGCGGAATATTCCGAAGAAGATATCTACAACTTGATCTTCGTCCCCGGTTTTTCCACCGCCAGCCAGGTGACCGATGTATCGGGCCGCGGCGTGGGCATGGACGTGGTGAAGCGCCACATCGAGAGACTTCGCGGCCGCATCGAGATCCGCTCGGTCCTGGGACAGGGAACCACGTTTCTGCTCAAGCTGCCGCTGACGCTGGCGATTATCGACGGGCTCATTGTCGGGGTGGGGTCCGGACGCTATGTTGTACCCATCGTCGCAGTGAAGGAAATGTTCCGCCCGCCGAGCGATACGGTCCATTCCGCCGAGGGTTCGCGCGAAATGGTGCGTCTTCGCGACCGCGTGCTGCCCGTGGTCCGCTTGAGCGAACGCTTCGGAGTCGAGGCTACGCATCGGGAGTTGCACGATAGCCTGCTCATCGTCACCGAGACCGAGAACCGGCAATTCTGCCTGGTGGTGGACGAGCTGATCGGCCGTCAGGAAGTGGTGATCAAAAGCCTTGGTGAAGTGTTCGGCAACATTCCAGGAGTTGCCGGAGGGGCGATTCTGGGCGATGGGCGGGTCGGGCTGATCCTGGACCCGGCCGGCGTGTTCCAGGCCGATGCAAAGGAGCCCGCGCTTCACAATGCCTGAAGCACTGCAAGACGTAGCGCGGGCGTCGTCGCTTTCGCTGCCGTCCGATGTGTACCGGCGCATCTGCGATCTGATGTATCAGCGCTTCGGCATCCAGCTTGGGCCCGCCAAAAAACACCTGGTGGTTGCGCGCCTGGCGGATCTGTTGCGCCGGAAAGGTGTCCGCTCATTCGACGAGTATTACCAGCATGTCGTCTCGGACGTCAGCGGGCAGGAGCTCTCGGCCATGGTGGACGCTCTCACCACGAATTTCACCAGCTTCTTCCGCGAGCCGGAACATTTCGAGTATCTTGCCAAGCAGGTCCTGCCAGGTCTGAATCGCCGCCCGAAGATCCGCGTGTGGAGCGCCGGATGCGCGACGGGCGAAGAACCGCATTCGCTCGCCTGCTGCCTGCTAGAAGCCGCGGGTGCGATTCGTCCGAACATCGAAATCCTGGCCACGGACATCTCCACGCGGGCGCTGGCTGCGGCGCAGCGCGGAGTCTATCCGGCGGATCACTTCGCGGAACTCTCGGGAACCTGGCAAAAACGATTTCTGTTACGCGGCGAAGGCAAATGGCAGGGATGGTACCGTTTTAAACCTGAAGTCCATGAGCTGATCCGGTTCGGCTATCTCAATTTGAACGAACCGTTCTCGAACGTCGGCGTGTTCAACGTTATTTTTTGCCGCAACGTGATGATCTACTTCGATCAGGCGGCGCGGCAAAGGCTGGTTGGCCGGCTGCTCCAGCAACTGGAGCCGGGTGGTTATCTTTTCCCCGGGCACGCCGAAAGTCTTTCCGGCGTGGAACAAAGTCTTCAACTGGTCCAGCCAGCCATTTACAGGAAGAAAGCATGAAGGGCCGATGAAAAAGAACCTCATTGTAGGTGTCGCCGATTATCGTGTTTCGAATGATGCGGGCGCCATGCTGACCACTTATGCGCTCGGTTCGTGCATCGGGCTGCTGCTGTACGATGCGGCAGCGCGAGCCGGCGGGCTGCTCCACTTCATGCTGCCCAGCTCGAAGATCGACCCTCGCAAGGCCGAACAAAATCCAGCGATGTTTGCCGACACGGGAATTCCCTTGCTGCTTCGAGAAATGCAAAAGCTAGGGGCGGAGCGAAAGCGGTTGGTCGCGCACCTGGCGGGCGGCAGCCGGATTCTCGACCAGGAGGGCCTCTTCAACATCGGCAACCGGAATCACGTGGCCGCCCGAAATCTCTTGTGGAGGGCGGGCGTCATGATCGAAAACGAATCGGTGGGTGGCACCCTCATGCGGTCGGTGGGACTACACATCGCCACCGGCCAGATATGGCTCAAACAGCAGCAACACTCCGCACCGGATGTTAACGGAGCGGATGAGAAAGGAGAGTACCGTGGCTTACCGTGTTCTGGTGGTCGATGATTCACCGGCCATGCGCAGTTTTATCCGGCGAATCCTCAATCTCTCAGGATTCGCGGTCAGTGAATTTGTGGAGGCGGCCAATGGTCTGGACGCGCTGGAGATTCTGCATCACCGCAGCGTGGACGTGGTCCTTACCGATATCAATATGCCGCGCATGAACGGGGAAGAACTGGTGCGCCAACTGGAGCAGGATCATCGGCTCCGGATGGTTCCGGTGGTGGTTGTTTCGGGGGATTCGAGCGAGGTCCGCGTGAAGCGGCTCATGGAGATCGGCGCACGCGGGTATATCGCGAAGCCCTTCTCGCCCGAACGAATGCGCATGGAACTGGATCGGGTTCTAGGGAGGCGCGCATGACGGGGATCACGGGAATAACGCAATCGATTCCGGATTTGCTGGTCAATACCGCGGCGGAAGCGCTGGGCACCATGTTTTTCACTCCGGTGACGCGCCGCCTGAAAGGCTCCTTCGTTGCGAACACCACGGACACGCTGCTGGTCCGCATCCCGTTTCTGGCGGGAAGTCAATCCAATGGCGCGTTGGATGTGCGTGTTTCCTCGGAAGGGGCGCAGTGGATCGCTTCGAGTTTTCTTGCGAGCGACGGCGCAACGGTCCCGGAATATCGCGTCAATGACGTGATTTGCGAGCTGGCTAACGTCATCTGCGGCTCGCTGCTGAGCGTGATGCTGACCGATCGCGGATTCCGGCTCCTCACTCCCGAGGTGTTGCGTGAAAAGTTTCCGGACCAGCCGCCGTCCTCGTTCGAAGAGTCGCTGGAGTTGGAGCGCGGCTGGCTCACGCTCCGTCTCAACATGAGTCCGGCTGCATGAGCACCCGCCGTATCCGCGTTCTGATCATCGACGATTCGGCCATCGTGCGCCGGGTCCTGTCGGATGTTTTGAGCGCGGAACCGGACATCGAGGTGGTGGGTACAGCGCCGGATCCTTATGTTGCTCGCGACAAGATCCTAAGTTTAAAGCCCGACGTTCTGACACTCGACCTGGAAATGCCGCGCATGGACGGGCTCAGTTTTCTGAAGCGGCTGATGCGCTACCATCCTTTGCCGGTGATCGTGATCAGCTCCATCGCGCCGGCGGGCTGCGCCGTGGCGCTCGAGGCGTTGCGCTGGGGCGCACTCGAGGTGCTCGCCAAGCCGGGCGGTCCCTATTCGGTGGAAGATCTCAGTCGCGCCTTAGCCGCGACGGTTCGAGTTGCGGCCAGTGCGCGCCTGCCACGTCCCATGGCGTCGAACGGTCCAGTGATCGCGCCTCCGCACGAACCGGTGCCGGCGGGCGATCGATCCGTGATCGTCATCGGCGCATCCACGGGCGGCGTGGACGCGATCAGCCAGGTGTTGACACGAATGCCGGCGGATTCGCCTCCCGTTCTGGTGGTGCAACATATCCCGCCGGTTTTTTCAGGCGCGCTCGCGGAGCGGCTCAACCGCGTGTGCCGGATGGAAGTTGCCGAAGCCAAACATACCGACGAATTGCGGCGGGGACGCGTTCTGATCGCGCCCGGAGGCAGGCACATGCAGGTCGCGCAGGTGCAGGGGGTGCCGTGCGTCCTGCTCAAAGACGACCCGCCCGTGAATTATCATCGTCCGTCGATCGATGTGATGTTTCAATCCGCAGCCCGGGTTGTGGGCCGGCAGTCGATTGGAGTCCTGCTGACCGGTATGGGCGCGGACGGCGCGGAAGGGTTGCTGGCGATCCGCACAGCAGGCGGCTCCACCATCGCACAGGACGAGGAGAGTTGTGTAGTTTACGGCATGCCCGCCGAAGCCGCGCGGCTGGGTGCGGTGGACGTGGTCCTTCCGTTGAGAGAAATCGCCGGTGGAATCATGGGCGCGCTGCATCGGCGAAACCAAAGCCAGCGGGCACCTCAGGTAGTCGTTTAGGCGGCTCGGCAAGCTCAAGGAGACTGCGGGAAGACTCAGCATCCACGGCTCCCTATGGTCGCGGCTCATTGCGTGGCTATGATGATAAGGGCCGACACTGAGCCGCGACCGAAGGAAGCGGTCGATGTTGACGTGTCTTGACGCCAGCTAAAGCCGATGGCTGCAATCTGAAGCTGGCTCCTCCTAGCGCGGTTTCTTGAGCCTCTCGTAATCTGCGACCAGTTGTTTCATGATTTTATCCGCGACATCCGCGCTGGCACCGCGAAATTTCGCGCCGTTGCTTTCCTGCGTGGTCGACCAGATCACGTCCCCCTCTTTATTGACCAGCCGGACCGTTGCCAGGGCTTCGTGTCTCCGTTCTTTACTGCTTTGCGATTCGTTCTCACCGATGCCGAGGCTTAGAGCGCGACTGGTGCGGTCCGAGACGCTGCCTCCCGCGCCGTTGAAGCGCGATCCGGAACTGTTCGCCGAACTTCCAGAGGCGCCGGCGCGCATGTTGACGCCATCCGAGGAGGAAAAAGCGTCGGTGAAAATCAGGTCTTCGGCGGCTCCTCGCAGGATCACGTCGGCGCGTTCCTGATTCTCAGTCAAGACGAAGAGCTTGGCGCTTTGGAGGCTGCTGATGATCAGGTCGTGCATCTGGGCGGCGGTTTCGCCCCCGGTGAGCCGGTCCACGTACACGCGCTTGATGGTGAGAAGTTGGCCGGACAGGTTGTCTTGTGGCGACTGAAAGCCGAGCAGCAATAGAAAAACGATCACCCTTTCCCTGCCTTTCTGGCTTCTTCGTCCTGATACTGGATTCTCAAACCGGTTCGAGCCTCGAGACTGACTAGCGCGGACCGAATCCCGTTTTTGTCGACCCGGAACACCAGCGCCTGATGGTGGCCGTCCTCGTCGATGTATCCAACACTTAGGAAGTGCTTGCGGTTCTTGCTCAGCAGGAACATGGGCGAAATGACCACCGCCATGAGCAACCGGCGATCCACCTTCTGACCGTATTCGAGCAGATCGATTTTGTCGTAAGCCACCCGAAGCTGAGTCTTTTTCGCATAGAAAGCGAAGTAATTCTGGTCGGAAATGTTGATGGCCCCGGACGCGCCGCTTTCCAGCCTTGTAGCCGTGCCGCCGACATATTCGGCCCGGCTTTGGGCCGATAACCCCCAGACGAGGGGGATTGCGAGCAATAGAATCCTCACGTTAGATAGTGAGCCGAACGCGCTATATTTCTCACGCGCTATCCTGGAAATCTAATGCAGCAGGAAGTTGTTGAAGCCGAAGGCCACTTGATCGATTCGCACCTCATGGAGCAGATTTTCGACGCGGTGGTGGAGCATCGGGGCCGGTTTGAAGTGGAACAATTTCGTATCGGCAAAACCAACGCCGAGCCGTCCTATCTTCGCCTGAAGGTGGAAACTCCGGAACCGTCGGACATGCAGCAGTTGCTGGCGAACTTGTTGCGGCTGGGCTGTTCTCCGTTGGATTCGGGGGACGCGCAGCTTGCAGCGGTCGAACGCGATTGCTGCGCGCCGGAGGATTTTTATTCGACCACCAACCATCGCACGCTGATCCGGCGGGAAGGCAAGTGGATCGAAGTGGAGAACCAGCGCATGGATGCGATGATCGTCGTCATCGACGGCCACGCGGTTTGCCGGCGGCTGCGCGATCTGCGCAAGGGCGATCCGGTGGTGGTAGGGATGCGCGGAATCCGCGTAGTGCCCGAATCGAAAGAACGCGATCGTCTGGCCTTCGCGTTCATGAACACCGACATTTCCTCGGAGCGGCAAGTGGAAACCGCTGTGCGGCAGACTGCCGCGCTGATGAGGCAAGCGCGCGAGAACGGGCAGAAAATCATCGTGGTTGCCGGACCGGTGGTGGTTCATACCGGAGGCGCGCGGCCGCTTTCGGCGTTGATTCGACGCGGATGGGTGCAGGCGCTGCTGGCTGGAAACGCCCTGGGTGTCCACGATATCGAAGCGTCGTTGTTGGGAACCTCGCTGGGCGTCCGGCAAAGCGACGGTCGTCAGGAGGAGCACGGCCATCGCAACCACATGCGCGCGATCAATGCGATCTATTGGGCGGGCGGGATCGCGCAGGCTGTAGAGAGCGCGTGCTTGAAGAGCGGCATCATGTACGAAACGGTGAAGGCCGGCGTACCCTTCGTTCTGGCAGGAAGTCTGCGCGACGACGGGCCGCTGCCGGACACCATCACGGACATGAATCGCGCGCAAGACGCCTACGCGGAACAGTTGAAAGGCGCGGGTCTGGTGCTGTGTTTGGGGTCGATGCTGCATTCGATCGCAACCGGAAATATGCTGCCGAGCTGGGTGAAGATCGTGTGTGTGGACATCAACCCGGCGGTCGCCACCAAGGTGAGCGATCGGGGCACGGGCCAAGCGGTGGGCGTGGTCACCGATGTCGGGCTGTTCCTGGACCTGCTGGATCGCGAATTGGAATCCAAATGAAGCGGCAATATAGCGACGAACACGCAGTGGCGGGCGTCCACGCCAAACTCCCGAAGATCGAGACCTGGCCGAATCAGTACCGCACCGGATACGAGATCGAGATCGCGATGCCGGAATTCACTTCGGTGTGCCCCAAGACCGCGCTGCCCGATCACGGCACGCTGATTCTGCGCTATGTTCCAGACAAGCTGTGCCTGGAATTGAAATCGCTCAAGATGTATACGCTCGCGTATCGCAATCTGGGGATTTTTCAGGAGAACGTAGTGAACCGGATGCTGGCTGACGTGGTCAAAGCGGCGCGGCCGGTTTCCGCGACGCTGACCGGGGATTTCGCGCCGCGCGGCGGCATTTCGACCAAGATTACAGCCAACTGGAGCCGCAAACGTGCTCGATGAAGAATTGACGGCAGCGATTCGCGAAGTGCGCGAGCGCGTAAAAGCGCGGCATCCGGAAGGGTCGCTCGGATTGTCCGGCGTTCATGCTCCGGATCTGACGCCCATGGTTCACGCGCGCGACGCAGCGGAGGCGAAAGTCGCGGCGATCGGCACGGTGAATCCGCGGCCGCCGGGATTGAAGAACTCGATGGTGCAGTTCTTCAAGCGCAACATCGCGCGCGCCCTCGACTGGCACGTTCGCGAGCAGATCGAGTTCAACCGCGCCTCCATCGCTTGCGTGCATGCGTCGATGGAAGCCTTGGCGGACACGGGTCGGGCGCTGGCCGCTCTGGCGGCGCATCATCAGCAGCTTCGCGACGACATGGTGAAGGCTTATGAGAAACTGCGCGACGACGTGTTCCGCGAAATGGCCGGACTGTACAGCGAAGCGCAAGAGCTGAAAGACATCCGGCTGCACTGGGCGCAATGGCGGGTGGGGTTCGAGGATCGGCGCGACGCAAGCGAGATCCACATGCTGCGCACGATTAGCGAATTGCAGGGCGCTTTTCAGCATCGCGTGACGCTGCTGGAAGCGAGCTTTCGCGAACTGGCCAAACAGCAGCATACGCAGTTCAACACTGCGCTGGAGCAGAACACGCTGGATGTCCAGAAACGCTTATGGCGCGATCTGGAAACGATTCGCGGCGAGTACGAAAAGCTGATCCATCACGAGTTGAAGCTGATCCGGCAGAAAGCGTCGATCGCGCCGACCGCTGCGCCGATGCAAGGCTCGCCAGGCCCGCAGGTCAACATCGACTGGTTCCGTTTCGCCGATGTTTTCCGCGGTTCGGAAGAGCGAATTCGAGAACATCAGAAAATGTACGCCGGTAAATTCGCGGGCGCAGCCGACCTGTTGGACGTCGGCTGCGGACGCGGGGAATTTCTGGAAGTCGCGCAGGAGGCAGGCATAGCGGCACGCGGGATCGATCAAAGCGACGAATGCGTCGCGATCTGCCGGTCCAAGGGCCTAAAGGCGGATCGTGCGGAACTGTTCGAACATCTGGATAGCCTGGCGGATCAGTCGTTGGGCGGCGTGTATTGTTCGCAGGTGGTGGAACATCTTCCGCCCGAGCGGCTCCCGGATTTGATCAACTTGCTGGCTAAGAAAATGACGCGCGGAGCGCTGCTGGCGATTGAAACTCCGAATCCGGAATGCCTGGCGATTTTCGCGACGCATTTTTATTTGGATCCGACGCATACGCGTCCAGTGCCGCCGCCGCTGCTGCGGTTTTATATGGAAGAAGCGGGGTTCGTCAACATCGAAGTGGTACGCCTGGCACCCGCGGTAGAGACCATGCCGTCGCTAGCGGAATTGCCGGCGGCGGTCAGGGAATCGTTCTTCGGCGGGCTGGATTACGCGATTTTCGGGCGTAGAGGATAAGTCTTACGGCCGACACGGGACAGCGACCATACCCAGCTATCGAAGGCTCCAGAAGGGTCCGGTCAAACTTAGACCGGTGAGGACGGCTTGGGCTTCGTCCACAGTGAAGCGGCGCCAGTCGGGGTCCATTTTGTTGCCGTACCATCTCTGGGCGAGGCGCCAGACGTTTTCGATGGTTAGGGTCGCGCCGCGCGGCTGGCTCCACTGCGAGCGCCAGCGATCGATGTGTTCTTCATCACGGAAGAGCAGTATGGTCCGTCAGGTGAACACGATGTTGTCCCACCACCGGCGAGCGGGAAGGGCGAAATGGACCAGGCCAGTGTGCGTGACTGGCGCGCCATCGCGTACTTCCACCGACATGCCCTCGCCGCAGCACGGGCACGACGTTTCGATGGAACCGTCGGCTTTAAGCATTCCGATCACTCCAAGCGCATCCCATGCACAGGGAGCAAAGAACGATTGCGAGCGCGCGTGGACGACGTAAGGGGTGGGCACCGCCGAGAGCGGTGCGGCGAACAGGATTTCACGGCTTTCAGGCTGGAGCGCGAGGGTGCGGGTGGAGGCGAGCCGCTCCAGCGACGTGCGTATCTCATCCACCGCGACGCCCATCGCTTCGGCGAGCGCGGTGGCCGATGGCGCTCGGCCCGTCCTTATGAAATTCTGATAAATCTGCACACGAACATCGGCATCGTTCATGATCGAATCCTTCGGTAGAGATCGGCTTGTTGGGCTGCAATCGAATCCCAATCGTACAATCGCTCGGCGGTGGCGCGGGCCTGGTGTTCCAGCGCGACGCGATCGGCGGGACTATCCAATAGACGCGCGATGTCGGCGGCCATTTCTTCGGGAGAATGTGCCACGATGACATCGCGTTCGACTTCGAGGCCGTGGATACCGGCGGATGTCGAAACGATGGCCTTGCCCATCGCCATCGCCTCCATGATCTTGATATTGGTCCCCGCTGACGCGACCAGCGGCGCGATCACGACGGTTGCACGGCGATAGGCCGGCCGCACGTCGGAGACGAAGCCTTCGATCTCGACTCCGGGATGTTGCAGATCCCAGAATCGCTCGTGCCGCATGCCGGCGATAACGTGCATCGTTACGTCCGTAAGGCGTGGAAAAACATCGCGAAGGAAAAACTCGACGGCGAGGACGTTGGGCCGATGCGCGAACGATCCGATGAAAAGCAGCCGCCGAGGCTCGGGCGGATCGGGCGAGGGCTGGAAGCGTTCGAGATCGACTCCGTTGGGGATGACCACGGAGCTGGCGACGGCACGCTGATCTTTTTCCGACATGACCACCACGCGATCCACGCGGCTCCAAGCCTCGCGTTCGAAGGTCAGCCAGCGCTCGTATTGGCGGCGCGTCTCCCAATCCTCATTCTGCGCGAGCATTTGCGCGTACAGATCGTAGGTGATGTCGTGCTCGACCAGAATGGTTTTCGCAGGCGCGCAATCGGGCGCGTATTGAGCCATCTGCGTAAATTCAAGCTGCGCGATCTGCGGCCGCCATTTCTGGACGGTCTGGCGCAGCACGGCGTGGAAGGACGGCGCATCGAACTCCTCGACCGTGTCGGGACGCGGCGAGGAAGGGATGGCGTGAGTGCCGGGACGGCGGACGATGACGACTTCGACGCAGATGTCGCGCAGTTCTGCCGGGACCGGACATTGTTCTTCGACGAAGGCGACCAGCACCAGATCGAAATCGCGAGCCGCGCGACGCATCAGGTTATAAATCCGGACCGCGGCACCGTGGGCGAGCGGAAACGGCAAGTACGGGCTGGCGATCAGGATAATCGGTTTCCCCGAACGTGACCGGCCGGGAGAGACGGAGATGTCTCCTCGGACCAATTCGAGAAATCCGATAGGACCGTCGTCGTGTGCGGCAGTCTTTTGGCGAGCGGCAAACGCGAGCGCGTCGACCTTCTTCAGCAGGTTCAGACGAACGATGTTTTCGCGCCACAGGCGGCGAAAAGTTTCGCGATCTTCGACGGCGCGGGCGAGGAAGCGGATGTAGTTGAACTCCAGGGCGCGGTCGAGTTCCTGCGAAGTGAAGTAGCGTGAAGTAGTGGCGCGATGCAGATGCAGCACGCGAGCGCCAGCGCAATACACGCTAGGCCAGCCGCGTTGCCACGCGCGCAAGCCGAGATCGAGATCCTCGACGTATGCGGGTGTGTAAGCCTCGTCGAATCCGCCGAGTTGCGCGAGTTTCGAAGCGTCGTAGAGAGTACAGCCGCCGCTTCCATAGAGGACGTAAGTGAGGTCCTCGCCTTCGAGCGGCTCTTCGCAACGCACCGGAAAATCGGTCAGCGGGCGCGGTATGGGCATCGCTGTCTTGCCGGTTTCTTCGCGGCGTTGTCCCGATGGAAAGAATATCTGCGCGGTGGAGGCGAACAAGTCCGGAACCTGGTCGAAGGATCGTCGGAGCGCCGCGAGAAATCCAGGCTCGACCAGCATATCGTTGTTCAAGACGCAGACATGCGAGTAGCGCGCTCGAACGATCCCACGATTGACCGCGCTCGAAAACGAGAGAGGCTCGGGGTGCTGCTCGACGATGACGGAGGGAAAATCGGCCTGAAGAAATTCAGTGGTGCCGTCGTTCGATCCATTGTCGATGACGATGATTTCGCCGGCGTCGTAGATGCGAGGAAGGCAGCGATCGAGCAGTTCGCGTCCGTTGCGCGAAGGAATCACGACGGAGATTCCTTCGGGCTTGGGCGGTGGAGGCGTTGCTAAAGGCGCCTTATTCCCGCGCGCCGGCAATCGACCTCGTAACAGCGCGAGGCGATACCAGATGGGCCTGCGAAATTCGCGCGGATGCGCGATGCGCCAGAATTGCGTGTAGATCCAGCCGCCGGGATTGAGCTGCCATCGCAGGAAGTTCTTCGTTCTCCATGCCAGGTGACCGAACATGGATGGCAAGCTGCGGGGGCGCAGCATGAAATGCTCACCGGTTTCGTTGAAGGCGAGAAAATAGAGCGGCGCAAGGCTGAATCCGACCAGCCGAATCGGCCAGTACGGGACACGAGGCTCCAGGATCACGGCGCAGATTCGGATTTTGCGGTCGCGAAGTTTCCAGCGGATCAACGCGCGATTTTCGAGCCAGGATCGCTTGACGTGATACGGGATCCATTCACCTTCGGAAGGCGGAAATTCCGAAACGACAATCAGCGGCAAATCAGGAAAGATGGGTTTGAGTCGCTCGAGGGCGAGCGCGATAACGGCTTCCGATCCGGAAGCGAATAATACCTTGACCGCGGGTTTCAAATCAGCTCAGGCAGCTCGAAGCGCCACGTGCCGGATTGATAATCGCTCCACAGGGAGAGCGCCTGCATGCAGAACGCCGTCGAAACCGGGTTCATGAAAGGAAGCATTTCGCCGCCTTTTTTTCCGAACCAGAAGCCGCCGCGCAGACGGGGATCGTTCGAACTGCATTGATATGCTGCCGCGCGGTCCGCCTCCTCGCGCGCAGCGCGCTGATCCAGATCCATGATTTCCATGTAATGCGCGATCAATCGGACGCGAAGCAATTGCGCGCTCACATCGCTGCGTTCGAATCGCGGTGAAATTTCGCGGAGGAGAGTGGCCACGCGATTAACACCGCGGCGCAAAGCGTCACGGACATCGTCGCGGTCGGCTGCGTACAGCAATGCTTCCAGAAAATAGCAGTACGCATGCAGACGATCCATAATTCCATCGCGGTCGCCGCCGTCGAGAAACGACTCGTGATTTGCAAGCGTCCAGTTCAGCATCGATTCGAAGACTCGGGCTCCAGGATCGCCGCCGGCTGCCAGCCAGGCCAATGCGGATTTCAACTGGTAGCATCCAGGAGATCGCGACCAGCGCGGCTCATAAGGAACGGGCTGTTTTTCAGGAAGGGTGATGATGGGATGAAAGACGCCGTCGCCCATAAAATCGAAGGCGAGCGACAGTGAAGCCTCGTTGGCGCGCTCGAGGAATCGCCGATCGCCAGTGGCGCGATGGGCTGCAAGAAGTCCCCGCGCAATGATCCCGGTGTCGAAAAAATACGAATGCGGCGAGCCGGGCTCAAAGGGAAACGCGTGCGCCGAAGCGTCCCACGCATCGTTGGTCAAATAGGACGCAGCGCGAGTGGCCTCGTCGATCGCGCCGAGATAGGCGAGCGTGCTGGCCGCGTAGCCGGTGATCTCGGTCGAAACGGGAGCGTTCTGACACCGATCGGAACGGTAATATCGTGCGACGCCGCCACTTGGTTCCTGAATCCCGGAGTGGAGAAACCAGCAGCGCGCCTGTTCGAGAATGGGGCTCAACTCTCGATTGTATAATGTGAGCGGCTATGCGCTGGTGGACGCCCGCACTTTTCCTGATGAGCGTAGCGTCACACGCGCAAACTACGATGACGCCCGGCGTGGTACGCGGCAAATTGGTTTCCTGGAGCGGATCGATTCGAGCCGGCGAAATTCAGGTCATCAATTCCGAGGGCGTGTGCTCCTGTCAGTTCGATGGGCGCACCTATTTCGAGCGCGAGCACCAGACCATCGCTGTACGGGGTCTGGAGCCGGGCGACCCGCTGGAAGTTGTGGCCGATCGCAAACTCGGATCGACGGCTTGTTATGCCCGCACGGTGCACGTCGTGTCAGCGCATGCGCAGTTATACGTGCCGGGAGTGCGGCCTCCGTTGCGCATGAGTCCGAGTCCCACGGAAGCATTTGCTCCCCGCGGTGATTTCGCATTCGGCGGACGCGTGGTGCGGGGCGATGCGAGGAACCTCACGGTGCTGACGCGCACCGGTGAAATTCACCTGGTGCTTCGACCGGACACACACTATCTGGGCGGCGGTCTGAGCCTGGATCGATGGTCGCTCGTGGTCAATACACATGTCTTCGTGCGCGCGGGGCGCGACGTGGACGGGTTCCTGGAGGCTTATCGGATCGTTTGGGGAGCGATGCTCGCGGTGCCATGAGTCCACATGCATCATTTGCGCGCGGCTACGGCTGACTCGCGAATATCTTTTAGAATGATCTGCCACGGCGCGTAGCCTCGGCTCGCGGAATAAGCGTCGTCTTCGAAACAGAATGCGGCATCGATGCGAGAGCCGGGCAGAAGCTCGCCGGCGCGATCGGCGAAGTTCCAGGCTTTGGCGCGATGGATCCGGCCTTGGGATTTCAAACGGACGAACACGTGCCGTTCGTTGCGAATATCCGGCGGTGCGGCGACCTCGACTTCGCGGACCGCAAATACCGGAGAAGGATTGCCGAAGCCGAATGGAGCCAGGTTGAGAATCTCGGCGACGGATTCGTCATCGATCTCGCGAAAATCAATTTCCGATTCGATTTCGAGCGCGGGCACGAAATCCGCCGCAGTTAATAGCGTTGCAGCGTGAGCGCGGAAGCGTTCGCGAAATTCGTCCAGGCGCGAGGAAGCGAAAGTAACGCCCGCGGCCTGACGATGGCCTCCGAATTTGGTGAACAGCTCGGGCATGGCTTCGAGCGCGTCGAGCAGATGAAACGCGCGAATACTGCGTCCCGATCCCTGGGCGATTCCGTTTTCGATCCCCAGCACAAAAGCCGGGCGATGATATTTTTCGACCACGCGGCTGGCCACGATCCCCACCACGCCGCGATGCCAGCCCTCGCCCGCGAATACCAGCGCGGCGTCGTGATCGGTGACCGGCTGTTCCAGGCATTGCTCGAAGATGGCGCGAGCGATTTCCTGCTCGGTCTGCTGGCGGTCCTGGTTCAGATCGTGAAGCTGCGCGGCGAGCGCGGTGGCGCGAGCCTGGTCCTCGGTGAGGAACATTTCGATGACGTCGCTGGCGCTGGCCATGCGGCCGGCGGCGTTGATGCGCGGCGCGACGCGAAACGCGATTTGACCAGCGCTCGGCGTGGCACCTTCGGCCAGCCCGGAAACGTCGAGCAAAGCGCGCAGGCCAACGTTGTTCACCTGGCGCAATCCGGCGAGCCCCAGCTTCACGATCGCGCGATTTTCTCCGGTCAGCGGGACCACGTCGGCCACGGTCGCGATGGCGACCAGTTTCAGCAGCGACGAGACCAGGCGCTCGCGCCGCGCGCGGTCCCAACCCGAAGCCGCGATCACAGCGTCCATCAGTTTGAGCGCGACACCGGCGCCGCACAGATTTTTCTCGGGATACGCGCAGTCCAAACGATTGGGATTCAGCACCGCCACGGCGGGCGGGAGTTCGGCTTCGGGTAGATGATGATCGGTGACAATCACGTCGATACCGAACGCGGCGGCATGCCGCACGACATCGTTGGCGCGGATCCCGGTATCGACACTGACGATCAGCTTGACGCCGCGCGCGGCTGCTTCTTCGACTACCTCGCTCTTCATCCCATATCCGTCGCGAAGGCGGTGGGGGACGTGAAACGAAGTGATTCCACCGAGCAGATCCAGGCCTTTCTTCAGAATGACCACGGCACTGGTGCCATCCACATCGTAATCGCCGTAAAGCAGGATTGGCTCTTGATGCTCGATCGCGTGACGAAGGCGGGCGACGGCCTCGGTCATGCCGGCGAGCAGGTAGGGATCGTGCAAGTCGGCCAGAGTAGGATTCAGGAATCGGCGGGCGTCTTCGGCGTCTTGAAATCCGCGTGCGCAGAGGACGCGTGCGGCAGGAGCGTGGATTTTCAATGCCGATGCCAGCGCGTTGACAACGCTTGGATCGGCCGGCGTAGTGATCCAGTTCATTTAATTCTTCGAAAAATAACCACCACCGAGCGGTTCGTCGTCATCCACGTTTTCGTAGGCGTCGTCGATCCGGTCGAGCATCTCGCTCAGATCCTCGTACCACTCGGTCACCAGGTCGAAAATGAAAACCCGGGGCGCGATGTCGAAGGAGATCTGGATTTGGCAGGTGAAGCCGGTGTAGGCGCGCATCTCGCGGAGGCGCTGCTCGATAGCGCGGCGTTCTTCCCGCGACAGGCTGGAGTTTTCCAATCGCCCCAGCGCGTCATCGACGATTTCTTCTGAAAACTCGTTGGCGTACAGTGTCACCATGCGCACGCCCGCGGCTTCGGCAGCCGCAAGGAAATTTTGGTAGCCGGGATGCCGGGCGGTGTCCCAGTAGACGGCGGGAGCTTCCTCGCCACCGCGCGGAATCCCATGAAAAACAGAAATGCCGCGCGATTCCAGGTGATCCTGAATTTCAGAGCGCAACGTGTCCAGATTGGATTTCATTTTCGATCGACCCGCGGGGAATGTACCAAACTACCATGTTGAACCAACACGTAAATGCACTGGCCGCGTCATCCTTTTCCGAGCCGCCGCGTCCATGTTGATATTACATGCACTTAGCGGTGACATTAGCGCGTCCGCCTGTAACCTTAGGCCGGTCCCGATCCATCATTAATACGAGCGATTACTAATCGCACAATCAAGGAGAGGACATAACATGAAGAATCGTTTAGTTTTGTTGTTTGCGATGTTCGCGCTGGTGAGCATGGTGGCTTTGGGCGCCGACGTTTCCGGCAAGTGGATGAGCGAGGCGACCGGCAAAGGTGGACCGCAGACGTTCACGCTGAAGCAGAGCGGGTCGAGCCTGACCGGTTCGGTGGAAGGCGGCCGCGGTGGCGCGGTCGATATTTCGAACGGAAAAGTGGATGGCGACAACGTCTCGTTCGAAGTCACTCGCGACATGGGCGACAAAGGGAAGTTCACGACCAAGTACGCGCTGACGGTTTCGGGCAGCACGATGAAGGGTACCGGCGATAACGGGCGAGGCCCGCGCGATATCACTTTGACCAAGCAGTAAGTTTTCGATTTACGAGGCACGCTGGCGCGGGAGGTTGGTTATTTCTATCTCGAGAAATCTTCTAAGCGTCGGCGTGCTCGCCGTTTTGGCGTACGGACAAAACGGTCAGGTCAAGTCCGAAGGCCAATCCATCCCGGGCGCGGCCGTGAAAGCGACCCAGGGCGATCGCATTCTTCTGACAGTCACGGATGATTCCGGCGCGTTCCACTTCGATGGCATGACGCCGGGCGCATGGATCGTTGAAGTCGATCTGTTCGGCTTCGATCATGCGCGCAAAGAAGTACAGATTCCTTCCAAAATCGACTTCACTCTTCAGCTTCGCGATCGGACCAGGCAGGCGCGCGGCCAGCAGCCGGCTGAGGATACCGGCGCCGACACGCAGCCCATGAGCGCCGCGAATGCCGAGCCTCCAACGATGCCACAAGTAGGCGCGGAGGCCTCCAATGAATCGCTACTGGTGAATGGCAGTGTGAGCCCCGGCCTGCAAACCACGGCGGCGGATATGCGGCCCGACGACATGCGTCTCGGCCAGTTCGGCCCCGGTGGGCCCGGGGGGCCGGGGGGCCCAGGTGGTCCCGGCGCGCAGGGCCCCGGAGGATTTGGCGGGGGACGCGGTGGCGGCGGATTCCCGGGTGGTGGGGGCGGAGGTTTCGGCGGGCGTGGAGGTGGTGGCGGCCCTGGTGGACGAGGTCCAGGCCGAGGAGGGCCTCGCGATCGCAACGGAAATCCCGCGTTTATCGGGAATCGTGCGCGCGGCGCCAACAACCGCATCACCGGTTCTTTGTACTATCAATTCGGAAATTCGGCGTTGAATGCGCGGCCGTTTGCGGTGAACGGAATCGAGGAGCCGAAGGCCGCCTACGCGCAGAATCGTTTCGGATTCTCGGCCGGAGGTCCGCTATTCGTTCCCAAGCTGTTCGACTGGTCCAAGGTTTTCTGGTTCATCAACTATCAGGGAAATATTTCTCGCAATGGAGTCGACCAGGCCTTGTCACTGCCGACGGCGGCCGAACGCGGCGGCGATTTCTCAGCCCTGCTGCCGAACACGGTGATCTATCCGCATGGCTCGAACGTCCCGTATCCGAACAACGTAATCCCGCTGAACGATCTTGCGGCCAACGCCAAAATCGCGAGCGGTCTGCTGCAATACCTGCCGCTTCCCAACCAGCCCGGATTGCTCACGCAGAACTACCGGCTGATCGTGTCGAATCCCGTGAACACGCAGAGCCTGAACACGCGACTCAATACCAACCTGACGCAGAAGGACACGCTTGCGTTCACGTTCAACTGGCAGAAGCGTTCTAACCAGACACATCAGGATTACGGCTGCTGTGATTCGGTGGACGGGCAGGGAATCAATACAAACATCAACTGGAGGCACCGGCTGGGGACGCGAAATTTCAACAACGTCACGGTGAATTTCAATCGCAACACCAGCACGGGAGTTCCATTCTTCGCCGACGGAACCAACGTCGCCGCAGCATTGGGGATCCTGGGGACATCGCCCAATCCGTTGAACTACGGGCCGCCCACGTTGAGTTTCACCAACTTTTCCAGTCTCAGCGATACGACGGCGTCGCACACCGCGGTGGAGAATTTCGGAATCAACGACAACCTGCAAATTCACAAAGGCAAGCACAACTGGAATTTCGGCGGCGGAGTGACGCACTATCTGAACAACACCGTAACCGATCAGAACGGGCGCGGATCGTTCAGCTTTTCAGGATTGTCGACGGCCTTGTACAGTTCGAGCGGCCTGCCGGTTTCAGGAACGGGCTACGATTTCGCAGACTTTCTGCTGGGCTTGCCCGAGACCAGTTCCGTCCGCTACGGCGATTCGGCGATGTACTATCGCAGCAACGCGTTCAATGCCTTCGTAGTGGACGACTATCGCCTACGCACGGGGCTGAGTTTGAATCTCGGACTTCGGTGGGAGTACTTCGAGCCGTGGCATGAAAAATACGGGCATGCTGCCAATCTGGATATCGCGCCGAATTTTGCGGCGGTCGCTCCGGTGCTTCCCGGGCAACCCGGACCGCTTACTGGCGCGATGTTTCCGGCGTCGCTGATCCGTTCGGATAAAAACAATTTCGCGCCGCGTCTGGCCCTCGCGTGGAAACCCTGGACCCGCGGCAAGACCCTGATTCGCGCCGGTTATGGCTGGTATTACAACCCGAGCCAGTATAACCAGTTCATGAATCGCCTGGGCGCGCAGCCTCCGTTTGCGATCACCAACAGCGTGACCACCAGCGCGGATAACCTCCTCTCGCTGGCAACCGGCCTGGTGGCCGTGCCGGTCGGCAAGACGGTGACGAACACGTACGCGGTCGCGCTGAATTACCTGACCAGTTATGCGCAGACCTGGAATCTTTCGATTCAGGAAGATCTGCCCAAGCGCTGGGTAGGAGAGATCAATTACTCCGGGACCAAGGGCACGCGGCTGGATATCTCGCAGGCGCCCAATCAGGCTCCGCTGGGCTCGGCGCTCACCGCGTATCAGCGGTTGCCGATCGCCAACATCGGCAACTTCACTTTCGATTCGCCGGAAGGCAATTCGATTCTGCACTCGATGCAGGCGCGGCTGACGCGGCGTTTCCAGCGCGGAATTTCAACCAACCTGTTCTATACCTTCTCGAAATCGATTGACGATATTGCGCTGGCGCAAAATTTCTACGATCAATCCGCCGAGCGCGCGCTGTCGAATAATAATCACACTCACGTGGTCACGGCGAACTGGGTGCTCGCGTCGCCGGTGGATGCCACGCGCGGGTTCCTGTCGCATCCGGCGTGGGTGGCGAAGGCTTTAAAAGACTGGACGCTTTCGGGCAGCTTGACCGCTCAAACCGGCGCGCCGCTGACCGCCACCGTGATCGGCAACCGCGACGGTACTGCATCCATTGCGGCGCTGCGTGCCAATGCGACGGGATTGCCGGAGGATGCGGGGTCGGGCTATTTCAACTTGGGGGCGTTTGCCTTGCCCCCGGCGGGAACGTTCGGGACCGCGGGACGAAACACGATCACCGGCCCGGGGATGTGGAACGCGAACCTGTCGCTGGCGCGCAGTATCAATCTGCACTCGGAGCGGCGGCGCCTGGAAATTCGTTTCGACTCGAACAACACGTTGAATCATGTGAATCCGTCGGGGCTGGTGACGGTTGTCAATTCGAGCCAGTACGGGTTGATCACTGGCGCAGCGCAGATGCGTCAAATCTCGGCGACAGTGAGGTTGAGGTTCTGATGAAAACAGATCTCACGCAAAGACGCAAAGGCGCAAAGGGAAAACAATCGCCGCGAAACTTTGCGTCTTTGCGTCTTTGCGTGAAATATTTTGCTTTCGGGTTTGCTCTTCTCGCCCAGGACCCCACCTTCAAATCGAATACGCGCCTGGTAATCGTCGATCTCGCCGCCCGCGACAAATCCGGCCGCCCGATCACTACGCTCAAGAAAGAAGACGTCCAGGTCTACGAAGACGGCGTCCGCCAGGATATTTCGATTTTCGAATTACAGAAGCTCGATGGTGAACCACTCGCGCCGGTCTCGTTCGCCACGCGCGCTCCAGGCACGGTCGAGGAGAAATCTCCCCCCAAGGCAGTGGTCGCGCCGGCGGCGAATCAGGCGATCCGCTATCAGGACAAGCGGCTGCTGTGCATGTTGTTCGACATGACCTCCATGCAGCCGCCGGAGCAGGTGCGCGCGCAAGACGCGGCAGTCAAGTTTCTGCAAACCCAGATGACCTCCTCCGATCTGGTCGAGATCATGACATTCACCACCAAGCTGAATGTGGTTCAGGAGTGGACCGACAACCGCGACAACCTGATCACTACGATCAAGAAGCTGACGCTTGGCGAAGGCGCGGACCTGGCCGATATGGCGAGCACGTCAGCCGACGAGGGCGACGACAGTGGGAGTTTTGCCGCCGATGAGACCGAGTTCAACATCTTCAACACGGATCGAAAGTTGACCGCTCTGGAGGATGCTGCCCGCAAGCTCGGCGTGTTTCCGGAGAAAAAAGCTCTGATTTATTTTTCAAGCGGGATCGGGAAAACCGGCGTCGAAAATCAATCCCAGATCAAAGCAACCACCAACGCAGCCAATCGAGCCAACGTCTCGTTTTACCCGGTGGACGCGCGCGGTCTGGTCGCGCTGGTTCCCGGCGGCGATGCTTCGCAGGCCTCTCCGCGCGGCACCGGCATCATCACCGGTTCGAAACAACAGGGTCTGCGCAACAGCCTCAACGATTCGCAGGAAACCCTGGTCACCATCGCGTCGGATACCGGCGGAAAAGCCATGCTCGACACCAACGATCTGACCATGGGGATTCGTCAGGCGCAGGAGGATCTCAACAGCTACTACATCATCGGTTACTACAGCAAGAATGAAGCCGACGACGGCAAGTACCGCCGCATCGATGTAAAGCTTGCGTCGAAGGATCTGGCGGCGAAGCTCGATTTCCGCAAAGGATACTACGCTTCGAAAGTGTGGGCGAAGTTCAACACCTCGGACAAAGAACGGCAGCTCGAAGAGGCGCTGACGCTGGGCGATCCGGTGAACGATCTGCCCTTGGCTTTGGAAGTCGACTATTTCCGCGTGGCCAAAGACCGCTATTTCGTGCCCATTTCGGTGAAGATTCCAGGCTCCGCCGTGGGGCTCACGAAGAAGGGCACCAAGCAAACGGCCGATCTCGATTTTATCGGTCAGGTCCGCGATGCCACCGGAAAATTGATCGGCGGCGTGCGCGATAACATCACCGTGAAGCTGGACGAGCAGGCCGCGGCGAAGATCGGGCAACGCCATCTCCAATATGACGCCGGTCTGACGCTGAGTCCCGGAACCTACAGCTTGCGATTCCTCGCGCGTGAAAATCAAAGCGGCAAGATGGGAACGTTCGAGACGAAATTCGTGGTCCCCGATCTGAATAGTGGTGGAAAGCTGCGCCTCAGCTCAGTCATCTGGAGCAATCAGAAAGAAGCCGTGAGCTCCGCTGTTGGCGCTGCCGAGACCAACAAAAAGCTGCTGGCGGCGAGCCCTCTCGTGCAAGGCGATCAGAAAATCGTGCCGAGTATCACCCGCGTATTCCGGAAAGACCAGACCATGTACGTCTATTTCGAGGTCTACGATCCGGCGCTCGATCCCGACCGCAAGTTGCCCAGCGTCACCGCTCAAATAGAATTGCTTTCGGGCGCGCGTTCGGTATACAACTCGGCGCCTGTCCGATTGAACAAACTCGCGACTTCCCGGCCCGGCGTCGCGCCCTTCGCATTCCAGATTCCGCTGGCGAAGCTTCCACCCGGTCAATACACTTCTCAGGTGACCATTATTGACGAGACTGGCCGCAAGTTCGCGTTTCCGCGGAATGAGGTGGTCTTGCTCTCGGACAATATTTCACTACCGCCGCAGAAATAACTCTGCGGCCTGCGAAAAAGTGATCGGCTGGGTCAGCCCATGTAGTGGACGCCCACCATCACCGCACCGAACACTGCGGCGCCGGCCAGCGCATACAGCGGTATTTCATCATGCGCGCCTGCGGGCTGGAGACCCGATCTTCATCTTTCCTGATTTGCTCGTCGAGGCTGTCAAACATTGGAACCTCCTGACTAAATCGTAAAAGGACTACTATCCCAGTTACGGGGATTATAGACCCAATCCACCGGGAAGGGAAGGCCCTGGGTTGGCCCATGGTCCGCAAGCCCCCTGCCTGCCGTCACGCCCTTGTAATTCAAGCCAATCCGCGATATAGTCTCACCCAACGCAGTTCGCCGTCGAGCTGCTCTTCCAGGTCGAGGTGAAATCAGCTTAGGGGATCAAACGATGCGTTCATTTTCCAGATGGCATATTCTATGCGCCGGCATGTTGTTCGCCGGCGTTTCGTGTTTTTCCCAGGGTTCTTCCACTGCATTCTCGGGTTCGGTTTACGATTCGAGCGGCGCGGTCGTGGTCGGAGCCAACGTAACCGCTCTGAACGACGCGACCGGAGTACCGCTCAAACAAGTCACTAACAGTGCCGGACTGTATTCCTTTCCGTCGGTGGGCGTCGGCACCTATACGCTCACCATCGAAATGAGCGGATTCAAGACGGTGCGCCGCACGGGCATCACTCTGGTCGTCGGCACGCCGGCCGTAGAGAACATCACGCTGGAGCTTGGCGACACTCGTGAAGTGGTGAAGGTGGAAGCCTCGGCCGCGCCGGTCAACACCGCGACCGCGACGCTTGGAAACGTGGTGGAGCATCAGGCCGTCGCATCCCTTCCCCTCAACGGCCGGAATCCGCTGAACCTGATCGTGCTGGAGCCGGGCGTTCAACAGAACAGCGGCACCACGCTCACGGTGAACGGCACCCGCTCGATGGCGGGCAACGTGACTATCGACGGCATCGAGGCCAACGAAGCGTCCAATCCGGTCCCCACCAACAACGTGTTCCGCATCAATCCGGACAATGTGGAGGAATTCAAGGTCACCACCAGTAATCCGACCCCGGAAGAAGGCAAGAACTCGGGCCTGAATGTGTCCATCGCCACGCGATCCGGCACCAATGAGTATCACGTGTCGGCGATCGAATATTTTCGCAATCGCGTGCTCAATTCCAACGAGTTTTACGCCAACGCACAGGGTAGTCCTCGCGCTACCATCAACTCGAATCAGTACGGGTTCGACGCCGGCGGTCCCATCAAGAAGAACAAGACTTTCGCCTACGGCGCGTGGCAGGGGCAGAAAGTAAACCTCGCGCTGGCGATCGATAAAGCGTTCGGCTCGATTCCGACGGTCTACACGCCTCAGGCGCTTTCCGGCGTGTATCGCTATTTTGTACCGAATGCGGCGAGCCCGCTGGTGATCAACGGACAAAAGATCACGCAGAATTCGCCCGCGCTGGTGAATGCGGATGGGTCGCTTGCGGCCGGCGTGCGAAACTGCGCGAGTTCCACGGATCTGAACTGCATTCAGTCGTACAACATGTACACCAACGATCCGCTACACATCGGCGGCGACCCGGGGGCGCTGAAGTTGCTCCACAGTTATCCCGGCCCGAATAATTTCACGTCCGGCGACGGATTGAACACCGCCGGGTTCTTATGGAACACCCCATACGAGGTTCGTGGACCCCGCAACCTGGTGCGCGTCGACCACATCATCAATACCTCGAACAGCATCTACTTCCGCGCGCTGTGGGCGGAAGAGGACCAGCTCAAAGGGGATCCGCTAAACAGCCGCCCCGCGATCTTCCCCGGCTTCCCGCCGCGTGGCGAAGTCTACCGGCCTGCCCAAAACTACGCGTTCTCCTGGCGCACCGTGCTCAACCCTTCCATGGTGAACGAACTTACGGTCGGCTACGCGCGCTTCAAGTTCTATTTCACCTATATCGATTCGAACCCCGATGCCGCAAGCCTTCCGGAGTACACCTTCAACAACGCGACGGTGGCTTATGTCAACCAGCCGCATACCATCCGCTGGCTGAACACTCCGCAGGCCATCGACAATTTTTCCTGGACTCGTGGCGCGCACCAATTGAAATTCGGAGTAAACGCCCGCTTCTATCAGCAGAACAACCAGGGAGGCACGGCGGCCAGCCAGTCGCTGGTGCCGGCGATTTCATTGAGCGCTTCGTTGAATCCGCCGGGAACGGGTTTCAATCTGCCTGCGGTCGGCGCGGGTGGAATTACCTCGACGGATAACACGCGTCTGCTCAGCAGCATCAACGATCTGCTGGGCATCCCCGCGAATCTTAAGAGTGCGTTCCTGGGCAACTTGAATACGGATACCTTTGTCGCCACCAGATCGGGCAATTACTATTCGCTCTGGGACACCGGTGAGCGCTTGCGGCAATATAATTTTTACGGCCAGGACGAGTGGAGGGCGCGAAAGAACCTTACCGTCACCTATGGCGTCCGTTGGGAGATCAATCGCCCCCCGACTGAATCGAGCGAGCCAGTCTTCGTGCCCAACAAGGCAATCGACGGTTCACAAGGCCCGGTGACGTTCGTCAAGGCGGACAGTTGGTGGCAGCGGTCGAATCTCGGCGCATTCGCTCCACGCATCGGCATCAGTTGGAGCCCGTTCCGCGACAACAAGACGGTGATTCACGCGGGGTATGGCATCTCATTCGATCCGATCACCACTTACATGGCCGCAGCGGCGGCGAACTCGCTACCGGGCTTGGCGTATACCTGCACCGCTCCGACGTATGCACCTTCGACGCCCGGTTGCGCCTCGGTTCCCAATGTGCGGCTCTCGCAGGGCTTTCCAAATACGATCCCTCCTCCGACGGGCGTAAAGCCGTCCAGTTTTCTGTCGCCTCCGGCGCAGCTGCTGGGCGCCGCTCCAAATACCGTGGTGCTCGATCCCAACATGAAGCAGGCCACGGTGCACCAGTGGAACGTCTCTATCCAGCGGCAGCTTCCTTACGATATGGTGCTGCAGGTGGCCTACGTTGCGAATCGCGGCGAGCGTCTGTACAGCCAACTGGACGCGAACCAGATCAGTGCGGCGCCGATTCTGCCCCAGTTCCTCTCGATGCAGTCGAACATCGGCAAAGGATGCAAGCCGGACGGTACAGGTTGCCCTTCAGGCGTTACCGGCCAATCGATTCCGCTGGTCACCAGCGGCATCCTGACCAGCACGTTCGTCAACTCGTCGACCACCATCACGGACTTGAATCAAAACGCCGCTGGAAATTTCGCGGGCCGCATCGAGCAAACTACGCTTGCGGCACATTTACGGCCGAACCAGCAGTTTGGCAGCATCATGTTCCTTTCGAACTCCGCCGATTCGGTCTATCACAGCATGCAGACCACCTTGCGCAAGCGCTTCGGCAACGGCCTGCTGTTCAATTTCGCCTACACGTATTCCAAGGTGATCGACGATCAATCCGGCGATCCGATCGTCACCACCTTCACACCGACTTCGGTAGCCACCATCGATAGCACCAACCTCCGCAATGAACGCGCGCGCGCCGATTTCGATCAGAGGCACGTGGTCATCCTGACCTGGATCTATGAACTTCCCTTCGGAAAAGGCCAGAAATGGATGAGCAACGCGCCCAAGGCAGTCAACGGGATCCTGGGCGGATGGAGCCTCCAAGGCTTCAACAGCAACGCCTCCGGACAGCCGTTCTCCATTACTTCAGGCAGCAAGACCGCGTTCTATTCCACCAGCACCAACTCGCGCGCGGTCATCGTCGGGAACACGCTTCCCAGCGATTCGCTCCAGCCCAAACCGGGCGTAATCGGACCCGTATTTTTCCAGGACCCATCCGCGTTCGCGCTCGCTGCCCCAGGTTCGCCCGGCATGGGACGGAACATGTTCAACGGCCCCTGGTACTGGGATATGGACGGCGCCATCTCGAAAACCTTCTCCGCTACGGAGCGCGTGAAAATTACCTTCCGCATGGAGGCTTTCAACGCGTTGAATCATGCCAATTTCCGGAAGCTGAGCAATGCGACGGTCGGCTCCAACAGCATTCTGTCGGCGAACTTCGGCCTCGCCGGCAACCAGAGCCTGGCAACCTCGACCTCCACCGCGATCGTCTCTAACGGGGAAGCCTATCGCGTCGCGCAGGCCGTCTTGAAGGTTGCGTTCTAACTCTGCGTTTTCTCCGCGTCCTCTGCGTCTCTGCGTGAACGGTTTTAGAGCTCGCGCAGAGACGCGATAATCGATCTATGACGCGACCCACCTGGGCCTTGCTGCTTCTTGCCCCGGCGCTGTTCTCTCAGCCGAGGAAACCATTCCAATCGCAATCCCCCTCCTCGATCTCCTTCACCGCGAAGAACACCGAGGAGACTGTCGACATCAACAACGTCGATTTCGAAGTCACAAACAGCGGCGTTACTGGACGCCCGGCGAAAGAGCGGCTGGTGCTTCGGAAGAGTACGCACACCAAATATGGTGTCGACGACATCGGCATGGACGCTTCCACGACGGTCGATGCGTGGCCCCTCGGTGTGGATCTCAAACAGAAGCCTCTGTATTCGTTGACCGTAGCCGGTATCGACCCGAGGGTCGTCAACACCGACCTTCTGGTGGTCGCCCGCGGCCTGGAGGAAACCGAATGGTGGACCGTGTACAAGTTGGGCAGCGGCCAGCGGCTCTTCGACACCTACGTCCCCTTGCTCCAGTTTTCGATCGCGCGCGATACGGTGACGCAGCGCTACGCCGGTCTCGAAGTGCCCGAAGATGACATTGCGGACGCGCGCTTGAGAGCTCCCAACGTCGTCGCCGTCATTACTTATGCGTCGGCGGACAAAATCATTCGCGAACTGCTGGTCACTTGCGACGATCCCAAGCGCGCACAATTATTGCGATCGTTCGCCGATTCCACGCGGACCATGACGTTTTCCCCCAACAATCTCCGGCTCTCCATCAGCCAGAATTATCCGTCCCCGCCCGCGACTGTGAACCTCATCGTGCCCATTGCTAAGGACGACCTGGACACGGCCCACGCGCAGCTTCCCGCAGGCCTCCACGTGATCGCATGGAAACGGTGAATCGTGGAGCAAGCCGTCAATATCGACCGCTTCCTTTGGTCGCGGCTCCGTGTCGGCGTTTGTCATCCTACGCTATGAGCCGCGACCATAGGGAGCGGTGGATGTTGATTTATTCTGCAGTCCTAGCCCAATAAACGCGACGTATGCAGCACACCGGTCAGTTGCCGCTCCCGAGCCGCTCTCATCAGCATTGCGACGCGCATCGCTGCGGCCGCCGGTTCCAGCCCCTCCGGGCGGATATTCGACACACAATTCCGTTCGGCATCCGTCCGTCCGACGCGGGGCGCCCATGTTAGGTAAACTCCAAGGCTATCCGCCGAGCTGAGCCCCGGCCGTTCGCCAATCATCACCACGGCAAGTTTCGCGCCGATGCGCTCCCCGATCTCATCCCCGATGCCCACGCGGCCTTGTTCCACGATGCACAGCGGAGCGATTCTCCATTCTCCAAGTTGCCCGCGCAGTGCGTCGATGAGCCCCATCGCGTGACGGTCGACTGCGGTTGCCGATAGTCCATCCGCGACGATTAGCACCGCATCCCAATCCCCGCGCCTCAAGCGATTGGCCGATTCAGGATCCAGCTTGCGGCCCAGATCCGGACGCCGCAAAAACGTCGCACGATCCCGCGCCGCGCTCCTGAGTACGATTCCCTCGAACGACCCCACATCCAGCGAGTGATGAACGGCGTCGCGCGCCCGCGCATGTGCCAGCTGAAACGCGAGCAGTTCACGCGTCGGCAGGCTGTGCCCCGCGCGCCCCAGCGCAATTCGAGCCGCCGTCAATTCGCGAAGCTGCGTCCAAGGATTCTCTGTCAACTCTATGTCCCCATTCTGCGGCCCTCTGCGCTCTCTGCGTCTCTGCGTGAGTCTTCCGTCAAGCGATCCGCATCGCGCGCTCAAACACCGGAGGCAGCGCGCGCGTTGCACGAAGCCGAATCCCATCCTCCAGAATCCCCATCCGCTCCAGCCATGCCTCGAACTCCGGCGCTGGGCGGAGCTTCAGCATCGACCTCAAATACAGCGCGTCATGAAACGACGTACTCTGATAATTCAGCATGATGTCGTCCGCTCCCGGAACGCCCATGATGTAGTTGCATCCCGCCACGCCGAGCATGGTGAGCAGCACGTCCATGTCGTCCTGATCGGCCTCGGCGTGATTCGTATAGCAAACGTCGCACCCCATCGGCAGCCCCAGCAGCTTTCCGCAAAAATGATCTTCCAGCCCCGCGCGCAGAATCTGTTTCCCGTCGAACAGGTACTCCGGTCCGATGAAGCCCACCACGGTGTTCACCAGTAACGGATCGTATTTCCTCGCCACCGCGTAAGCCCGCGCCTCGCACGTCTGTTGATCCATTCCATGATGCGCGTTGGCCGATAGCGCGCTGCCCTGGCCCGTCTCGAAGTACATCACGTTTGCACCGCGTTTTAGTTCACGAGCGGCCGCGCAGGCTTCGTCGAGCATCGCCAGATTGACTCCGAACGCCCGATTGGCCGCTTCCGTCCCCGCGATGGATTGAAACATCAAATCGACCGGCGCGCCTCGCCGCATCGCTTCCATCTGCGTCGTCACATGCGCCAACACGCACGTTTGGGTTGGAATCTCGAGCGTGTCTCTCACTCGATCCAGCATGCGGAGCAGCGTTTCCACGGTAGCGACATCGTCCGACGCTGGATTCACGCCGATCACGGCATCGCCATTCGCATACAGCAGCCCGTCAACAATACTGGCGGCGATTCCCCGTGGATCGTCGGTCGGATGATTGGGTTGAAGCCGCGTGGCGAGCCGTCCTTCCAGCCCCAGCGTGTCGCGAAATCGCGTGACTACGCGCCGCTTCGATGCAGCAGTCACCAGATCCTGCACCCGCATGATCTTCGAGACCGCAGCCGCCATTTCAGGAGTGATCCCTGGCGCCACGCCGGCCAGCGCATCACTGGTCGTCGTTTCATCCAGCAGCCATTCGCGAAACTCGCCCACGGTCATCGACGAAATTGGAGCAAAAGCCTGCGGATCGTGCGAATCGAGAATCAGCCGCGTGACTTCATCGCTCTCATAAGGAATCAGCGGCTCGACAAGAAAGCGCCGCAGCGGCACCTCGGCGAGCTGCATCTGCGCCCGTACACGCTCTTCCGCCGATCCGGCCGCGATCCCCGCGAGTTCGTCGCCCGACCGCGCCGGGCTCGCCTTGGCCAGCAGCGTCTTCAGATCCATCAGAAACAGCATATACTGCTGCTTTCATGCTCGAGACGAAGAACTCCAGCTCCGATGGTTCTAGCTTGGCTCGCTTCGGCTACGTCCAGGAACTCTTCCGCAACATGGGAGGGTTTTCCAATTTCGCGATCTCCTTCTCCATCATCTCCGTGCTCACCGGGGCCGTTACGCTCTTCGGCTATGGATTCGAAATGGGCGGACCGCTCGAAATGAGTCTCGGCTGGCCCATCGCCACCGTGTTCATGCTGGTCATCGCCGCCAGCATGGCGGAGCTCTGCTCGGCCTACCCGACTTCCGGTGCGATGTATCACTGGGCAGCGGACCTCGGGGGTCCCGCCATCGGATGGTTCGTTGCATTGTTTAACATCGTCGGCCTCATCGCCGCGCAGGCCGGCATCAACTATAGTTGCGCGCAGTTCATCCTTCCATTTCTGGGAATCTCCGCCACGCCCGCGCATCTGTTCCTGATGTTCGCCTTCATTCTGCTGAACCAGGGAATCCTGAATCATTTCGGCATCCGCTTGGTCGCTATTCTGAACGATCTCAGCGTTACCGTGCACATCATCGGCGTCTTCGCGGTGGTCGCCGCGATCTATTGGCTGGCG
>DATMOC010000004.1:0-2338 GCA_035568415.1 Bryobacteraceae bacterium | reverse complement strand
CGCTCCCATGCGAGCGGTGCGCGCGACTCTGGATAAGAAGACCAACGAAGTGATTGCGAAGGAAGAAGTATGCGCCGACAAGGATGAATGCAATCGTCCGGATACGACGCTGGAAGGTCTGTTGGCCTTGAAGCCGCACTTCGACCCGAACAGTGGCCAGGGCACGGTCACTGCGGGAAACTCTTCACAGCTTTCCGACGGCGCTTCGGCGACTCTTGTGATGTCGCGGCAGCGTGCCGACCAACTCGGTATTCCCTACAAACTAATTTTTCGAGGTTTCCAGGTGACCGGTTGCGATCCCGACGAAATGGGTATTGGACCGGTCTTCGCAGTGCCGAAGTTGTTGCAGCGTGCTGGGGTGAAATTCACCGACATCGATCTCTGGGAACTCAATGAAGCGTTTGCCGTTCAGGTGGTCTACTGCCGTGATCGTCTGGAAATCGATCCCGGGAAGTTGAACGTGAACGGTGGTTCGATCTCGATTGGGCACCCCTTCGGCATGACGGGGTCGCGGATGGTGGGAACGCTGGCGAACGAAATGGCGCGACGCAATAGCAAAGCGCGTTACGGAGTGGTCACGATGTGCGTGGGCGGCGGGCAGGGTGCGGCCGGACTGTTCGAGCGCGCGAACTGAGAGAGCGAAGCGCATGAGCCACATCATCCTGGTGCGCCATGGGCAAGCATCTTTTCTGGAGCGGGACTACGACAAGCTCTGTGCTAACGGTGAAGCGCAGGCCAGGTTACTAGGCGAGTATTGGTCGCGGCGAGACATGATTTTTAGCGGCGCCTACTCCGGGCCGCGTGTCCGGCAGCGGGAGACGGCTCGCATTGTGGCTGAGACGTATCGCAGCGCTGGTCTTTTTTTTCGAGAGACAGTGGTCATGAGCGAATTCGACGAATATCAAGCCGAGGCGGTGCTGCGGGAATGCCTTCCGCGGTTGCTACACGTCAATGCCGAGATCAAAGAACTGCGCCGCGCGTATGAGGATTCCAGCGAATCCGACGCGTCACCGCACTCCGACGCCCGGCGCCAGACGTTTCAGAAGTTGTTCGAAGCCGTAATTACCAAATGGGTGGCGGGAGAAATTACGGCAGAGGGCATTGAATCGTGGCAGGAATTCTGTTTGCGGGTAGAGCGAGGACTGGCGCAAGTGGTGCGCGACACACCTCCGGCAGCAAGCGCGGTGATCTTCACGTCGGCTGGAACGATTGCCGCGGCGATGTGCCGGGCCCTGCATTTGTCTGCCGAGGCCACGCTGCGACTGACGTGGATGTCCCGCAACGCTTCGTTCAGCGAATTCTTGGCCTCGGGCGAGCGATTCACTTTAAGCACGTTCAATGCACACCCGCATCTCGACGGGGACGGGTTGCTGACATACCGATAGCTAATTCAGGAATTGCGAGCATGGCGGCACTTTGCGATCAAGCGGGAATGGTGAGAGCAGGCGAAGAACTCGATCTTGCCCGGCTGCAGCCATTTCTGCTCGAGCACTTCGACCACAGCGGACCGCTGTCCGTTGAACAATTTCCGAGCGGCCACTCTAATTTGACGTACCTGGTGCGACTGGGCAGCCGTGAAGTCGTGCTGCGACGCCCGCCATTCGGCAGCAAGGTGCGGTCCGCTCATGACATGGCGCGCGAATATCGCGTGCTGTCGAAACTGCACGCCGCCTATCCCCCCGCGCCGAAGGCGCTCCTGTACTGCGACGATCTTTCAATTCTCGGCGCGCCGTTCTATCTGATGGAGCCTATTCGGGGAACGATCGTACGCTGCGAACCCCCTCCCGGTGTGCCGTTTCCGCCCCAGACGGCGCGGCGGTTAAGCGAAGCCTTCCTCGACAATCTCGCGCGCCTGCACGGTCTTGATTACGCCGCAATCGGGCTGGCTGATTTGGGCAAACCGCTCGGCTATCTCGAACGCCAGGTCAAGGGCTGGATCGAGCGCTATCACAATTCGAAAACGCATGACCTGCCGGAGGTCGAACGCATTTCCGCATGGCTTACCAGGCGAATGCCGGTCAGCCATGAGACGGCGCTGATCCACAACGACTACAAGTATGACAATGTAGTGCTCGATTCCAGCGACGTGACCAGGATCGTCGGCGTTCTGGATTGGGAGATGTGCACACTGGGGGATCCACTCACGGACCTGGGGACGGCGCTTGCGTACTGGACCGATCCGCAAGATCCGGAGGAATTCCAGGAAATTCGCAGCGCGCCGACGACACTGCCGGGCACGCTGACACGCGCGCAATTGGTTGAACGTTACGCGGTCGCGACCGGCCGCGATCATGGCCTCGACACGCGCGACATGACTTTCTATCTGACATTTGCTCGC
>DATMOC010000003.1:0-107950 GCA_035568415.1 Bryobacteraceae bacterium | reverse complement strand
GTGGCTTCAGTTGGTATCGCATGTCCAAGCTGGAGCACCAGTTCGTCAATATCCGCCATATCCAACATCATGCCGCGCAACTGATCGACCGCGTCCGCTCGGCCGCCGACGTCGGGATTCGCTGGGTGGCCGCGCGCTAGCGCCTCGGTTGTATCAAAGCGGACGATTCCCAGGCGATTGTGATCAAAATTGGCGGCGTGTGCTGCGCGTCGGTGCTGGCCGCTCCCTATGGTCGCGGCTCAGGGCCGAGCTTTCGCGACCTCGTTTTCCGCGCCGATGAAGCCCCAGGTCATCCACACATTTCCTTTTACGATGCGACGGAAATATTCCTGCGCTTTCGCGGCGTTGCCGTTGTAGAGATACCAGTTGCCGACGCCGTAAGCGACCGTATCGAAGCGAAGCTCGGCTTCGACGTCGGTATTGCCAGGTGCAGGCTGCGGCGGAACCGCTTCGGCTTCTGGCATCTTGCCCTGGAAAAATCGAATCAGGCTGAGATAGAAAAACGTGTGTGGTTCCGTGTTTTTCATCTCCGGCGTGATCGCGGCGAGGGCCTTCGCGGCCTCGTCGTCTTTCTTAGCGCGGCGCAACGAAGCATACAACCAGTTGGATGAGTTGATCCGGCTGTCGGTGGTCGGAGCGAGATCCACCGCGTGATGAAATGCCGCCGCTGACTCCGCGAATTCTCCCGAGAAATAATGCGCCAGGCCGAGATGATAGTACACGTCGACTTTTTTCGGATCGAGCTTCTCGGCTTTTTGCAAGTCCGTTCGGGCGCGCGAAAATTCGCGCAAGCCGAGTTCGCGATGGCCGCGCTCGGTCAATAGATCCGCGTTATCCGGTGCGACGGCCAGACCCTTGGTGCACGTGGCCACGGACTCCTTATATTCACGTGCCGCGGATTGCGCCAGCGCTAGCTTCAGGAACAGCGCGGGATTCTTCGGATCGGCCGCCAGGCTCTTTCGAGCCTCGGCGATCGCGCCTTTTTCGTCGGGAAGCGAAAAAAATTTCGTCCCCAGCGGTGAGGTGACTTCGAACTTGGTCTGCGCGAGCAGAACCGAAGGGAGCAGGCAGAGCATCAGTCGGGCAGTCATGGTGACAGCATACGTCAACTTCGGGTGCGCTGGGATGTTGGCTAGGCACCGTGAGATTCGAGTGTTATGATCATTGCGAGAGTCCGCACCCGGAGGCGCACTTGCTCCAAACGCTGCTTCAGGCCCGGTGGTTACTGGCGTTGTGTGCCATTCTTGACGCGGTCATTTCGGTTATCTACTTGAGCATGTACGACACTGGCCCGGATGGGCCCCTGACGTTCCATGGGTGGAATGGCATGGCTATGCTTTCGAGCAGGCTCGCACTGACCGCCGGCGTGTGCACGATCGCCGCCGGCTTTTGGAAGTACGAGAAGGGCAAATCCTGGCTTCTGGTCCTCAATGGCCTTGCTTGCAGCGCATACGGACTGACGCCACTTTACTGGAGGGGCGCACTGAGCTTCGACTTTTTCGCGCTCCTGATTGTTGCGATGGCGATGACCGCCGGTGTTCTCGCATTGGACATTGCGCGAAACCTGCGGCATTCCTCAGCGGAT
Source organism: Bryobacteraceae bacterium (assembly GCA_035568415.1). Taxonomy (GTDB): domain Bacteria; phylum Acidobacteriota; class Terriglobia; order Bryobacterales; family Bryobacteraceae; genus Palsa-187. The sequence goes on along the minus strand of DATMOC010000003.1, from coordinate 106,365 downwards.
GCATGGTTTTTTGGCTTGGCCGGAGCGAGCTCGCTTGCTTTTGCTCTAGCCTTTCTGGCTTTGGCGAATCGCTGGATTCAACTGGAACGCAGACCGTTTCACCCATCCGTTTTTCTTTGGCTTTGCTCTTACTTTGTTTTCAGTGCGATCTGCATGCTGGGACTGGCCTTGCGCCCGCACAGACCGGCTTCTTCCGACGTGCGGCTGCTAGGAAATCCACGCCACGCACATTAGTCAGCCATTCTGCCTTCTCGAAGGACTGAAGCTATAATCTGGCGATGACGCGAACTTTCATCCTTCTGTGCACGTTTGCGATCGCTGCGTCCGCCCAGTCATCGAGAAAAGCGCTGGTGGGTGGCACGCTTATCGACGGATACGGCGGCCCGCCCATTCGCAACAGCGTCATTTTGATCGACGGCGACAAGATTCAGGCAGTCGGTCAGGTCGGATCGCTGCCGGTACCGCCCGGTACTGAAGTTATTTCGACCGAAGGTATGAGCGTGCTGCCCGGCCTGTGGGACATGCATGTCCACACCATGTTGAGCGGGCATTCCGATTACGCGCATTGGGACAAGACCTACCCGCCGCAGCTCGAATCGGTGATCATGCCGGCATCGGCTAAGCAGCTTTTGATGGCGGGCGTGACCAGCGCGCGCGATCTGGGCGCTCCGCTCGAAGCGAGCATTCACGTGCGCGATGCGATCCGCGCGGGAAAAATTCCCGGCGCGACGCTGTATGTGAGCGGTCCGTTCCTGCAGCACGAGCCGTACCCTGGAACCGAATATTTCCGCTGGGGTGTCCGCGACCCCGACGACGGACGAGCTAAAGTCCGCAAGCTGGCCGACGCCGGCGTCGATTGCATCAAGCTGATCGACCAGGATGAGATGTCGATCGACGTGGTCCAGGCGATCGTTCAGGAAGCGCATCGGCGCAAGTTGCCAGTGGTGGCTCATGCGCATCGCCCCAATGAAATCCGCTTCGGCCTGGAAGCAGGCGTCGACGATTTCGAGCATACCGGCATGGCGACCGCCCCGGAATATCCTGCCGACGTCGTCGAAAAGCTGCACGAACGCACTGCGCGCGGGAATATCGCCCCGCTGTTCTGGACTCCCACCGTCCAGGTCCTGTACAACTACGACTATATTCGCGATCATCCGGAGCTGATCGACGATCCGCGTTGGCATGAAGGACTGCCGCCGGCGATCATCTCTGACATTCGTGAATCGCTGCGGCACGTGGATAAGCTCGATTATTTCAGGATGGTGCCGCCGCGCAAGCCCACCCTGAAGCGCAAGTTTCAGCAGCTTCGTGAATCCGGCGCAATTCTGCTGATCGGCACGGATAGCGGTGTTCCTACGCAGTTCCACACACAGACCACCTGGAATGAACTGGATATTTGGGTACACGCTATGGGCGTCGATCCCATGGACGCGATTCGCGCGGCGACGTTTTGGCCCGCCGTAGCGATGAAGGTCGAACGCGAAGTGGGCACGGTGACGCCGGGCAAGTACGCCGACATTATCGCGGTGCGCGGCGATGTGCTGCGCTATATCGATTTGCTGCAAAACGTCGACTTGGTGGTCAAACACGGCGTCCGCTATAAGTGAGAGAAAACCTCGCCCCGGCGCACTCATTATTGATTGGCCGAGGACATCAAGGCCGCGATCGAGCGATTTCTCAAGGCCAGCCGCCAGCCGGTGATGATGGAAGCTGGGGACGATCCGCTGCCCATCGCTCCGGCCACGTTCGCGCTGAACGATCGGGGTGGATCCGTCACCATTGAATGCTGGGATCAGACTCGCAACCTGTCCCGCCGGATACGACGCGTGCAGTTGGAGAAACGCGGACGGCTCGAACTGGAAATTGAACGATTTGGCTCGCGTACCGGCACGCTCATCTTGATCGATCTGGCGAATCCGGCGAATCGCGACGCGGACCGGCGTGGCGCCCGCCTGAAATATCGCGAGCAGTTCCGCCGCTCCCTGCGGCGCCAGTTGCCGGAGTGGCGCATTGTCGAGCTCAGCACCGAACCCGATCTGCACCACTCGCTTTCGCCCAGCTATCCACGGGCTTTTCTTCGCCGGGGATCGTCTGGCCTGGCAGCCATAGGCGCGGCGGAGGATGCGCTTTCGCCCGAGGGCGCACTGAGCTTCGGCTTGATCTGGCTGGACTATCTGCGGCACCGCGAAACGCGGGTGACGATCGAAGGGCTCGCGATTTTTGTTCCCGCTGTGGCGCAGGTCACCACTTGTCATCGCGTCCGGCACCTGAACCCGAACGCGGCTCGTTACCTGACGTATGTCCATCGTCACGATCAGGAGGATCTGGTCGATCCTGGGGATTACACCAATTTCGAAACGCGTCTGGATCCCTGTCACCAGCCGGCCGAGTCGGAATGGGTAGAGCGGATTGCGGCGATGGACGGCGTCGAGCGGCGCGAAAAAGCCGACGGATCTGTGAGCCTGGCGGTGCGCGGGCTGGAGTTCGCGCGAACCTCTGGCGGGGAAGTATTGTTCGGGATCGATCAAAAGCACGTGGTCCGCAGCCAGGCGCACGTGCTCGAGATCACCGAACTGGCCGCGGGACTCGCCCGGATGCGCCATGCCGGGGCTGAAGACCGGTTGAACCCTTTGTACACGCGCCATCCCGAAGCGTGGCTCGAATCGCAGGTTCGCCGCAGTATCGAACAACTGGATGCGGCTCTCTTTCCTACCCCCGTGTACGGCCAGGTTCCGCAATTCGCGGCGGGCGAGCGCGGGGTGATCGATCTGCTGGCTGCCGGCCGCGACGGACGGATCGCCGTGATCGAAGTCAAGGCCAATCAGGACATTCACTTACCGCTACAAGCCCTGGACTACTGGATGCGCGTGAAATGGCACCTGGACCGAGCCGAGTTCGCCGGACGCGGCTATTTTCCGGGAGTGGCGCTCACCAGCGAGGCTCCCAAGCTGCTGCTGGTGGCTCCCGCGCTCGAATGGCACCCGTCCAACGAAGTGGTTATGAAGTACTTTGCGCCGGAGATCCGTGCGGAACGGATCGGTGTCGGGATAGAATGGAAGCAGGAGTTACGCGTGATGTTTCGTAACTCCGCGACACCATGGCAATCGCCGTACTCCGCCAGGTAAAGCAAGCTCTTTCGAACTTGAGTGCGAAGGAAGTCCGGGCCGCTGCCGAAAAGCCGGTATGCGTCGGACTGGTGGCTGCATCCGCCGAGTCGATGGGGCGCATGGAAACCTACTTCGCTCCTCCGCATCTTTCTCCCAACCGTCGAGCCGAAGCGGTCCGGTTACTGGTCCGCGGCAGTCACTCTGGTTGCGACGTGGAAATCTACGAGTCGAATCTGCTGCGTCCGGCACGCGCGTTTTCGTTCGATCCGGACGCGCCCGACGATTGCATCCGGCGCATCATCCGGGTCCGCGAGGATTTATCGCTTCCGCTGGCGCGTACGTTGTATCCGTTCCGCAAACCAGTTTCGCATCACATGATCCGAACGGTGTCGAAAGAAAACGCCTTGTTCGCGCTGGCGACCGCGATTCCCGACGTCGTCCCGAGTTTGGTGTCGTTCGGATGGGCGTTCGGCGAGTTTACATCGGATGCGGCGTTTCTCACCATGAATCAGATCCGCATGGCGTTCCATCTGGCTGCAGCGAGCGACCATCCGGTGGGCTTCCGCGAACAGCGCTCCGAAATCGCGTCGATCGTGGCGGGTGCGTTCGGATGGCGGGCCCTGGCGCGCGAACTGATCGGCAAGGTGCCATTTGGAGGCGGCTTAATTCCCAAGGCGGGCATCGCCTATGCGGGCACCTACGTGGTCGGAAAATCACTGGAGCGGTTGTATCGCATGGGATACGGATTCACGCGCGAAGAGCGCCGCACGGTCTACGAGGAAGCCTACGAGCACGGCCGCCAGATCGCGGGAATGCTCCTGGACGGACTGCGCCCCCGCAAGGCCGCCGGATAATACAAATCGTTGACGATTCGTCGACTTTGAAACCAAACCGGTCCGCTGGACATCTAGGTAGACTGAAGGGGGTAACCTTTATGCGATCAGTGTGCGTGGCAGTATGCATCGTTGGAATTATGGGGTTCGCCTTAGCGGACACCCTCACGTTGCGCGACGGGCGCGTCGTGAACGGGTCGTATCTGGGCGGCGATTCGCGGACCATTCGTTTCGCGGGCGCCGATCGAGTGGAAACCTACAGCGTCGAGCAAATCTCGACCCTTACTTTCGGAGGCTCCGGTTCAAGCGAGCCTGCGCCACCCCCGATGCGCCGCCGAGAGGAGAGCCGGGATGAGCGTCCCAAGGATGTAGTCCAGATAGACGATCGGATGCATCGCGATGCAGGCGCCGAACTGAAAGCGGGAACCGCGCTGACGGTCCGCATGATCGATAGTGTCGACTCGCAACGCGACCAGATCGGCAAAACGTTTCGCGCATCTCTGGACGAACCGGTGACGGATTCAAATGGCAACACCGTCATTGCGCGCGGCGCGGATGTGGTCATCAAGCTGATCGACGACAAGGAATCGGGTAAGCTCGCCGGCAGAACCATACTGACTCTGAATCTGGAATCGATCATGATGAATGGCCGGTCAGTGGACGTCAACACGATGAACGTGACCGAGCAGAGCTCATCCAGAACCGGGCGCAGCGGCAAGGTAATCGGCGGCGCGGCAGCAGCGGGCGCCATCATCGGGGCAATCGCGGGCGGAGGTAAAGGCGCGGCGATCGGCGCGGGAGCCGGTGCGGGCGCGGGCACGGTCGCCGAAGTGGCCACAAAGGGACAGAAGGTGCATATTCCATCGGAAACACGGCTGACGTTCACGCTGCAAGACCCGGTTCGCCTGTGAAACGCGCTGGCCTTGCGCTGATGGCGGCGTCGACTGCATTGGCGCAGAAGCCGTTGATCGAAGGCAATCCGCAGAGCGTGGTCCGGGGCGTTGTGTATGAGGATCTGCAATGCCCGGACTGCGCTGTGTTCCGCGCCATGCTGGACGATACGCTACTCCCCCGGTTCAGGACTTCCGTGGCGTTCGAACATCGCGATTTTCCACTGGCCAAACATGCATGGGCGCGGAAGGCGGCCATCGTGGCGCGGTATTTCGCGACGATCTCTCCGGATTTAGCAATCGAGTTCCGAAAAACCACGATGGCGCACCTCGGCGGGATCACGGCGGAAGGTTTCAACGCGCATGTGGAGGCCTTCGCGCGCGCTCACAAAACCGATCCCGCGGCGGCCCTGGCGTCTTTGAACGACGCGAGGCTGGGGGCCGAAGTCGAAGCGGACTACCAGGACGGAGTGGCTCGCGGCGTCGCGCATACGCCGACCGTGCTGGTAGATGGCGAGCCGTTCATCGAGAGCTTCCCCGTTGAAGACGTCGCGAAGAGCATCGAACGCGCACTGAAAGCGAATGGCGAAGACCTCTCTCGAAAAAAATAAAATCAAGATTCTCCTGCTGGAAGGAGTTCACCAGAGCGCGGTGGACGCGCTTACGGCGAACGGCTACAGCGACATCGAATTTCACGCGAAATCGCTGCCGGAACCCGCGCTGATGAAAGCGGCCCGCGACGCCTACTTCATCGGGATTCGATCCGCAACGCAGTTGACGGCACGAGTGATCGAGCAGGCGCCCAAGCTGACCGGCATCGGCTGTTTCTGCATCGGAACCAACCAAGTGGATCTGGATGCCGCCCAGGATCGCGGTGTTCCAGTGTTCAACGCCCCGTTTTCGAATACACGCAGCGTCGCTGAGCTGGTGCTGGGCGAAATCATCATGCTGCTGCGCGGCATTCCGCAACGAAACGCCGCCGCGCATCGCGGGGAATGGGTGAAGACGGCGGCGGGTTCGCGCGAAGTGCGCGGGAAAATCCTGGGAATCGTCGGCTACGGGCACATCGGCACGCAGATCGGCCTGCTGGCGGAATCGCTCGGTATGCAGGTGTTGTTCTACGACGTCGAAACCAAACTGGCGATGAGCAATGCGCGCGCCATGCCATCGCTGGACGCGCTGCTCGAGGCCGCCGACGCCGTGACTCTGCATGTTCCAGAAACGCCGCAGACCTTGAAGATGATCGGGCGCGCGCAGTTGGCCCGCATGAAGCCGGGGGCCCTTCTGATCAACGCATCCCGCGGTACGGTGGTCGATATCGACGCGCTGGTGGCCGCGCTCCGGTCGAAACGCCTATACGGAGCGGCGATCGACGTTTTTCCCGCTGAGCCGAAAGGCTCGGGGGACGAGTTCGCGTCACCTTTGCGCGGATTCGACAACGTGCTGCTCACGCCGCATATCGGCGGAAGCACCGAAGAAGCGCAGCAGAATATCGGAATCGAAGTCGCCGAGAAGCTGATCAAGTACAGCAACAATGGCTCGACGTTGACGGCGGTGAATTTTCCCGAGGTTTCGCTGCCCGAGCATCCCGGCAAACATCGCCTGTTGCACACGCATCGCAACCAGCCGGGCGTGCTGTCGGCCATCAACCGGATTTTTTCCGAAGATCAGATCAACGTCGCCGCGCAGTATTTGCAGACCAATCCGCGAATCGGATACGTGGTGATCGACATCGAGACGGATAAGCCGGAGGAGACGCTTTTACTGAAGCGGCGGCTGGACGAAGTGCCGGGGACCATCCGGACGCGTGTGATTTACTGAGCGGTCGATCGTCAACGTGTCACGAAACCTAAGCCCGCTGGTAAAGCTGGATTAGATTTCCGCAGGTGTCCGAACACACGGCGATGATGACCGGTCCCGCATTAGCTGGCGCGCGCGTGAATACCACGCCGAGTCCCGTGAGTCGCTCGTGTTCTTTTTCCATGTCGGCCACTTCAAAGGCAGCCAGCGGAATGCTCTGCGCGAACATCGCCTGCTGAAATACCTTGGCCGCGGGGTTCACGTTGGGCTCGATCGCGAGTTCCACGTCGTCTGGTCCTTCAGGAGAGACGACGGTGATCCATCTGTATTCGCCTGCGGGGAAATCGCTCTTCTTTTGGAAGCCGAACACTTCGGTGTAAAACTTCAACGCTTTCGCCTGGTCATCGACCATGATGCTGGTCAGCTTGATTTGCATGCAGGCATTCTAACCGCGAACATGAATCGGACGCTTCTTGAAAATTGCGAAATGCGGATGCGGGCAGGCTGCCCATCAAGCTAAGGCATCCGGGAAACAGGTCTTGCGGAAACGCGTATGGCGCATGCATCATGACGCGGGCACGACGCTGGTAGACGGAGGGCGGCGTGCCGACCCGGCGCGCAAAGAGATCGCTGAAGCTCCCCAGGCTCTCGAACCCTACCTCTAGTGAAACTTCCGTTACGGAATGGCCCTCTGCCAGCAGTAGCTTTGCTCGGTACAGTCGCGACTGGATCCGCAATTGGTGCGGCGTGAGCCCGAATAGCGCTTCAAACTGCCGGATGAAATGGAAGGGCGACATGGCAGCCGCGCGGGCGATTTGCCGGATCGAGAGAGGCTGCTCGGCTACTCCCTCCAGCATTTCTCTGGCATGACAGAGACGACGGAAGGCAGCGTGGCTCAGCGGCATCTCTTTTAGCAGATCACATTTGAGAGAATGAAGCCTCATGCCCGAACGCCCGTGGTACCGGCAGTTGAATCGTTATCACTGGACGGTGCTAATCGTCTCGTCGCTCGGGTGGCTGCTGGATTGCATGGATCAGCAGATCTTCGGGCTGGCGCGGCGGCCCGCGATTCTGGAGCTGTTGCACGTCCGCCCGGATGACGCCGCCATGGCCGGCACGGTCACCGAATACGCGGGCTACGCCACCATGATGTTCATGATCGGATGGGCCGCGGGCGGCGTACTGTTCGGCATTCTGGGCGATCGCATCGGACGAGTGAAAACGATGGTGTTGAGCGTCCTGTGCTATTCGGCGTTCACTGGACTGAGCGTATTTTCGACCGGCGTGTGGGACTTCTCGTTCTACCGGTTCCTCACGGGACTCGGCGTCGGCGGGCAGTTCGCGGTGGGAGTTGCCCTGGTGGCCGAAGTGATTCCGGCGTCGGCGCGGCCGTATGCATTGGGCGTGCTGCAATCGTGTTCCGGCGCGGGAAACATCCTGGCGGCGTCGATCGGCATCGGGTTGGGCGCGCTCCAGGAGGCGCATGTGATCCAAAGCTCGTGGCGGATCATGTTCGTGATCGGAGCGCTGCCGGCGCTGCTGGTCGTCGTCATCATGCGGCGCTTGAAGGAGCCGGATCAGTGGCTGAAAGCGAAAGCCGAGGGACGCGAAAAGCTCGGGTCGATGCGCGAGCTGTTTTCGGTTCCGCGCTGGCGCAGAAACGCGCTGGTCGGCCTGGCTCTGGCGTTTTCGGGCGTGGTGGGGATTTGGGGAATCGCGTACTTCAGCTACGACCTGCTGAGCGGCGTCATCGATAAGACCCTGCGAGCGCAAGGGCTCTCTGAAAGCGTGATCGCCGGCCGAAAGACTTTGTGGACCGGCGTCATTTCGCTGATGCAGAATTCAGGCGCATTCCTGGGAGTCTACGCGTTCACGTATTTCACGCAATGGACCTCGCGACGCCGTGCGTTCGCGATTTCGCTGGTGGCGGCGATGCTCGCAACGGCGTTCCTGTTCTGGCGGATGAACCAGTTCAGCGACGTATTCTGGATGCCGCCGCTAATGGGATTTTTCCAGCTCGCGCTGTTTGCCGGATACGCGATTTATTTTCCGGAGTTGTTTCCGACGCGGCTGCGGGCGACCGGAACGTCATTTTGCTACAACGTGGGCCGCCTCGTGGCGGCGGTGGGTCCAGTCGCATTGGGACTGCTGACCAGTCGCGTTTATGCGGGAACCGCCGAGCCACTGCGGTATGCGGGAATCACCATGAGCCTGGTGTTTCTAGTGGGGCTCGCGGTGCTTCCATGGGCGCCGGAGACGAAAGGTCAGCCGCTCCCGGAGTGACCAGCTCACCCATCTCAATGTTACACTTGGCTTTATGGCCATCAGCAAAGATCTGCTGGAAATCCTTGTCTGCCCGCTCTGCAAGGCGCCGGTGGAGCTGAAACAGGACGAAAACGGCCTCAAATGCGTCCAGTGCAAACGCGTGTATCCGATTCGCGATGACATTCCGGTGATGCTCGTCGACGAAGCTCGCATCGAAGAATAGGCGTGGCGAAACTCCTGGATCGGTTGCCGTCCGGCGCGCGGATCGCGGTGATCCGTCTGCGGTCGCTGGGCGACTGCGTGCTGACTACGCCGGCCATCGCGCTGCTCAAGAATCACCGGCCCGATCTGAATATTACTGTCATCGTTGAACCGCGATTCGCGGCGGTATTCGAGGGTAATCCCGATATCGACGAAATTCGCTCCACGGCATGCCCAGCCGATCTGGCGCTCAACTTCCACGGCGGCACGCGCAGCATGCTCATGACGCTGCGGGCTCGTCGACGCGCAGGATTCGGGCATCATGGCTGGTCATTTCTGTATACGGACCGGATTCCGCGGGCGCAGGAGATTCTAGGAATCGAGCGGCCCGTGCATACGGCGGAACATCTCGCGTCGGCGATGTTCTGGCTCGGCGTGCCGCAAATGGAAATCCCGCGGGCGAAACTGTTCGCGACGCCGGACGCGGACCGCCACGCTGTGATTCATCCATTCGCGTCCGCTCCGGACAAGACCTGGCCGGCAGAACGATTCGTAGAGATCGCAAAGCAGGTGGCGAATCCGGTGATTCTGGCGGGTCCCGACGACGACGTCACGCCGTTCGCGAATTTTGAAGCCTGGAAGAATCAGCCCCTTGCGCGCGTGAAGAGCCTGCTGGCCTCGTCGCACGTGTTTATCGGAAACGATAGCGGACCAGCGCATATCGCCGCGGCTTTCGGCGTGCCGGTGGTGGTGATTTTCGGATCGTCCGATCCGGTCACGTGGGCGCCCTGGCGGACCGAATCTCAGGTGCTGACGTCAGCTCACGGAATTACCGCCATCGCCACCGACACCGTGCTTACCGCAATCGATGCGCTGAAGGTGCGGGCATGAAGGAACTGACGCGGCTACTGCGGTATTCGCGTCCGTATGTTCCCCATCTAAGCGCATCGGTCGTGTTGATGTTAATCGTCGGCGCGGCGCAAGGGCTGACGGCGCTGCTGGTCGGACCCATTTTCGATCGCGTTCTGATGCCCCAGTCCGAGGACGCGCCCGTCCGGTTGTTCACCATTCCACTTTTCAAGCACGCGGTTTATTTGGGTGATGTTTTTCCGGCGCAGGTCCATAACGTCTGGACCACGGTCGCGGTCAGTATTCTCGCGGTGTTCCTGATTAAGGGGTTGTGCGACTACGCCGGCAATTACTTGATCAATTACGTGGGTTTTTCGGCAGTGACGGATCTGCGCCAGTCGGTTTTCAATCGCGTACTGCATCAGGACGCCAATTTTTTCGAGAACAATTCCACCGCGCGTGTGATGTCCTCGATCATGAACGATCTGGAAAAAATCCAGGTGGCGCTGTCGCATATCCTAGCGGATTGGCTGCGCCAAAGCTTCACCGCGATTGCGCTGCTGGCGGTGGTTCTGCAAACCGATTGGCGGCTGGCAATCGTCAGTCTGACGGTTTTGCCGTTCGTGCTGGTCCCCACCATCCGACTGGGCCGCCGGATCCGCCGGACCACGCGCCGCGCGCAGGACGATGCAGCGGAGCTGAACCAGGTCCTTCAGGAAACGCTGAGCGGCAATCAGGTGGTGAAGTCATTCGGAGCCGAGGAGATCGAATCGAATCGCTTTCACGTGCGCGCGCAGCGTCTCCGGCGATCCAATCTTCGCTACGTCGCGCAGCAGGCAATCGCTTCGCCGCTGATCGAGTTTTTCGGCGCAATGACCATCGTGGCGCTGCTGGACTACGCGCGCTTGCAGATCAAATCCGGCGCGATGAGCCCCGGCGAATTCACCAGTTTCGTGATCGCGCTGCTGATGCTCTACGAGCCCGTAAAGCGCCTGGCCGGGATCCACAACATCTTTCAACAAGCATTGGGCGCGTCGCAAAAAGTATTCGAGTATCTGGATCGCGATCAGCAGATCAAAGAGAAGCCCGGTGCGGCGAAGCTCGCACGATTTGAAAAATCGATCGTATTTGAAGACGCGACCTTCCGGTATCCCAGCGCGCCCGACGGATTCACGCTGGATTCGATTCGCCTGGAAGTCAAAGCCGGCCAGATTGTCGCGCTGGTGGGACCGAGCGGCGCGGGGAAAACGACGCTAGCCAATCTGGTCCCGCGGTTCTACGACGTCGAACGCGGCTCGGTGCGGGTCGACGGGCGCGACGTTCGGGATCTGCGGTTGTCCTCACTGCGGGAAAAGATCGGAATGGTGGCGCAGGATACGTTTCTGTTCAACGACACCGTGGCGAACAATATCGGCTACGGCCGCCCCGATGCCACACGGGAACAGATTCAGGAAGCCGCGCGAAATGCCCTGGCCGAGGAATTCATCTCCAGAATGCCGAACGGGTTCGACACCATGATCGGCGAGCGCGGCCAGAAGCTCAGCGGCGGACAGCGGCAGCGGCTGGCCATCGCGCGGGCGCTTCTCAAAAACGCGCCGATTCTGATTCTGGATGAAGCCACGTCGCATCTCGATACGGAATCGGAGATGCTGGTGCAGCGGGCGCTTCAGAATCTGATGGAGCATCGCACGGTAATCGTGATCGCGCATCGTTTGTCGACGGTGCGGCGCGCCGACAAGATCGTGGTGCTGGACCGGGGCCGCATCGCCGAAACCGGGAAACACGAAGAGCTCATCAACAGCGGCGGCGTTTATCAGCGCCTTCATGAATTACAATTCTTGGAGCCGGATTCACTGGTTAATCCATGAGCATTTATCTATGACTCCTCTTCGCAGCATGACCGGATTTGCCCGCGTCCGCCGCGCGCTGGGCGATGGCGAAGTGGTGGTCAGCTTGAAAAGTCTGAATCATCGCGGGCTGGATGTTCAAGTGCACGCGCCCGGCGCCGTCGATCCGTTCGAGAACGCGATTCGGACCATGGTGAAGACCCGCGTGATACGTGGTCACGTGGAGGTTCGCGTTTCCCTCCCGCAGAGCGTTTCAAGCGGAAGCGCTCCGTCGCTGAATCACGCGATGCTGCAGCAATATTTGAAAGCTTTTAGCGAAGCTGCCGTCGCGCATCGGCTCGACTCGAAACCGGATCTGAACGCGGCGCTGCGCATTCCGGGGATGTTCACGGAAGCGGGAGAAGCGGATGCGGCTCCGGAGACCGGGCCGGCGCTGCTGGGTGCGCTGGAGGAAGCGCTGGGCGAGATGAACGCGTTCCGCGCGCGTGAGGGAGCGGAAATCGCCGCTGAAATGCGCGCGCACAATGCGCATGTGGCGGAAGCCGCGGCGGAGATGGAGCAGATCCGCAGTGGAGCGACCGCTGCATTTCAAAATCGTCTCTCAGAACGGTTGAAAGAACTGCTCAAGGGTACGCAGGTCGATCCTCAGCGGCTGGCCCAGGAAGCCGCGATTCTGGCGGACCGCAGCGATATCGGCGAGGAACTGGCGCGTCTGAAGATCCATTCCGCGCAGCTCGCGGGATTGCTGGATGGCGGCGGCGAAGTCGGGAAGAAGCTCGATTTTCTGCTGCAGGAAATGAATCGGGAAACCAACACGATTCTTTCGAAAACCAGCGGCGCGGGCGATGCCGGGCTCAAAATCACGAAACTGGCGCTGGGCGCGAAGGCTGCAATTGAGAAGGTCCGCGAACAGTCTCTCAATCTGGAATGACAACCGTATTCATCATCTCCGCGCCGTCGGGCTCGGGAAAGTCAACACTGACGCGCGAGCTGGTCGAGCGGGTCCCGGCGCTGCGATTTTCTGTTTCTTACACCACGCGTCCCCCGCGTGGAAACGAGCGCAACGGGCGCGAGTACTATTTCATCTCACGCGAGGAGTTCGAAGGGCGCGCCGCGCGGGGAGAGTTTCTGGAGCACGCAGAGGTGTTCGGGAACTACTACGGCACGCATAGCAGCGAGCTGGATCGCGCGGCGGCGGAGGGTGTCGACCTGGTGCTCGACATTGATGTCCAGGGTGCGCGACAATTAAAGAGTAGGATTCCGCCGGCAGTTTCGATCTTTATTCTCGCGCCGAGCCGGCAGATTCTGGAACAGAGGTTGCGGACGCGGTCGCAGGATTCCGATGAAGTCATCGCCAGGCGCTTGCGCGACGCGGCTGAAGAGATTCGCAATTATACGCGGTACGATTACGTGCTGGTGAACCGCGAGGTGAAGTCGTCGGTGGATACCCTGGTGTCGATCGTTGAAGCCACCCGCAGCCGGCGCGACCGGATGGAACAGGAAATTCGTCCCATTCTGGATAGTTTTGAAGTGAAAGAGAGTTAGAAATGCCTGAGTCCAATTTCAGAAATACGGCGGCGAGCATCATTCCGGACGATCCGGAAGCGAGCGCTTACCGGTTCATCATCGTCGCCGCGAAACGCGCCCGTCAGTTGCAAAACGGCGCGCGCAGCTTTCTACCGACCACTTCCAAGAAGCCGACCGTTGCGGCCATGGAAGAGGTTCGGCGCGGGCTGGTGCAATACGACGACCCGGCGATCACTCGCCTGCAAGAAGTGCCTGCCGAAGAGTAACCGATGAACGTCGCGCTCGGCGTCGGAGGCGGGATTGCCGCTTACAAGGCGGCCGAGTTGGCGCGCGCGCTGATGGAGCGCGGGTTTTCCGTACAAGTAGTGATGACCGCAGCCGCGGAGGAGTTCATTCGTCCGCTCACCTTCGCTGCTCTCACGGGCCGCAAGGTGATCACCGGACTCTTTAACGCGGGGAGCGCTGAAGATACCCTTTCGAGCGCGATTGAGCACATCGGCGTCGCTCAGGATAATCAGATCCTGGTGATCGCTCCGGCCACCGCCGGCCTTCTTGCGAAGTTCGCGCATGGACTCGCCGACGATTTTCTGACCACGACTTACCTCGCCTTCACGGGTCGCGTGGTGCTGGCTCCGGCGATGAACACCAACATGTGGAATCACGCGGCGACACAGGAAAACGTGCGAATTCTGCGAGAACGTGGACATGTCATCGTCGAGCCGGACGACGGCCTGCTCGCGTGCGGAATGGTCGGCCCGGGGCGGCTGGCCGATCCTGAGCAGATTGCCGAAGTGGTCGCGACATTGAAAGTCGAGCACGTGGAACCGCGCCGCGATCTGGATGGCGAAACGGTGCTAGTGACCGCTGGGCCAACGCAGGAGCCGCTCGACGCCGTCCGCTATTTGAGCAATCGCTCCAGTGGAAAGATGGGTTACGCTTTGGCGGAGGAAGCCGCGGCCCGCGGGGCTCACGTGATGCTGGTTGCTGGACCAGTCAGCATTCCTGATCCTCGCGGCGTCGAAGTGATTCACGTCCGTACTGCTTCCGAGATGCACCAGGCGGTGATGCAGCGCCTGAAGGACGCGACCATGATCCTCAAGGCAGCGGCCGTCGCCGATTATCACCGTTCCGACGCTCCGCGACACAAGGTCAAGAAAACTGCTGCGCGCCTGTCACTCGAGTTGGATCCGACGCCCGACATTCTCGCGGAAATCGGCCGGAACAAAGGCGATCGCCTGTTAGTAGGCTTTGCCGCCGAAACCGACAATCTTCTGGAGGAAGCGCGCCGCAAACTGGAAACCAAGAATTGCGACATGATCGTCGCGAATCTGGTTTCTCAGGAAGGCGTCGGTTTCGATTCCGATGAGAACGAAGTGGTGCTGGTGATGCGCGCCGGCGAATCGATCGCCGTGCCCCGCGCGGCAAAGCGGGCGATTGCGGGCCGCATTTTCGACGAAGTCATCAAATTACGCCTGGCTCTTCACGCGTCGCAATGAATCGGGACGAGCTGCGGCAGTACCTCACTTTCTACCAGGACCTCGGAGTGAAACATATCTATAAGCGCGCTTCCGCTGCGCCCGTGCCCCGGCTAACGAAAGACGCGACGCAACCTGCGCCGGCGCCATCCATTGTGCCGCCGCTGGCGCCGAGCGACGACACGCTCGCGAAGATCATGGCCGATATTGGCGATTGCCGCCGCTGCAGGCTGTGCGAGCAGCGCCAGAAAATCGTCTTCGGCTCCGGAGACGAGCAGTCGCGGCTGGTGTTCGTCGGCGAAGGTCCAGGCGCGGATGAGGACGCGCAAGGACTGCCGTTCGTGGGCCGCGCGGGGCAATTGCTCACGCAGATGATCGACAACACCGCGTCGAAAGAAGGCATCCCCATCCGCCGCGCTGACGTGTACATTTGTAACGTCGTGAAATGCAGGCCGCCCGAAAATCGAACGCCGCTGCCGGACGAAATGGAAATCTGCGGGCAATTTCTGTTCCGGCAGCTGGTGACGATTCGTCCCAAAGCGATTTGCGCGCTGGGCTCGACGGCGGCGAAGGCGCTGCTGGCGACCAAGGACGGCGTCACCCGTTTGCGGGGAAAGTGGCACAAGTGGCGCGATATTCCGCTGCTCGTGACCTATCATCCTTCGTACCTGCTGCGCCCCTACAATCAGGACGCGAAACGCGAGGCTTGGGAAGATCTGAAGAAGGTCCTGCATTTCGTGTATGACTGAAAGAAGTCTCACGCAAAAACGCAACGGTCGCCAAGAAAAACTTTGCGATCTTTGCGTCTTTGCGTGAATTAAGTTTTTATGCGCGGGAGATTCATCACTTTCGAAGGCCCGGAAGGCAGCGGCAAGTCGACGCAACTGCGGATGCTCGCGGCGCGATTGCGCTCGGAAGGACACAAGGTCTTCGAAACCGCGGAACCGGGCGGCACGCCGATTGGGACGCAAATCCGCCGTGTGCTGCT
The DNA here is from genome assembly GCA_035568415.1 of Bryobacteraceae bacterium. GTDB lineage: Bacteria > Acidobacteriota > Terriglobia > Bryobacterales > Bryobacteraceae > Palsa-187. The sequence continues at coordinate 90,583 of DATMOC010000003.1, read as the reverse complement.
GGATCAACAGAATCGGGAAATGTGCCCGACCACGGAATTGCTGCTCATGTTCGCCTGCCGGGCGCAAAATGTCGAACAATGGATTCTTCCCGCGCTCGGAGAAGGCCAGATTGTTCTATCGGACCGCTTCACCGATTCGACTTTGGTTTATCAGGGAATCGCGCGCGGCTTGGGATCTGAAGTCGTTTACGAAGTCGACCGGATCGCGTGCCGCGGCTTGGTCCCGGACTTGACGCTGGTGATCGACATCGACACGGAAACGGGTTTGAAGCGCGCGCACACGCGGAATCGCCGGACGCAGGATGTCGAGACCAGGCTCGACGAACAGGCGCTCAGCTTCCATCGAAAAGTGCGCGACGCGTATCATCAGCTCGCAGCCGATGAGCCGCGCCGGGTACGCCTGATCGACGGCGGCCGCGAAGAAAACACGGTGGCCGCGGACGTCTGGGAAATCGCAGCACTGCTCCTGCGTCCCGAGTAACCGCGCTCTAAGATAAACAAATGGATCACTTGCCGCGCCGGCTGGCTCTCATCGCTACCGCGATGATCCTCACGCTTGCAGGCGGGACATTAGGATTCGTCCTGATCGAACACTATTCGGTGTTCGACGCGTTCTATATGACGCTGACCAGCGTGACCACGGTCGGCGGCGGCGAGATCCGCAAGCTGAGTTTCGCCGGGCGCGTGTTCAACAGTTTCCTGCTTCTGTTCGGCGTCATTGTCATCTTTCTGGCGATCGGCGCGATGACCCAGACCGTGATCGAACTGGAGCTGAACCAGTTCTTTGGAAAGCGACGGATCAAGAACATGATTGATAAGCTGGAGGGCCACGTCATTCTGTGCGGGTACGGCCGCGTGGGCCGCGGCGCGGCAGAGGAGTTGATTCATGCCGGCGCGAAGTTCGTGGTGGTGGATCGCGACGACGAGAGAGTGGAGCGCGCGATGAAGGCTGGCTTTCTCGCAGTTCTGGCCGACGCGAGTAGCGATGACACCTTGCGAGACGTAGGCATCGCACGGGCAAGCGGACTGATCGCGACGCTGTCCTCGGATGCTGACAACCTATTTCTGATCCTGTCGGCGAAATCGCTCAATCCGAAGCTCTTTCTTTCCGCTCGAGTGGCCGAGGAAGCTTCCGCGGAAAAACTTCGGCGCGCCGGAGCCGATTTCGTTTTCGCGCCCTACAACAGCACCGGCCACCGCATGGCCCAGGCGCTGCTGAAACCGCATGTGCACCAATTTTTGGATTTCACGACTCAAAACGTGGGTCTCGACGCCGGCATCGAACAAGTCCGCGTCAGCGACGGCTGCGCTTTTGTGAATCAGTCGCTGGCGGAGATGCACGTGCGGCGCGAACTTGGCGTCATCGTGCTCGCGATCCGCAAAGCGGACGGTGAGATGCAATTCAATCCGCCGGCGGAAGCGAAAATCGCCGGGGGCGATCATCTCATAGTGATGGGGCGTCCCGACGGTCTGCGAAAGCTCGAACATCTGCTGACGGGAGCTCCCGCGTGAAAGTTTTGACGTCAGCGCAGATGCGCGAAGTGGACCGGCTGACCATCCAGCGCGGCACTCTCAGTGCAGTCTTGATGGAGAACGCCGGGCGCCGGGTGGTCGAAGTGATCGAGCGCGATTTCGCGCCACTTTCGCGGCAGCGCGTGGCCGTGTTTTGCGGAAAAGGTAACAACGGAGGCGATGGCCGGGTGGTCGCGCGGTTGCTGCGCGATCGTGTCGCGGCCCTTCAGGTGATTTCCGTTGAAAAGCAGGAACCGCTCCAGTTCGAGCCGACATTGGTCGTCGACGCGGTGCTCGGAACGGGGTTGAACGGACCGGCTTCGGGGGCCGCGCTTGACTTGATTCGGACGATCAATCTAAATCGTCCGGCGGCGAGAGTGGTCGCCGTGGATGTTCCGTCGGGCCTCGGCGGCAGCGGTGAATTTGTTCGCGCCGACGTCACTGTGACGTTCACTGCTCCTAAAGTCGAACATTTCCTTGCGGACGGAGCGGCCGAGGCGGTGGGGCGATTGATCGTCGCCGAGATCGGCAGTCCGCCGGATCTGGTGCAGTCGGACCTGGAAGTTTCCGAAGCACACGATTTCGCTGCATTGTTCGCCCCGCGCAAGCCGGATTCGAACAAGGGGAATTTCGGACATGTCCTGGTCATCGGCGGCGCGCCGGGAAAAGTCGGAGCAGCCGCTATGGCTGGCCTGTCTGCTCTAAGATCCGGTGCGGGTCTGGTCACGGTCGCCTGTTCCGATTCCTCGCGCCTGGTTCCCGAGCTGATGTCGGATTCGTTCGAATCCTTTTCGCTCGAGAGAAAGACGGTTGTGGCCGTGGGCCCAGGACTCGGCCCGAGCCGGCCTTTACTGGAGCGATTGATGAAAGAGGTCACCGTGCCGATGGTGATCGACGCGGACGGCCTCAATTCGATTGCCGGAACCGATTTTCGCGGACGCGGCGCACAGACCATCCTGACACCGCATCCCGGCGAGATGGCGCGGCTCATGGGACGGCCGGTGACGGACCGACTGCGCGATGCTCGAGAGTTCGCGCAGGACCGAAACGTCTGCGTCGTGTTGAAAGGACATCGAACGCTGATCGCGTTTCCCGACGGCCGCGTGTGGATCAATCCCACCGGTTCGCCTGCGATGGCCAAAGGCGGCACCGGCGACATTTTGACCGGTATGGTTGCTGGAATCGTCGCGCAGCATCCTAAGGACATTGAACGGGCCGTTCGCGCCGCCGTCTGGCTGCACAGCCGCTGCGGCCAACTCGCCGCTGAAGAGCTTACTGATTTCTGTGTGCTCGCAACCGATCTGCTTCACTATCTTCCGAGGGCCATCCGTGAGTGTGTTTGAGACGCGCTCGGAAGAGGAGACCATCGAGCTTGGCCGCCGCATCGCGAGCGAGCTGCCGCGGCGCGCCGTGGTTCTGCTGATCGGGAATCTGGGCGCAGGGAAAACGACGTTGGCCAAAGGAATCATAAGTGGCCTCGGCGCGGCGCAGCCAGACGAAGTTTCCAGCCCGACGTTCACGTTGATCCATGAGTACGGCCGCGTCTACCACATCGATCTGTACCGGCTGGATCGAGTCCAGGAAATCGCCACGCTGGGCCTGGATGAGATTTTCGATCGCGATGCCGTGGTCTTGATCGAATGGGGCGAACGCTTCCCGCAGCTCATGCCGACGGATCGCATCGAAATTCGCTTGCGAATGCTGGATGACGATCGCCGCGAGATCGAAATGGAGGCCGTTAATGGGCCAGAACTCGGACAGCGAACGCCGTTGCGATGAGCGAATCGTCTTCCTTCACCAGATTGCTCGAATTGTGGAAACTTCCATCCGGGCGCTGCGGCGGAAGCAGGACAGCTAGTCCGGGGACAGCTCGCGCTACCGCCGCCGCATAGTAGAAGCGCAGCCCGAGCGACCACTCTTCACGCGGGCCCTCGAAACCCGGCACGCGATCGATCAGATGATGATCGCGCAACCATTTTTTGGCGCTCGTAATGCGCACGTCATTCTCTGGAACGCCTGCCGCGCGCAACGCCAGCACGCCGTCCGCGGTAGTCGTTCCGTAACTACGATGCTCCCCGGCTTTGTTGATCTCCGGGTTCACGGTGGAAAAGTAAAAACCACCATCCGGATTCTGGCATCGCTCCAAGTAGACCAAAGCTTTCTGCATTGCCGGATCGGATGCCGGAACTCCGGCTGCAGCTAGTCCTTCGAGCACGTAACGCGTCATTGCCAGATCGACGTGCCCTGCATTCGGCGGCGTGAGCCGCACTCCACCCATGCCCCAGGCTCCATAGGGCGGATCGTCACGACGCCAGCCGCCGTCTTCGGTGAACTGTTGTGCGCGCAGACAAGAAACCATCGGTTCCAAGCCGGACGCCTTGGCGCGAACCAGAGCGCGAATGGCGAGCCCAGTCGCATAGTTGGGATAATCGACCGCCGCGGAGTCCATCATTCCCAACGATCCTTCGGAATTGATATTCCGTTTGATGAACGCGACGGCGCGATCCACAGCTTCAGCCGACCGGTCGGGCAGATCGAGCAGAGCGTCGAGAACGAACGGCGTCAGAGATTGCCCGGATCGCAGCAGGCCGTAGGCGCGGCTATGCCACCCGCCATCCTCGGCCTGCTGCGCCCAGAGATACTGCGCGGCCTTGCGAACGCCTTCCCGCGAATCGCTTCGCGAACAAGACGCCACGGAAATGGCCGACAGCATAAAGCCGCGTCTGGTGACCTGAGATCTCAGCATCGACCGCTCCCTATGGTCGCTGTGTCGCCCCTACAAAATCAGCCGCTCCCTGAGCCGTGACCAAAGGGAGCGGTTTGACGCGCGAGGTCATCACACAGACTATTTAGGAGTATTCGGCAGCGGATCGCGATCGACCGTCAGATTGAGGATCGCCGCGCTGGTGGTTGCCACACGTCCCGTGATGCAGTGACTGCCCGCCCACGTTCCGTCGTCATTCTGGAGCTTCAGAATGCGATCGGTGATCTGGGTGTGCCACTTGGTCCACTCCTCGCCGCCAGTCCGCCGCAGGGAGTCGCTGATGTTGAGATAGGAGAAAAACTCCTCGCCGCCCATCGATCCAAATCCATTCACGAAGCGGCCATCCGCGAGTTGCGACTTGATCGCAGCGATCTGCGGAGCATTGGCCTTCCGATCCTTCTCGGTCCGGGATAATTGTTCGAGTGCCTGCGCGCTTTGATACAGCGGAACTCCGGCGGCCGCGGGGGTAGCGGCGGGCGGCGCGGGGCGGAACGACCCGGTTGTCGACGATGGCGGAGGACCAGCAATCCCGTTCTTCGTATACAGGTCGGCGCGATCCATCACGCTCGCCTCTACCTTAACGCCCTTCTCTTGTGCGGCATACAGACTCCGCGAAGCCATCGAAGTCCCCAGAATCGGCGCCCATCCACCCGCGATATTCCAGCTTCCATCGCTTTGCTGGTTTCGCTGGATCTTCGCCACACAGCGTTCCAAGTCCTTCCTGACGCGAAGATTCTCTGTCGCAGTAGGCATCGTTCCGTCGATTTCGGAAAGCAGCATAGACGTCAGGAAAGTATCGATGAACGGCCCTAGCTTGCGTTGAATCTGGGTGCCGTTGACGTGCGTGATGCTGAGCCCTTCCTGCGGGCTATTTTCGACGTTGCGCATGATGAAGTCGAGCGCGCGCTGGACGTTGGGCTGATACTGCTTGCCTGCCCGCCGCAGAGCCAGCGCCGCCACGGCTGTATTGGCGATGTCGTTGCCGTTCGATTCCAAATGCTCGCCCTGCCGGATGTAAGAGGTTTCGCCGCCGTCCTGCCCCCAACCGCCGTCCTTACCTTGCACCGAGGCGATCCAGCGCGCGCCTTTCTCCACGGAAACGGTAACGGCCTGATTCGGTTGATTCGCCGGTGTTGCTCCCCACAGCGCCACGGCCACAATTCCGGCCGCGGACCCGCCGATTACGAATGATTTCATGTCAGCTCCTTTCTGAACTGCTTCGGAGCGGATATGCCTCAACCGGGCCGACCCTTTCAGTAAATGTGAGGACCCGGTCGGTGACGCTCGCGGTTCGGTGTCAGGATGACCGGGTCCCGACGGTTAAGGCGCATCGTCGCCCCACATCAGACTGACGCGGTCGCGATCCGCGGTGTTTAGATCGTCGTGATAAACGGTGCCGGTTCCGGTCCAGAGTTTGGACCCCTGGGCGGGCCAGCTCAGGACCAGAATATTGGTCATCCGGTCCGGATCGTTAGGTTTGGCGTCGATGATCCATACGTCGCCGAAAGCGGCGCGAAAAGTGGCGAGCAGATTGCGAGCGAACGCGGACTCGAGTTCCCGGTCGAGCCCGGCATTGACCAGCGTGTGATCGGAGACAGCGCGGACGTCGGCGAAGAATTCGGTGGTGACCAGCTCATCGGGGATGCCTTTGCCGAAATACGCGTCGATCATGGTGAATCCGTAGTGCCGCGATTCACGTTTCAATTTTCGAACCGCAAAGCGCGCGGATAGCGCCAGGAACTGGATTTTCGAGGAGAGCGGCTGCTTTAGAAAATACTGTTCGGCGATCGGTTTTACGGACGGATCCACGTCGACGGCGTCGATGCGCTGTATCACCGGCATGCGTGCCGCGTCGCGCGGCAGATTGAATCCGGCCGATCCGATCACTAGCGCTTCGGACGCCCCGGTTTCCGCCAGCGCGCGTTCTGAGACCAGTGTGTAGGAGAACGACGATTCACCGTCGTCGGCGTAGACTCCTGAAGCTCGGCCCCCACCCATCATCAGTATGCGTTCCATGCGTCCATTCTTGGCCTGGCTATTAAAAATCCGCACGGATTGGTAGGGGCTGTCGAACGAAAACAGGTCGCCTGTGGGAGCGCTCAGCCGATGCATCGCGGGCGCGACCAGGATTACCGCCACGGCAATCGCGATCAGGCGCTTGTGGACGATCGCCATCACGACGCCCGCCGCGACAAGCACGGCACACACGAGATAAGTGGAGCGCGTGACGCCGATCGACGGAAACAGCCAGACCGGTGTGACGACGCCGCCTGCAACCGACCCGATGGTCGAGAAAAAGAGGACCTTTCCCGACGCGCGGCCAGCTTTTCCGTCGCTGGTAAGCTCGGCTAGCATGGGCACGGTTTGCGAGGCGAAATAAACCGGCATCGCGAACAGCAGGGCTGCCGTGATGCCTATCGACAACGGAAGATTTAGTGAATCGAGCAACTTATCAAGAAGTCTCGCTTCCAGCGGAAACGCGACGCCGTAGATGACGGCTGCGAGCAACAGGTTGCGCGCAAGAATCGTACGCGTGCGCGCCGCGTCCCATTTCGCCGAAAGGGCTCCACCTCGCCAATATCCAGCACTCAGGGCGAATAAAACTACGCCCAGCATCACGCCGGTGAGGATCATGCTTGAGCCGGCCACCGGGATTGCCAGCCGGATCGCAATGACTTCGACCGCGAGAGTCGAGAATCCTTCCGTGAATGCGACGGTCCAGAGGATCCAATGCGCGGGTCCGCGCTGCATATCAGCGACGACGCGTCCGCTTCAGCAGGCGCTTGAACCTGCGGTCGAACTCGTCAAGGTTATGCCGGATTCTCGCCTGTGTAGCGTCGCGCGCAGCCGTGTCAACGGGTTCAGAAACCTCCGGCAAGGGCGATCGCCGGATGCTGGTGTACCGCCGACCGACCTCGGTCACGATGCACAAGGTCTCACGCAAACTCTGGTCAACCTCGTCCCAGCTCATTTGCAGACAGTATACCAATCGATCCTTTGAGTTGATAGAATTGAGAGTTCCACGAAGGCTGGAAAATTTTAAAACTTAGGAACGAATCATGGCGGTCACAGGTGCGGGTCTGGAAGGCGTTGTCGCGGCGGAATCCAGAATCTGTTATATCGACGGCGACGCGGGAATACTGAGCTATGAAGGATTCAACATCCACACGCTCGCCGACCACGCGACGTTCGAGGAAGTGATCTTTCTTCTATGGAACGGCCGCCTGCCGAAGCGGGGGGAACTGGACGCGTTGAAGTCCGCGCTGGTCGCGAACCGCCCGATTCCACCGGATGTTACCGGATTTTTGAAGTCGGTCAGCAAATCCGCGCCGATGGACGTGCTGCGTACCGCGGTGTCGATGCTTTCGCTGTACGATCCGCTGGCCAAGGACATGTCGACGGAGGCGAATCAGCAAAAAGCGATCAAACTGATGGCCCACACGGCGACCATCGTCACCAGTTTCGACCGGCTGCGCAAAGGTGAACCCGTCGTGGAGGGCGATCCCAAGCTCAATTTCGCGGCGAACTTCTTATACACATTGACGGGCAAGAAACCCGACGACGTGATGGAGCGGGCCTTCGACATCGCGCTCATCCTGCATGCCGACCACGAGTTCAACGCGTCGACCTTCGCGGCGCGCGTGGTGGCGGCAACGCTTTCCGATATTTATTCCGCAGTGACGGCTGGGATCGGCGCACTGAAAGGTCCGCTGCACGGCGGCGCTAACGAAGATGCAATCAAGATGCTGCTGGCTGCCGGGTCGACCGAGAAGGCGATCGAGCACGTAAAGGAGATGTTGGCGAACAAACAGAAGGTGCCAGCGTTCGGACATCGCGTCTATCACACCACCGATCCGCGCGCGACCCATCTCGCGGCGCTATCGGAAGAGCTGGGTAAACGCACCGGCCACGTCGAGCTGTACCAGACATCCAAGCAGATCGAGAAGTACATGAAGGAGACCAAGAATCTGAATGCGAACGTCGATTTCTACTCGGCGTCGGCATACTATTCGTTGGGGATTCCGATCGACCTGTTCACTCCGATCTTCGCGGTGAGCCGCATGTCCGGATGGACCGCACATGTGCTGGAACAGTATCGCAACAACCGCCTGATCCGGCCGCGTGCGGACTATATCGGATTGCCCGTCGGCCAGGAGTGGGTCCCCATCGACGCGCGGTAGCTGGTAGCTCACTTGGGATTCTAGGCAAAGCAGCGCAGGTCCCCGACCTGCGGCGGTGGACAAAGTGTACGATCTCTCTTTCTTTCGAAACAACCTGGACGCGATCGCCAAGAGACTCGCGGATCGCGGATTCTCTCTTGATGTAGAGGCATTTCGCAAGTTGGATGTCGAGCGCCGCGCGGCGGTGACGGAGTCCGAGCAACTTAAGGCGCAGAAGAACTCCGAATCGGAGGAAATCGGAAAACTCAAAAAAGCCGGCCAGGACGCGACCGAACGGCAACAGAAAGTGCGCGAGATCGGGGATCAAATCGCCAGTCTCGATCAGAGAGCGTCCGAACTGGACGAATCCTTTCGCGCGCTCATCGCTGGCGTGCCGAACCTTCCGCACGAGTCCGTTCCCACCGGCCGGAGCGCCGACGACAATGTGGAAGTCCGCCGCTGGGGGACGCCGCCTTCCTTCGATTTCGAGCCGAAAGCGCACTGGGATCTCGGGCCGGAACTCGGCATTCTCGACTTCGAGCGCGCCGCGAAAATCACGGGAGCCAGATTCGCCGTGTATTGGGATCTGGGCGCGAAGCTTGAACGCGCACTGATCAATTTCATGCTCGACGTGCATACGAAAGAGCATGGCTATCGCGAAGTACTCCCACCGTTCATGGTCAATTCGGCGAGCCTCTACGGCACCGGCAATTTGCCCAAATTCGAAGCGGACTTGTTCAAACTCCAGGGCACGGATTACTACCTGATCCCGACCGCCGAAGTGCCGGTGACCAATCTCTATCGCGACGAAACGCTGGACATGGACGCGCTGCCGATTTGTCTGTGCGCCTACACGCCGTGCTTCCGCAGCGAAGCCGGATCGTATGGACGCGACGTGCGCGGCATCATACGCCAGCATCAATTCCAGAAGGTCGAGCTGGTGAAGTTTTCCAAGCCCGAATCCTCCTACGATGAATTGGAAAAGCTGACGCGCGACGCTGAAGATATTTTGGTTCGGCTCGGCCTACCCTACCGCACTGTGGTTCTTTGCACCGGTGACATGGGGCCATCGTCCGCCAAGACCTATGACATCGAGGTGTGGCTGCCCGGCCAGAACGGGTATAAAGAAATTTCGTCATGCTCGAACTTCGAAGCCTACCAGGCGCGCCGCGCATCGATCCGTGGAAGATCGGGCAAGAAGAACGAGTATGTTCACACACTCAACGGGAGTGCCCTGGCAGTCGGACGGACGTGGGTCGCGATCGTCGAGAACTTCCAGGAGAGAGACGGCAGCGTCGTGGTTCCGGAGGCGCTGCGTCCCTATCTTGGCGTGGAAGTGATCAAGCCCCAAACTGGCTGTTAATGAACGTGAATGGACGTTGATTAACGGCCACAAAGATCTAAGCCAGCAATCCCTTGACGACGTTTCCCGCCACATCCGTCAACCGGAAATCCCGCCCCGCGTAGCGAAACGTCAAGCGGGTGTGATCGAACCCCAGCAGGTGCAGAATCGTCGCGTGAAAATCGTGGACGTGCACTTCATCCTTCGCGACTTTGTAACCCAGATCGTCCGATCCGCCCCACACAGTGCCGCCCTTCGCTCCACCGCCGGCGATCCAGGAACTAAACGCTGTGTTGTGATGCGAGCGGCCTTCGGGGGAATCCGCATGCGGCGAGCGTCCGAACTCGGTGGTCCACACTACTAGCGTGTCATCGAACATGCCGCGCGATTTCAAATCTTTCAACAGACCGGCAATGGGCTGATCGACGTTTCGGGCCAACGGCTCGTGATCACGCATGTCGCCATGCGAGTCCCAGTTGTTGGACGCGCCTTGATCGATCAATTCGATGAAGCGAACGCCTCGCTCGGCGAGCCGCCGGGCCACCAGACACTGCCACGCGAATCCTTTGGTAGACCCGCGTTCGAGACCGTACAACGCCAGCGTCGCGTCGGTTTCTTTCGATAGATCCAGCACCTCCGGCATTTCCATCTGCATCCCGTAGGCAGTCTCGAAAGTCTTGATTCGCGCTGCAAGCGCCGGATCGGCGGGCCGCGTCATTTGATGCTTGCGATTCAGGCGCGCGAGCAGCCCCAACTCCAGATCTTCAATCTTCTGGGTCGGCGCGCGGCGCGACAGGTTCGGAACCGGATCGCTCCCCGCCGTCACCAGCGTTCCCGAATGACACCCCGGCAAAAAATCGGACGACCATACTTGCGACCCGCAATAGGGCAGCTTCGGCGCCAACACCACGAACGACGGGAGGTTCTGATTCTCCGTTCCGAGCCCGTAGCTGACCCACGACCCGACGCTCGGGCGTGCCACCGTAACGGAGCCGGTGTGGATCCCCAGCGTGGCCTGAAAATGATCGTTGTGATCGCCGCGCATGGAGCGGATCAGGCAGATATCATCGATCGAGTTTGCGATGTGCGGAAAAAGATCGCTGACCATGACGCCGGATTGGCCGCGCGGCTTAAACTCCCACCGCGGACGAACGTAGGCGCGGCCGCCATTGGTTTTGAGCCCTTGTTCAGCCGCCTCAATCAGCTTGGGCTTGTAGTCGAACGAATCGACGTGCGACACGCCGCCCGGCATATACATAAAGATGACGCGTTTGGCTTTGCCGGAAAAATGAGGCGCGTGCGGAGCCAGTGGATCGCTCGATTCCGCGAGCAACTGCCGCACCACGGCAGGAAAAAGCATGGAGCCGGTGAACAGGCTCCGTGTCATTTGGCGGCGCGAACAATCGCAAGGTTTCATACCAAAATCTCAATCGATGAATACAAATTCGTCACTCGCCAGCAGCACGTGCATCAAGCTCGCGAGCGCGGCGCGCGGCTGGCGATCCGCCGCCAGACTCGAATTCTTTAGCTCCGCCGTAGCCTTCGTCAGGAACCGCGAGCACTCCACCATTTCTGCGGGTGCCGGCGCGCGGCCGTAGACCAGCCGGTAAGCGTAGCGAATGCGCTCCGCGTCGGCGGGGAACGCCATCCCTACGCGGACGGCTAAAAGATCCGCCTGCTCGTCGACGAAGGCACTGTTCAACATAGCGAGGGCCTGAAGCGAAGTCTCCTCCGCGCCGCGCTGGGACGTGCCTGCGTTGGGATCAGCGCCGTCGAAAACCTCCAGCATCGGATGCTTCTTCAGGCGCTGCTGCATCAGGTACACACTGCGCTTGCGCGTTTCATAGACGGCGAAGAACTGGACATGTTGCGTGTATTTGAACTTCGTCTCCGGGGGAAAAGGATGAGGCCCGCCCATTTCGCGATCGAGATCGCCGGCTACGGTCAGCATCGCGTCGCGGATCTCTTCGGCGTCCAATCGGCGGCGGTCGAAGCGCCATAGATAATTGTCTTTCGGATCGATTTTCGAGTCGACGGTGTTGTGTTCGCTCGCCATCCGGTAAGCGCGCGACCGCATGATCAGCCGGTGCATGGCCTTGATCGAATACCCGGATTCGCGGAAACGCGACGCGAGCCAGTCGAGCAGCTCCGGATTGATCGGCGCATCGCCGCGCGCACCGAAATCGCTGGGAGTGTCGACAATTCCCTTGCCGAAATGGAATTGCCAGATGCGATTCACCATCACGCGCGCCATTAGTGGATTCGAGGGATCGGTGATCCACTGCGCTAATTCGCGACGCCCGCTCCCTTTTTCGTCCTGCGGAAGCATCTGACCGCCGAGTACAGTGAGAAATCCGCGCGGGACTACCTCACCCAGCTTGTGCGGATCGCCCTTTGTCTGGATCTTCGCGTCACCGGCTTTCCCATCGCTGACTGCGTAAATCCTGGCGGCGTTCGGCGCATCGTGCTCCAGCACGGCCATGCGATCCTTCATGCGCCAGATCTCTTTTTCGCGCTCTTCCTTGCTTAACTCCTTGCCCTCGGTGCGGTCCTGCAAGCCGCGGCTGTGATGGTCCAGATCAGAGGTCTCGTCCTGATAGGCTTTGAGGCGTTGCGCGTTTTTCGAGTCGAGGGCCACGAAATCTTTCGCGTGCGGATAAAGTTCGGTGCCGGGAAACGGATAGGTCGTGCTGTTGAAGATGCCGTAGAGCGCATAGTAATCGCGCGAGGGAATCGGATCGAATTTGTGATCGTGACAGCGCGCGCAGGCGATACTCAGCCCCAGCATGGTCTTGCCGAGATTGTCGATGGTATCGTCGATGGTCAGATGAAATTCGTTGGCTCCGGAGCCGAACCGCCGTGCGATGGCGAGATACCCGGTAGCGATGTTCCTTGCCGCGCGGTCGCCGCCATCGATCAAATCACCCGCGATCTGCTCACGCAGAAACTGATCGTAAGGTTTGTCGTCAATGAATGCGCGGATCACCCAGTTGCGGTAGCGATAGGCATCGGGAATCGGAAAATCGGCGTTGCATCCAGACGTATCGGCGTAGCGGACCAGGTCAAGCCAGTGTCGTCCCCAGCGCTCGCCATACTGCGGCGATCCGAGCAGCCGGTCGATCAATCTATCGAAAGCTCCGGGAGCGGTATCGGCGACGAACGCGTCGACTTCCTCCGGCGTTGGCGGCAATCCAGTCAAATCGTAAGTCGCGCGGCGGATCAGCGCTCGTCTCGACGCGAGGCCCACGGGCGTTAGTTTCTTTTGGTCGAGCTTGGCCTTGATGAAGCGGTCGATCGCGGTCCTGGACCACGCCGGATCGGCAACTTTGGGCGGAGCCGGATCTTTCACCGGCTGGAACGACCAGAATTTCCTGGCCTTCTCGAAATCGTAGGCTGGAGCAGCGGGCACGGTGCGCGGATCGGGAGCGCCCAGCTTGATCCACTCTTCGAAATCGGCAACCTGATCGGCCGAAAGCGGCCCGGCCGGCGGCATTTTGAGGTTGCCGTCGCGGCGGATCGCATGCACCAGCTTGCTGTTTTCCGGATCGCCCGGCGTGATGACGGTGCGGATGCCGTCAGACGAATCGATCTTCAGGCTCCCGGCGGCCGATTTCCCGCTATGGCACTGATAGCATCGGTCTGCCAGAACCGGACGAATCTTCTTTTCGAAAAAATCCAGACCGCTGGGCTTATCTGCCGCGGACGCGGCACACGAGAGACACACGACAAGCGCGAACTGCCTGCGCATGGGGCTAGTATATCAACGTGGAAATGAGCTCTTCCATCGCCATCCGTAAAAGGCCAGCGAAACGAGATAAATCCCGAAGCCCGCAAAGAAGTAGCCAATCCCGATGCGATGCACCGAAACGTCCGGCGTGAAGCCTCCCACGCATTGCACCACTCCGATGAACGCGACATCGAGGCCGCAGATCCGTGCTTCGCCTGAATCGAGCGGCAGCAATCCGGTGAGCATCTTCAGCAGCGTCGATTTCCCGGCGCCGTTTGGCCCGAGCACCGCACACACACCGGAATCGATATCGAGAGAGACGTTGTCCACGGCCAGGAACTCCTTGAACCGTTTGGAAACGCTGCTGCAGTGGATCTTATTCAAAATTGAGGATCACCTTGGCCGCCTGGCCCCCGATCATCGCCGCGAACCCTTTTTCGTATTCGGTGTAGTGGAAGCGGTGCGTGATCACAGGGTGAATGTCGAGGCCCGATTGCAGCATCACCGTCATCTTGTACCAGGTTTCGTACATTTCGCGGCCGTAGATGCCTTTGATGGTGAGCATATTGAACACGACCGTGCGCCAGTCGATCGACATTTCTTTGTCGGGAATCCCCAGCATGGCGATCTTAGACCCGTGGCTCATGTTGGCTAACATGTCGCGAAACGCCTGCGCGTTGCCGGACATTTCCAGGCCAATATCGAATCCTTCCGTCATTCCCAACTGCTTCTGAACGTCGGGAAGAGTTCCTTTGGTCACGTCAAGCGCGACGGTCGCGCCCATTTTCCTGGCCAAGTCGAGCCGGAACGGATTCATGTCCGTCACGACGACAAATCGCGCGCCTGCGTGATGCACGACCGCCGCCGCCATCAGACCGATCGGACCCGCGCCGGTGATCAGCACGTCTTCGCCGAGCACCGGGAATGACAGCGCTGTATGCACGGCATTCCCGAAGGGATCGAAAATCGCGGCGATATCCAAATCGATGGACGATGCGTGCCGCCAGATGTTGGTCATCGGCAGCACGATGTATTCGGCGAACGCGCCCGGCCGGTTCACGCCGACGCCCAACGTGTGCGCGCACAGATGACGGCGGCCCGCCAGACAGTTGCGGCAGCGCCCGCACACGACGTGACCTTCACCGCTGACGATATCGCCGGCGTGAAAGTCGTTGACATTCGACCCGACCTCGACGATCTCGCCGGCAAACTCGTGGCCGATGGCCATCGGTACCGGAATCGTGCGCTGAGCCCAGTCGTCCCACTTGTAAATATGGACGTCGGTCCCGCAAATCCCGGCACGCTTCACGTGGATCAGAACATCGTTGATCCCGGGCCGCGGCGCGTCAACTTCTTCGAGCCACAATCCTGGCTCGCGTTTGCTCTTGACCAATGCTTTCATAAAATCCTATTGTCTCGAAGTTGAGGGCAAGCTTCGATGCGAGTAAGTCATTTGGAGATCACAGGCTGAAGCCTGTGCCACCAACGACAGACAGATGTGGCACAGACTTCAGTCTGTGTGCCTTTTCGGCAACGTCCAAGAATCCTTGCTCTGCGCGAGGTCCGATACACTGGAGCTATGCGATTGCTTTCGGGGATATGTCTCTTCGCGATTTCCCTTCATGCGCAAGTTGCTGGTTTAAACGCCACGACTGGATCGAAGCTCACTCCCCAACAAAGACAGCTGAATCTCGATTCGTTTGAAAAGGTCTGGACAGCGGTCCGCGATCATCATTGGGAGAAGAATCCGGGGGGCCTGGACTGGCAGGCAATTCACACCGAATTTCGCCCCAGGATCGAGCAAGCCGATTCCATGGACGCTGCCCGCACCGTAATGCGCGACATGCTGGAGCGCCTGCACCAGACGCATTTCGGAATCATTCCTTCCACCGTGTACGACGACGTGGACGTGGCCGCTGGCGAAGGGTCGCCCGGTGTAGACCTCCGTGTGATCGATACTCAGGCCATCGTTACGCACGTCGATTCCGGATCGCCGGCTGAAAAGGCGGGTGTGACGCCCGGATGGGCAATCGTCAGCGTGGACGGCAAAGAGCTCGCCCCGGTCATTCAGAAGCTCCAGGCCGATCCTGCGATGCACGAGCTGACCTTGGAGCGTTCGGTACTCGCGCGATTGAGCGGGCCGGTGGGCGGCAAGCTTCCCGTGGTCTTCTCGAACGGCGCCAATCGGAAGGTCGCTCTGGACCTGTCTCTAACCGAGCCGCGCGGCCAGGCAGCCAAATTCGGCAACCTTCCCACGCAGCATGTATGGTTCGAATCAAAAAAAATCGAGAATACCGAATATGTCGCGTTCAATATGTTCCTGGATCTGCCGCGAATTATGGGGAATTTCGGTGACGCGGTGAATAGCTGCCTGCAGTGCAGCGGCCTCATAATCGATCTGCGCGGCAACCCCGGCGGCATCGGCGGAATGGCCATGGGAATGGCAGGCTTTCTAGTCGATAAGCCCGACCAGAAGCTGGGAACCATGTACATGCGCGACGCGACCATTAAATTCGCCGTCCTGCCGCGTCCGCAGGTGTTCAACGGGCCCGTGGCTGTTCTCATGGATGGCTCTTCGGCATCCACCTCGGAGATCTTCGCGGGCGGGTTGAAGGACTTGGGACGCGCTCGCATCTTCGGCACCCGCAGCGCGGCCGCGGCCCTGCCTTCCATCATCGAAAAATTGCCGAACGGCGACGGATTCCAGTATGCGATGGCCAACTATATCTCGGACGGCGGCAAGCCGCTCGAAGGCAATGGCGTCGTTCCGGATGTCGAAGTGAAGCTGACCCGGCAGGCGCTGCTGGACGGACACGACCCGGTCGTCGACGCTGCGCTACAGTGGATAAAGAAGCAGAGGGAGCAGAAATGACCCGAAAACTTGCATTGTTGGCGCTCATAGGCACGTTCACCGCGTTCGCGGACGACGCGCTTCCCAAAGCCGAAACGATTCTCGATCACTACGTCGAGGTTACCGGCGGTAAGGCCGCCTATGCGAAGCGCAAGACCGAAATCTCCACCGGCACAGTCGAGTTCGCGGCGCAGGGGCTGAAAGGCTCCATCACGCGCTACGCCGCGGATCCAGACAAGAGCTACGCCATCATGGAACTGGAGGGAGTCGGCAAAATCGAGTCTGGATCGGTCAATGGGGTCTCCTGGGAGAAGAGCGCGATGATGGGTCCGCGGATCAAAAGCGGTGAAGAGAAAACGCAATCCATGCGTGAGGGAGTTTTCAATTCCGCGCTGAACTGGCGCAAGATGTTCCCCACCGCCGAAACGAATGGCGTCGAGACGGTGGAAGGCGAGGAATGTTACAAAGTTACGCTTACTCCCGCCCAGGGCAAACCCGAAACGGCTTATTACAGCAAGAAATCCGGGCTCGAGGTGAAGCGCGCCACCGTGGCCGCCAGCCCCATGGGCGAAGTCGCTGTGGAGGCGATTGTCTCGGGATATAAGGAGTTCGGCGGGGTTCTGCAACCCACCAAGCTGGTCCAGAAGCTCGCCGGTCAGGAACTGGTGATCACCATTCAGAGCGTCAAAGTGAACGAGGAACTGCCGCCCGACCGGTTCGATCCTCCGGCGGAAGTCAAGGCGCTCATGAACAAACCGCCGGCGCAGTAGACCGGCCTAGTGCAGATCTTCAGGCGGCTCGGCATGGCGGTAGAAACGAACCCGGCAGCTGCGGCATCGGAACGGCCAGCGCCCGAACATCCGCGCCAAGCCTGAAAAGATTCCTTCGCTCTTCGAGCGCCGTATGTCGCTCGACCCGCACTTCGGGCAAGACAGACGGCGACGTTGCTCGGTATCTTGAGTTTCTTCCCGCATACGATCGGTAACAAAAATATAACACGCGACTAGTATTTTTTCTAAATCCGTTCTATAAAAGAGTTTGGGCGTTTTTTCTCAGCGCGGGATTCGGCGTAGCGGATACTTCGTCGTGGTCGGTCTGATCGCCCTGTATGGATGGGTGGCGTTGCGTGGCCCGCAGGGAATTGAAGCGCTGCTTGCCAAGCATCGCGAAATCCAGCGGCTTCAGGAACAAAACGCCGAGACGGCCCGCGAAAATGAGCGGCGCCGCGAACACATCCGCCGTTTGAAAGACAGCCAGAGCGAGCAGGATATGGAAATCCGCAAGCAGCTTAAGCTGTTGCGTAAGGGTGAAACGACTTTTATTCTGCCGGACGCGCCCAAGGATTCCACACCGCCCGATTCGCCAAAACCCTAAGCTTTGTCAATCTGACAAGCCTACGCGCTCCATGACTGTCACGCCTCAACTGACGGCCGCGCGGAGCACAGGTCCGTTGTTATCTTTGAGGCGCGACAGTTATGGAGCGCGTCGACCTGCGGGACGCAGGCTTTTCCTTACCCGCCAATTGAATACATCGGTCGCGGCGGGGCAACGAACTGGCTCGAATTGATCTCGTGGCCGATCCATTTCGCCTGAACCGACGCGCGGACGGCCGATCGGACGTCATCGTCGGAACCTCCATCGCGCAGGATGGAACGCACATCGGTCTCGTCGATCGCGAACAGACAATAGCGCAGCTTGCCGTCCGAGGTCAGCCGGACGCGGTTGCAGTTCAGACAGAACGGGCGGCTGACGGACGCGATGAATCCTACGCGCCCGATGCCGTCCGCAAAGCGATACTCAGTCGCGGGAGCGCGCGGATCGCGATCCGGAATCTCTTCCAGCGGACCGATTTCACGTTCCAACATCGCGATCATCTGATCGGCCAGCAACACCCGCTCGCGATCCCACAGGTTCTGGGCGTCCAGCGGCATGAATTCGATGTAGCGAATTTCGATGCCGCGCTCGCGCCCGAAACGGGCCAGGGGAACGATATCCGGCTCCACCAGATTCTTCACTCCGACGGCGTTGATCTTGATCGGCCCGTAGCCGAGCCTTTGGCACACGTTGATGCCTTCCAGCACTTTGCCCAGATCGTCGCGACGCGTGATCTGCTTGAATCGCTCGCGATCCAGCGTGTCCAGGTGCACGTTGATCCGGCGCAGGCCGGCGTCGTAAAGCTCCCGCGCCTGCTCGGCCAACAAAACGCCGTTGGTGGTTAATGCCAGATCCTCGATGCCTTCGATCGCGGCTAGCTTTTCAATCAGTTTGGGGAGATCCTTGCGAACCAGGGGCTCGCCACCGGTAATGCGGAGTTTTCGAACACCAAGAGTCACCGCGATTCGAACGAATCGCTCGATCTCTTCAAAACTAAGAATCTGATCGCGCGGCTGAAACTTCACGCCGGTTTCCGGCATGCAGTAGAAACAGCGGATGTTGCAGCGATCGGTGACGCTGATGCGTAGATTATCGTGCAACCGTCCGAAAGTATCCACCAGTGGCGTCATTTGACCGCCAGCATTCGTTCGATGGGACGGCGCGCCCGCTCCATGACCTCCGGAGTGAGTTCCACGCGCGGATTGAGATTCTGCAGCGCGTCGCGCAATTTTTCGAGTGTGTTGCGCTTCATGTACGGGCATTCGCTGCAATTGCACTGCTCGTTCGGAATGAAGTGGAATTGTTTGTGCGGCGCGGCCCGTTCCAGTGAATAGCGCACCCCGCTTTCAGTCATGACGATGAATTCCGAGGCATCTTGCACCGCGCACCAATCCACGATCGCTGATGTGGACCCGATGAAGTCGGCCATCAGCAGAACGTCGCCCGGGCACTCCGGATGTGCCGCCACTAGCGCCGCGGGATGCTCGGCGCGCGCGACGCTCAGCTTCCGCGCGGCAAACGTCGCGTGGACGATGCAGGCTCCCTGCCAGACCTTCATGTTGGTGCGCCCGGTTTGCTCGCGGACGTAGTTTCCAAGGTTGATGTCCGGCAGGAACAAAACCGGCCGGTCCGCGGGAATCGAATTGACGATCTTTACCGCATTGCGCGACGTGCACAGAATATCGCTCTCGGCTTTCACTTCAACCGACGTGTTGATATAGGAAACAATGCTGTAGCCGGGATTCTTCGCTTTCCACGCCTTCAATTGGTCCACCGGGCAGGCATCCACCAGACTGCATCCGGCATCACGATCCGGAACGACGACCATCCGCTCTGGATTCAATACTTTGGCGGTTTCCGCCATGAACCAGACGCCGCAAAACGCGATGACGTCGCCCTCGAAATCGCGCGCCTTCCGAGCCAGTTCCAGGCTATCGCCAACGGCGTCCGCCAATTCCTGAATTTCCGGTTCCTGGTAATGATGGGCCAGGATCACCGCGCGCCGGGAGCGTTTCAGCTCAGCGATTTCTTCGGTGATGGATTGGACGGCCAGCATGAACTATTAGATTCTATTCTACGTCCGGGGGATTCCGATCGGCGAACCGAATTAGGGCATACAGCAGCACGAACAGTACCGCGGCGGCGACGCCCATTTGCCAGGCGTGCCCCTTGATCCAGCCGAATGAGTTGTTTCCGAGCGTCGCCCCCAGGTACGCCAGGCCAGAATAGCGCAGGACGCGGGCAGTGAATATCACCAGGAGGAAGCGTCCGCGCCCTACCGAGCACGCCGCAGCGCAGCCGGCCAGCGCCTTGTACGGCAGAAATGGCACGGGCAGCAAAGCCGGAATGAACACCGCCACCAGTCCATACCGAAGGAACCAGGTCCTGAATCGCGCACCACGACCGGTCGAGGTTAGCCTTGAAAGGAATTTCTCGCCTCCGCGGCTCAGGACCTCATAGAAAATCACGCTGCCGACAAGCGATCCGGCGACCGCCAGCGCCGCGCATATCCACGCGCTCGCCGGATTCGCGATGGTCACCGCCAGCAGCAGCAAGTCGGTTCCGCCAGGATTCGGGAGCCCCGCCGAATCGATGATCGCGAACAGGAATACGCCGAGCGGTCCCCAGGAAATGGCCAGATCGCGAAACCGCCTCATGCCAACATCTCGATCAGCGCGCCTTCGTCGATGACCTTGATCCCCAATTCGCGCGCCTTGTCGAGTTTCGACCCGGCCTCTTCACCAGCGACCACATAATCCGTTTTCTTGCTGACCGATCCCGCGACTTTGCCGCCCGCCGATTCGATGCGTGCCTTGGCCTCTTCGCGCGTCAGCGTGGGGAGCGTTCCCGTCAGCACAAACGTCAGCCCCACCAGCGGGCCGCCGGTCTTCGGCTTTTTCGCATACGTGAACGAAAATCCCTCTTTACGAAGCCGTTCGACCAGCGCCCGATTATGCGATTCGTGAAAAAATCGCCGGATGCTCTGCGCGACCTTGGGACCGACTTCTTCCGCCTTCTGCAACTGGTCTTCGCCGGCGGCCGCGATCTGGTCCAGATCACCGAACTCCTCCGCCAGAAACTGCGCGGTTCGTTCACCCACGAAGGGAATCCCCAGGCCATTCAGGATTCGCGGTAGCGGTTTGCCACGAGAAGCGTCGATATTCGCGATCAGCTTCTCGGCGGATTTCTGACCCATCCGCTCCAGTTCGATCAACTGCTCAGCCGTGAGCCGGTAAATATCGGCGACATTTTTCACTCGTCCCTGATCCACCAGTTGATTCACCAGCGCGTCGCCTA
The DNA here is from genome assembly GCA_035568415.1 of Bryobacteraceae bacterium. Classification (GTDB taxonomy): domain Bacteria; phylum Acidobacteriota; class Terriglobia; order Bryobacterales; family Bryobacteraceae; genus Palsa-187. Next base: position 69,556 of record DATMOC010000003.1, on the reverse strand, counting down.
AACCGTCGATATCCATCACCCCGCGCGCGGACCAATGCAGGATCGATTCGCGCAGTTTGGCCGGACAGTTCGTATTCATACACCGGCTGGCCGCTTCGCCTTCGGCGCGAACCACGTCGCCTCCGCACACCGGGCAACGCTTGGGCATTTTGAACGCGTGCCTGTTTTTGCCTTCCTTGACGACGCGAACCACCTTGGGGATCACGTCGCCGGACCGCTCGATCAGCACCGTATCCCCGATCATTACGCCCAGCCGCTCGATTTCGTCCTCGTTGTGCAGCGTTGCATTTGAAACCGTTACGCCGCCGACACTCACCGGCTTCAAGCGGGCTACAGGCGTCAGCGCTCCCGTTCTGCCCACCTGCACCTCGATGTTTTCGACCTCGGTCTCTCTTTGCTGCGCCGCGAACTTGTACGCGATGGCCCACCGCGGAGCTTTCGCGGTCCACCCCAGCCGGTCCTGCTGCGCGACCGAATCCACCTTAGCCACCACGCCGTCGATTTCATACGGCAAAGCCTCGCGCTTCTGTTCCCACTCGCGGCAGAACGCTACCAGCGCTTCGATATCGCGACAGAGCTTGCGCTTCGGATTTACTTTGAATCCCAACGCTTCGAGCTTGTCTAGCGACTCCCATTGCGTCGCAATGGCCGACTTGCCGCCAGCGAACAGAAAATAGCTGAAAAAATCGAGTTTCCGCGCCGCCGTGACCGCTGGATCGAGCACCCGCAGCGCTCCCGCCGCAGCGTTTCTAGGATTGGCGAACACCGAGAGCCCCGCCGCCGCGCGCTCCGCATTCGCCTTTTCGAACGATCGCCGCGTCAAAACCACTTCACCGCGTATTTCCCAATTCGCTCCGTCCGATTTCAGCCGCAATGGAATGGAGCGGATGGTCTTCGCGTTCTCGGTCACATCCTCACCCACCGTGCCGTCTCCGCGCGTCACCGCTTGTTTCAGCCGGCCGTTTTCGTACTGCACCGCAAGCGACAGCCCGTCTAGCTTCAACTCCGCCACATACGCGAAATCCTCGGCGCCGAGCCCCGCTTTCACGCGGCGGTCGAAATCGCGCAATTCTTCTTCGCCCAGCGCATTGTCCAGGCTCAGCATGGGACTCGAATGCGCCACTTTGACGAATCCCTCGCGCGGTTTGCCGCCCACGCGCTGGGTGGGAGAATCCGGCGTGATCAGCTCCGGATGCGTGTCTTCCAACGCCTTCAGTTCGCGCATCAGGGAATCGTACTCAGCGTCCGAAATCTCGGGCGCGTCGAGCACATAGTAGAGATGCTCGTGACGGCGCAGCTTTTCGCGCAGGTTTTCGATGGAATGGGCGATTTTTTCGGAAGTCCGGCTCACGTTGGAGTTATACTCGAAAGATCGCACCTTATCGGCAGCCGGTCCTCATCTATAATCCCACGGCCGGCAAACTCCGGCGCAATCCGCAGAGTATTCTTCAACGTACCACCGAAGCGCTGGCGGAGGCGAACCTGCGGCCGCGGCTGGCGCCTACCTCCGGCCCCGGCGATGCAACGCGAATCGCCCGTGAAGCCGTCGCGTCCGGCGCGGACCTGATCCTGGTCCTCGGCGGCGACGGGACCATCAACGAAGCGCTCAACGGAATGGTTCATTCCAGCGCCGCGCTCGGAATCCTGCCCGCGGGGACAGCCAACGTTCTCGCCATGGAGCTGGGGCTCGGTTCCCGCCTGAGTCGCGCTCTTACGCGTCTGAGCGGGTGCGTCGAAAAGCGAATTGCCGTCGGCAGGCTGTGCCGACCCGAAGGCGCGCGCTACTTCCTGGCGATGGGCGGAGCCGGGCTGGATGCCAAGATCGTTTACGACCTGAATCCCACCTTGAAAGCGCGAGCCGGCAAGATGGCCTATTGGCTCGGCGGTTTCAGCCACATCACGCAGCGCGTAGGCAATTTCGACGTCAAGATCGACGGAACCATATACCGCAGTGGATTCGCGCTGGCCAGCCGCGTTCGCAACTATGGTGGCGACCTGGAGATCGCTCGCGGAGCTTCGCTGCTCGATCCGAGTTTCGAGGTGGTGCTGTTTGAAGGATCGAATCCCCTGCGCTATCTCGCCTATATGCTTGCGGTCGGGTTCAAGTGCGCCCAGTCGATGCCGGGCGTTCGCACGATTCGCGCGGAGCACGTGGAGCTAACCGGCGACGTCCATCTTCAAGTGGACGGCGAATACGCGGGACGCCTGCCGGCCTGCCTGGACATCGTCCCCGAGGCCATCACCTTGCTCATGCCGCCGGCGTATGGATAATCTTACGCACTCGCTGGTTGGATTCATGATGGCGCGCAGCGGGATCGACCGTAAAATCCCGAAAGCGGCGGCACTGATGATCCTGGCGGCGAATGTCCCCGATATCGACGTGGTCTCGGGATTGGGTGGCTCGCTGAATTATCTGAAATGGCATCGCAGCTATGCGCATGCGCTCGCCGCCGCGCCGGTCATGGCTCTGCTGCCGCTGCTGGTTCTCATGATCTTCCGCGTTCGGCCGTCCATCTGGGGATATCTTTTCTCCCTGCTCGGGGTCCTGAGTCATCTGCTGCTCGATTGGACCAATATCTACGGCATCCGCATGCTGCTGCCGTTCTCCTCCGAATGGCTCAGGCTCGACCAGACCGATATTGTCGACCCGTGGATCTGGGCGCTCCTGTTCCTGGCGATCGCCGCGCCTGCTCTAGCGCGCCTGGTGGGCTCAGAAATCGGAGCGAAGAGCGGCGCCGGACCAAGGCGTGGTTGGGCATGGTTCGCGCTGATTGCGATTCTGGGCTATGAGGGGGCGCGCTACGCCGCGCATTCCCGCGCCCTCGCCGTCATGGGAGCGCACATCTACAACGGATCCATCGCCAAACGGCTCAGCGCCATGCCGGATCGCATGAACCCGTGGCGCTGGCGCGGCCTCGCCGAAGGTGAAGGGTTCGTCGATATTGTTCCCATCGACCTTGGCGCGGAGTTCGACCCGTCAGAGGGCCGAATCGAATATGCGCCGGAACCGAATCCGGCGATCGACATTGCGCGAAGAACCCCGGCCTTCGAGGCGCTTGCGAGCTTTTCGCAGCTACCGTTTTGGAAAGTTACGCCAGCGCCGGACGGCACGCGCGTTGAATTGATCGACCTCCGTTTCGGGACACCACAGCATCCCGGCTTCGAGGCGAGCGCGCTAGTGGACTCTTCAGGTCAAGTCCACGATTCGCACTTTGCCTTCAATCCCAGGTAGATCGCGTTCCGGCGGCGCCATCCGAGGTCAATGCGTCCGCGCTTCGGCGTGATGGCGCACGTCGACGCCTTTCACCAGGAACAATACATCCTCGGCGATGTTGGTCGAATGATCCGCGATGCGCTCCAGGTTCCGGGTCACTGCCAGCAGATCCAGCGCCTGCTTGATATGCTGCGGGTCCTTCTCCATGAAGCTGACCAGCTCGTGGTAGCAGGCCGTCCGAAGATTATCGACTCCGTCATCGGAGGCGAGCACGCTGCGCGCCAGTTCCGGATCGCGGGTGACGAACGCATCCAGCGCCTTGCGAACCATGGATTGCACCAGGCCGGCGATATGGGGAATATCGATCATCGGCTTGATGACCGGCTCTTCCATGAGCGACCGCGCGCGTTGTGCGATGTTCACCGCCAGATCGCCCATGCGTTCCAGGTCGGTGTTGATCTTCAGCGCCGCGACGATCAGCCGCAGGTCCGCGGCCATGGGCTGTTGCAGCGCCAGCAGGTTGATGGCGAACTCGTCGACTTCGATCTCGATCGCGTTGATGCGCGCTTCATTGCGAAAGACTTCGTCCGCCGCACCCTTGTCCTTGTGGATCACCGCGCTGATGCTGCGCTGGATGGCCGCTTCCACCAGCGAGCTCATTTCCAGCAGTTTAGTCTTGAGTTGTTCTAGTTCTTCGACGAAATGGCGCACTTTAGTCCTCTACCCGATCACCCAAACCTGCCGGTAACATAATCTTCCGTTTCCTTCTTGGACGGCGTTTTGAAGATGATCGTGGTGCTATCGAACTCGATCAGTTTCCCCATCAAGAAGAATCCGGTGTAATCGGCGACGCGAGCCGCCTGCTGCATGTTGTGCGTGACGATCACAATGGTACAGCTATCCTTGAGCTGGAAGATCAAGTCCTCAATCTTGGCCGTGGCGATCGGGTCGAGCGCGGAGCACGGCTCGTCCAGCAGCAGCACTTCCGGATTCACGGCCAGCGCGCGGGCGATGCACAGCCGCTGCTGCTGACCGCCTGAAAGGCTGTAGGCGGATTGGTGCAGTTTATCCTTCACTTCGTCCCACAGCGCGGCGCGACGAAGGCTCTGCTCCACCGCTTCGCGCAAGGCGGAACGGCCCAGGGAACTGTTGATCTTCGGTCCATAGGCGACGTTGTCGAAAATGGATTTCGGAAACGGGTTCGATCTCTGGAACACCATTCCCACGCGTTTCCGCACGTCATTCACATCCAGATGGAAAATGTCTTCTCCGTCCAGACGAATGTCCCCCTCCACGCGGCTATGGCGCACGGTCTCGTTCATGCGGTTCAGGGTCCGCAGAAAAGTGGACTTGCCGCAGCCCGATGGACCAATGAACGCAGTGACGCGCTTATCGAAGACCTGCATGGAGATTCCGTGCAGCGCCTGAAAGTTCCCGTAGAAGAAGTTCAAATTACTGGCGCTAAGCTTGGAAGCCATGTCTGCCGTTGGCTTCGCCTCGGCGCCGCTCGGCAGGGCGATGTTCGGCACAGTGCTCATGCTTTCTATTTGTCGACCGGAAGCTTGCATTTTATCACCTGGGCTATTTCAACGAGCCGCGGGCCCTCTCTTCGCCAGAATCATTCGCGCGATCACATTAACCGCTAGTACCAGGGTAAGCAATACGAATCCTGCCGACCACGCCTGCTGGTGCCAGTCGTCATAAGGGGCCACTGCGTACTTGAAGATCATTTCCGGCAAGGCCGCGGTAGGTTGCTTCCATCCGGGACTCCAGAACTGGTTGCCGAAACTGGTGAACAGCAGCGGCGCGGTCTCGCCGGCTACGCGCGCCAGGTTCAACATGATTCCGGTGACTAAACCAGCTTTCGCGGCCGGAACCACAACCGTCCAGATGGCTTTGGATTTCGAGGCCCCCAGTGCCATGGCGCCCTCACGCAACGAAAGCGGTACGCCGCGCAGAAACTCCTCCGAGCTGCGGATAGCGATGGGGATCATCATTACGCCCAGCGCCACTCCACCGGCGAACGTCGAGAATCCCGGTCTTCTCGGCAGCACGATCAGCGTATAGGCGAAAATCCCCATCACGATCGACGGCACGCCGTTCAACAGATCGGTTACGTATCGAACCACAAACGAAAACGTCGTCCCGCCGAATTCGGCCAGATACACGCCGCCCATGAATCCAATGGGAACGCCGATGCAGGCTGCCAGCAGCAGCAGCTTCGCGCTTCCGATAATCGCGTTGGCCATGCCGCCCCCGCTTTCCCCCACCGGCCGGGGCAATTGTGTGAAGAAACTCCAATTCAGGCTCCCCGCGCCGTGCACGAACAGATAACCCAGAATGTAGACCAGGGTTCCTGCCGCAAACAGCGTGCACAAGCCGGTCAGCGTGAGCATGATCGCATTGATGGATTTGCGCCGGAGCTTGTTCCAGTTGTTCACGACATCCCCTTGCCGGACGTGCTGGCCACCAGAATTCGTGCCGCGCCGTTAATCACGATCGTCAGGGCGAACAGCACCAGGCCCAATTCGGTCAACGCGGAAAGATGCAAGGGGCCCGTGGCTTCCACAAACTCATTGGCAAGAACCGCCGCGATCGAATATCCCGGCGCGAACAGCGATGCGTGGATCTTGGTTTCGTTACCGACCACCATGGTCACCGCCATGGTTTCGCCCAAGGATCGCGCCAAAGCCAGAAAGATCGAGCCGGCGATTCCCTTGCGCGCGAAGGGGACCACCACGTCCCAGGTTGTCTCCCAACGGGTCGCGCCCAAAGCCAAAGCTCCTTCGCGCTGATCGCCGGGAACCGCGAGGATCACTTCTCGCGAAATAGAGATGATAAACGGGATGATCATGACGGCCAGCACCACGCCGGCCGAAAACAGGCTCACTCCGTAGAACGCGCCTTGAAACAGAGGTGTCCAGCCGAGAACGGCTCGTAGCGCGGGCTCCGCGGTTCGCAGGGCGGGCACCAGGATAAAAATCCCCAGTAGTCCGAAAATCACGCTGGGCACCGCCGCCAGAAGCTCGATCAGGAAGGTCAACGCGGATGAGATTCGGGGTGGCGCAAGTTCGGCCAGGAAGATCGCGGCACCGACACCTAACGGAATCCCGATGAGCATCGCGAGCCCCGACGTCACCAGCGTTCCGTACACGAACGGAAGCGCTCCGAATTGCCCGTTCACCGGATCCCACGTGGTGGTCCACAGAAACGACCAGCCGAACTTTACCCGTGCCTCGTATGAGTTTATATACAGCTCCCACACCAGGAGAGCCGTAATCGCGACCACGCTAGCGGCACATATGAACGTGAGCAGGTAGGCTATCTCATCCCCCGCGCGCAGGCGTTTTACAAACGAATGCGCCCATCCCCCTGGTGGGGCGTCGATCGCGGTGCTTGAGGAAGCCGCCATTTACCAACTCCTGCTACTGAATCTTGGCGATTGCCTTAACTTCTTTGTCGACCACAGCCTTCGGAAGCCGCGCGAACGACAGCGGTTCGCACAGATTCTGGCCATCCTTGAGCGCCCAGACGACGAAATCCTTGATGGCTTTCTTTTTGGCCGGATCCGTAATTTTCTCCGGGATCAGCAGCCACGTAAACGTCGAAATCGGATACGAATCCTTGCCCGGCGCGTTGGTGATGGATACGCGAAAATCGTCGGGGATCTCCTTGTTTGAGCCCGCCGCCGCGGCCGTCACGCCCTGCAGGCTGCCATCCACGAAGTTTCCGGCCAGGTTTTTCACTTTGCCATACGTCAGCTTGTTCTGCTGCGCGTAAATCACTTCAACATAGCCGATCGAGTTGGGCTGCTGCTTTACCTGACCGGTCACGCCTTCGCTACCCTTGCCGCCGAGCCCGACCGGCCAATTCACGGAATTCCCGCGTCCGACCTTGGTCTCCCATTCCTTGCTGACCTTGGACAGATAGTCGGTCCAGACATAGCTGGTGCCGCTGCCGTCGGAACGATGCACCACTACGATGCTCGCGTCCGGCAGTTTCACTCCAGGATTGGACTTGGTCAGTTCGGGATCGCTCCACTTAGTGATCTTGCCCAGAAAGATCCCAGCCAGTGCGTCCCCAGTGAAATTCAACTGCTGGGGTACGCCCGGAACATTGTAGATGGGCACATTCCCACCCATCACAGTTGGAAAATGCAGAATCCCCGAACCCCGCTTGGTCTTGAATTCGGTCATTTGCGCATCGCTCATCGGGGCATCGCTCGCTCCGAAGTCGACTGTTCCAGCTATGATCTGCTGGATGCCGAACGATGACCCTTGCGACTGATAGTTGATCTGGATGCTCGCGAATTTCTTGTGATACTCGTCAAACCATTTGGAATAAATAGGATTGGGGAAGGTGGCCCCGCCTCCGTTGATCAAAACCTGCTGGGCATTGGCGGCCGAGCCGATCCCGGCCAACAGAGCGATCCCCAGGATCGCCCTCATCGCGCGTCGATTCATATTGATCTCCTCTTGTATTTAATCAGCGTTATGTTACAGCCAGATTACTATCACTTACCCAAGGTCGGTGCGGACCCAGGCAGAGTGTAGCGCAGGTTAAAGAATCCCATGTGAACATGCGCGTCGGATGGTGCCGTTCCGGTCACAAGCCACGGATTCCGTTGGAGATACGAGTATTGGAACATGAGGTTGATGGCGCCCCATTTGGGATCGCGCATGAGAGTTGTGTTGGTTCCGAAAGTAGCTTCCTGGATAGCCCGGTTCTGACCGTCGCTGGCGATCGGTCCATAACCGATCCTGGCTCCGTTGGAGTCCAGAGCCAGATTCCTGGCGATATAAACGCCGCCGTAGTAGCCGTAGAACAGCGTTTTTCCGACGGTCGCTTCAAATCCCGTCACTGTCGAAGCGGAATGAACCAGCGAGATGTCTCCGTTGCTGCGCAGAATGAAATCCGGCGCCTGGCCAAAGATGTATCGGCCACCGCCGCTGCTGTAAAAGTTGTTGGTCACCAGGCGGAAGTTCTTGGCGACTTCCACGTTCAGGTTCACCGAGCCGCCGCCACCGACTTTGGAAAACGTCTTGAACGCGGGCGTCGTGGTGGGATTCGCCACCTTATTCGTGATCTCGACTCCAGCAATCTCGAAGTGGACTTTGCTATTCGGGTCGAAAGCGATCTTCGCGATGATGTCGGGATGCAGCGCCGCGGAGCTGATCACGCTCGATCCATTGTTGATCTGCCCGCCCAGAACCGCGCCTGAAGTGGCGTTGGCTGCTCCGACCCATGCCGGCAGTACCGCCGCGCTTCCGCCGTTGGCCCCGCCAACGTACGGTTCCGAGTTGGACAGCGCGACTCCGAACGCGACCTTGTCGCTCGGATGGTACACATAACGGAGTTCGGGAATGCGTCCCCAAGTCAAGCCGAGCTGGTAATTCACGTCGATGTCTTGCGAGTAGAACAGATCGCCTGGGAGCGGAGAGAGGCCTCTGCGATTGGGAGTCATCAGACTCCAGGTCTGCCCTGCGAGTATTTCTGAACTGCCCTTCTTCAGGTCCACCCAGTACAGCCGTAGCCGCATTGGGTAAGGATTGCTGCTGACCGCGAGGCCACCGTTGGGGGGGCTTCCGATTTGTCCCAAAAGGTCAGTCTCCAGATAGCCCAGCACCTTCCAATCTTTGACGAGCGCATCGACCCGCAACCCGACTCGCGAGTTCTGTGGGCTGAGGCGCCACTCAGAAAGAGCGCCGGCCTGTACGTTGCCATAAGGAACGCTGCCGAAATTGGTTCCAATTCCCGATCCGGGGTTGGTGGAGCGGATGATCGAGGTGAAATCCATGAATCCGACGGGCGTAATATAGGCATCGCCGATTTTCAGTTGGAGGGGCGATGAATCGCTGGTCGGTTTCGCCTGGGGTGGCGCGATTGCAGGCGGGGCGAAGGCTGGACCAGCGGCTGGAGCCGGTCCTGGGGGCACGATGGCTGTGGTGCTCGCCACTTGTCCGGTGCTCGGGTGGATGCTCGCTGGAGCTTCGTTCCTTTCCAATAGCGCGCGGCGCAGTTCATCAATCTGGCGTTGCTGATCGGCCAACATTTTCTTTAATTGATCGATTTCGGAAGCTGCGGGGACGGGCCGCGATTCCGCCGAGTCGCTCGCTACCGGCTGATCCGCTGCCGCAGGCAGACTCACAACCAGCATGCATGCCAGCACGGACTTCAGAGTCCGCTGGTGCTGTATCCATCTCTTCATTCGTTTCGCTCCTGTTCTGGGATGCTTTTTTGATACCTGAGACTACGGACCCCAAAGCATACAGTTCAGAAATGATAGTAATGTGACTTTTTTGTTACAAACACATGAAGGGGGTTGGCTCACATTTCGGATCGAACGCCCGATATGCCGCATGTGGCAGCAATCACTGAAGTTTGCGTTTCCTCCAACGTGTTAAAGCAGAGAGCCCTTCAAACCCTGGGCAGTTTGCCACCATTTTCGCCGATTCTCAACCGGCTGATGGCGACCCTGGCCGGCGACAACGTCTCGTTTTCCAAGCTGGGCGACCTGATGGAGAAAGACACGGTGATTGCGGGCAATCTGCTGAGCATGGTTAATTCGGCCCTGTATGCGCGGCGCGGAACCGTCAATTCGGTACGTCACGCGCTGACGCTGCTTGGTATCGAAAAAGTTCGCAACGCGGTGCTGGGGATGTCGCTCTCGCGCATGTGGAGCAAGGTGGACGCGCCGCTCTCCTGGTCGATGGCGCGGTTCGACATGCATTCGGCGGCAGTAGCCATTCTGAGCGACATGCTCGCCCAGAAACTGCCGGTGGCGTATCCGGAAGGCGCGTTTGTGGCGGGATTACTGCACGATCTGGGAAGGCTGTTGATCGCGATCGGGCAACCCGAGCGGCACGATCGGATCGACTCCTCCAAGCAAATCGAATCAGAGCTCGAAATTCTTGGATTTACGCACGCCGAGCTTTCCGCTGACGCGCTTGCGGTCTGGAATCTGCCGGAGCCGATTCTGCTCGCGGTACGGAACCATCACCACCCGGAATCGGGTGCGCCCGGCACCCTCACGTTGAGCGCAGTGGTCGCGGCGGCCAACAACTATGTCAATTCCATCGGGGTCGCCATCGGACCTGTGGCGGGCGCCGGTTCGAGCGACGGAACCTTGATCGAGAAGATCGGGCTGAATCCGGAGCGGCTGGAAGCAACGCTCGAGGAGTTCCGTTCGGAGTACGAACTGATGATTCAATACTTCCGGCAGGGCTCGTAACGAGCCACGGAGTACCCTTTCCCCACGGGATTCGACCGCTGACTAACTTGAACTGAAGTTAAAGGATTCTTACAGCCTTGTCAAGCGTGACTCAGCTAAAGCACTTAGGACGTACGGGCGGACCGTACTAGGCATTTCACCGTCTGGCTTTGAGCCGCGAATCGCCGTAGAATTCTTGCATCGCTAAACTACGTCAGATCGGGGGATGGGCGGCTAGCGCCTTGTGCGCGGGAGCATTGGTCTTGCTCGCCGCGGCAACCTGGCTGTTTCCCGGACATGGCAAAGCATACCGGATCGGTTACGCCAATTTTCCGCCACTGATGGTGACTGGTGGGGATATACCGGGGGGATTTGCGGTAAACGTGGTGCGGGAAGCTGCTCAACGCAGAGGGATCACGATTGAATGGGTACCCCTGGAAGGAGCGCCTGACGCCGCGCTGGCCAATGGCACCATCGATCTGTATCCCCTGTTAGCGGACGCGCCGGATCGGCGTCAGCGGCTGCATTTGAGCTATCCGTGGTGGGAAGCGAATCTGGTGCTGATTGTCGACCGGCGCAGTGGCCTGCAACGGGCCGATCAGATGGAGAAGCGCCGCCTCGCTTTCGTCAGTCCTTCCATAAGCGCTGCGCTTGCCCAGAAACTTTTCCCGCGATCCGAGTATGTGCGAAAGCTCCCGTATGAAGATGTGCTGCGGGCAGCATGTACGGGAGAAGCGGATGCCGCTTTTTTGACCATCGGGCTGTACCTGGAGCTGCTGCAACAGCGCGTTCACGGCTGTGAAGATGTATCGCTTGCGCCTATCGTGGTCCCGGAAGCATCGATCGCATACAGCGTGGGAGCCGGAAAAGGGGCTGCGTCCGTCGCTGACGAGATCGCGGCGGAAATCGGCATTTTCGCCTATGACGGAACACTGGGAAAGATCGGCGCGCGCTCCGGTGTGCTGGTCTCGAACCAGGCGCAATTGATTCGAAGCCTTTCATCGGCGCGAAGAAATCGGAATATCTGGATCGTGATCGCGAGTGTGCTGGCATTGCTGACACTGATGGCCCTGTGGCAAAATCAGCGCGTTCGCGAAGCGCGCAAGGTGGCGGAACGGGCGCGCAAAGCAGAAGCCGAATTTCTGGCGCACGTGAGTCATGAGATCCGCACGCCTATGAACGGCGTGCTGGGCATGCTGGGGTTGGCGCTCGAAACCAACCCGAATCCGGAAATGCAGGAATACCTCGAAACCGCGAACCATTCGGCGCTGGCGTTGATGAGCGTGCTCAACGACATCCTGGATTTCTCCAAGATCGACGCAGGGCGCCTGGAATTGGAGGACGTGGAGTTCTCCCCAGCGCAAGTGATCGAGCAGTGCGTCAAGACTCTTTCGCCGGAATCGAGACGCAAAGGACTGAGCCTGGTCGCCGAAGTCTCGCGGGATATGCCCGCCATGTGTGTCGGAGATCCGAATCGCTTGCGGCAGGTGATTCTCAACCTGATCGGCAACGCGCTCAAGTTCACCGAGCGCGGCGGCGTCACCATCAAAGCTGAGGTGGGGCGGCTGGGAAGTACCGACGCCGCTCTGCATTTCGAAGTGCGCGACACGGGAATCGGCATCCCGCGCGCCAAGCAGGAATCGATATTCCACGCGTTTTCGCAAGCCGACCGCTCCACCACGCGGAAATTCGGCGGCACCGGACTGGGGTTGGCGATTGCGTCCCGGCTGGTCGAGCTGATGAACGGCACCATCTGGGTGCAGAGCGAGCCCGATCAAGGCAGTGCGTTTCACTTCACGGTTGTTTTAGGAAGAGTGGCATCGCCGCAAACCGGGTTCGCGCCGGTCAAGGTCGAGCTCGGATCTTAGTCAATCGAGAGACTGGTATCCAAATACTGATACCCGGGGTCACCGGCCGGGATCAGACGTGGCGGCTCGCCGTTCCACCAAACCAGAATGCGGCCGAACAAGGTTTTATCCGTCGCGAGGCGAAAGATCGCGCCAGAGATTTCGTCGAGCGAGATGAGCGTGTCCGGAACTCCGCGCTCGCTTCGCTGCTCCGGCGTGAGGCTTTCCCAATACTCTTTCGGACCCGGGGACGCGACCCAGGCCGGAACCAGACAGTTGACGCGAATATTCTCCTGACTATGGAGAAAAGCGAGCGTAGTGGTGAGCCGCATCACGCCCATCTTGCCCACATCGTAGCTGGGCCACGGGGAATGCTTGCGGCCGTGGCCGAGCGCGGAGGTCGAACCGATATTGACGATGGCTCCGCCGCCGCGCCGGCGCATGGCGTCGATCGCGGCCAGCGTCGCATGCATGGGCCCCAGCAGTTCGATGCGCACCATATCGGTCCACCCAGTCAGTTGTCCAAAGGCATCCGGGCGCGAGGCGTTGTTGACCAGGATGTCCAGACCGCCGAAAGTCGATTCGGCGAATGCGATCAGTGCGCGGACCTCAGTCTCGTTGCCGATGTCGGCGCGAAAGAAAGTCGCGCGGCCTCCCTCGTTCTCGATCAACTCGACAGTCTCGCGCCCGCCGGACTCGTTCACGTCGTTTACGATGACGAGCGCGCCTTCGCGAGCGAAGCGGCGTGCAGTGGCGCGACCCGTGCCACCGCCGCCGGAGCCCGTCACAATCGCGACTTTGCCCTTCATTTGAGCGCCGCCTGGATCATCCAGTCGAGCTTCCGCGTGAAAAATCCGTCATCCTCGAACCCGGTCAGATGGAAACGGATATTTCCAGCGGGATCGACGATGTAGAGCTGCGGCAGCGCAGGAGCCTGGAGCGATTCGAGCGGGACGTATTCTCGCAACGCAGGGTCGAGATGGTCGACGTCGAACGTAAGCAGTTCGGCGCGCGGATTATTGTAGCTTGCGAGCCGTTCAAGTTCCGGCTTGCAGGGAGCGCACCAGCTCGCCCAGAAAGCCACGATGAGGGCTCGGTCAGGCGCGCGGCGGGGAAATGGCCTGGGTTGAATTTCGGTGGCGAGCACGTCCGCTTTGAGATTCGCAAGCCGGCGCGCGGTTTCAGCGGCGATCTGGCTGGAATCCGATTGTTCCAGGAGCAGGCGTGCGATGGAGCGCTGGTGCTGCGCATCTTCAATTTTCCCGGTGTGATCCAGCGCGGAGGCGTACAGACGGCGGGCTTTTACTTCTTCGGCGACATCGGAGAAGCGGGTGAACATTCGTCCCGCTTCGATCTCTTCGATGAGTGCGGCACCGACGCGAGCCGCCGCGTCCCAGCTTTCCGATTTGACGTCGAGGTCGAGTTGCGCGGGCCAATTCGCCTGCGCGGACAACATCAGTTGAGCCACGAATGCACACGAATGAACACGAATCAGCTTGGTTTTCCATGCGTGTCTATTCGTGTGCATTCGTGGCTGATTCAGTATAGATCGGCGAAAAGGAATCCGTCGCGCTCGACGATTTCGCCAGTCTTGATGGCTAACGGATAGGTGAACATCGGGCCGTCGTAGACGAAGGAATGGAACTCGCCATTTTCACCGCAACGGTCGACGCCCGGGGGCAAGGCGTCAATGAGCTTCGTATCGAACTCGCGTCCCGCGAACTCACGGGGTAGGACTCGCGGATCGACGCAGGTCAGCCGCGCGCGAAGGCCGCCGGCGATCATTTCTCGCGCGAGTTGGCCGGTCGGGATCTCCCACAACGGAAACAACGGTTCGAGTCCGGTACCGGCGAGCTGTTTTTCCCGATACGCGCGGATGTCGGCCAGGAACAGATCGCCGAACGCGATCGCGTCGACGCCTTCGGCGCGTGCGTTCTGACACACTTCGGCCATGATCGACTCGTACTGTTGATTCGAGCAGGGCCACGGCAAGGGAATCGCGCGCAGCGGCAGACCCGTGGCGCCGGCTTGCGCGTCGACCAGCGTCCGGCGGACTGCGTGCATGGCGACGCGGTCGAATTCCCGGTTAAACGTGGTCAACAGGCCGACGATTTCAATATCTGGTGTTTGACGGAGGCGGTGCAGCGACCACGCACTATCTTTTCCGCTGCTCCACGATAAGAGAACTTTCTTCACTCACCTCATCTTAGAGTTTGGCGATTGCCGATGCACCACGTGGGACCGGAAGTTTGATATGTTCAGAAACGCCCGAGGGCGCCATGAAGATATCCCTGAACATCAACGGCAAGAACTATTCGGATGACGTCGAGCCGCGCTTGCTCCTCGTCCACTATTTACGGGAGGTCGTCGGCCTGACCGGTCCCCACATCGGATGCGAGACTTCGCTGTGCGGGGCTTGCACCATCGAGGTCGACGGCAAGGCGGTGAAAAGCTGCACCATGTTCGCCGTGCAGGCCGACGGAGCGAACGTCCTGACCATCGAAGGGCTGGCCACGAACGGCAAATTGCACAAGATGCAGGAAGCCTTCTGGAACGAGCATGGATTACAGTGCGGTTTTTGTACGCCGGGAATGATCATGGCCTCGAAGCAGATCATCGACCGCAATCCCAATCCGACCGAGGAAGAAATCCGGCATGGACTGGACGGCAACATCTGCCGCTGCACCGGATATCAGCACATCGTGAACGCGGTGAAGGCGGCCGCAAAGGCGGCAGGAGCATAGGAACATGGCCACTACCATCACGAAGACAGAAACGTTAGTTGGAAAGCGCATCCGGCGGCGCGAAGATCCGCGATTGATCACCGGCACGGCGACTTACGTCGACGACATCAAGATGCCGGGCATGCACTACGCCGTAGTCGTACGCAGCCCGCACGCAGCCGCGAAGATTCGCTCGATCGATACCAGCAAAGCCGCGGCGCACAAGGGAGTGGCCGCGATCTTCACCGGCAAGGACGTGGCCGCTGTGGGACCCGTGCCGTGCGGTGCGTCGCTACCCGGGTTGCGTGTTCCGCACCATTCAATTCTCGCGACCGACCGCGTGTACTTCGTCGGGCATCCGGTGGCCGTGGTGGTGGCGACGGATCGCTACATTGCCGCGGATGCGGCGGATTTGGTCGAGATCGATTGGGACGTCACGCAGGCCGTAGCCGATCCGGAAAAGGCTCTTGCGGGCGGAGTTGCGGTGCATCCGCAATGGCCCGATAACAAAGCGTTCGATTTTCACCAGGAGCATGGCGAGATCGACAAAGCGTTCGCCGAAGCGGATGTCGTCGTGAAGCAGCGCATCACCAGCCAGCGCCTGATTCCGACGGCGATGGAGACGCGCGGCGTCGTCGCGGAGTGGCGCGCGGCGGATCGCCAGCTCAATTTGTATTCGTCGACGCAGATTCCACACCTGCTGCGGACGCTGGTGGCGATGATGCTCGGGCTGGAAGAGAACCGGCTGCGCGTGGTGACACCCGAAGTCGGCGGCGGATTCGGCAGCAAGCTGAACGTGTATGCGGAAGAAGCGCTAATGGGCTTCGTCGCGATGAAGATCAACAAGCCGGTGAAATGGATCGAATCCCGGCGCGAGAATTTCCTGTGCACCATTCATGGGCGTGGTCACGTGGACTATTACGAGATCGCGGCCAAGAAAGACGGGACCATCACCGGGATCAAGCTGAAGATCATTCAGGATCTGGGCGCATATCACCAGTTGCTGACGCCGGCGATTCCCACTCTGAGCGTGCTCATGATGCCGGGTCTTTATAGGACCCAGAACATTCGCGCCGATATCGTCGGTGTGTTTACGAACTGCGTGCCCACCGATGCGTACCGGGGAGCCGGGCGTCCGGAAGCGACCCACGGGATCGAGCGCATGGTCGACATGCTGGCCGTGGAATTGAAGATGGATCCGGCCGAGATTCGGTTGAAGAATTTCGTCCACAACAACGAATTTCCGTTCCCGACAGCGACGGGGCTCACTTACGATTCGGGCGACTACGCGGCTCCGCTGAGGAAAGCCCTGGGAATCGCGGGCTACGAAAATCTGCGCGCCGAACAAGCCGATCTTCGAAAAAAGGGCCATCTCATGGGCATCGGGATTTCGACCTACGGCGAAATCTGCGCGCTGGGTCCATCGCCCGCAACGCCTGCCGGTGGATGGGAAAGCGCGACGGTGAAGATCGAGCCTTCGGGCAAGGTCACCGTCATGACCGGAGCTTCGCCGCACGGACAAGGCGAGGAAACGACGTTTGCGCAGGTCGCCGCCGACGAACTCGGCGTCGACATCGACGACATTCTGGTGGTGCATGGCGACACCGCGGTGGTGCAGTACGGAATCGGGACGTTCGGAAGCCGCGGCACAGCGGTGGGCGGAACGGCGATGTACTTCGCGCTGCAGGACCTTAAAGCCAAGGTCAAGAAGTTCGGGATGATGCTGCTCAACTCGGACGATGTGATGCTTTCGGGTGGCCAGTGCATCGACAACAAGACCGGGAATTCGAAATCGTTGAAAGAGATCGCCGCAGCTTCGTATCGCGCCATGCAATTGCCGCCGAATACCGAGCCGGGGCTGGTTTCGACGCATTTCTGGGAGCCTCCGAACTTCACTTTCCCGTTCGGCGCGCACATCGTGGTCACCGACATCGATCGCGATACGGGTGCGATCAAGATTCGCCGTTACGTGGCCGTCGACGATTGCGGAAACATGCTGAATCCGCTGATCGTCGACGGGCAGGTGCATGGCGGCGTCGCGCAGGGGCTGGGGCAGGCGCTGTGGGAACAGGCCGTGTATGACGACAACGGCCAGCTCATCACAGGCGAGCTGATGGACTACGCGGTTCCGAAGGCACATATGATGCCGTGGATCGAATCGAGTCATACCATCACGCCGACGCCGGTCAACCCGTTAGGGGTGAAAGGAGTCGGCGAAGCAGGAACCATCGGATGCTCGCCGGCGGTGGTGAATTCGGTGGTCGACGCGCTTTCGCCGCTGGGTGTGAAGCATATCGACATGCCGCTCACGCCGGAAAAAATCTGGAATCTGGTGAAGGGAGCCCGCTCATGATCGCCCAGAATTTCGAATACACAGCGGCACGGACGCTGGACGAAGCGATCGCGCAAGTTGCGGCGGGCGCGAAGCCGCTGGCAGGCGGCATGAGCCTGATCCCCATGATGAAACTCCGATTAGCCGCTCCGGAGCACGTGGTCGACATCGGGCGTCTGAAAGACTTGAACTACATTCGCGAAGCGGGCGGGGCGATTCACATTGGGGCGGCCACGACGCATCATGATGTCGAAAGCTCGGCTCTGCTGCGCGGAAAGTGCCCGCTGCTGGCAGAAACCGCCGCGCACATTGGCGACGTGCAGGTTCGCAACATGGGGACCATTGGAGGAAGCGTCGCGCATGCCGATCCATCGGCGGATTATCCGGCGGCGATGCAGGCGCTGGAAGCGAAGTTCGTGCTGAAGAGCTCCAAGGGGGAGCGGACCGTCAGTGCGGCGGACTTCTTCATCGACACATTTGCGACGGCGCTCGACATGGGCGAGATCATTCGTGAAGTGATCGTTCCAGTGGAACCACAGGGTGTGGGGACCAGCTACCAGAAAGTGGTTCAGCCTGCGAGTGGATTCGCGATCGTCGGCGTGGCGGCGCGTGTGGCGCGGTCGGGCGGGAAGATCGGCATGGTGAGGATCGGCGTGACGGGGCTCGCCGGCAAATCGTATCGGGCTTTGGAGGCAGAAAAGGCGCTCGAAGGAAAAGCCGGTTCCTCCGCGGAAATCCAGAACGCAGCCGCGCTGGTGGCGCAAGGCGTCGACGCGAATGCGGATCTTCACGCCTCCGCCGATTATCGCCGCCACCTGGCGATCGTGTATGCGGCGCGGGCGTTGACGGCGGCGCTCGCGAGGTCGGCTTGAAGATCGCCGGGACGCACCATCTTCCGTTTCCGCCGGAGCAGGCTTACAACATGCTGCAGGACCCGGAGTTGCTCGCCAAGACGATTCCAGGGTGTGAATCGCTCGAAAAGATCGGTGAAAACGAATACCGCATGAAGATGAAAATGGCGCTCGCGGCGGTTTCGGGCGCTTTCGAAGGCAAAGTGCGGATTACGGATCAGGCTCCGCCGTCGAGTTTCCGAATGCTGGTGGAAGGGGCGGGAAAGATTGGCTTTGTGAAGGGCGAAGGGCTTCTGAAATTCTCCGCCGACGGTGACGGAACTGAAGTCGCTTACGACGGCGATGTGCAGGTGGGCGGCACCATCGCGGCCGTAGGGCAACGGCTGATCGACGTTACGTCGAAGGCGATGATCAAGAAATTCTTCGAAAAGCTGGCCAGCGGATAGTACTACGCGGCTTGCTGCAGTTCCTGCCGGGCTCTCAACAAATCCTATCCTGTATAGCAGGCCACAACATGAACGTCCTGGTTCTGAATTCCGGCAGCTCGAGTGTGAAGTTCGAACTCATTTCGACGGATCTCGATCTGATCGCGAAAAATCAGGACCAACGCAGATCCCGCGGCATCATCGAGCGGATCGGCGGAGAGGCCGTGATCAACACGACACCGGAAAATGGCGCCGTGCGAACTTCTACCGCACCCCTACGTGACGTGCGCGCGGCGCTGGATTATGTGGTTCGCTGGATGTGCTCCGACGACGCGGGCAGCGCCAAGCTCGGAAGCGTCGCCGATATTCATGCCGCTGGCCATCGCGTAGTGCACGGCGGCGAGCATTTCAGCCGCTCGGTCCTGATCGACGACGACGTGATCCGCGGAATCGAGGAGTGTGTCGAGCTCGCGCCGCTTCACAATCCCGGAAACCTGCAGGGCATTCGCGCCGCGCGCGACATATTGGGCGCGGGACTACCGCAAGTGGCGGTCTTCGATACCGCGTTTCACCAGACGCTGCCGGAGCGGGCGTATCTGTATGCGGTGCCCTATCAGTTGTATCGCCGTCACCGCCTCCGCCGCTACGGCTTCCACGGCACCTCTCACCGCTACGTCGCCTATCGTTACCGCCAACTGCGGGAGCTTTCGCTGGAACAGACCAATATCATCACGATTCACTTGGGGAATGGCTGCTCGGCCACGGCGATCCGGGAAGGCAAGTCGGTGGACACATCCATGGGGCTCACCCCGCTCGAAGGCCTGATGATGGGAACCCGCTGCGGGGATGTAGACGCTTCTATTGTCGAATTCCTCGTGTCCAAGGAAGGTCTTTCCGTGCATGAAGTGGAGAGCCTTCTAAACAAGCAATCCGGTTTGCTGGGCATCTCCGGGCTCACCAACGACATGCGGGAACTGCTGGCGGAAGCTCGCGAGAATGACGATCGCCGCACGCGGCTGGCCGTCGATCTGTTCTGCTATCGCGTCCGCAAATATATTGGATCCTACCTGGCTGCCATGGGCGGCGCCGACGCCGTGGTATTTACTGGCGGCATTGGGGAGCACTCCTCCGAGGTCCGCCAGCGGATCTGCGAAGGCCTGGAATGCCTGGGCCTGGAGATCGACGCGGATCGCAACTCCACGCTATCCGGCGGCGAAGGATTGATCAGTCGCGATGGATCGCGCCTGGCCGCCTATGTGATCCCGACGGATGAAGAACTGATGATCGCCCGCGACACTGTTCGATTGGTACGCGGTGAGCCTATTCAGTATTAGCGGAAGCCACCAGATGCTGGGCTAACTAAGGTCCGTGTCGATAGCTTAGAATGGTTTAGTCCAGGATGTCTTCTCAAGACGGCAAGCTGCCGTCGTTCGCGACGCCGAAAGTCGTGGTCGCGACGACGGTAGCACTTTCCTTTATCAGTTTCTGGCGCGGCGCATCGATCGTACTGAGCGATCTTGCGTCCTCGGCATTCTATGCGGGCGGCGCGGCTGAGCAGGCCGTCGGAAAATCGGCACCGTGGTTCGTGCTGGGCGTCATGCTGTTCAGCTTCGCGGTGCGCAGCGTGTACATGGAAAGCTGCGGCATGTTCGTCCGCGGCGGCGTGTACGTGGTGGTCCACGACAGCATGGGCCCCATCGCGGCCAAGTTCTCGGTTTCCGCCCTGGTTTTCGACTACATCCTGACTGGACCCATCAGCGTGGTCAGCGCCGGCCAGTACTTGGGCGCATTGCTGAACGAGATCGCGGATCTGAT
The DNA here is from genome assembly GCA_035568415.1 of Bryobacteraceae bacterium. Classification (GTDB taxonomy): domain Bacteria; phylum Acidobacteriota; class Terriglobia; order Bryobacterales; family Bryobacteraceae; genus Palsa-187. The sequence goes on along the minus strand of DATMOC010000003.1, from coordinate 49,139 downwards.
CCACGAGCATATTCACGTCGAGCCCAATACGTTCGCAGCGGGATTCGCCGTGCTCATCACGATTTATTTCTGGTGGGCCAACATCAAGGGCGTCCACGAATCCAGCGGCAAGGCGCTGCGGATCATGCAGATCACTACGGTGATGGTGGTGATTCTGCTGATCTGGTGCCCGCTGACGATCGTTCTGAAGGGCCGGTGGAACCTGCCTCCTGCCCCGCTCGCCAGAAATCTTACCTTCGCGCCCGATGCGCAGGGCTGGTTCGCGGGAACGTTTTGGATCCAGATCCCGATGGTCGCGATCATCATCGCGTTCGGGCACTCGCTGCTGTCGATGAGCGGTTTTGAAACGCTGGCGCAGATCTATCGCGAAATCGCGTATCCCAAGTTGAAGAATCTCAAGATCACCGCGAATTTGGTGTGCTGGTACGCCGTATTCTGCACTGGCGTGGTCACCGTTTTCGCCGGAATGATTATCCCGGATCAGGAACGGTCCAAGTATTTCGCCAACCTGATCGGCGGCCTGGCGATGAATCTCAGCGGCCCGTATCTGGTGCGGCTCGGATTTCACATCTTCGTCGTGATCGTGGGCGGATTGATTTTGGCTGGCGCCGTGAACACGTCCATCATCGGAGCGAACGGCGTCCTGAATCGCGTGGCTGAAGACGGCGTGCTGTTGCCGTGGTTCCGCAAGCCGCATACGAAATTCGGGACCACTTACCGGATCATCAATCTGATCACGCTGCTGCAGATCGCGACCATCATCGGCAGCCGCGGCGACATGACGATTCTGGCCGAGGCCTACGCGTTCGGCGTGGTGTGGAGCTTCTTCATGAAGGCTCTGGGCGTGCTGGTGCTGCGCTACCAGCGAAGCGATCAGGAGTATAAGGTTCCGCTGAATTTCCGGATAGCGGGGCGCGAGATTCCGGTCGGGCTTGGGATCACGACAGGAGTGCTCGGCGTGGTCGCCACTGCGAACCTGTTTTCCAAACAGATCGCGACCAAGTACGGAATTGCGTTCACCATCGTCTTCTTTATAATCTTCACGATCTCTGAACGGGTAAATCTTCGCAGGAAACAAACAGAGCGCAAGGGACTGGAGCAGTTCAATCTGGATCACCAGTCGCAGATTTCCACCAGCCTGCATGCGCGCCCGGGATGCGTGCTGGTCGCCGTGCGCGATTTCCATCGCATGGAGCACCTGAAACGCGTGCTCGATAAAACCAATCTGCGGCGCCACGATATCGTGGTGATGACGGTGCGTCCCATCTCCACCGGAGCCGGCGAGTACGAACTTTCCGACGCCCAGATTTTCAGCGACTACGAAAAAGAGCTGTTCAGCCACGTGGTGGAGATGGCGGAAAAAGAAGGGAAACCGGTGGAGCTGCTGGTGGTGCCCGCGGTGAATCCCTTCGATGCGCTGGCGCAGGCCGCCAACAATCTTCGCGCGTCGCGCCTGGTGACGGGCGTCAGCGCGCGTATGGAATCGGATGAACTGGCGCGGCGCATCGGGCTCGCCTGGGAGGCGCTGCCGGAGCCGAGGCATCCGTTCTCGCTCGAAGTCATCAGCCCGGATCGGCCTTCGACGTATGTAAACCTCGGCCCGCATCCTCCGCGGTTGTGGCCTGAGGACGTGGACCTGTTGCACGAATTGTGGCTCAAACTGACCCAGTCCGAATCGCTCGGCTCGAAGCTGCACCATCGGGACGTCGTGGGAGTGGCGCTGCGACGATTGCAGAAGGATTTAACCGCGGAGGGACGGGATGTCGTGATCGAGGAAGTGCAGCGCGAACTGCGCAAAGAGTAACTGGGACAAGAAAAGCCTGCGTTATTTCTTCTTCTTTTTGCCAGCAGCCTCCACCGGCTCCTCTGCAGGAGCGGGTTCTACGGTTCCTTCGGCTGACGGCGGCGCAGCTCCGGCCAGGACGGCTTCATACAGCTCTTTTTGACGAGCGAGTTCTTTCTTGGTAGGCGGCGCTGTTTCGTTGCGGTAATCGTGGTCGCTATAACAGGTCCGGCAGCGTACTTTGGCCGCGGCATTATTTAACAGCGATACGATCGAATGATTCGTCAGCCGGCGGCATTTGACGCAATAATCGTCGATAACATCGCCCAGTCGTAGGTCCGGCATAGGCTTCCGTGAGTATATAACATGGAGCGGTGGAATTCCGAACGATCGGTGCAGCGTTGACGCTCATTCTCGCGGCGTGCTCGCAGCGCGGACTTGATGAGAAACCATCCGCGCCACAGGTTCCGGTGCGGATCACGCAGTTCTACGCGTCGCCTCCGAATCCGCCCGCAGGAGAGAAAGCGTTGGTGTGCTATGGCGTGGATAACGCAACGGAAGTGCGCCTGGACCCATCGGTGGAACGCGTCTGGCCTGCGATTGCCCGCTGCTTCGACTTCATCCCCACCAAAGAAGTGAAATTCACCCTGACCGCCGCACGTGGAGCCGAGCAGGTTTCTCAATCGATCACCATCAACCCCGGGCCGCCTGCCGTGAAACTGCTGGAGGTTTCGATCAACAAGGTAGAGGTCGCGAAGGGCGAAGTCATCACCGTCTGCTTCAAAGCCCGGAACGCGGTTCGCGTAGCCATTCGACCCGGAGACTGGATCAATCCTCACAATTCCGCCCTCGGCTGCGTTTCGGACTATCCGCAGCGCACCACGACCTACACCATCGCGGCGACCGGTGCGGGAGGCGATATTGATACCGAGCACGTCACCGCCAAAGTGAAATGACCATTCCCCAACTTGACCGCCGCGAACGGAGAATCCTGCGCGGCCTGAACACGCCGGCGAAGATTCAGCGCTATTTGGATCGCGAGATCGGCTACAACACGGAACCCAACGGCGACACCTGCTTCTCGCCGCGCATGGTGCTGCGGGAGGGCGTGGCGCACTGCATGGAAGGCGCGCTGCTCGCCGCGCTGGCACTGCGTCACATTGGCCATCCGCCGCTGCTGGTGGATCTGGAAGCCGTGCGTGACACCGATCATGTCCTAGCCGTGTACCGCGTCGACGGGTATTGGGGATCCGTCGCCAAATCGGATTACAGCGGACTGCGATCGCGCGAGCCGGTGTATCGCACGATTCGAGAGCTGGTCATGTCGTATTTCGAACATTACTTCAACCCCGCCGGCGAAAAAACACTGCGCGCGTTTTCGCGGCCCGTCAATCTGCGCCGTTTCGATCGCATCGCCTGGGCCACGCGCGAAGGCGATGTGTGGGAGATCCCCAACCATCTGTGCGAAATTCCTCACACAAAAATTCTGACGCCGGGAATGCAGCGGCGGCTCGCCCACATGGATGAGCGGCTGTACAAGGCGGGACGCCTGGGTGGGGCGGTATAGTTTTTCTATGCCCGACATCCTTACGGAAGTGCGCGAGCGCGTGGCCACGTTAACGTTGAATCGCCCCGATAAGCTGAACGCGCTGGGTCCGGATCTGCTCACCGCCTCGATCGCGGTGCTGAAACAGTGGAGCCGCGATCCGGAGATCGGCGCGATTGTCGTGACCGGAGCAGGCCGGGCATTCTGCGCCGGCGGCGATGTTTCGGCCATGGGCAAAGCCGACGACGCCCCACTCGAACAGCGCGTGGACCGCCTGCGCGACGCGCAGGAACTTTCCTGGCTGCTGTACAACTCGCCCAAAGTCACCATCGCGGCGGTGAACGGCCACGCCGTGGGCGCGGGTCTGGGCATCGCGCTCGCCTGCGATTTGCGGATCGCGTCGAGTGGCGCGAAATTCGGCGCGGCTTATGCCAAGGTTGGTTTTGGCGGGGATTTCGGCACCACGTGGCTGCTTACGCATTACTCAGGCGCTCCGAAAGCGAAGGAATTGTTTTTCCTGAGCGAGAATATCGACGCCGCGGAAGCCCATCGCATCGGGCTGGTGAACCGCGTAGTCGAGCCGGAAAAACTCGCTGGCGAAGTGGCCGAAACCGCGGCACGAATCGCACACGGTCCGCTGACCAGTTTTCGTTACATGAAGGCCAACGTGAATCTGGCGGCAACCGTTGACTTCAGGACCATGCTCGATCGCGAGGCCGAGACGCATCTGCGCTGCGGAATGACCGCCGATCATCGTGAAGGCGTCGCTGCGTTCCTGGAAAAACGAACGGCGAAGTTTACTGGCCGTTAATGCACGTGAATGAACGTGAATCCAAAATGACGTTCATGGATGTTCATTAACGGCCTTCCTCTTCCACTCGAACAACACCACGCCTGCCGCGACGCTTACGTTTAAGGAAGCGACTCCGCCCGCCATGGGAATGCTGACCAGAAAATCGCAGCGTTTCGCGACGTGCTCGTGCAGTCCGCGTCCTTCGGCCCCCAGTACGATCGCAGTCGGTTTCGTGTACTCGATCTTGTCGTACTCATCCCCGCCGCGCTCGTCGAGTCCGTAAATCCAATAGCCTGCCGCCTTCAAATCGTCTAGAGCCCGGTTGACGTTGACCACGCGCACCACCGGAATATAGGCGAGCGCTCCCGCAGCCGTGCGAGCCACTACTTCCGTAAGTCCTGCGGCACGCCGTTCGGGGATCACAACGGCAGCCGCGCCCGCTGCATGGGCCGTGCGGATGATTGCGCCCAGATTGTGTGGATCTTCAACGCCGTCCAGGACCACGTGCAATCCGCCACCAGCCGCGGTTTCCTCGAGGTCAGCGTATTTTTCCGCGGAACCGATCGCCACCACGCCCTGGTGGGACGCAGCTCCGGCGGCGCGATCGAGTTGCTCGCGCGGTTCAAAACGTACGGGAATCCCGCGTTCGCGGCACAACTCGATCAATTCCTGAATCCGGGGACCGGCGGCGCCTTTAGCGATCAGAATCCGGTCCAGCGGCCGGCCTGCCCGGATCGCCTCCCGGACGGGATGGATTCCTGCGAGCGAAGACATTATGATAAGGGTACTCAAATGAGTGCGCACGAAAACATCCCAATACAACCCGCGTACGATATTCCGGACAAGCTCTACTTCCGCATCGGCGAAGTCGCTCGTCTGGCGGGAATCAAACCTTACGTGCTGCGCTTCTGGGAAACCGAGTTCCCGCCGCTCGGGCCGCGAAAGTCGGGCACTGGCCATCGCCTCTATCGCCGTAAAGACGTCGAGCTGGTTCTCGAGATCAAACGCCTACTGTATGAAAAGCGGTTCACCATCGAAGGCGCGAGAAAATTTCTGGAGAATCGTGGAAAGCCGGAACCGGCCGCCCGCGCGTCTAAGGCCGCTAAGGCCTCGCGCGCGCAAGCCGATCTGTTTCAAGACTCTTCTACCGTGCTCGACGCGGTCCGCAAGGAACTGCAAGCTTTGGTCGAGATCCTGAAGTAGCCCGTTTCTCAAGCTACTGCATCCGTTGCCGATAAGCGCGCTGTAAGGTATTGCGGCGCGATGATCCATCTGACCCGAATCAACCACGTTACCCTGGTCCTCAACTCGGATCTGATCGAGCATATTGAGACCACGCCGGACACCGTCATCAGCCTGATCAACGGGCAGAAATTCGTGGTGCTCGAGACCACCGATGAAATCATGCGGAAGGTCATCGAGTTCCGAAGAGCGATCCATCAATGCGCCTTCCAATGCGGCGTCGCGCCGCCGACTGAGTGATCCCGGATGCCAGAACCTAAAACCGAAAAAAAGGCCGCTCCAAAAACCTCCGGCAAGCTGGACCTGGCCTCCATCGGCGGGCTGGCGCTGGCGCTCGCGGGGATCCTCGGCGGGCTCATCATCGAGGGCGGGAAGGTCAAAGATATCGCGCAATTCACCGCCGCGCTGATTGTGCTGGGCGGAACTTTCGGAGCCGTCCTGGTTTCGACTCCCTTGCGCACCGTAGTGGGAGCCATGAAGCGATTCCTGGGCGTCTTTCACGATCGATCGTCTCCGCTTGGACCACTCATCGATGACGTCGCGGGTTACGCATCGCAGGCTCGAAAAAACGGGTTGGTCTCTCTGGAACAGGTGGCGGAGGGGATCTCTGACCCGTTCCTGAAGAAGGCGCTGATCCTGGCAGTCGACGGAACCGATCTTCAGGAAATCCGCAAGATGCTCGAGCTGGAAATCGAACTAGAAGAGCACCACGCCGAGGCCGAGGCTAAGGTGTTCGAGTCAGCGGGCGGATACGCGCCCACCATCGGGATTATCGGAGCGGTCTTGGGCCTGATTCAGGTGATGAAGAATCTCGCCAACATAGATGAAGTCGGTCATGGGATCGCCGTTGCGTTTGTCGCCACCGTGTACGGGGTAGCGTCCGCCAACCTGCTGTTTCTTCCCGCCGCGAACAAGATCAAGGCGCGGATTTCCGGGGAGGTGCATCGCAAGGAACTGATCGTAGAAGCAGTCTCCGGAATCGTGGAAGGATTGAACCCGAAGTTGATCCGGCTGAAGCTGGAGGCTTATGCGCACGGCGCGCCCGCGGTGAAGGCGAAGAAGGAAAAACAATCCGTCGAGCCCGCTCCGGCGCCCGCGAAGGCTGAAGCGTAGTCGATGGCACGCAAGAGAAAGGCAAAGGAGCCCGAAAACCATGAACGGTGGCTGATTTCCTACGCCGATTTCATCACCCTGCTGTTCGCGTTCTTCGTGGTGATGTTTGCCAGCTCGCAAACCGATAAGGGCCGCGCACAGCAAGTTTCGGACTCGGTCAAAAAGGCGCTCGAGGGCCAGAGCGTGAAACAAACGTTGGCGGAGATCCTGGGCGGCGCCCGCGACGATACCGGCAAGGGGAACGCCATGATCCGGGGACCAGGCGGCGCCCGCAAGCCGCAGGAGGAAAAGAAAGACGTCAAAGCAGCCGAGCTGCTCCCGTCGCTCCAGGTGCTCACCAAGGAATTGAAGCAGGAGATTGACGCAGGCCAGATCCAAATCGCCATGCAGCCGCGCGGTTTGGTGGTGAGCTTTACCCAGGCCGCCCTGTTTCCTTCCGGGGAGGATGTCGTCTCGCCCGAAGCGTTTCACGCCCTGGAAATGATTGCTTCGGCAATCGTCCGGATCCCCAATCCGGTGCGCCTGGAAGGCCACACCGACGCGGTTCCCATCCGTACCGCCCGGTTCCGCAGCAATTGGGATCTGTCAGCCGCCCGCAGCATCGCGGTGCTGGATCTCCTGTCCACACGCTTCGGAGTTCCGCGCGCCCGCATGTCGATCGCAGGCTACGCGGAAACCGCGCCGGTCGCATCCAACGATACCGAAGCAGGCCGCGCGCAGAATCGCCGCGCCGATATCGTTATTCTCAGTGAACAGGCCATGATCGCGGAACCGAAGTAAGGAGAGCTCAGGATCCATCCACTCGCTGCCCGCTTGTGGTTCTGTGGCAGGACTGAACCGCGAACGCAGTGAGCGGGTCCGGCTCGCGGGCACGATGCGCGACACGAATCTGAAAATACTCAGCCCGATTTGATATGCTTCACCGCATGTTGAAACTCGCGTTGTTTCTCGTGCTCGCCGCCGCTGCTCCGGCGCAGCTTACTCCCCAGTCCACGTGGGCGGTCCAAAGCCAGAACCACTATGCGATCCGCCCGAATCTGGTCTACAGCACCCAGAGCGGCTACGAAACCAAGCTCGACGTGTATCAGCGCCGTGATACCACCGGGCCGCAGCCGACGGTCATGTTCATCCACGGTGGCGGCTGGGTGCAGGGGACCAAGGAAGCCTCGGTGATGTCGATCGTGCCGTGGCTCGAAATGGGCTGGAACGTGGTGAACGTCGAGTACCGGCTTTCGCACGTCGCCCTCGCGCCGGCCGCGGTGGAGGATTGCCTATGCGCGCTGCGCTGGATGGCCGCGCATGCTAAGGATTACAACTTCGATCTAACCCATCTGGTGATCACGGGCGAATCCGCGGGCGGACACTTGGCTATGACGACGGGGATGATTCCGTCCTCCGCGGGTTTCGACCGCCAGTGCCCCGGCGCAAGCTTCACTAACGGCGGGGGCCCGGATTTGCCCAAGCCGGCCGCGATCGTCAACTGGTACGGCATCGCGGATTTGAATGACATGCTCGAGGGGCCGAACAAACGCGCCTATGCGATTGAGTGGTTCGGGAGCCTGCCGAATCGTGACGACCTGGCCAAGCGCCTTTCGCCGCTCAGCTATGTCCGGCGCGACTTGCCGCCGATTCTGACCGTGCACGGCGATGCCGACCCGATTGTCCCCTACACCAACGCGACCCGGCTTCGGGACGCGCTCACCACTGCGGGCGTTCCGAACCAGCTCCACACAGTGCCGGGTGGTGGACACGGGAATTTCAAGCCTGACGATCGCGTGAAGATTTACATCACCATTCACGAGTTTCTGGCGAAGTATCACGTCATGTAGCAGCCGATCCGTGTAGATCAGGACGCGGTCGCTAACGCTTGCGGCTCACTGTCAGGATTGCGATCCGTCACGGCGGCACCGAGCCGCGAGCGCTAGCGACCGGGTCCCGACGGCATTCCTTGCTCCACAGCTCGGAGACCAGCAAGCCGAATCGCGATGTCTCACTGCATTCGAGACGAAAGCCCGCGCGCTCCAGCAGCGGATGATGGTCCACCAGTTGTTGCGTTGCGAGGCTCGTGGTCAGGCGAAAAAAGAAGTACAACCCGCGTACGACGGCTCGTGTCCACCAATTCGGTTCCCGGAACTCGGAGATCAGCCAGCGCCCGCCAGGCGCCATGGCTCGCACGATTCGATCGACCATCCTTTCCGTGTCGTTCTGGTTCAGACAATCCAGAAAGAAATGCGTGCAGACCAGATCGTACTCGGATTCCGCCAGAGGAATGGTCAGCGCGCTGGCGTGATGGTAAACCACGCGGTCGGATCCAGCACGCTCGCGGGCGAGCTGCAACATTTGGGCGCTCAGGTCGACGTAGTCGGTTGAAGAGGACAGGTTCTGCTCCACTAATCGAGCTAGAAAACGTCCGTCGCCTTCTCCGAGTACGAGAACGCGCCGCGCACCGGTAACGTTGTGGAGAAACGCGATGCGGCGGCGTTGCAACTCGCTTCCGAATCCCGCGTATTCGAGCCAGCGGTACCATCTCGCGATGGAATCGCAGTTCACACCAGGGTTCCGGCGATCGGCAGGAACAGGACGGGACTGAGCAGCGCCACATCAGCGAGCACGCGCAGCGCGTCGCGAGACAAACGGTCGCGTCCGCGATCCAGCAGTACGAATGCGACCGCACTCGCGGTTTCCGCAGCGCCCAGCACCGGCCGCCCGTGAAGCAGGAACAGGATCGCGGCAAATGCCACGCAGGTCGCCGCAAGACCGATGGGGAGCCCGGTTTTCCTGCGTTCCCATTTTTCGATCGCCAGGCAGTTGATCCAGCACAGGCAGGAAAACAGAAGGATGGTCGCGACGTCTACGGTGGATCGAATACGTCCCCAGGCCACCAGCGACGCGCCCAGCGCAAACAGGACAGCCACCGCCATTTCCTTGGGCCAGTTCCGGCGCGGAGCCATGTGCACCACAACCAAGTAGGCTGCTACGGCGGCTGAGAGCAGCACTCCTCGCTCGAACAGCGTGGCCGGCAGACGAGTGAGCGCGAGCCACGCCGCAGTCGTCAGAACCACAGCCCAGACCGGTGCGACAGCGCGCCAGTTCCGCCGGTAGAACTCGTGCCGCGGCAGTTTCGATTCGCTTCGCGCGTCGAACACTCGATCGGCCGCGTAGATCAGCCACACGGCGAGCATCAGCAGCACTGCGGCGGCGACACTGACGTCCGCGTGAAAGCAGCGCGCAAAAAACACCTGCCAGAGCACCGCGATGATCGGCGCATCCAGGCTTAGCAGGTTAGGCCAGAGCCACAAGCGCGGCGCTGTGGTGGAAGGACTCAAGAACCATTATGCTTCGTTCAACTCCAGAGCAGCCGCCAGCGCGCGATTGAGCTCATCATTTCGCGAGAACGGCAATCGTCCCACAAAATGCGTGAGCAAGGACTTGGACACGCTTATGAGTTCATCGCAATGGATGCTGGACTCGTGCTTGAGCCCTTCCGTGATCCCGACACGCACCTGCGTAGACAAACCGTCGTGGCTCGAATAGACGGGGGCGCAGATTACTGTGGAGAAATTCGAATCGATCACGACCTTCCTGCCGACGACCACAAACACACGCTGCTTCTTGGGATCTCTGGCGCTGGGTTTTCGAACCAGGTAGAACTCGCCGCGGTTCACGGCAGGGCCTGATAATCAAGCACATCCGCCGCTTCGGCATTCAGCCGGTCGGCGTTCGCATTCAGGATCTGGAGATCGCGAGCGTTGCGTTGCTCCCGCTCAAGGTTTGCAAGATAAACACGAGACGCCTTTTCAACAAAGGCAGAACGGTTTCGCTCCACGCGATCAATGCGCACAAGCAGGTCTTTGGGGAGTGTTACCGATGTCTTGACTCGCATACCACCATCATACTCCCGTATTCCACATCCTGATGACGCGTGTCTCCCGCTCCCACCCCAGCACACTCACCGATCCGGTCGACAAAGCCAAGTAGCGTCCACCCTGCGGTTCGATGCCGATCCATCGCGCGCCCAGCACGCGCAGGAAATGGCCGTGGGCGAACAGCGCTACGTCGCCGCTGGCCTGGAGCGCCCTCTCGATCACGCGGTCCGCGCGCGCGGCCACCTGTTCGGCGGTTTCTCCACCAGGCGGAGTCGACGTCCAGATGGTCCAGCCCGGCGCTTCTTTCTGAATATCGGGCGTGGTGCGGCCTTCATAGGCGCCGTAGTCCCACTCGCACAGATCGGTGCTGATCTCAGCGGTTAAGCCGGCCAGCCAAGCGGTGTCGAGCGCGCGGCGCATCGGGCTCGAAAGCACTAAGGCGAATTGCTTACCGTGCAGAACTTCGCCCAGCGCTCGCCCGCGGCGCTCACCTTCCGGGGTCAGCGGCAAATCCGTGCGGGAAGTGTGCGCGCCAGACAGGCTCCATTCGGTTTCGCCATGCCGGATCAGCCATATTTCGGATTTAGATGTCATGCAGTTCCTGTAGTTTGCCACATCCCATGGAACAGAACACTCGAAAGCGGCGTTATACTTCAGTGAATGCGCACAACGGATCCGAAATGGACCTGTGCGCTAGATTGAACGGAGGCATTCGAATATGTCGCTGCGCGACTTCATCGCCAAACAATGGATAGACGTCATCCAATGGACCGAATCGGACCAAGGCACGCTGGCCTATCGCTTCCCCATGCAGGACATGGAGATTCAGAATGGCGGCAGCCTCACCGTGCGCGAATCGCAGATGGCGGTGTTCGTCAATGAAGGCCGCGTGGCCGACGTTTTCGCACCCGGGCTCTACAAACTGACCACGCAGACGCTGCCGATTCTCACCTATCTGATGAATTGGGACAAGAAGTTCCAGTCCCCGTTCAAAAGCGACGTGTACTTCTTCTCCACACGCATTCAGACTGATCAGCGTTGGGGTACGGCGACGCCGATCACCATTCGCGACAAGGAATTCGGCGCCGTCCGCCTGCGCGGCTATGGGATCTATTCCTGGCACCTGGCCGATGCCAAGGTGTTCTACACCAAAATCAGCGGCACGCGCGAACTGTACACGGTCGCCGATCTGGAAGGCCAGCTTCGCAATACGATTGTCGGTCGCATGACTGGAACGTTCGCCGAAAGCACCATTCCGTTCCTCGACATGGCCGCGAATCAGGTCGAGCTGGGCAACAAGATCGCCGAAGGATTGAAGCCGGTGTTCGCCGATCTTGGACTGGCGCTGGACAGTTTCGTAGTCGAGAATCTTTCGCTGCCGGACGAACTGCAAAAGCTGCTGGATACGCGCATCGGAATGAACATGCTGGGCGATATGAATAAGTTCACGCAATATCAGGTGGCCAATTCGTTACCGATCGCGGCAGCGAACGAAGGCGGAATCGCGGGAATTGGCGCGGGCCTTGGCGCCGGATTCACGATGGCCCAAACCATGGCCAACGCGCTTCGTCCTGGTGAACAGCAACCTCCCGCGGCTCCTCCTGCTGCGCCCGCGCCCGGTGGTGGCGGAGCGGCTCCGGCCGCACCTGCGACAGAAACGAAATTCTGCATGAACTGCGGCAAGCCGATTCCCAAGAATGCGAAGTTTTGCCCGGAGTGCGGAACTTCACAACCGTAAATGTCTGGCTGCGAATGGGTCATTGAAGCACACCAGTGCGATCCGGCTGCTCTTTCGGATTCCGCGGCCCTTCGTGCGCTCTTCGCGCGCCTCATAGAAGGCATGAGCCTCCATCAGGTGGGCGAGGCGCAATGGCATGAGTTCCCCGGAGGCGGAATCACCGGGCTCGCGCTGCTTCAGGAATCGCACATCGCCTGCCACACCTTCCCGGAGTATCGCTCGTTGTGCTTGAATGTATTCTGCTGCCGGCCGCGTCCGGATTGGGATTTTGAGACGCACCTGCGACGGGAATTTGGAGCGGCGTCGGTCGAGGTGAGGAGACTCGACCGGCCCTACGTATGAGCCGATGAGCCGCGGTTTTCAGCGAGCGAAGATTCAACGATGAGCCAGCCGACCTCGAACTGTCCTAATTGCGGCGCGCCTGTTCAATTCCGCTGGTCGAGCGCGGTGCAGACGGCGTGCCCATTCTGCAAATCGATCATCGTACGCAGCGATCTGGACTTGCAGAAAGTGGGCGAAGTCGCGGATCTCCCGCCCGATCCGTCGCCAATCCAGCTCCTCACCGAAGGCGTCTATAAGGGCGACAAATTCCAAGTCACCGGCCGGCTGGTCTACGAGTACGAAAACGGCGGCTGGAACGAGTGGCACATCGTCTTTTCGAAGGGAGCGAGCGCGTGGTTGAGCGACGCGCAGTTGCAGTATGCGATTTCCTTTCTCGTGAATCCGAAGGAACCGATACCGGCGCAAGCTGAAATCTCGCGAGGCAAGCACCTGCAGTTCGGTGGCACCGAGTTTGAAGTTTCGACCATCACGGTCGCGATGTACAACGGATTCGAAGGCGAGCTGCCGTTTCCCTACTATGGGAAATCCGATATGCTGTTCGCGGACTTGCGCACGCCGGGAAAATCGTTCGGGACCATCGACTACAGCGAAGAGCCGCCATTGCTGTTTCTAGGCGAGTGGGTGGAGTACGAAGAGCTGCAACTGAAAAACGTCCGCCAATTCGAGGGCTGGGCCTAAATGGCATCTCCGCTGGTCGCCCCACCCGTTGCGAAAACCAAAGCGCTTTCCTGTCCCAACTGCGGTGGACCCGTGGAGTTGCGCGGATTCGGCCATGCGCTTACCGTGGTGTGCCAGCAGTGCCTCAGCGTTCTCGACGTGTCGACGCCCGAGGTCAAAATTCTCCAGCAGATCCAGGAGAAGCAGCGAATCACGCCGAAAATACCATTGGGGACCCGCGGAAAATTCGCCGGAGTCGCTTGGGACGTGATCGGATTCCAGCGGCGCACCATTCATGAAGATGACGAAACGTTTTCCTGGGACGAGTACCTACTCTTTAATCCCTACAAGGGATTCCGCTACGTCACCGAGTACAACGGCCATTGGAACTTCGTCACGCCACTGGAGTCGCAACCGACTCGGTTCGCGATCGCGGGCCGGCCTGCGGTTGCGTTTGAAGGACGCCGCTTCAAGCACTTCGACGGTGTCGAAGCGATTACAACCTTCGTTCTCGGCGAATTCCCCTGGCGGGTCAAGGGCGGTGAAAATGCCATTTGCGACGATTTCATCGATCCCCCCACGGTTCTTTCCTCGGAGACTACTCAACACGAAGTTGCGTGGTCGCGCGGCGAATACACGCCCGGCGCCGACATCTGGAAAGCGTTCGCGCTGCCCGGAAATCCGCCGCCGGCGCAAGGCGTTTATCTCAATCAGCCGGCGCCGGCGAAGGGCGGGAGCATGTGGGGAACGTTCGGAATGTTCCTGCTCGGGCTAATCGTACTGGCGATTCTCTTCGCCACTGCCAGCCGCCAGAGCGTGGTGCTCGATAAGCGCTTTCGATTTTCGACTGCCGACGCCGAGCCTTCCATCGTCACGCCAGTCTTCAATCTGGAGGGGCACACCGCCGCGCTCGAGTTGACGGTCGACGCGAATATGTCCAACAATTGGGCCTACTTCAACTTCGCGCTCATCAATGACGACACCGGCACCGCCTTCGATTTCGGCCGCGAAGTCAGCTACTATTCAGGATCGGACAGCGACGGCACATGGAGTGAAGGCGGCACGAAGGAAACGGTCTACATCCCGTCGGTTCCACCCGGCCATTACTATCTACGCATCGAGCCCGAGATGGACGCGGCTACGGGTCCATACCGCGTGCAGAATAAGCGCACCAATGCGATGGATTATCACGTGGTCCTGAAGCACGATGTCCCGAATTACAGCTTTTTCTGGATCGTCGCGGGTCTGTTGATGATTCCGCCGCTTTTCCATGGGATTCGATCCGGAGGATTTGAAACCAAGCGCTGGATGGATAGCGATTATCCACCCGTGACCACCCGAGGAGGAGACTGATGCGGTTCCCCGGCTATTTGACGTATGGCATGCTGTTGCTGACCGGCCTGACCTGGGCCGAGTATCGCGGCTGGTCGCTTAGCCGTGTCAATCAGGTGAAAGACGTTCCCAAGACGGTTCGCGATAATCCCGGCGCGTATCGTTCGCATTATGGCTTCTATCCCCGCTACGTCGGAGGTAAATGAATATGACTGAATTCCATCCTGGAATGTTGCTGAACGCGCTGATCTACGCTCTGTTGGGCATCGTGATTTTCCTGTTTGCCTTCCTGATCGTCGACAAGTTGACGCCGTACCATCTGTGGAACGAGATCGTGGAGGACAAAAATGTCGCGCTGGCGATTCTGATCGGCGCGATCTCGCTGGGCATGTGCATCATCATCGCGGCAGCGGTGCACTAAGCGAATGGCCGCAAATGAACGCGAATGAACGCATATTGAAGAAGGGTTCGGATTCGCGTCCATTCGCGTTTATTCGCGGCTAACTATGCCCGTTGTTCTCTTTCTCTCCGTTCTCCTGATCGCCGCCTGCGGGCTCATCTATGAGCTGATCGCGGGAACGCTTGCCAGCTATCTGCTCGGCGACAGCGTTCTGCAATTCTCCACCGTCATCGGCACGTATCTCTTCGCGATGGGCCTCGGCAGTGCAGCTTCGCGCTATCTAGGCGGGTCGCTGGTGGCTCGTTTTGTTCAGATCGAGCTGATGGTGGGAGTGGTCGGCGGATTCTCGTCCTCCGCGCTGTTTCTGGCGTTCGCCTACACCCATAGTTTCCGGCTGGCTCTGTATCTTCTGGTGATCGGCATCGGGATTCTGGTGGGATTGGAGATTCCGCTGCTGATGCGAATTCTCGAAGGCCGGTTCAAATTTCGCGATCTGGTCTCGCATGTTCTGACCTTCGATTATCTGGGTGCCCTGGCGGCCTCGCTCGCGTTTCCGCTGTGGCTGGTGCCGAAGCTGGGGCTGGTGCGCTCGGCCATTCTGTTCGGGATCATCAACGCCGCGGTCGCGCTGTGGTCGACATTTCTTTTCAAGGATCAGTTGCCTTCGCGATTGACGCTGCGCATCGGATGCATCGCCGTGCTGGCTCTGCTAGGCGCCGGAATGGTTGGGGCGAACTGGATTTCGTCCGCCGCGGATAACCAGCTATACGCCGATGAAGTGATTTTCGAACGCAACACGCGTTATCAGCGCATCATTGTAACCAAATGGAAAGACGACCTGCGCCTGTTCCTGAACGCGCACTTGCAGTTCAGCTCGCGCGACGAATACCGCTATCACGAAGCGCTGGTGCATCCCGGATTGTCCGCTTTGCCCGGCGCGCGACGGGCGCTGGTCCTCGGCGGAGGCGACGGGCTCGCCGTCCGCGAGCTGCTGAAATATCCGAACCTCGAAAGCATCACGCTGGTGGACCTGGATCGCGAAATGACGCGCATGTTCACTGAACATCCACTGCTCGCGCCGTTGAACGATCATTCATTCTTGAATCCGCGCGTCCACGTGATCAACGACGATGCGTTCCCCTGGCTTGATCGCAACACGGAGTCCTGGGATTTCGTCGTGGTCGATTTTCCCGACCCCACCAACTACTCCCTGGGCAAGCTGTACACGACAGCGTTCTACAGGCTGCTCAAGAAGCACGTCGCCGAAAACGGACTAGCCGTGATTCAAAGCACGTCGCCCATGTTTTCGCGCCAGTCATATTGGTGCATCGTCGACACTTTGAAGCAAGCCGGCTTCCGGACCTGGCCCTATCATGTCTACGTCCCCAGCTTCGGCGAGTGGGGCTTTACACTGGCCGGAAATTCATGGGAGCCGCCGCTCACGCTTCCCGCCGGGATGCGTTTCCTGACCGCGTCGACCATCCCGCAGCTCTTCGATTTTCCGGAGGACATGAAGCCGGTGGAAGTTGAGGTGAACCGGTTAAACGATCAGATCCTCGTTAGGTATTACGAAAAGGAGTGGAAAGATATCGCTCGCTGAATCCGTCGTCGCACACACCAGTATGCGTACGGCGAAAAACGGCATCCGGATGAGGGATCGAACCGGTCAACAGCATCCATTAGGGTATTGTTGCCCTCCTGGATAAGATCCAGAACGTGGACGACATCATTCGCGTACCGCCTTGCGACCGTGACCGGAATTCGCAGGTTCGCCTCAATCAGGTCTTTCTTCGCGATCTCGGCACCGCGCGTGCCGGACTGCATTATCGTGAGCAGTTCCGCCTCCCTCGCGGCAGTGAGCCGCGGAACTGTCCCGATTTCCTGAATGTACACGTTGACTGGATCGTCGCTGTCGGTGCTGATTACAGTTTCCGGCTCATCGCGTATCACCAGTCCCGCAGTTTCGATCGCCGCAAGCAAAGGCTGAATCGAAGAGTCAGGTTCGTCTCCAAGCAATTCTTCGATCGCGTCCCAGTTCGCGTGGCCAATCCTCAATGCGGCCTCAACGAATTGTCTCATAGCGACGGGATCCATCGGTACCAGTGTACACTAAGATGTCTTAGGTTCCTTTTCAATCACTTAGAGATCTCCCTTTCCATAACTTGACAATACTACACTAAGATTGCATAATGGTAGTAGGCTAAATTAAGCCGCGAATTCTTTAGGAGAGGAAGTCACGCATTATGAGCAAGATCATTGGAATCGACCTGGGCACCACCAACTCCGTGGTTGCCGTCATGGAAGGCGGCCAGCCGGTCGTAATCCCCAACCAGGAGGGTGGTCGAACGACACCTTCGGTTGTCGGCTTCACCAAGGGCGGCGAGCGCCTGGTAGGACAGGTCGCCAAGCGCCAGTCGGTCACGAATCCGGAAAACACGGTGTATTCGATTAAGCGCTTCATGGGACGCCGCTTCGACGAAGTCAGCGAAGAAATGAAGCTGGTCCCGTACAAAGCGGTTCGGGGCGACAATGGCGACGTTCGGGTCGAGATCCAGGGCAAGCTGTATTCTCCGCCCGAGATTTCAGCGATGATCCTCACCAAGCTCAAGGAAGCCGCGGAAGCGTACTTGGGCGAGAAGGTCACCAAGGCTGTCATCACCGTGCCGGCCTACTTCAACGACGCCCAAAGGCAAGCAACCAAGGACGCTGGAAAGATCGCCGGCCTGGAAGTAATGCGCATCATCAATGAGCCGACGGCGGCCGCGCTCGCTTATGGCCTGGATCGCAAGAAGGACGAAACCATCGCGGTGTACGACTTCGGCGGCGGCACCTTCGATATTTCGATCCTTGAAGTGGGCGATGGCGTAGTGGAAGTGAAGTCGACCAACGGCGACACGCACCTGGGCGGCGACAACATCGATCACAAGATCATCGACTGGCTGATTACCGAGTTCAAGCGCGATCAGGGCCTGGATGTTTCGAAAGACCAGATGGCTCTTCAGCGCTTAAAAGAAGCCGCTGAAAAAGCCAAGATCGAGCTTTCGACGCTGTTTGAGACTGAAATCAATCTGCCGTTCTTGACCGCCGACGCCAGCGGTCCCAAGCACCTAGCGATCAAGCTGACGCGGGCGCGCTTCGAACAAATGGTCGCGGATATTCTGGATCGCTCCATCGAGCCGTGCAAGAAAGCCTTGGCGGATGCCGGCGTGGATCCGTCCAAGATCGACGAAGTGGTGCTGGTGGGCGGATCGACGCGCATTCCGAAAGTCCAGGAGATCGTCCGCAACCTGTTCGGCAAGGAACCCAACCGCAGCGTGAATCCCGATGAAGTGGTCGCGGTAGGCGCGGCGGTGCAGGGTGGCGTACTGGGCGGCGAAGTGAAAGATGTCCTGCTGCTGGACGTGACTCCGCTGTCGCTGGGTATCGAGACCCTGGGCGGTGTGTTCACCAAGCTCATTGAACGCAATACCACGATTCCCACGCGTAAAAGTGAAGTGTTCTCGACCGCGGCCGACAACCAGACGTCTGTGGAGATCAAGGTGTATCAAGGCGAGCGCGCCATGGCGCGGGACAACCGCATGCTGGGCGTGTTCCAGTTGATGAATATTCCGCCGGCTCCGCGCGGGATTCCACAGGTGGAGGTGACCTTCGATATCGACGCCAACGGGATTCTCAACGTCACAGCGAAAGACAAAGCCACCAACAACGAGCAGAAGATCACCATCACGTCGTCTTCGGGTCTGAGCAAGGACGAAGTGGACAAGATGGCCAAGGATGCCGAATCGCACGCGGCCGAGGATCACAAGCGCAAGGATGAAATCGACGCGCGCAATCGCGCCGACTCGATGGTGTATCAGGTCGAAAAGATGCTGAAGGACCATCGCGACAAGATCAGCGCCGAAGATGCCACCAACGTCGAAACGGCGCTGGAAGGCGCGCGCAAAGCAATGAGCGGCGGCTCCGTCGAAGACATCAACAAGGCGGTCGATACGCTGACCGCGGCCAGCCACAAACTGGCGGAAGCGATGTACAAAACGAGCGCGGGAACGCCCCCAGGCGCTGGTCCGCAACCTGGCGGCGATGGCACGGGTCCGGCGGGCGATGGAGCGGGCGCGCAGAAACCCAAGGACGATGTGGTCGACGCAGAGTTCGTCGACGTGGAAGACAAGAAGAAGTAAGTCAAAAACGAGACAGGAGTCAGAATCTGACGATCGTCGGGTCTTCATTCTGACTCCTGGTTTCTTATGGCCCAGCAGGATTACTATCAAGCTCTCGGTGTTGCGCGCGACGCGAGCGAAGACGATATTCGCAAAGCGTACCGGAAGCTCGCGCGCAAACATCATCCGGATCTGAATCCGGGTGACAAGGCGTCTGAGGAGCGCTTTAAGAAAGTCCAGGAAGCCTACGACATCCTGAGCGATACGAAAAAGAAGACCATGTACGATCAGTACGGCTTCTATTCGGAAAACGGCATGCCCAGCGGCGCCGGTGCAGGCGGACAGCGCGCGCCTCACATGGATTTCGGCGGATTCGATTTTTCCGACGCGTATACGCGCGGAGCGGGCGGCCGGCGGCCCGCGGAGGAATCCGCAAACTTTCAGGACATTTTCAGCCAGTGGTTCGGACGGCAAAATGCGGAACCAGCTCCGCAGCCGCAGAAGGGGTCGGATCTCGAATACTTCCTGAATATCGATTTCTGGCAGGCGATCAAAGGCACGCAAGTCAAGCTTCAGATCGCGCGGCAGGAAGTGTGCGCGACCTGCAACGGCAGCGGCGCGGCGAAAACCGCGACCAGTACGGTATGCCCCGAGTGCAACGGCAGCGGCAACGTCACCCAGGCCGCCGGCGCGATGCGCTTCAGCTTGACGTGTCCGCGCTGCAATGGCACTGGACGGCTGCGCAACACGTGCGCGGCGTGTCAAGGTGACGGGCGCATCTCCGCCAAGGAAACCGTGGAAGTGCGCATCCCAGCCGGGGCGCAGCAGGGTTCGCGCTTGCGCGTCGCGGGCAAAGGCAACGCCGGGACGGCAGGGGCGCCAGCCGGCGATTTGTATATTACGGTTCGTGTCGACCCGCATCCGTTCTTTCGCCGCGAAGGGGATGACATCGAAATCTCCGTTCCGATCCGTATCGATGAAGCCGGATTGGGAACCAAAATCGAAGTCCCCACCATCGACGGACGCGCACTGCTCAAGATTCCACAAGGGACCAAGAACGGCCAGAAATTCCGGCTGCGCGAGAAAGGTGTGCTGAATTTACGCACATCGCAGCGTGGCGATCAGATTGTCGAAGTACAGATCGAGGCGCCGGTGGTTCACGACGAACGCACCAAAGAACTGTTGCGCGAGTACGCCAAACTTCATCCGGAAGATCCGCGCGCGGAGATATGGACCCAAAATGAAAAAACGGTCTAAAGCCGCCTACATGATCTCGTCGGTTGCCGAGCAATACCAGATCCATCCGCAGACACTGCGTTTGTATGAACGCGAAGGATTGCTGAAGCCGTCGCGCAGCGAGGGAAATACGCGGCTATATACGGACGACGATCTGGAACGGCTGGAAGTGATCCTCAAGCTGACGCGCGACCTGGGAGTAAATCTCGCAGGCGTCGAAATCGTCCTCAACATGCGCGAAAAAATGGCCGAGATGCAGCGGCAGATCGAACACTTCGTATCCAGCCTGAACACCGAGATCACGCAGCGTTCACGGCCGGCGCAGACGGAATCGATGAACTCGCTGATCCCGGTGATTACGATCAAACGCGTGAAGCGATAACTGCGTCGATCCGCTCGGGACTTGGCGCTCAGCGGAGAAGCCACGGCAGAGGCGGTGCTGGGGC
This sequence comes from Bryobacteraceae bacterium, assembly GCA_035568415.1. GTDB lineage: Bacteria > Acidobacteriota > Terriglobia > Bryobacterales > Bryobacteraceae > Palsa-187. Next base: position 28,488 of record DATMOC010000003.1, on the reverse strand, counting down.
GTGAAAGAATGATGTCATGATTTACCCAACAACTCGCTTCATCCTGATCGTGGCAGCCGTTGGGGTCTTTGCGCTGGGCCAGAGCGGAACCACTGGCGCGATTGCCGGAGCCGGCTATCTGTTCCCGGGCCCAATCAGCATCGCTCCCGGCCAAGTCATCACCATATTCGCGACAGGCGTGCCCCGCCCTCCCACGCAGCCGGTGTTTGCTGGAGCTGGCGACTTACCAACTTCGCTCGCCGGCATTGGCGTCACCATCGTCCAGGCGACGGAAATCTCGGCACCGATTCTCCAGGTCAGATCTGGAGTGTGTTTGTATTGTGGCACGATGACGGCCATCACCATACAAATCCCCTACGAGTTGCAACCAATCATGAATGGTTTGAACCCGGGCAGAGGGTTGTTCGTGACCGAGAACGGCGTTGCTGGGGATGGGATCGCGTTCAATCCCGTGTTCGACCAAGTGCATCTTCTGACGGACTGCGACACAGTCATTGGCGGCTCGGGTCCTTTCGGCGGCCGGTGTCCGTGGGAGGTTACCCATGCAAACGGCTTACTGGTTTCGAACACAAATCCTGCCTCGGGGGGCGAAGTATTGATCGCATATGCGGTTGGCCTTGGCGCGACAAATCCGGCGGTGCCCACTGGTCGACCGGTCACGCAGCCGACTCCCACGGCGGAGACCTTCAGAATGGGTTTCAACTTTCAGGCCAATGCTCTACCGTCCGCACCACCGTCTCTCGCACCACCCCCCCTGTACGCTGGCCTGACACCGTCTTATCCCGGCTTGTACCAAATTAACTTCGTCGTACCGAACATTCCCGCCGGGTTGCCTCCGTGCGGTTCCTACCAAGGAACGACCATTGTCAACACGAACCTAACTGTGAGTGTGGGAGGTCAAAATTCATTCGATGGCGTGGAAATCTGCGTTTCAGTTCCGCAGTGACCTTTATAATCCGCCTCGCGGGGGTGACCCCATGACGACGGGTCCGCGCTGCTCCGAGGGGCCGATCCGTGATGATCTATTTCAGCTCAAGGGACTTGGTCCGCGCCGTCCGGATCAGGAAATACAGCAGCAACCCCGCCGGCCCGAACATAAACGTCAGCGCAAGGCAGGGAATCACAATGAAGTGCGAGATCCCTTGCGCCTGCGCGTCGCGCACTTCCCATGACCCGATGAACAGATCGAACGCGAGGTAGTGGATCCATCCGGCCAGCAGCAGCCAGCGATTCGAGAACAGCGAAGCCACGCCGTCCAGGGTGCTGAAGCCGCCCTGCGTTTCGCCCCAATGCGCGACGATCAAGCAGACGTAAAGGATCGCGATCACCAGCGGAATCACCACGCCGGTCACCAGACGAGCCGCCCAGCGCATACGGCCGGCGAAAATCAGAATCAGCCAGCCGATCAACGCGAACGAATTACACAGTGAGAACAGCCGCTCGGGAGTCATATTGTTCCGATCTTCTGGCTGCCCAGGAGGCGACGAGGAACGTCGCGGCGGCCCAGATTCCGAAGGCAATCATGGTCGTCGCGTCGGGTTCGACGATGGATTGTCCCCGCAGCGCCTGCCACGCAAGGATTCCAATAAAGGCGACATAGCTCGCAGCCGCCGTGAACACCAACCGCGTGCCCTTGTGGTTCCTCGCGATCAGCCACCCGAGCAGCGGCAGAATCTGCAGAGCGTGGAGGCCGAAAAAATGCGGGATGCGCAGATCGCCATGATGCAGACTCCAGCCGACGCCGGGTAGTCCTTCGCCTCCGTCGGGCGCGCCGACGGTGTGGCCGCCGATCGCGGTGACGTGCTGATGGGCTCGCAGGGCCTGCCTTTGCGGACCGGTAGGGCCGAGCATGAATCCTCCCGCTGCGGCGCCTAGAACGTAGATCAGGGTGCCGAGCCTCAGCGACCATCCCCAACTCCGGTTCGCGAACGGCTGGCGGAACAGCACATACGAGACGGCCGCGCTGGTCAATAACAGGATGGCGATGCCGATCCCCATGATCATAAACAGCGTGCCATCCAGAGTGTCGCCGATGTTGAAGTGGCTGGTCGTTCCGCGCGCGGCCTGCAGATCGATAATCCCGACTTCCAGCAGCAGGACGATAGAGAGAATCCATCCCGCGGCTCGCTTAAAGCGCGGCCAGACGGTGATGTATTGGAAAAGCCACGCCATGGTCCCGGCGAAGATCGCGGTCGAGATTCCGAACTTGGCCGGCTTCAGCCAGGCCGGAACGCCGGTAATGGTGCGCGGGTCGAGGAACATCCCCGCGGCGGAGGCCACAAAGGCGGCGAGCATAAGCACGCAGCAGAAAGTCAGAGGGGCGCTTTCGCGCCAAAGCTTCTGAATGAACGGTGACATCGTGGAACGCTCCATATGTTGACTACGTCAACATCATAAACGAAGAATGTTGACGTTGTCAACACTTTCTGCGAAAATATCTTCGTGACGCGGAAAAAGCGCAAACCGGCCTATCATCACGGAAATCTTCGGGCTGCGCTCATCGAATGCAGTCTGGATCTGATTCAGGAAAAAGGCATCCGCGCATTGACGCTGCGGGAGATCGGAAACCGGCTGGGAGTTTCGCGCTCCGCGGCGTATCGCCATTTTGCCGACAAAGCTGCGCTGCTCGCGGCGATTAGCGAGGCTGGATTCGTCGAGTTTGGCGATGCATTAGAGGCGGCAAAACTCGGAGCGGCCGCTGATTTCGCGTCCCGAATCGAAGCCATGGGGATCGCCTACGTGCGCTTTGCGAACCAGCATCGCGCGCATTTCGAAGTGATGTTTGGCGAGCCGCGCCAGCCTGGAAGTCCTCCTTCCGAAGCGGGCGCGCGCGCCTTCGGCATTCTGGAGCAAACCATTCGTGAAGGCCAGCAGCGGGGCGAGGTCCGCGCGGGCGATTCGTTACTGCTGGCGCGCACGGTATGGGCGTTGGTTCACGGAACCAGCACGCTCCGGCTGGATGCGGAACGGCCTGGATTTGTGCAGTTCAGTTCGGAGATTCTCCGCACCGGGTTGCAAGTATCGCCGGTTGGCATTGTCGCGTCGGAAACGCCCTCACCCGCCGCGGCTTGACTGGAATGATTTGGCGTCCCCAAGGGGATTCGAACCCCTGTTACCGCCGTGAAAGGGCGATGTCCTAGGCCGGGCTAGACGATGGGGACGCTTCGGAGAAACTGCTTTCTCTAGAGTAGCAGTTAGAGGGTCTTCAAGTACGCGATTACGTTGGCTTTTTCTTCGTCAGTCAGCATGTCCGCGTAGGGCGGCATCCCGTTTCCGCCGGCATTGATCAGCGCCTTGATGTTCGCCTCGGTGGGCTTTTTGCCGTTGTTGAGCTTGTCTTTCTTGAATAAGCCCTTCAGGCCGGGACCCATCTTCTTCTCGGTGCTGTCGGCGTTGTGGCACACCGAACAGTTCTCTTCGAAAACGTCCTTGCCTTTGGTGGCGTCGCCGGCTGCACCTTTCTTGTCCTGCCCGATGGCCAGCAAAGCGACGAAGCATCCGATTGCGATGAAACTTTTCTTCATAAGCTTTAGTTTACAATTTCGGGAGTATGTCTCTCAAATCGGGCGACCGGGCGCCGGAGATCCGGTCCGGCGACTTTCAGCTTTCGAAGCTTCGCGGCAAGCGCGTGGTGCTCTTTTTCTTTCCGAAGTCGGACACCCCGGGCTGCACCAAGGAAGCCTGCGAATTTCGCGATGCATCGAAGAAATTCGCCAAGCGCGACGCCGAGATCGTCGGCATATCGCCAGACAAGACGGAGGCGCAGCAGAAGTTCGCGGCCAAGTACGGTTTCGAATACACCTTCGTGCCCGACCCGGATCACTCCATCGCGGAAGCGTACGGTGTGTGGAAAGAAAAGAGCATGTACGGTCGCACCTACATGGGAATCGAGCGAACCACGTTCCTGATCGGCGTGGATGGCAAAATCGAAAAAATCTTCGCGAAGGTCAAACCCGAAGGCCATGCCGCCCAGGTGCTGGAAGCGATTGGTGCATCTTCTTAGTTGTGGGGCCGCCAGTCCTGGCGGCGAGCCGGTCTCCCGACCGCCTTCTTTACGAGCGAAGACAAGCCGGCCTGAAAGCCGGCTCGCCGGCACGACTGCCGGCCCCACATGGTTCGGTCAAACAAACGAAATTTTGGAGGATGCGCGGCTACCCGTGCAATCCACCCATCTCGCGATTGTCGATGTAAATCGGCTTTTCCGGCGGCTTGCCTTCACACCAATAATGATCGAAGTTGGTGATCCCTTCGAGTTCGCTCAGCACATCCTCATCCAGTACCTGCCGGCCGGTGTATGTCGGTGGTTCCTGCGAAAAAATCGACATGCAGGAGTCGCAAAGAATCTCTGGAGTCCTCCATTGATCGCGTGTCGATAGTCCCCAGTTGATCGATGCCTGGCTCTCGATGATGGTCCGCGGCCACAGCGCGTTAGCCGCGATGCCGTCGGCGCGATGCTCCTCGGCGATGCCGATGGCGAGACGTGCCATCCCCATCTTGGTGATCATGTAGCACACCCGCCCAGGATTCGGACCGGTGGAAATCGCCGGACACATGTTGACGATGTGTCCCCAGCGCTGCTTCACCATGTGCGGCAGCGCGTAGTAGGAACACAAGTACGATGCGCGCACGTTGACGCTCATCATCAGATCGAAGCGCTTGGGAGGAGTATCGACCACTTTCTGCCACCACAGCGCGCCCGCGTTGTTGATCAGAATGTCGACGCGCCCGAATTCGGCGATGGCTTTTTCCATCATCGACCGGACGGCGTCGTCGCTGCGCACATCGGTGGGCACCGCGAGCGCTTTTCTTCCGAGCGCGCGAACCTCGTCAGCGGTGTCGTAAATCGACCCGGGGAGCTTTTCGCTGGACGTTTCACTTTTCGCGGCGACCACGATGTCTGCGCCTTCGCGCGCCAGCCGCAGCGCCAATGCTTTCCCGATGCCGCGGCTTGCGCCCGTGATCACCGCGACTCGACCCTTCAAATCAGGATGCAACATAAGCCTCCTACCAGATATGGATCAGCTTCCACCAACTGAATCCGACCGTCATCCAGATGACGATGTTCACCACGCTGATCACAAAGCCGATGGTCCACCATTTTTTCAATGAGACATAGCCTTGGGCAAAAAACAGCGGCGTGGGAGTGGTGCCGTAATTGGTCAGGCCCGCCGAAAAATTCGCGAAGCAGGCGAACGCGAACACCATCATTCCGATGGGTGCGCCTTTAGCGAGCAGCACCGCCAGAAACGGCGGAAACATTGACAGCAAGTGCGCCGTGATGCTCGCAAAGAGGTAGTGCGCGTAGAAATAAATCACCAGCGCGATCAGGAACAAGCCCACCCATCCGAATCCGCTGAGCATTCGCCCCACGCCTTCGGCGAAGGCTTTCGTGACGCCGTAGCCGTTGAGCGCCTCACTCAAGCGGATCAATCCGCCGTACCAGATGAAGATATCCCAACCGGCACGTTCGCTCTTCACGTCCTCCCAATCGAGCACTCCGGTCACGATCAGCACCATCGCGCCCATGAGCGCAGTCAAAGTGATGTCGATCTTGTTCCACGAGGAGGTGGCCCACAGTCCGCACACGCCCACAAACACCACCGTGAGAATTTTCTCGCCATGCTTGAGTGGACCCATCGCGTGCAGTTCACGCGCGGCGAAGGCCGACGCTTCCGGTGTCCGGATGATTTCCGGACGATTTAACCACATCACCACCAGCGGGATCGCGAGCAACGATACCAGCCCGGGAACGATGGTCGCCTCCAGCCAACTTGCCCACGTCACCGTGTATCCGAAGCTCGCCGCCATCTTGGCCGCCAGCGGATTGCTCGCCTGGCCCGTGTAGAACATCGCGGCGGTGACGCAAATCGACTGATAGACGGCGGTCATCATAAAGCATCCGAGCACGCCCGCCGTGGCCCCTGGTTTCGACCCATATAGCTCGGAGATCGATCGCGCGATCGGCAGAATAATTCCGCCCGAGCGTGCCGAATTCGACGGAATCATCCCGGCGAGCACCATGTCGGACATGGAGAGCGCATAGGTCACGCCGAGTGAAGTTTTTCCGAACAGGCGGACGAAAAATAACGCGATGCGCCGGCCGAGTCCCGTGTTGACCAAGGCTCGCGAAATGAAGATCGCCGCCATCACCAGCCACGGCGACTTGTCCGCATACCCGGCGAGGGCCTGTTCGATGGTGAGTCCTCCGATCAGAGCACTCATGGTGACGCCGAGCAGCACGATCGCTCCACCCGGCAGCGGTTGGGCGATCAATCCAGCGACCGTCGCGATGAATATTCCAGTGAGCCGCCAGCCTTCCGGTTTAATCGATTCCGGCCGCGGGATCACATAGACGATGACCAGATAAATCGCGACCAGCAACGCCATCCCGCGAGCCGTTCGCTTCCATTCGTAAGGGTGTTCGGACGCCATGGGCAAAGTGACAGGATACGTCATTTGCGAACGGTGTCGCCTTGTTGAACCCGCTCACTGCGTGCGCGGTTCGGTGCTAAGGGTCCGATTCATCGCGGCGACACAGAACCGCGAACGCAGTGAGCGGGTCCATATGATATTCCCACCATCAGTCCTATGGAATAGCCGCTTAGTACCGTCTCAATATAGTAGTTCCGCACCTTTTGAACTCCACGTCCGGCCTGCATACTCAACTTGCAACTAATGAAAGTCATTTGTTTCCTGTATCTCACTTGCGCCGCCGGAGTGGCCTCGGCCGGGACGACCTTCAATGTCACCGACCTGGGCTCACTCGGAGGATCGGCGGCGCAGGCTTTTGGATTGAATGCCAGCGGGCAGGCCGTTGGCTCGGCTTCGAATCTGTTTGGATACACGCACGCATTCAGTTCTTCCGGAAGCGGCATGACGGATTTAACGCTCAACACGGGCGCGAGCGAAGGAATGGCTTCCGGTATTAACAGCGCGGGACAGATCGTCGGGACGCAGTTCGTAAACGGCCAAGCGATTGCCACGACATGGATAAACGGCACACCGCACTCAATCGCCGGCGCAGGATCTTACGGCACGGCCATCAACGATTCCGGACAAATCACCGGAATGCTGCCCGACGGCCAAGCCTTCGTGATGTCCAATGGTTCCCTCGCCGGGTTCGGCGCGTATTCCTGGAGCTCCGGGTACGGCATCAACAGTTCCGGTCAAGTTGCCGGATACGGCGAAACGGCGCCGGGAGTTTTTCGCGGATTCGTATGGACGCCCTCCACTGGTTACGTCGCACTGGGAACGTTGGGAGGAACGAATAGTTACGCGATGGGGATCAACGACGCCGGCCAGGTTGTCGGGAATGCTCAACTCACTAGCGGATATTCGCATGCATTTCTGTGGAGCGGGGGCGCGATGCAGGACCTCGGCACGCTGGGGCTTTCGAGTTTCGCTTACGGGATCAACGCCGCAGGCAACGTGGTCGGATATTCCTATGTCGACGGAGCCTCGCACGCTTTCCTGTTCGAGAACGGCGTCATGCTGGACTTGAATACTCTGATCGATTCATCTTCCGGCTGGGTGTTGACTGCAGCCTACGCGATCAATGCGAGCGGCCAGATCGCCGGGTCTGGATTATTCAACGGTGTGGAGCACGCCTTTCGGCTCGACTATGTCGACGGGTATTCCGATGTTGCGTCCACTGTGTCGACGCCCGAGCCCGCCACCTGGTCGATCGCAGTGATGGGGCTCGCGCTCATTGTTGGGTCGAGGATTCGGATTCGGCCTCGGCGTCCTCGGCAGCCTTAGGTCCACCCACCTGGGCTTCCGCAATCACGCGCCGCGCTTCGGCGACCTGATCCCGTGCCACCTTGACTACCTGGCCGAGGCTGGGGATTGGCACTTCGCCTCCAATCAGGATCGCCTCGATTCCAGCGGCTTCCAGAACACTTTTCACGGACAGCGCTTCCATCTCGCCTTCCGAAGATCCATCGCCGGATTGATACACCGTGACCAGATCCAGATCGTGAGATTGATCGGGAGTGCCGTTTTCAGCCATTCCCGCGATCAGCGTCTCCGCTCGCGCCACGTCGGCTGGACGAACGTGAACTTCCCAGGCGCCCTCCGGAACGCCGCGGGCGTGATGGTCCAGGAGGGTTGCCTCGATTCCTTCCGACTTCAGAAGGCCCGCAACGTCGGCGGCATCCTCCTGCGCGTCTTCATCCGCCGAGCGGTACACCGTAACAAGGTCATTCATGTACTGAGCATAACGCTTGCGGCGGGCGGTAAAATGAAGCATGGCTCAAAATAACGGAGGCAGTTTGGTGTGGTTTATCGCGGGCGCGGCAGTGGGCGCCAGCATCGCGCTTCTTTATGCTCCGCAATCCGGCAAGGAAACCCGCCGGCTGATCAAGAAGAAGACCAAGGAAGGCCGCGAAGCTCTGTCGGATACCGCCGGCGATCTAATGGATAAAGGCCGCGAACTATACGAAAAAGGCCTCCGCGTCGCCGATGAGGCCGCCGAGATGATCGAACGCGGCCGCCGCCTCGTCGAAGGCTAAACATTTTCCAGTAAGGACAATCCCATGACGACTCCCGCCGTGTCGCGGCCGCTTGCCGCTTTTTCGAACGAACCCGTCAACAGTTTTTCCAAGCCCGATGACCTGAAAGCGGCGCAAGCCGCGCTCGCTCGTGTCCGGGCGAGTTTCGGCCAGGAACACGATCTGTGGATCGCCGGCGCCCGCCACAAAACCGGGGACCTGCTGGCCAGCGTGAACCCTTCCAAGCCTTCGGAGATCGTTGGCCGCCATCATAAGGCCAACGCAGCTCTGGCGAATCAGGCCATCGAAGACGCGCACGCGTTCTTTCCTGAGTACAGCCGCACGCCCGTCGAAAAGCGCGTCGAGATGGCGGCGCGCGTAGCCGCGATCATTCGCGAGCGGAAGCTCGAATTCGATGCATGGCTCGTCTCCGAAGCCGGGAAAACCTGGCCCGAAGCCGATGCCGACGTCGCCGAAGCCATCGATTTCTGCGAGTATTATGCGCGCCAGATGCAGCGGCTCGCCTCGCCCGAACCTCTGGTGCAGATGCCCGGCGAGCGCGATGAAATGATTTATTTGCCGCTCGGCGCGGGTGTGATCATTCCACCTTGGAATTTTCCCCTGGCGATTATGACCGGGATGAGCGTGGCGGCCCTGGTCGCGGGCAATACTATCGTCATCAAGCCGTCGAGCGAGACGCCCACCATCGCCGCGAAATTCGCCGACGTTTTGCTCGCCGCCGGATTCCCGCCGCGTAGTTTTTCGCTGTGCACCGGCAGTGGATCGGTGGTCGGCGATCTCCTCGTCGAGCATCCCAAGACGCGCTTCGTTTCCTTCACCGGATCGCGCGATGTGGGTCTGCGCATCAACGAACTCGCTGCCAAGCCTCGTAAAGGCCAAATCTGGATCAAACGCGTAATTGCTGAAATGGGCGGCAAAGACGCGATCATCGTCGATCGCGAAGCCGATCTCGAAAGCGCCGCGACCGGAGTGGTGCAATCGGCGTATGGATATCAGGGACAAAAGTGCTCGGCATGTTCCCGCGCCATCGTCGACGAAAAAGTCTATGACGCGTTTCTCGACAAAGTGAAACAGAAAGTCGCGACATTGACCGTCGGTGCGCCGGAACTACCCGAGAATTATATGGGCCCGGTGATCAGCGAAAGCGCCAGGAAGACCATCCTCAACTACATCGAGACCGGAAAACGCGAAGGCCGCTTGATCGCCGGCGGCGATGTGGCTCCAGGCGACGGATATTTCATTCAACCCACCGTGATTGCCGACGTCGATTCGAAAGCGCGAATTTTTCAGGAAGAGATTTTCGGTCCCGTGCTCGCCGTCACGAAGGCGCGCGATTTCGATCATGCATTGCAACTCGCCAACGACACTGAATACGGTTTGACCGGTGCCGTCTATTCCAAGAATCCGGAAAAAATCCGCCGTGCGCGTGAAGAATTTTTCGTGGGCAACCTCTACATCAATCGAAAATGCACTGGCGCGATGGTCGGTGCGCATCCCTTCGGCGGATTCAACATGTCCGGAACGGATTCAAAGGCTGGTGGACCGGACTACCTGCTGCAGTTCCTGCAACCCAAGTCGATCGGCGAAAAAGTCTCGTAAATCGCTCATTCTAGACCAGTTAAAAACAACAACTTTTCTTGTAGCAGGGGTTTTAACCTAGGAGACCGCTGGGGGACCCATGTGCTCGGTCGCAGCACTTTATCTGTGTCGATCGAACCGGCCTGCGTTGCTCGCAGCGGGCCGCGCGACACTTACGTTCGCGCATCTGGCGGATTATCTTGAACGGACCTCTGCCCGCCTTCGCGAATTGGGAATCCGGCGGCACGACGTCGTGGCCAGTGTGTTGGCCGATGGACCGGATTGCGCGACCGCGGCTCTCGCCACGTCGGCGATCGCAAGGTTCGCGCCGCTCGATTCGAACCTCAGTCGACCGGAATATGAGGCGATCTTTTTTGAGCTGACGCCGAAGGTCGTGTTCTTGCCCGCTGGAAAATCGCATCCCGCGCGGGAAGCGGCACACCGCTGGGAGATCCCCGTGGTGGAAGTAATCTCCCACGATGTCGCGGGCCTGTTCACGCTGAAAGGACGCGTAGGCGCCGCAGGTCGAGTATCGGAAGCTGCTCGCGATGATGTCGCTCTCATTCTGACTTTGCCCGGCGGAAAATTCGCGCCGATCACGCATGGCAATCTGCTCGCCGCGATTGACAGCATCCCGGTCGAGCCTGACAGCTCGCCGAGTCTCGCACCGCTTCACGAATGGCGTGGACTGGTGCAAGGCGTGTTCGCTCCACTGTGTGCCGGCGCGACCGTCGCATTCACCGGAACCGAAAGTGTCTTGCCGCCTGCGCAAGCCGAAGCGCCGCCGATCGCCTGCAACGAAGTCGCGGTGATCCACGGAGAGCTCGCCGCGCGAGGCCCTGCCGTCATCCCGGCGTATTTCCGAAATCGCGCCGCCACTCGCGACGCGTTCCGCGATGGCTGGTTTTTTCTGACTGGACGCGCTGACACCATTCGAAACGGGCGGCTCGAAATCTCACCGCTGGAAATCGACGAAGCGCTGCTCTCGCATCCGGACGTCGAGCAAGCCATCGCCTTTCCAGTACCCGATCCCAAGTTTGGCCAATCGGCAGCGGCCGCCGTCGTGCTCAGTGCAGGCTCATCTGCGGGACCCGCGGGTCTGAAACGGTTCGTGTCCACTCACCTGGCCCGCTTTAAAGTGCCCGAGCGGATCCTGGTGCTGGATACGATTCCACGTGTGGCCCGTTCCGCGCTGGCGCGCGCGCTCGGGATCAAGCCATCCAGCCATTCCGCCAAAGTGTTCCCGATCCAGCCGGAAGGCATCGGCGCGCCGCTGTTCACGGTGGACCCTTGCGATGAATTTGCGTCGGAACGGCCGGTCTTCGGCATCCGTCTGCCGGAGCTCGCGAAACTCCCTCCGCCGCACACCGTCGAGCACGTGGCCGCCGAGTGCATTCACGCGCTGCGCCGCTTCCAACCCGAAGGGCCGTATGCGATCGGCGGATGGGACGCGATTGCTATCGAGATGGCGCGGCAGTTGGAGCAAGCCGGAGAGCAGGTGGATTTGGTCGAGCTGACGCCGCGCCATGGCCGCGTTCGACGCCTGATCGATTGTCTGGCGGGCTTCTTCAGCGAGCAGCAAATGCCGCGGCACGATCGCCCGCAGTTGAAACGGGACCGCCCGCTACCTGCTGGAATCGCTGTTGAGTAGCGCCATCGCCGCAAAGCCGGTAGCTGCATCGCGCATGAAAAGTTCCATCATCGAACCGGCTTCATACTTCTTGTTCATCGACACAGCGTCCCAGTAACCGCCTTTTTTGTGCTGATGCGCGCGCAGCCACGTGAGCGCCCGCTTCAATCGCGGATCGGATGCCGGCACACCTGCTTGCTCCATTGCAAACGCCGCGAACGCCGTGGCGTACGCGTTGCTCCCCGCCGAGGATGCGGGAGCCGCCGGAGCCATGGGATGCGCCGTCCATGGTCCCAGCGACGCGATGGTCCAACCGCCATCGGGCTGCTGCGTCTGTGTGGCCTGCTCCACGATCGAATTGCGCCGCACGGTGGAAGCAGCCTCCGGCAATTTCGAAGCCGCCCACAACAGCATCAGCCGGTTATGCAAAGGCTGCCCTGCATCCCCACGATTGAGAAACTGGATCAGCCTGCCGACGTGCTCACGCACTTCCGGACGCTCCCGATATTCCGCCGGTGTGCAGCCCACGGCCAGAGCTGCAATCGCCGCGCCATAGAATCGCGATCCGGCATCTCCCATGGATCCAGCTCGAGGTTGTACCACGACCATGCTCCATCCGCCGCTTGCGATGCCCACAGCCGATTGAAGGCCTGCTCCGTTTCCGCACTCAGCTTTCCATTGGGCGCGTCTTCAGCGGCAAGCAGCATCGCGGAAAGAATCGTATCGACCTGTGTCCCTGTCGAGTCCTTGGGCGCGTCCGCCGCGGGTTTCTTGCCCGCGTGGGACCGCATGGTCTGTAAAAAACCTCGCTCGTATTCGGTCGATTCCTTCTCCCCGAGCACGTTCCGCAGCCCCGGCCGCACCAGCATGTAGGTCATGCCGGTATGACACGAGATGCACGGAGCCCCAGATTTCGTTGCGGCTGGCCACGCGAACCAATCCTTCTGCCGCGCATCCAGATAATCCGCCGCCAGACGAGGATTCCAGTCCCCTGAAAATCCCGGAACGCAGCTCAACATGATTGCAATAGCGAGACCCGTACGCATGCTTCAATTCTAGCTGCGTTTTTTGATGCTGGATCAAACGGCGGAGAGAGGGATTCGCGAGCGATGTGAATCCGCAAGTCATTGATCTTCAGCGTTTCAGCGCCTCCGGTGGTTATATCGTCCAAGAATTCTGCACCCACTCCCGATTCAAAATCCTCAAAGGATAGGGGCGGCATGGCAGCATCATCGCGCTTTCGAGCTCTGTTTTGGACTTGTGGACTTTTGTTCATCGGACTGATCGGAATCCAATTCGCCCGTCCCGCTTTGACGAGTCCGCCCGTGACAGCGGATCTGCAGGCGCCTCCGGAAGTGAAGCAGATCCTGAAGACGTCATGCTATGACTGCCATTCGAACCAGACGCGGCTGGCGTGGTTCGATCAGATCGTTCCCGTGTATTGGATGGTCGCGAAAGACGTGAAACAGGGCCGGGAGCGCCTGAATTTTTCGGAAATCGCCAAACTCCCCGCGGGCCAGCAGAAAGGCATTCTCTACGAATCCGTCAACCTGATACAACTCGGCGCGATGCCGCTGCCGGTGTACGTGCGCGCGCATCCGGAATCCGCTATCACGCCTGAGCAATTGACCGTGTTGCGGAACTATCTAGACCCGCCCGGGTCGAATCAGACTACCGCGGCCGATATCGGCGGATCCGACGCTCAGTACGACGCATGGATTCACGGAGCCAGCCCAACGGAGGTGCGTCCCGCTCCCAACGGAATCGCGTTCATTCCTGATTACAAGAATTGGAGACCGATCAGCAGCACCGATCGTTTCGACAACGGCACACTGAGGGAAATTCTCGGGAATGACGTCGCCATCAAGGCGATCGAAGAGAACCGGATCAATCCGTGGCCGGACGGCACCGCGTTCGCAAAGATCGCATGGCTCGCTCAGCCGGATGAAAACGGCATCGTTCATAGCGGCGCGTTTTTTCAAGTCGAGTTCATGATCCGCGACAGCAAGAAGTACACAGCGACGAAGGGATGGGGATGGGCGCGGTGGCGTGGCGCCGATCTCAAACCGTACGGAACCGACGCCGCGTTTACGGACGAATGCATCGGCTGCCACGCTCCCGTCAGCAGGAATGACTACGTCTACACCGCGCCGATCGCGAGGGCCAAATGAGAATCGTCTGGTTCACCGCGCTGCTGCTCGCCGCGGCCGGCTGCTCGAAAGAAAATCCGCGGGTGGCGACGGCGCCCAATCAACAAGCCGCGCTCAGTATGCTGCCAATGGACCCTTTGCAGGGAAAGGTCATCACGTCCTGGATCGATCGGAGAAACTCGACCATGTCGACCCTGTTCGGAAACGACCTGGCCGTACAGTACGCGCGTTCGGGCGCTCGCAATGACTATCCTGCGGGCTCGGTACTCTCGCTGGTCACGTGGCAGCAGCAGGAAGACGCCCGATGGTTCGGAGGGATGATCCCAGCGGCGCCGAAGAGTGTGGAATTTGTGACCGTCCAAAGCGGTACCTCGTACTCGTATCAGCGCTATGAAGGCTCACCCCTAAAGCGCGTGGATTTCGAGGTCGTGATAAACCAGGATCCCCGCGTCCTCCCGCTTCTTTCACAACGTGCGGCGGTATTGCCCTAAAGTCGAAATGTGGCGGAGAGAGAGGGATTCGAACCCTCGTTAGAGTTTCCCCTAAACACGCTTTCCAAGCGTGCGCCTTCAACCACTCGGCCATCTCTCCTTGACGTTGTGAGGGTTGCTTTTCCAGTCTAACCCATGCGGACCGCGCTTTAGCGCGTCGTTTTAAAAAGATAGTCTCGGATGCGCAGGTACCACTCGGGATCTTCTGGCTCCTTGGCGTCACAGGCGCCAAACAGGCGGCGCAAGGCCTCCTTTGAAGCGTTCGCAGCCAAACCAGTGTCCTGTAATGCATTCCGGAATTGACTGCTCCGAACGGTCAGAGCAGACTCCCGCTCGCGGAGATCGAGCATCGTTCCGCACAGATGACTTCGCATCACGTCTACAGTAGGAGCCGACCCAGCCGGTACGCGAAGTTCCGGCGCGGTCGCATCCATGACGCGCGCTTCCATGGGATAAATCACCCAATCGCCCGCGACATTCAGTTCCGGCTCGATCTTGATCCGCCGCACCGGTGCCGCTCGATCCGTCCACACGTCCATCCACAGAATTTCTGTCGACGTGCCCTGGAACGGCAGATCCACCTTCTCCAGCTTCTCGCCCGATTCGCGATACATCGTGACCCGTACTGCATCCTCGGGATTCTGGCCGATGTACAGCCAGTAAGAAGTGCCCTTGGGAACCTGCACGACAACTTGGAACGAAGTGAATCCGTTGCGGACGATGGCTGGCGAGAGAATCTCCCGCGGATGCTCGGGAGCGGTTACTTCACCCGAGGCGTCGATTCGAGCGAACTCCGAATAGACCCGCACCGATTGCGCGTTCAGGAAGGCGCATACGAGAAAGGCGCTCCATCTCATCCGTTCCCGATTCTATCCAAATAAAAACACAACGGGCGCGCGCAGCGGAGGAAGGCTGCGCGCGCCCGTGAGTCGCGATGCGTTCGATTACAGATCTAACGCCGCGCCAGCTTCACTTTCGGTGTGGACACGTAGCCGACGATTTGGTCTTTTCCAATCTGGTTCACCACGATCTCGTACGGCTGCCGGCTATTGCTGACGTACAGTTGCACCGGCTCATTGATGCCCTTGTCTCTCTTCTCAACGCGTTTGTCGTCGGCCAAAACTTCGACCGTGTAGCGATTCCGCTTTGGATCGGACTTCTTCAGTACCAAAGTCACGTCACCGATTTTCTTGGTCGTCTCCGGCTTTTTCAGATCGAACTCGAAGTAGTTGCGTTCGCCGAGTTCACGCAGCGCCGCCAGATCCTTCGAATTGGTGGCGATCAAGCCGCTCATCACGCCCATGTCGCCCATGGCGCGCTTGAGCTCGCCGTTAGTTTTTTCCAGCTCCGACTGCGTGGATGCGACGTCCGACTTGACGCCGGTCACATCGGTTTTGACGCCGCTGACATCGGTCTTAACCCCATTGACGTCGGTGGAGACTTCGGCGATCTTGTTGGTGGTCGCGTCCTTGAGCTCAGTCAACTCGCCGGAAACTTCTTTCTGCTGTTCCTCCAGGCGCTGGGTCAGTTCCTTCGCCTGCTTCAGCGCTTCCATGCGAGCGCGCTTCACCGAAGTGTCAGCGGAGCCGGCTGCAGTCCTGATGTCCTCATTGAGTGCGGTGAGGCGCTGATCCAGCAGCGACGTGGTCGCTTCACCGAGCTTGGTGATCTGTGTCTGCGTCGCATCTTTGGTCTGCGCAATCTCGTCCCGCATGTCGTTCGAGCGCATCAGGAGATATCCATCGCCCGCGAGCGCGAGCACCAGCCCCGCCGTTAGCGTTCCGATCAATAACCCGTGCCCGCTCGAATTCGAGTTCGATTCCACATTTTTGTCCAGTTCATTCGACATTTGTTTGACTCCCTTTCATGGCGGGCCTTATCACTGCGAAGCCGCCCTGACCAACGCTGACTAAGGTGCATCCGCGCTGCCAATTGAGAAACATAGCGTGCTGCCCATGTTCCACAGCAACTTAGCGTTTCGATGCGGCCGATACGAGTCGTGTCGGGACCCGTAACCTTTACTAAGATCGGGCGAACTTACCGCCGGACTCGAATGTGGCTTGTTGAACGGACCGGAAAACTATATCCTTAAGTTTGGACCCGCACCGCACTCAGCGCGTCTCGGAGAGTATTCGCGAAGAACTCGACGAGCTGATTGGATACGAAATGTCCGATCCAAGAGTGGGGTGGGCCACGGTCTCCGAGGTCCATCTTTCGCCCGATTTTCGCCGTGCGCACATCAGCCTCGCCCTAGCCGGGACCGTCCAGGAACAGACTGCCACGCTGGAAGCTTTGAATCACGCTAAGCAATTCTTAAGACATCAGTTAGCGGAACGGCTGCAACTCTTCCACACGCCCGATCTGCATTTTGAGTCCGCGCTTCCGGCCAGTTTGGGGGCGAAAGCCCCTCAAATCCTCAAAAGGATCAAGCGCGGCCGGCCTCGTCCCGAAAAGTCGGGTGACGAAAAAAATCCGATTTCGTAAACCGTGGTGTGCTAACTTTGTTTCAGGGACGTGCTTTCGCCTGTCTCGCTCGCTTCCCATACAAAACAGGAGTGATTTATGCGCGTGGCTCCCATGAATAGCCGCTTTCTCGATGCCTGCCGCCGCCGGCCGACCGACGTTCGACCGGTGTGGTTCATGCGGCAAGCCGGGCGCTACATGAAGCAGTATCGCGATATTCGCGCGAAGCATGGAATCCTCGAAATCTGCAAACGGCCGGATATCGCCGCGCAGGTAACCCTGCAACCGGTGGAAGTGCTCGACGTGGACGCAGCCATCATCTTCGCCGATCTGCTGCTGCCCGTGGAGCCGATGGGGCTCAAGCTCCGCTACGCCGCCGGCGAAGGCCCGATCATCGATAATCCGGTACGCACCTCCAGCGATATCGATAGCCTGTCCATTTCGAATACTGACGAATTGGGTTACGTCGGCGAAGCCATCCAGCACGTGGTGCGGGCGCTTGCCGGACGTGTTCCCGTCATCGGATTCGTCGGCGCGCCCTTTACCATGGCGAGCTACATGATCGAAGGCGGCGCATCGCGGAACTTCATCAAAACCAAGCAAATGATGTATCGCGACGAGACGTTATGGCGGCGCCTGATGGGCAAGCTCGTCGACGTCTTGGGTTCGTTTGGCGTTTTACAAGTTTCCGCCGGGGCCCGGATCATTCAGGTGTTTGATAGCTGGGTCGGCGCCCTGGGTCCGGACGATTATGTGCGCTATGTTGCGCCTTATTCGCGGGCGCTGATCGAGCGAATTCGCGCTGCCGGCGTTCCCGTAATCCACTTCGGGACCGGCGCAGCGGGCTTTTTCCGCGAACTTCATGCCGCCGGCGGCGACGTCATGGGAGTGGATTGGCGCATCAATATCGATCAGGCTTGGATGGACATCAGCTACCGGTCGGCGGTGCAGGGTAACCTGGACCCCGCAGTGCTCTTCGCTCCCTTGCCGGAGTTGCGGATGCGCGTGCATGAGCTGCTGAAGCGCACGGGTTCGCGGCCGGGCCACATTTTCAATCTAGGCCACGGAATTTTACCGGAGACACCGGTGGAGAACGTGAAAGCGTGTGTCGAAATCGTTAGAGAGTTCAAACTCTAAGCGCGTTGTCATCGTCGGCGGCGGAATCGCGGGGCTTTCCGCGGCCTACGATCTGACGCGAGCCGGCATCGAAACCATCCTCTTTGAAAAACGGCCGCGATTGGGCGGCGTGATCGAAACGCAGACCTGGCAAGACTGCGTGTTCGACTCCGGACCGGACAGTTTCATCAGCGCGAAACCCGAAGCGCTGGCGCTGATCAAGGAACTGGGACTCGAAAGCGAAGTCATCGGCTCCAACGATCATCAGCGCACTACTTACATCCTCAAAAAGGGCCGGCTGGTTGCGCTACCCGAGGGCGTGATGATGATCGTCCCGTCGAAAATCATGCCGATGGTCAAATCGCCTCTGCTGAGCTGGGCGACCAAGGTCCGCATGGGATTCGAGCTGTTGCGCACGCCGAACGGCACCCGGCCGGATCGCAGCGTGGCGGAGTTCGTAGTGGACCACTACGGGCAGGAAACGCTGGATTATCTGGCCGAGCCGCTGCTATCGGGTGTTTACGGCGGCGATCCGGCGCAATTAAGCATCGCGAGCGTGCTGCCGCGATTCCTCGAAATGGAATCGAAGTATGGCAGCCTGGGCCGCGCTGTGATGGCGGCGAAACGTCCGCCCGGTGGAGGATCGCTATTCCAGAGTATGAAGAGCGGAATGAGCAAGGTGATCGACGTTCTTTCGAAAGGCATCACCGTACGTCACCAGGAAGTGGAAGCGATCGAGCCTGGTTTCCGTGTGCGAGCCGGCGGCGAATGGCTGGATGCCAGTCATGTGATCGTGGCCTCGCCGGCTTGGTCGACCGCTGCGCTGGTCGCCGGGTTGGACGGCGATCTGGCGAAGAAGCTCAATGAGATTCCGTACAGCTCCTCGCTGACGCTCACGCTGGTCTATAAGGATTCGGAATTCGACGGCCAGCGCGCCGGATTCGGATTCCTGGTGCCCGCGCTCGAGCGGCAACGTCTGGCCGCATGCACGTTCGTTGGGACGAAGTTTTCTTATCGTGCGCCCGACGACAAGGTCGTGCTGCGTTGCTTCCTGGGTGGACTGGCCGACGAAGCGATACTTTCTGAATCCGACGAATTGGTCATCCGCATAGCGCGGGAAGAGCTGAAACGGATTCTGGGATTGACGGCTACGCCGCTGTATCACACCATTTCGCGATGGCCGCGTTCCATGGCGCAATACACCGTCGGGCATATCGGGCGCGTTCAAGAGATCAAAGCGCGTGTCGCGAAGTTACCGGGACTGCATCTGGCCGGTAATGCCTATGAAGGAATCGGTATCCCCGATTGTGTGCGGACGGGGCGGTCGGCGGCCAAGATAATCATCGCAAGTCGCTCTTAAGTGTGACCGAGACATGTGGGGCCGCTAGTCCTAGCGGCGAGCCGGCATGACTGCCAGCCCCACATGGTCGATCAAATGATCGGAAAGGCTACGTCTTGGGTAGTGCGATAAATCTACACAGATTTATCGCACTACCACGTCTTGACCGCGAGCCGCTCCAGACGCGACGATTGATACCATGCGGGTCTTGGTCAGCGATGATCAGCAAGATGTTCTCGAAGCGATCCGGTTGCTGCTGAAGGGCGCGGGCCACCAGGCGGAAATCGTCGATTCTCCGCGATCCGCGCTTTCTGCGGCGGAAGGTTCACGGTTCGATCTGATCCTGATGGACATGAACTACTCGCGCGACACCACGTCGGGCGATGAAGGCTTGGCCCTGCTCGACAATCTTCAGAAGCACGATGGAAGCACTCCCGTCATCGTAATGACCGCGTGGTCGAGCGTGGACCTCGCGGTGGAAGCCATGCGACGAGGAGCAGTGGACTTTATTCAGAAGCCGTGGGACAACGCGCGCCTTCTTGCCACCATCGAAAAGCAGGCGCACCGATCCAAGGAGCGCAAGAATGCCAAGAGCGAGCTGGAGATCGCGCGCCACGTCCAACAGCGCTTGCTTCCACAACACGCGCAGACGCTCAAGACCATCACGTTGGGGGGGCGCTGTTTGCCGGCCCGCGAGATCGGTGGCGACTATTACGATTTTCTGGAGCTTGGTCCCGGACGCGTCGGGGTTCTGCTGGCCGATGTTTCCGGAAAAGGCGTTGCCGGCGCGCTGCTGACGGCGAGTTTGCAGGCCTCCTTCCGAAGCCAGCTCGAGTTGGGCGTGAAGCACGGTAAAGCGTTGCTCACGTCGGTCAATAAATTGTTCCACGAGTCCACGCCCGCCGAATATTTCGCGACCATGTTCTATGCGGAATATCGCGACCAGGACCGGGAACTGCGCTACATCAACTGTGGCCATCCCGCGGCGCTGCTGATGCGCTCGACTGGAGCGATTGAGCGCCTGGAAGCGTCCGCATTGCCGATCGGGATCTTCAGCTGGTGGAAGTGCGAAGAGAAGAGCGTCCCGCTCGCGCCGGGAGACGTGCTGCTGGTGGTCTCCGACGGCGTCCTCGAAGCGGGCGTCGAGCAAGGCGAGGAATTCGGGGAAGCGCGCCTGATCGCCGCGACGCGCTCCGGTCCCGCGGACGTGGAGGGCTTGCTCGAACACATTCTCGGCGAAGTCCAGCGTTTCAGTCCGGGTGCGCAGGGCGATGATGTGACTATCGTCGGGCTGAGAGGGCAGTGAATCCCCTGACCGGCCTCGTCGCGTGTTCTTAGGCGTGGTTTTGTTGACGAGGAGCGCGATCAGGGGATCGCGCGCGGACCCGGGGGTCCGCCCCCCTTACGCCAGAAAATCGAACAAGGTAGTCTTCGGAATCTGGCCGCGCGACTGTAGCGACGCCTGCATCTGCGTTTGCGCCTGCGTCAAATCCAGGATCGCCGCTGTCATGTCGGTATCCTGCAAATTGCCGATCTGCGCCTGAATCCCGACCTGCTGCGTTTGGGCGTAGTTGGTTGCAGCCGCCACCTGGTTTTGCGTATTTCCATAGAACGCCAACTGCTGGTTCAAATACTCGGCGACCTTTCCCAGGCCGTTGACCGAAGTCTGAATGGCCGTCTGGTCGTTGTTGTTCAGAGCCGTGACCAGCCCGTTGATGGCGCCGAACACGTTGGTGGTCGGATCGCTTGAGTCGAAGATCTGCTGTGCGGTCAAGGCCACCGGAAAGGTGGTTCCATTCGGATGCAGCGCGACGCGCGTTGATGCGGATCCCAGATACGCACTCACCGGATTCGCCTGCGTCACATCGTAAGTGTATGCGGCCGTCTGGTCCGCATCGCCGGAAAAGAGAAAGCGCCCTTCGATACTGGTGTTCGCGGCTCCGACAAACTGCTGCTCAAGCGACTGCAATTGGGTCGCAAGCGTCGCGCGCGCGGCCGCCGTTTGCGTCCCGGTGGCGCCCTGGGCGCCGATGGTTTGCACTTGATCGAAGAGTTGAACCACGCCTTCCAAGGCCTGCTCGCTGGTGTCGACCTCGGTTTTCACGTTGCCCAAATTGGTCGAGATCTGCTGCGACGCGGACAGGGCCGCGCGAGCTTGCAACAACGATGAAACCTGATCGGGGCTATTGGAGACCTGGCGCATTCGCACGCCGCTCGAAATATCTAGCTGGTCCGTATTCAGCCGGTCGATGACGCGGTTCAGATTGTCGATGAATTCCTGGTTGATCGGATTAAGACTGGTAATCATCACACACCTCAGGTGACCATGTTGATAATAGTTTGGGTCAGGCTGTCGAGTACGCTCACCAGTTTGCCGGCGGCCTGGTACGCCTGCTGGAATTGCAGCAGCTTGGTGGCTTCCTCGTTCAATGAAACTCCGCTTTGCGTGGATCGCTGCGCCTGCGCTTGGGTCAACTGATTCTGTGCCTGCTGCTGATCCTGCATGGCTGAGGCGACGTCGCTGCCCACGCGCGATCCCAGATTCCCGTAGAACTGCGTGAAAGTGAAGCCGTTAATTGAAGGCGAATTCGCGAGCTGCGTCAGCGCCACTGCGTTTCCATTCCCGCCTGGCGCGCTCGCCGACGCGGCGGCGATCTGGTCTGGAGTAAGATTGTTCACGCCAATGGTCGAGGCCGCATCCGACGCCTGATTGTAAGTAAACAGATTGGCTGCCGGCGTGTTCCCGTTCTGGTCCAGACCCTGCGCGAGTTGCCCGTTCACAGTGTCGGCCATAGACTGAGCGAACGTATTCAGACCGTTCAGGTACCCGGGAAGCGTGACGTTCTTCTCCTGGATCAGCGCTCCCAGCTTGCCTTGCGTGATTTGCGAAGTGATGTCGCTGCCGTGCGCGTCGAGAATCGCGGTGTGCCCGGAAGACGGGTCGGCGGTGATGGCGAACGTCTGGTCTCCAATCACCAGCGGCGTTTGCCCGCCAACCGCGATGGTAAGCGCCCCGCCGGCTCCCTTGATCACCGAAAAATCCGCCAATTGGGAGAGACTCTCCAGGTCCGAGTGCAGTTGCGCATCGAGGCCGGCGTCGTGCGACGCTTGCGAGCTCGCCTGGTATTGGCTATTGATTTTCGCGATCTGTGCTGCGATCGCGTTGATCTGTGTGACCACATCGGTGGTCTGGATCGAAACATTGGTGGAGACTTGCGTAATCCCGGTTGAGGCCGTCCGCATGCTTCCGGCAAGCTGGCCTGCAGCGTTGATTACGGCCTGCCTGCTCACCGCGTCGTTAGGACTGACGGTCAATTGAGAAAAGCTGTTAAAGAACGAGTTCACCGCGCCCGCTACGCCCGAGGCCGCGGTCAGATCGAACAGCGGTTGGACTTGGCCGAGATCGGCGGCCCTTTGCCCCGCGTTTCCCAGGGATTGCTGCTGCGTCCGAACCGCCTGCTCCAGGAATTCCGAACGGGAGCTCAACAGCGGACCGTCGGCCACGCCACCCGTGAGCCGGTTCGCCGGATCGAAAGGGAGCGCTAACAGCAACTGGTCCTGTTTGGCGTATCCCGGCGTATTGGCGTTGGTGATGTTGTTTTCGATGACGGTGAACGTCCGCCCAAAGATGTCGAGCGCGTTGGCCGAATTCAGAAGCGCAGTAGTAAGTCCACCCATAGTTATCCTGTGATCGAAATGGTTCCGGTCGCGGCAAGGGGCCCGGCGTCTCCGGTCGCCGTGTATCCCGCCATTTTCGCGCCGAGCAGGCGGGCCAGGCCGCGATTCAATTTTTCGCCGTGTTCGATGAGATCTCTTACAATTCGCAGTTCGTTTTTGAGGGCATGCAGGGATGACGGATCGTCCGTGCCGATCGACGCCGCGGCTTGGACCAGCCCGGGCAGGCAGGCTTCAATCGATTCAGGTGTCGGGGCAAGCAACGCGTCGCGTAACGCGGCCACGCTTTCGTGCGCAGTGTTAGGATTCGAGCGCATCGTCGACGATCTTCGATGCCGTTGCCTTCGCGTCAACTTTATACGTACCGTTGGCAACGGACCGAGCGATCTGTTCAAGATGCGCCTGCCGCTCCGGCGAATCCGCCGCGAGCGATCGCAAACTACGCACTAATTCGGAAAGGTGGACGTCGTCACTGGATGCGCCTGTTCCCGGCGTGCTCCCCGGACGCAAGCCTTGTGCGCTGCGTTCAGTTTCCTGAGTTCGCGCCGATGTGGCGGCCGCCAGGGATGCGAGATTGGGATCGTTTACCTTCATGACTCCATTTGGGGCGCTCCGCCCTCAACTTGAGTATCGACAATGATTGAGCCACTTTCGAGGGGAAATGTATTAGGTAAAACCCTACTCCCTATTACGGCTATGGTACTAAGGCCTCGCCACATACACATGTTCCCCTCTATAATGACAGGTTCCCACCATGAAACCGATCCTGTGTGTCTTCGCGCTCCTGGCGACCGCTTCAGCCGCCAACATGCCGCCTCCCGAGTATCAGAAGCTGGCTCACGACATTTATAAGCAACTGATCGAGATCAACACGTCTTATAGCACTGGTTCGACCACTCCGGCGGCCCAGGCGGTGGCCGATCGTTTGAAGGCGGAAGGGTTTCCAGCCTCCGACATCGTAGTCGCCGGCGCGGCCGATCACAAAATGAACGTCGTGTTCCGCTATCACGGGACCGGAAAGCGCAAGCCTCTGTTACTGCTGGCGCATCTGGACGTGGTGGAAGCCAAGCGATCCGACTGGACGCTCGATCCATTCCAGCTCACGGAAAAGGACGGCTACTTTTACGGCCGCGGTTCGATTGACGACAAGGCGCAGGCGGCCATCTGGGTCGCGACGCTGATCCGCTTCAAACGCGAAGGCTACAAGCCGGATCGCGACCTGATCCTGGCGCTGACCGCGGACGAAGAAGGCGGCGGCCCGTATAGCGGAGTCGAGTGGCTGATCAAGAATCGCCGCGATCTGATCGATTCCGAGTTCGCCCTGAATGAAGGCGGCTGGGGCGACATGGCCAACGGTAAGAAAGTCTCCAACAATATCCAGGTGAGTGAAAAGTACGTGGCCACGTTCCGGCTGGAAGTGAAGAACAAGGGCGGCCACAGCTCGCTTCCCGTGCCGGACAATGCGATCTATCGCCTTTCGGAAGCGCTGGTGCGGCTATCGAAATTTAAGTTTCCGGCGCAGACCAACGAAGTGACGCGGGCGTACCTGACGGAAATGGCGAAGGTGGCGCCTCCCCCGACGGCGGCGCTGATGAAAGCCGCGGCTCAGGGATCGACACCGGCGATCGAACAGCTCGCCAACAGCACGACTGCATTGAATGCGACGCTTCGTACTACATGCGTCGCCACCATGCTCGACGGCGGCCATGCCCTCAACGCGCTGCCGCAAACTGCGGGCGCGACGGTGAATTGCCGCGTCCAGCCGGATATGAAGCAGGAAGAAGTGCTCGCGACGCTGAAACGCGTGGTCGCCGACGATCAGGTTTCGGTGACCGTTTCAGGCGAAATCATCGCTGGTCCGGCATCCCCGCTTCGTCAGGATCTCCTGAAGGCCGCCTCGAAGATCGGCGATACCATGTGGTCCGGCACCATCACGGTTCCGATCATGGTCATGGGTGGAACGGACGGCCGCTATCTTCGCACCGCGGGAATTCCGACTTATGGCATCCAGGGGATCTTCATTCCGATAGACGATTTTCGCGCCCACGGACGTGACGAGCGCCTCGCCATCGATTCGTTCTATGAAGGCGAGACGTTCCTGTATGAGCTGGTGAAATCGCTGTCACAATAGAGCCTATGAAGCTGATCGCACTGGTCCTGACGGCAATTTGCGCGCAAGGCGCGACGTTGCTGGTCCTGAATAAAGAAGATGCCACGCTGGCGATTGTCGATCCAGCGTCGGGAAAGATTCTTGGTCGCGTGCCGACAGGTGAAGGCCCGCATGAAGTCGCCACGGACGGCAAACTGGCATTCGTTGGCAACTATGGCACCGGACCAGCGCCGGGCAAATCGATTTCGGTGATCGACCTGGCATCGAAGAAAGAACTGCGTCGCGTGGAGGTGAGTCCGTTGCAGCGTCCTCACGGCATCTTCGTTTCCGGTGGAAAAGTCTATTTCACCGCCGAAGCGAACAAGCTCGTGGCGCGTTACGATCCCGTATCGAACCAGATCGACTGGATGATGGGAACCGGCCTCAACTCGACACACATGGTGATGTTGACCCGCGACGGCAGCAAAATGTTCACATCGAATATCGGCTCGGACGCGATCGCGATCCTGGAACGCGGCTCGAATCCGATTAACTGGAATATGACCGTGGTGCCAGTGGGTAAAGGGCCAGAGGCGATCGAAATCTCTCCCGATGAAAAAGAGATCTGGACCGCTCACTCGCGCGACGGCGGTGTTTCGATCATCGACATTGCCACCAAAAAAGTGACTGGAACCATCGACGTGCATACCAAGCGATCGAACCGTCTGAAGATCGCGCCTGACGGCAAGCGCATCCTGATCACGGATCTGGAAGCAGGCGAGCTGGTGGTGCTGGATCGCGATACACGCCACGAGATCAAGCGCATAAAGCTTGGCAAATCCCCCGAAGGAATTCTGATCGTTCCCGACGGATCGCGCGCCTACATCGCGGTGAATGGCGACAACTATCTCGCGGTTCTCGATCTGAAGACGTTGGAATTGACCGGACGCGTTTCTACTGGGAATGGACCTGATGGAATGGCCTGGATCAACTAGTAGGCGAACGCGCTCCATGACTGTCGCGCCTCAAGCATTTGACGATTCCGATGGTTTGAGGCGCGACAGTGATGGAGCGCGTATGAGATTTCATCCGATTCTGCTATGCCTGTGCCTGACCGCATTCGCCCAGGCGCCACAGCCCGGCGCGAAATGGACCGAAGACCAGCTTCGCCAGGCGGTAGCTCCATCGCGCGCGGGCAAGAAACTCACGCCCAAGACTTGGCCTGGAAACGCCCGCGTCGCTGTGTGCCTCAGTTTCGACGTCGATAACGAATCGTATCTCCTTGCTGCGGGACAGACCTCGCCGACGACGCTTTCCGCCGCCGATTTCGGCGCGCAGACTGGACTCCCGCGCATTCTTGAATTGCTCGATAAGCACAACGTGCCTTCGACGTTTTTCATCCCCGCGGTTAGCGCGCTGATTCATCCTGAGATGATTCCGGCGATCATGAAGCGCGGCCGCCACGAGATCGGCGTCCACGGCTGGATTCATGAATCGCCACCAGCGATCAACAACGCGGCCGAAGAAGAACGGCTCCTCAATCAGGCGATCGAATATTTGACCAAGGCCACCGGCAAACGGCCCGTCGGATATCGAGCTCCCGGATGGGCTTTCAGCCAGTACACGCTGGGCCTGATTCGCAAGGCCGGATTTTTCTACGACAGCAGTTTGCAAGCAATGGACGAACCGTATGAAATCGTTTCGAATGGCGAAGCGACCGGCATGGTGGAACTCGCCATCGACTGGACGCTGACTGAGACGCCGTACCTCGGCCG
The DNA here is from genome assembly GCA_035568415.1 of Bryobacteraceae bacterium. Lineage (GTDB taxonomy): Bacteria > Acidobacteriota > Terriglobia > Bryobacterales > Bryobacteraceae > Palsa-187. Next base: position 1,672 of record DATMOC010000003.1, on the reverse strand, counting down.
CGGCGGAACCATGCCCTCGCCGGAACTGCTGTATCAGCTCTACAAAGAAGAATTCGATGGCGCGTATCAGGACCGCACCATGTTCCTGCTGACGCTGCATCCGCATGTGACCGGCCATCGCGCGCCGATCCAGCATTTAGATAAGTTGATCGCGTACATGAAATCCAAACCCGGCGTGTGGTTCGCGACCTGCGAGCAAATAGCTCGCTACGTCAAAGACCCGAAATAGTTGACCGACCGATGTGGGGCCGGCAGTCGTGCCGGCGAGCCGGCTCTCAAGCCGGCTTGTCTTCACGCGAACAGAAGCCGGTCCGGAGACCGGCTCGCGGCTAAGATTAGCGGCCCCACAAAAGCAGGCCTAAAATAGACACATGCGGACCATCGCCTGTGTTCTTTCGATTGTTGTCCTTAAAGCCGCGCCTTTCGATGCCGCCGCAAAATGGGATGCGGTTCACGGCACAGCGACGCCCGACGCACAGGCGCAGCACGCGAAACATGCGTCGATGCGTGTCGAGCCGTCTGGAGAATCTGGCGCTTACATCCGCTCCGCTCCGGTAACACTGAACGTAGGAAAGCGCTACGAACTCTCCGGCTGGATCCGCACGGAAAATCTGCAGGTCCGCGATCTGGACCGTTCGCCGATCGCCACTGGCGCTTCGCTCGCCATGGCGTCGATGCCGTTCGACGTGCACTCGGAATCGCTGGGCGGCACTCGCGGGTGGACCAAAGTGAATCTGCGCTTCATGGCTACACGATCGCAGGATCAGATTGTCCTCGAAGTTGCCGATGGCGGGGCATTCTCCGGAAAAGCCTGGTTTGAAGGTGTGTCCCTTGAAGAGATCGCCTCTGGCGATCTTCCCCAGAGAGCGACTATAAAATCCTTCGGCCCCGGCTATCGCTATCCGCGCGCCGGATGGATTTACGTCCACATTGAAGGCGAGCCTTACGATCGCGGCTACCAGCACGGCTATCTGATGGCGCACGAAATCGAGCAGTACATCGACCGTTGCGCTGCACAGCTCGATTCCAAATCCAAAGCGACCGCCTGGAACAACGGCCGCACCACTGCGAATGCTCTGTTCCTGCGCGGCTTCGATCAGGAAATTTTGCAAGAGATGAAAGGGATCGCCGACGGCGCCGCTGCGGCTGGCGCAAAATACAACGGCCGCGCCGTGGATCTGATCGACATCGTCACGCTGAATACGATCACCGAGCTGGGCGAACTGAACGCGGCCATGCCCATGACGCCGACCGGTCTCGAAGGCATCGGCTTCCGCCGCCCGCGTGTCGATCCAACCACAACTGATCAACGTGACCAACACGATCGGTGCAGCGCATTCGCCGCGTGCGGAAAAGCCACGCGCGACGGAAAGATGGTGATCGGCCACGTCACCTGGTGGCCGCTGACGCTGGCCGAGCAGACCAACATCATGCTCGACGTGCAGCCCACCACCGGCCATCGCGTGCTGATGCAGAGCTACCCGGGCGGAATCCAGAGCGGCACGGACTGGTATCAGAACGACCTCGGCGTGGTGCTCACCGAAACCACCATCGAGCAAAGTCCGTTCAACGTGGAAGGCACGCCAGTCGCGTATCGTGCGCGCAAGTCGATTCAATACGGCGATTCCATCGACAAAGTCGTCGAGCTGCTAAAGACCAAAAACAACGGTCT
>DATMOC010000002.1:0-92821 GCA_035568415.1 Bryobacteraceae bacterium | reverse complement strand
CGTCTTCCGCAAGGGACCGTGAAGCGCCTCTCGCTGTCCGTCCTGGTGGACCACACGCTGCGCTGGGAAAACTCCAAGCGCATCGTCGATCCGCCGTCGCCCGAAAAGTTGAAAGTGATTCACGATGTGGTTGCCGCCGCCGCCGGATTGGACGCCAAGCGGGGCGATGAGCTAGTGGTGGAGGCGTTTCCGTTCGAAGCGACGCTTTTCGCCGAGCCTCCGGGATTTTCTGCGCCGGCGTCCGGCGAACCAGCCGCTCCTCCCGCTGTCGTGCTTCCCAAGTGGTTGCAAAAGAATACGTTGATGTTCGGCGGAATCGGAGCCGGAGTTTTACTTGCGTTGATCGTCGGATTCGTACTGTTCCGCCGTCGCAGCAAAGCGGCCGGCGCAGCCGAAATGAACGCGGCTGCGTCGCTGGCAGCCGGCGCCAAATCCACACCCACTTCGCCCGATGACCTGCAAAGGCAAATCGAGGGCCGCATGGCCGAACAACACGCTGAAAATGCGCGCCAGGAAGTGGAAGCTCTGATGGCGTTAAAGATTCCCGTGGTGAAGACCAAGAAGACCGAAGTGCTGGTGAAGCACATCGCCACCGAAGCCAAGACGGACGCCGACGGGCTCGCTAGCGTCGTCAGGACTTGGCTGAATGGTTAGGATCGGCGACAGCAAATCGGAAGCTCTCCCCGGCATCCGCAAGGCCGCGATCCTGATGATCATGATCGGCCAGGACGCCTCCAGCACCATTCTTCGCCAGCTTGACGAGAATGAGGTGCAGCAGATCACGCGCGAGATCGCCCGCGTCCAGATGCTTGCGCCGGAGGAAGCCGAAGGCGTGCTGGAAGAGTTCTACCAGATGTCGGTGGCTCACGACTACGTCATCAAGGGAGGCGTCGAGTACGCGCGCAAAGTGCTGGTGAACGCTTTTGGAGCCGAGGAAGGACGCAGAATCTACGATCGCCTGATCAAGACGCTCTCCAGCGAAACACTCAGCTTCGACGCGCTGCAAAAAACCGATCCGCAGCAGCTCGCGAAATTCATACATCACGAGCATCCCCAGACCATCGCCCTGATCCTGTCGCACCTCAACCCGTCGCAAGCGGCGGGACTCCTGTCGTCCCTGCCCGCGGAAATCCGCTCGGATGTAGCTCTGCGGATGGCCAGTCTTGACGAAATCTCTCCGGAGATCGTCACGCGCATCGCCGGCGTGATCGGCGCCAAACTCAAATCGCTGGGCGAGATGAGCCGCGAAGCTTACGGCGGCGTCAGCGCTGTCGCGGAAATGCTCAACCGCCTGGATTCGACCTCCAGCATGGAGATTCTCGAAAGCATTGAGCGCGACAACCCCGCACTGGGCCAGACCGTCCGTCACCTGATGTTCGTGTTCGAGGACCTGCTGCTGCTGGACGTGAACTCGGTAAAGGAACTCCTGGCTAAGGTCGACAAGAAGATTCTCACGGTCGCACTCAAGGGGACCAGCGATCAGATGAAGAATCACATGCTGCAGGCGATGAGCCAGCGCGGTTCGGAAATGCTGAAAGAGGATATGGACGCACTGGGGCCCATCAAGATCAAGGAAGTGGAAGCGGCGCAGCAGCAGATGATCGCGGTGGTCCGGCAGCTCGAATCCGACGGTGTCATCAGTCTGAAGGGCAGCGCGGGAGAGCAATATGTCGTCTAGGCTGATCCGTCCTGGCGACACTCGATCGGCAGGCGCAACCGCCTGGCGTCCGCCGGATCGGCGTCGCGCGAATTTTGCGCGATCGCCCGAGCCGCAGATTCAGCCGGCTGGCGTGCAGGCCGAAAACATGCAGCGCGACATGGATGCGCAGGCACAGGCCGCCTACCAGCAGGCATTCGCTGCTGGAGAAGCCGCCGGAATCCAGCGCGCGTCGGAACGCATTGAACCCGCCGCTGCCGCGCTGAACCGGATGACGCATGAGTTGACTTCGCTCCGCTCGAAGTTCCGCGCCGACGTGGAACAGGACACCGTGAAGCTGGCGATCGCGATCGCACGCCGGGTGCTGCATCGCGAACTTGCCACCGATCCCGAGGCGATCCTGGGCCTAGTGATCGCGGCGTTCCAGAAACTCGACGCGCGCGAAACGCGCCGCTTGCGAGTGTGCCCCGCCGACGCGGCGATCCTGCACGAATATCGTGCGCGCCTCGATTTTCCGTCTGGACTCGAAATCGTCGCGGACGCCTCCCTTCAACCCGGCGGCGTGGTGTTTGAAACCTCGCGCGGAGAATTGGACGCGTCCGTAGCCACGCAGCTTGCTGAAATAGACCGCGGCTTTACGGATTTGCTGCGGAGACGCGGCCGATGATTCTCCAACCTTATGTCGACGAACTTCCGCGGATCGAAACACTGCGCTCCATTGGCCGCGTGCGCGAACTGGTCGGTCTCCTGATCGAATCCGACGGGCCCGCCGCCGCGCTCGGCGATTTCTGCCAGATCCAATCCACTCGCGGCGACGTGCGCGCACAAGTGGTCGGGTTCCGCGACGGACGCGTTCTGTTGATGCCGCTCGAAGCCACTGGAGGCTTGCAGCAGGGCGATGTAGTGGTCGCGCGCCCTGAAGCCGCGTGCGTCGAAGTCGGCCCCGATCTGCTGGGCCGTGTGCTTGACGGATTCGGCCGCCCCATGGACCATGGACCGGCGATACGTCCGGAAGGGGTTCGCGATCTGTATGCCATCCCGCCCGGCCCCCTGGAGCGTGAACACATCACCGAGCCGCTGGTTACTGGCGTCCGCGCCATCGATGGCATGCTTCCCTTCGGAAAAGGCCAGCGCATCGGAATTTTCGGCGGATCGGGTGTCGGCAAGAGCACGCTGCTGGGTGCCATGGCGCGCCACAATTCAGCCGACGTCAGCGTGATCGCGCTGATTGGCGAGCGCAATCGCGAAGTTCGCGAATTCCTCGAAAAAGAATTGAGCGCGGAGGGTCTCAAGCGCAGCGTGGTGGTGGTGGCCACTTCGGACATGCCCGCGCCGCTCCGCATCCGCGCGGCATTCGTCGCCCTGGCCCTCGCCGAGTATTTTCGCGACGCCGGAAAGAGCGTCCTCCTGGTGATGGATTCGGTTACCCGCCTGGCCATGGCGCAGCGCGAAATCGGACTCGCCGCGGGTGAGCCTCCGTCGCAAAAGGGCTACACCCCCAGCGTGTTCAACCTCCTGCCCAGGATTTTTGAACGCGCCGGCAATTTCAAGTCCGGCTCCATCACCGGATTCTTCACCGTGCTGGTGGAAGGCGACGATTTCAACGAACCGATTTGCGACGCCGTGCGCGCCATCCTGGATGGCCACGTGGTTCTCTCGCGCGACTTGGCTGCGGCAGGGCACTATCCCGCCATCGACATTCTCAACTCCATTAGCCGCCTGGCCAATCGCGTGTCTCCTCCAGAACAACGTGAATCCGTGCGCAAACTTCGCGAAGCCCTCGCGGATTATCACCGCTCTGAAGATCTGATCAACCTGGGCGCTTATGTGTCGGGAGCCAACGCACGCCTGGATTCGGCCATCAAAGTTCGTCCCCCGCTGCTCGACTTCCTGCGGCAGGATTCCGAGCAGTGCGCGCCGATTCAGGAAACCATGGCCAGGCTCCAGGCGCTGGCGCTGCAGATCGCATGAAAAAATTCAGTTTTCCGTTGGGCCGCGTGCTCGATTGGCGCGAAACGCAGGCGATCATCGAGGAATCGAAACTCGAGCGTCTGTATGCCGAACTCCGCGTCATCGACGCAAATGAAGCTGCCCTCATCCGTCAGCGCGACGAATCCAATCGTGCGCTGCTCGCTGCGCCGGCTACCACCGGAGCCGATCTCGCGGCGCTGGACACGTTTCGCCGATTCACCGCCGCCGAGCACGTCCGTCTGGAACAGCGGCGCGTCGATTGCTCGAAGCGCATTGCCGCCCAGATCCAGACACTCGCCTTGAAACGCCGCGAAGTTCGCTTGCTGGAACGGCTGAAAGCGCGTCGCTTCGCAGCATGGAACCAGGAATTCAACCGCGAAATCGACGCACAGGCCGATGAGGCTTATCTGGCAAAGTGGAGCGCGCGTTCGATCCGTTTGCCTATCAAGTAGCTTATAGGCTACATTGAAGGTTGAGTCGCGAGATAGAGATCCTGTTATACCGCAGGGGTCGATCGGCTCCTTTTTCAGACTGGCTTGATTCGCTGAAGGACTCTCGATCGGTGGCGATCGTCCGCGCTCGCCTCAATCGGATCCGACTAGGAAATTTCGGAGACTGCAAGTCCGTCGGAAATGGTGTCGAGGAGTTGCGTATCGATTTCGGCCCTGGTTACCGGATTTACTTCGGCCGGCAAGGATTGCTCGCCGTGATTCTGCTTTGCGGCGGCGATAAGAAAACGCAAGCGCGGGACATCGCGACGGCGCAGAAATATTGGAAGGAGTATCTAGATGCCAAAGCTGCTCGGTAATACCGAATCTTATCGTGAGCGCCTTCTGGAATCGCTGCGGAATCCGCTGGAGGCGACTCAATACTTGAACGCTTGCCTGGAGGACGAAGACGCCCGCGTATTTCTCTTGGCTCTTCGCGACGTTGCCGAGGCTCATGGCGGAATCCGCGCGTTGTCGCGCGAAACTCGCCTCAACCGCGAAAGCCTATATCGCATGCTTTCGACGTCTGGAAATCCGTCGCTGGACAGCTTGGCTGCCGTGCTGCATGCATGTGGCCTGCGCCTCGCCGTTCAATCTGCCGCTCCCAAACGGCGTAAACGCCGGATCGCGTAACAGCTTCCGGTCGTCGAGCAAAATGGGCTAACGCGCGGATGTCAGCCAAAACGAATTGCTTCGGTCCAGTAAAATAAAGGTTTATGCCTCGCCGCCGTATCGGAATTCTTACTGGAGGCGGAGATGTTCCCGGCCTCAACTCGGTCATCAAAGGTGTCGTTTATCGCGGAACGGAAAACGATTGCGAAGTCATCGGTATCCGCCGCGGTTGGGAAGGTCTCACGCATCTCAATGTGGACGATCCAGCCAGCCTGGAACGCTACATCTGGCCGCTCAATCGTGACAATACGCGGACCATCGATCGCTTCGGTGGCACGGTGCTGCATTCCACCCGCACTAATCCTTCGAAAATGAAAGCGCTGCCCGAAAATCTCGCCGGAAAGGAGTTTCCCAAGACCGGCGACGCCTACGATGTCAGTTCGCAGGTTCTCAGAAATCTCGACCGGCTGAAGTTCGACTATCTGATGGCGATCGGCGGCGACGATACGTTGAGCTACGCCGCGACTCTGGACAAACTGGGCGTGAAGGTGATCGCGATTCCCAAGACCATGGACAACGACGTGCGCAACACCGAATACTGTATCGGGTTTTCTACTGCGATCACGCGCGCCACCGCGGCCATCGGACGGCAACGCACCACCGTCGGCTCGCATGAACGCATCGGTATTTTCCGGATCTTCGGACGCGATGCGGGTTTCACCGCGCTATACACTGCCTACGTCAGTTCGATCCGCTGTTGCATTCCCGAATTCGAAGTCAAGATCGAAAAGCTGATCGATATCCTGCTCAACGAAAAACGTCACACCCCTAGCAACTACGTTCTGCTGGTGATCTCCGAAGGCGCCCGCTGGGAAGGCTACACCGTGCAGGAATACGGCGATCCGGACCCGTTCGGACATCGCAAAAAGATGAGCGTCGGCGAAGCGCTGGCTGATGAAATTCGTAACCGCACCAAGGAAGACAGCATTGTCAGCGACCTGACCTACGACCTGCGCAGCGGCGAACCCGACTTCGTCGACAAGATGATCGCGACCACGTTCGGCAACATGGCGCTGGAATCCGTGCTCCGCGGCGAAACCGGGCGGATGGCAGCCCTGAGCAGCGGCTGTTATGCCATGGTCCCCATTCCCGATCCCGCACTTGGCCCGCGCAAAGTGGACCTCGCGACCATGTACAACACCGATCGCTACCGCCCTGCCTACTCCGACAAGACCGGCATTCCGATCTTCCTGACCCGGGCGTAGTGCGGAAATCAGATTTTGCGTTCTTTGCGCCTTGGCGTCTTTGCGTGACTCGAAAAAATGTCGACTTATGCTGCATACTTGTGATTCAGGACGCTCGCGTGGACTCCAGTAAGATCCGCGAATTCTTCAACCGCGCCGCGGCCGATGAGGAGCATTACCCCTCCACCATCGATCCCCGCATCTGGCACGTCAAGCTGGTTTTGGAACATCTGGGCGATCTCCACGGCAAACGCATCGCCGACGTGGGCTGTGGGAAGGGCCGTTTCGCGAGCCTGGTCCGGGACCGCGGCGCGTCGGTCTACGCGCTCGATCTGGCCGAGGCGATGCTCGCCCGCGTGCAGCCCGGAATTCATCGCTGCGCGGCTTCCATGACCGCGCTGCCGCTCGCCACCGGATCGTGTGATGGAGCCTATGCCACGGAATCGCTGGAGCACGCCATCGACATTCCGGGCGCCGTGGCCGAGCTGTGCCGCATCGTCAGGCCGGGCGGACGCATCGTCATCATCGATAAGAACGCCGAAGCGTGGGGCCGCTTGGAAACTCCGGAATGGGAACGCTGGTTTGGCCGCACCGAACTCGAGCAGCTTCTCTCCCGCCATTGCCGCAACGTCGCCAGCAAACCCATTTCCTACTGGGAAGACGTGCAGCCCGACGGTCTTTTTTTAGCCTGGTTTGCGATCAAGTAACGACGTTCGTACCAGTACCAATTGAACACAAAGAGCTATTTCCTTGGAACCACCCAGTGCCTAAAATCGAGAGGGAATGGAACTGGGGCCGTATCAGCTACAAATCTTCGCGATCATCATCGCGGTTCTGGTGGCGCTCGTGGCGCTGATTTGCGACGTGCTCAAGCGCAACAACGAACAGCTTCGCGAAGAGCTCATCGAGCTAAAGGTCCGTCGCGAAGAAGAGCAGAAATGGGCGCAGGCTTCTGAGCCCAAGACGGAGGAAACTCCCACGCTCCGGACCATGAGTGGACCAGCGGAACCCAAGCGCGCTCCGTCCCCCGACGCGATCGCGGTGATGCAACGGGGAGCGCAGCTCGCGGGCGCCTCACGTGCGAAAACGGCTGAGCGGGCGCCCGAGCGTCCCGTCGAATCGCGTCGCTGAGCGAAAGTCGAAATTAATTCGGCCGGATCGCCTGCTGCGAGGCGTCCTTTTTTCCGCCGACATGCAGGAAACGTCCCACTGACTTCAGCCATCGCTTCCCGCGGCTTTGCATGGGATCGGAGCCGTCGACAGCCGGTGCCGGCTCAGGCTTTTCGACCGGGGCTACAGAAGTGTCCTGTGCCACTACAGCAGCCGGAGCCGGTTCGCGTTTGACCTCTGGCATGGGGATCGCTGGCTCCACCACAGCGGGTTCTGGAAGAGGCGCAGTCTGCGCGATGGCCGTCTCCTTAGGACGTTTGGGTGCGCTTTTGGCAGTCCGCGGAGGCGGTGGCGGAACCGCTTTCGAGCCGCCCGAAACAGCGGGTACTGACGCCGTTTCCGGCACTGCAGGTGGTTCAGACGCCGTAACGGATTTGTCGGAAGCGCCGGGCTCGTTCGCTACCCGATACAAAGCAAACCCCACCAACATCGCGGCGAGCAGAAAGCAGCCTACCCGCATGCCCTTAATAATGTAGTCGCGCATAGCTCTACCTGAACAGATCGACCGCCCCAGGGCGTCGTTTCATACTTTCCACCCCAGTATTTTGCCTGAGGCGATCTCTAAGATGAACACTGTAGTGCTTGCCCTTGTCGAGTTTGTCCGAATACACTTTGAATTCCATGCGAATTATGTTCTAAAATATCGCAATGCCCGCCTGGACCACAGCCATACTTTGCGGATTATCGCTGCAATCCGTCCTTGCCGCGGAATCGCAATGGAGCAGGATGCAATCGCCGAACTTCGAGATGTACACCACCGCCGGCGAGCGAAGCGCCCGCGACACGCTCCGGTATTTCGAGCAGGTCCACGACTTTTTCGCGCAGAATATGCCGGGAGCCGTTGGAAAAACGCTGCCCGTCCGCATCGTCGCGTTCAATTCCGCCAAGGAATACGAGCCCTATCGTCTCAACGAATTCGCGACCGCGTACTACCACGGAACCGCCGATTGCGATTACATTGTCATGAGCCACACCGGCGTCGAAACGTTTCCGACGGCGATTCACGAATTCGTTCATCTGGTGGTCCGGCACTCGAAAATGAATCTGCCACCGTGGCTGAACGAAGGCGTCGCCGAGTTGTACTCGACGCTCAAGCCGCTGGGAGATAAGATCCTGGTCGGATCCCTAATACCCGGCCGCCACTACGCGCTGCTCAACGAAAAGTGGGTTCCGCTTTCCGTGATCCTCGCCGCGGATCACGATTCTCCTTACTACAACGAGAAGAACAAAGCCGGGAGCCTGTACAACGAAGGCTGGGCGCTGACCCATATGCTCGCGTTGGATAACGCCTACCGCACGAAATTCGCGCAGCTCATGCGCACCGTCTCCGCCGGAACCCCGTCACAGGCCGCCATCGAGCAGATCTATCAGAAGCCCTTGTCGGCCGTCGAAAAGGACCTGCTAGGCTATCTGCGCGGAGGCCGCTTTCAGGGCGTCTTGATTCCGACAAAACTGGATAAGATCGCCGACCATCTCGCGGCCCAGCCCGCTGCGGAGTTCGACGTAAAGCTTCTTTTGGCCCAGATCCAAAATCGGCCGGGAACCCAACCAGCCGCCGCGAAAGCGTTCGAGGATCTGATCGCCGAAGATCCCCAGCGTCCTGAACCGCACGTCGAACTCGGATATTTGCAGTGGAGCCAGAAGCGCTCCGAGGACGCGCGCCAGCAGTTCGCGAAAGCCTACGACCTGGGCAGCCGGAGTCCCCGGATGTTGTGGGATTACGGCCGTATGGCCGAATCGCAGGATGCGACAGGCTCGATTCACGCACTCGGGGATCTGCTGAATCTGGAGCCAGACCGGCTGGAGGTGCGCATGGAACTGGCTTCAGTACAACTCCGGTCGCATGCGGCGAAAGATGCACTCGAAACCTTGAAGCCTGTGAAAAAGGTGACGCCGGAAGATGCACCCCGGCTGCTCACGTTGCTAGCGTATGCCAATCTCGAAACCGGCGATCGCGTCGCGGCCCGCAACGCCGCCGATCAATTGAAGCGTGTGGCCCAGGCGCCGGAACAGAAGGACCAGGCCGATCGGATTCTCCAGTCTCTTGAAATACCGAAGGAGGCGCCCAAGCGCGCAGCTGTGGCCGCGGACAGTGGCCCTCCCACGCTTCAGCGTCGCGAGCGAATCGAAGGATCCTTTGAGGTCCGCACGGCGACCATCGAACGGGCGTCTTTCAACGGCAAGTTCGTCGAGCTGCAATGCGCCGACCCGGCCAGAATCGTCCTCCAAACGCCGGAAGGAAAAAAAGTGGTGATGATCGACGATCCGGCCAAGCTGCTCGTAAACGGCAAGACCGGCGAAAAGATGGATCTGAATTGCGGCCGCCAAAAACCGGTCACAGTCCGCGTCGAATACGATCCGCCTGGAGCGAGCCACCCCGGCATCGACGGCCTGGCTCGCGCAATTCACTTCGAGCCCTGAGCCGCGACCACAGGGAGCGGTAGATGCCGCAGTCTCTCTCAGCCCGCAGCAAAGGCTTCAGCCTTCTTCTTTAATCCTCAAACGCAGGCTCGAAAGCTTCTTCTCCGCGCGGCCTCAGTTCGCGATTCCGCATCAGGATCCGCGCGCAAGTGTTCCAACGCAGCAACGCGTCGTCATTGCCCGGAGGCCGCAAGGCTTCGGCGCGCTCGTAATGCTCCATCGCCTCGCGAATCGATTGATACGCAGTGAATCCCGCGCCCGGCGACCCTTGCCTCAGCAGCGACTCCGCCCACCGTTCCGCGATGATCCCCGCATAATACGCTCGCTCATATTCGCCGGCTATGCCCAGCAGCGCTTCCCGCGCGTTCGGCGCCGAAACGCCCTTTCCGAATTGATCCGTCAGGCTCAGCAGCAGCATCACCAAGGCCTGCTGATTCCCCGGATCGATGCGCAGCACGTCCTGGCAAATGCTCTCAGCCTGCCATGGCTCATTGAGCAGACGATACCGTTCCACCTTCGAGAGCGCCTCGGGAATCGCTTCCCGCGAAATCGGTTTCAGCTCGAACATGCGTTCAATATACTCCTCAGGACCAAGGTGGCGCGATCCCGTTCACCCGTGCGTACGCGACCAGTTGCCCCATGTGTTCATTGGCGTGAACGATGATGCGCAGATACATGTCATCTACGGTGGAATCTCTGCCGTTGATCTTGACTTTTCGCCGGAAGCCGGCGGGCTTCAGTCCGGTGCGCGCAGTTTTGACCGCATCCTGCGAGCGCTTCAACCAGTTAATGACGTCCGCCTTCGCAATTACCGTATTTTCAATCTTCTCGCTGGTAAGATCGGCCGGCACCTTGGGACCGGTGACCGCCAGTAGATAGAAGTTCGTAACCGCGATGTGCATGATGACCTCGCTGGTCGATCGCACGCCCGGCGCCGGCCGCCATGCAAACTTTTCGGCCGGAATCGCTTCCGCCAGCGCGACCAGTTGCCGCGAAACATGCAACCATTCTCCGTCGTAGCCTTTCCAAACTCCCTCCAGCGGATCGACCTGAGCATGCAATCGCACCGCTCCGAGAATCACAGTCAGCGCGAGCATCTTCATGATTCAACCATCCTATCCGATTCGCAGAATCATGTGATCCTCATCCACGTAGGTCGAGCCGACTTTCAAAGCACGCGGCTCGGTACCGTACGTTTCAAATCCCAAGGACCGGTACAGTTGCCGTGCCGCATCTTGGCGCGTCGCCACGGAAATCAAAATCTGCTCCAGTGACGAATCCTTCTTGGCCTCCTCCAATATTCTGCCGAGCAACGCCCGTCCAATCCCTTTGCCGCGATGCGAGGCGGACACATAGACTCCATAAATGCGACCTTTGTGTCGCTCTTTCAATCCTGTTTCCTGGATGAATGTCGCCATCCCCGCAAGATCGCCGTTTTCAAAAGCGCCCAACGTCACGTAGCCCGCGCGTGCGTCGCGAAAGCGAAGCGCAATCGTCTCGACGGAAGTCGCCAGGTGCTCTTCAACCGCCTTGCCGAACGCAAACGGTTCAGCTTCCAGGGACTCCAGCCGCAGCTCCCACCAAGCCGCTGCATCGCTCTCGAGAAGACTGCGTATTTCCATGTACAATCCTAACGAATAAGGGTTCGAGCATGAACTTGACGCTGATGGGAGTTGCCCTGGTGCTGCCGATTGGATTGGCGCGATCGCAGCCGGCAGCGGCAACACCCCCGAAATTTGAGGTGGCCTCGATCAAGCAGTGCAAGGGCGGGGCGTTTCCCCCTGAAGGTCGAAGCGGCGGCGGACCCGCAGGCAACCTATCTCCAGGAAGGCTGCGTTTGCCATGCCAAGATGTGATGCACTTTATTCAGGGTGCGTATGGCCTCTTTGCGAATGGTCAGCTGAACCCCTTTTCGACTGTTCGGATTTCGGGAGGCCCCGCGTGGATCAATTCCGATCTGTACCAGCTCGACGCGAAGGCTGACGGTCCCGCAAGCAGGTCCATGATGAACGGGCCCATGCTTCAATCGCTTCTCGAAGACAGGTTGAAGCTGAAGATCCATCGCGAGACGCGAGAGGTCCCGGTCTATGCGCTTACTGTCGCTAAGGGCAGACCCAAACTTCAGCCGTTCAAAGAAGGGAGTTGCATTTCTGAGGACTTTGACAATCCATCACCGCCGCCGGAAGCGGCACAGTCCCTTCCCAAGTTGTGCGGAATGTTGCGAGGCACGAATAACGGGTTTGAAGTGCCCCGTGTGACGATGGCGGACTTTTGCAAAAATCTCTCGGGTCGATTAGACCGGGTCGTCATCGACAAAACCGGGATCGCGGGAACGTTCGACATCCATCTGGACTTGTCGCTCGCCGACCTCGGATACCCATCGGCCGTTGGTCTAAGTGAGTCGGCGACTCCAGCTGACATCTTTGCGGCCGTAAATGCCGCTGTGAAAAAGCTTGGGCTCAAGCTCAAGCCGGCCAAAGGGCCTGGCGAGTTCTTCGTCATCGATCACGTGGAGAAACCATCGGAGAATTAGTAAGCAGCCGTCAGTGATAGCCTGTCAGGCACCTATGCGGATTCGCATTGGACGCATCATCCTACTGGCGATCGCCGTGGAAATTCTCACCATCGCGACGCTGGCCGCGCTGGTGGCGATTTTCGGCCCTCACGACCGCGTTGCTGATCAGGCCTACGCCGAACAACTCGGCCAATGGGTCGGCCCAATCGGAGGTGCAGCGCTGTGTTTTCTCGCGGCGTTATTGCTGACGCGACGCATGGTGTCGGCTCAGATCCTCAACGGATTCCTGATCGGCGCCGTCGCGGGCGCCATCGACCTGGTGTTGCTGGTTCCGTTTGGAGTCAAAATTCAGTTCCTGATCTTGATCTCGATCACAGGCCGCATGGTCGCCGGTACCCTGGGCGGATGGGTCGGTTCACGGTCGCCCGGCCGTAGACTATGACCATGAGCATCCCGGTCTGATAAGTGTTAAGCTACAGGCTACAGTGCTCTGGTGAGAGTGTGACCCGCAATCGTCGCCTGACGTTCTGTATCGACCTCGCCGAATCTGAAATCTGCGATTTGAACTTAGAGGATTATCACTGGCCATGCTCATCAAGAACCCGCCACACCCGGGCGACTTCATTCGAACCGAGATCGTCCAACCCGCCGGCCTGTCCGTCACGGCCGCCGCGTCAGCGCTTCGTGTTTCCCGTCCGGCTCTATCGAGTTTGCTGAACGGCAAAGCCGACCTGTCCGGCGACATGGCGCTACGCATCGAGAAAGCCTTCGGCGTGAAGATGGACACTTTGATGCGAATGCAATCCGCCTACGATATCGCTCAAACCCGCAAACGCGAAAACACAATTCACGTGCGCCGCATTTCCTCGCTCGATAAAGTCCACGCCTAAGGTTAACGAGCGCCGCCGCTACCCGAAAATCTTAAACAACCTCCGCAGCGGATCGTAATACTCATCCACCACACGTTCCTTTAAAGGAATAATCGCGTTGTCCGTAATCTTAATCTCTTCCGGACACACCTTGGTGCAGCACTTGGTGATATTGCAATATCCGATCCCGCAGCTATCCCGCAAATCTCCCAGCCGATCCGCCGTATCCAGCGGATTCATCTCCAGCGCCGCCGTATACACCAGGAACCGAGGCCCTATAAACTTGTCGTGCATGTTGTGATCGCGCAGTACGTGACACACGTCCTGGCACAAATAGCACTCGATGCATTTACGAAATTCCTGTACCCGATCCACGTCGGCCTGATCCATGCGCCACGTCCCATCCGCAGCGTCGGCCTTCCTTGGCGCGAATTTCTTGATCTTGGTCTTGACCCGATAGTTCCACGAAACATCCGTAACCAGATCCCTTATTCGCGGAAACGTGTGCATCGGCTCCACTGTCACCGGCTCATCCAGATTGATCTCGCTCAGTCGCGTCATGCACATCAGCCGAGGCTTTCCATTAATCTCCGCCGAGCACGACCCGCATTTTCCCGCCTTGCAATTCCAGCGAACCGCCAGATCGTTCGCCTGCGTGGCTTGAATCCGATGCACCACGTCCAAGACCACCATGCCGGATTCCACGTCGGTAGTGTAATCCTGGAACCCGCCGCCTGACGCATCACCACGCCAGATTCGAAATGTCGCGGTCGCCATTACTTGTTCTCCTCGATCACCTGTTTCAGCTCGTCTGGCAGATCTTTCACCATCACCTCTTCCACCCGCGCGCGGCCATCGGCGCCCTTCACGATACGCAAGTTGCGTTGCGACCAATACTCACTCTTCTCCGGAAAATCGTCGCGGAAATGCGCTCCGCGGCTCTCTTTGCGCGTGATCGCCGCCTTCGCGATGATCTCTGAAACCGTCAGCAGATTACTCAGATCGAGCGCCGTGTGCCATCCATTGTTGTATTCGCGATTTCCGATGACGCCGGCCTTCGCCGCGCGAGCCTTCAGTTTCTCGATCCCTTCGATCGCGCGCGTCATCTCCTCTTCCACGCGCACAATGCCGACCAGATCCTGCATCATCGACTGCAAATCGTGTTGCACAGCGTATGGATTCTCGCCGGCCGCTCCGCGCTCGAATGGCTCCAGCGCCTGCCGCGCCGCCTCTTCCACTTGAGAGTTGTTGACGTGCCCCGCTCCGTGGTCTTTTGCGTATTTCGCCGCGAACTCGCCCGCGCGCTGCCCGAACACCACCAGATCCGATAGCGAATTGCCACCGAGCCGGTTCGCCCCATGCAGCCCGGCCGCCGATTCGCCCGCGGAGAATAATCCGGCCAACGTCGACATCTGCGTTTCCGCATCCACCGCGACGCCGCCCATCATGTAATGCGTCGTCGGACCGATCTCCATCGGCTCCTTCGTGATATCGATATCGGCCAGTTGCTTGAACTGGTGATACATGCTGGGCAGCTTCTTTTTGATATGCTCCGCCGCGTTGGGCAGCCTCTCTTTAATCCATGCGATGTCGAGAAACACGCCGCCGTGCGGGCTGCCGCGCCCTTCCTTCACCTCGCGGCGGATGCAGCGCGCCACGTGATCGCGCGTCAGCAACTCCGGCGGACGCCGCGCGCTCTTGTCGCCTTGCGTATAACGCCAGCCTTCGTCTTCGCTGTCCGCGGTCTGCGCTTTGTAGTTCGCCGGAATATCGTCGAACATGAACCGCTTGCCTTCGCTGTTGCGCAGCACGCCGCCTTCGCCGCGCACGCCTTCGGTGACCAGAATTCCCTTGACACTCGGCGGCCACACCATGCCCGTCGGATGAAACTGCACGAACTCCATATCGAGCAGCGCCGCGCCTGCGTGATAAGCGAGCGAGTGCCCGTCGCCCGTGTATTCCCAGCTATTCGACGTGATCGAAAACGCCCGCCCGATTCCTCCCGTCGCCAGCACTACGGCTTTCGCGTGAAATAATTTGAACCGCCCGCGCTCGCGATCATAAGCGAACGCGCCCACACACCGTTCGCCATCTTTCAACAGAGTGAGGATCGTCGTCTCCATGTGAAACTCAATCCCCTGATGAATTCCGTGATCCTGCAACGTGCGGATCATTTCGAGCCCGGTGCGATCGCCCACGTGCGCGAGCCGCGGATAGCGATGCCCGCCGAAATTGCGCTGCAGAATGCGCCCGTCCTTGGTGCGATCGAACATCGCGCCCCATGCTTCCAGCTCGCGCACCCGCGACGGAGCTTCCTTCGCGTGCAGTTCCGCCATCCGCCAATTATTCAGATACTGGCCACCGCGCATGGTGTCGGCGAAATGAACGCGCCAGTTGTCGCGATCGTCCACGTTGCCCATCGCCGCCGCCATTCCACCTTCGGCCATCACCGTGTGCGCCTTGCCCAGCAGCGATTTCGAAACCACGCCCACCTTGACGCCCGCTGCCGACGCCTCAATCGCGGCTCGTAACCCGGCCCCTCCGGCGCCGACAATGAGTACGTCGAATTCGTATTTCTGAAACTCGGGCATCTTAGAAAATCCTCACGTCGTGGATGATTCCCATGGAGCACATCCGCACATAAGCGTCCGTGAATCCCACCCAGAACAAACTCATCCAGGCCCACAGCATGTGTTTGCGATTCAGGCACGACACGCAATCGTAGGCCTGCTTACGCACGGGCTTCTTCGACATTTCATCGATCCGTCCACCCACCAGGTGCCGTAGCGAATGGCAGCCCAGCGTGTAACCGCCCAGCAGAATCGGATTGACGATCATCACCAGCGTGCCCACTCCGAATCCGAATTGCCCGTCGAACCACATCGCGCGATACGCGTCGATCGCCAGGATCACGATGAAGATCAGGGCGAGATACAAAAAATACCGGTGCACGTTTTGCAGGATCAAAGGAAAAGTGCGCTCGCCCCAATATGTTTTCCGCGGCTCGCCTACCGTGCACGACGGCGGGTCCGCCCAGAACGCCTTGTAGTAAGCGCCGCGATAGTAGTAACACGTCAACCGGAATCCACCCGGAGCCCACAGAATCAGCATCGCCGCCGAAAACGGCAAGAACGCCGGCCACCACCCCGGCTTGTCGGTCATCAATAACGGCGAATAGAACGGCGAGAGATACGGCCCATAAGCATAGTGATTCCCCTGCATCGCCGCCCAGGTCGAATACACGATGAAGGCCGAGAAGCCGAGAAACACCAGCAGCGGCTCGATCCACCAGTTGTCTTTGCGCGCGGTTTGGCCGAATCCGCCGTTGCGCAGCGGTACATCAATCGATGACATTTTAAGGAAGCTCCAAAGCGAGTTTGCAGCACTTCAGAATATCGCCATGCACCCTCGATTTTCAACTCCGCGGCCCTCTGCGTTCTCTGCGTCTCTGCGTGACTCGGGCTTTTATTGCGTTCTTTTCGAACACTTTGCGACTTTGCGTGAAATCTTTTCTTGGTTCGCCGTCGTAAACTTCAAGCGTGAGAATCCCTGCGCAGGGAGCGTTGTATTGCAGTGGTACTGAACTTCCGGA
Source organism: Bryobacteraceae bacterium (assembly GCA_035568415.1). GTDB lineage: Bacteria > Acidobacteriota > Terriglobia > Bryobacterales > Bryobacteraceae > Palsa-187. The sequence goes on along the minus strand of DATMOC010000002.1, from coordinate 76,282 downwards.
GCCGGTGAAACGGCTCGCGGGGCCAGCTCGTAGCATGGGCTCGACGGAAGGACTTTTGGATCGATCCAGTAACGATCGGCGGTGTGCGGATAGCTATTTTGGCCGTCCCGTTCGACTTCAGAGAGGAGCATCGAAAGCGTGAGCATCACATGTCGTGCCAACCAGCATGACGACCCTCAGGTTAGATAGCCCTCGATTCATTGGCGGCCGGGCTCGTTTTAAACGAGCACACGCACGGCGACAAGTCCGAAAGCCCCGGCCGCCCACAACGCCTACAGCCATAGTGTCTCTAACGCTAGAATAAAAGTTCCCGCATGAGTACGGAAGCTAGCGTTCTCCCCCTTCAAAACACCCGGGTCCGCGCCGGAATCCTCGGCCTAGTTCTGTTTTGTCTGGGACATTTCTTTATCGATTTGTACTCCAGCGCCATGGGCGCGTTTCAAATCCTACTGCAGCAAAAACTGCATTTCTCCTTGACGCAAGCCGGCTACCTCGGCGGCATCATGGTTTTTTCCGGATCGTTCGTCCAGCCCGCCTACGGATATCTTTCGGATCGTTTTCACTCGAGAATGTTTTCGGCGCTCGCGCCCGCCGTCGCCGGGATTTTCATCGCGTGCCTGGGACTCGCCTGGAATTTCTGGGCCGCCGCTGCGCTCATCTTCCTGGGCGGTGTGGGAATTGCCTCCTTCCATCCGCAAGCGTCCGCGCGCGCGACCCTGGGGATTGACAACAATCGCGGCCGCTGGATGGCCGTGTTCATCAGCTCCGGCTCGCTCGGCCTCGCCGTCGGACCCATGTATTTCACCTCCATCACGCAATGGTTCGGCATGGAACGCAGCTACCTCGGCGCGATCCCCGGAATCATCGTCACGCTGCTTCTCATCTTCTGGATGCGCGGGCCGGAATCTCCCGCGCCGCAGCATCGCAAGAAATTCGACTTCGCTCCGCTGCGCGCCGTGCAGAAGCCGCTCATCATTTTGTGTCTTCTCGTGGTGCTCCGTTCCGGGATTCAAATCGTCTTCGGCCAATTCCTGCCGCTCTATCTGTACCGTGAACGCGGCTTTTCGTTGGGCGCCGCCGCAGCCGCGTTGTCGATGTTTCAGATCGCGGGCGCGCTCGGCGGATTCCTCGGCGGCCATTGCACCGATCTCTTTGGAGGACGCCGCGTCATTCTCTGGTCCATGATCGGGTCGGTTCCATTCCTGGCGCTATTCTTCTTCGGGCATGGAACCGCGTCCATGATCGGCCTCGCCATTGGCGGATTGATACTGTTATTCACGGTTCCGGTCAACGTCGTGATGGGCCAGGAACTCGCGCCCGCCGCCGCGGGAACTGTCAGCGCGCTGATGATGGGCTTCGCCTGGGGACTCGCTGGACTCATCTTCGTCCCGCTGATCGGCGTTCTTTCCGATCGCCTGACTCTGCACACCACCATGAGCGCGATGATCCTGTTTCCGGTGATCGCCTTTTTCCTGACGCTGAAACTTCCCGAGACGAAACGAATTTGAAAGCCATCTGTCTCCTCAGCGGCGGCCTCGACTCTTCCACTTGCCTCGGCGTCGCACGTCGCGACGGTTACGATTGCTACGCCCTCTCTTTCGACTACGGCCAGCGCCATCGCGTCGAGCTCGGATCCGCCATTAAAGTGGCCAAATTCTTCGACGCACGCGAGCATCGGACTATGAACATCGATCTGCGCGCCATCGGAGGTAGTGCGCTGACCACCGACATCGAGGTCCCGAAATCAGGCTTGTCCGAAGGCATTCCGATCACCTACGTCCCGGCGAGGAACACGATTTTTCTTTCGCTCGCGCTGGCGTGGGCCGAAGTACTCGAGTGCGAGAATATCTTCATCGGCGTGAACGCCATCGATTATTCGGGCTACCCGGATTGCCGCCCCGAATTCATTCGCGCCTTCGAGCACATGGCGAATCTCGCGACCAAGGCAGGCGTCGAACGACGAACGAATCTTCGCATCCACACACCTCTCGCGAAACTCAACAAAGCGGGTATCGTGAAGCTCGCTGTCGAAGTCGGCCTGAATTTCGCGCTCACGCATAGCTGCTATGATCCCGATCAGGAGGGCCGCCCCTGTGGCCGATGCGATTCCTGCCTTCTGCGCCGCAAGGGTTTTGCGGAAGCAGGCGTGATCGATCCTCTGCTATGACCAATCGTCGACTTCAACCTGCTTGTGGCGCGCGCACTCGTGCCGACGCCTGGTCCCTTTTCACTCGAACTGGCGTCGAGAAGCCCGGCACGGGTCCTTCGGAAGTCTCGACGCGGCACGCACGAGTGCGTGCGCTACAACATGAAAATCGCTGAGATTTTTTATTCGATCCAAGGCGAAGGCACGCTGGCCGGAGTCCCCAGTGTCTTCATTCGCACCAGCGGATGCAATCTTCGCTGTGAATGGTGCGACACTCCGTACACCTCATGGAATCCCGAAGGCCGCGACATGACCGTCGCCGGGATCGTCGAACAGGCGCGCAGCTATGGCGCGTCACACGTGGTGGTTACCGGCGGCGAGCCTATGCTGTTCGAGGAAACCGTGGAACTCACGCGCAGCCTGGATATGCACGTCACTATCGAGACGGCGGGCACAGTCTACAAACCTGTGAAATGTGATTTGATGAGCATCAGCCCGAAGCTCGCCAACTCCACTCCCGAAGGCCAGTTCCACGCGCAACACGATCGGCTGCGCTACCAGCCGGAAGTATTGCGGAAGCTGATTGGTGAGTACGATTACCAATTGAAGTTTGTAGTTTCGTCACCCGAAGACCTCACCGAAATCGCGGTGATGCTCGATCAGGTCGCCGCCGGCCGCAACCGCGTTCTGCTGATGCCCGAAGGCACCGACTCCGAAACCATCCGCACGCGCGCCCGTTGGATCGCCGAACTCTGCAAGCGCGAAGGCTTCCGCTACAGTCCGCGCCTGCACGTCGACCTGTGGGGTAACGAGCGAGGCCGGTAGCTGTGGAACGAGTTTCAAGCTGCGGCGGCGCCTTCCGCCGGTTCCAGACTATTTCCCAGACACGGAACTATTTCACTGAGATTTTGGCCTTGTTACTGGTGACGCTGCCATCCGGCGTCGTCAGCCACAGGAACAGATTGTCACCCGCCGGCGCGTTGCTCGGAATCTGAATGTTGACCTGATACACGCCGGGAAATCCGGGAGCCTGTCCCGCGAACTGATAGGTCGCCTGCACCGGCGCGCTGGTTCCATCGCCAATCCAGATATTCGGCTTCACGTTGACGATGGAAGGATTGTTCGGATCGACAGTGGCATCTCCGTCCGCCACCGGCGGTGTCATCGTCCCCAATCCGGCCGCATAGAAAAATGCGTTGGTCCCGCGCGGGATAGGAGCCGTGGGGTAACCAAGATTGACCGACGTTGGCGCACCGAGGAGTACTTTGCAGGTTTTTGGCAGCGTCGGATCGCAGTAAACCAGGATGCCGTATCCTTGGCCCGTCGCAGGGATCGTGAAAATTCCCGGTGCGCTCGGCACGATGGTGGTTGTTTCAGCCGGTGATGCGATTCCATTCACCGTCGCGATGACAGTGGCGCTGCCCGGCGTCGCTCCGAAGGGTACCTGCGCGTTGACAAACGTGTTGACATCCCCAAATGGACCGACCGGCGCGACATCCTTAATCCGCGCCGCATTGGCGCCGAACTTCACCGACACTCCGGCGAGAGATTGAGGCAGCGGAACCGTGGACGCATCCGACGTCGATCCGCCCAGGTTCGACCCGTAAATTTGGACCAGCGATCCGGGAGCCACCGGCATTCCAAGTCCGTTCGAGTCCTTGGCCAGGCTCGCCGCATTCAATACGCCTCCTGTTGCGATGCTCGGCGGCGGAAGGGCGACGCCTGGCATCAGTACGTAGCTTGTGTTGTAGACGTGATCGAGGCCGCTGGCATTCTGATCATTGTTGACGGCGTTTCCCGCGAGGTAAAAGTGCACCGGGCCGACATTTGTCGCAGGCGGGGTCCACGTGAATGTATACGGAGTCTTTTGTGCTGAACTCTGTGCGCTGGGGAAAGCGTGCTCAATGAACTCGACCACCGGTTTCCCGGTTGCAGGACCGCTGACGTAGTTGCCGCACCCATTCTTTCCCTCAAAATTGTTATCGAGGGCCAGCGTCGCGCCGTGGTCGCAAAAAATGCCTTGATTCGGAGCGCCCGTGGCAAAGTGCCCTGCCTGTCCATAGGTAGTGTCGCTGTCGAGACGGGCGCTCATTTGAAATCCGTAGTACCCGCTCCAGGGCGGGTTCGTTGACGGATCCGTCACAGTAACCGTAATCGTGATCGGTTGGCCGCCCGGGATATACACAGCTCCTGTCGAGAACGTTGCGGCTACACTTCCGCCGCTGATGGCGTTAACGGGACCGCCTGGTCCTGGCGCGGGTGCATTCGTATGGCAGCTTGCGCTGCCCGTGCCCGCCGGGTCGCCGCACGACATCTTGAAGTCGCCGGGTCCACCCGTATGCCGCACATCCGGACCCTCCACGTGCCCCAACATCATCGCCGGGAACAGCGCAATAAAGGTCCCGCCCATTCCCCAAAGTATTTTTTTCGTTCGCTGTTTCATGCGTCTACTTCCTGTAAACACCGCAGCGCCTTTTTTGCTGTGGTGCTTAACGGGATTTCATCTAATTGTTCATCGGCGAACCAGCGCAATGGTTTAGAGAACCGCGTGACTTTCGCCCGGCGGACCATAAACCGGTACTGCCGATGCGTGATGGTGTGCCGGAATTCCCCCACCAGAGCCCCCGGCCGGCAGCTTGTAACTTGTTCTGCCTCCGGCAAATCCCAAAACCCTTGGACGCGAGAACTCGGCGTCAATAGTACACGGCCCTTGCCGCGTACCATCAACAGCGTCCGGGTCAGCCGCAGCGGCTCCGGCTTCTTTCGTTTCGACGGAAGTTCACTCTGCGTGCCGTGACGATGGGCCTGACATTGAAACGCGATGGGGCAGGAGCCGCACAGCGGATCGCGTGGAAGGCAAACAGTGGCGCCCAGTTCCATCAGAGCCTGATTCCATCGTCCGGGATCGCGCCGGTCGAGCAGTTCCGCCGCACGCCGCGCCACATCCGCGGCGTCGTCATTAGTAAGACGCACGATCACGCGCCGCACATTTCCATCCACCGCGGCATGCGGCAATCCGAACGCGATGCTGGCGACGGCGGCCGCGGTATATTCGCCGACGCCTGCCAGGGCCCGGATCGATTCATAGTCGCGCGGAAACGTTGCACCCATCTGCCCTGCCGCCTTTTGAAGATTCCGCGCACGCGAATAGTAGCCCAGGCCGCTCCACATCGTGAGCACTTGATCCTCCGCCGCACGCGCCAGCTCTGTGGCATTCGGAAACGCCGCCAGAAATCGTTCGTAGTACGGGATCACTGCCGCGACGCGCGTCTGTTGCAGCATGATCTCGCTGATCCAGATCGCGTAAGGATCGCGCGTGCGGCGCCATGGGAGGTCGCGTTTCGCGGATTCATACCAGCGCACCAGTGCGTTGCGGATGGCTCTTGCGTCCAACTTCTATAATAGAGGTAGCCTTCTCCCCTGTTTGTGAACGACTCCATCAGAATTCGCGGGGCGCGTGTCCACAATCTGAAGAACGTGTCGCTGGACATACCGCACGAACGCCTCACCGTGATGACCGGCGTTTCCGGATCGGGGAAAAGCTCGCTCGCGTTCGACACCATCTATGCCGAGGGCCAGCGCCGCTACGTCGAATCGCTGTCAGCCTACGCGCGGCAGTTCCTGGAGCGCATGGAAAAGCCCGATGTGGACGAAATCGACGGCATCGCGCCACCCGTGGCGATCCGGCAAAAGAACACCACACGCAATCCGCGCTCGACCGTGGCGACGTCCACCGAGCTGTACGATTTCCTGCGCTTGCTGTGGGCGCGCGCCGGCCGCACCTACTGTCCTAACGACAACCTTCACGTAGAGCGCGACAGCGTCGATCATGTGGCGGCGCGAATGAAAACCGAGCCCGCAGGATCGCGCTGGTACATTCTGTTTCCGGTGCATGCTGAAAAGACCAGCGAAGCGTTGCGCGATCGCCTGTTCGACCTACGCAAGAAAGGCTTCAACCGGCTGTATCAGGGCGGCAAAGTGTTCGAATTTTCGACGCCCGAATCGCTGCTGGACGTCGATTTTTCGAAACCCGTACACGTCCTGGTCGACCGCATCGCGCTCACCGGCGACTTTCGGCAACGCCTGGTGGATGCCGTCGAGATCGCGTATCGCGAAGCGACCGAGGCGACCTTCGAACCCGCGGCCGGTGGCGAGTCGATCCGCTTCAACGAAAAGTTCGCGTGCAAAACCTGCGGCAAGGAATTCCTGGAGCCTGAGCCGAGCCTGTTCAGCTTCAACAATCCCTTCGGCGCGTGTAAACGCTGCCAGGGTTTCGGCAACACCATCGATTACGACATGGAACTGGTGATTCCGGATCGGTCGCTGTCGGTGCAGGGCGGCGCGGTGGATCCGTGGACCAAGCCGCAATATTCCTGGTATCTGGAAGAGGATTTCCGCCGGGCCTCGCGCGGGAAATTCCGGCTGAACGTTCCTTACTATGAGCTGCGCGCGGATGAAAAGGCGTTTCTTCACGACCACGTTCGCAAATTCTTCCGTGAAGTGGAAAAGAAAAAATACAAAGTCCACGTGCGCGTGTTCTTGAGCCGCTATCGCGGCTACACGATTTGTCCGGATTGCGGCGGATCACGGCTACGCGCCGAAGCTTTGTACATTCGCGTGGGCGGAAAGAATCTGGCCGAAGTGGTTCGTTTGAACATCGCCGAAGCCCAGGCGTTTTTCTGCGGCATGCAGCTCACTCCCGAAGAATCTAAGATCGCGGAGAAAATCCTGCTCGAACTGCAGCAGCGCTTGAAGTTCTTGAACGACGTCGGGCTCGAATATCTCACGCTGGATCGTCTTTCGGCGACGCTCAGCGGCGGCGAAGCGCAGCGCATCGTATTGGCTACCTGTCTGGGTTCGCGGTTGGTGGGCGCATGCTATGTGCTCGATGAACCGTCCATCGGCCTGCACAGCCGCGACACCAACCGGCTGATCGGAATCCTGCATGAGTTGCGCGATCTGGGAAATACCATCGTGGTAGTGGAGCACGATCCCGACGTGATGCGCTCGGCCGATCACATTGTCGACCTGGGTCCGGGCGCGGGCGAGAACGGTGGACGGATCGTGTTCGAAGGATCGTACGCACAGCTCATCGCCGCAGGCAATGGATCGCTCACCTCGAGATATTTGCGCGGCGAATTGAAAACCTCTCTTCTCACCGAACGGCGCACCATCAATCCGAAGCGCGTGATCCGCTTCCTGGGTGCGCAGGCGCACAATCTGAAAAATATCGACGTCGCGATTCCGCTCAACATGATGGTCGCGGTGACGGGCGTGTCAGGCTCCGGAAAATCCACGCTGGTGCACGACGTCATTTACCAGAATCTTTCCAAGCGCATGAATCGCGAGACGCAGTCCGTCGAAATCGAAGAGTGGAGCGCACCCGCCGAAAAGCTGACGGTGCGCAAAGTGGAAAAAGCCGATCTGCTTACGCAGGTGGTGCTGGTGGATCAATCGCCCATCGGCCGCACGCCGCGATCGAATCCGGTGACGTATATCAAGGCGTTCGACATCATCCGCGAGCTGTTCGCGTCGACCACCGAAGCCGACCGGCGCGGCTACAGCGCGGGTCATTTCTCGTTCAACATTCCCGGCGGGCGCTGCGAGACGTGCCAGGGCGACGGCACGGTGACGGTGGAGATGCAGTTTCTGGCCGACGTCGAGCTGGTGTGCGAAGACTGCAAGGGCACGCGCTTCAAGCAGAGCGTGCTGGATGTCAAGTATCACAGCCTGAATATCCACGAAGTTTTGCAGCTCACCGTGAAGGAAGCGATTTCGTTTTTCTCGGCAACGCCACGGCTGGTCGCGAAATTGAAAGTGTTGAACGACGTCGGCCTGGGCTATCTGCGCCTGGGCCAGTCGGCGACGACGCTATCGGGAGGCGAAGCCCAGCGGGTCAAGCTCGCCGCGCACCTCGCGCAGGCCACCAGCGAAGGGACGCTGTACATCTTCGACGAACCGACCACAGGCCTGCACTTCGACGACATCGCCAAACTCCTCGACGCTTTCGAGCGCCTGCTGCGGTCCGGCGCGAGCATCCTGATCATCGAACACAATCTCGAAGTGATCCGCCGCGCGGACTGGGTGATCGATCTGGGTCCCGAAGGCGGCGACCGCGGCGGGTACATCGTCGGCGAAGGAACTCCTGAGCAGATCGCGAAACTTACCGCGTCTTATACTGGACAATATTTAAAACAAGTTTGACATGTGGGGCCGCTAGTCCTGGCGGCGAGCCGGCTTTCGGGCCGGCTTGTCTTGCGAAACAATAAGCCCGCCTGAAAGCGGGCTCGCCGGCACGGCTGCCGGCGCCACATTGCAAGGAGGCGGCATGAATTTTCGGGTAGCGTTCCGCTCTTTGCGAAGATCTCCGGGATTCACTGCCGTCGCGATTCTCACACTGACGCTCGGTATTGGAGCCGTCAGCGCGATGTTCTCGGTAGTGAACTCGGTTCTGCTGAAGCCGCTGGCGGGCGTCAACACACAACGCATCGTCAAGGTTTCCGAAAGATTTGCGAATCACAGCGCGTACACGCGTGCGCGAACGTATCGCGAATGGCGCAAGCTCACTGAGATCTTCGACGAATCCGGCGTACGCCAATACTGCAATCCGAACCTGACTGGCGCCGGTGAGCCGCAACAACTGACCGCGCCGTGCGTCACCGCAAGCTGGTTCGGTGTTCTGCGCGCGCAGGCGTTACTCGGCCGGAGGTTTCTTCCTGACGAAGACCAGCCCGGCCACGCGCAGGTCGTTGTACTCGATCACGGATTCTGGCTGCGGCGCTTCGGGGGCGACCCCGCGGTGATCGGCCGCGCGATCACGCTCGACCAGAAACCGTACACGGTGGTGGGTGTGATGCCGAAAGATTTTCTTCCGCTGGGCAAGGGATCGGCGGATCTATATCTGCCCTGGGTGCTCGCCGCCAACGAACTCACGGGTGTCGAAATGATCGCGCGCCTGCGCTCCGGCGTCACCATCGACCAGGCCCGCACGGCGCTGGCCGTCGTGCTCACGCGTTTGGCGCAAGACTCGCCCGAAGATTATAAGAGCGTCACTGCCGAGGTTCAGCCGTGGCTCGAATCCATCGTCGGTCCATCGCGTGAATTGTTGCGTCTGCTGCTGGCGGCTTCGGCGCTGGTCCTTCTGGTCGCGTGCGTGAACGTCGCGAATCTGTTTCTGGCGCGTGGGGCGGCCAAGCGCCGTGAGATGGAAATCCGCGCGTTCCTGGGTGCGAATCCGCGCCAGTTACTCGCCCCCGCCGTGGCCGAAAGCGCGATTGTCGCTTGCCTGGGCGGATCGCTCGGATTGCTGGCGGCCTGGGGAATCGCCCGGGTGCTCTCTGTGCGGCTCACCAATTTCCCGCGCTCCGAGGAGATCGGCGTGGACTGGTATGTCGTCATGGCCGCCCTTCTCGTCAGCATTCTCACCGTTTTTATTTGTGGACTCGCCCCCGCCATGTTGCGAACGCGCGTGCGGCCGGGAGCGCTGGTCACCGCCGAAGTCGCACTGACGTTCGTCCTGCTGATCTGCAGCGGATTGCTGATGCGCAGCTTCGCGGCGATGCGGCAGGTGGATCTTGGCTACAACCCCAGCGGCGTGATTCTGGGATTCATCTCGCAACCGGAAGATCCACGCGACTCGCGCGTCGAGTCGATCGCGTTATGGCGACGCGTCCGCGAAAAAATCGCGGCATTGCCGGATGTGGCCGCGATCGCCACCACGACAGGCACACCCACCGGCGGACTGGTGGCGTCATTTCAGATCGTGCGCGAAGGCGAAGACGTCGAAAGAGCGACCGCCCCCGATAAACCCGGCGCCAGCACGGTCATCGCGACTGGCGACTATTTCCGCGTGGTGGGAATTCGCCTCCTTCAAGGACGCACCTTCGATGATCACGATTCGACCAGTGCGCCGCCGGTGGTCATCGTCAGTCAATCCGTAGCCGACCGCTATTTCGGCGGCCACGCGCTGGGTCAGCGGATTCTGCTGCCGAGGTTCAATTTCAACGTCACCACCGTGGACGCGACTGCGCTGCATGAAATCGTCGGTGTCGTCGCGGATGTCAAACAAAGTTCGATTCAGGAAAGCGGCCGCATGTCGCTGTATCTCCCCGAATCCCAGAACGCGGTTCGATACACGCACGTCATCGCGCGTGTCCATGATGGCGATCCTATGCGTCTGGAACATTCGCTGCGCCGCGCGATTTTCGATGAAGCGCCCACCGTCGCGGTCGCGCCGATGCTGACACTCGAAACCGGCGGTGCTTACTTAACGCGCGCACCATTGCGAGCCATGTGGCTCCTGGGCGTGTTCGCAGGGCTTGCGCTGCTTCTCGCCGCGGTCGGAGTCCACGGCGTGGTCGCCTACGCCACCACGCAGCGATCGCGTGAAATGGGGATCCGCATGGCCCTCGGCGCGCGGCCCGCGCAGTTGTTCGGGCTGGTGACGCGACAAGCGTTGAATCTGACACTCGCCGGCGCATTCATCGGATCATTGGGTGCGTACGGCGCCTCGCGACTGCTCGAGTCGCTGATGTTCGGCGTCGGCCGGACCGATCCGACGACCTATGCTGCCGCGATTATCATCTTGACCGCAATCGCGGCCGTCGCCAGCTTCACACCCGCGCTCCGCGCCGCACGTACCGATCCATCCATTACATTAAGATCTGAATGACTCATCATCACCCTAGTCATGAGGAGCGCCATTTCCGGTCGTCTGCATCCGTCCGCGACGTGGTCATCGGGATGGCGGACGGCTTGACCGTTCCGTTCGCCCTCGCTGCCGGATTGTCTGCTGTCGCGGCATCGCGAGTGATCGTGGTCGCGGGGCTCGCAGAAATCGCCGCAGGATCCATCGCCATGGGACTCGGCGGATATCTCGCAGCCCGGAGCGATGCCGAACATTACGAAAGTGAACGACAGCGCGAAGAAACCGAAATTGTCGAGAAGCCCGCCGCGGAGCGCGCCGAAGTGCGCGAGATTCTGGAATCGTACGGACTCACCGAGGATGAATCGCGTCCGATTCTGGCGGCGTTCGAAGCGCGTCCGAAGGTATGGGTCGACTGGATGATGCGGTTCGAGCTGGGACTCGAAGAGCCCGATCCCAAGCGCGCAGTCCGCAGCGCGTTGACCATCGCAGTATCCTACGTTGCCGGCGGATTGATCCCGCTTGCGCCGTACATGGTCACTTCGCAGGCGCTCCCCGCGCTCGAATATTCCGTCGCCGCGACCATTGTCGCGCTGGCTATTTTCGGATACGTGAAAGGCCGCTTTACTGGCGCTCCTCCCTTGCGAAGCGCGGTTCAGACGACGGTCATCGGCGGACTCGCGGCGGCCGCGGCGTTCGGGATCGCGAAGTTGTTTAGTTGAGGCCGTTAATGAACGTGAATAAACGTGAATAAGACGGCCACTATTCATACCGGAGCGCGACCAGTGGATCTACGCGCGTCGCGCGCAAGGCCGGGAAGTAACCCGCTACCGCTGCGACCAGCGCCAGCAGTAACGCGCCTCCAGCCAGCACCGCGAAATCAGCGGGAGGCACTCCATACAATTGCGAGTTGACCGCGCGGCCCACCGCATACGCCGCTGGGAGCGCTACCGCGATCCCCACGCCGGCCAGCAGCGCGACTTCCTTCATCACCAGCCACAGAACGCTTCCGCGCTCGGCTCCTAACGCCATCCGCAACCCGATTTCGCGGGTCCTTCGCGCCACGTTGTAGGCCATCACGCCATACAACCCGATGGCGGCCAGTAGCGTCGCCAGAGCGCCGAAGAAAGTTGAAAGCGCTGCGATCATACGGTCGATATAGATGGAATTCGCGATTCCCGTTTCCACCGTGGCCAGATCGTAAACCGGCAGATTCGCGTCGAGCGCCGCTACCGCCCCACGCAGTGCGGAGCCAATTCCGCCGGCATGCTGGGACGACCGCACGTAGAACGTCATCTGCTCGATCCTGTCGTCCTGCGCCCACGGGAGGTAGACAGTCCGCGTCATTTCTTCACGCAAATTGTCGTATTTGCTGTTCTTCACCACGCCCACGATTTCGATGCTGGTGGTCTTATCGCGCCCGAATCCGAAGCGCCGCCCGAGGGCGCTCTCCTTCCCGAAGAAGTACTGCGCCATCTTCTCGTTGATGATGGCGACCGTTGGCGCGCCGCTGGCATCGGCGCGGGTGAACTCGCGGCCGGCGATCAGCGGAATTCCCATCGCCGAAAAATATCCCGGACCGACGTCGTTGGTGTACGGATTCATGTTCTCGTCGGGCTTGGGTTGATATCCTTCCACCTTCACGGTGCTCATGCTGTCGTTGCCCGAAAGCGGCGCAATTTCAGTGGAGGTCACCGCGGTGACGCCGGGTATCCGCGCCAGCGAATCCTCCAGCCGCTCGAACAGTTGCTTCATGCGCGGCTGGGCGTATCCGTTCAACGAAGGATCGATGGAGAAACTGATGAGGTTGGACGTTCGGAAGCCCGGGTCCACCGCTTGCAGATGATACAGACTCTTCGCGAACAATCCCGCGCCAACCAGTAACACCAGCGAGAGCGCCACCTGCGCCGCAACCAGCGCGCCGCGCAATCTTTTCGCTCCCGCCGAAACGTTGGACTGCTGATCCTTCAGCGTCGGGGCGATGGCGGGACGCGTGGATTGAATCGCAGGCGCCAGGCCGAAAAGAATTCCAGTCGCGAGCGACAGGGCGAAGGCGAATGCCATCACGCGCAGATCGGGCGTGGTCGAAAGAACCTGCGTCGATGCGCTGTCCGGCAGGAATTGTAGCAACGCTTTGCCGCTCCACCACGCGATGGCGAGTCCGGCGGCGCCGCCCGCCAGCGCAAGCACGGTGCTCTCCACTAGCAGTTGCCGGACCACGCGGGCACGGCTCGCTCCCAGCGCCAGGCGGACAGCGATCTCTTTTTGACGAGCCGCCGCGCGAGCCAGCAAAAGATTCGCCACGTTGGCGCACGCGATCAGCAACACGAACCCGACCATCGCCATCAATACCAGCAGCGGCGTCGAGAACTGGCGGCGGAGCTGCGACTGCCCCTTCGATACATCGTCGACCAACAGTTTCTTGGCGGCATAGCGCTTGCGGAAAGACTCGCCCGCCGTGGGATTTGTCGCCAGATCGGCTTCGAGGATCGGACGCCACACCACCTGCATGGCCGCTTCAGCCTGCGTGCGGGAAACGCCGGGCTTCAACCGCGCAATCGCGCTCATCCAGATGCTGCGCCGCTCTTCCAGATCGTTCCAGGTGGGCGTCATCAGCGGCTTCATCAGCATGGGCACCATGACGTCCACTGCTTTGCCGACTTCGAGGCCCTGAAATCCGCTGCGCGTGACACCGACCACGGTCATAGGCTGGCCGTTGACGCGCACGCTTCGATTTAACACCGACGGATTTCCTCCAAATCTACGCAGCCAGAAATCGTAGCTCAGGATCACCAGAGGATGGCCATTCACCACGCGGTCGTCATCCTGCGTGAAGGTGCGGCCCAGCGCTGGTTCGACGCCCAGCACCTCGAAGTAATTGCCGCTGACCAGCTCGCCGCGCACGCGCTCGGTCCGGTCGCCATCGGTGAAGCTCAACGCCAGACGCCATAGCGCCAGAATTCCGGAGAACACCTGATTCCGGTCGCGCAGCTCGCGATACGCCGGATAGGAAATGCACGTGGAGTCGCAACGTGAGGATCCGTTAAAGGGTCCGGGCGCGGAATGTAGCGTGACCAGCTCACCAGGATTCTTCACCGGTAAGGTCCGCAGCAGCACCTGGTCGAGCAATGTGAAGATGGCCGTGTTCGCTCCAATTCCCAAGGCGAGCGAAAGGACGGCGACGATGGTGAATACGGGAGTTCTACGAAGGTTACGGAAGGAGTAGCGCACATCGTCGAAACGCATACCGTTCAGACGATACCAAATCTTGCGGGTTAGCTTACCGGCACGAACTCTTGCACGTCTTGTGGTCGGCCTTGCACGATTTCTTGGCGTTCTTCGTATGTGCCCGGTTCAGGCAGAACTCGTAGTTGGAATCGCAGCGGCTTTTGCACTGGCCTCTATTGCCGGCGGCGTCGGCCTCCGGAATCGCAATGAAAAGGACCACTGCAGCGATCATCAGTCGCATGGAAACTCCTTTTTTCTCTTATCGACGGAACGCCAGACGGACATTATAGCGTGGAGCAAGCTTTAGCCTGTGACACTTCGACATCGACCGCTCCCTATGGTCGCGGCTCAGGGCGCAACTAAATATGGCAAATTACCGAGGGAGCGGTCGATGTCGAAGTGTCATGCTATTCTGAGATCGTCACCGAGTGTCGTAAGAATGCGTTTCCGCACCGCACTCGCGGCGGGCTCCATTGGACTGATCTCGGTCCTCGGCGTCCTCCGCGCCCAGAAGCCGTTTAAAGAATATCCGGCCATCGAATACGAGAATTTCCCGCTTCCCAAGGACTGGCAACACAATGCCGAATGGGTGCGGGCCAGGCTCCGTTATCCGGATATTTATGGTTATCCCGACCGTTCCCGCATCCGCCTGGGGGCGGGCCGCCCGTGGCCCGGTCAATGGACCATGGATTATCCCCGATCGGACCGCCACCTTCTCGAAGGCGTCCGGCGGCTGACTCGCATCGACACGCGTTCCGTGGAACAGGTGGTTTCGCTCGACGGTACCGACGAAATTTTCAACTGGCCAGCGCTTTACGCGGTCGAAGTGGGGCACTGGCTCCTTCCCAACGAACAGGCCGCACAACTCCGCGAATACCTTTTGCGCGGCGGATTCCTGATGGTCGACGACTTCCACGGATCGGAACCTTACGACGATTTCCTGGGGCCTTTGAACGAATGGGAAACGTTTCTCAACAGCATGACCAAGGTTTTTCCGGACCGGCCGATTGAAGATATTCCCGACAGCGACCCTATCTTTCATACGCTGTACGATCTGGACGATCGCTTCCAGGTTCCGGGGTATTACAACTGGATGGAAAATCACATCACCTATGAGAAAGGTCCCACGGGAAGGCAGCCGCATTGGCGCTGCATTCGCGACGACAAGGGACGGATCATCGTCGCCATTTGCCACAATATGGACCTGGGGGACGGCTGGGAAAATTCGGACGATCCGAAATATGAAGAGAAGTGGGCGTCGCTGGCCTACCGGGTCGGCATGAATTATTTCACGTACGACCTGACGCACTGAAGTCTCACGCAAAGACACAAAGTGATATTCTGACGCCTGAGGGACTATGCGCCCGCGCTTCGTACTTGTGCTGCTGCTCGCCGGGTTGGCAACCTGGGGTGTTCTGCACGCGCAACGGCCGTTCAAGGAATATCGCGGCACGGAGTACGAAAATTTTCCCCTGCCGGCCGACTATCAACAGAAAACCGAATGGACCCGCGCCCGGTTGCGCTATCCCAGTGTCTACGGTAGTGGCGGCTGGCGTGGCGAGGATCTCAACTGGACCATCGATTACCCGCGCTCGGATCGTCATCTTTTGGAAGGCGTGCGCCGGCTGACGCGCATCAATACTCGCTCAGTCGAGCAAGTGGTCGACTTGGACGGCAGCGACGACATCTACAACTGGCCCATGCTGTATGCGGTCGAAGTGGGCCATTGGGCTTTACCCGACGATCAGGCCAAACAGCTTCGCGATTTCCTGCTGCGCGGCGGATTCCTGATGGTCGACGATTTCCACGGCGACGAACCGTACCATAACGTCATCAGCGAATGGGCCGTGTTCGTCGCCAGCATGACCAAGGTTTTTCCCGACCGCCCCATTCAGGATCTGGAAAACGCCAATCCGATTTTTCACACCATTTATGATTTAGACGAACGTTTCCAGGTTGCGGGCTGGCAGTGGTATCGCAGCCGCCGGACATATGAGGCGGGCGAAACGGGAAAAACTCCGCACTGGCGCGGGATTTACGACGACAAGGGCCGCCTGATGGTCGCGATCTGCCACAACATGGATCTGGGTGACGCGTGGGAGTGGTCCGATGACCCGCGCTATCCGGAGAAATGGGCGTCGCTGGCGTACCGCATCGCGATGAATTATTTCATGTACGATCTAACGCACTAAACCCGCGTCAAGGTGCTGGGATGGTGGATCGTCATGCCTGTGCTACTCTTCGATTAGGCATCAATGCGCCCGCGCTCGTTCTTTCTGTTGGCAATTGCAGGCTTGGCCACATGGGGTGCGCTGCGAGCCCAAAAGCCCTTCAAGGACTACCCGACCGCCGAGGCTCACGCCGAGTATTCGCTTCCTCCGGACTATCAGGAGAAGACCGAATGGACCCGCGCGCGGCTGATTTATCCTTCTCTGATTGCTCCCCACGGCACTCCCGACGGCTGGCGTCGCTGGACCATCGATTATCCGCGGTCAGATCGGTTGCTTCTGCAGGGAATGCGCCGGCTGACCCGAATCCACACCCGATCAGTAGAACAATCGGTGGAGCTCGACGGCACCGACGAAGTGTATAACTGGCCTACGCTCTATGCGGTAGAGGTCGGGTACTGGAACCTGACCGACGCCATGGCGGCGCAGCTTCGCGAATATCTGCTGCGCGGCGGCTTCTTTATGTGCGACGACTTCCACGGCACCATCGAGTGGGACAACTTCATGGCCAGCATGCAAAAGGTCTTTCCCGACCGTCCCGTCGTAGATCTTGATAACAAGGATCCCATCTTTCACGTCATATATGATCTGGACGATCGGTTTCAGGTGGCGGGAGCGCAGTATCTCTACACCGGCCGGATTTTTGAATACGATGGTTACCAAGCTAAATGGCGTGGAATCTACGATGACAAAGGCAGAGTCATGGTCGCGATCTGCCATAATATGGACCTCGGCGACGCCTGGGAATGGTCCGACGATCCGCGCTACCCGGAGAAATGGGCCTCGCTCGCGTACCGGATCGCGGCTGATTATTTCATGTACGACCTGACGCACTGATGTTCGAACTTTTCTTCAAATATCCGTCGGCGGTTTTCTCGAAGGGGACGTTCGTGCTCCTCGGCGGATGGCCGGTGTGGCTGCTGCTCGCCGCGATTGTCGTGGCGGCTGTCGGGCTCGGCATGCTGATTCGAAAACGTTCGACCGGATCGGTGCGGATGGCCGGCGTCCGATCGGCTATGGTGTGGCTGTTGCAGACCGCGCTGGCGGCCGAGCTGCTGTTGATGCTGTGGCATCCGGCGCTCAGCGTGGCTACGTTACGTCCCCAACAGAATATTGTCGCCGTAGTAGTGGACGATTCGTCCAGCATGGCCATCGACGACGCGGGCAGCGGATCGCGGCGTGGAGCGGCATTGAAAGTACTCAACTCCGGGTTGCTGGATGCTCTCCAGAAGCGTTTCCAAGTCCGGCTGTATCGCTTGAGCGATCAACTGGAACGTATCCCGAAACTCGAGCAACTGAATTCGTCTGGTCAATCGACGCACATCGGCGAAAGTCTGAAACAAGTCTTGGCCGATGCTTCCAGCCTGCCCATCGGCGCGGTGGTTCTGCTCAGCGACGGCGCGGATAATTCCGGCGGAATCGATTTGGAAACTATTTCCGAAATCCGGCGTCAGCGCATTCCGATTCACACCATCGGCTTCGGGCGCGAAAAGATGGCGCGTGACATCGAGATCGCCGACGTGCAAGTCCCGCAGCGCGCGCTTCCCGATTCGCGCTTGAGCGCGCAAGTCAGTTTTCATCAGAACGGTTATTCCGGCCAAAGCGCCAAGATCACTCTACGGGACGGTCAGAAACTGCTGGCGTCCAAGCAAGTCACGTTGAAAGCCGACGGTGTCGAACAGACCGAGCCAGTTCTGTTCAGTGCCGGCGCGGCGGGCGTCAAGACCATCGATATTTCCATCGATCCGCTGCCCAATGAGGAAAACGCCAAGAACAATCGTGTGACGCGATTGGTCAACGTGGATCAGCGCAAGCCGCGCATCCTATATATGGAAGGCGAGCCGCGCTGGGAATTCAAGTTCCTGCGCCGCGCCGTGGAAGACGATCGCAACATTAACCTGGTCACCATCCTCCGCACCACGCAGAACAAGATTTATCGTCAAGGCGTCAAGGACGAAAACGAACTGAAGGACGGTTTCCCCACCAAGGTGGAAGAGTTGTTCGGATTCGAAGGATTGATCATCGGTTCGAGCGAAGCCGCGTATTTCACCGCCAGCCAGCAGCAACTGATTCGCGATTTTGTCGACCGGCGCGGCGGCGGGCTGCTGTTCCTGGGCGGACGCGATTCGCTGGCCGACGGCGGATACGCCAAGTCGCTGTTCAACGATCTACTTCCCGTGGTGCTGCCCGACAAGAAGGGAACGTTCGTTCGCGCTCCCGCCAACGTCGAGCTGACCGCTGCCGGCCGCGACAACCTGATCACGCGCATCGAAGAAGATCCGGCCAAGAATGTCGATCGCTGGAAGAAGCTCCCCTACCTGATGAATTTTCAAGACGCGGGTCAACCCAAACCCGGCGCGGTCGTCCTGGTAGACGCGCTTCCACAGCAAGGCGGACGGATTCCATTGTTGACCATCCAGAATTACGGCCACGGACGCACTGCGGTGTTCGCCACCGCCGGAAGCTGGCGCTGGCAGATGCTCCAGCCCGTCGCCGACAAATCGCACGAAATGTTCTACACGCAACTTTTGCGCTGGCTGGTGAACGACACTCCACGCCGGCTGGTCGCGTCCACGCCGCATCAGTTGCTGGCCGATGAGAAGAACGTGAAACTGCAAGCCCAGGTTCGCGACCGGACGTATCTCCCCGCGGGTGACGCGGTGGTCGAGGCGCACGTGATCGGTCCTGACGGCTTCACCGAAACCGTGGAGATGCGTCCCGATCCGTTGGAACAAGGTTCCTATGCCACCGCCTGGACCACGCCGAAGCCAGGATCGTATCTAGTTGAAGTGGTCGCTAAGAAGGGCGCGGAAGAATTGGGCCGCGACGTTTTGACCTTCCGCCGCGAAGACGGCGTGGCCGAAAATTTCCGTGCGGAGCAGAATCGCGAATTGCTGGACAAGCTCGCGTCGGAGACCGGTGGGCGCTATTACAAACCTGAGGATGCGGGCAAGCTCGGCAACGATATCAGCTATTCGGAAGCAGGCATCACGGTTCGCGAAACACGCGATCTGTGGGACATGCCGGCGCTGTTCCTGTTGTTGCTGATGCTGCGGTCAGGCGAGTGGCTGCTGCGTCGCAAGTGGGGAGTTATATGAAGCCGTTAATGAACGTGAATAAACGTGAATCGGATCTATTGACGTTCATTCACGTTCATTCACGGCTACTATTTTTTCTTCTCGCCCCCGCTCTTCACGCGAGCACGTTCTACCTCACCATCGCCGGACTCGGCGGCGAACCGGAATACGAACAGCGCTTCACCGGATGGGCCAAGGATATCGACAAACTCCTCAAAGCCGCCGAACCTAACGCGAAAGTCGAGACGCTGGTCGGAACCAGCGCCGTCAAAACCCAAGTCCAAGCCAAGCTCGCCGAGTTCGCACGCGATGCCAAGCCTGACGATTCGGTGGTCGTCATGCTGATCGGCCACGGCAGCTTCGATGAAGCCGACTATAAATTCAATCTTCCCGGTCCCGACATGACCGGCACCGAACTGGCCAATCTCCTGGATAAGATTCCTGCGAAACATCAGCTGGTCGTCAATATGACCAGCGCCAGCGGCGGATCCATCGTGTCTCTCGAAAAGCCGGGCCGCGTGGTGGTCACTGCTACGAAATCGGGAACCGAAAAGAACGCGACGTACTTCGCCCGCTACTGGGTGGAAGCCTTGCGCGATCCCGCCGCTGATACCGACAAGAATGAAGTGATCACTGCGCTCGAAGCGTTCAAGTACGCCGAACAGAAGACGGCGAATTTTTTCACGACGCAGAATCGCATCGCGACCGAACATCCGCTGATCGAAGACACCGGAAAGGGTGACGGCGTCAAAGCTCCCTCGCCTGAAAATGGTCAGGGACTCGTCGCCGGACACTTCGCGCTGGTCCATCTGGGAGCCGTTTCCGCGCAGATCAACAATCCTGAAAAGTTGAAGCTCCTCAAACGCAAGGAAGAGCTGGAGCAGTCCATTGACGAATTGAAGTACAAGAAAGCGTCGATGGATGTCGCCGAATACCGCAAGCAGCTTGCGGCGCTTCTGGTCGAGCTGGCCAAGACGCAGGAGGCTCTCGACAAGTGAAGTTCGCAGTACTCGCCGCGCTCGCGCTTCCGCTGGTCGCGCAAGTTCCCAAGAAACGAATCGCGACTCCTCCGCCGCAGACTGCCGATCCGGTGAAGTGCGAAACCTTGCGCCGCCACGGCGATCCCGATGCGACCAATTGTTTTCGCAATCTGACGCTCGCCGCCGATCCCGCCGTTCAAGCGGAAGGCTTCTGGCGGCTGCGCGATTACCAAAAGGCCAACGATGCATTCCGCGCCGCGATCAAAGCTCGGCCGAAAGATCCCGATCTGCGCGTCCAGTGGGGCCGCCTGTATTTCGAACACTGGCAGCCGAAGGACGCCACGGATCTGTTCACCGAAGCGCTCGAAATCAAGCCGGACTATGCGCCCGCGCTGCTGGGGCTCGCCCTGGTCGCCGAAGATGGATTCGAAGGAAAAGCCGCAGACCTGGCGCAGAAGGCGCTGAAGTCCGATCCAAAACTGTTCGAAGCGCAGGAATTGCTGGCGCGCGTCGCGCTCGAAGACAACAATCCCGACAAAGCGGTCGAGGAAGCCAAGAAGGCTCTCGAAATTTCGCCCGAAGCGCTGAGCGCGATGGCGATTCTCGCCACAGTCGACTGGCTGAACGACAAACCATCCACGTGGATGGACAAGGCGCTCAAGATCAATCCGGTTTACGGCGAAGGCTACTCGAGCGCCGCGCATTTTTTCATCATCAATCGCCGCTATGACGAAGGCATCAAGCTGTATCGCAAAGCGATCGAGCTGCAGCCCGACCTGTGGTCCGCGCACAGCCAGCTCGGAATCAACCTGATGCGTTTCGGTCACGACGGCGAAGCTCGCCAGCAACTCGAAGAAGCGTGGAGCGCCGGTTATCAGGACACGCCGACCAAGAATACATTGACGCTGCTGGATAGCTACAAGAATTTCACAACGTTCGAGACGCCGACCACTATTCTCCGGCTCCACAAAAAGGAAGCCGCGCTTCTTCGTCCTTATTTCCAATCTGAGTTGGACCGCGCCATCGCGACGTACGAAAAGAAATATCACTACAAACTCAAAGGGCCGGTGCAGGTGGAGGTGTATCCCGATCACGAAGATTTCGCCGTCCGCACCATGGGCATGCCCGGCCTGGGCGCGCTGGGCGTGACGTTCGGTCAAGTGGTCGCGATGGATTCGCCGGAAGGCCGCAAACCGGGTACATTCCATTGGGACAGCACCATGTGGCACGAACTCAGCCACGTGTACGTGCTGGCGATGACGCAGTCGCGCGTGCCGCGCTGGTTCACCGAGGGGCTCGCAGTGTACGAGGAAACCGGCAACGGCAATCCCGATTGGGGCGATCGCCTGGATCCGGAAGCGATCAACGCCATCAAGAACAAGAAGTTGCTGCCCGTATCCGACATCGATCGCGGCTTCATCCATCCCACGTATCCGACTCAGGTCATCGTGTCGTATTTCCAGGCCGGAAAGATTTGCAACTTCATCGACGAGAAATGGGGTTACGACAAACTGCTGGCGATGATCCACGATTTTGCCGAGCTGACGCCCACGCCGCAGGTGATCGAAAAAGAATTCAAGATGAAGCCCGAGGAGTTCGATCGCCAGTTCCTGGCCTGGCTGGACGCGCAAACCAAGGTCACCGTCAACGGTTTCGATGAATGGAAAAAGCAGCTTCGCGGCATATCCGAGAAGGCGAAAGCCAAGAACTGGGACGATGTGATCAAGGAAGGGACCGCGATTCGCGATGCCTATCCTGACTACGTGGAAGCAGGCAGCGTATACGAATTTTTGGCGGATGCCTACGTCGCGAAGAACGATAAAACCAAAGCCATGGCTGAGCTGGATCGCTACGCGAGCATCGGCGGCAGAAATCCGGGGACTTTGAAACAGCTCGCGACTCTTCAATCCGATGCGGGCAACAAGCGCGGCGCTGCGAAAACGCTGGAGCGGCTGAATCTCATCTATCTCAAAGATGAGGACGCACACAAGCGCCTCGGCGATCTGTACATGGAATTGAACAATCCGAACGGCGCGGCGCGGGAATTCGCGGCGGTGCTCGCGGGCGGGACCGTCGATCAAGCCGGC
This sequence comes from Bryobacteraceae bacterium, assembly GCA_035568415.1. Taxonomy (GTDB): domain Bacteria; phylum Acidobacteriota; class Terriglobia; order Bryobacterales; family Bryobacteraceae; genus Palsa-187. The sequence goes on along the minus strand of DATMOC010000002.1, from coordinate 53,892 downwards.
GCGCATTACGAGCTGGCTCGCGCGTTCATGGCCGCGAAGAAGACCGATCAAGCGCGCGATGAGGTTCTCTCCGCGCTCGAAGTGGCGCCGGGATTCAAACCCGCTCAGAAACTCCTGCTCGAATTAAATCCAAAGGAAAAATAAGAGACAATCGTTCAAATGTCCACTACCACAGCTAGTACGATCGACTCGGTCGAATTGCAGGCCCGAGTCCAGCACTTTCAAAAAGTTCGCGACAACATACTCGATCAGATCCGCCGTGTGATCGTCGGCCAGGATGAAGTTATCGAGCAGGTGATGATCGCGTTGTTCGTCGGCGGCCACTGTTTGATCACGGGTCTTCCGGGAACCGCCAAGACGCTGCTGGTGCGGACGCTGGCCCAGGCGCTCGGTCTCGAGTTCCGCCGAATTCAGTTCACCCCGGACCTGATGCCGTCCGATATTACCGGCACCGATATTATCGAAGAAGATCCCACAACTGGCCGCCGGACGTGGACCTTCGTTCCCGGTCCGATTTTCGCCAACGTGCTGCTGGCCGATGAAATCAACCGCACGCCTCCCAAGACGCAATCCGCTTTGCTCGAAGCCATGCAGGAGCTTTCGTGCACCGTTCGCGGCAATCATTATAAAATCCGTCCGCCGTTCTTTGTGCTGGCCACGCAGAACCCCATCGAGCTGGAAGGCACTTATCCGCTGCCGGAAGCGCAGTTGGATCGCTTCATATTTAATACGCTGCTCGATTACCTGACGGCCGCCGACGAAATGAAGGTCCTGGGTCTGACCACGACCACCGCTCAGGCGCAGGTGGAAGCGGTCACCACGGCGGAAGAAATTCTAGATTTCCAGCAAGTGGTCCGCATGGTGCCGATCGCGGATTCCGTGGCCCGCTACGCCGTCGATCTGGTGCGCGCCACGCGCGCCACCGATCCTACCGCTCCGGAGTTCATAAAGAATTACGTGAATTTCGGCGCCAGCGTCCGCGCCGCGCAATTCCTGGTGCTCGCCTCGAAAGCTCGCGCGCTGATGCACCAGCGGTATCACGTTTCTTATGACGATGTGATCTCGCTGATGCGGCCGATTCTGCGGCATCGCATTCTGCTTAATTTCAAAGCCGAATCGGATCGATTAACGCAGGACGACATTTTGAAAAAGCTACTGGAGCACATGCCGGCGCCGAGAGATTGAAAATGCGTTCTGAATTGAGTCACGGCAAGGTGGGGCAGGTCCCCGACCTGCCAATGGAGTTTGGCGCCTGATGCTCCAGCGATTCCTAGATCCGACCGTGCTGGCCGGAATTTCCGGCCTCGACCTGGTGGCGAAAACCGTGGTCGACGGATTCATCGCGGGATTGCACCGCTCACCCGATTTCGGATTCAGCCAGGAGTTCGCCGAATACCGCGCGTATTCGCCCGGCGACGATTTACGTCACGTGGATTGGAACGTTTTCGCGCGCACCGAAAAAGCGTTTCTCAAGCGCTATCGCGGCGAAACCAATTCGCAGCTCACTATTCTGCTGGACGCCAGCCGCTCCATGAAGTTCACGTCGCATGGAGTCGAAAAACTGGAATACGCGCGCTTTCTCGCAGCGTCCCTGGCCTACATGGCGAGCACGCAGCGTGATGCTTCGGGTTTGATCGTGTTCGACGACGAAGTGCGCAACTACATCCGGCCATCGTCGCGGCAGGGCCAGTTGATGCGCGTGCTGAATGCGATCGAAGGCGCGCAGGCCGGTACGCGGACCAACTATGCGCATCCCTTCCACGTTCTTCAGGAATTCCTGCGCCGCCGCGGAATCGTCGTGCTTATCTCGGATTTTTGGGAGAATCCTGAAACCGTGATCAAGACAGTCGAGCCGCTGCGCTATCACGGCTGTGAGCTGATCCTGTTTCACATGCTCGATCCCGAAGAGATTCGTCCCAAGCTGCGGCATCCAGTGCTGCTTCAGGATCTCGAAACCGGCGAGGCCATGGAAGTTTCGCCCGACTACACCTCAAATGAATACCGCGACAAGATCGACGCGCACATGGAGGATTTGAAAACACGCGCACGCGCCGCCGGAATCGATTATTTTCTGATCGACACCAGCCGTCCGCTGGACGAAGCGCTGCGGGAGTACCTCGCGGTGCGAAAAGGAAAGATGTAGATGGGCTTTCTGGCTCCATGGTTTCTCGCCGGAATCGCCGCAGTCGGGCTGCCGCTGTGGATCCATCTGCTCAAGCGCCATAAAACCGATCCACGCATGTTCCCGTCGCTGATGCTGTTTGAAAAGCGCGAGACCAGCTCCGTTAAGCATCGCCGCCTGGACTACATTCTGCTGTTCATCCTGCGCACGCTGATGATCCTTTTGCTGGCGCTGCTATTCGCGAATCCGTTCATTCGACGCGCCGCTTCCGCCGGAGCAGGGAATCATATGACGGTGATCGCCGTCGACAATTCCTTCAGCATGCGCGCCGGAAATCGCATGCAACAGGCGAAAGATGAAGCGCAGAGCGTGCTGAACAGCGTCAAGCCGGGCGCCCAGGTACAGGTGCTGGTGCTCGGTTCGCAAGTTCAGACGCTCACCCAGCCGACCACCGATCTTGCCGAAGCCCGCGCCGCAGTGAACTCGATTCAACCCAGCGACAGCCGTTCCTCGTATGGCGAACTGACGCGGTTTTCCCGAACGCTCGCCGAATCGGTCAAAGTGCCCATCGAACTGGATCTGATCAGCGATCTGCAAAAGTCCGCCATGCCGCCCGGATTCGCCGATTTGCGCCTGGATTCGGCAACCACTCTGGTGACGCATCAGATCGGGCAGCCCGCGCCGAACTGGACCGTTGAAAACGTCATTGCCCCGCGTCGCGTTTACGATCCGAAACGGGTCCGCCTTCAGGCGATCGTCGCCGGATTCAGCGCGCCAGCCGCGAAACGCGTCGTGACGCTGCTGTTGAACGGAAAATCGCTACAAACGAAAACGGTCGACGTTCCCGAAAACGGCCGCGCCCAGGTGGAATTTCTGGGACTCGACGCACCCTACGGATTCAGCCGCGGCGAAGTGAAAATCGAATCCGCCGACGTCCTCCCTGCCGACGACCACTTCCCGTTCGCGGTGGAACGCACCGATCCGCGCAAAGTATTGTTCGTCGATGACGGGCGCAAACCGATCTCGCAGGTGTATTTCCGCGCGGCGCTCGATGCGTCGCCGGACGCAGCCTTCGTGATGGAATCGAATCGACCGGAGCAAGCCGCCAATCAGCAGCTAGCGCATTACGCCATGGTAGTGCTCTCCGATCTCGGCTCGGTGCCCGTGGATCTGGAAGACGCGCTGAAGAAATATGTCAGCGGAGGTGGATCGGTGTTCATCGCTCTAGGCCCGTCCTCCGCCGCGCTTCCGCGCGTTCCGGTGCTCGACGAATCCATACAGGCGTCCAGCTACGCGGGACGCGAAGGCGAGCGATTCTTTACCGTCTCCGAAATCGATACCGGCCATCCGGTGATGCGCAGCGTCGAACGCTTTGAAGGCGTCAAGTTTTATCAAGCCATCAAAGTCACGCCCGCGAAGTCGAAAGTTCTCGCGCGATTGAACGATGGCACTCCGCTGGTTTTGGAACGCCAGATCGGCGAAGGCAAGGTCCTGGTCTTCGCATCCACGTTTGACAAGTTGTCTAACGATCTGCCGTTGCACGCCGCGTGGGTACCGTTCGTACAGCAATCGGCGAACTATCTGGGTGGTGGTGGTGCCGAACAGCCGGTGAACCTCGCCGTTGATTCCTATGTAGAGCTTCGCACGGGCGAAAAGGGTGCCGCGGCAGAAGTGCTCGGTCCCGATGGAAAACGTTTGCTGTCGCTCGAGGAAGCCGCGTCCGCCAAGAACTTCGCGGTCAGGAGTGAAGGATTTTTCGAGCTGAAAACCGCCAGCGGCCGGCAGAGCCTGATCGCGGCCCACGCCGATCGACGCGAATCCGATCTGGCAGTGATCCCCAAGGAAGTCCTGGATTTGTGGAAAGCCACGGGGGAGAGTAACCAAACCGCGCCGGGCTCGTCCACATCGGCAGATCAATCGGATAAGAAGCCCTGGGGGCTTTGGCCGATCTTATTATTGCTATTGTTATGTGTAGCGCTGGCCGAGTCGGTGGTGGCGAACGGGTATCTTCGCCCGCCCGCCGATGAGGAGAAGGATAGGAGAAAAGCCGCATGAACACCCGCGAGCAACTCAATCAATACCTTCGTGGCCTGGAAACGCGGCTGAAATGGCTCGCCGTTTCGAAAGGAGCCGCCATCTTCGCGGGCGTCGCCCTGGGGGTCACGCTTGCGCTGGTGCTGGTGACTAACGCGCTCGCATTCTCCTCCGGCAGCCTGACCGTCGCGCGCGTCATCCTGTTCATTGCGCTGGCGATTTCGGTGGGATTCGCACTGGTGTTGCCGCTGATGCGTCTGAATCAGCGACGCACCGCGAAACGGGCTGAGCGCACTTTTCCCGAATTTCAAGAACGGCTTCTGACTTTCGTCGAGCGCCGCGAAAATGCCGACGCCATGCTCGACCTGCTGGCCGCCGACACACAAAAAATTGCCGAACGAACCCAAGCCGCCCGCGTGGCTCCGCCCAAATCGATCTTCGCGCTCGCAACCTCCGCTGGAGCGGCGACCGCGGTATTGGCCTGGCTGATTCTCGCCGCACCGCTAGGCTATTTGGGATATGGCGCATCGCTGTTGTGGGCCGGAATGCCGAAGGGAACCAAGGGCGCCTTTTACGACATTCTGGTCGATCCAGGCAGCAAGCTGGTTCGCCGCAAAGCCGATCAGATGGTCACCGCGACGCTGATGGGCTTTCAAGCCCCGCAAGTCAAAATGTTCGCGCGCTATAAGAGCGCCTCGAAGTGGGAAGAAGCTCCCATGTTGCCGCGCGCAAATGGAACCGCGTACGAATTTCTGTTCGCCGCGCTGGCGGAGCCCGTCGAATACTACGTCGAAGCCGCGGGGCTGCATTCGAAGACCTTCAAGCTGGACGTGGTCGATATGCCGTCCATCAAAAAGATCAAGGTCACGTATCACTATCCGTCCTGGCTGCATTTGGCCGACTCGGTGGAAGATCCGGGCGGCGATCTGCGAGCCGTCGCGGGAACCGTCGCGGAATTGACCATCGAAACCGATCGTCCGTTGAAAAACGGCTCGATCGAAATGGACGATGGATCGAAGATCACGCTCGACGGCGGATCGAACAACATCGTCACCGCCAAGATTCCGATCCAAAAGGACGGCATGTTCCACTTCGCCGCGACTGAGCAGGGACAAAGCGTCCGCCTGTCCGAGGATTATTTCATTGAAGCGCGGCAGGACAACGCTCCGAACGTGAAGATCATGCATCCCGGCGCCGACGCGCGCGTCAGTCCCATCGAGGAAGTGACCATCGAGGTCGCCGCCGATGACGATTTCGCGCTCGAAGGCATGGACCTGCACTATTCGGTGAACGGCACGGCAGAAAAAGTCGAGTCCTTGATCAAACAGAGAGGCGTCAAGAACGCCGAAGGCAAGACCGTTCTGTATCTGGAAGATTACAAGCTGCAGCCGGGTGACGTCGTCGCGGTGTATGCGACCGCGAAAGATGCGCGAACCACTTCGCGCACCGACATCATGTTCATCGAGACGCAGCCCTATGAAAAGAACTACACGCAATCGCAGCAATCGGGCGGCGGAGGCGGGGGCGGCGGCGATCAGCAAAATAACATCTCGCAGCGCGAAAAGGAAATCATCGCTGCGACGTGGAACGAGATTCGCGGCGGTGGCAAGGACAAATTCAACTCGGCGGAGAATGCCAAGTTCCTCTCCGAAGTCCAGAAAAAGCTACAAGAGCAGGCTCTATCGCTCGCCCAGCGCGCGCGCAGTCGTGAACTGGCGGGAGCCAATCAGGAATTTCAATCCTTTGTGAAGGACATGGAAGCGGCCGCGGCGGAAATGCAGCCCGCGTCCGACAAGCTCAAAGCGCTTTCCTGGAAAGACGCGCTGGAGCCCGAACAGAAAGCGTTGCAGCACCTGCTGCGCGCCGAAGCGACGTTCCGCGATATTCAAGTCGCATTCGGAAATCAGGGCGGCGGTGGAGGCGGCGGAGCCGGCCGCGATCTGGCCAACCTGTTCGATCTCGAACTCGACACGGAAAAGAATCAATACGAGACCGGCCAGCAGCAAGGCTCGACCGCGGAGCAGCGTCAGAAGGATATCGACGAAGCGCTGCAAAAGCTGGAACAGCTCGCGCGGCGGCAGCAGGAGCTCGCGCAGCAGCAAAAGAACAAGCAGAGTTTCGAGCAGCGCTGGCAGCAAGAGATGTTGCGTCGCGAAGCGGAAGAGCTGAAGAAGCAGATGGAACAGCTCCAGCAGCAGCAATCCGGGCAGCAAAGCTCGCAGTCGCAACAGGGGCAGCAGTCTCAATCTCAATCCGGCCAATCGGGTCAGAGCGGATCGCAAAGTTCGCGGCAGACGCCGCGTCAGCAGGACCAGCGCTTGCAGCGCGCGCTCGATTCGGTTCGTCAAGCGACCGACGATATGCGCAACGCGCAGCAATCCGCGAATCAGCAAGGCCAGCAAGGTGCGGCACAGAGCGAAGCGAACGCGCGCCGCGCGGCAGAGCGTCTCAAAGAAGCGCAGGATCAGTTGGGCGGCATGCGCAAGCAGGAAGCGTCGTCGCAGTTGGGCGATCTTTCGGATCGCGCCGACAAGCTCGCGCAGCAGCAGAAAGACTTCGCCAATCGTCTGCGCCAGGCGTATCAGGATCAGTTGAGCGGCACCACGCGACCGGGGCAGCAATCCGGTCCCACGCGTCAACAAGCCCAGCAGTTGGCGGACGAAAAAGACAAGATGGCGCAAGAAGTCGAGCAGCTTGAAAAAGACATGCAGAAAGCCGCTCGCGACATGGCGGGGACGCAGCAAAGCGCTTCGGCTCGCGTCCGCGACGGATTGAGCGAGCTGCAGCAGAACGAAGCGAAACTCCGCATGCAATACTCGGCTCGCAATATCCGGCAAGGGATGGGCGCGTACATGGTGCCGCGCGAAGCTCCTATCACGCAGGCGCTCGACAACGCCGCGCAGGATCTGAAAGCCGCGCAGCAAGCGCTCGGTCAAGGCAAGCAGCAGGGGAATGGAAGCGAAGCCGAACGATCGCTGGCCCAACTCGAACGCATGCGCGCTCAGATGCAGCGCATGGCTGGACAACAGCCCGGCGGCGACAAACCGGGTCAACAACAAGGCGGCCAACAACAGGGTGGCCAACAACAGGGTGGCCAACAACAGGGCGGACAGCAACAAGGCGGGCAACAACAAGGTGGACAGCAGGCTGGCCAGCGCGGCGGCCAGTTCAGTCCGAACGGCGGAGGGAATCGCCAATACGGCGGCCAGTTTGGCCGGGACTATCAATATGGCCGTTTCGCGCCTGAGGGGATTTACGAGACTCCCGCGGGCGGTGTCTGGGATCCGCAGCGAGCGGTACAGGACGCCCGGCGGGCGCTGAACGACATGCGCCAGCAGTACAAGGACAATCCCGACGTCGCGCGGCAGATCGGCGACGTGGAACGTGAAATCTCGCGGCTGCAAGTCGGCGACATCAGCTCGCAGGAATTGCAGAATCGCCTGACTCGCGAAGTGCTGCCGAATCTGGAAGCGCTGGAACTGCAGCTTCGCAAACAAGCCGAGCAAGCCGATGGCGACCAGGTCCGCAGCGGGACCACGGACAAGGTCCCACCCGGATATGTGGACGCGGTGGCGGAGTATTTCCGGAAGTTAAGTAAAGCGAAGTAAGCGGTTCGCAGTCATGCGAGAATTCCTAATCGTGTGTTCACTGTTCTCGGCGTCTCCCTGCTTCGCACAGGTTGAACGAGAAGCCGACAAATGCTCGCCATCGGGATTTGGGAAACCTACCTATCCACTTGAAGCGGTCCGTGCCAGGATACTGGGAACTGTTAAAGCGAGTTTCTCGATCGGGACAGATGGAAAGCCGGAGAGAGTCGAGTATACGGGACACCGAATACTGATTCCGGGAGCCAAGGTGTCCATCGACCGTACTCGCGTTGATCCGGGATGCCGAGGGTTAGCGTACACGCTCGTCTTCAAGTTCCAATTGGAATCGATATACGAGTTTGACAACGGGAACCCGCCACTCGTCCATGGAACTCAGGCGGTCACATTCAGGCCACCTGACGAATTCCTGATTGTGTACTTCTTCGATCCGGTGGATAAGAGTCGCGCGCCGCGTTAGCGAATCCCGGTTCGCACCTCCGCAGGCGAGGGCTCCAGTTATAATGCTCTTAGTTGCGAACGTGGCGGAATTGGCAGACGCACTGGATTTAGGTTCCAGCGGCCGCAAGGTCATGGGAGTTCGACCCTCCCCGTTCGCACCAAACTCATCCGTACTATATCCACCTGAAGATATTGGAACCCCTCGTCGCTCGACGTCGTATACAGCTTCATGCGAACCCTGGTTTCCGACATCCGCCATGCCACTCGGGTTCTGATCAAGAGCCCCGGGTTTACGATCGTCGCCGTACTCGCGCTGGCGCTGGGAATCGGGGCCAATACTGCGATCTTTTCAGTGGTCGATCGCGTTCTGCTGCGTCCGCTGCCGTTTCCCGATTCCGAGCGAATCATGCGCGTCCAGCGGCATTTCCCCGGAGGCAGTGGGGCCTCAGTCTCCATTCCGAAGTTCATGGCCTGGCGAGAAGCAAAAGCGTTTGAGTCGATAGCCGCGTACGATTTCGGCGGCGTCACCTTGAACCTGGGGTCGGGAGACCGGCCCGATCCAGTGAGCGCCGTGCACGTGACGGCGGGATTCTTCGACGTCTTCGGAGTGAAACCGATGCTGGGCCGCACGTTTTCACAAGCCGAGGATTTGCCTAACGCCGGCAAGGTCGCGGTTGTGACTTTCAACTTGTGGAAGGAGCGCCTGGGCGGCGATCGGGGGATCGCGGGCCGAACGATTACCTTGAATTCGGAGCCGTACACGGTACTGGGAGTGCTGCCGGAGTGGTATCAACCCGATCCGCCGGCCGATGTCTACCTGCCCGAGCAGTTCGATCCGAACAGCAGGAATCAGGGTCATATTTACCCGGTCGCCGGGCGCCTGCGCTCTGGAGCATCGATTCAATCCGCCGAAGCCGAGTTGAAAGTGATCGTCGACCACTTCCGCGCACAGTACCCGGACACGACCGACAAAAATGAAAGCGTAGGGGTGGTTCCTCTACGTGTAGCGATCAGCGGTGACGTGAAGCTTCCCCTGTTGATCATGGCCGGCGCGGTCAGCTTCGTTCTGCTGATGGCATGCGCGAATGTCGCGAATTTATTGCTGGCGCGCGCGGCGGGGCGGCACCGGGAAATCGCGATCCGCACGGCGGTGGGAGCGAGCCGCGGACGAATCGTGGGGCAACTGCTCACTGAAAGCATGCTGCTGGCTCTGGCCGGCGGCGTGGCGGGTTTGGCGCTGGGAGCGGCGGGCGTCCGGATGCTGCTTGCATTCAGTCCGGGAAATATTCCGCGCATCAACGATCCGGAACATCCCATGGCGGCGTTGACACTGCTGGATTGGCGAATCCTCGTGTTCCTGTTTGCGATCACGTTCGTCACCGGCGTGTTATTCGGACTCCTTCCTGCCATCCGTGTATCGCGGCTGGACGTCAATTCGGCGCTAAAGGAATCCACCAGCCGTTCGGGAACCGGACTCAAGCACAACCGGATTCGCGGGCTGCTGGTGATCGGCGAAATTTCGCTGGCTCTCATTTTGCTAACCGGCGCGATGCTGATGATCCGTACGTTCGCCGGCTTGCGATCGGTGAAGCCGGGACTCGATCCCAGTAACGTGCTCACCATGCAGACTTCGATTTCCAGCGCACGCTACAAGGTAACCGCGCAGTTAGAGAACGTGGTCCGGCAAGCCAGTGAGCGCATCGAGGGTTTGCCCGGAATCGAGTTCGCTGCCGCCGCCCTGGTGCTGCCGATGGCGGGAAATACCATCGACTTTCCATTCAGCATCGAAGGGCGCGCGCCGGCCGTCAACGGGAAATGGGAAGGCGACGAGCAATGGCGATTCGTTTCGCCACACTATTTCGAGGCTCTGCATATTCCGCTTCTGCGCGGCCGAACCATCGATCCGCGCGACACTGGCAAGGCGGAGCACGTGGCCATCATCAATGAAGCGTTCGCGAAGAAATACTGGCCCAAGGCAGATCCGCTTGGACAGAGGATCACGATCGCTAGAGGACTCGGTCCGGATTTCGAGGAAGGACCGCGCCAGATCGTGGGCATCGTCGGCAGCGTCACTGAAACCGGGCTGAGCGATGGCATGGTTCCGGTGATGTATATCCCGCAGGCGCAGGCGCCTGACGGCATCACTAAACTCGCCAGCAGCCTGCTGCCGTTGAGTTGGGTGGTGAAGACCAGGACCGATCCTTTTTCCGTCGCTTCGGCGGTGCGGCGCGAGTTCGATGCAATCGATCCGCAGCTATCGCCATCGAAGATCCGCAGCATGGAACAACTGATCGCCGAATCCACCACGCGCGAGAATTTCAATATGTTGCTTCTCACTGTATTCGCGGCGGTCGCGCTGCTGCTGGCGGCGGTGGGGATTTATGGCCTGATGTCCTACGCGGTCGAGCAGCGCACGCAGGAGATCGGCATTCGCATGGCCTTGGGGGCGGACCGCGGAGAAATGATGAAGCTGATCCTCCGTCAAGGGATGTTGCTGGCTGGGATCGGTATCGCCATCGGAGTCGCCGCGGCGTATGGGCTGACACGTGTTCTCTCCGGTCTTTTGTTCGGCGTAAAATCGACCGACCCACTGACCTACGTAATGGTCGCGATGATTTTAGGCGCGGTCGCGCTGGCCGCGGCGTTAATTCCCGCCCGGCGTGCGACTCAAGTCGACCCGATTCTGGCACTGAGGCAGGAGTAATTCCTGTTCGCAAAAAACGTAGCGGATCTATTACGATTGAAGCCATGATCCGTCGAGCACGATCAGCCGATAGAGCGATCATGCAGCGATGGGTCGTGGTGATGGCGGCGTGCCTAACAGCTTCGTGTTCCGGGCCGGTTCCGGCGAGCGATGAGCGGCAGGTAACCAGTGGGATCGGCATCGCCCAATCGGTGGCGCTCTCGCGCGACGGAGCGGCGGTAGCGTTCGCGGCCAGCGCTGACGGGCACGCTAATCCGCAAGTCTGGGTTCGGCGCATAGAAGATGCTGCTGCTTCGACTCCTGCGCTGCGGCTGACCGACGATGCGTCGAAGAACTACGATCCTGAATTTTCCCCTGACGGTAAGAGCGTGTACTTTACTTCGTCGCGAACGCCGGAAGGTATCTATCGCGTGCCGGTTTCCGGTGGTGCATCTGAGCTGATGATATTGGATGCATATTCCGCGAAAATTTCGCCTGACGGGAAGACGCTGCTGTACGGATTGCACGCCAAACTCTATCGACGTGACTTCGGAGGCGGTCCCGCACGGGAGGTGTTGCCTGCCATCGACAATTCCTACGCGCCAGTCTGGTCGCCCGACAGCGCACGAATTCTGGTCATGGCGAAAAATCGCGATGATCGCGAAGCGGAATGGTGGATCGCGCAAACCGCTGGTAGTGAGCCGCACAAAACCTCAATCGTCGCCGATTTGCATGAGCAGGGGTTTAACTCCGTGCAGGGCCACGCATGGCTTCCGGGAGACTGGATCGTCTTCAGCGGCCTTCAAGGCCAGACGCTGACGCTGTGGAAAATCCAGATGGGGCCGGACGGCAAGGTTATAGGAAAGGCCGTCCGTGCTACCAACGATGCGGAAGGCGACCATGGGGCAACGTTCGCGGCCGGTAAACTGGCATTCGTGCGCTCCCAGGTGGGCATGAATTTCTGGGCGCTTCCGCTCGATTCGACCGGCGAGCGTGCCACCGGACCATCCCAGCCGCTTACATCGTCGGCCGTTCGCAAAGGCCAGGAATCCGCGGCCGGGTCGAAGCTGCTGTTTAGCGCCGAAACGGGTGACCGCTTTTCGTTATTTCTAAAAGTTGGCGGAAAAGAGAAGCTCCTGCGCGATGGATTCTTTTCCGTGCTCGCGCCGGACGGCTCGCGATACGCCTACGGCGAAGGAACCAAGGACCGGCTGAAGGTATTGATGAGATCGACAGGCTGGTGGCCGTTTTGGTCCTCGACCTTGTGCGAGAACTGCGGGATGCCGCGCGGATTTTCGCCGGATCGAAAGAAGTTGCTGCTGTGGAACGACACGCCGCCGATCCATCATCTGGACATGCTGGATGTCGCGACGCACAGTGTGAACCGGATTGTATGGTCGGGGGACGATCTCTCGGGTCCGCAGCTTTCGCCCGACGGCCGCTGGGTTAGCTTCGTCGCGAAAATGGGAGAGCACCGGTGGCAGACGTTCGTGGCGCCGGTGTGGCCGGAAAAATTGCTCGGCTCGTTCGAGTGGATCCCCATCGGTCCGGTTTCGGATTCATTCCATTTCGCGTTCTGGTCGGGTCACGGAGACATGTTGTACATTTTGACGGCGCACGGAGGCAGCGGGAACTTGAGGTGGCTGGAAGCGCAGAAACTCGATGCAGGAACCAAGCGTCCCATCGGAGATTCCGTGCCCGTTTATGAGTTCGATGACATGCTGGTGCCGGGGATGGATCCGATCTGGAATACAGTTTCGGTCGCCGGCAATCGAATCATTCTCGAACTCGGCGGCGTGAGCACCAACATCTGGATCAAGTAAACACTACTCCGGCGCGAACGCCAGCAACACGTTTCCCGGAACGCCTCCATTGCGCGGATAGCCGGAGCCAATGAACACCATGCCGTTCACCACCACGGCGCCAGGCCCGTCGATCGAACCGCCGCGACCCTTCACTCCGTTCACCGTATCGAAATCGCGCATGGTGTTGAAGTCCCACAGCAGGTCGCCATTTTCGGCGGAGTGCGCGCGAATGTGTCCGTCGTTGGAAGTGGCGAACACGACGCCGGGAATCTCTGTTACCGCGCCCGGCTGCGACGGACTGCAACCGGAGGGCGCTCCCTGGGGACATGGAACCGCCGCGACGCGCCATTCCTGTTTTCCGTCGGCGACGCGCAGGGCAGTGAGGCCGCCGCCCACGTTCGGATCGAAACTCGAGCGGCGCGCGTCGGTCGGATTAGTTTGACGCACGCGCTTGACGTCCGATACCGCGGCGAAGACGCGCTGACCATCGGTAGCCATTCCCCACTGCACACCGCCGTTGGTGCCGCCTTGGCCCACGCGCGCCTGCCACACAACCTCCCCTTTTTTCGCGGGATCGAGCGCCCATACGATCCCCGATTTCTGGCCCGCCAGCAGCATTTCGCGGCCGTCCTGCAGATGCGTCAGAATCGGCGAAGATCCGAAATCGAAATCCGGTCCGCAGCCGGCGCCTCCGGCCAGGCAAGCGACGCTGAAAACATCGTCGGCAGTTACCTGGCGCGACCAGACGATATTTCCGGTCACCATATCGAGCGCGATGATGGCGTCGCTGGTGTCCGTCGGCGGCGCTGAATAATTGTCTCCCGTGGCGACGTACAGAAGTTTGCGCTTGGCGTCCACCGTCGGTCTGGACCAGACTCCTACTCCGGAAGGACCGAAATTGGGAGTTCCGCGCTTACTTTTGCCGGTCTCGACGGGAACATCGGTCATGTAAGTCTTCCACAACTGCTTGCCGTCGCTGATCCGGAGCGCGACCACGCTGCCGCGAAAAGTGCAGCACGCGTAATCCGGATCGCCCGAGCGCGTTTCCTCCCACGATGCGACCGGCACATAGACGGTCCCTTCGTAGGACGCAGGTCCGCCGGAGAGTCGCGTGGATTCGTGCGTTTCCACTTGGACCTTCCACAGCAATTTGCCGGTTTCCGCTTCAAGCGCATAGAACCAGCCGGTCATATCGCCGAAAAGCAGAGCGTGCCGGTTGCCCAAAGGCACCGCTAGAATCGAAGATCGCACTGGTCCATTCGCCTGAAAAACCCATTGCAGGCAGCCGGTTTCGGCGCGCATTGCGTGGACCAATCCGCCGGCGCTTCCGATGAACACCTGTCCATCGATGACCGTGGGCGGCGCGAACGCGGTCACATCGCCATCGAAACCAAACGCCCATTTCAGCTTGAGCCCACGCACCTGATCGATACTCAATCGGGCGGCGTCGCCTGGCTGAAATCGAGCATTGCTCGCATCCGGGCTCCATCCATTCCACGCGGTCTTTGGAGTTGCTGCCAGCTTCACACTGCGGTCGACGCAGAAAGCCGATGCGGGCGGCCCGCTCACCGATGCACTGGTGCCCAGCCACGAAGCCACGGCCATCCGGTCTTCCCGGCTCATCGTAAATGCGATGGACATCATCGCCCCGGAATCGAGCGCCCGGACAATTCGTGCCGATGGCATCTTCTGCAGCGCCTCGCGATGCGGGATGCGCTCATTGACCTGTTCGTGACAACTGGAGCAGCGCTTCTGATAAACGGCTTCGCCGGAAGGAGCCGCCGATACCGCCAGCGGGAACAGGAGCGCGAAGAACCTCATGGGCCGTACAGTATCATGATCGCGGTGCCGGGTCCAAGGCTGTCGCGTCGAAGGCTTCCGGTGCGAACAGCCTGGATGTAGAATGTACTAGGAAATCAAACAGGCCGAAAATCACCAGGAAGGTGCGACATGAATGCCAGAGGTCGTTTCGGTTCTCCAGTAACCGCGCTGGTCGCCGTCCTTGCACCGCTTGCGCTGCGAGCGCAATCAGGCGACGTCACTTTCGCGAAAGACATCGCGCCCATCCTGCAGCGTGGCTGCCAGGGGTGTCATCACCGGAACGGTGTCGCGCCGATGTCGTTGGTCATCTATGAAGAGGTCAGACCCTGGGCTCGCTCGATCAAGGAGCGGACCACGATCGGTCCGCACAGTGGCGTCATGCCGCCATGGTTTGTCGAGAAGAACATCGGCATTCAGAAATTCAAGGGCGATCCCTCGTTGACGGACGAAGAGATCGCCACCATCGTGAAGTGGGTGAACAGCGGAGCGCTACGGGGAAACCCGGCCGACATGCCGAAGGCGCTGGTGTTCGACGATTCGGGCAACTGGACCATCGGCGAACCGGATTTAGTCGTGAAGTCCAAAGAGGTCACGGTTCCCGCCAGCGGACCCGACCAGTGGGGAGACTTTGGAACCATTCCAACCGGCCTGACGAAAGACCGGTACGTGCAGGCTCTGGAGATCAGGGAAGTCAATGACGTCCCGAAAGACGTCCCCACCAAAACCGTGGGTGGACGATTCGTGTTCCACCATATGACGTACACCAGCAGTGCGCCGGGCAACGAAGGCGGCGGGACCAGTTGGCCCATTCACGAAGTTGGTCGCAACGCGGATCTCTTTCCGCCCGAAGCGGGCAGACTGTTGGCGGCGGGATCGGTCCTGGCGCTGAGCGCGGGCCACGTTCATCCCAACGGCCGAGCAACCAAGTCGCATCTCGAATTCGGGTTTAAGTTTTTCCCGGAAGGCTACCAACCGATCTACAAAAGAGCGCGATTGATTCTGGGCAACGGCATCGACATCGACGTGGAGCCGAATCAGGCCAAGCAGGAACTCCACGCATATGCGACGCTGACCGAAAATACCAAGATCATCGCGTTCGAGCCCCATCTGCACGCGCCGGGCGTCCGCATGTGTCTGGAATCGATTTGGGGGCACAACGTCCAGACGCTGAGCTGCGTCGGCTACGATCACAACTGGGTTCACCAATACGAGTACGAAGACGATGTTGCGCCGCTGCTGCCGAAAGGCGCGATCGTGCACCTGGTTGGTTTCCTGGATACGACGGCGGCCAACAAGAATCCCGCCGATCCCAGGAATTGGGCGGGTGGAGGACGCCGCTCCATCGCGAACATGTTCATCGATTTGGGATATTCCGTCTCGCTCACCGACGAACAGTTCCAGGCTGAAATGGCCAAGCGGCGGGCAAAAATGAAGAGCCGGAACGATTACGATATCGGCTGTCCACTGTGCTGGGCGCCGCCGGTGGTGCCGACGGGCGCGAGCGGATCACGAAACTAATGCTGCGTACGATTCTGGTTGCCTTCTGTGTGCTCCAACCTGCCGGCGCGCAGATGCGGTTCACGTATTCGAAAGGGCAAAGCCTGGAGCCGGCCTATGAAGGATGGATGCCGAACCAGGATGGCTCCTTCACGATGTACTTCGGCTACATGAATCCGAACTGGGAAGAACAGATGGATATTCCGGTTGGTCCGGACAATAAATTCGAACCGGGAGCGCCGGACCAGGGGCAGCCGACACATTTTTATCCGCGGCGGAATCCGTTTCTGTTCACGATTCGCGTGCCGAAGGAATTCGGCGAAAAAGAACTGATCTGGACGGTCACCAGCCACGGTAAAACCCGGAAAGCCTACGCATCGCTCAAGACCGATTACCAGATCGATAAGCAGGTCATCTCGACCGAAATCGGCGGCGATGGCGGCAGCCTGCGCGACGAACTTCGATATAACATCCCGCCCGAACTCGAGATCCAGGGAGAAGCTCGAAAGATAGTAAAGGTGGGAGAAGCGTTGACGCTGATCGCGCTGGCCGGCGATCCTGACAATCTGCCTCCAAGGCGCGATGGCAAACCGCAGCCGCGTCATGCCGGATCCGCGAGTCCGAGTGAAGCGGAAGCGCCGAAACCAGTAGCGCCACGTGCGGTCCGCGCCGCCGTGACTGGACCTCCCTCATCGGTGGTGGTCGCGGATGGGCCCGGTTTGTGGGTGTCCTGGATCGTGTACCGCGGCAAGGCGTCGAACGTCTCGTTCAGTCCCGATCAGATGAAAGCATGGATGGATTCCCGCGCGTACGCGAACTCGGCATGGTCGCCTCCGTACACGATTCCCGAACCGCCTGCGGATGGGAAATGGGTAACACAGGCCACGTTCCAGGAGCCGGGTATTTATACGTTGCGTGCGGTGGCGTGCGATGGGTCGTTGTTTACTTTCGCGGATATGATCGTGACTGTTACGCGCTAGTTCTCGAGTTTTTGCGGACCACACCCGTACTCCCGTCCTATTGTGTGATCTCGCTATTCACCCAGCCGATTGCTCCAGGGCCGATACTACATCGGGAATCATTAATCACCGTCGTTTTGCCTGTTTCTACTTCAATCGTCTCCAATGTAGTGAAGTAAAGGGCTCGCGCACATCGTAGCTGTGAGCTTGTGAACAATAGGTACTTTGAATCCGGAGACCACTGCACGGGACCTTTAACTGAGCCGCCAACAGTCTTTCTTCGCGACGCATCATCGGTGTCAATGAGAATAATCCGGCCGTCCCGAATGACCGCGATCCAGCGTCCATCGGGAGACCAGGTCGTGCTGCTGAGCCAAAGACCACTGGCCGACCACTCTCCAGCATCCACGCCCTTGATCACACGGGCGGCGCCAGTTTCCAAGCGTACGAGGCTTAATGCTTTCCCGATGTGACTAATAATGCGTTTACCATCGGGAGAGATGGGCCCTCCCCCTTCTCGGCAATTGACAGGAGCGGTGACCGGCAATTGTCGCAATTTCGCAGCGACTAAGTCCAGCTCGAACATGCACACTCTGGCGTCAACCTTGTTAAGAGATCCAGCGATGAAGATGCTCCCGACGGGCCGGGAGATCGTCAGATTCCAAATGGGGCCGATTCCAATTGGACCCAGAGACGACGCTTTGACGAACTGGGTTGAACTCAATCTTTGTGATGCCATCTTCCCAGCTAGGATCAACAAGGTTCTTACCGTAGAGAGCCCTTCCGTCCGGGCCGAAAGCAATGATGCCCAAATTCTTGGGCAGCCCGGATAACGGAATTGTCCGGCTCGGCGCGTCAGATGGAAAGAGCGTCAGCACTGGATTGCTAGGACCTTGGCCGCCGTGGAAGTAAGCGGGACAAAAAGTCGAACTCGCTCCGAACAAAACCGCGTTCCAACAAAGGAGTACAAAGCTAGGCAGAGAACGATGAACCATCGGGTTTTTCAAAACGACGACCATAAGCTCGGAACGCCGCGCTGCGAGCCGCGGCAAGTTTCGAATCACCGCAGTCCGACGCACTAGCCTCGAACATTCAGGATCAGTTGGTCTCAATCAACCCGCTAGTATTGCGCTTCGGCACAGACCCTACAGGGATACGCTTAATCATCGTCATCGTCTTAAGATCGATCACATCCGTGGAATCGGTACCGGCACAGCCGACGTACATGTTCTTTCCATCCGGTGGAACGGTCAGCCATTCGGGATGCGAACCCACCGTAATAATCTTGATTAACTTGTAGTCGGGCAGAGAATAGGCCGCTACGTAATCGTAAAACTTACTGGTGGTCCACAGCGTTTTTCCATCGTTGGTGATGAGGAGGCCGTGCGCGGGGGCGCCCTGGATGCCATCGGTCTCGCGCTCTTTTCCGGGAACATCCGGTTGCGTGACGCGCCGGGTTTCTTTTTGCGTCGCGAAATCGGCGACTACAAACCCGTGGAAATTGGAAAGCTGATAGATCATTTCCTTGGTCGACCCGTCGGGGTTGGTGGTGAAAATCATGGGCCGGATCCCGCTGTTCTCTTTCCACGACCATTTCACGGTGTCGGTCGCGGTGTCGATGGCCGTGATGACACCCGTCGCTACCGATCCGGAGACCGCATATTTGCTGTCCGGAGTGACATACACGTTATGGATCGCGCCTTGCACCGGAATCGATTTGATGTTGGTCAGCGTCGCCGTGTCGATCACGTCCACCGCGCCCGGAGACTGGGCGATCCCTACGTAAACCTTGCGCCCATCCGAGGTCACAGCCAGGTTGTTAGGCCGTCCATTTAACGGAACTTTCTTAATCACGCGCAGTGTCTTGCTATCGACGGCGTCCATGGTGCGCGTGGCTTCTTCCGTGATATAGATTCGCGCGCCGCCGGGAGCGATCACGATGCCGTGAGGAATTTCGATCCCCTCAATCGTGCCGGTGACTTTGTTGGTCGCCGGGTCGATGACATGGACGTTGTCACCCGCGGCATTGGTCTGCATGACGCGTTCTTTCAATGCCGCAGCGCCCGCGAGCGCAGCAGCCAACGCACCGATGGTCAAATATTTTCGAATCATTGGACTTTTTCTCCTTGCACCCAAGCTGAGATCGTTTTCCATTCCGCGTTATCTCGCGACGGCCAGAATTTCCCACCGGTATGAGTGGGATCGCCACCCGCGCTGGTCGCCAATGGATGGAGCAGCAAGCGACTGGTTGACGGATCACCCGGCGTGACCAGCTTCGACACGACTTCGAAATTCGCGCGCGATTGATCCTCGCTCCACGCCGTCCCGCCTTCCTTCAGCGGCTGAAGACGCATACGAGACGCCATACGTGTATGGCAAGCAAAGCAGGGATTTCCGGTGCCTTCGTTGGGCGCGCGATCTTTCAGAAAAATCGGCTCGACGTTCTTGCGGTAATACTGAAAATCGAGAGCCGCGGTGCTCTTCGACGCTGGCGCAGCCGACGTTCCCGTCCGAACCCATGCCGCAAGAACCAGCCATTCCGGATCTTTCTGCGATTTGAAATGTTTCCCGCCGGCATGAAACGGATCGCCGCCGGCATCGGCCGCAAGCGGGTGCATCAGCATCCGGCTGGCAGTCGGTTCTCCAGGCACGACAAGCTTTACCCATGCGTCGTAATTCTTGCGCGATTGCTCCTCATTCCACGTGGTCGAGCCCGCGGACAATTCCTGGAGACGCGGAGCCGTGTTATCGTGACACTCGACGCAACGCGCGTGACCGGGACGCTTCGCCAAAAATATCGGCTGCACGCGATCGCGAAAGAATTCATAGGACGGAGCTTGCGCGTAGGCCCCTCCGGATAGCAGCGAGCACAATACTGGAAGGCAATACCAAGTCATTCTCGGCTTCATTCAGTTCGATCCCTCAACGGTTACGGTAACATCCAGAGGCGTAATCAAAACTCCATCGTCCGCATAGGCGCGCAATCGGTACGTGCCGGCCTTGCTGAACCTGACCTTCGTCGCCGCTTTTCCATCCACCACTTTGATACGCATCGGATCGAAGGTCACCTCACCTGGGCCCGAGCGATAGACAATCCACGTGACTCCTAAAGTGACTCCAGGATCCAGTTTCACGACGGCTTGAGTGAGCGGATTTTCCCTCGGCGGACCTGTTCGCTCTGGACCAGTGGCGACCACGGCGCCGTCGGAATCGCGAATCGCGGTGCTGGCTGCAGGTGCCGCGACCCTGCGCGCGCGAGGCTTCGGGTGCCCGTCATCGGTCACCTCAACGGTCAACGCAAGCGCTTCCTGAACCTTGACAGTTCTGTTCGCCGAACCAACCATTTCGATGGTCGGAGCCTGATTCGGTTCCTCGGGATAATTCAGCTCCCCAGGTCCGCCGCGATTTTCCTGATAAACCAGATTGCCGAGCTCGCGGAACGGCAGTAGTGTGCCGTACGCTTTTTCGGTGTGACCGGCGGAAGAAATGGTCCAGACCAGATCCTTCGCGCCCCAGTCCTTCGGCACTTTGACTTTAAATACAAATTGCTGACGCCGCCGGTAGAAATGTTCCGGCTGCCCCTGATCGGGCGGACCGGGCTCGAACTTGTTGTTGGACCCGACCGGAATATCCAGTTGCTCTTCGTAATTCCGGTTCATGTACCCGAACGCCATGCTGAAGGAGCCGTCGGCATTTCGCTCCCATCCTTCGTAAACGGGGACCACGTTCTGACCCGACGCGTAGCGCGTCTGCGCCATCGACGGTGCGGCCCAGCCCGTAAGCAGGAGGATCGAAGCGGGAAGCAATGTCCGTTGGAACGAAACGGGCATGGGACCGGGCTACCGCTCGCTCCTGACGCCGCCGGCTTTCGTCCGTCTGGCCGCGGTCTCGGCTCGAAATTCCTCGTCGCTCAAATAGTAGAAATTCAGCCACGCGCGCGACATGTCGTCGGTGGTTCGATTTCCGAATCCCACCCAATTTCGAGGATCGGGATTGAACGGATTCGCCGCCGAATTGTCGTGCCAGGTAGTCGTGTGAAGAATCGTGCCGGCTGGAAGAATAGGAGTCACGTCATCCGCATAACTGTACGCGATCTGCCATCCGAAGTTGTAGCGGTTGACGCAATTCAATTGCTCGACCGTCATGTTGGGATAAATCGCTTCCAGGCACTGGGCCTTTCCACGATTGTGCATATGCGGTTGATAGCCTGTCAGTCGCGCGGGCTTTTCCAACTTGAAATACGCGTCGGACCGCACGTTGTCGGCACCCGCGGGAATATCCAGATCGTCATTGTTGGGCGAAAGCACTGTGTTGATCACGTGCTTGGGAACGTAGCCTTTGGGATAGAACACGAACGCGACGGTAGTCTGGTCGCCGATCACTTCGCCGACGGCATGGTAATGCATATTGAACCGAATCTTGGCGCCGGCCTTGATCAATTTGCCGGACCCTTCCGGATAGATGTCGCCGTATTTTCCAACCGCGTATTCATTGAGGGTGCCGGCCTCGGACGAGCCGTCCTCGTATGTGATGCTGGTCACCGCGTGATGGACGACGCGAATCCCGCCACCGGATGACGGCTTGGTCTCGACGGCCCGGATATAGCGGTCTTCAGTGAGGCCCGAATCGGCGGTGAAATTTCCCCACCAGTCCGACGCAGCGGGTTTCACCAGGTATTTGACCGGCATGGATACGATCAAGTCAGGCTTGCCGATGTGCCACTCGTCGAGATTCTCAAAGTGACGCGCGGCGGGCAGATCCGCGGCATTGCCTTCAGGCGCGCCGGCATCTACCCAGGCGGTGATCATCGCGATCTGGGCGTCGGTCAGCGATACATCGTCCTTGAAACTACGGATCCCGATATTCCGGTCCATGAACCAGGGAGGCATGTTGCGCTGCGCTACCTGCTGCTTGATCGAGCGAGCCCAAGGTCGGGCATCTTTATAGGTGAGCAGCGACATCGGAGCGATGTTGCCGGGACGGTGACAATTCTGGCAGGACTGCTGGAGGACGGGTGCAATGTCCTTGTTAAAGGTCACCTGAGCGCGAGCAGTGTTAAACGCTCCAGCTACGGCGAACAGGGCAGTCAGCATTGCAGCGAACCGGCCTCGGGGCATCGCTTTACCGGCGAGACTCATTTTGCGCGTCTCCTTTGGTTGCTGGAGGGGATTATATTACAATCCGCGCGGCATCACAATTGATGACGGCGCTCAACCAAGGCTTAGGGCGGATTCGATCCGCCCCAGCCTGTGAGCAAGTGAGCTTCGAGTTAGACCGCTACGGTTGCGGCGATTTTTTGAAACGTCGAAATAGCAACTTCGTAAGTATGAACCTGGGGAGTCCCTTCGACCACCTTATTCAGGTTTCTAAGAACTTCTGCATAACCCGTCCGGGCGTAAGCGTCGGCATTTTCTTTTTTGTTCCAGAAGCTAATCGCGATGGCGTCGGTTCCGCTCAGCCCCAAGAGCGTGAGTACGCCTTGAAAGCCCTCTTGCTTGCGAAGCGTCGGAAGGGTTTCGTTCTCAATCTGCTGGGTGAACGCCGCCGAACTGTTGGCCTTCAAATGAATAGATACACTACGTGCAAACATTATCAACCTCCTCGGTTGTGGTTTGGCTAAGAAGAAGAGATAGAAAAACTCAGATTGCCTGACTTAGGCCAGACGATCTGACGAGTGCAGCAGGATTGCTCAGACAGCGACTAGTGTGATCCGATGCCACACCCTTGTCAAGCGGAAATGCGTAATATGTCCAACAACTTGTGGCGTTCGCTCATTCTAATCGACATTCATTTATGCCGGACCTCATCCTGTATACTTTGAGCTTGGCTCGCGCAGTGCAGCGTGACGCGACCAACCCGGAGGACGCATGGACACCTTGTACTTGATTCCAGTGGTGCTGATTGGTTTCGTCGTGCTGGGAATTATTTTTGGAAGCTTTTTCACTGTAAGCACGGCCCAAGTCGCGGTGATCACAAGGTTCGGCAAGTTCCTGCGGGTCGCCGAGCCAGGATTAAATTGGAAGCGGCCGTTTGTCGATTCGGTGGCCGGCATCGTGAGCCTGCGCGTGATTCAGATCACTTTGACGATGGAGACGAAGACCAAAGACAACGTGTTCGTCACCATTCCTATTTCCGTCCAGAACCGGGTTCGTCCGGAAAAGGTATACGACGCTTATTACAAACTGGCCAATCCGGAAGCGCAGATCAAGTCGTACGTCGAGCAGGTGATCCTGGGACACGTCCCTGGAATGACGCTGGATGAAGTGTTCGCCAGCCAGTCGAGTATCGCGCTGGCGGTGAAGCAGGAACTGGACGCGGATATGGCCGGGTTCGGATATGAAATCGTCAATGTGCTGGTCACCGACATTGTCCCGGATGCGAAGGTGAAGTCGGCCATGAACGATATCAACGCGGCGCAGCGCGAACAGGTCGCTGCCAACGCCAGGGGTGAGGCCGAGAAGATCCTGGTGGTCAAGAAAGCCGAGGCCGAAGCGGAGAGCAAAGCTCTGCAGGGGCAGGGGATCGCGAACCAGAGGAAAGCGATCATCGAAGGGCTGCAGGTTTCGATCGAGCAATTTCAGAAAGTGGTGGAAGGCGCGTCCGCCAGAGAAGTCATGCAGCTGGTGATGGTCACTCAATATTTCGACACATTGAAGTCGATCGGCGAGAGCGACCGGACCAACACGCTGTTTCTGGCGCATTCGCCGGGGGCGGTCAAGGAAGTTTCCGATCAGATTTTGCAATCGATGCTAGTCGCCGAGCGGGCGGGCTAACGGTAAAACGGCTCCTTTGGGTTGACACTTTACCCAAGCGCGCGCATACTTGGGTTAGATGTCTACCCGAGTCACTCTGCTGCAAGGCACGCTGGACGTGTTGATTTTGAAGACGCTGGTCTTCGGACCCGAGCACGGGCAGGGGATCGCGCGCGTCATCCAGCAACAATCCGAAGACGTGCTGCTGGTGGAACACGGCGCTTTGTATCCGGCGCTCCAGCGGCTGGAAGCGAAGGGTTGGATCGCTGCGAAATGGGGCGTTTCCTCGAATAATCGCAAGGCGCGGTTCTACACACTTACTCCCAAAGGCCGCAAACAACTGGCCGCGGAAAGCAGCCAATGGCGCGCACTGGCCACGGCGATCGGGCGCATTCTGGGGCCCGAAAGCACGGAGAGCTGACCATGTTACGGCGGCGCAAGCTCGAGGATTTTTCGGCAGAGCTGCGCGCGCATCTTGCGGCGGAAACCGACCGGCTGCGTGAAGAGGGCTTCGACGAAGCGGAAGCGGGCCGCCGGGCCCATCTCAATCTAGGAAATCTCATGCGACAGGAAGAAACGTTCTATGAAGCGAACCGGTGGGCGTGGCTCGATCATTTGCGGCAGGACGTTCGTTATGCGCTGCGGCAATTCCGGGGCGCGCCGGCGTTCACGCTGACGGCGGTGCTGACGCTGGCGCTGGGGATCGGCGCGACCACAGCGATCTTCACGTTGATTCACGCGGTGCTGCTGAAGTCGCTGCCGGTGGTGCGCCCGGAGCAGTTGTATACGGCCGGCGACGGGAGACACCGCGTGTACAGCGGGATGGCAGGGGATTGGGATATCTTCTCCGTCGACTTTTACAAATATCTGCGCGATCACACGGAAGGGTTCGAGCAACTGGCAGGTTTCCAGGCTGATCCGCGGCGGATCGGCGTGCGCCGGGCGGGAAGTCCGGAGGCGGCGGAGTCGTACATCGCGGAATACGTCAGCGGGAATTATTTTTCGACCTTCGGCGTACCTGCGTTCGCGGGACGCGCGATCGACCAAAATGACGACCGGCCCAGCGCTGCGCCCGTCGCCATGATCACTTATCGGGTTTGGCAGCAGAAGTATGCGCTGGATCCCTCCGTCCTCGGAGCCACTTTTCAGATGAACGGGACGGCGGTGAGCATTGTCGGCGTCACGCCACCGGAATTCTTCGGCGACACGCTGCGCGGCAATCCGCCAGACTTCTGGCTGCCGATTGCGTCCGAGCCCGCCGTGAATCACGCCGGCTGGGTGAACAATCCAGACCTCCATTGGTTGTTTGTGATGGGCCGGATAAAGCCCGGTGCCGACGTCCGCACGATCGGTGCACAGATGCAGGTCGAGGTGCGGCAATGGTTGACGGATCGATCGGGCCTTTTGGGACCGACGGCGGCAGCACAGATTCCCCAGCAGAAGCTCCACCTCAGGCCCGGGGGATCCGGCATCGGAGTAATGCGCGCCACGTATTCCTCCGGCCTTGAACTGTTGATGGCGATTTCCGGATTCGTGCTGCTGATCGTGTGCGCGAACCTGGCGAATCTGATGCTGGTGCGTGGATTGGCGCGGCGGAGGCAAACTTCGATCAGCCTGGCGCTGGGTGCGGCACGATCGCGAATCGTGCGGCAGGCGCTGACCGAAAGCGTCATGCTCGGGCTGATTGGCGGGATCGCGGGGGTAGGGATCGCGTTCGCCGGCACCAGCGCCTTGTTGAGCGCGGTGTTCACGGGCGCAAGTTCCGTTCCTATCGGCGCTAAGCCCGATCTGGCGGTGCTGGCGTTCGCGTTCGGCGTGTCGTTGATCACCGGGCTGGTGTTCGGCGTAGCGCCGGCGTGGACTGCGAATCGCGCGGATCCCATGGATGCGTTGCGCGGCGGTTCCAGAACCGCGACGGAACACGTGGGATCTTTGCCGCAACGGAGCCTGGTGGTGATTCAGGCAGCGCTGTCTCTGGTGTTATTGGCGGCGGCGGGATTGTTGACCCAGAGTTTGCGGAATCTGGAGCATCAGAGATTCGGATTCGCGGCGGACGGGCGGGTGGCGGTGAGAATCGATCCGAATCTGGCGGGATACAAGATCGATCAGTTGGAGCCGCTGTACCGGCACATCAGGGAGCGTCTGGCCCAATTACCGGGCGTGGCGAACGTCAGCTATTCGCTGTACAGTCCGATGAGCGGATCGGACTGGGCGACGGACGTGACCATCGACGGGCAGCCGCCACCATCGGTGGACGGCCAGAACCTGACGTCCTGGAATCGCATCGGACCGGATTATTTCGAAACGATTGGGACGCGCATCCTGCGCGGGCGGCCGATTCTCGAAGCCGACACGGCCATCACCCGCCACGCCGCGGTGGTCAATGAAGCATTCGCACGGCGCTTTTTTCCGAACGAGGATCCGATCGGCAAGCACTTTGGAGTCGGCGCGGCCTTTTCGAAGTCATTCGAGATCGTCGGGATCGCCGAGGACGCGAAGTATCGCCAGCCGGACCGGCCGGTTTTCCCGATGTATTTCATCCCTCGTCCCCAGGTAACTCCTTACGACGAAGCTGGAACTAGAGCGTTCGAATCGCGCTCGCTGTATGTAAACGATATCGTGATGCGCTTTGGAGTGCGCCCGGAATCGCTGGAGGATGAGATCCGGCGAGCGTTTGCGGAGATCGATCCGAACCTGACAGTAATCCGGATTCAGACCTTCGACACGCAGGTGCAGAGTCAGTTCAGCCAAGAAACGCTGATCGCGCGGTTGACGTCGCTGTTCGGTTTGACGGCGCTGCTGCTGGCGTCGATCGGGTTGTACGGCGTCACTTCGTATTCGGTGGCGCGGCGTACCAGAGAAATCGGAATTCGCGTGGCGCTGGGAGCGGATCGCAGATCGGTGGTCGCAATGGTGCTGCGCAATGCCTATGGGCTGGTCGCGATCGGACTCGTGCTGGGGATTCCGTTTGCGGTTGCGATGGGACGCGTCATGGGAAGCAGGCTGTACGGAATCAGTTGGTACAACCCTGCGATTCTGCTGGGAGCGGGTGTCATCCTGGCCGCGTTTGCTCTGGTGGCGACCATTGTGCCGGCGCGTCGCGCTGCATCGCTCGATCCGGTGGAGACGCTGCGCGACGGCTAGGCGGCGTCACGCAATCGAGACGGCTCTAATAAGACATCGGGAACCGGTCGCTGGCGCTCGCGGCTCGGTGCCAAGCGTTCCTCCTAATCGACCAGAACCGAGCCATGAGCGACAGCGATTGGTTCCAACATCGTGTTAGCATTGCCGTGCGCCCGGGGAGGGCGAGTGCAAAATGCGAATGATGATGCAGATATCGATTCCCGTGGAAGCCGGAAACAACGCGGCTCGTACAGGAGCCTTCGGGGCCCCGTTCCAAAAGATCCTGGACGCCCTGAAGCCTGAAGCCGCCTACTTCACGTCGGGCGCCAGCGGTGAACGCGGAGGATTCATTGTTTTCGACATGAAAGACACTTCCCAAATTCCAGGGATTGCCGAGCCGTTCTTCCTCGCCTATAACGCGAAGGTGACCTTTTGCCCGGTGATGAACGCGCAGGACTTAGCCAAAGCGCGTCCTGGCATTGAGAAGGCGGTAAAGGAGCACGCTAAAGCGGCTTCCGCCTGATCTGCCCTGGGCCGCCAGCGCCCAGTACAGGGGAGTAGAAGTATGTTTGGATACATTGCTATTCTATTAATGGATGCAAAAGCACCAAACGACCCTGTCGGGATTTCAGTTTAAGCGTGCCACGGCTGACCTGATCTACGTTTACAACGAAGGCTCCTATCTGATGGCGGAGTATAGCGAGCGGACGGGTGTAGTGAGCTGGCAGCGGGTTTTACTGGCGACTCAGCGGGATGTGATCGAAAGGTGGCTGCGGGAGCGCTATCCCGTTCAGCCAGTTCCAGTTGTCCGCAAAGAAGCCAGGGCCGAGTCCGCGCCGGCCCCCCGTCCGCGCAAGAGTAGTGCGCGGCTGCATCATCTTAAGAGATCGCCGCTGAAGAGATCGAAGCGCGGTTAACGAACGAGCTCGCCGACAGGAACAACGCGCACCGGATAGCCGGCTTTGTTTGGCTGTTCGACTTCACCACCTCGGCTCATGACCGGTTGCTGAGGTCTGCAATCATGGCGACGCTCCGATGCTCCGCGAAGCGCTCAGATCGGCAGGCTGGGTATGAGGAGTTACCAGGTTCCCAGATCGTCGGTAGTGGGTCGGTTTCCGATGCGCCGACGCTACATGCAAATGGGCACGGAGCGACGAATTTCGGTGATTACGTCACTTCCAACCCCGCCTCGGTTCAGCCCCATGCGTCAGCTTGGAGCTATTGCTATGCGCGCGCGTAGCCCCAAGCTGACGCATGGGGCTGTTACATTTGGCGCTTAGAAGCCTGGCGGGACGTTGAGCCGCCGTGAATGAAAAGCGCGCACCACTCCCAGATCGTCGCACATCGCATCAAACATTTCGGTATCATTATGTATTGGCGGCGGAAGCGCTCGGATCTGACGTTTTTCGTTGACGAAGGTGCTCGGAATTGGTATAAGGGAGCAACGGACTGGCTGGCTCATCCGCTACCTGCGCCGCGATGTACAGAATGCAGTATTCGACGGAACCATTCCGAATCAAGGTTCAGACTCAAGATCCCCCATCGACGCTCGCGTCCTTCTGGAGTGCGCGATTCTGACTAACTCGCCCAACCGCGGCATTTCGAATCGAGCCGACCAGGAGCCTCAGGTGTCCCTGGCCGCTCCGCGCGGACGTGGCGAAAAGTGGGGCATGACGGTGCCCAGGATGGCCGGGCCGCGGCGCATTTCGAGCCGGGTTCTATTGCCCAGCGCCGACGCTCCCACCGCGGATGCAGCATCGCTCCGTCCGCCGAGCCACGCGCACTGGCGCTTTTCCCGCCGTCGTTCGCGGACCGACCATGTGCGAGAGCCGGGGAGAGCGGTTCGCTTCATCCTTAGCTTGGTTGCGGCGATGCTGGCGGTGTCTTTCTGGGCCATCGGCCGGATGAGTCCGCGGCTCGCCGGGGCCGAGGTGTCGTTCTCAGAGCTGAGCGGCGAAGGCTGGGTTCGGCAGCAAGCGCCCGGTGCAGCGCGCGCCAAGTCTGCGCGGCGACTGATCCTGTATCGGCCGTCCTCCTCCATGGCGAACTGCCGTATGGAATTCCAGTGGCAAGCGGAGGGGACCGGGGTCGGCGTGATCGTGCGATCCCGCGACCCGCGAAATTATGAAGCGGCGCGGTTAAGGTCGGTATCAGGCGGCATCGTGGAAGAACGCTTCAACGTGATTAACGGCGTAGAGGCGAAGCACTTCATCAAGACCATCACTTTTCCGAGCCATAACGCCGACCTGGCGGTCGCAGTCGAAGTTATGGGTCCGAAGGTCGCCTTGTACCTTCAAGATGAATTGGCGGATAGCTGGAACGACTCAAAAGCGGATGCTGGCAGCGTCGGATTCTTCGAGGAGCGTAATATGCCGGCGCAGGCTCGAATGATCCGCATCTCGTTCGCCGACGCGTCGGTGACACGCACGGCAGACTCGGTGTTGCGTGGCGCCATGCAGGCTGCGCGCGGCTGGTGGGAATCGTTTCGGATCAGCTTGATTCTGTAACATCCATGTCATAGAATGCCTCCCAGGCTAGTCGGAGGCAGCCGCATCTCATCACTCATATCAACCCAGGCTCCTAATACCGTTAGGACCGCGGGCATTCCTGCGGATGTAACCCGACGGGTGTACCATGGGAAATTCGCTCTAGTACCAATCGACGTGGCAGCCTTCTCGAAAAGTACCTCGAATGAGTACTTGGGATACATTGGCGCTGGCCGGATATCGCCTTAACGTGAAGGAAGCGAGTTGTAGAAGTGACCGTTATTGTAAGAGTCCAAAAGCCGCTGTTTCCGGCGCTACGCCAGCGCTCCCATTTGCCGGCGATGCGCAGGAGCTTCGTCTACCCGCACCGCAGTATCCGTTCGATTCGAGCCGGCACGGGAAAACTGGTGCTGGCGGCGCTGACTGTAATTGCACTCACGGCAGCTATAGCCGTCTTTCAACAACCACTACTGCTAGTACACAACCAGCTGTGTCTGGCGCTTTTACAATTATCGGGGATCCCGATCACGGGAGTTGCTCCGGTCGAACTGTTCGCTCCCTTCGGGGCTGCGCCGGTTCCGGTGGTCGCGGTTCAGGAAATCAGCAATCATCCGGTCGCGCTCTGGACTCTATTCAGCGTGGCCATGCTGGTGTTTCTGGAACTGCACCGGCGGATCCCTTTTGCGCGCAGCTTTCTGGTTTTCCTAATGACGCTGCTGGCCATGGCGGCGGGGATTCTGATTTTTCATCCAGCCAGCCAATTCGGCTCGACCGAATTCGCGGCCATGTGGCTGCGCAGCGAGCTGCTGGTGTGGCTGGTACTGCCCTGGTTTTCAGCCAGCATGTTTGTCCTGATCGAGCCGACGCCCCTGTTCGGCGTGGGCTGGGCGATCCTGACGCAGGTTTACGGAATTGCATGGTCGGCCATCCGCCTGGCCTTCTGCATCGCGGCCATGCATTATTCCGGAATCTTGTTTGCACCGATCTTTTGGTTCGCTTTCGGGTTTCTGGCTGACGTGATTTATCTGGTGGTTTTCTATTCGGTGGCGCTCCAGTGGGCGGCTCGACACTCCTGGGGCAAAAGGACACAGTGATGCTTGCGGTCATCTTAATCGCGAAAATCTGTTTGGTGTTTTCCGTGACGGTGCTCACACTCTACGCCATCCGGCATTATGTCTTCGCGATGTCGCGCCTGTTCCTGAAGCATCCGCGGGAGTGGATGGAATTCACCGGTTTCATGCTGCCGCGCACTACCGTTCTGGTGGCCATGCACAATGAGGAGACCGTGGCGGCGGATGTCCTCCAGGCACTGGTCGAGTGCGATTACGATTGGGAGAAGCTGGAGATTCTGGCCATCGACGATCGCTCTTCAGACAGGACCGGCGCTATTATCGATGAGTTTGCGGCGAAATATCCAGTGATCAAGGCGGTCCACCGCGAAAGCGGGGAGGGCGGAAAAGGCGGCGCTTTGCAATTCGCGACGCCGCTTGCAACGGGTGAAGTCCTGTTGCTGTTCGACGCCGATTATTTCCCGGGCAGGGCGATGATCAAACAGCTTGTAGCGCCGTTCTGCGATCCCCAAATCGGCGCAGTGATGGGCCGCGTGGTCCCGCACAATACGGGACGCACTTTGCTGACGGAACTGTTAAGCATGGAGCGAGCCGCGGGATATCAGGTGGGTCAGCAGGCGCGCTACAACATGGGTTTGACTCCACAGTTCGGCGGCACGGTCGGCGGAGTACGCGCGACCGCTTTACGCGCGGTCGGCGGTTGGAATCCCGAGTCGCTGACCGAGGATACCGATCTGACCTTCAGGTTAGTGGTTCGCGGCTGGAAAGTGGCCTACGCAAACCGCGCCGAGTGTTACGAAGAGGTGCCCGAGACATGGGAAGTGCGCAGGCGCCAAATCGCTCGTTGGGCGACCGGCCATACGGATTGCCTGCATCGCCTGCAGTCGTCGGTGATCCGTTCGAGCGCGCTGTCGTTCTTCGGAAAAGTGGACGCGCTGTTTGTTTTAGGGTGTTATCTGACGGCCCCGGTTCTGGTACTGGGATGGCTGGCATCGCTGGTGTTGTTCTTCAGTCCGCAGGCGCACTACGTACCGGCACTGGCGATCGCGCTCACATTCGCCGGGTACCAGATGTTCGGAAACCAGGCCACATTTTACGAGCTGGGTGTCGCGGCGCTGCTGGACGGCGCGGCGCGCCGCGTCTTGCTGATGCCTCTGAACCTATTCAACTTCTTTGCCAGCACGGGTGCGATCTGCCGCGCGCTGTTTCGTTATTACACCGGGAAATTGTCGGGAACCGGCGGGCCGCGCTGGCAGAAGACCCGGCGTTACCGGGAAAACGGCAACGGAAAAGGGTTCGCCAACGGCAATGGAGCTCCTAACGGACTGTACAGCCAGGGAGCCAACGGATTGTATACCTGCAGGACCACGAATGTTTGATTTCATCGCCTGGCGCTTTCTTCTTTTTGCGGCAGCGTTCGGTCTGCTGATGTACCTCCAGTTTTATCTGGGTCATCGGCAATGGAACCGGCTGAAGGGTGAGCAGGCCGGGGAAATCGACGTCAATTACGTGCGCACAGAGAATTACATGGCGCAATCATTCCGCATGAAAGTCAAGGACTGGTTGCAGCTTCCGGTCTCACAAGACAGGGAGTTCGGGCCTGTAATCATGAAGGGGCACGAGAGAATCCGCACGCTGGCTGGCATGGATCTGGCCGACCACGCTACGTGCGACGACATCCTGGTGCTGGAGCAGAACTTCTCCTGCGGGCAGGGCTGCAGTTTGACGCGCGAAGTCCTGGTTCATGGGAATTCGAATATCGGTTCTGAGTCGCGGCTGCAATCGATGGCTGCGGACGGCGACCTGATGTTAGGAGAAAAAGTCAGCGTCGCGCGATGGGTGGACAGCAATGGAGAGCTGACCCTGAGCGCGGGATGTCACGTGGGGTCGCGCGTCACTTCGCTCACCAGAATCCGGTTGGGGTTGGGTGTCGAGATTCCTTCGGCTTCCGCTCCCCAGATTGTGACGGCTGAATGGGATTCGAAACTTCCGGGCGAAGACCCTGCGTCGCGGGATTTGTTGGAGATCGCTTTTCCGGACGGTTCGGAGGCCGTCGAAGAAAGCCTGGCTGCGGCAAAGTTGAACGCCAAGCGGTTTGTTCAACTGGGTGGGGATACGTGGCTGTACAAAGGTGAGGTTCGGCCACCCGTCCCGGTGCGGCTGAGGAGGAAGCTGGCTGTCGCCGGAGATTGCTATTTCCCGGAGGGAACCGTCCTGGAGTTCGACGTCAAGGCCGGCGGATCCATTTTTCTGGGGCCGTCTTGTGTGATCCGCGGAAATCTGGTGGCTGATGGGCACATCTTCCTGGGGCCCGGCTGCCGGTTCTCCGGACTGGTTCATGCGGAAAAGACACTTCTGCTGAGCCGGGGGACGCGCGGGTTCCGCGTCGACGGAATGGTCGCGGCGTACGCGGGGGAAGAATTGAGCTTGGAGACCGACGTTGCGCTAAAAGGGAAAATCGCTTCGGGCGCCCGGGCCGTGGTCATCGATGCGGCGGCCGCGCAAGCCTGGAGAGATCAGCGTCGCATCCAGGACGACGGGTCTGCCGTGGACCAGGTGCATACGTCGTGAAGGCGTCCCAGATCTCATGCGGATACTGGCTGTTCGCCGCCGTGTGTCTGGCCCAGACACCGCCTCCGGCGCCCGACGTGCAACCAGACACGTCCACGCAGTTGCCTTATCGTCTGGAGTTGGGCGGATACGGAAGTCACGTCACGCAGGGTTACGGCGACTGGCGCGGCGGGCAGGGCCTGCTCTGGATTCGGTCCAATCCAATCTTCATTCCGGAGTTTTTCTTCGATTCGCAAACCCGGCCCGGCGGCACGCAACAGAATTATGGATTCTTCTCCTACCTGAACTGGAGCAAGTCGTTCTATACCACGCAAGGCTTCAGCATAGCTCCACAGAACAATCCGGTCGCGATCTACTTTCCGAGGTTCCGCTACGACGTCAAGGCCAATTGGAAACTGCCGCCGTCACGAAACCTGGTGCTGGGCGTCGGCTACACGCATTTCAACCTGGGCGCGCCCGGACATGGCGAGATCTTCAACGCGGGAGCGATCTGGTATCATCGCAAGCTGGTGATCGAAGGGGATGCGTTTGTGAATCGCAACCAGCCGGGGGATCTGTACTCGGCATCCGGTCTGGTTTCGGTGCAATATGGCAAAGAAGGAAAGTCCTGGACGGGCGTCACGGCCGGCGGAGGCCACCAGTTGTATCAATTCGCCGGGCAGGTGCCCTTCAATGTAAGGCTCAACGGTTACAATTTCCAGGCGTTCTATCGCAAATGGCTCTCGCGTCACGTCGGTGTGGTGTTTAATTTCGAGTATCAGGACCTGCTAGGTACATACCGCCGCGTGGGCGGTGGAAGCAATT
This sequence comes from Bryobacteraceae bacterium, assembly GCA_035568415.1. Lineage (GTDB taxonomy): Bacteria > Acidobacteriota > Terriglobia > Bryobacterales > Bryobacteraceae > Palsa-187. The sequence goes on along the minus strand of DATMOC010000002.1, from coordinate 20,119 downwards.
TGTTCTTCGAATTCTGAGGGGGATCCAGTGAAATTCAACATTTCCTTCGCAGTCGCCGTGCTGGCGGCTGGCATCGAATGCGGAGCTCTGCGCGGCGCCGAAGTAGCGATTCTCGATTCCAGCATCAACACGCGTGCATTCTTCCAGGCGCATTACCGGAATTGCTCGCCACCCGTGAGCTTCTTTCTGGGGGCCGATGAATATCAGCGCTACTTCATGGGCTGGACCTACGTCCTGTCGCATCCCGGGAGCGGGTCGCCGATTCCGTACGATTTGATCCACGACGCGGACGTGACCGACCAGACGTTGTCCAAGTACAAACTGCTGATCCTTTCGAATACGGCCAGCCTGTCGGACGATCAGGACAAAACGATTCAACATTGGGTCGGTCAGGGCGGACGTCTGCTGGCGACTTTCGGCGCGGGTTACAAAAGCACGGCCACCGATCCGGCGCTGACAGACAATCTTAAGCCGGCGGAGGGCCACACTTCCGGGCTGCACGATCTGTGGCACGATCCGTTGAGCACTGTTTTCGGTTCCAATCCGTTAAATAACGGGGCGGGAACCGATGTTCAGATCACGAATTATTTCGGGCCGACTGCCGCGCTTGCAGGCAAGCTCGGAGGCAACATCCTTTTGTATGGCGCCGAGAGCAACATCCTGATTCACCGGCCGGAAAACTTCCCCGGTGCGCTGGGCTTTGTGGTCTTGAAGGCCGCCACTCTCCCGCATCCCGAGCCGGCGATTCTTCTGGAGCAGCACGCTCAGGGTCTGATCGTGTACTACGCTTTCGCGCCGGAGTATCTGGTATCGAAAGAGTTCAATCTCCCGGCCTTTCCTTCTTGTCCCGACGGGCAAAACTGGAGCGGCAGAAGCGCGGAAGGCAGAATCCTGATGGAGAGCACGGTTCGATATTTGCTGGCGAACTGACGCGGCCACGTCGGCCAAGCGCAAATCTTCTCCGATTTTGGCTTGGTACTTTCGCGTTTTTCGTGCCGGTACAGCGTGCACTCCTACGTGGTACCACCCGACCCGACAGTATCGAAATCGGTCCGCAATCGGGTGTTATACTTAGTTTCGTCGGAGGTTTCGGATGAGTCGGAGAGCTTTAAGACCCTACGTAGCGAGATTTGTCTTTACAGCCAGCTTCACGCTTCTGGGTAGCCCATTCGTCCACGGCGGCTCCATTGGTCTCAATACGTTAAACCTGGTGGGCACGTCGCAGCTCATTACAGGAAACGTAGTCCGGCTTACGGACAATACAGACCCGAACCTGAGCGCACCGCCGCCGGCGGGCGGGGCTTGGACCACCAACACTCTTAACGTCGCCAACGCGTTCACCGCGAGCTTCGATTTCCAGATGGGGAATTGGGCGGGGATTCACGACGGCGCCGATGGAAGTGGCGGCGACGGAATTGCGTTCCTCATTCAAAACGATTTTCGTGGCGACACGGCGCTGGGAGAAGGCGCTGGAGGAATGGGATTCCTGGGAATTTTCAACAGCGTCGCCATCATGCTGGATACCTTCCAGAACAACAGCCCGAATTATTATGGCGATCCCAGCGGCAATTATATTTCGGTGAACACGCGAGGCACGGACTTCAATGTGCCGCATCATTTCTGCACAGGCGGCCGGCTCACTGCCGATGCCACCATCGGATCGGATCTTCCCGGACATGAGGGCGACTGTACGGCGAATCCGACCTTGGGGATGACTGGAAACATCACCCGGCTTCTGGACGATGGCATGGTGCAAAATCTGACGGTCAATTACGTTCCTGGAACGCTATCGATTTTTCTGGATGGCACCCTGATTCTGACAGTTCCGCTGAATCTGGCCACGGAGTTGAACCTGACTGACGGCGGAGGCGCGTACTTAGGATTTACCGCGGGCACCCGGAACTCCTATCAGGACCAGGATATCGTCGATTTTTCGTTCACGAGTTCGGTTCCAGAACCCGCAACTGGCGCTGAGTTGCTGGCCGGGATCGCGCTGGTGGCGTTGGCTGCCAGGCACAAATCCAAGAGCTAACCAGCTCAGCCGGAGACTTGCGACACGTCTAAATCGACCGCTCCCTGTGGTCGCGGCTCAGTGTCGGAAACCGAGCCGCGAACTCTATCAGTAATTCACCGTGGCGGAATCCGTGGAGGACTTGCCGGTTGAGTCCGTCACTGTGAGTTGGAAGGTATATGTGCCGCGTACCGTTAACTGCACGGTTGGGGTCGCGGTAGTGCTGCCCGAAATCGCCGCCGAAGGACTTCCCTGGGGAATGGTCCACAGGAACGACAGAGGCTTGCCATCGGCGCTGGTGGACTGCGTCCCATCCAATTGAACCGTGCGGGACGTCGCAGTCAGGTTCTTCGGTCCAGCCACAGCGGCGGTTTTGAAGGCGCCTACGCAGCGGTTGGGAGGCTCGCCGGGGCCGCCTTCGATGCACGGAAGCGCGCTCAGGTAGGTGTAGATGGCAAGGATGTCGTTGTCCGTGAAGCTTTGGAACACAGGCCACGGCATGATCTGGAGCAGGTCGCCGTTGAAGGGAGCCGGAAGGCAAGTGCCATTAGGCGCGGCTGAACAAGTCGGGTGGACGTGATCCATATCGACGCCCGTTCGCATGATCTGCGTAAACTGCGCGAGCGTGTTGCCGCCTTCAGGTAGTCCCGAGCCATCCGGCGTCAAATTGCGCGAGACGATGTGCGGGAATGGACCGGCTGGGTCGGGAAACGCGCCGAAATCCCGGCCGCCGCCCATATACGTCACCGGGTTGACGGTCTGGTGCTGGCCGAAAAACGGGTTTCCACCTCCGATGTATTGCGTTTGGGGACCGGCGGAGTGGCAGTCGTTACAACCGCTTCCCGCATTCACAATGTAACTGCCTAGCCCGACCAAGACGGGGTCCTTTCCCACCATGTTTAGTGGGACTGGAGCGAGCTGTAATCCCTTCAATACCTTGTTTTGAGTTTCGGGGTCCAACGTCTGCTGGGCCTGTCCCTGCGAGGGGTGAAACAATGCGGCGGCGACGACCAGTCCTGCGATTCGTGAGCCGGTTGCAATCAGTTTAGACATGCTTTCTCTCCTTTGTGTCTTGCTACAACTACGCGTACGTAGGCCGGTAAATGCATCGAATATGTGAAATAGGCATCGTGATCGTATCAGGGTGCGGCTCACAGCAGAGCCGAAGGAAATCCCGACCAGTCGTCGGGAGAGTCGTCGTATTAAGGGTGTAGCTTTTCCGCTTCACCCGTGAAGTCGGTGACTGAGTATAACAGGAACCGCGGGCCGTGGCGTCCGCGAGTGGTGGGTCAATTTACGAGACGCCGACTGCTTCGATTCAGCCCCATGGGGGCTATCGTTATGCCCGCGCTAGCCCCAAGCTGACGCATGGGGCTGTCCGGTTGGCCCCTTACATGAACCCACCACCGTCCGCGAGAATCAATACGGCACACTGCCTTCTTAGCGCAGGAGTGCTTTATCGAGCGAATCCCAATTGTACGCAGCAGCGACGCGGGCTTCGATTTCGTTGATTAGCAGACTGCCGCTATCGGCATTAGTGAGAATCGCTACGCCATAACCCTTGCGAACGTGACCCAGAGTGTCGCCTCGAAATCCCCAGTTGGAGCCGCCGTGGCTGAAATACCAGCCTTCGCCGCGCTTTTCGATGGTCAGACCCACGCCAAACGGCCCGACGCCGATGGGCGTGATCATCGCGCTGGCGGCCGTTTGCGTCAGTACCGCGCCTTTGGGGCCGCGCACCGCCTGCTGCACTTCGATGATGAAGCGAGCCAGGTCGCCAGGCGTGGTCCACAAACCCGCGGCGGCTTGCTCCGGATAGACGTGCCACACAGCGCCCATCGATTTTCCTTGCCCGTTATGTGCTCGGGCGGCGCGGCTGGCGAGCGCGGGGGGTAACGGCTGTTCGTAGGAGCTATCCTTCATTCCCAGCGGATCGAGCACCGTGGATCGCATGAATTCCGCGAACGGCTTCCCGGTGAGATCCATCAGCGCGAGCTGCATGATGGTCACCGCGCCCCCCGAGTATTTGTAGGCTTGATATGGCGGACGCGCGAACAGCACGGGACCGACGTTCGAGGGCGGCTTCCCATCCAGGATCTGAACCAGCGTGGGCCGCGGCGCGGAAGGATCGTATCCCGGAAATCCAAAGCCGTCGTCTGAGCCCGAGGTATGGCTCATCAACGAACGCGGCGTCACACCGTTGCGCGGCACATGCCACGATTTGAGGATCGTGTTGATGTCGGCATCGAGTGCAAGACGCTGCTCGTCGACCAGCCGCATCGCGGCCATCGCGGTAACTGGCTTGCTAATGGAAGCCGCCTGAAACAGAGTGGTTGTCTCCACGGGGCGGCCGGATTCGACGTCGGCGATCCCATACGCTTTCGCCCAGTGGATCTTAGAATCGCGGATCACCGCGATGCTGACACCGGGAACGTGGAAGCGCTGCATCAGCTCTGGCAGGGTGAAGCCGTCCAGTCCCTGACGATTCGGAGACTGGGCGCCTTCGATGCGTGCGATCTGCGCGGCTGCATCGTCCTGGGCGCGCAACGCGGTGACGCTCAGACCAGTGAGCAGCAGGAACAGGGCGCGTTTCATTTGGGGTCCGCCACGGTGGGCTTCACGTAGGCTTTTCGCAGGGACGTCTTATATTCATCGAACAGCGTCTTGATGCCCTCGAATTCACGCTTCACTTGCGCGCGATATTCGGGGTGCGTCAGGAAATCATAAAGCAAGGCCGCCATCGCCTGGGCGTCGACGGTGAATCCATGGTGGCCGATTTCCGCGAGCGCGTCGGCTTCCATTTCGTAGGTGTGATTGGCGAAGGTGGAGGTGGCGGCGCTGAATCCGATGCCGGGGATCGCGCTCGAGACGCTGCCGGTTTCTTCGTAGCCTTGCGGTTTGCCGGGCTCTGCGGCAACGCGCGTCGCACCGTATTTTTTCAGATAGGCGAAGGAGAGCTCCGACAGCGCCGCCGTGGAAATTCCGTCGCGATCCTGTCCGTAGTTGTCGATCTTCACCTTCGTTCCGGTAGCAAGAGCGGCTGCGCGCGCGGCGTTATCGACGAACTCGCGGACCTGTTCGAGATAAACTTCGTCCGGATAGCGAATGTAGAAATCGGCGACCGCGCGGTCGGGCACCACGTTGGGCGCGGCGCCGCCTTCGGTAATCACGCCCTGGATGCGAGCTTCGGGACGAATGCTGGAGCGCACGGCGTCGATATTGTTGAATAAGTGGATCACTGCCTCCAGCGCGTTGCGTCCAGCCCAGGGCGTCATCTGATGCGAGGGCGCGCCGCTGAAGGTGTATTTCACGCCGTCGATATTCAGACAGCAGGTCCCGAATCCGGGCGCGGGACGCGAGGTGCTGCTGGTCGAATGGCTACGAACCAGAATGTCCAAGCCATTGAAGACTCCCGCCTTGAACATGTCAGTCTTGGCGTTCGGCGGCATCATTTCTTCGCCCGGTGTTCCGATCACGATCACGCTGCCGGGCATTTTGGTCTTCTCGAGCGCCTCGGCGATGGCGACTGCGGCAGCCATTCCGACGGGTCCCTGGGAACTGTGTTGATCGCCATGAAACGCGCGTGAAGTTCCTCGCAAAGCGTCATATTCGAGAATCACGCCCAGGTTCGGCGCTCCGCGGTTGCCTTTGTAGCGCGCGACAAACGCCGTCTTCAGATTCGCCACGCCCATGGTCACTTCGAATCCATGCAGCTTGAGGTAATCGGTCAGCTTTTCGATCGATTTGTATTCCTCGAAACCGATTTCAGGATGCCGCGTGATGTCGTCGGACATGGCGAGCAGCTCTTTGTCCATCAACTCTTTGGCGCGAGCCGCCACCTGATCGCGGGCCGGATTGGAAGCCGTCAGGCGTTCGACGATGGTGGGCACATCGAGCGACTTTTCCAGATCCGACATTTTGTGGACCACGTCGCGCGCGGCCTCCCGTTCGGTGGCGGTCTCCTGGGCGAATCCCGCGACCGCGAACAATCCGAAACACAACAGTTTCATGGAGGTTCATTATACTCCGGGAGCGCGCGAGTCAGCCGTCGGTTCAAGCGATATAATGCCTGCCATGAACAAGTTCTCTCTACTTGGAGCGGTGCTGCTTTCCGCGGGGCTGACGCAGGCAGGCGAGCGCCTGTCGGTCACCGATATCTTTCAGATTCAAACGGCAACGCAGCCGCAGATTTCGCCGGACGGAAAGCGTATCGTCTACCAGCGCAACTTCGCAGACATCACTACGGACCGCCGGTATTCCAACTTGTGGATGGTTAACTTCGATGGCACTGGCGATCGTCCACTGACGACCGGCAAGTTCACTGACGCCGACGCACGCTGGTCGCCGGACGGGACGGAACTCGCGTTCACATCCAATCGCGATGGATCTTCGCAAGTCTGGAGAATGTGGATCGACTCGGGACAGATGGCGCAGGTCACGCGCATCACGGAGGCTCCGGCAAGTTTGAACTGGTCCCCCGACGGCAAATGGATTTCCTTCGTGGCGCACGTCACGCAGCCCGCGCCGAAGATCGCCGACGTGCCGGGGCCGCCGGAAGGCGCGAAATGGGCCGACCCGCCGAAGGTGATCGATAAGCTGGTGTATCGTTTCAACGGCGCTGGTTATTTAAAGCCGGGATACACGCAGGTTTTCGTCGTCGCCAAGGAGGGCGGAGCGGCGCGGCAGATCTCGCACGGAAATTATCAGCACGGCGGTCTTGGATTCAACGCGAGCGAACCGGCATGGTCGCCCGATGGAAGGTACCTGATCATGTCGGCGAACCGCCACGACAATTACGAACTGGAGCCGCGCAACACTGAAATTTATGAATTCCGGGTCAGCGATGGCGCGGTCAAGCCGCTTACCAATCGCAACGGTCCCGATGGGCAACCGGCGATTTCACCCGACGGGAACTGGATCGCCTACACCGGGTTCGACGACAAACTGCAGGGCTACCAGGTCACCAAAATGTATGTCATGAAGCGCGACGGAAGCGAACCGCGCATGGTGACTGTGAGTTGGGATCGCGACGTGCAGCAGCCGCGTTGGGCTCCCGATGGCCGCAGCGTTTATTTCCTTTCGGACGATCAGGGCAATACCGGACTGTACTCCAGTTCTCTCGATGGAGTCGTAAAAAAGCAAACGGCCAACCTCGCCAGCACGCTGAACGCGGGCGGCGGCGGAAGCGCGCTCAGCATTTCCAAGAACGGCAACTTCGCGACTACTTACGGACGCCCGGACCTTCCTGGCGACGTCGCGGCCGGGACGCTCGCCAACCCTTCCCTCAAAGTGATCACCAATGTGAACGAAGGCCTTCTGGCGGGCCGCGATCTGGGAAAGGTGGAGGAGATCCGCTACGAGTCTTCCAAAGACAAGCGGCAAATCCAAGGTTGGATCATCAAGCCGCCGAACTTCGATCCTGCGCGAAAATATCCGCTGATTCTCGAAATCCACGGCGGGCCATTCGCGAACTACGGCGACCGCTTCGACATCGAAAAGCAGCTCATGGCCGCGAAAGACTACGTGGTCCTGTACACCAACCCGCGCGGTAGCACCAGCTATGGAGCCGAGTTCGGGAATCTGATTCATCACGCCTATCCCGGCGACGATTTTTACGATCTCAACTCGGGTGTGGACGCAGTGATCGCGAAAGGCTACATCGATCCGAATCACCTGTACGTCACCGGTGGCAGCGGCGGAGGCGTGCTGACCTGCTGGACCATCGGTCATACCACGCGCTTCCGTGCCGCCGCGCCGGTGTATCCGGTGATCAATTGGTATAGCTTCGTGCTGACCTCCGACATCGGCAACTGGACCTCGAAGGTTTGGTTCCCGGGCCTCCCTTGGGACAACGTCGAGAATTACGAGAAACGCTCGCTGCTGTCGGTAGTCAAGAATGTAAAAACTCCCACCATGGTGATGACGGGCGAAGCGGATTATCGGACGCCGATTTCCGATTCGGAGCAGTATTACCAGGCGTTAAAACTGTTGGGTGTGGAAAGCATGCTGGTTCGCGTTCCCGAAGAGCCTCACGGCATCACGGTGCGGCCCAGCCACCACATGACTAAAGTGGCCTACATCGTGGGATGGTTTGAACAGCACAAATAGGTTACTGGATTCGGCTTTCCTTTAATGCACGAAATACATTTTCAAGGCTTGCTCCAATTCGGTTTTTTCGAGGATCGGAGCGCGTTCCTCGAACTTCGCCATTCCCGCGATGATCGTCATCAGATCGACGGGAAAGCACGCCCGTAGGCCGTCTGGAGATCGGCGCAAGCATTCCGCGACGATAAAATCTTCCATTGCCGGTTTGCAGGGGACGCCCTTTTCGACCGCGACACGCTGTAGCAGTTCCCTGAAAAGCGCTTCGCTGAGCGGTTCGATTTTGATCTTGTTTTTCAGGCGACGCATGAACGCCTCCTCGGCCAGATCGTTCAGCGCGAGATTGGTGGCGAACACGACGCGCACTTGAAAAGGAATCTCGAAGCTCACACCCGACCATAGCGAGAGGATGTCGGTGTGACGATCCAAGGGAACGATCCATCGATTCAGCAATTCGCGGGGCGTAATCCGCTGGCGTCCGAAATCGTCGATCAACAGAATGCCGTTGTTGGCCTTCATTTGCAGCGGTGCGATGCCGATTCGCGTAATTTCGTCCACTCGCGGATCCAGCATTTCCGATCGCATTTCTCCGCCCACCTTGACCATCGGCCTGCGGCACAGCACCCAACGCGAGTGCTCCAATTGGGTTTCCTGCGGTTCCGCCAGATGAATCAGCGGATCGTACACGCTCATGATTTGTCCGGCCACCTCGACGGCGTAGGGGACATAAATCAGGTCGTTGGCCACGCGATGCAGGCGCTCCGCGATGCTGGTCTTGCCGTTGCCGGTCGATCCGTACAAAACGATGGCGCCGCCCGTGACCAGAGCGGCTCCCAACTCCTTAATCACCTCATCCGGAAGAACCAGATCGCCTAATGCGGATTTCAGGCTCTTGGCGTTGATCTGGATTTCCATGGCTTGGGCCAATACGGCGCGGTTATAATCCGCCAAGGGCACCGGGGCCGGCCCCGCGTAGTGGCTCTTCCGGAGCGCGAGTTCGGCCATCTCCCGGCCTCTGACCGCCAGGTAGATCTCATAGTCGTCGCCGACCATTCCACGCGTTTCGCACAGGTGCTCCTTCTGAAGCTGCCGGTACATCGAATGCATGATGGAAGGGCTAAGCTTCAATCGTTGAGCCAGCGTGGCGAGCGTCACGGTGCCTTCGAAATAGGCGTGCTTCAGAACCAGGTCGAGCACCAGGTTTGGAGCGAGACCGGCCTCCTCGATGCTGTTCGCTTGTGTTGGCCGGAACAGACGATCTGATATTCCCGTCATGTCTCGAAACATTAGCAGGTTTCGATGCGGAGAGTCACCGCACCGTCGATAAGGCGACGGAGGCGCGGTGGATCCAGTCGAGGAGCACGTCATGCTTCCAGACGCCGATCCAAAACACCACGGCGAAAATGACGATCCAAAACAACTGGGTATCTATTTTGTGGGCCATCGTTCCTCCCGATTTTGCGTCCGTTTTACGCCGAGCGCAAGCGGGGTGGAGCTTTCACGCTTCAGCATGCCAGCCGCGCGCCACTGGATGGGTCGAAGCGATGCAGTTTTTCCGGCCGAAAGCGGAACCAGACGGGCGTATCGAAATCCGCGCGGAACCCGGCGGTGGTTCGGGCCGTGAGCTGTGAGGATCCATCCGCAAGAATCACGATGGTTTCGTTGCCCATTTCCTCGGTCACATAGATTCGCGCCGGCGACCAATCCGGTTTCTCGTCTAGAGACAGCTCGACGTCCTCGGGCCGTATGCCCAGAATCGCGTCGGACTTCTGAATCAGATTCATGGACGGGCTTCCCACGAATTGCGCCACGAAGGTGTTGGCGGGGCGATGATAGACGTTCGCAGGCGTGTCGTACTGCTGGATCTTTCCGTCGCACATCACGGCGATGCGATGAGCCAGTGTCATAGCCTCCGCCTGATCGTGCGTTACATAGACGGTGATAGTGCGAAGTTCGTGTTGCAGATGTTTCAACTCGGCGCGCATTTCGACGCGCAGGCGTGCGTCGAGATTGGAGAGCGGTTCATCCATGAGGAATGCCTTGGGCCGCCGGATGATGGCGCGTGCGAGCGCGACGCGCTGGCGCTCCCCTCCGGAAAGTTGGCGCGGCCGATTCGCGAGCAGTCCCGAAAGTCCCAGCCGTGCGGCGACTTTGGTCACCTCTTTCTCGATTTCGAGCGCCGATTGTTTCCGTACGCGCAACGGATAACCGATATTCTGCGCGATGGTCATGTGCGGATAGAGCGCGTAGCTCTGAAACACCATGGCGATGTCCCGATCGCGCGCTTCCACTTGCGTAACGTCGCGACCGGCGAGCTTGATGGAGCCTTCATCCGGGTTTTCAAGCCCCGCTATCATGCGCAGAAGCGTCGATTTTCCACAGCCCGAGGGACCGAGCAAAACAACGAACTCGCCGTCGGCCGCGGCCAGAGACACTGCGCTGACGGCTTCGCGAGAGCCGAAGCGTTTCGTCAGACGATCGATCTCCATCATCCCTTCACCGCTCCCAGCGACAATCCGCGAACCAGATACTTCTGCGCGGCCGATGCGAAAACCAGGACCGGCAACATTGCGACCACTCCGGCCGCGCTCATTGCGCCCCACTTGATTTCATACTGCGTCACGCGCGACGCGATTCCCACCGGGAGCGTCATTGACGAATCAGTTTGCGTCAGGATCAGTGCGAACAGAAATTCATTCCACGCCACCACCAGGCAGAATACGGCGGTCGCCGCGAGTCCCGGCTTCACCAATGGCAAGATGATTCGCAGCAGCGAGCCCACGCGCGATTCACCATCGAGCATGGCCGCTTCTTCGATCTCACGTGGAATTTCGTCGAAAAATCCCCGCATCATCCATACGACGAACGGCAGGTTGAATCCGGTATAGACGATGGCGAGGCCGATCAGGGAATTGAGCAGCCGGGCTTCGCGCAACATGAGGAACAGCGGAACGATGGTGACGATGGGCGGCAACATGCGCGTGGAAAGAATCCAGTCGCCGATTTTTAGATCCCACGAACGGGCCCACTCGAATCGAGATAGACCATAGGCCGCGGGCACGCCGATGGCGAGCGCCGCGGCCGTGGACATCGCGGCAAGGATCACCGAATTTGCGAAATACGAGCCGAACGAGCCGCTGCCGAACGCGTCGCGATAGTGCTGGAGCGTTGCGGCGAACCCGATCCATTGCGGAGGATACGCGAACTGGTCGACTTCGCGCTTGAGTGAAATCGTCAACAGCCAGTACACCGGCGCGAGCGCGATGAGCAGCGCCGCCGAAGCCGCGATGTAGCGGACTGCGGCCTTCATCGAGCCCTCATGACGCGCATCAGCCCGCGTGAAAACAGCATGGTGGCGGCAAGCAGGACGAATGACATCGTCGCGGCGTAGCCGAAATTCGAGAATCGAAACGCAGTGCGATAGATGTACAGGCTGACGGTTTCAGTCGCGGTTCCGGGGCCGCCCTGCGTCAGGATGAAGATCTGGTCGAAAATGCGGACCAGGTCCATCCCACGCAATAGCAGCGCCAGCAGGATGGTAGATTTCAACAACGGCAGCGTCACATCGCGGAAAATGCGCCAGGGCCCTGCGCCGTCGATGCGCGCGGCTTCAATCGGCTCCGGAGGAATTGCCTGGAGTCCCGCGGAGAGCAGCAGAAACAGAAACGGCGTCCACTCCCAAATATCGACGATGATCACCGAAAGCAGTGCCGAATTCTGCCCGTTGGTCCAGGTGAGTGCCGCCGTGTTGAAACCGATTTGCCGCAGGGTGCCATTCAGGACGCCGAACTGCGGATTGAAAATGAGCCGCCAGGCGACGGCGGCGACCACCGGTGGAAGCAGCATCGGAACCAGCAGCCCGGCGCGAAAAAAAGATCGGAAGCGCGTCAGCGAATCGACCAGCAGAGCGAGCGCTAGTCCGAGCACGAATTCCGCTGCTAGCGCCACCGCGGTGAATGCGATGGTCTGAAGCGCGGCTGTTCCGAATACGTGGTCGCCGGCGAGTCGGGTAAAATTTCCCAAATCCCCGAACGCGAGCCGGACCGCATATACCAATGGATAGATCGAAAGCGCGACCAGCACGACGATCGACGGCAGCGTCCACCAGAAGCCTTCAGGAATGCGTCGAGTCTTCATTGGCCACGCAGCAGAATCTGGCCGATCTCATTGGCGGCGGCGTGCATGGCCGCGCCCGGATCCATGGCCCCTGCGTTGGCCTTCGAGAGATAAATGCCGAATGTATTTTCGATCTCGTTCCACAACTTCGTTCGTGGGCGTGGACGCGCGGATTCGAGGGCTGCGAGCTGCACAGGAAATGCCCGGAACTTCGCCACCAGGTCCGCGGAGTGAAATACGCTGCGCCGCGTCGGCGGGTTCCCGCGCAAAGCGGCCTGCTTCATCTGGGGAGCTTCAGTCGCCCAATAGATGAAGTCGAACGCGTCGGCGGCGTGAGTGGAAGCCGTGGGTACCGCGACCAGCCACGTCCCCAATTCGCCGACGCCGGGAGCGCGTTCACCGGGCATCGAGGTGAACTCGATCTTGCCGGTGACTTTGGATTTCGACGGATCGTCCATGGCAGCGATCCAGGCGGGCCAGTTGATGCTCATGACCGCCGACGATTGCAGCAAGTGTGCGGAAACTTCGTCGGCATTGAATCCGGCGTACCCCGGAGGCGAATATTTTCCGAGCTGCAGCATGAAACGCAGCGCATCGATGGCCGCCGATGAATCGCAAACCGGCTTGCCGGATGCATCGAGAACATCGCCGCCGAAGGCCCACAGCAGCGGCATGAAATCGGCCACCACGGCGTTTCCGGGCGCGGCGCGCATCACGTACCCGAACATCTTTTCACCTTCGCCGATTCTCTTCGCGGCCGCGAGCACGTCATCCCAGGTTTTGGGCGCGTCCAGTTTGTATTTCGCGAACATATCTTTGCGATAGAAAAAAAGCTGCGAATTTCCGACGTACGGGAGCGCCAGACTCTTTCCGCCGCTACGGCACACGGCAACGCACGATGGGACGAAATCGTCGTCGGGATCGCGCGGCAGCGGCGCAAGCCCATCAGCCAAGCGGGCGAACCACGGATCGTCGATCATGATGACGTCGTAGGCGCCCGTGCGGCTGTTCAGGTCGAGCTGCTCTTTTTCGAAAAGATTCGCGTAGGGCAGTTCCACGACATCCACGCGAACGTCGTGCGCGGCGCCCCATTCCTTCGCTGCTGTCTTTAGGGCCGTGCCTTCCACACCTGCATTCACGGCGACGGTGAGCGATTTTCCGGGCGCACGGCAGGATAGCAGAAAGCAGACAGGGCTCAGGAGAGCGAACAAGGCGAAACGCATCGGATCGTCTGAGTTTAACGCAGGCGGTAAAGAATCGAAAAGCCGGTGCGCGCGACTTCCTGGTAATGACCGAGCCAATCCACCAGATAGGGCTGCTTCTCGAGCGCGAGCGCCGGATTGTACGGCCCCAGGCCATCGACGATCCACGTAGGTCGCGAGCGCAGTACTTCATCACGATTTTGCGCCACGAAATCCGGAGCGATCGCCGTAGTCGAGAAAAGATGACGATCCGCCAGGACGCCCGAAATGGGTTGCGATTCGAGGAATCGCGTGCCCGCGGGCAAGCCGGAGTCGATGAAAATATCGGGCCGGAATCCCCAGACGAATAAAGTATCGCCGGGTGAAGATAGCTGCCGGAGCTTCGCAGCCGCAGCGCGGCTATCGCGATCCATGTCGAGATCGCGCCACGGCTCGCCTCGCGCCACCGTGACGTATCGCGGCGCAAACCTCGCCAGCGGCACAGCCAGCAGAAGGATCAGCAGCGCCGGCTTCCATCGCCACTGCAGCGAGGCCCAACCTCGCGCTGCAAGGAATATCATGGGCGGCAACAAAAGAAAATAATACCGCGGGAAGAAACGCAGCCCCAGCACGACGCCAACAAACACCAGCGCGATCCATGCGAGCCAGCGCCATTCACGATCCCGCCGGATCGCCAGAATCGCCCCGACCACCAGCGCCGCCTGAAAGCCGAGCCAATCCGCGGTTCGCTTGAATCCTTCGGCCAGCGGATTCTCGACGAAGGTGTTCGCGGCGTAGATCGATCCCCATTGCCAAACCTGCTTGTAGTATTCCCCGGCCGATCCAGGCAGCCACATCCAGCCCAGCGCGACCGCGTTGGGTGCGAGGAATCCAGCGGTAAGCATAGGCAGCGATCGCCATTGCCACAACGCGCACGCCGCGAGAACGAAGATCGCCTTAGAACTGCACAGCAGCCCGATGCCCGCCGCCGCACCGCTCCAGAATGGCCGCCCGCGCCACGCGAAATAGATCGCGACGACGTGCGGAAGAATGAGAAGCATGTCCGACGCGAGCGGAATCACCGCTGAAGGCAACCCGAATGTCAGAAAGAATGCTGCGAACGAAGCCGCGTAGAGTCCCTCCCGGTCCGACCATTGCTGCTGCGCGAAACGCCATAGCGCAATGCACACCGCGAGCATATACAGCGCTCCCGCCAGCCGCAGCGAAACGCCCGGCCGCGCGCCCCACAACAGGTACGTCCACGCGACCAGCGGAGGCTTGTCGAACCAGACATCGCGATACAGGGCTTTTCCGCGAAATACTTCCATCGCCGCGGCGAGCGGAAGATTGTCGTCGGCCCACAGCACCGCAGAATGAGACAACCGCGCCGCGATCACGACTGCAGCGATCGATCCAAAAATGATTTTGTGGGAGCTTTTCTCGGGCGCTAACAATTGCGGAACGCGGGCAATTTTCAATTGCCTGGGTTCTGGCTCTTCGGCGCAGACTTGGCCGGTTTCGGAGCCGCCGGCGCCTTGCGGATTTCTTCGAAATACTGCTGGACGAATTGCTGATACATCAACGGCACTTCGTCGCGATGAATCTCGCTGCCGGCTTCGGCATGCGCGGCCTGCTTCTGCGCCCACGGCGTCTTGAGCTGCTGCTTGCTCGATCCGACCTCCACCATCACCTCGCCCGTGACGTTCTGCGCGCGCTTGCCAAGGATCTCACTGATCTTGCCCATCGCTTTGAGCTGCTCGGCTTCCTTCGCTGCTTTATCGCCATCCGCCGAGCCGATCCCGCTCTTGGAATCCTGCGATGCGTTCTTGTCGGAGGATTTCTCGCTGCCCTTCGCGTCCGCGGTTTGCTTTTTATCCCCCGCGTCGCTCTGCTGCTGATCGCTCTGGGCGTCACTCTGCGCCTGTTGCTGCTGCTGACCTTGCTTGCCCTGCTGATTGGACTTGTCTTTCTGACCCTGCTGGCTGTTCTGCGCGTTCTGTTGTTGCGATTGCTGGCCGTCCTTGGATGACGATTTCATCTTGTTCATCATGTTGGCCATCGCGTCTTTCAGCTTGTCCATCAGCGAAGAATTCTGATTCTCCGAACCCTGCTTGCCTTCCTTGGAACTTTGCTGCTTGCCGTCTTTGCTGTTCTGCTTGGCGTTGTCTTCGCTTGCATCGTTGCTGTTGGATTGCTTGTCGCCTTTTTCGGAGTTGTCTCCCTGGACGTCGGCTTGCTGCTCGTCCTGGCGGCCCTTTTGCGCGGCTTCTTTGGAGTTGTCTCCTGCCTGCGGATTACTCATGTCCGGAGCTTCGTTCGAATCCAGCACCTGATCGGGGTTGTCTTTGTTGTTCTGTACGGTGGGCGAATCCGGATCGGACGGATCGATGGGAGACTTGATCGAATCGCGCTTCTTATCCAGCTTCGCCATTTCGGCTTTGGGCGGGAAGAACGTATCGAAGGCCATCTTCACCAGCGACGGCTGAAGGCTTAAGGTCCCAGTAACCGCGTAACGCAGCGCGAATAATCCGAGCGCGACGGCGGTCAGCGCCAGCGCCGGATAAACGTACCGCGGCCTGACAAAGGGAAGCGCGGTTTTTAAGTCCACGGAACGCGCGATGGATTCGGCTTCCGCCCGCTGGCGTTCGCGAATCGCTTCATGGCCGCGTGACGGGTCCGATTCGAAATATGTCGCGGTGGACAGCGCGTCCGCTAGGCACAGACGCCGGTCGATCCTTTGCGCCAGTTTGTAAACGGAAGGAATCGTCTGGCGGAGCCTATATACGCCCACGCCCAGACTCACTGCTGTGAGCAGCGCCACCCAATACCAATCGAGGAGTTGGGTTCCGGCGAGCAGGAGCACAATTGCGCCGCCCATCCCGATGGTCAGCGCGAGCGCCGACTGATCGAGAAGCAGGTGGACGACACTTCTCTGACGGGCCTTTTGAAGGACCTCTCGTAACCGTGACTTATGGTCCAAATTCCAAGCCGAGCTCCATGATTGATTATGCCACAGCGATTTCCACAGGAAGTCAGCGGGCGCGGACGACTTGCAGTTCTTCGCCTTCAAACGTCAGGACCCAATTGTAGTCCGCGAGGACCGGCGGAGCATCCAGCTTGTTGGCGAGATTGACGTCGATGGAATGGTCGTGCCACGTAAGCGCGGCAATGAAAAGCACGTCCCAATCGGCGAATGGATTGCTTAGGACGATGACGCGGCTGTTCGGCGCGGGACGTTGCGGCAGGCCGCGAAACTGCGAGATCACGGACCAAGTGAGCCGATGATCCTCGAAATAAGTGGGCGTGTCGTGGCGCCACAGTGGGACGGTCTGGACCGTAAAGAGGAACGCGGCTGCCGCGGCGGCGCTCCACTGTACGGCTGGACGTTTGAACAACCCCACGGTGAAGATGCTCACCAGAATCGCTAATGCCAGCAGCGGCACGTACAGACTGCTTCCGCTGCGAGGCTGAATGGTGAAGGCCACTGGCAGCGTCCCGGTTGAAACCGCGAACCAGCACCACCACAGCTCCCGCTTGCGTGCAATCGCACAGGCCGCGGTGAGCGCCAGCCACGCCACCAGCAATTGGCGTCCGCTGGTGAAAAAATGCAAGTACAACAGATCATTTACATACAGAATGTGGTTGACGATATAGCGGTGCGGCGTTAGATCGAGAAGATAGCCTCCTTGCTTTGAAAGTGAATGTGGGCTCAATAGGGTTGTAGCGGCGGAAAGAATCGCGATGGCGATCAGGATCAGCGGAATCCGCAGCTTTCGAGGACAATGGAAGAGCACCTCGTAGGCCAGGATCCAGCCGGCGCCCACCACCGCGATCTCTTTCGACTTGATCGCCGCGACGTACAGGAGCACGACCAAGGAACCCTGGCCGAATCTCAGATTTTCTCCATCGCGCCGGAATGCAAGGTAGCTGTATAACATTGCCGCCGTGAAGAAATACGCCAGCACATCGTAAATCATGGATGTGTTGTAGTAGATCGGCACCATGCTGGCGTGCCCGCAAACCAACACGGCAGCCAGCGCCGCCACCGCTTGCGACTTAGTCAGCCGCTCCGCAATTTTGAAGGTGAAGCAAAGATTCGCGGCCAGTATCGCGAAAATCGCGATGCGGTACGGAATCGGGTTGAGTCCGAAAAAGTAGTAAATGGGGAGGTAAAAGAACGCTCCCATGGGACGCAGGCCGTTCGAGAACCGCAGGTCGTCCCACCAGGTGCTCCAGAGTCCCTGAATCCAGTACTTTCCCAGATTCATCATGTCGTCGGGAGCGAACTTCGCCTGAAGGGCCGGGATTGCGAAATACAAAAAATAAATGAAAATGACCGGCGCGATCAGCCGCGTGGCAACTTTACTCATCGTCAAAGAACCAACATACAATCCCCGTAGGAGAAAAAGCGATAGCGCTTAGCGACCGCGTGCCGGTAAGCCGCCAGTGTAAGCTCACGGCCCGCAAACGCGCACACCAAAATCAGCAGACTCGATTTCGGCAGATGAAAATTCGTCAGCAGCGCGCCGGTGCGGCGAAATTGAAATCCGGGAGCGATAAACAGGTCCGTTTCGCTGCCGCCCTCTGGGGTTTCGATGGCGCGGACGCTGGTCGTGCCCACCGCGATCACCCTCTTTGCGGAATCCATGGCGCGCGTCGTTTCCTCAGGCACATGGAACGATTCGGCATGTAGCTTGACGTCTTCGATCGCGTCGCTATGCAGCGGTTGAAACGTCCCCAGGCCGACATGCAGAGTGACGCGCGCGATCCCGGCTCCCGCGGCGCGGCAGGCATCCAGAATTTCGGGAGTGAAGTGCAATCCCGCGGTGGGCGCGGCCACCGAACCTCTTTCATTGGCGAAGACCGTCTGGTAGCGCTCGCGATCGGCGATCGTGTCGGGACGCCGGATGTAAGGCGGCAACGGAACATGTCCTACGCGATCGAGCACCGCGAACAAATCTCCGGTCGGATGCAGACGCACCAGGCGTTCGCCGAATGAGCCGCGACCCAGGATCTCCGCCGTCAACTCGTCCGAAATGATGACGCGTTCACCGGTCCGCATCTTCCGGCCCGGCCGCACCAGCGCCTCCCAGGTGAGGTCCGCAATTTGGCGGGTCAGGAAGATTTCGACGCGTCCTCCGGTCCCATGCTCGCGCCGCCCGTAGAGCCGCGACGGAAACACGCGCGAATCGTTCAGCACCAGGCAATCGCCGGGGCGCACGTAGGAAGGGAAATCGCGAAAAGTACGGTCCTCGAAGGTCCCCGTGCTTCTGTCGATCACCAGCATCCGCGACGCGGCGCGTTCCGCGAGTGGTTCCTGCGCGATCAATTCCTCGGGCAGGTGGTAATCAAAATCAGAAAGAAGCAACACCCATTATGGCGATTCACGTTCAGTTACGTTTATTAACGCTAAACTCAGAGCGTGCGCATCCTGGGCATCGAATCCTCGTGCGATGAAACCGCGGCGGCAGTGGTCGAGGACGGTTCCCTCATTCTGTCCTCCATCGTCTCTTCTCAAATATCGACGCATGCCAAGTACGGCGGCGTGGTTCCCGAACTCGCCTCGCGCGAGCATCTGCGCGCCATTGTTCCCGCGGTGCGGCTTGCACTCGAGGAATCGTCGACGAGGGTTGAAGATCTGGCCGCCATCGCGGTCACGCAAGGTCCCGGATTGGTGGGATCGCTGCTGGTGGGGATCACCTATGCGAAGGCGCTCGCGATGGCGCAACAGCTCCCGTTGATCTCAGTGAACCACATCGAGGGTCACATCTACGCGGTGGTGAGCCAGAATGCAGTGGAGCTACCGGCACTCGCTCTGGTGGTCAGTGGAGGCCACACGCATCTCTACGAAGTCCGCGAAGGATTCGTTTACCGTCTTCTCGGCAAGACTCGCGACGACGCGGCAGGCGAAGCTTTCGATAAAGTCGCGAAGCTACTTGGTTTCGGCTATCCGGGTGGCCCAGTAATCGACGCTCTGGCGCCGCACGGCGATCCGCATGCGGTCCGGTTCACGCTGGCGAAGATGAAAGGCAACACGCTCGATTTCAGCTTCAGCGGCATCAAGACCGCGGTGCTTCGTTGGGTGGAAGCGCACGACATGGAAACAGAAATCGCCGCGCGACGCGCCCTGCTTGCCACGAATCATCAGCCGGCCGTCGACGATTGGCTTCGAGTGACGCCACGCGCCACACTCGATCTGCTGGCGTCGTTTCAGCGAACCGTAATTGACGAGCTGCTGCGGCGGGCAGTTCGCTCCGCAGAAGAAATCGGCGCGAGGAGTATGGTCATTTCCGGTGGAGTCGCGTGCAATTCCGGCCTGAGGGCCACGGTCCAGGCGAGCCATGCCGCCTATCCCGTTTATTTCCCGTCCCTTGGCCTGTCCACCGACAATGCCGCGATGATCGCCGCAGCAGCCTTCCCAAAACTTAGTAGGAGCGATTTCGCGGGCCTGACTCTTCGGGCGGACGCCAATCTTCAACTCGCCGGGTCTGGCTTGTCCTAGCCCGTAGGAATGGCTTGGAAGGGGCCTTAAAACCCGCCGCCGGAAACGAAAATGCTCACCCGCGAAGGTGAGCATTTTACGCGCCCTGGTATTAGCAGGGTGATGTACATGGGAGAATCAGATTCGACGGAATCGCAACCGTCAAAACCTGTGTGATTGGATCTTAGGGCGTGGGACGGGGGTAAGTCAAGGGAAAAACTATCGCTC
>DATMOC010000001.1:0-2471 GCA_035568415.1 Bryobacteraceae bacterium | reverse complement strand
CGGCGTTGAACTCGATTCACAAGCCCTCGAACTGTGTTGCGAGCTAGCTGCCTTAAGCGCTGTGCTGCATCGTAGCTTTCTCTCCGGTCTACAAACGGGCCTCAGACACTTGACGTCGGCACGGAGTACCGATAATGCGCGACATCAGTCCATAGTTCACCGACTGACGCACCACGCTTCCTCGCCCCAATACCTTTAAGTCGATGGGCGCGCCTAGACCAGACCGATCGTTCTCGTTGAGCTTCATGCTATCTTCGATCCACGATGCCGTCATTTGACGCGCGTTTCTCACCCACCGCGCGCCGCGTATTTTGCGCCGCTGGACTCTTCGCCATCAACCTTTACGTTTGCCGCGAGCTGATGTGGATCGAGTACCTAAATCAGATGGGCTCGATCGAGGCCGCGTTTATAAGCTTGGCACACTACATCAGCCGTCATGCGCCGGATCTCACGTGGTTCCCGCTTTGGTACGGCGGAATCCCGTACCAGGACAGTTATCCTCCTCTACTGCATTGGATCGTGGCGTTTTGTTCGAGCATTTTCCACCAGGCTCCGGCGCACTCGTATCACATCATCACCGCGTTTTTCTATTGCATAGGCCCTGTTACATTGTTCCTGCTTTGCGCGTCGCTGTCAGGCTCGTGCTCGTACAGCTTCTTCGCCGGATTAACCTATTCAGTGCTCTCCCCGGCTGCTTTCGCAATCTCGGAGATCCGGCATGAAATCGGGCTGCTTCGGCCGCGCCGATTGCAGGCGCTCGTCTCGTGGGGTGAAGGGCCGCACGTGGCAGGGCTCGCGCTACTTCCAGTGGCGGTGCTTTATTTCCATCGCGCGATCACGCGGCGGCGGCCGACTGATTTTGTGATCTGCGCCGTCTTGTTCGCGGCAACCGTGCTGACGAATTGGATCGCGGCAGTCGCGCTGTTCGCAGCGGTCCTAGCATACGTGTGTTCGACTGAGCTCCGCGCCGGCATGTTTGTACTACCTGTCGCGGTCGCATCTTACGGGATGGCTGTCCCCTGGATCCCTCCTTCGACGGTCCAAACCATTCGCTTGAATGCGCCCTATTTGGGAGATTACGGCGGCGTTTACGCAGGGATGCCTCGGAACCTAGCGGTTCTCGCGCTTGTAGGCTTGGCGCTAGTTCTGGCGATCAGGTACGTAACAAAATCCCTGCCGATCCGGTTCAGCGCGATATTCACCTTTTTGGTGGCGGCCATCGTACTGCCCGCGTACTGGTGGAAGGTCTACATCGTTCCGCAACCGGAACGGTACCAACTCGAAATGGAATTGGGTCTCGCGATGCTGGTTGTCTTCGCAATCAAACCTGCCTTCGATCGAGCGCCACGCCGCGTGCGCACCGCGATCGCCGTAATCGCGATTCTGCTCGCGATCATTCCTGCCAAGTCGGACCGCCGGTTTGCGCGTTACCTGCTTACACCCATCAACATCCATCAAACCATCGAATACAAGACGGCAGTCTGGTTCGACCGGAATCTGGACGGGCGCCGCGTGTTCGCTTCAGGCTCCACTCAGTTCTGGATGAACACCTTCACCGATACACCCCAACTCGGCGGCGGATTCGACAACGGAATTGTGAATCAAGCAGCGCGCACGGCGCGCTATATCATTACTTCCGGGGACGGAGCAGGCGATCATGATGCCGAAATCTCAGTGCTGTGGCTCAAGGCGCTGGGTATCCATGCCGTGGCGGTTGGTGGACCGAATACGGCCGACGCGTACCGCGATTTTCGTAATCCCAGAAAGTTCGACGGCGTTCTCCGCGAGCTGTGGCGGGACGGTGACGACGCCGTATACTTGGTCCCGCAGCGTTCTGCTTCACTCGCGCGCGTCATAACCCGCCCGGATCTTGTGGCGCGAACTCCCATAAATGGGATCGATGTCCAACCGCTCCGCGATTACGTCGGCGCGCTCGACAATCCCATGCTGCCCGAACCGGATTTTCACTGGACCACGAATCATTCCGCCTCGATTCAAGCGATCCTGGCGCCGCAGCACGTCGTCTCGATCCAGATCAGCTATCACCAAGGCTGGCACGCTCGGGTCAACACTGTGGATAAACCGGTTGGCGAAGACGGCATCGGACAGATCTACATCGAACCCAAGTGTAATGGAAGCTGCTCGATCGAACTGTTTTATGACGGTGGACGTGAGATGCGCATCGCCCGTGGAGTTGGAGTGACGGCTTGGATTCTGGCGTTCGCTGCATTCGCCTTCAGCTGGCGTTCATCAATTCGTTCACGCCGCCCGGCTTAGATCTTGTTCCGCCATTGCGCGTCTGCGTGATCCGATTCGCCAGAACATCCAGCGCCGATAATGCTGCATAACAGGAGCTCGTGGCACCTCTCAGATTTGGGTTTTCCGTCAATTTGATCCCGAACTGCGACTCTGGATGGCGTGTAATCGCGGCCCGAGATACGTGAGGTACAATCACCTCACATGCAATCGTA